>NZ_LT906480.1:2790000-3990000 GCF_900186865.1 Stenotrophomonas maltophilia
TAGGCGCTGCGGCGAGCGTGCTCGGGTGCATCGATATCAAGCACAGACAGCGCCTGCGTCCATTCCTGTTTCGCCTGCGCACGCACGCGGTCGAAATCGAAGTCGGCCACTTCCGCGTCGAGGTTGGCAATGGCGCCGGCCTCGCTGACCGGCGAGATGGCAACCTTGACCACCAGCGGTGCGTCCAGCTTGCCGAATGCGAAGGTACCGACCAGCTGACGGCCCTCGATCTGTGCGCGCTGGGACGGATCCTTCTCGCCCGGCGGCGGGAAGCCCTTGTAGACGATGTCCTGCTCGGTGTTGTGCAGCTCATGCCCGGCCAGCGGGCGCGAGAAGCGCATCGCGAAATACAGCTGGCGGCCCGGCGCCCAGCCGCGTGTCTCGCGGAAGCCGGTCACCGTGCCGTCGGCACGCACCCGCACCCGCGACCACAGCACTTTGCCCGGGTAGTCGTACATGCTGGTGCGCATGTCCAGCAGCACCTTGGCGTCGGTGCCCTTGGGGAACGCACAGCGATGCACGCCCACGCGGGTACTGGTGGTCAGCTCGGCACGCACCTTGTAATCGTCCAACGTGACCGCGTAGTAGCCCGGCTCCGCTTTCTCGTCATCATGGCGGAAGCGGGAGGCATAGCCGCTGCGCGGCTTCTCGGGATCGCCACGCTCCAGGCCGGGACTGCCGATGAACGGCATCAGCAGGATGTCGCCCAGATCGGAATGGCCAGTGCCGGAAAAATGGGTGTGCGAGAAGCCGACGATGCTGCTGTCGTCGTAGCGGTAGCCGGCCGCCCAACCGTAGGCCTTCTCGCGCGGCTGGATACGCGTATCCGGGCTGAGCTGGACCATGCCGAACGGTACCGTCGCACCCGGATAGGTGTGACCTTCGCCACCGGTGCCGATGAACGGGTCCACCGATGCATAGGCCTTGTCGGCGGCGGTTCTGGCAGGCGCGGCCGAAGCCAGGCCGGAAGCGAGCATCGCCGTGGCGGCGACAGCGATCAGGAGACGACGGTCCAGCGTGGGCATCGGCATTTGGATCGATTCAGGTGATAGCCGGATGCTAGCACCGGGCCTGTCACGCCGCATGCTGCAGTGCGACTGCCCCGCGTGCTGCGCCCGGTTCACTCCTCAATCGGGAAGCGCGCCCTGCAATGACATGAGGTCCGCGCTGTCCAGCGGCCTCGCTACCCGCGCGACCTCGTCTCCATCGTGCAGCAGCACCACCGTCGGCCACAGCTTCACTTTGAACGCTCGGCCCAGGGGCCTGCCCTTGCCATCCTCGATCTTCCAGTGCGGCAGATCGTTCGCTTCGACAAAGGCCTGCAACGCGGGCTGCGCGGCCTGGCAGTGGCCACACCAGGGCGCGCCAAACTCGAGAAGCAGCCAGCCGACCTGCGCCTCCACATCCAAGCGGTCGGGCTCCGCCGACAGGTGATCGCGCATGAATGGCATCCGCGCTACGCCGCCAGCGCCTTCTGGATATCCGCCAACGGCGCGTTGGTCAGGTCCTTGGCGATGTCGCCCAGCAGGCGGGCCTGGGTTTCCTTGTGCAGCAGCGGACGGATGCGTCCCAGCGTGGTCGGATCAGCGATCAACACCAGGTGTGCATAGCGGTTCTTCAACGCATCCTCATTGAGCTGTTCCGCCACCTGCTTGGCGAACGTCGCCTCGTTGAGCTGGGATACCGACATGTCCTTCGGCACTGCACCCGCAGGCCCCTGCCCGGATACACCCTGCTCGCTGATGTCCTGCAGGCGCAGTTCGCCTTCCTGCTTCAAGGCCAGCTGGTGATCGCTGCCGACATTGGTGAATACACGGGCCGAACCGCCATCGGCGACAACCACAAGCGTACCTTCGGGAATGCGACGGGTCATGCGATGCTCCTTCTCTGTTGCGTTCGCCCACAACGTAGAGGGCGGCATGTGAGCAGCACGACCAGATTCCGTTCAACGCACGTCATCATTGCTTTGCAGATGAACAGGCATGATGGAACACAGCGTGCAGACAACTGCGCTTCGCTGCACGCTCACGCGCGTGCCGTTATGATGAACGGATGATCGACACGACCCACTACGTGACGGGCGCACCTGTTACGTGGAAAGCACTGCCGACCGGCGCTCCGCTTGCCACGCATGTTCCTGCTCCGCCCATCCATCGCCTCGCGCTGGATCCTGGCGGATGACGCCCGCAGGCACTTCGCCTGCATCCCCCGCATCGCTGTGATTCCCGGCCGCTGACCGCGCGGCCGTCGTGATCCCGTTGCCGTGCTTCCGCCGAAACGGCGGTGCCACGCCGTGCGCGTGCATCCACGCATGCCGCCGTTTTCTCCATTTCAAACCTCCCAGGGAGCCCCCATGCAGGACACCCCCGATGCACATGCCCATTTCGGCTGGTTCAAACGCCGCCGCCATCTGAAGGTCGATGAGATCACCGTCGTCGATACGCCCATGCTCAAGCGCGCCGTCGGTGCCGCCGCACTCGGCAATGCCATGGAGTGGTTCGACTTCGGTGTCTACGGCTATCTGGCCGTCACCATCGGCCAGGTGTTCTTCCCGTCCAGCAACCCCACCGCACAGGTGATCGCCGCCTTCGCCACCTTTACCGTGGCGTTCCTGGTGCGTCCGCTCGGCGGCCTTGTGTTCGGCCCGCTGGGGGATCGCTACGGCCGCCAGAAAGTGCTGGCGTTCACCATGATCCTGATGGCGCTGGGCACGTTTGCCATCGGCCTGATTCCGTCCTACGAGCGCATCGGCATCTGGGCGCCGGTGCTGTTGCTGCTGGCGCGCGTGGTGCAGGGCTTCTCCACCGGTGGCGAGTACGGCGGTGCGGCCACCTTCATCGCCGAGTATTCCACCGACCGCAACCGTGGGTTGATGGGCAGCTGGCTGGAGTTCGGCACGCTGGGCGGCTACATCGCAGGCGCCGGTACCGTCACTGCGCTGCACATGCTGCTGAGCAGCGAGCAGATGCTGGACTGGGGCTGGCGCATTCCATTCCTGGTGGCCGGCCCGTTGGGCCTGCTCGGCCTGTACATGCGCATGAAGCTGGAGGAAACCCCGGCGTTCCGCGCGTTCGCCGAAGAAGCCGAGAAGCGCGAGCACGACCGGCCGGGGCTGGGCGCACTGTTCCAGGTGCATGGTCGCCAACTGCTGGTGTGCATGGGCCTGGTGCTGGTGTTCAACGTCACCGACTACATGCTGCTGACCTACATGCCCAGCTACCTCAGCGTCACCATGGGCTATGCCGAGAGCAAGGGCCTGCTGCTGATCATCATCGTGATGCTGGTGATGATGCCGCTGAACATCGTCGGCGGGTTGTTCAGTGACAGGCTGGGCCGCCGACCGATGATCATTGGTGCCTGCATCGCGCTGCTGGTGCTGGCGATTCCGTGCCTGCTGCTGGTCGGCAGCGGCAACGACGGGCTGATCTTCCTTGGCCTGATGCTGCTGGGCCTGGCACTGGTGTGCTTCACCAGTTCGATGCCGTCCACGCTGCCGGCGCTGTTCTATACGCCGGTGCGCTACAGCGCGCTGTCGATCGCATTCAACGTGTCGGTGTCGCTGTTCGGTGGCACCACGCCACTGGTGACCGCGTGGCTGGTGGAACGTACCGGCGACCCGCTGGTGCCGGCCTATTACCTGATGGGCGCGGCGGTGATCGGGCTGGTGACCATGCTGTTCGTGAAGGAGACCGCCGGCCTGCCGCTGCGTGGCTCACCGCCGGCAGTGGGCAGCGACAGGGAAGCCGCTGCGTTGTTGAAGAGCGATGTACCGGTAACGGTGGACTCGACCTTGCCACCACTGCCGGAGGCTGCGGAGCCTGAGCAGGTGAAGCCGGCCTGAGGCCGGCCGCAGAACGCGGTCCCCGCTTGGCGTGGACCTACGGGGCCAGTGGCGCCGGGCGAATACGCCCGGCACTCCCTGGCGCTATTTCCTGATGTGAGTCAGCTTCCCCGGCGTCCAACGCAGCGTCCATGTGTAGTTTCCGTCCGGCGGACAGACGTGGCGGTTCGGGCTCTTCCATTCGCAGACCGTCGCGCCGGCACTGACAGTGAAATCGACAACGATGCGATCACCCTGGATGCGGATGGCACGGGTGGCGCCTGGAATCTGTTCAGCCGCGTCGTCAGCATAGCCATACCTGCGGATGGCGGCATAGTCCTCTGCTTCCACCGGCGACAGGCTGTTCGGGTTCTCCCGGCCGCGCGGATCGTTTGCCGTCAGCGCCGTCATCACCGCAACAACGTTGCTTTGGGCGAAGCTGCCGCCGGAATAGTCGGACGTGTAGAAATACACGACCTCGGCACGGCCATCGCCATCGAGATCGGCAACAGCGGTCCAAACCGGGCGGAAGTCGGATTCAATGTCGCCGCCGGGAATCAGCCGCAGGTTGGCTTCGGCGGCGTGGAAGGCCTGCACCAGGCTGGGCGGCGATGGTCGCTTGGCGGCAGGCGACGCGGCCATCGTCGGCATGCAGGACAGCGCCAGCGCGGCAAGCACCAGGCAGATAGAACTGGAGCGGAACGTCGCAGGTCCGTGCATGTCATCCTCCTTGAGTGTGCGGTCAGTCTAACCGCAGCTCCGGTGGCAGTCGTGCACGGCGCGGTTTCGCGCGATGTGTGAAAGGTATCCACGTATGGCGTGGATCTAATCCGAGGTGTTCAACTCCATCGCACGCATCACGATGGGCTTGGCCCAATCCGGCGTATGCAGCAGCTCGGCCACCGAGACCGGGTACTGCAGCTGGCCATGCGCCATCGCCAGCACCGGCAGCGGCTCGACGCAGCCGTCGGCGTCGGCGGGAGCGCTGTTGTCGTAGACATGCAGCTCGGCCAGGTGTGGCAGCAGGTCCAGCAGGTTCTCGCGCGCCGAATCGAAGCGGGCGTGGATCTTCTCCACCGGAATATCGTGGCCACCGGCCGCTACCCGCGCAGCGACGCGGGCGATGTGCAGCTCGACGCTGGCCAGGCCGCAGAACCATACCGCCACATGATGCTGCTCACAGGCCTCGCGCAGCAGGCCTGGAATGGTGTTGCCGCCCAGCGTGGTCTCGAAGGCGAAGTCCGTGCCATCAGCCATGGCCTGGCGCAGGCGGCGGGTGCCTTCCTGCCAGGCCTCCGCATTGGCATCGGGCAGCGGCCAGCCGGCCTCCACCAGGCGCCGGGTGAACGAATCGGGGTTGAACCAGCCCAGCCCTTCGGCTTCCAGCCAGGTACCCAGCAGCGAACTCTTGCCGGCGCCATTGACGCCGGCAAGCACCAGGATCCGCCCCATCGGTCAGAGCGGGCGGCCGAGGGTGACCTTGCGACCGCGGCGGATCGGCTGGCCCAGCACCTTGCCCAGCCCCTCCCCGCGCTGCAGGCTGGCCAGGGTCTGGTCAAACTCACCGCGCAGGCGCAGCAGTTCTTCGCTGCGCTCACCGGCATCGCCGCCAGCGGCCTTGGCCAGCAGTTCCTGGTAGGTGCGGATGTCCACGATCACCGCTTCGGGGTGGTTGTGGTTGGTGATGACCAGCGCCTGCTTCTCGCGCACGGTGCGCATCAGGCTCGGCCAGCCACGGGTCTTCACCGACGACGCGGGGGCCTTTTCGAGGCCAGGCAGATCCAGCGGCAGGGTCATGGCACGGCTCCAGACGGGGACAGTTGAGGCCATTATGCCCAATTTGGCCCAATTGGGGATAAATGGACTTTTACCTGCCGGAACCGCCCGCCGCCGCGCCGGGAGCATCGGTCTGCAGCAGGCTGTCTCGCTCGCGCAGCGGAAAGCGGATCCAGGCGTCCAGGCCCTGCGGGCCAAAGCGCAGCTCGCCGCTGCCGACGAGTTCGTAGGGCACGCGCTGCTCGATCAGCGCCCGGCCAAGGCCACGCTGCCGGGGCTGCTCCCAGTCCTCCACTTCGGCATGGCGCTCGCACCAGTGCAGACCCAGCCATGGCTGGCCGGCCTGAACCTGCAGATCCCAGGTCACCTCGATCCGGCCATCCTCATGGGTCAGTGCGCCATGCCGCAGGGCATTGCTCGCCAGCTCGTGGATCGCCAGGGACAGTACTTCGGCCGCCTTCGGCGGCAGCAGCACATCCTCGCCCTGCAGGCGGTAGGCCGCCGCTGCCGGCGCCTGCGCCGCGATCTCCTCATCGAGCATGCCACGCAGGCAGACCCCGGCATTGGCGCCGCGGGTCAGCAGGCTCTGCGTGCGCGCCAGCGACATCAGTCGCCCGCACAACCGTTCAGCGTATTCATCCACGCTGCTGACCGACTCGCGGGTCCGCCAGGCAATGGCATGGATGGTGGACATGATGTTGCGCACCCGGTGCTGCAGTTCGGCCAGCAATACAGACTGGCGCTCGGTGGCACGCTTGAGATCGTCGATGTCCACGGCGATGGCAAATACGCCGCTGACCTCACCGTCGCCATCGCGCAGGGGCGCGGCCGCGACCCGGGTCCAGCGCGCGCGCCCATCGTCATGCAGATACTGGAACTCCAGCCCCGGCACCACGGTCTCGCCGCGCATCGCACGGGCGATGGCGAAATCCTCCGGCCCGATGGCGCTGCCGTCCGCATGCCAGCCACGCCAGCGATGCAGGTTCACCTCATCCGTGGAGGGAACCTTGCCGCTGGGCAGGTAGGCACGCATCTGGTCGTTGGACAGCTGCAGGCGCCCTTCGGTGTCGACAATGCAGACGCCCACCGGCAGCACCTTGAAGGCCAATGCCAGGCGCCGGTCCGCCTCCCGCCGCTTCTGCTCTTCGCGCTCGCGTGCCGATTGGGCCACATGCGCCGCTGTGGTCTCGAACATGGTCACGAGCACGCCGTTGATGCGCCCTTCCTCGCCACGGATCGGGCTGTAGGTAATGGTGAACCAGACATCCTCCAACCGCCCGCGGCGCGCCAGGGGATAGAGTTTGTCCTCGTAGGTGATGGTTTCGCCCTGCCAGACGCGCTGGTAGATGGGCCCATTGATATGCCAGACCTCGGGCCAGCACTCGCGGGTCGGCTGGCCGAGCCCGCCGGGATGCTTGTCGGCCAGAATCTCGGCATAGCCATCGTTGTAGAGCTGCACCACCTGCTCACCCCACAGCACGATCATCGGGAAACCATGGGCCAGCATCAGGTCGACGGTGGCGCGCAGGTGGGGCGGCCACTGCTCGCAGGCACCCAACGGCGTGGATGACCAGTCGTGGCGGGCGATGCGCGCGGCCATGCCATCGTGGCGCACATGCAGCTGCGGTGCAGGTGGCATCTGGCCACGCAGCTTGGCGGCGTGGATGTCTTCAGGACGGCGCGACATGCCGCGCAATCAGGCAATGCCCGCAGAGACCTGCGGCGCCGCCACCAGCGCGGCCAGCTGCTGCACCAGCGCTTCGATGTGATAAGGCTTGGTACAGCGCGGCGCGCTGGCAAAGCGGCTGGGCAGGTTGTCGTCGTAACCGGAGGTCAGCAGGAAGGGGATACCCGTCTCGGCCAGCCGATCGGCCAGCGGATAGACCTGCTCACCGCCCAGGTTGATGTCCAGCAATGCCACATCGATGGGATGGGTATCGACCAGCCGCCCCAGCGCCTGCAGGTCACCGGCAGGCCCCACCACCTGTGCGCCTTTCAGCTCCAGATAGTCGACCAGAAACATCGCGATGGCGAATTCATCCTCCGCCACCAGTACACGCAGCCCTTTCAGGCCCTCTGGTTTGTTGCCCGCTTCCAGCACGACCGGCGCTCCTCGATACACGCGGCCCAGCTCTGCCGCAACAGCCCAAGGATGCGCGAAACGGGCTACAAGAGCGCGTGATGATGAATGAAGATCGCGGCCACGGCGCGTTCACCGTGCAGCGCAGCGGCGCGTTCAGAAGGCCCGTTCCCATTTCAGGCTGAGCAGGCTGCGGTCGTGGCTGTACAGCCAGCCGACGTTGCTGTCGATGCGCGCGTAGCGCAGGCTCAGGCTGGGCACCAGCCCGGCCACCGCCAGGTGCTCGCTGCGCACGACAGCAATCAGGTTCTGTTCGCTGTCCTCACGCCGCGCCTCCAGCAGCGGGCTCCACGCCTCGTAGTCGCGCTCGCGCAACGACACGAACACGGTGGCGGTGGTGCCCGTCCACTGGCGCGCCGCCCCCAGGCGCAGTCCACGCTGGCGGTAACCGTTGGCCGGATTGGCGGCGCGGCTGTCACTCAGGTCCAGCCCGGCAAAGAGGGTCCAGCGCGTGTTGAGCGCACGGAACCAGGTGGCATACACCGCGGCCAGCTCACCGTCGTAATTGCTGGCCAGGCCGCGCTGGCGATAGCGCTGGCGCTTCCAGTCGGCCTCCAGCCTGAGCAGGCTGCGCGCGTCCAATGCATATTGCCATTCGCCATGCAGCCCGCTGCCGCCCTGCAGGGCCCGGTTGCCCAGGCCCTGGTAGTCATAGCTCGGCGCGATCTGCAGGGTATGCCGTGCGCTGCGCCAGCTATAGCCCGCCTGCACGCTCGCATTGAGCTCGTTGTAGGCGCTGTGCCCGCGCCATGCCTGGCCGAACGCAAGCGCGCGCACATAGACGCCGTGATGACCGGCCAATGCCCAGCGACGCTCCAGGTTGCCGTCGTAGTCCAGGCCCATGGCGCGCTGGGCATCGGGAAGATTGCGCTGGATGATGCAGGTGTCGCCCACCCCGAACAGGCAGGTGCGGCTGGCCGAGCTGCGGTTGATGTTATCGCTCCATGCCGGGCCGGCTGCCAGCGCTCCTTTCCAACGCCTGCGCGCCTGCAGTGCGGCCAGGTAGGCGTCCACCCGTCCGCGTACACCGGCGGTGGCGGGGTCGTCAGCATTGATGTCACCGGCGATGGCCGTGAACAACGCCTCCGCATCGCGGTCGCGCTGGTCCTCGGCATGGACACGTGCAAGCTCAAGGCGGGCCGGCAGGAAATCCGGCTGCGCCGCCAGCAGTGCTTCGTACTCGTTGGCCGCGCGGTGGTGATTGCCGGCCACCCGCGCCAGGCCGCCCTGCGCGTAGTGGCGCAGCAACGGGTCGTGGCCGGGCAGTTCGATGTATTCGTCCAGGAAGCGCTGCGCTGCGCCCCATTGCTGATGCTGCAGCGACAGGTACAGCGCCTGGCCCAGATCGTCGACCGTGCGCTCCACGCGCAGGGTCTGGCCGTCGATGGTGATGGTCGGTCGCGCCGACTCGGCCTGCTGCAGGCGCTGCTGGTCCTGCTGCTGGTGGCGCAGTTCGCTGCCCTGCTCCAGCACGCGACGAAGATCATCCTGCTGGGCGCGCACATCGGCAGCCGCCAGCAACAGGATCATAAGGAAGATGGGATGGCGCATGGTCGATCCGTGGTGATGCATGCAGCGGGCCGAAGCAGGGACTGGCGGATCGCGGCTTGTCCCTGCCCTGCCCCGTCAGGGGCGTGGCAATCAGTTCTTGCTGCCGCCGAAGGCGGTGTCGTACTGGCTGTTGCCGGCGAAGGTGGCGATGCCGGCCAGGGTGGCGGCGTTGGCGCCGAAGAACTGGCCCTGGGTGGTGCCGTTGACGCTGCCATTGACGTTGGCCGAACCGGCGAACGATGCATCGGCACTGTTGATGTTGGCAACGATGGCCAGGGTCAGGCCATTGCCGGACAGCGCACCATCCAGGGTGCCGGCGCCGAAGTCGGCGTCGAAGGTGCCGCTCAGAAGGTTGCTGCCGTTGAACTTGTTCAGGCCGGCCACGGTGTAGGACGCCACGCCGGCGGGCAGCGTGGTGCCGGCACGGTCACCAACGAAGTAGACCTGGCGGTTGTTGAAGCCACCGGCGGCGCCATCCTTGGACCATTCGCCGAACCAGACATCACCACTGCCGACCTTGACGAAGTTGAAGTGGCCCATGCCGGCGTGGCTGCCCGGTGCGCCGGTGATCGGCATGGCCAGGGTACGTACCGTCACGCCATTGACGGTGGTGGGTGCCGAGTAGGCGCTCAGGCCCTGGAAGTCCACCGGCTTGGCCTGGGACACGGTACCGACACCGATGCCGGCCTTGCCAGCGCGGTGCGGGCCGCCATTGACCTGCGATTCACCAACCGCCACGTACAGCTCGGCATCGGTCCTGGCACTGGCGGCACCGACGATATCGGCAGCATGCGCGGCACCGACCAGAGCCAGCGAGGCGGCAACGGCGAGCACCGAACGGGAGATCATTTTCATGGTATTGCTCCTTGGTTGAGGGAACTACGGGTACAACGCTTGAAGATGGGAGATCAGAAGCGCGCGGTGACGCCGAGCTTCAGGGTGCGACCCGGGGCTGGCAGCGTGGACCGCGTGGCTGGATCGACGTAGTAGCGGTTGCCGAGGTTGCTGCCGACCAGTTCGACGCTGGCATGCTCGTTGAAGCGCCAGCGCGCATAGGCATCGACGGTGGTGATGTTTCCCCAGGTGAACGGCACGTTCTGCCAGAGCAGGCCGCTGCCGCCGCTCAGCAGGCGATCACGGTAGGCCTGCAGGTCAGGGTTCTCGTGCCGCCGGTAGTGCACGATGCGGCTGCCCAGCTCCAGGCGCTCATCGAACAGGCGCGTGCCCAGCGACCCGTTGATCGACAGCCTGGGAATGGCCTGGGTCAGCAGGTAGCCACCGACGAAACCATCCTGCACGCAGTTCGGAACCAGGCCGCGGTTCGCGTCCAGGAGCACCGCCGTGCTCTCGTCACACACCTCGTTTTCCAGCGTGCGGGTGATGCCCAGATCGGTGAAGAAGCGCCGGTTGTCGAAGCGGGCCTGCAGTTCGATACCACGGATGGTCTGCTTGTCGACGTTGTCGAACAGGAAGTTGCCATCGCGTTCGATCACGTCACGGGTCTTGTGCACGTAGTACGCCAGCTTGACGTCGGCATCGGCGGTGTTGCCGAACAGGGCCGACAGGTTGTGCACGTAGCCCACCTCGTAGTTGTAGGCGTGCTCGGGCTTGAGCGCATGCAGCGGATTGAGGCTGCCGGAGAAGGCGATGGTGCTTTCGAACATGCTCGGGAAGCGCACCGCTTCGCTGTAACGCACGTAGGCACGGGCGGCCGGGGACAGGTGTGCAGTGGCCGAGAAGGTCGGCAGCCAGGCATGGTCGCGGCGGCGGCTGTTGCGTCCATCGACCGGCTGCGACTGTACGCTGTTGCCGATGTTGCAGACCTGGTCGCTGCCGGCGAACACCGGCTTCACGCCGGGAATGGCCGCCACTTCGCCATTGAGGCAGGGATTGCCGGCGCGGGTGTAGTTGCCATCGGCATCGGGCAGCCAGGGCCGCGTGTACCGGACCGGACGCGGCGTCTCGTACGGTGCCAGCAACGCACGGATGCTGTCGTCGATGAACCAGCCCATGCCGCGCTTTTCCCATACGGCGCGGCGTGCTTCCAGCGCGTCGATGCGGGCCTGCAGATTGGCGGGACGGGGCGGCAATTCGTTCACGGTGTACTGCGCTTCCTTGCCACCTACGCCCTTGGTCAGCAGCTCGGGGTGCGCCTCGAGGAAATCGTCGAAGGCCCAGTAGCGGCTGTAGCGCACGCCTGCATTGAGGGTGAGGAAGTCGAGCGGCCGCCACTCCAGGGTCAGGTAGCCTTCACCCTCCTGGCGGCGCCCGGCACGCGGGAACATGCGCCAGCCATCGGTGGTGCCGAAGTACGGATCGCGGGACCCCAGCTTCTCGTACTGCCAGTTGCCGCCCACAGTCAGGTCCAGGGTCGAATGCAGCGCGAAGCGGTTGCTCAGGATCAGGCCGGTGCGGTCATTGCGCGCGTTGGCCAGCGCGGTATTGCGCAGGATCGGGCTGGCGTCCGGATTCCATGCCGGATTACCCACTGCGAAGTTCGGGAAGCCGCCAGCGCTGTAGGTATCGCTTTCCGTTTCCGTGCGCCACAGGTTGGCGTACAGGTCCAGCCAACGACTGCCGGCGGGCTGGAAACGGTATTCCAGGTTCCACGCATCCGAATCGACCCGGCTGAGCGGCCACTGGATGCGGCCGTAGTCGGGGGCCGACAGGATGCGAGACGGCATGATCTCGCCGTAGTGCGACAGCGTGCGCCGCCAGGTCGCCTTCAACTGCTGGTCATCGTTGATCTGCCAGCTGCCTTTGACCAGCCAGGACTCCTGTTCGCTGGAGGTATTGGGCACTTCATCGCCGGGCTTGAAGTAGCGCGCCAGCGTGGTGATGTAGTCGATGCCCTGGTACTCGAACTGCTCGCGCTGGTCCTGTTCGTAGTAGGCGCTGCCCTGGGTCCCGGAGAAGTAGTTGCCGCGCTTGCGCCAGGCGTAGGCGGCCATCAGGTCGACGTTGTCGCCACGCACGCCCAGCGCCAGGCGCCAGGCCTGGTCCTCGCCATCGAAGGGATTGTTGCCACTGCGCGATTTCACCGGCACCACCAGGGTGCGGTCGTCGTAGGGTGAGTTCGGCGAGCCCTGCGGGAAGCCCGGCACGGTGCGGTAATCCTCGCCGGTGTGCAGCCGCGGCAGGCGCGGCGCCACCGCATTGCTGCTGCCTTCGATCTTCAGCTCCCCGCCGAAGCGCTCGCCGGCAGCGACGATGTCATCGACGTCGATGGTCTTGATCACCAGCGCGCCACCGATCCCGCTGTGCACATCGCGCACCAGCCCTGGCCCCTTGATGACCTGGATGCCACCAATCAGGTTGGGATCGATGTAGTTGCGGTTGCTGACGCCGTTGTAGCCACGCCAGACAGTGAGCGCCTGTTCGCCGCCGTCGATGCTGACCGGCACCCGCCCGGGCCCCTGGATGCCACGGATGTTGACGTCCAGCGCGCCGCTGTTGCGCGCATCGCCACTGAACACGCCGACCAGATCCTTGACCACGTCGGCCGGATTGGAGCCTCGGTAACGCTCCACCCGGTCGCGCCCCGAATACGCCGTGGTCATGTCCAGCGCGAACACATCGTCGTAGCCACGCCGATCGCGGGCCTCACCCCCTTCCGACTGAAGGCGACCGGCCACGTCCAGTGTTTCGGTCACCCGCACCCCTTCCCCTTCACCCGCCTCCGCTGCGGCCCGCAGGCTCCAGGTTCCGTCCATGCCGCGCTGCGCGCGTACGCCGCTGCCGCGCAACAGCTGTTGCAGCGCCTGCATCTGGCTGTACTCACCCTTCACTGCGCTGGAGCGGCGGCCGTCCACCAGGTCGCTGCGGAACACCACCTGCACATCGGCCTGGCGGCCAAAAGCGCGTACGGCATCAGCCAGCGGCTGCTCCGGAATGGTGTACTGGCGCACCGGCGCGACGATCGCCGGCTGCGCCTGCACGGCCGGCACCCAGGCCAGCGGCAGCAATGCGGTGGAAACAGCCAGGGCCAGAGCGGTGGCGCGACGATGACAGGCGGACGCCGTGGACGGCATGGACAGGAACTCCTCAAGCGGGGCGGGACCACGGGCACGTCCGGTGCCGGTGGCATGTCTGGCTTGAGGAGAAACGGTGTTTCGCTCTGGCTATACCTCTATAGACAGCGGGGCACTGCAGTTGCCCACGGTTCTTTCATGTTTTTTTCATGCGACCCGTTCATCCGGGTGCTGGGCGGGCCTCACCACAGCACCAGCGCGCCGCCGGGCAAGCGCTGCACGCGCAGTCCCGCCTGTGCGGCCACCGCGTAAATGGCGGTCTCCGGCTGTTGCAGGTGGAACAGGCCACTGACCCGTACGCTTGCGCCCTGCCCGCCCAGTACCCAGACCGGAGCACGCCGGTAGCGCGCCAGATTGGCGATGGCCTGCGCGGCGGGCTGATCGTCGATCACTACCTCGCCACGCCGCCATGGCGCCATGGCATCCGGATCGGCCTGCCGCAGCGGCTGCAGCCAGCGACCGTCACGGAACACCCGTGCCTGCCCCGCATGCAGGCGCTGTACGCTGCCATCGCCCGGACGCACGTCGACCACACCCTCGCTGACCTGGGTGGTGACCGTGGTATCCAGCATCGACACACTGAAGGCGGTACCGATTTCACGGACCAGGCCGCCCGCCGCCTCGACCTGGAACGGTCGCGCCTCATGGGCCACCTGGAACCAGGCCTGGCCGCGCAGCAGGCGCAGGTGCCGCTGCTGGCCATCGAACGCAACCGCCAATGCGGTGCCCGCATCGAGTACGGCGGTGCTGCCGTCCTCCAGCTGCACCACGCGCGGTGCATCGCTGCTGCGCAGGTCACCGCGTGCCAGCAACAGCGCGTGTGGCGCAGCGGCAACCATCAGCACCACTGCGGCTGCACTGGCCAGCAGCCACGGCAGGCGCCGACGCGGTGCGATCGGGCGCAACCCTTGGCGATCAGCCGTCAACCCGGGCAGCGCGGCCAGCACGTCGGGCCCGGCGGCATCCAACCCTTGCCAGAAGGCCTGCTGCTGGCGCCAGGCCAGCGCATGGCGCGGATCGGCCTGCAGCCAGCGCTGCAGGGTTCGTTGCTGGCGTTCCGGCAGCGGGCCTGCACTGCACTGGATCACCCAGCGCAACGCCTGCCTGGCCTGACGCGGCGAGGGTTCGGACGTGGTCATGGTTGTGGCCTGCCGCACCGCGAGCGGGTGCGCCTTCCTCTTGTGACAACGGCGGGCGCGATCTGCCCACGGCAATCGCCGCTCATCAATGCATTCCCTGCTGGTGCTGCTGGATCAACAGTGCCGCGCGCAGCACGTGCTTGCCGACCAGGCTCTTGGAAATACCCAGCCGGGTGGCGATCTCGCGCTCGCTCAGGCCCAGGTAGCGGTTGAGCACGAAGCACTCACGCACCTGCGCCGGCAGCGCGAGGATGGTCCTGGTGATCTCGCGCAGTTGTGCCTGGTCCAGCGCATGCGCCTCGCCGTCGTGGCCCGCCTCGGCCATGTCGAGGGCGTACTCGGCCATCGCCCGCCGCTCGCGGGCGTCGGACTGGCTGCGGTTGAGCGCGTGATGGTAGGCCATCCGGTACAGATAGCCGCGCGGCTCCAGGATGGGCGGATCGCCGGGCACGCTGCTGGCCTTCAGGTACAGGTTCTGCAGGGTGTCCTCGGTACTGGCCGGGTCGAGATAGCGCGCGATGAAGCGAGACAACGCACGGCGCTCGCGGATCAGCAGCTCGACCAGCGCCAGGGCATTGGGAGACATAGGTGCCAAGGCCGGACCGGGGAATGATGGGCGTGATGGCGACGGTCCGGACGTGGATTGTGGGCTGCACGGCCGCAGGCGGCAAGCCGCGGCCGAGAGCTTCATCCACGCATGGCGTGGATCTACCAAGGCGCAGGTCCAGTAGATCCACGCCATGCGTGGATGGAAGAGTTAGGGTTCCTCCAGCGCCTCGAAGCGTTCGGCGAGGTAATCGATCAGTGCACGCACCGCCGGCAACAGGCCGCGTCGCGACGGGAACACCGCGTGCACGATGCCGTGCTTGGGCACCCACTCCGGCAGCACCGGCACCAGCGCGCCACTGGCCAGTTCGTCACTGATCATCATCCGCGGCAGCATCAGCAACCCCACCCCGGCCACCGCAGCGGTGCGCAACGCGATCATGTCATCGCTGACCAGCCGCGGGCGATGATGCACGCTGGCCAGCACGTCGCCCGGCCCGGTGTATTCCCATACATGCTGCTGGCTGGGCGATGCCAGATCGACGGTCGGCATCATCGCCAGGTCGGCCGGCACCTGCGGCGTGCCCAGCCGCTGCAGCAGCGCCGGACTGGCACTGGTACACCAGACCCGACGCGCCAGCACGCGTACCACCAGGTCGCTGTCCTCCAGTGGCGGCGGCCGCACGCGGATCGCCACGTCCACACCCTCGCCCACCACGTCGACGCGCCGGTTGGTGGCGTCCAGCTGCACCGTCACCTGCGGGTGCTGGGCCAGGAAGTCGGCCAGCATCGGGCCGATGCGCGCATGCAGGATCGCGATCGGGCACGCCAGGCGGATCGTGCCGCGCGGCTCGGCGCGCGACATCGCAATCGCTTCTTCGGCCGCTTCGGCTTCGACCAGCATCGCCTTGCAGTGGCGGTAGTAGTCCTGGCCGACCTCGGTGACCGAGAAACGCCGGGTCGAGCGCTGGATCAGGCGCACGCCCAACCGTTCCTCCAGCAGCGCGATGCGCCGGCTCAGTTTCGACTTCGGCATGGCCAGCGCCCGGCCGGCCTGCGAGAAGCCGCCGTGCTCGACCACCATGGCGAAGTAGAACAGGTCGTTGAGGTCGCAACGGCGGATATCAGCGATGAACATGGGGCGATCTCCTGTGGCGCAAGGCGCGCACCCATTGTTCACCAGATAGGACTATGACGGCAAATATTGGCGTCTACCGGCCCAATTGTCGCGGCGATATCGTCTCCTGCAACGAAGAACAGCGGCCGGCAGCCCCGGCCAGGAGATGGCCATGAAGCGTGTCACCGGTACTTATAGCGCCCCGCGCCCGCACTGGGTGGGCGACGGATTCCCCGCCCGCTCGATGTTTTCCTACAACACCCACGGCCAGCACCTGAGCCCGTTCCTGCTGCTGGACTACGCCGGCCCTTATACCTTCGCCCCCAGCGATACCCCGCGCGGGGTCGGCCAGCATCCGCATCGCGGTTTCGAGACCGTCACCATCGTCTATGAGGGCGAGGTCGCCCACCGCGATTCAACCGGCGCCGGCGGCACCATCGGCCCGGGTGACGTGCAGTGGATGACCGCGGCCTCCGGCATCCTCCACGAGGAGTTCCACACACCGGAGTTCAGCAAGCGGGGCGGCACGCTGGACATGGTCCAGCTGTGGGTGAACCTGCCCGCGCAGGACAAGATGGGTGCACCGGGCTACCAGACCCTGCTCGACGCACAGATCCCCTCGGTTGAACTGCCTGAAGGCGCCGGCCGCGTGCGTATCATCGCCGGTCGCTTCGACGGTCATGCCGGCCCGGCCCGCACCCACACGCCGATGAATGTCTGGGACATCCGCCTGCGGCAGGGCCACCACGCCGAACTGCCGGTGGCCGATGGCCGCACGCTGGCGCTGGTGGTGCTGAAGGGCACGGTGCGGATCAACGGCGGCCAGCCGGTCGGCGAGGCACAGCTGGTCACCTTCGACCGCAGCGGCGAGGACGTGTTCGTCGACGCCGACAGCGACGCCACCGTGCTGCTGCTCAGCGGTGAACCGATCGACGAGCCGGTGGTGGGCTATGGCCCGTTCGTGATGAACAGCCAGGCCGAGATCGCGCAGGCGGTCAACGACTTCAACAGCGGCCGCTTCGGCCAGATCGCGCACTGATCGTTTCAATGCGGCGGGCATTGGCCCGCCGCACCTTCCGGGCCATCGCCCACCTTCTCCAGGAGACTGACCATGAGTACCCCCGCCAACTTCAACGGTGCCCGCCCGGTGATCGATCCGGACAACGCCGCGATGCTGCTGATCGACCATCAGAGCGGCCTGTTCCAGACCATCGGTGACATGCCGTTCACCAGCGTGCGCGCCCACGCCACCGCGCTGGCGAAGATGGCCACGCTGGCAAAGATGCCAGTGATCACCACCGCCTCTGTTCCGCAGGGCCCGAACGGCCCGCTGATCCCGGAGATCCACGACGCGGCCCCGCATGCCCAGTACGTGGCACGCAAGGGTGAGATCAACGCCTGGGACAACCCGGAATTCGTTGCCGCGGTGAAGGCCACCGGCCGCAAGCAGCTGATCATTGCCGGCACCATCACCAGCGTGTGCATGGCCTTCCCGTCGATCGCCGCCGTTGCCGATGGCTACCAGGTGTTCGCAGTCATCGACGCGTCCGGCACCTACTCGAAGATGGCCGAGGAGATCACCCTGGCCCGCGTGGTGCAGGCAGGCGTGGTGCCGATGGACACCGCCGCGGTGGCCTCGGAGATCCAGCGCACCTGGAACCGCGACGATGCCCAGCAGTGGGCCGAGGTCTACACGAAGATCTTCCCGAACTACCAGCTGCTGATCGAAAGCTACCTGAAGGCGCAGGACGTGCAGAAGAACCACGAACAGCTGGATTCGCAGCGCAGCTGAGTGGCCTTCGTGCCGGCCAGTCGCCGGCTCCCCCCCTGAACAGGAGACCCACCATGTCCAGTGAACCGATCCGCGACCCGGTCAGCGATCATCTGCTGACCCCGCAGAATTCCGCCTTCATCATCATCGACTACCAGCCGGTGCAGGTGAACTCCATCGCCTCGATGGACCGCCAGTTGCTGGTCAACAACATCGTCGGCACCGCCAAAGCCGCCGTCGCCTATGGTTTGCCGATCGTGCATTCGACGGTGAACGTCAAGACCGGCCTGAACAAGCCGCCGATTCCGCAGCTGCGCAAGGTGCTGGGTGACTACCCCACCTACGACCGCACCACCATCAACTCCTGGGAGGACGTCGAGTTCCGCAAGGCGGTGGAAGCCACCGGCCGCCGCAAGCTGATCATGACCGCGCTGTGGACCGAGGCGTGCCTGACTTTCCCGGCCCTGGATGCGTTGAAGGAAGGCTATGAGGTGTATGTGGTGGTCGACGCCGTCGGCGGCACCTCGCTGGCCGCGCACGATGCGGCGCTGCGCCGCATCGAACAGGCCGGTGGCCAGCTGATCAGCGTGCCACAGCTGTTCTGCGAGCTGCAGCGCGACTGGGCCCGTTCGGAAACGGTGCCGGCCTTCATGAACCTCTTCATTGAAACCGGGGGTACGGCAGGCATCCAGTTCTCGTACGATCGTACCGAGTGATTGGATGGCGGCGCCGGTCCTGGCCGGCGCCGCCTTTTGGAGCAGTCGAGCATGGCTCGACGCCACAGATAGATGGAGAACGTGATGGCCTACGCACGCATTGTTTCAACCGCCGACAACTACCTGCACCACATCAGCAATGGCACATTCGCTGTGGATGCGGACGAGCCCGCCTCACTGGGCGGCCAGGGCAAGGGCTTCGCACCGTTCGACCTGTACCTGGCCTCGCTGGCGGCGTGCACCGCCATCACCCTGCGCATGTACGCGCAGCGCAAGGGCTGGAAACTGGGCGAGTTCCATGCCGAGCTGCGTTCGGAACGTGACGCGGATGGTCGCTTCCATGTGCACCGCGTGCTGCATGCCAGCGCCGAGCTGAGCGATGCGCAGTGGCAGCGGTTGCTGGAGGTGGTGGAAAAGACCCCGGTGACCCTGGTGATGCGCGAGGGTGCGCGCATCACCAGTGAGCGTGGGGCTGCAGCGTAACCCCATCCACGCATGGCGTGGATCTACTGTAGAGGCGAAAGCTCAGCGCCGTGAATGCAGCACGGTGCGCTGGCGCATCGCGTTGAATTCCTGCTCCACCTGCTGGATGTCTTCGGCCTGGAAACCGGCCGCATCCAGCAGCTGGTCGGCGGCAGCGGCGGCCAGCGGATCATCGTCACGCTGGCGCCAGCAGCGCGCCGGCAGGAAATAGCCCACCTCGCTGCGCCCGCGCATGATCACCACCGGCCGGCCTGCATACAGCAGGAACTCGGCCAGGTGCTGGCGCAGGCCCTCGACGGAAACATAGGCCGGCCCAACACCCAGCATCTGGCTGGACGGTTCGGGACTCTCGAACAGCTTGCGACGGCTCATCCACTCCTCCTTTTGAACAACGCGTGGTCTCCTTTCCTTAGACGGGCGCATCGCTGCGCCCCCGCCACGCACTACGTGATCCGCATCACGCCGCCACTCAGAAGCCGGTGTTGAACTCCAGCTGGAACACGTCGATCGACAGCGGCGCACCGGACACTTCCTTGGCCGCCATCCACTTGCCGCTGATCCAGCTGCGCGCGTCCAGCGCGTAGGCACCGCCCACGTAGTAGCCGCGGGCGTTGGTACCGCCCAGGTGGAAGTTCGGATCGTTGTAGCCGTCCGGCAGCGCATCGGCCTCGATGTGCTTGTAGCCCAGCAGCGCCTGCCACTGACCCTTCTCCTTCAGCTCGGTGGCTCCGAAGGTGGCCTGCACCATCCAGGCGGTGTCGCCGCTGCGGAAGGTGTCGATGCTGGCGGTACCGCCGGCGCCGTAGTTGTTGACGATGCCGTTCTGGGCGCGGCTGAACATGGCCTGCTTGTCGTAGGCCAGGTTGCGGATGTAATCGCCGTCCAGGCGCAGACCGACGCCCTGTGCCAGCTGCGTGTCCCAACGCAGGTTCAAGGTAGCCAGGCGGAAGGCCGAGGCCAGGCCGACGTACTGCGGGGTCGGCGTGTTGGCCGGGTCCAGCGGATTGCGCGCGATGTCGCGGATCAGCATCAGGGTGTTGCCCTTCTGCATGAACGCCGGGCGCGACCAGTCGGTGTCACAGCCCACCGCACCCGCGTACAGGGCGCACGGTGAGGACAGGCGGCCGCTGATGTTCTTGAAGTCGTAGTAGCCCAATGCAGCGCGCAACGTATTCTCGTCATTGAAGCGCCAGTTCACACCTACCTGGGCACCGGACAGCCACTTGTTCTCGTTCGGAGTCTTGACCTTGCTCTGGCTCGGCGAGCTGTCGGAGGTGTACTCCAGCGGCACCACCGCGAGGTTGCCGAACAGGTCGAGGTCGCCATCGTCGAAGTCATACTTCAGGTTCGCGGCCAGGCCATCGAAGTTGAGGTCGTTGGAGAACAGCGTGTCGCTGGTCCAGAACGGATTGCCGAAGCGGCCGCCGCGCACCGTCACCCAGTCAGCCGGGCTGTAGGCCAGCCAGGCCTGGTCCAGCCACACGTCCTTCTTGCTCAGGCCGCCACCCAGCTGCTCGGTGGTCGACACCGGGCCATTGCTGCTGCCGCTGGCCAGGCGCACGCCGGCCGTGGTGTGCTGGCCAATGGTTGCCTCGATGCCCAGGCGGGCGCGGATGCGCCACAGGTTGCGGCGGTCCTGGCGGGTGTTCAGCAGTGGCGGCAGCTGCAGGTTGGTGTTGGTGTTGGTGTCGAAGCCGTTGCCGGAATTGATCGACGACCAGTTGCTCACGATGTCGCTGTTGCGTTCGGAGAAGAAGCGCGACTCGCTGCGCACGCGCATGTCACCGGTGACCTTGATTCGCTTGGTCCATTCGGCCACTTCGTTCGGTGCCGCCCAGCCTTCCGACCTGGCCTGCGCCATCACGTCCTGGCGCACTTCGTCACGAATGCCGTCGCGCACGCTCTGCGGCACGTAGGGCACGCGCACGTCGCCAGCCTCCAGGGCCACGCCACCGCTGGCGGCCGAAGGTGCGGTGGCTGCACCGCGCTGGGCGGCCGCTGCTTCAGCCTCGGCCTGCACCAGCAATGCCTGGCCGTCTTCGGGCTTCAGCGCGCCGCTGGCGATCAGGCCCTTGATCAGCTTGACCATGGTCGTTTCGGCGGCCATCGCACCGGCCGGGGCGGCCAGGCTGAGCAGCACGGCGCAGCACAGCAGCGCCCGTCGGGCCGGCCGCGGGCGGCGGGAGTCGGTTCGTGCGCGGACGTGGTCGTTCATCACGGTTCTCATCGAAAGAAGGGAAATCACGGAGGTCGGGAATCAGGCCCCGGGCCGGCGGCCCTGGATCAGCACGCGGGCGGGGAAATCAAGCGACGCTGGGGGTGCCTGGTCGACCTTGCCGATGCGACGCAGTGCATCGAGCACGGCCGCGTCGGCCTCCTCGTTGCCACTGCCACGCACCAGTTCGACCTTTTCCAGGCGGCCGTCGTTGGCCAGCCACACATTCACCTGCAGCTGGAACGCCAGGCGCTTGACCTTGTCGTCGCGCGAGATCGCCTGCTGCATCAGGTAGCCCAGGTAGCGGCCGTAGGTAGCGTTGCCGGCGCCACCACGGCCAACGCCGGACGAACCGCCGCCACTGCCGGACTGGATACCGAAGTTGTCACCACCGGCCTGCGCATCGGCATTCATCGTTACCGGGTCGGCGTTGTCCGGGGTCGGGGTCGGCTCTTCGGCCGGCGTCGGCTGATCCAGCGGCTCCGGCTCGGGAATGGCCTCTTCCGGCGGCGTTTCGGGTTCCGGCGGCTTTTCCGGTGGCGGCGGCGGCGGCGGAGGGGGCGGCGGCAGCGCCAGCATCGGCGGCTGCACCACCGGCCGACGGGTACTGGCAGTGTCCCTGAACAGCATCCACCACACGGCGATGCCGAGCACCAGCAACGCGGCCAGCACCAGCGCGACGGTCACCAGCAACTGGCGACCGCGCATACCGAGCTCCGGCCGAGGGGGTTGATGGGCCGTCATGCCTCAGCCCTGCGCCTTGCCGGTGACCAGGCCGACCTGGGCCAGCTCCAGCCGCCGCAGCAGGTCCAGCACCTCGACCACGCGGGCGTACTGCACCTGCGCATCACCGCGCACGATCACCGGGAAATCCGGCGTGGTCGCGCGCTCGGTGCGCAGCCGGTCTTCCAGTTCGGCCATCGTCACCGGGTAGGCATCCAGGAACACCTGTCCACTGGGGTCGATGGTGATCGCCTTGGTCTTCGGCTTCTCCAGCGCGACGCTGTTGCTGGCCTTCGGCAGGTTGACCTCGATGCCGGGGATGGAGGCGTTGCTGGTCAGGATGAAGATCACCAGCACCACCAGCAGCACGTCGACGAAGGGCGTCACGTTGATGCCCTTCTCGCGCTTCTTGATGCCGAACTTCGCCTTCTGGCCCATGGTGCGCCCCTCAGCCCTGGACCGCGGCCGGGCCGCGCCCGTCCTGCTCTTCGGCCAGGCGTGCGGCGAACTCGTCGATGAACACCGCCATGTCCGCGCCGATCGCTTCGGCACGCGCGCCCAGGTAGTTGTAGCCGAACAGCGCCGGGATCGCGACGCCGAGGCCGGCAGCGGTACACAGCAGCGCCGCCGCCATGCCGGGCGCCACCGAATCGATGTCCACCGCGCCAGCCATCGCCGCCACCACGAACACCAGCATGATGCCGATCACGGTACCGAACAGGCCCACGTACGGCGCACCTTCGATGGTGGTCGACAGCCAGTTCATGCGCCGCGCCATCGCTTCCTGCTCGCGCACCATCACCGCATCCATCGAGGCGCGGATCGCCGCAATGGTGGCACCACTGAGATAGCCACTATTGCCGTCCCGCTGGTGGCGCTGCTGCATTTCATCGATGGCCACCTGGTAGATGCGCCACAGCGAACCGTCGTGCATCGCGGTGGGTGCCTTGCCCTGGCGGTCCATGTCGGACAGGGTGCGCAGCGGCACACCCGACAGCTTGCCGAAGCTCTCGGTGAACACTGCATTGGCCTTGCTGGTACGGCCAAAGTGCCGCCCCTTGGCGATCATGATCGCCCACGACAGCAGCATCATCAGGCCGAGGATGGCGACCACCACCCAGGCGTCGAACGGCATCGCCTTGAGGATGAAGGCGAAGTGGCTCTGCCCGGCGGACTGCTCGTCGGCGCCGTAGCTGATCAGGCGCGAGTCGGCGCCCTGCGCGGTGGCATCGGCCAGCAGCAGCGCGGCCGGACGTGCCACGCGCGAGATACGCAGCTCATCCAGCGCGCCTTCGAAGCTGGCCAGCGGCTGCACCGCGCCCGGCACATCGGCGCCCACCACCGGCGCGGTGGTCAGCGCCGGCAGCTCGCCGCTCAGCTGGGCGACCACGCGGCCATTGAGGTACAACTGCAGTGCGCCCTTCTCTGCGGTCAGCGCCACATGCGCCCACTGCCCTTCCGGAACCGGCTGCGCCGGCGTGCTGCGCTGGCCATTGAGCTGCACGAACGGCACCCGGTTTTCGATGCCCAGCACCAGTTCGGACGCACCGTCGCGACGCGCGTAGATCGCCTGTGCAGCGTTGTTGCTGCCTGGCTTAATCCAAGCCGAAACAGTGAGCGGCGCGCCCGCCTCCTGCGCAAGCGATGCGCTGGCCGGCAGCGACAGCGGGGCTGCACCCAACTGAACGCCGCGGCCGATCACCGAGCCTTCCGATGGCGGCACCACGGCACCGGCATTGTTGCCATAAGCGGTGGTGTCGCGTGCCGGCGCATTGGCCTCGGCGAAGTGGTAGACCAGCGTATAGTCCGGATCGAACACCTGCTGGCCGTTGCCGCTGGCGGGGGCCTTTTCATTGCCGTAGTACATCCAGATCGTCTGCGGTGCCGCAGCGCTGACCGCCGGCACGTCCACCCAGACCAGGGCCAGGCCCAGCTTGGGATCGAACTGTTCGATCTGGTGGGCCAGCACGGTGCGGCCATCACCCGAGACAAAGCGCAGGTCGTTGCCCGCATCCTGGGTGCCGTCGAAGCCGAAGTTGCCGGTGTGCAGGCGCAGCAGCAGCGGCGTGCGACCCGGATCACCGGCCAGGCCCGCGCCCTGCGGGCCGGCGTCGACAGTGATCGGCTTGCGGTACTTCCATTCGGCCTGCCACCAATTGGCATCGGCCGCAGCGGCCGGCAGCGCAACCAGCGCGGCCAGCAGCAACAACACTCGGGAAAGCAAACGGTCCATGCGAAGGGTCTCCGGAGAACGCATGTTCAAGGGAAGGGTCAGTAACTGGTGCTGATGTTGAAATGCAGGCGTGGGTCGTCCTTGCGCGTGACCGGGCCATCGGCATACGGCCAGGCGTAGTCCAGACGAAGTTGGAGGTGTTCACCCAGGCGCAGCTGCGCGCCCAGACCGACCGAGGCCAGGTTGTACTTGTCGCGCTGTTCGGGCAGCGGCTGGCGCAGGCGCAGGTAGGCCGCGTCGGCAAAGCTGTAGACACGCAGGTCGGTGCCGCTCCACAGCGACCACGCAGGCGTGCGCCATTCCAGGCTGGCCAGGCCGCCGTAATCGCCGATCGCCTCGGCCGACAGATAGCCGCGCACGGTGTACATGCCACCGGCGGCGAACTGCTCGGCCGACACCAGCGGCGCATCGGTCACCTGCAACGAGCCGCGTGCATACCACTGCCAGTCGCTGCTGAACGTGCGCGTGTTGGCGACGTCCGCCTTGAACGCGACGAAACTGGGGTCTGCCCAGTAGCGCTTCTGCCCGAACCCGATGGCATCACTGCCATAGCCGAACAGACGACGGGTACCGGCCACCAGCTGCGTGTTGATACTCAACTGATCCTTCTCGCCCTGGCGCACACCGACAAACCCCAGGGTGATCGGCGCGTACTTCAGCGGCGTCTTCAGGCTCTCCTTGCCCATCTGCGTGTCTTCCTCGGTGTCCTTGAAGTCCACGCCGAGGCTGAGCTGGCGCCACCACTGGCTGCTGCCGGCCAGTCGATAGTTGAGCTTGAGACCGATCGAATGGCCGTTGCCGATCACATTGGTTCCGGTGCCGGTACCGACCTGTCCGCCCGCGTTCAGCACGCGGCTGTCGGACTTGTAGCCGGAGGCTTCCAGGCTCCACGGCGTGCCTTCGAACGGCATCGTGTACGAGGCCGAGAACACCTTGGCCTGCTTTGTATCTTCCGGCGCCAGGTACACGCCGATGTTGGCGCTGTGCCCCCGCTTCCACAGGTTGTCGTAGGCCAGCGACGCACTCAGGCGCAGCTTCTCGGTGTCTGCGCTGTGGTCGTTGTTGATTGACGCGCCGGCACGCCACGGCGACTTCTCTTCGACCTGCAGGTCCACATCCATCGTGCCCGGCACCTGGCCTTCGCGCACCAGCGGCATCACCTGGCGACGCCCGCCCTCATTCAGTGCGGTCAGTTCCTTCTGCGCCTGGTCGAAGTCCGGCACCTTGCCCTCGGCGAGTGCCGGTACGCGTTCGAGGATGCGTTCGGGCGATTCGTGCTTCGTCCCCACGACCCGCAGCTGGCCAATCGGTGTCTGCTGTACCTTCAGCAGCACCACGCCACCGCTGACCTGCTGCTCGGGCAGCTCCACGTAGACCGACTGGTAGCCCGCCTGCTGGTACAGCGCATTGACGGCATCGCGTGCCTTCTCGACATCGGCCAGGGTCTTTCCCGGTCCGAGGAAGGGCTCGACCGCGCGTTCGATCTGGCGCGGATCGAGCACGGTGTTGCCTCGCACGATGTACTCATTGATGTTCACGCTGGGCGCGGGCGCCGCCTCCTGCGCGAACAGCGGCAGCGGCAGCGCCGCCAGGGCCAGCACCAGCGGATGCAGGCGCAGCGGGAGGCGGACGGCTCGGCACGGAACAGGAGTCATCGAAGGCATCGCGTCGTATCGAAGGAAAGGGCCATGGAGCGGCGCGTGGGTCTACCAACAGGACGTGTACGTCGCGTCAAAACCGCCAACAGTTTTGTGACAGCACTGTCATCTTTTGACGGCACCGCAACGCACGCAGGCGGACCCTGCCTTCTCCACACGTCTTCATTGCAGAACGTCGATTGCTGCGGAAGATTCGAGATGCGTGAATCACTGATGGTGGAACTGCGCGCTGCCCTCATCCTTGCGTTGCTGCTGGTGCTGGCCCCGGTGCGCGCCGACGAGGCGAAGAAGCAGGAAGACGCCGCGCCCTGCATCGAAGTACAGGTCAATGGCGAACGCATTCCGGCCTGGGACTGCCTGCAGCGCAAGTTGGCGCCGGCATCGAAAGCGGCGAAGTCACCGGCACTGCCGGAGGCCGAGCGGCTGATGCGGCAGCCGGGCAACCAGCTGATGCAGTACAACCTGGAAGGCACGCGACAGCGCATGGGCGATGCCTTTGGTCGTTCGGTGGTACCGCAGCGTCCGGCGCGATGAGCCTGCGCGGCCGTAGGGCCGAGCCCACGCCTGGCAGGATTTGAAGGGTCGAGCTATCGCTCGGCAGGATTCTGTAGAGTCGAGCCAGGCTCGACTGTTCTTCCAGACGCAGCCGAGCGTAGGCTCGGCACTACGGTGCCGCGGGCACGATGCCATCGCTCGGCACCGGCGGCAGCTCAGGCACCGGCAGGCTGCGCGATTGCCCGGCCTGGTTCAATTCGACCGCGCTGGCACTGATGCTGGCCAGCACCGTGCAGGGTCCGAGTCGTTGCCCGGGCGCATACGCTTCCGCTGGGCGTCCATCCACCGAAAGCAGCGCCAGTGGCGCGTGGTCGCCGGCCATCACGCCCAGCACGACCACCTCGGTCTGCACCGCACCGGGGGACAGCAACCGCACCAGCGGCAGGCTGGCCACTGCATCGAACAGGGGGCGTGCAGGGGCCTCTGCGTGCGTTTCGCTGGCCGCCGCCGTCGGTGCCACCGCAGACAGGGTCACGCCCCAATAGGCCACCACCGCCAGCAGCAGCGTCGCCGCCAGCAGGGTCAACATGCGATTGCGATCCCAGCGCCTGCCATCCATGTTCCGCACCATCGCCACGTTCGTGTCTGCCCACGCTAGCAGCTGCCGCTGACGCTTTTGTTTCATCATGCGGGCCTACGCTGGCAGGCATCGACCTGGACAGGAGGCAACGTCGATGCAGCACGTGCCGCGTGGTTTCACCCTGCTGGAACTGATGGTGGTGCTGGTGATCATCGGCATCTGCACGGCGGGCATCGGCCTTGGCCTGGGCAGCCTGCTCGACCCCGCGCGCCAGCTGCGGCAGGAAGCTGAACGGCTGGCGCAGCGCCTGCAGGTGGCGCGCGACGAGGCGCGCATCGATGGCCGCCCCCTGCGCTGGCAGGCCGACGCCGCCGGCTACCGCTTCAGCCGCCGCGAAGGCACCCGCTGGGTTGACGTGCAGCGCGATGACCTTCTGCGTCCGCAGCAATGGCAACCGGCGGGCATCGCGGTGCAACCGACCACGCCGATTGAACTGAGCCCGGAGTGGATCGGCGTGGCGTGGGAGCTGAGGCTGTCGTTGCAGGGCCGCCAGCTGCGTCTTCGTGATGATGGCAGCGGACAGTTGCAGGTCGTGCAGTGAAGCGGAGCATGCGCGGGTTCACCCTGATCGAAGTGCTGATCGCATTGGTGATCGTTTCGATTGCGCTGGCGGCGGTGATGCGTTCGGTGGCGGTGGCGACCGATGATCAATCGCGCCTGCGCGACCGTCGGCTGGCACTGATGTGTGCGCAGGACCGCTGGCAGGAGCTGCGCCTGGCCGGGCAGCCGCCGCAGGATGCACGGCAGCGCTGCGTGCAGGGGCGCAGCAGTTTCCTGGTGCTTCAGCATATCGGCACAGGGAGTGACGGACAGCCACAGCTGGAACTCAGCGTGGTGGCCGAAGATGCGCCGCGGCAATCGCTGGCGCGGATGCAGCTGCCGTGGACGGCGGCGCAATGAAGCGTACCGCAGCAGGTTTCACCCTGATCGAGGTGATGATCGCGATCACCATCATGGGCGTGCTGGCACTGATCTGCTGGCGTGCGCTGGACAGCGTGGCCAGCAGCGACCAACGCCTGCGCCGGGCCGATGCCGAGACCACGACGGCGCTGCGCGTGCTGCAGCAGTTCCAGCGCGACATCGAGATGCGTGCCGACGACGCGCTGATGAACGGCGCGGTGCGCCCGGCGGATCAGCCTCAGCGCCTGCTACCCCCTTCGCTGGTGAGCGAACGGCATCCGGATGGAAGCTTCGCGCTGGAGATCACCCGCAGCTTGGGCAGCGACGGGTTGCGCTGGCAACGTGTTCGCTGGTGGCGACAGGGAAGCACGCTGTGGCGGGCCAGTGGCGCTGCGACGGATCGCTACCCTTTGCCCGCACCGGATCCGTCAAAGGGGATCGCGGTGGCGCAGGATGTGCAGCGATTCGAGGTACGCGCCTGGCAGCCGGGCGCCGGGTGGGCGCTGCTACCGAGCAAAGGCGAGGTGCTGCCGGCCACCGGGCTGGAACTGCGGTTGGGCCTGCGCGATGGGCGTGGGCCGTTGAGTTACCGGCGCGTGCTGGAGCTTTAGGATTCCTTCCAGGCAAAGCATCCACGCATGGCGTGGATCTACTGCCAAGCCCGCTCTGGTGGGTGCCGACCTTGGTCGGCACTGAAGCTGGCCCAGCCATCCACGCATGGCGTGGATCTACTGCCGAGCGGCTCCTACTGCCCGGCCTGCTTTGGTGGGTGCCGACCTTGGTCGGCACTGAGGCTGGCCCAGCCATCCACGCATGGCGTGGATCTACTGCCGAGCGGCTTCTACTGCCCGGCCTGCTTTGGTGGGTGCCGACCTTGGTCGGCACTGAGGCTGGCCCAGCCATCCACGCATGGCGTGGATCTACTGCCGAGCGGCTTCTACTGCCTGGCCTGCCCTGGTGGGTGCCGACCGTTGGTCGGCACTGAGGCTGGCCCAGCCATCCACGCATGGCGCGGATCTACTGCCGAGCGGCTTCTACTGCCCGGCCTGCTTTGGTGGGTGCCGACCTTGGTCGGCACTGAGGCTGGCCCAGCCATCCACGCATGGCGTGGATCTACTGCCGAGCGGCTTCTACTGCCCGGCCTGCCCTGGTGGGTGCCGACCGTTGGTCGGCACTGAGGCTGGCCCAGCCATCCACGCATGGCGCGGATCTACTGCCGAGCCTGCCGCCGGGTGCTCTCCTGCACCCGGCGGCGCCGTGTCGGTGATCCTCACCGCTGATGGCCGCTCCCTGCCCTCCGTGCCGTCCTGGCTGGGGCCGCTGCCGTTCCGTGGCGGCTGGCCTGATGCTGTTCGTTCTTTCGGCCCGGTCGCATCCACGCATGGCGTGGATCTACTGCCGACCTTGGTGGGCAGCAACGTGTGCCGACCAAGGACGGCACCTACCGGCGCTGCGTGCCCTCGTCGCGACTTGCCTGCGGGAACTGGAAGGCACTGTTGGCGTCATAGCCGCTGTTGGCAGTGTTGCCACGCGCCGGCGGATTGATGGTGCTGGTGCCACTGCCGAAGCCGAGGATCTGCACGCTGATCACCGACGGCTGGTTGCGCCGTGCCTCGTCCTGGCTCTTGCGCATCACATCCTGTGCAGCCTGGCTGGCGCTGTTGGCTGCCGCACTGGCCGAGGCCAGCGCATTGACGTTCACCGATGCCAGCACCGGCAGGCCCTTGCTCTCGCCCTGTACCTGGATGTTGGCGGCATTGAGCACCTGCAGCGCCGCCAGGTTGATGTTGCCCGAGACGCGGATACCGGCCTCGCCCGCGTCGATGGTGCCCAGCGGCGCGACCAGGTCGACGTCGCCCGGTCGTACTTCGGCGATGGGGTTCAAGGTCGCGATGCCTGCGCCACTGGCGGGAGCCTGCGGCGACAGGATCACATTGCCCCAGCCGTCATAGACGCGACGCGGTGGCGTGTACAGCAGCGTCGTCTGCGAACCGCGACCGGCATTGATGTCACCCTGCTCCGACCACGCCAGGATGTCGCCGCCGAACGTGGTCATCACCCGCGACAGGCCCAGCAGCACGCTGTCCTGGCTGAACAGGCGGATATCGCCCTGCCCCTGAGTGACAAGGCCGGCGCTGGCAGGTGGCACCACGCCCTGCACACCGATCACGATCTGCCCACCCGGTGCCATCAGCTCGATGTTGCCGCCGGCTTCGGTACGCACGCCGGAGCCGCCGTACATCAGGATATCGCCGGTACGGTCGATCGTCGCACCGGCCGCATTCCTGTCCGGCATCAGCGTGGCGATGGCTTCGCGCCCACGCAGGTAGGAGCCGAAGCGGGGCCCTTCTGCATCGGTATATTCCCTTCCACCTTCGCGCAGCTCGGCGTAATAGACCTGGCGCAGGAAGATGCGCTGCTGTTCCTGCGGCAGCGCATCGAGCGCGGCCAGCGCCCCGTCGCCGTCGGCAGCCACGCCGAAGCGCTGCTGCAGCCACTGCTTCAGCTCCTGGTTGTAGACCTTGACTGCCTTGCCCGGCTGCGATGCAAGCGATTGCGCGGGATCGGCAAGGTTGACTGGGTCCAGATAACGGGCACGCAGGGCCGCGAAGTCGATCTGCTGGTTGCCGGCCGTCAGCGCGATGCTGGCGCCGGGACGGGTGTCGCCCTGCACGATGCCACCGAGGCTGACGATGCTGCCCGCATCCTCCTGGCGCAGCTGGCGGCCGGCACTGATCTCGGTGTTGCCGGGGCCAGCGATGGTCGCGTTCAGATGCACGATGTCGCGGCCTGCCGCCGCCACCGTGATGTCGGTGGGCGCGGTGTTCAACGCGGTCATCGACACCCCGAGGATGTCCCGGCCTGCGCGCAGTTGCACGGCGCCGGCGGCCTCGAACCAGTTCAACTGCGTGCGCTGCCCCGCGTTGGGATTCAGCGTGCGCCGGGCGCCGGTGGCCAGGCCGATAATGTCGCCCTGCACCGCGTAGAAACGGCTCGGCGCCAGGGCCGCAGACACGGAGGACAGCGGAGTATTCGGACCGAACGCAAACAGCGGAAGCGACGCGTCCGGCGATGCAATGTTGCCGTCGACCGACAGGTTGTGCCGCGTGCGGGTCACATTGCCTGCGGAATCCCCCTGCTCGGCCATGAATGCCGGGTCGAAGGGTCCCGGCAGGCGCGCGTCACTGGCCGAGCGCGCGATCTGGGTCGCGCCAGGCTGGGCGAAGATGCCGCCACCGGCCAGGACGTCCAACCGTCCTGTCGCCGAGGGTGCCAGCAGGATCACATCCTGCGTCCCCGGCGTGGTGCTGATCCGGTCCAGCTTGATGTCACCCTGCGCAGCAATCGCGCTGAAGCGCGAAGGATAGAGCCAGTAATTCAGCAGATCATCACCGCCACGCACAACAAGCTGGACCTGCTCGCGCCACAGATTGCTGCCCGTCACGTTTTCCGGCCCGGCGAGGCCTGGCGCGAGGTCACCACCGGCACTGAACAGATCCACGGCCGTGTTGGCGGTCCACAGCGAGAACCACGTACTGCCTGCAGCGCGCGCGCCATCATCCAGCAGCACCGCGCTGTAGTTGGCCAGCGGAACCCGGCCGGCATCGGCGACGCCGCCGAGCACCACATCGCCCCGCGCCTGCAGCTGCGCGACCGCATCGCCCAGCACCAGCACCGGCCCGCCCATCGGGCGAGCGGCGTCGGCGGCGAACAGATCGGCCGCACGCAGCTGGCCCAGCGTCGCGTAGCTTTCCAGGGTGACGCCCATTGCACCGATGCGTCCCGCATCCAGCTGCAGGCTGCCACGCAGATTGCTGAAGGTACCGTTGAGGTCGAGATTCTGTCCCGCCCTGGAGGCATTGAGGCTGGAGAACGTCGCCCGCAGATTCGGATTCAGTGCGCCACCGATACGCAGTTGCAGGTCGCCGCCGCCGGTCAGGTGCAGCTGGCCATCGCTGACCCGGCCGGTCGATCCCACCGCCGCGATGATCGCACCCGAGCGCGGTGCGATCGTCGAGTCCAGCGCGTCACCTATCGCATCGCGCACGCCGGCGTCACGCCCGGCCTCCAGCGTCAGGTTGCCGCCGCCCAATGTACCGAAGCCGGTGAAGCCGACCATCCGCGGAGAGGCGCCAGCAGCAGCGGACACGTTGGTGTAGGCGCCAAAGTTCACCCACCAGCTGGTCGGCACCGGCTCCACACCGGTGGTGCTGCCGGTTCCCTGCCGCCACAGCCAATTGCCGACCGCGGCACTGGAATACAGCGCCCAGTCGCGCTCGCTGGTGCCCGACTCTGCGCGCCCGGTCCAGACGTCACCGACGATATCGCGCCCGGCTTCGACGCGCAGGTTGCCGCCATGATCGGGATACCAGGCCTGGTAGCCGGCCAACGCGGCATCATAGCTGCCCGGCACCAGGTTCGGACCCAGCAGTGCGGTGTTCCTGGGGGCTGCTGCACGGGGCGAATTGAAGGCAGCGTCGCGGCCCTCGCCCAGCGTGGTGGGAGCGCCCGCCGTGTACACACCGAAGCCGGACTTCATCACGACATCACCGGCAGCGAGCAGTTCAAGGTCCCCCTTGCCGGTGCGCAGCACGCTCCGCGCCGGCGTGCCTGCGCGCTTGCCGTAAGTGGTCACTTCGGTCTGCGTGCCACCGCCGGCGCAGTAGGTGGGCGCCGTGCTGCAGAACTCGTCTTCGGTCATGCCAAACATCGCGGCGAAGTCCTTCGCAGGGGTGCCTACGTAGGACTCGTCGCCCCAGTAATCCAGCGAGCCCTGCGCGGCCACCTGGCGGGGGGCCGGGCCGCAGTAGTCGGCCGACATCGCGCAGAACTCGTCTTCGGTGAAGCCGAACATGTCGGCCAACTCCGCGATCGGACGGCCTGCATAGGAGGTGTCGCCGATCCAGTCCAGCGATGCCCGCTCAGTCAACGCACGATCACCCACCCAGACGATTTCGGTCTTGACCGTACCGATCGAGCCCTGGTGGGTGTCGGCCAGCATCACGCTGCCTTCACTGCCCCAGCGCCGGCTGCGTGGGTCGGCTGCCCCGGCATCGGCACCGGCAACCACGGTCAGGTCCCAGGAGGTGGTGCCCTCGGCCAGCATCGGCGCCAGCGCCCAGTTGCGCCCCTGGTTGCCGCCGGCATCGGCCGGCCGCAGATTCACCGGCCCGTTGCCGGGCAACTCCACCTTGGTCAACGATGGGATGTACGCGCCCACCTTGAGCTCGACTTCCCGTGCCAGGCGCAACGCAACCGGCAGCATCGCGCCGGCGGGCCATTCCTGTGCCGCCATCTGTACCGCACTGCGCAGGCGGAAGCCGGCCCCCAGGCGCGCACCGGCCGCCAACACCAGCGGCTCCTGCAGCACGGTGCCCGCCGCCAGCGTCTGCCCGGAGTCGGTGGTCACCGCCGCACCCAGCACCGTGCCCGCTGGCAGGCGCAGGTTCTGCGAGATCACCATCGGCGCGGGCAGCACGGTACCGACCGGAAGCGTTACCGATTCGACCGGCACGTCATAGTTCAGGCGGGTACCGGCCTGGAACTCGGTGCCGGGCTGCAGCTTCACTCCGTCCACCGGCACCACCAGGCCGCCGCCAAAGGGGGTTTGCCCCGCGCTGCCATTGCGACCCTCATATAGCTGCCAGCCACCCTCATCCGGCGTGGACGGCGGCGGTGCGAACCCATCGTTGATGCTGCCGTAGACGTTGATGTTGCCTTCGGCCCGCAGCACCAGCGAGGCCGATTCGCCGAAGCCACGCCGCGATGGATCGGCGCGGTTGGCTTCGGGCCCGTAGCGGTAGCCGGACAGATCGATGTCGCCGGCAATGGTCAGGTCGCCGTCCGGGTTGGCGTCGCTGCGCCGCGCCAGCACCTGCACGCCGGGACGAAGGCGGACATCGCCCAGCGCCCGCGTGCGCTGCTGCAGATCCGCGTTGTCCAGCGCAGCATCGATCCAGGCCACGCTGTGCGGATCGACCACCTGGTCCAGCCACTGCTGGGTGACCAGCTGCGCGCGGTTGCCGCGCACGTCAGCGGTGGCTGCCAGGGGCGCATCGTCGTAGCGGCGAACACCATTGAGCTGGATGTCGGCCGCGCCATCGATGCGCAGGCCGGTGGCCGCGGCAATCGCCGCGTCGTTGCTGCCCAGCCGCGGCACATCGATCTTCAGCGTGCCGCGCGGGGTGCCATCGTTCTGGCCAGGACGTCCACCGACGGTAACATCGCTGCCCGCACGCAGGTCCAGCTGCGCCGCGCTGCCCAGGCCGACGGCACCTTCGGCGCTGCCCAGCGTGATGGTGGCCCGGTTTGGACTGTCGATGATCTTGCCATGGCTGTCCACGCGCAGGCCGGTACCGTGCGCGTCCAGCGTGCCGTCCACCTGCAACTGATCGCGGGCGTACAGGCGGATGCTGCCGACCTGCTCGCCGCTGGCATCGATGCGGCCGGCCACGGTCAGGCTGCCCGCATCGACGCTGATATCGACCCGGCGCGCCTTCACTTCGTCGCCGATCCGCAGATCGCCCTCACCGATCTGGAAGCTGCGACCGCCGACGACGCCGCCGGCGGTCAATCGCTGGTTGAGGCCGGCGAAGTCCTGCAGCTGGCGTGCCCGCACCACCAGTTCGCCACCGTCGTAGGGCACCAGCGTGCCACCGGCATCGTAGCAACCAGTGGCGGCACCCTGCAGAACACCGGCCAGATCGGCTCGGCCGGCCATTGCGGTGACCGTCAGGCGTCCGCCTCGGTTGTTGCGGGCGGAAACATCGATGCGGGAGGCCGCATCGGCGCGGATGTCACCCGTGTCGCTGGACAGCAGGACATCGCCGCCCCAGCTGAACTTGTCCACGTCGTACAGCGAGACCTTGCGTCCGGCCAGATCCAACGCGGCCCGGCTGCCAAGCGTGATGCCCTGGCGTGCGTTCGCCGACAGCCGTCCGGACGCCAGCGCGATCGTGCTGTCCAGCGTGATCCGGTTGGCGTCGATGCTCAGCTCACTGCCCAGTGCATCGCCACCCGCCTTGCCGGTGCCCCCCTGCAGGCGGAAGTCGCCGCCGGTGCGCACGCGCAGCCGCGCGGCGGGATCGGCCGTCAACAGCGGTGTATCGATACCCAGGCTGCCTCCGCTGTACTGCCAGCCCTTGTCGGCCAGATAGTCACCGCGCTGCTGGAACACGTCCAGCGTGCCCTGCGCGGAGAACGACAGCTGCTCCGAAGCACTCAGGTTCAGCGCACTGAATCCGAGCACCTGCCGGTTCGCAGGTACTTCAGAACTGGGACGGCTGAATGGCGCCCGCCCCAGCTGCAGCTGGCGGGTAAAGATGTCCAGCTGCCCGGCGCCGAGCCGGTTCACCATCGGATCGGCCGGCGGCACCGACGCGTCACTGCCCGGCGCCTGGCTCGCCGCCAATGAGCCGTCCCAGACCAGCGTGTCCACCAGGATGCGCGCCCGGTCAGTCGCAGCACCGTAGCCGCGGATGGCCTGCGCACCAAGCACGAGCGTCTGCAGGCCACTGCGGCCGGTGGCACTGTCGCGCGCGTCCAGGTCGACGCTGCCGAACACGTTGACAGAGTCCCGCGCGACCAGGCTCAGCGTGTCCAGCGCCGGCGCGCCGGTGGCATCATTGCCGCGCAGCAGTTGCTGCAGCACGGACTGGTTCATGGTCATGCCACTGGGCAGCGCCCCTGCCGCAGCGGCCAGGGCGATCGCTTCGGCACTGCCGAGGTTCAGCGCCGCCATGCTCAGGCCGAGCTGACGGGTGCCATAGCTGGCCGAGTCGCGCATCTGCAGCGCGCCATCGGTCGCTACCGCGATGCTGCCATCGGAAACCAGCCGGGTCTGGCCGTCGCACGCCGTCTGGCACCCCCCGATGTCGATCGCCACTGGACCGGCCTCCACCCCGGTGGTGCCGGTGATCAGGTTCAGGCGCTGGTTGGACACCGCCAGCAGGCCGCCGGAGACCTGGTAAGGCAGGGTCGCGCTGGCATTCGCGTTGGCGGATGCGAACGGCAGTGTATCGAGGGTCGCACCGGCCTCGACCAGCACGCCGCTGCCACCGGAGGCCGCTGCCACCAGCACTTCCGGTGCGTTCAAGGTGACGCCGGAACGGATCGCCACGCTGCGCGCCTGGCCGGTCACCGCCACCTGCGAGGCCTCCTGGTTGAACTGCCCGCCGATCATCATCCGCGCCGGCAGGAAGGCATTGAGCGCGTCGTCGCTGAAGGTGGCACCGCGATCACGCGCCTGCGATTGCGCACCGCCGTCGACGATCTCCAGTGAACCGACCGCCGGGCTGGCCAACGTGGCTGTCAGCGTGCCGCCTCGCCCGTTGTCGGTGGCGGCGCCGAACCGCGCGGTGCCGGCGAAGCGGATGGCAGGCGTGTCTGCACGACCTGCGCCTTCGCCCAACGCAAGGGTCAACCCGAGCGCATCGATGGTCTGCCAGCCACGCGACTCGCCGCGGCGGTCGGCCACCGATTGCGCGAAGCTGTTGTAGGAGGTTTCGTTGTAGCCCGAGTGCCGGCGTACTACTGCGGCGGGGGTCAGCAGGATGTCGGTGAGCAACGGCGAGATTGCCGCGCCCAGCGCCGTGCGCTGCTGCCCGGACACACGCCAGGTGCCGGTACCGGTCGCGATGGGTTGCGCGATGCCCGAGGTGCCGGTGGCGCCCAGCTCAACCCGGAATGCACCGGGCTGCAGCGCATAGCTGGCCGGCATCAGCGTGTAGGTGCCTGCCGCCAGGCCGGGCACGCCCGCCGGCACGGTGATCTGCTGGCCCACGGCCGGTGCGGCGAATCCTTCCTCGCCGCTGGGGGCAAATGTCCCGGCGCGTCCCGGCACGATCGCATACACCGGGTTGCCCGACGCACTGAATTCATAGCGCGGATTGGCGTCGGCCAACGCCGTTCGCAGCACGTCGACAGAGCCACCGCGTCCTGACACAAAGGCGGCACCGGTCAACTCACCACCGCCGGACATGTCCAGCAGGGCCCCCGGCGCCACCTCGATCTCATTCGCCTTCAGGGTCACCCCCATCGAGGAGATGCCGGCCGGCGTCAGCGAACCCAGGCTGCGCGTACCGACCCGCCAGTCGACACCATCGACGGTGCCACCATAGGGTAGCGACAAGCCGGCGCCACTGGTCGAGGTGACGCTGCCTGGCAGCAGTTCCACCCGGCTACCGACGGTTCCGTTCTGGATAAGGCCACCCAGCTGCAGCGTGCCCATCGGCGCCTGTACGTTGCCGCCCTGCTGCACCGTGGCGGCCACCAGGCGAAGCGTACCCAGCGCCGATTCCGGCGCCGGCTTCGTGTCCGCACCGGTGCCGTGGATGCGCAGCACGGCATCCGGATCGGCCCAGTAATCAGCGGTCTGCACGGTCTGCGCCGACGCGCCGGCCACCAGCGTGCCGACCGCGCCTGTGGTGGGGTACAGGCGCGCAGCGGTCACGTCCATCGAACCAGCCGTCATCAACGCGCTGGTGTTGCCACTGCTGGCAATGCCGTTGGTCAGGCGCACGTCACTGCGGCTTTCCAGCGCCACATGCTTGAAACCCGGCAGCCAGGTGACGTCGCGGATGTCGATCAGCTCGGCCTGCACCGCCAGCGCGTGATCTTCCGGCCCGGACGAAGCGACCGCGGCGGTGCCCTGCAGGTTCTCGCCCGGCATCTGGCGCCAGCGTGCCTGCGCCAGGCGAACATAGGGCGCACTCAGTCGCAGCCCAGACGATAGCCCGGCATCCACGGCCATGCCCAGGCTCGAAGTGCCCTGGCCATGGATGCGCAGGCTCTGGGCCAGGCGCAGGTCGACGTCGCCGACCGCGCGGATGTCACCGAACACGGACAGGTTGTCGAAACCGCCGGCCTGCAGCTGCTCGACCGACAACGCGGCGTGGCCATATTCCAATGCGGCCGGCAGTGGCTGCGCCGGTGCGCTGTGCTGGCTGAGGCTGATCGCACGCGCTCGCAGTACCTCGTCGCTGGCACCACGTGCATGGATGCTCCCGCCAAAGGCCAGGCCAAGCGTGCCGCCGCGTGCGCCGGCACCACCGGCGGCCGCGTCCATCCCGCCCTCCAGGTACAGCGCGTTGGCCGAACGCAGCACGATCTGCCCGCCGTCGCTGTCCACGCGCACGCGGCCCTGGCCATCGATGTCCAGTTCGGCCGACGCGCCGCGCGCCTGCAGGCGCGCACCGCGTTCGACCACCACGAAGGCTTCCGGTGGTCGGTTGTCGACGAATGCGGTGGTCTCCCAGTCCAGCGCCCCGCCAATCTCGATGCGGCCACCTGCGCGCACCTGCCCGCGCAGGCGGCCGCTGGGATCGGGCAGCGACATCGCGTCTGCATCGGCATCCAGCAGCGCGCCCTCGGCGAAACGCCAGGTGCGTTCGGTGCGCTGCCCGGCGTACAGCGCGTTTTCCGGGCGCACATCGTCGATCAGGATGCGGCCGCCCTTCGCGCGCAGCGTGCCTTCAACATCGATGTTGCCTGCACCGAGCAGCGAGATCGTCTGCCCTGGATCAACCGCCACCAGTGCATCCTTGCCAACCCGCAGGTCACCGCCCACGCTGTTGCGCTCCGAACGCAGGCTGATGCTCGCACCCGCGCGCTGGCTGACGCGCCCGCTCGACGGATCGGCGCTGTACAGCGGCGCGTCCCACGCTGCCAGTGCGGACGCCCGGTCGGTCGCCATCCGCGCGTCCTGGGTCAGGCGCAGGCCTGGCAGGGCAGCGACCAGCCGCGCGCCATCGGCCACCTCCACACCGTGGTGGCCATTGATGTCGTACTGCGCGAAGCCACTGCCGAACAGGCCGGGGTCCAGTCGCAGCGATGTGCCCGCCAGGTCCGCATCGCCCAGCCGCACCTGGCCACCGGTCCCCAGCGAGAAGGAACCACCGCCCTGTCCTCGACCACTGAACCGGCTTCCGTCGCCCAGTTGCACCCGGCCACTGCCGTCGGTCGTCACCGTACTGCTGTTCGCCTGCAGGCTGACGCTGCCGCCTTTGCCGATATGGGCCTTGCCGCGCAGGTCCAGCGCAGCACCGGCCTCGACGTCAACCGTTGCCTTGGCGCCCACGACCACGTCATGACTGCTGCCCAGGCTCAGGCGGCCGCCATCCGTCCAGGCACCGCTCGCGTCGCGCGGCGTCGCCAGTGACGCATTGCTCCATTCACCGGAGAGATCGATCCGCGTGCCGTCGGCGATGGCGGTGCGCGCGCGGCCATCATGCAGCAGCGCCGTCGGCCGGCCCTGCACATCCAGCAGGTTGCCCGCCGACAGCTGGCCGCCGGCGATGCCGATGTCGCCTGCCAGTTCCACCTCGCTGCCGGTCAGGTTGAGCTGTCCGCCTGCCTGAAGCCGAAGGCTGCCGTCGATGCGGATGCGATCAGCGGTCGCCAGGTCGATCCGTCCCCACTGCTGGGCACTCAGCTCTGCGATATCCAGCCACACGGTGCCACGCCGCACTTCGTTGACCGGGGCCAGCAGCGACCACGCGGCCTTCGTCCGAGCCTTGTCATCCAGGCGCACATCCGAGCCGAACACACCGCTGCGGCCCTGGCCGTCGTAGCGCCCCAGGTACAGCTGCGCATTGCGCGCGACCGCCGTCTGCGCCTGCGCATAACCCTCCAGCGCGGTATCCGGCCTGCGGTTCTGCTGCGCGCCCAGAAAGGTAGCCGTCTCAACCTTTCCGTCCAGTACCGCGGTCGGTGCGGAGATGATCAGGCGTCCTGCATCGCGGCCGACCGTGTATCCGTTATCGACACGCTGCGCCGCGAATACAATCGGATCACGGAAGGTCTCGGTGATGCCCCAGCGCTCCTGCTTTACTTCATGGCCGCTGTACAGGCCATCGAACCGCATCTCCGCCGGCGCGTCATCAAGGCGGTAGACCTGGCCATCGACGCCGCGCACCCAGCTCTGCCGGATCACGCCGCTCTGCACATCCAGGCTGCCACCGGCAAGGTTGATGCGTGAGCCGCCATGCGTGATCACTTCCCTGCCGCCCAGCAGGACGGTGCCTCCCTGCGCGGCCCATTCGCCGATCGAGTGCCCCTGGTTGTCAAGGTAGCCGCCCACTTCCAGCAGGCCACCCGCCGCGTACCAGCGCTCACCCGCGTAGCCCCCGGTACCGGCCGGAACGTGGACCAGCCTGCGGCGGTCGACCCAGACCTCGCTGCTGGTCAGCTTGCCGCTGTCGCGGTTGTCCAGGGCATCGCGCAGTTCGTTGCCCTGCACCTTGACCTGGACATTGTTGCTTTCCATCGACACCTGTACGCCCACTGCGCCGGAAACATCCACGCGTGCCGCGTCGTCTACGTAGCTGCGGGCTGCCGCGTCGGCGATGATCTGGCCGCCCGTGGCAAACGTCAGCGAATCCGCACTGAAATGGATGTTGCCACCCGAGACGATCTCCACCCGCGACTGGTCCCGGCGATCATTGTGCTGGGACAGATTGTCGAAGGTCGCCGAGCGCGCGCCGGCGCGGATCGCGTCCTGCTCGGCCGACTCCTTGATGAGGCTGTTGCGCTGCGTATCCAGCACCGTGGCCTTGCCATCGTCCTCGACCAGCACCGCCGTGGTGGCTCCATCGGCAAGCGTGACGCTGCTGCCGGCATCACTGGCCGAAGCCAGAAGATGCACGGTGCCGCGCTGCGCCAGCGTGGTGCTGGCCACGGCCACACCGGCCTGCTCGACGTTGCGCCCGGCCAGGGTCACGTCACCCTCGCGGGCGCGCAGCAGACCGGTGTTGCGCACGCTGCCCGCCGTGCTGCCAGCGACGAAGCGCGGCGCGATTTCATTGCCGCGGGTGGTGGAGCTGGTATTGGTCGCCGTACCCACGCCGCGCCGGATCACGAAACTGTCACCGGCAGCGAGTTGCACCTGGCCCTTGCGCGCCTCGATATGGCCAGCATTCTCCACGCTGTGCCCGGCCAGCAGCACGTAGCCACCGCCGCGCGTCGCGCTGGTCGGCTCATGGGTCGCGATGCGGGCACCCTGCTCCACCATCACCTTGCCAAATGCATCGCTGAGCGCGCTGCTGCTGGCGTCGGGGCTGTACAGGCCGTTGTCACGGAACTGCGCATCGCTGATCCGTGCTGCAGCCGCCAGCAGATTGCGTACATTGACCTGGCTGTTGTTGCCGAACACCACCCCGTTGCGGTTGGCCACGAACACCGTGCCATTGGCCTTCAGCTGGCCCAGGATCTGGCTGGGCCGCGCCTGCGGATCATTGACGCGGTTCAGGACTGCCCAGTCAGGGTTCTGCAGGAAGTTCAGCGTGGTGTTGCCGCCGATATTGAAGGTCTCCCAGTTCAGGATCGCCTTGTCCGCGGTCTGCTCGACCGTAACCTGCACCCGCCCGTCGCTGCCCTGCGACTGGATCGCGTCGCGCGCATTGAGCCAGCCGCGGGTCAGCGGGTTCTGGTCGACGCTCAGGCCATCCTTGCCCAGGCCATCCGCAACGATGAAGCCAGCCTCGCGGCGCGCCTGCCGCGCCTGTTCCTGCAGGCGCTGCTGCAGGGCAATCGCCTGCGCAGCCGTACCGAGGTTGTCGATCGACTGCTGCAGCTTCTGCCGTGCTGCATCCTGCTGCTGGGCCGGCAACTGGAACTGGATCGGCACCCCGTTGGGCATCCGGCCGCTCTGTGCCGCGCTGCCCTGGGCCGCGCCCCGCTCGGCGAACCAGCCCGGGCTGAACGCCTGCTGCGCCTGGCTGGCCGGGGCCACCATGCTGCCCAAGGCGACCGCGATGGCCCACGCCATCGGATGATTGCGGCGCATCGGCGCGGCCGGATGAACAGCGGACGGGAGCGGGTGCGACATCGGAACCTCATCAACCTGGTGGGCCGCGGCTGCGGCGACGATCGGGGAGACACGCGCAACGCATGCCCTGCCACTGATAGACGGTTCACGTGACACGAAGCCGACAGCGAAACACTGCGGCGGCGGCACCGTCCCGGAAATGGCGACGCCGGCCCAGGGGCCGGCGTCGGGTCAAGCAGGATTCAATCAGTGCTGCGGATTACAGCGGACGACCGATGCCGGCGCAGGTGCTGGGATTGTTCAGGCCGGCAGTGCTGCTGGCCAGCACGAAACGGTTGCGGATCGCATCGCGCCAGGCCTTGGTCAGCGGGATGAAGCCGTGGTCGGTGATCGACTTCTCATACGCGACGGTGTAGGTCGCCGGATAGTGGCGGGCCAGGAAGCCGCGCAGGCTGGTGGCGACGCTCGAATCCTTGTAGCACTGGCCGATCACCAGGTTGGTGTAGCCGGCGATCGGATAGCCGGCCGACGGGTTGCCGAACACCGGCACCCAGTTGGCGGGGTCCTCGGCAGCGGTACCGGTCGGCGGAGCGACGGTGTCCAGGGTGGCCTGCACACTCACCTGATCCGGCGAGAAGCCCTTGACCTTGGCGACCTTGGTCGCATCGGTCACGCTCGGAATCACGTCCGGGCCAACGTAACCGATACGGCCTTCAGCAGCGTAGACAGCGTTGTACAGCGAGGTGCCACCGGTGGCCGGCGCGGCCACCAGGAACGCCGGCAGGTTGCCGTTGGCATCGCGCTTGTACAGGTCGGCGAAGGTCGACTTGATGGCGAACTTGCCACCTACCAGGTTCGAGGTGCCAGCGTTCTCAGCCGCACAGGCCGCAGTCAGGAAGCGGCTGAACATTTCGCTGGTGCCGCTGCTTTCCGGGCGGTACACCACCTGGATCGGGCCGCTGCGGTTGGCATCGATGGTCGACCAGTCGCTGATCGCACCCGAGAACACGCCGCAGATCTGCGCCACGCTCAGGTCCACCGCCGAACCGGCCTTGTTGAACGGAATGGTGACCGACGTGGCCACCGACGGCACCTGGATCAGCGCGCCGTAGCGGTTGGCGTTGGTCGGCTGGTTGAAGTTGGTGGTGTAGGTGCTCAGCTCGGTGCTGCTCAGCACCGAATCGCTGCCGGCGAAGTGCACGGTGCCGGTGGTCGAGAACAGCAGCGAGTTGTTCTCCAGAAAGGCCTTCTTGCCGGTGCCCGAACCGGTCACGGCGTAGGTGAAGTTGGCTGGCAGGATGCTGTCGGACGAACCCTTGTAGAGGTCGGCCGGCAGCGAAGCACCGCCGCCGGTAACGGTCTGCGCGGAGGCGGCGCCAACGGTAGCGAGCAGCGCGGTGGCAACCAGCGCGGCCAGGGTCTTGTACTTGATCATGATCTTCTCCTGAAGGGTTTACTGCGAAGGGAAACACCAAGGGAGGAACGGTCACTACACGCCTGCTGCCGCCGAGGGCCTCCCAGCCCACTCTGCGGCGACGTGTCCATGCTGGTCCGCGCCGATGACAGGCCGCTTAAGAAACCTGTGGAAGATCGAAAAAAGGTGTGGAGGATTGTGTGGAGAATCGACCCATGCCACATTCCAACGACGCCGCCCGATCAACTGAATTGAATCGACTGAATTGAATCGACTGAATTGAATCGACCTGATGGGATCGACCCGATGGGATCGACTGGGGAGAGTCGACTGTTAGTCGACTGCTTTTCGCACGCGGAAACGATCTGAATGCACTCGATCTCCGCGCTGGTCGACTAACAGTCGACTCTACCTGTGATGCGCGTTGCGCATCACTGCACCAACTGGTTCATTTCCATGATCGGCATCAGCACCGCCAGCACGATCGTCAGCACCACGCCGCCCATCACCAGGATCATGGTTGGCTCCAGCAACGCAGTCAGTGCCATCGCGCGACGCTCGATCTCGCGCGAGATGGTCTGCGCGGCGCGATCCAGCAGCGGCGCCAGCGAACCGGTCTTCTCGCCACTGGCCACCAGATGCACCAGGATCGGCGGATACACCTTCTGTACCTTCAACGCAGCACCCAGCGCGGCACCTTCGCGCACGCGCGCGGACACATCGTCGGCACAGCGCGCCAGCAGCGCATTGCCCAGGGTCTGCCGCGCCGCCTCCAGTGCACGCAGCAGCGGCACGCCGGCATCCAGCAGGATCGCCAGTGTCGAGGCGAAGCGCGCACTGTTCACACCCAGCACGAATCGCCCGACCATCGGCACCCGCATGAGCATCGCGTCCCAGCGCAGGCGCAGCTCGGGCCTGCGCAGGGCCAACCGCCAGGCCACCACCAGCGCAGCGATGCCGAGCCCTGCCCACACGCCCCAGCTGCGCACGAACGCGCTGGCGCCCAGCATCATCTGCGTGAGCATGGGCAGCGTCTGCCGCGCCTGCACGAACGCGGTCACCACCTGCGGCACCACGTAGCTGAGCAGGAAGATCACGATCGCCACCGATACCAGGCTGATCGCCGCTGGGTAGATGAAGGCGGTCAGTACCTTGGCCTGCAGCGCATTGCGTTCTTCGATGTAGTCGGCCAGGCGCTCCATCACCCGTGCCAGATCGCCGGAGTCTTCGCCTGCTCCCACCAGCGCCCGATAGATCGGCGGAAAATCGCGTGGCCGCGCTGCCAGCGCCACGGTCAAGCGCTGACCGGCACGCACGTCGGCACGTACTGCGGTGAGCGCCTGGGCCACGTGCGGGCGTTCGGCCTGCTCGATCACCGCACTCAATGCGCCTTCCAGCGGCAGGCTGGCCGCCAACAGGCTGGCCAGCTGGCGCGTAGCCCAGGCCAACTCGCTGGCGGACAACCGGCGAGCGCCCCAGCCACTGCCGGCACTGCGCGCCGCACTCACCTGCACAGGGGTCAGCCCGCGCCCGCGCAGCAGTTGGCGAGCACCGCGCGGGCTGTCGGCATCCAACTGGCCCTTTTCGATGCGGCCCTGCGCGTTGGCAGCCTGGTAGTCGAACAGTGCCATGCAGGCCTCAATCGTCGCCGGTGACGCGCAGGATCTCTTCCAGCGTGGTTACCCCGCTGTCGACCCAGCGCTGGCCATCCTGCCGCAGGGTCCGCATGCCGGCCCGCCGGGCCGCCTCGCGTAGCGCAGGCTCGCCCTGCCCTTCATGGATCAGTGCGCGCACGCGGTCGTCGACCACGAACAGTTCATGGATGCCGGTACGACCCCGATAGCCGCTGTTGGCGCAGGCCGCGCAGCCCACCGCGCGCCATACGGTGCGACCCTCGCCGTCCACCTCGGCACGACGGCACTGCGTGCACAGCCGCCGCACCAACCGCTGCGCCAGCACGCCGCGCAGCGACGAGGCCAGCAGGAACGGCTCCACGCCCATGTCAGCCAGGCGGGTCACCGCCGAGATCGCATCGTTGGTGTGCAGCGAGGCCAGCACGCCATGCCCGGTCAGCGACGACTGCACCGCAATCTGCGCGGTCTCCAGGTCGCGGATCTCACCGATCATGATGGTGTCCGGATCCTGGCGCAGGATCGCACGCAGCGCGGTGCCAAAGCTCATGCCGATGCGCGCGTTGACCTGGATCTGGCCGATGCCGGCGAAGTCGTACTCCACCGGGTCTTCCACAGTGAGGATGTTGCTGGTGCTGCTGTCGAGCTGGCCCAGTGCGGCGTACAGCGACGTGGTCTTGCCGCTGCCGGTCGGCCCGGTGACCAGCACGATGCCGTGCGGCTGACGGATCAACCCGGTGAACGTGGCCAGCGTGTCATCGGCCATGCCGAGGCGCTGCAGCTGCAGGCGACCGGCATCCTTTTCCAACAGGCGCAGCACAGCACGCTCGCCATGAGCGGTCGGCACCGTGGAGACACGGATATCCAGCGGCCGCCCGCCCACGCGGATGGCGATGCGCCCGTCCTGCGGCAGGCGCTTCTCGGCAATGTCCAGGTGCGCCATGATCTTGATGCGTGATACCAGCGCCGCATGCAGTGCGCGCCGTGGCTGCACCATGTCGCGCAGGGTGCCGTCCACGCGGTAGCGCACAACCGAATGGGTCTCGAACGGTTCGATATGCAGATCGCTGGCGCCATCGCGTGCGGCCTGTGCCAGCAGCGCGTTGATCATGCGGATCACCGGCGCATCGTCCTGAGCATCCAGCAGATCGGTGACCTCCGGCATGTCCTGCATCAGCCGGTCCAGATCGACTTCGCTTTCGGCGGCACCCACCACGGCAGCGGCATCGCCGCCGTCACGGTACTGCTCACCCAACCGCTGTTGCCACGTCGCAGCGTCCAGCGCCTGGAACGACAGCGGGCCATGCCGGCGGCGCAGCTCGGCCACAGCCCACGCTGCGGTGTCGGCGGTGCCCAGCAACACGGGCTCGCCGCCAACTTCGGACAGCATCACGCCATGGCTGCGCACCCAGGCGTACGGCAGCGGCGCGGAAGCGCTCACGGCCCGATCACCAGTTCCGGCGTGTAGCCCAGCCCGCGCAGCTGCTGCAGCGCAGGGTCCAGCGTCGCCGGATCGCGCGGCAATCGCACGCGCAGGCGTTGCCCGCTCTCGCCGGGCGTCGCTTCGGCATAGGCCTGCAGGCCCAGTGCACGCACCTGCGCCACGCCCTGGCTGGCACGCGCCGGGTCCAGCCCCTGCGCGAACTGCACCAGCTGCGCATCGCCGTCACCGGACGGGTACAGCGCCGCCAGGCTGCTGTTCTGCAGCGGCTGGCCCTGGTCATCGCGTGCATTGCCCTGGCCGAGGACAGACAGGTCCTGCGGTGGCAGCTGCGGTGCCGACAGCGCCGGCAAGGCCCAGCTCTGTGCCGGCTGCGCGCCCGCCTGCGCGTTGCGCATGTAGTCGTAGCGGTCGCGGGTCAGGCGCTGGCCGGCGGCCGGGTCACGCACCACGTGCGGGCGCAGGAACACCATCAGGTTGGTCTTGGCGCGCTTGCGCGTGTCGCTGCGGAACAAGGCGCCCAGGACCGGGATCTTTCCCAGCCCCGGCACCGCATCACGGCCATGGCTGACGCTGTCTTCCAGCAGGCCACCCAGCACCATGATCTGGCCATCGTCCAGCAGCACGCTGGTATCCAGGGCGCGCTTGTTGGTGATGATGCCGGCCGTGCTGTTCGCGCTCTGCGCGTCGATGCTGCTGACTTCCTGGTAGATGTCCAGCTTCACCGTGCCGCCCTCGGAGATCTGCGGGCGCACCCGCAGCTTCAGGCCCACGTCCTCGCGCACGATGGTCTGGAACGGGTTGTTGCTGCCGCCACCACCGTCGGTCACGTAGCGGCCGCTGACGAACGGCACGGTCTGGCCGACCATGATGCTGGCCGCTTCGTTGTCCAGCGTCATCAGGTTTGGCGTGGACAGGATGTTGGCGCCGCCCTTGCTCTGCAGCGCGTTGGCCAGCGCTTTCATGTTGAGGATCTGGCCGACACCGGGCAAATTGATGGTGCCGTCGATCACACCGATCTTCAGGCCATCCTTGGGCAGCACGTCCAGCGTGGTGCGTGCGGTGGTGCTCAGCCCACTGCCGCCGGTGGCACCACCGAAGTGGGTGCCGCCAAAGGTACGGCCATTGCCCAGCATCCACTGCACGCCCAGCTCTGCCGCATCGGTCTGGTTGACCTCCACGATCAGGCTCTCGACCAGCACCTGTGCACGGCGCTGGTCGAGCTGATCGATCACCCGCCGCAGGTTGCGGTACACCGGTTCCGGCGCCGAGATCAGCAGCGTGTTGGTGGCCACGTCCGCCTGCACCGAAATGCCGTTCTGGCTGAAGCCGGTGCTTCCCGCATCGATCGGGTCGCGGCGGTTCGGGTCGAGCCGCTGTGATTCCAGCGCGTTGCCGCCGGTCTTGGCCTGCTGCAGCTGCGACGGCTGCGCGGGCGTGGAACGGTTGGCGTCACCCGGCAGTGGTGTGATGCCTTCATTGCTGCCCATCGCTGGTGCATCGCTCTGCCCGGCCACCACGCCACGCAGCACACCGGCCAGCTGGTTGGCCTGGGCATTGCGCAGGTAGACCACATGCAGGTTGCCGGACTCGTCCTGCGCGCGGTCCAGCTTCTCCACCAGCTGCCGCGCCAGGCGGTTGCGGCCGGGACTGCTGGACCGCAGCAGCACGCTGTTGCTGCGCGGGTCGGCCATCACCACCACCTTCTGGGTGGGCTCGGCGCCCTGCGCATCCAGCAGCGGCGCGACCATCGCCGCGACGTCAACGGCAATGCCCTGCTGCAGCTTCACCACATCGGTGTCCATGCCGGCCGGTGTATCCACGCTGGCGATCACCCGCGCGATGCGCTCCAGGTTATCGGCATAGTCGGTGATCACCAGCGTGTTGTTGCCCGGATTGGCAGTGATCGGATTGTCCGGGCTGATCATCGGCCGCAGCACCGCCACCAGCGCGGCCGCGTTCTCGTAGCGCAGCGCGAAGGTGCGCGTGGCAACCTCGCCCCCCGCACCGCCGCTGCCAACGCGGCCACCGAGCAGCTTGGCATCGGCCTGCGGCACCACCCGGCTGACGCCGCCGTTCTCGACCACGGCGAAGCCGCGCATGCGCAGTGCGCCCAGCAGCAACTGGTAGGCCTGGGTACGGCTGACCGGGCCATCGGAAACCACTGTCATCTTGCCGGTCACCCGTGGATCGACCAGGAACTGGCGCCCGGTGAAGCGCGCTGCCATGCGCAGTACGCCACCGATATCGGTGTCGACCAGGTTCAACTGCACCGGCTCATCACGGGCGTCCTGCGCCAGTACCAGCGCCGGTGCGTGGGCCATGCACACGATCAGGGCCAGTGCGGTACTGCAGGCAAAGCTACGCATCGCCCTCATGGATGGGCACCCGCGGCGGCCACCATCACGATGTTTCCGGAAATCCGTGCCGCCGGCATGTTCGCATCCCCTGTGCGTGTCAGTTGCAGCTGCTGCAGTTCGATGGCCGGATCGGCCAGCACGGGCAGCAGCCAGTTCCACAGCGCGTCGGCGGGCACTGCCTGCACCTGCAGGTGCCAACGCCCGTCGCGCGCTTCGATATGCAGGCCGGCGGCAAGGCCGGCGGTCTTGATGCCATCGCGCAGCCCGGCCAGTGTCGGGTGCTGGCTCTGCGCCAGCTGCTGGCGCTCACGGGCGCGCAGCAGCGGTGCCAGTGCGCGGGACTGCGCCTGCAGCCGCGGCAGCTCGGCCTGCCAATACGTGCGCTGCTTCAGCAGTGGCTCCAGCCACAACGACCACAGGCCCGCCACCAGCAGCGCCACCACCATCACCCACAGCATCCGCCGGTCGCGCGGTGGCAGGCGTTGCCAGCGGTGCTGCAGGCCCACCAGCCCCTCGCCCAGCCATAGGGTGCGGGTCGTCACTGCCCAGCTCCGCTCACTCGCAGGTGTCCACCGGCTTCGCGCGCCAGCCGCAGGCCCTGTGCCTGAACTGCTTGCTGCCAGTGCTCAAGCCGCTGCGGATCGTCGGCCAATGCCTGGGCATCGGCATCCAGCTCCATGTCCAGCTGCCCGGGTTGGTAATGCAGGCTGCGCACTTGCCCGGCCAGCTCCGGAACCGCCTGCAGCGTGCTGGCAACCTGACGCTGCAGCGGCGGCAACGGCGGCGCCGGCAGCGGCACCGCAAGTGCTCGCCTTGCCTGCAACACCGGGTCCACCACATCGGTGATTTCCGGGAAGCGCGCGCTGAACTGGCGCGCCATGTCCTGTTGCAGGGCCTCGCCCTCGATCCGCCAACGCGAGACCTGCAGCTGCAGGCCGAGTGCAGCCAGCAGCACTGCTGCCAGTGCCAGGCCGATCGCCAGTCGCGGTGCTTGCCGGCCTGCGCCGGGCAGCGGCAATGACCAGCCTGGCAAGGGGCCAGAGGTCTGCCGTTCATGCGTGACGGCGGTGGCCGGCAGGCTGTCCGGCCACGTCGGCGGCACACTATCGATCCACTGCACGGCCTGCACGCCGGCCTGTTGCAGGCGCACGGCCAGCGCCTGCATCACCGCACACGCGTCACGTCCGCCATACCATTGAACGAAACCCCGATCGCGCCCGCTGCGTACCAGCAGGTGCTCGCCGCTGACCTGCAGCGTGGCCTGGCCGTCCTGCCAGGGCAGCAGCAGTGGCGTCGGATACAGCGCCTGCAGCCGCAGCGCACACGAGGCCAGCATCTGCTGCACCTGCGCGATGGCCTGCTGGCCAAGCCAGGCCACCGGAACCGTGCCGTCTGCTGCCTGCGCACCGTGGGCCAGCGCCACCTCCTGCAGGTCATCCAGCAGCATCGCCTCCACCTCACCCTGCAGCGCCGACTGCAGGCGGCGCCCGGACAACGGCGGCAGCTGCAGCTCCAGCAGGATCAGGTCGTTCGGATCGAGGCAGGCATGCACCGCGGCCTGCGGATGCCGCAGTCCCAGCGCCGCCAGCGTGTCGCGACCGTGAGCCAGTACATCGCCCTTGTGTAGCTGCGCCCAGTCCACCGCGCTGTCCGCGTGCAGGCGCTCCAGCGCCGGCAGGCGCACCCGAAGCTGCACGTTCATGCGCCGATCCTCGTCCACACCCGTTGCACACGCACCCCATCGTCGCGGTATTCGCGCCACAACAGCGCGCGAAAATCGACCGCACTGCCGTCAGCCTGCACCTGGCCGACGGCCAGGAACCATTCGCTATGGATACCCAGGGGAAGCACGGCCATCTGTTCGTTGCTCAGTTGGAGTCGGTTGGCGATGTCGCCGCGATTGAGCAGCCAATGGCCAGCATCGCGCTCACCGAGCAGCGCCTGCAGCCGTGCCGGCTCGACCGCAGGCGTCACCGCCTGCAGGACGCGCAGGTCGCTGGTGTTGGCGTTGACCAGGGTCTGCGCCGGCAACACCACGGTACGCCGCGCCAGCGCCTGCAACGGCATCGGATCGGCACCAGGTAGCGCTTGTTCGATCAGTGATTCGCGCGGCAGCGGCGCCTGCGCCTGCATGTCGCCATCGCGCAGGCGCGCCTGGATGTGGTCGGCGGCGGATGCGCAGGCGCCCTGGCCCAGCCCCTGCCCGGCACACAACGCGATGAACGCGCGCCGCGCCTCGGGGTCCGGCCTGCCATGCGCAAGAAGGTTGCGCAGGTTGAACATCGACTGCGCATCGACCAGCTGCAGCTGCACCGGCAACGGCGCCTGCAGCTCCAATGGGCGCGCCCAGCGCCCGCTGCGCACCGTGGTCAGCTGTTCCTTTACATCCTCACGCAGCTGCTGTGCCGCACGCTCCAGCGTTGCGTCCACCGCCATGCGTACCTGTACGCGCAGCTGGTCGCCACGCAGCGCACGCAGCTGGGCCGACTGCCGGGTCAGCAGTGCGGTGGCAATCACCGCCACCAGTGCCACCACCAGCAGGGCGACGATCACCGCCATGCCACGTTGGCGGACACTCGAAACAGAACGCATCCGGGCTGACATCGGCCTGCCTCACAGCTGCCAGGAACCGATGTCCGCATTCCCGGCGTCGCCACCGGGCTTGCTGTCCGCACCCAGCGAGAACACATCGATGTCGCCGTGGGTGCCTGGTATCTGATACTGGTACGGATGGCCCCACGGGTCATTGGGCAGGCGATCCAGATACGGCGTTACCGGCAATCCACCGCTGCCCTGCGGCGGCTTCACCAGCGCCTGCAGGCCCTGCTCGGCACTGGGATAGCGACCGTTGTCCAGCTTGAACAGTTTCAACGCCTGCATCAATGCAGCGATGTCCTGGCGCGCCGCCACCACGCGCGCCTGGTCGGGACGGTCCATCAACCGCGGCACGATCAATGCGGCGAGGATGCCGATGATCACCACCACCACCATGATTTCGATCAGGCTGAAACCCTGCTGCCGAGCCCTGCGACCACGAACCTGCCTTGCCATTGTTCCGCCCTCATCATCCTGGAAGAGACCGCTGCGCCATGGTCAGCGGTGCATGTGTCAGTACGATAAACATCCGCCGGAAATCCGCTGCGCGTGTGCCGGTGCAGGCGCTACACGTGCAGCCGGTGCACATGCAGACTCGAACAGATGCTGCGGCACGCTGGCCAGCGCATCGTCGATGCAGCCGCGCAGCAACGGGTGCGCACAGGCCTGCAGCAGGCGCACGCACTGCATCGGCGACCACGCTGTTCCATGATCGAGGCCGATGAACATCCGATAGGCCTGGTGATAGCGCAGGTCGTCGTACACGCGCTGGGCACTGTTCAGATCGCGCATGACCACCAGCAGGGCCGCGCGTTGCAGCAGCCGTGCATCGCCTGCATCAAGCGGCAGCGGGCTCATGGCCGCCTCGGGCCAGGGCCGCAGCTGCAGATCGAGGGCTTTTCGCAGCGCCGCCAGTGGGTGCGCACTACCATCCAGTGCCGCCCAGCGCGCCGCGTCTGCCCAGGCGTCACTGGACAGCACCCATACCCAGGAGTGCCCGTAGCGCTGCACGTTCAATGGCGTATGCCGTGCCTGCTCCAGTGACTGGCTCAGGTGACGATCCAGCTCCAGCATGCTGATCCTGCGACTGTCTGCCATCGGCGCCGCCCGTGCTCCGCGACGCGTGGTGCGTCGTACTCTGGAGAAGACGTCAGCAAGGCAGGTGAAGCGACAACGCGAAAGCAACTCTGTGCGCTGGGTGGCGCTTCATCGGCAACGTCATCGCAGCGTCATCCGCCTGCAGGCTTCGCGCTGCAGTTGCGGTGCAGATCCCCCGCAGCGCCGGGCAAGTACCGCCACGTCGCTGCGTGCAGCGAACGCGACCAGTGCATCGGTCATGCCCACGTCATCGCACCATGACGCCATCGCAATGCGCACCGCGGGCAGCTGCCAGCCGTCCATCACGCCATGGGTGCCCGCCACGAACCAATGCCACAACCGATGGTGCAGCACCTGCTCGTGCAGCTGTGCGAGATCGTCGATGCCATGCATATCCATCAACAGCAGTGCGCGCGCAAGTGCCGCAGGCGGCAGTGCCCCGGTTTCAGCCAGGGGCAGCACCTGCTGCTGCAGGCGCAGCAGCATCGCCAGCGGGTGCGACTGCGGATCGAAGTCCAGCAGCACCGCCTGCTGCTGCCACTGCGCATCGGACACCACGCACACCCATGGCGAGCCATAGCGATGCACCATCAACGGCCGTCGCTGCGTGGTTTCCAGCAGCGCCGACAGATTGCGACGCAGATCCAGCACACCGATGGTCTCGTTGCGCATCCTTGGCTTCTCCTTGCTTGCAACAGCCCTGCGCGGTGCGCACGGCCAGCGTCTTCATCTATCCAAGGACGGCAATGCCACCCGGAAAGCGACGCAGATCCAGCGACATCGTCAGTCGAAGCTGCTCCAGTGCCGCATCCGGATCATCAATGCGGAAGCGGCCGCTGACCGGCGCCCGCGCCAACGCCGATTCACCCAACAGCACCTTGCCACGCCGGTAGCGGTTGATCTCGTCCACCACCTCGCGCAGCGGTGCGCGGCGGAACACCAGCATGCCTTCGGTCCAGGCGCTCACCTCCGAAGCCACGGCCTCGGCCACCACGCCACTGAGGCGCTCGTCATAGTGGGTCTGCTGGCCGGCCTGCAGCTGCAGCCGGCCCTGCGGATGCTCGATGCGGGCGCTGCCCTGCAGGCAGGTCACCCGTACCTGGCCGTGGGTGTTGCGCACATCCAGGCGCACTGCGCCTTCATCGGCAATCACGCAACCCGGGCCCGCGAACAGTGCCAGGCGCAGGCCAGCCCCGGTTTCGATCGCGGCCTGGCCCTGCACCAGCTCGAAGCCTTCGCCCTGCGCGTCCGCGCGGCGGCGCAGGCTGCTCTGCGTATCCAGTTCGATCTTCAGCTGTGGCAAGGGCGCGATCTGCAGACGTTCACCGGTGCCGGTGTGGAAATCGGCCGCCATGGCTGTCACCGAAGGCCACAGCCCCAGCGGCGGGCGGATCGCCGCCACCACTACCAGGCTGGCCGGGGCGGCAATCGCGGCGCCCAGGAAGGCGCGCCGGCTCCAGCGCTGGGCCGGCGTCGGCGCCACCGGTTGACGCTCGGCCGCGGGCAGCTGCTCGCCGGCCAGGCGTACCTGCTCCCATTGCCGGCGCGCACGGCCAAACGCTTCGCGATGGCGCGGGTCAGCCTCACACCAGGTACGGAACCTGCGCCCGTCGGCGGCGGTCGCCTCGCCCGAGGTCAGCCGCACCACCCACGCGTGGGCCTGACGCTCGACGGCATCCAGCGGGCGTTGCGGGCGATCGTCAGGATCCATGGGGGCTCATGCCGGACCCGCACGCTGCGGGGTTCTGCTCGGCGTCAAAGTGTAGACGGATGCCGTCGCTCAGAACCGCACCTGGCGCCCCCGCCCGCTGCGCTCGGCCAGGTAGTCCTGGGCCGCCTTCAGCTCACGCTGCACCAGCCGCAGAGACACGCCAAGGTGATCGGCGACGTCGCGCTGCTGCAGGCCATCGACGCGGATCGCCAGCAGGATGCGGCGACGGCGCTCGGGCATGCGCTGCAGCAGGCCGACCATGTCTTCCAGCGCGAAGTCCAGTTCGGCCGCCTGCGCCGGGCCGGGTGCAGGGTCGGCCATGTCCATCAGCGTATCCACCTCCTCCAGGCTCAGCAGGCGGTGATCTGCTCGTTGGCGGTCGATCACGGTATTCATCGCCATGCGCAGCAGGTAGGCCGCGGGGTTCTGCACGGCATCCAGACGGTCACGGCGCGCACTCAGGCGCATCCAGGTGTCCTGCAGCGCGTCGCCGGCCAGCTCCTCCGACCCCAGCTTGCGCACCAACCGGCGCTTCAGCTCATCGTAGGCACCCAGAAGGTGGTCCATCAGGTCAACTGCCCCAGCCGTACCGTTGCTCATGTTCGAATCCTTGAAGTCATGGAAGGGGCGTGCGCCGGCCACAGTCGTGGTCGGTGCCGGAAGGTCGGATCTGCAGCGTTACCGGCTGCGGCAGCGCGGCGGCCTCGGTCGCCAGCACCAGGCCGTGCATCGCCTGCAGCAGGCGCGCATCGCGGCGGGCGCTGCCGCTGCCTGACAACAGCTCGGGCGCATGCACCTGGCCTTCGCTGTCGACATGGAAACGCAGCGTCGCGGCATAGCGGCCGGGCGCGATCTCCGGGTCGTCACAGAACGCCGCACGCAGGCGCTGCTGCAGCCCGCCGTAGCGACGCCGACGTTCGGCCTCGGGAAGTTCGGCGCCAACACCGGCTTCGCTGGCCGAGGGTGTCCCCCGGCGCAGCACCACACGCTGCTCGCCGATCACCTCGGCCTCGATACCGGAGTCCTGCAACAGCACCTGCAAGGCAGGCAGCGGCGGCAGGCTGGCGCGCAGCGCATGGCTGCTGCGGCCCGCGGCAAGATCGCCCGGGTACATCACCGACCACCCGCTGATGACGCTGAAGCGCTCGACCGCCTGTTCCAGCGGCTGCGCGGGGATATCGTAGGCATGAACACCGTCCTGCGCGGCAGCGGCAAAGGAAAGCAGCAGCCATGCGGCGATGGCCACCTTCCAAGTTCTGACCGCATGGTGTCCATTCAGCCCCCTGACGTAGAACACATGACCCTCGGCAGCGACAGCAGCTGCAGTGGACGCGCACCACGACCGGAACCCCGGCCCGCGCGCGACCAGCAAGCGGGCTCAAACCGTACCGGTGCCAGATGTCATTGCGATGACCGCCGCCCACGGCCTGGCGTCGAGGCAGGCTCCGTGGAGCCAGTCACGCGTCAGGAGTCAATGAATCGGACAGACATGATCATCTGCGCACAGGGGTCAGAGCCCGTGCCGACCCAAACGTGTCGATCAAGGTCGACACCCACCAAGAGCAGCTCATGCCGTTCCGGCAGATCGTGGAAATCTGTCGAAGGCGGGGTGGGTCCGGTTGCGGGGGCGTCCGCGGCATGGATGCCGCGGCCAAGCCCCCAAGGAGGGGTTTACGGCGTCCCCTGCAACCGGACCGACCCCGCCATCCCACGGAATGCACGCTGTTGCTTCGGCTGTTGCTTCGGCTGTTGCTTCGGCTGTTGCTCCGGCTGTTGCTCCTGAGATTGCCGGCCAGCGGCCGGCACTACCCGCGGGTGCCGGGTGCAACCCGGCCGCAACCACCCATTCCTCAAAGCGGCAGCTGGGTCGTCTGCTTGATCCGCTGCATCGGTATCTCGGTCTTGGTGTTCTGCACCCCGGCGATCCGGTTCAGGTGCTGCATCTGGAACTGCCGGTAGGCATCAAGATCGGCCACCGCCACCCGCAGCAGGAAATCGCAGTCACCGGCCATCAGATGGCATTCAAGTACTTCCGGGAAAGACTTGATGCTGTTGATGAAGTGGTTGGTGGTGTCCTCGTCCTGCCCGCGCAGCCATACCCGCACGAACACCGTGAAGCCACGGCCCACCTTGGCCTCGTTCAACAAGGCCACATAGCGGTCGATGTAGCCGCCTTCCTCCAGCAGCCGCACCCGGCGCAGGCAGGCCGACGGCGACAGCCCGACCAGACGGGCCAGCTCCAGGTTCTGCAGGCGGCCGTCGCGCTGCAGGGCGTCGAGGATGCGCCGATCGAGGTTGTCGAGCTGGTACTGCATGGAATTTCACCCCTTCCACTTCTGGCCGCATGAAATATCAATCATCCAGAATCAAGTGGCATCAACGCAACCCAATTTCGCGATTGGACCGCTAGCATGGGCCACCCCCACCTTGTTGTGCCGTTCGATGGACGCCCGTACCGCCCTCCCCCTGCCTGACACCTGCGATACCGCGCCGCGTGCCGAATTCCTGCGCGGCCTGCGCGCCGCCGTGCCGGTGATGATCGGCTTCATTCCCTTCGCCCTGGTGCTCGGCGCGCAGGCAGCCCAGAAGGGCCTGAGCGCACTGGAAGTGCCGCTGATGACCGGCCTCAACTTCGCTGGCGGCTCGGAGTTCGCCGCCGTCGAACTGTGGACCTCGCCACCGCACATTGCACTGATCGTGGCGATCACCGCGCTGGTCAACAGCCGTCACCTGCTGATGGGCGCCAGCCTGGCCCCGCTGCTCCAGCACCTGCCGCGCCGCCGGGTGCTGCCGGCGCTGTTCTTCATGTGCGACGAAAGCTGGGCGATGGGCGTGGCCGATGCGCGCCGCCGTGCGCTCGGCTTCAGCCTGGCCTATTACCTGGGGGTGTCGGCAGGCCTGTATACCGTCTGGGTGGCCTGTACCGCGCTGGGCGCGATCGTCGGTCCGATGCTGGGCGACATCCATGCCTACGGCTTCGACATGGCTTTCCCCGCCGTGTTCCTGGTACTGCTGCGCGGCATGTGGCAGGGCATGAAGGCGGCACGGCCGTGGCTGGTCAGCCTGGTCGTTGCCGCTGCTACCTACCTGCTGGTGCCAGGTGCGTGGTACGTGGCCAGCGGCGCACTGGCCGGCCTGGCCGCCGCCTGGCAGCTGGCGGAGGACGCAGCATGATCTTCAATGGACTGATCCACTGGACTTCGGTACTGACCATCGTGCTGATGGCCGCCGCCACCTACCTGACCCGCATCGTCGGCTTCCTCGCGCTGCGCAACCGCACGTTGAGCAAACGCGCCGTGACGGTGATGGAAGCCGCACCGGGCTGCGTGCTGATCTCGGTGATCGCGCCGGACTTCGTCGCCGACAAGCCCGCCGACCTGGCCGCACTGGCGATCACCCTGCTGGCCGCCACGCGGCTGTCGATGCTGCCGACGGTGCTGATCGGCGTGGTCTCGGCGGGTGTGTTGCGCTATCTGATGGGGTAGCTACCGGTCCGCCGGGCAATGCCCGGCGGTCCGTAGTGGCGCAGCAGTGCAATCACGCGCTGCTGCTTGCCGCGAGCAGGCACAGGCTGCGCGGCGGCAGCGTCCAGGCGCCTTCCTCATCCGGCTCCAACGGCGTTTCGTCGGTCTGCAGGAGTACGCGCCGGAACGACAGGGCGTCGTCTGACACACAGAACCGCTGCGGCTGCTCCCCGGCGTTCAACAGCAGGGCCAGGCTGACATGCCGCCCGGGCTCGCGCAGGCCACTGTCCGGGCTGCGACCGTCCAGCACGATCAGCAGCGCACGCAGCCCTGCGTCATGCCAGTCCGCTTCCTCCATGCCGCGACCATCGGGATGCCGCCAGTCGATATCGCGCAGGCCCAGCGCCTCATCGTACTCGCCGCGCAGGAACCGGTTCCGGCGCAGCAGGCCGTAGCGCCGGCGCAGTGACAGCGCCCGCCGCACGAACGCCACCTGCGCCTGTGCAGCCGGCAATGCTGCGCGCTCCCAGTCGATCCAGCTCAGCGGATTGTCCTGGCAGTAGGCGTTGTTGTTGCCCTGCTGCGAATGGCCGAACTCATCGCCTGCCAGCAGCATCGGCGTCCCCTGCGCCAGCAGCAGCGTGGCCAGCAGATTGCGCATCTGCCGCGCACGCAACGAAAGGATCGCCGCATCATCGGTGTCTCCCTCCACGCCGTGGTTGCTGGAGAGGTTGTGCGAGTGGCCGTCACGGTTGTCCTCGCCGTTGGCCTCGTTGTGGCGATCGTTGTAGCTGACCAGATCGTGCAGGGTGAATCCATCATGCGCCGTCACCAGATTGATGCTGGCCGACGGTCGCCTGCCGTGGTGTTCGAACAGGTCGGCCGAGCCAGTGAAGCGCGTGGCAAACTCCGCCAGCTGCCCGCCATCGCCACGCCACAGCGCGCGCACCGTGTCGCGGAAGCGGTCGTTCCACTCGGCCCAGCCCGGCGGAAACTGGCCCAGCTGGTAGCCGCCCGGGCCGATGTCCCATGGCTCGGCAATCAGCTTCACCTGGCTCAGGATCGGGTCTTGGCGTACCGCATCGAGGAAGCTGCCCGAGGCGTCAAAGCCATGCCGTTCGCGGCCGAGGATGGTTGCCAGGTCGAAGCGGAACCCATCCACCCGCATCTCGGTCACCCAGTAGCGCAGGGAGTCCATGACCATGCGCAGCGCACCGGCATTGGTCAGGTCGAACGTATTGCCGGTACCCGTATCGTTGATGTAATAGCGGCGATCATCGGCCAAACGGTAGTAGCTGGCGTTGTCGATGCCCTTGAACGACAGCGTAGGGCCCAGCTCGTTGCCTTCGGCCGTGTGGTTGTAGACCACGTCCAGGATGACCTCGATGCCCGCGTTGTGCAGGCGCGCGACCATCTGCTTGAACTCGGCCACGGTGCCCAGCGACAGATAGCGTGCCTGCGGCGCGAAGAAGCCGATGGTGTTGTATCCCCAGTAGTTGCGCAGCCCGCGCTCGAGCAGCTGCTGGTCATCCACGTAGGCATGCACCGGCAGCAGCTCGATGGCGGTCACCCCCAGATGGCTGAGGTGGTCGACCACCGCATCGTGCCGCAACGCGGAGAAGGTACCGCGCTCGGCCTGCGGGACGTCGGGATGCTGCATGGTCAGTCCGCGCACGTGGGCTTCGTAGATCACGGTCCGGTCCCAGGGCGTGGCAGGTGCACGCTCGACGCCCCAGCTGAAGGCCGGATCGATCACGGCACAGCGTGGCATGTAACTGGCGCTGTCGCGGCGGTCGAAACTGAGATCGCCATCGCGGTGACCCAGGGTGTAGCCGAACAGGTGTGGGGCCCACTTCAGTTCGCCGACGATCTGCTTGGCGTAGGGGTCCAGCAGCAGCTTGTTGGGATTGAAGCGATGGCCCTCTTCCGGGGCATACGGGCCGTGCACCCGGTAGCCGTAACGTTGCCCGGGCCGCACGTCCGGCAGGTAGCCGTGCCAGATCTCGTTGGTGTACTCGGGCAGCGCGATACGCTCGACTTCACGGTTGCGCGCGTCGAACAGGCAGAGTTCCACCCGGGTGGCGTGCCGAGAGTACAGCGCGAAGTTCACACCCAAGCCGTCCCAGGTCGCTCCCAGCGGGAACGGCCGGCCTTCGCGCACCCGCGAGGTCTGCGTCCACTTACGGCTGGCCATCGGTTCCCTCCTCGTCGCGCGCAGCGGCAATCTCGGCTTCCACCAGGCGCTCGGCCATGTGCCAATGCCGCTGCTGCTGGTCGTCCGGGCGCCCTTCCGCTTCCCATATCTGATGGGCCAATGCCTCAATCCGCTGCCGTCGTTCCCTGCTGTCCATTCCTGTCCGTCTCCTCGTTGATCCATACCGCCAACGGGCTGCCAGCCAGAAGCCGTGCCGCGTCCTCGGTTGCCTTGAAATGTTCGATGCGCCCGTCCAGCAGGTTGCGCATGCGGCCTGTCGGCAGCCCGTGCAGCATCACGCCAGTGCCGACGTCGTGTGCTGCGTGCAGGCCGGGCCCGGGCACGGCGGTGGGCGAACCACGCCGCACGATCACCAGCAGCACCTGCGCCTGATGCCTGCGCGCGAATGCCAGCCAGGGCGAACGCGCCGGTACGGACAGCGGCTGCAGTTGGCCGTGCAGGAACAGCTGCGGGTGCCTGCGGCGGCACTCCAGCAAGCGCCTGAGCAGAAATGCCTTGATGCCACCGTCCCGCCAGTCCTCCAGCAGGGCGGGCCAACCGCGCGTATCGCGCAGCCACGCCTGCCGCACTGGATAGTCCACGGCACGCCGGTTGTCCGGGTCCACCAGGCTCAGGTCCCAGCCTTCTCCGCCCTGGTAGAGGTCGGGCACGCCGGGCAAGCAGTGCTGCAGGCACAGCTGTGCCAGGCCGTTGCAGGCGCCGGCCGGCGCAATGCGCGCCACGAACGTCGCCAGCGCCTCCCGCACCGGCTGCAATGGCGCTCCATGCAGCAGCGCGTGCAGCCACTGCGCGGCGGCCTCCTCCACCGCCACGTTGGGATCGGACCAGCTGCTGACCCGTTTGCCCTCGCGCAACGCCTTGGTCAGCCATTGCACCATCCTCGATGCGAAGTCGGCGCCCGGGTTACCGTGCATCGGCCACGCGGCCACGAGCGCCTGCCACAGCGCATAGGCCTCGGCACCCGGCAACGGCATCGGCGCGCCCGCGCGGGTCGACATCCGGCTCCAGCGCCGCACAGCCTCCCGCCACGCGACCGTGCAGGTGCTGAGAACCGCCAGCCGCGCCCGGCTGTCGGCCCCGCGCTTGTGATCGTGGGTCGCCAGCGCAAGCAATGCCCGCGGATGGCGCTGCAGGCGTCTCACTGCGTGTTCCAGCAGCTCGCGTCCCTCCATGCCCAGCCGCTGCGGATCACTTCCGACTTCGTTGCGCGACAGCAGCCTGAAGTAACGATAGAAGCCTGTGTCCTCCACCGACTTGGCATTCAACGGCGCGGCCAATTGCCCGAATCTCACCCGCAGCGCGCGCTCGGCCTCCGCCTCGCCGGGAAGTGCCCGCAGCAGCAGATCCAGTGCCGCGTGTGCCGTACCGTCCAGTGCCTCGCGTGCTGCCGCGGCAGCGTCCACCAAGGCCTTCCGTTCACCTGCATCCTGCAGCGAATAGGGGCGGTAGGTACGGTAGTGCCGCAGCAGCGCGGCCAATGCACGGGCAAGCGCAGCGGCTCCGATATCGGCTTCGGCCAGCCGGGGCTGCAGGACCCGCTGCGCGCTGCGCAGCAGTCGCTGGAAGTCGGTGTGAAGCGACGTGCGCAGCAGCATGCTGCGGGCATCCTGCTGCAAGTCGTCAAAGCTGCGCGCGTCGCCACTCGCCGCTTGCCAGGTGCGGGAGAGCGCGGGTGCAGCAGCCGGATCATGCAGCCAGGCGCCAACCTGGTCCATGAAGTCATAGCCCGTCGTGCCGTCGCAGGCCCAGCCATCGGGCAGCTGTTCGTCCTCCGCCAGTATCTTCTCCACATGCACGCTCACTGCCTGTGGGTCGCGACCGCCTGCCGCGCAGGCCGCGTCGAGCGACGCACGCAGGTGTTGCAGGTACGGCCCGGGTGACGACAGGCCATCCACATGGTCAATGCGCAGGCCGTCAACCCACCCCGCACGCACCAGCCGCAACGGCAGCGCATGCACCGCCGCGAACACATCGTCGCGCTCCACCCGCAGTGCGGCCAGTTCGTTGATGTCGAAGAAGCGCCGGTAGTTCACCTGATCGGCCGCCGTGCGCCACCAAGCCAGCCGGTAGTGCTGCCGCTGCAGCAGCGTGTGCAACCGTTCGACGCTGCGGTTGCAGCGTTCCGCCCATGCCGGCCACTGCGCGGGTGCCAGCGGATGGCTGCGCGGAGACAACGGCAATGCCAGCCCGTGATGACGCAGCGTCGGCCGCTCATCGTCCACTGCTACGCGCAACACGCCATCGCGCACGGCGTCGTGCAGTGGCCGGTCCAGCACAGGCAGCCAGAGCCGGCCCTCGCAGCCCGGCGCCTCCCAGTCAATGTCGAACCATCCGGCATGGGGACTTCTGCACCCGTGCAGCAGCACATCGTTCCACCAGGGCGTCTGCGGGGATGCCGCAAGATGGTTGGGTACGATGTCCAGGATCAGGCCCATGCCATGCGCGCGCGCCGCTGTCGCCAATCGCTGGAAGGCATCTTCGCCGCCCAGTTCCGGATTGATGCGGGCCGGGTCGATGCCATCGTAGCCATGCATGGACCCTGGCATCGCAGCGCTGATCGGCGACAGGTAAAGGTGGCTGACGCCCAGCGCGGCGTAGTACGGCAGCTGCGCCGCAGCGGCCTCGAAGTTGAAGCCTGCATGCAGCTGCAGGCGTGCGGTGGCACGCAACCGGGTCATCGTCCCGCCTTGCGCCGCGTGGCGCTGAACCGGGCAATGCGCGCGTCGGCCGCGTCCGGATCCCACGCAAGCGGCAAGCGTCGGCGCCAGTTCGGGTGACCGTTGACGGTACCCGGCAGGTTCACCTGCGCGCGGCTGCCCAGCGCATCTTCCAGCGGGAGCAGCGCCAGCCGTGAAGGTGCGTGCGCCGCCAGTGACAGCGCACGCGCTTCCAGCGTCGCGCCCTCGCGCCGGGCGACTGCGGACAGCGCCTGTACCTCGCTGGCACGCGCGTGCAGCGCCGCGGGAAGCTCGGTCAGCTCACCCAGCCGTGCACGCCAGCGCAGGTCGCGCCCGCGCAGCCAGCCGGCCAGCGGCGGCAGATCATGGGTGGAGGGCATGGCCACCGCATCGCGGCGCCACCGTGGCGCCGGCAGGAAGCGCTCACCGTTGCGGGCGAACGGCAGCACCTCAAGCCCCAGCACGCCACGGGCTGCCAGTCGCTGGCGGATACCCGGAGGAACTACCCCAAGGTCCTCACCGATCAGCACGCAGCGATGGCGCCACGATTCCAGCACCAGCAGGTTGATCAGATCATCGAACGGATAGCGCAGGTACACCCCCTGCCCGGCGCCTGCGCCACGCGGCAGCACCCACAGCCGCTGCAGGCCCAGGATGTGGTCGATGCGCAATCCACCGCGACCCGCCATCACGGCGCGCAACACGCGGATGAACGGTTCAAACCCCTCACGCTGCAACGCAGAGGGTGACCAGCTGGTGATACCCCAGGCCTGGCCCAGCGGATTGAACGCATCCGGCGGCGCGCCCAGCTCGAGGCCCTGCAGCAGGCGGTCGCCGCCGGTCCGGGCCTCGACGCCCTGCGGTGCGCAACCCACTGCCAGATCCGCGATCAGTCCGATCGATGCGCCGTCGTTGCGCAGTCCCGCCTGCACCTGCGCCCAGCCTTGCCGCGCCAACCACTGCGCAAACGCATGGTCGTCGGCGCTTCCAGTGAATCGGTCGGCGGCGTGCTCGCAATACTGCAGCAGGGGTTCGCCCTGCGCATCGCACCACGTCTGCATCTGTTCGTACTGTGCCGGCGCCTGCTGCCGCAGCCATTGGCGCCCTTGGCGCAGCCAGCGCCACTTCACTGCCGCCGAGTGCGGCCAGTCGATGCGGCGTGCTGCGGTAGCCGCTTCAACGGCCATCGCCAGTGCTTCGTCCTCGCGCAACACGCTGCTGGCGGCCTCCGGCAAAACCTGCGGCAGCGACACCTGCAGCGGATCGAGCCAGCGCCGGTCGCTGGGCGAGTAAGGACTGTAGCCCGTGCCCGGTGGCAGGCCGGCGTGCAGCGGACTCAACGCCAGTGCATCGCCGCGGTGACGGTGCAGCAGCTCGCGCCACCGCGCACAGCCGGCGCTGTCACCGATGCCGGCATCACCGGGCGCGCGCAGGCTGTAGACCTGCGCCGACAGACCCCAACCGCGCAGCAGGCCCTGCGGCCACCAGGCACGCTGCGGTGCCACCGCAACCGCCTGTTGCTGCCCGCCCTGGCGCCACTGCCAATAGCCTGGCTGATCAGGAACCCGCCAGCGCCCTTGCGCATCCGCACGTGCAGGCAACGCTGCGCCCTGCTCATCCACCCAGCACGCCGCGCCCGTTGCCTCAGGCATGGCCAGGAGCTGACCACAGCAGGCGGTGAGCAACGGGTGGGCCACCGGCGCACCGTCGCACGCGAACTCCGCCAGCACGGCGCGCAGCACGTCGGGCGGAACCTCGCGCTCTGCTCCGGCCACGTCGGTCCAGCGGACCAGCAGGCCCACACGGCGAGCCGCCTCCCGCACCGCCGCATCCGTATTCATGCGGCGATCCAGCGCGCAAGCGCACCGCCGCCTGCCGGCAGCATCGCGGCCGCGTCCGGCCCAACGACGCACTCGCCGGCCGGCACCGCATGCGCCACCGGCACAGGGCCCACGTTGATCGCGATCCACCATTGGCCCGAGGGCAACTGCCAGCCCGCCTGCACCGCGCCCTGGCCCAGCACGCGCGCGCCCAGCGACCGCGCCTGCAGCAGGCCCGGCTGCAGATAGCGCCTGCGCAGGCCGAGGAACTCACCCGTGCAGCGCAGCCAGTGCTGCGACCAGGGATCATCGCCGGGCGGCGGCGTGTACGACGCCTGCAGGGTCGCCGCATCGTTCGGGTCCGGAATACGCGCGCGCGCGGCGGCGTCGGCAAAGGCACTGAAACCGGAGAACTCACGGCGACGCCCTTCACGCACCGCCTCGTCCAGCGGTGGCGCGTAGTCGGTGAAGAACAGGAATGGCGATTGCACCTGCCACGGTTCGCCCATGAACAGCAGCGGGATCATCGGCGTCAGCAGGGTCAGGGCCAGCGCCGCGCGCAGCCGGGCAGGATCGATCAGCATCGACAGGCGCTCGCCGAAAGCGCGGTTGCCCACCTGGTCATGGTTCTGCGCGAATACCACAAAACGCGCGGGCGACAGGTCGGCGCTGGGTTCGCCGCGGGGATCGCCGCGCAGGTCCGGTTCGCCCTGCCAGGCGAATCCCTCGGCCAGGCAGCGCGCCAGGAGTGCTTCGGCGCGCCCGGCATAGGCCGCGTAATAGCCTTCCTGCTCGCCGGTCAGCATCACATGCAGCGTGTTGTGGAAGTCGTCGTTCCACTGCCCCTGATAGGCGCCGCGCAGCCAACGCGCCTGGTTGCGTTCGTTCTCCAGCACCAGGTGCGCCTGCGGCACCGCAGCGCGTACCTCATCGGCCAGCTGCTGCAGGAACCGGTCATCGTCAATGGCGTGCACAGCATCCAGGCGCAGTCCGTCGACGCCATAGTCGCGCAGCCACATCAGCGCATTGTCGATGAAGAAGCGCCGCACCCAGGGCTGGCGGAAGTCGATGGCCTCGCCCCACGGCGTGCTGCGATCGTCACGGAAGAACCCGCGCGCGTAGTCGCGCAGGTGGTTGCCCTGCGGTCCGAAGTGGTTGTAGACCACATCCAGCAGCACCGACAGCCCTGCATCGTGCGCCGCCTCGATGAAGGTCCTCAGCGCTGCCGGCCCGCCGTAGGCATGGGCCGGCGCATACGGGAACACGCCGTCGTAGCCCCAGTTGCGGCCACCGGGAAACTGCGCGACCGGCATCAGTTCAATGGCGGTGATGCCCAGGGCCGCCAGCATCGGCAGCTGCGCGGTCAACGCCGCGAACCCGCCGCCGGCCTCGATGTGCACTTCATAGATCACCAGGTCCTGCCAGGCATGCCCGTGCCAGGCAGGCCACGCTGCCTCCGTATCCAGCACCACCGCGCTGTCGCCGTCGATGCCGTCCGGCTGCCAGCGCGAGGCCGGGTCGGGCACGTCCTGGCCGGACGGCAGGCGGAACCGGTAGCGGTCACCATGCGACGCCTGTGTCCGCAGCCAGTGGCAGCCGTCCGGGTCGCGGTGCATCGGCCGCAGCACGCCCTGCAGGCACAGCGCCACGGTGCCTGCGTCCGGTGCCCACACGCGGAACTCGACACCTTCACCGGCCACCGGCCATGCGCCCAGGCGCGGCGCCACTGCGGTCATGCATCAACCTGCAGGTACAGCGTGGACAGCGGCGGCAGTGTGAGCCGCAGCGACTGCGCGTGACCATGCATCGGCCTCGGCTCGGTATGCACTGCGCCGAGGTTTCCCGCGTTGCCGCCACCGTAGTAACCGCTGTCGGTGTTGAGCCGTTCGGTCCAACACCCCGGTTGCGGCACACCGACCCGGTAGCCGTCGCGACGTACCGGAGTGAAGTTGCTCACTACCAGAAGGGTGCGGCCGCTACCGGCCGGATCCCGGCGGATGAAGGCGTAGACGCTGTTGCGGCTGTCGTCGGCCACGCTCCAGTCGAAACCGCGTTCGTCGCGTTCGTCGCGGTGCAACGCGGGTTCGGAGCGCAGCACGGCATTGAGGTCGCCCACCACGCGCGACAGGCCCTGGCCCTCGTTGCTGGCCGCCCGTGCCCAGTCCAGTGCCGCATCGTGCGACCACTCCTGTCCCTGGCCAAACTCGCCGCCCATGAACAGCAGTTTGCTGCCCGGGTGCGCCCACATGAAACCGTAGTACGCGCGGAGCTGGGCCAGCCGCTGCGCCGGCTCGCCCGCCATCTTGGCCAGCAGCGCTCCCTTGCCGTGCACCACCTCGTCATGCGAAAGCGGAAGCACGAACCGTTCGGAGAAGGCGTAGACCAGGCCGAAGCTGATCTCACTATGGTGATGCTGGCGATGAACCGGATCGCGCCCGAGGTACTGCAGGGTGTCATGCATCCAGCCCATGTTCCATTTGTGGGTGAAACCAAGCCCGCCCTGCTCCACCGGCGCGGTCACCCCTGGCCATGCGGTGGATTCCTCGGCGATCACCAGCACATCCGGGAAGCGCTCCCTCAGCGTCTGGTTCATCCGCCGTAGAAAAGCGACCGCCTGCAGGTTCTCGCGCCCACCCTGCTCGTTGGGTATCCACTGGCCCTCGGCACGGCTGTAATCCCGGTACAGCATCGACGCCACGGCATCCACGCGCAGACCATCGATGTGGAACCGCTCCACCCACTCCAATGCACTGCCGATCAGGTAGGCGGCCACTTCGTTGCGGCCATAGTTGTAGATCAGCGTGTCCCAGTCGGCGTGCACCCCTTCGCGCGGGTCGGCATGCTCGTACAGCGCGGTGCCATCGAACCCGGCCAGGCCATGCGCATCGTTCGGGAAGTGCGCGCTCACCCAGTCCACGATCACCCCTACGCCGGCCTGATGGCAGCGGTCCACGAAGCGTGCGAAGGCCTGTGGCGTGCCATGGCGCGCCGTTGGCGCGTAGATCCCCAGTGGCTGATAGCCCCAGGAACCGCCAAAGGGATGCTCGCTGACCGGCAGCAGCTCGATGTGGGTGAAGCCAAGCCCTGCCACGTACGGAATCAACCGGTCGGCCAGGGCGTCCCAGTCCAGCGGCGAACCATCGTCGCTGCGCTGCCAGGAGCCCGCATGCACTTCGTAGATGGACAGCGGCGTGCAGGTTCCGGCCTGCCGCCGCGCCGCCAACCATGCATCATCGTGCCACTGCATCGGCGCGGCCGAAGGCACCCGCGAGGCGGTGGCCGGTGGCAGCTCGGCCCAGCGCGCCATCGGATCGAACTTGTCGGGCATCACCCGGCCGTCGGCGCCGACGATGCGGAATTTGTAGCGGGCACCGGCCTGCACGCCAGGCAGGAACAGCTCCCACACGCCAGCGGTGTGGCGCAGCCGCATCGGATGGCGCCGGCCATCCCACCCGTTGAAATCGCCGACCACGGCAACCCTTCGTGCGTTGGGGGCCCACACCGCGAAGCGCACGCCGTCGATACCCTGTACCTGCATCGCTACTGCGCCCAACTGGCGCGCTGCATCAGCGTCACCGGCATGGAAATGCTGCAGCAGCGCCTCATCCAGCAGCGGACCGAAGGAATAGGCATCGTGCACCTGCTCCACACCCTGCTCGAAATGCAGGGCGAGCAACGGCACGGGCGCTTCACCTGCTGCACCTTCGAACAGGCCGGGCAAGGGGCCCGGTTGCAGATCCCAGCGCCGCTCCGGGCCCGCAATCACCTCCACGCGACGCGCGTGGGGCACCAGAACGCGCAGCTGGCGCTGGCCATCGGGCTGTTGGTGCGGCCCGAGCCAGGCAAACGCATCGGCCGGCCGTGCATGAACCAGGTCGTCCAGGGCCGGAGCCACCACGCCCTCCTCCCGTCCGGCAGTCGCCATGGGCTCGTCCTCGAGGGCGACCGGCTGCAGGCTGTCGTGACTCATGCGGCCACCTGGCAGGTCTGCTGGTACAGGGCCAGATATGCGCGCCCCGCCGCATCCCAACCGCCCGGCCGCAGCATGGCCGCGCGGCGCATGGCCTGCAGCAGGCCGGGCAGGCGGAAGGTGCGCATCGCCCGTTCCACGCAGCGGCGCAGGCCATCGGCATTGGCGCCGTGGAACAGGAATCCGGTCACGCCATCCTCGACGGTATCCACCAGCCCGCCGGTCGCGTGCGCGATGGGCAGGCAGCCGAAGCGCTGCGCGTACATCTGGCTCAACCCACAGGGTTCGAAACGCGAAGGCATCAGCAGGAAATCGGCGCCAGCAAACATCTGGCGGGCCAGCGCCTCTTCGAAGCCGATGAATGCGCCCACCCGTCCGGGGTAGCGCCGGGCCAGCGCCTGCACCTGCGCTTCCACCTGCGGCTCGCCGCCACCGATGATGACCAGCTGGCCGCCGGCCGCCACGATCTGCGGCGCCACGTCGCATGTGATGTCCAGACCTTTCTGGTGCACCAGGCGGGAGACCACCGCGAACAGCGGGCCGGCCGAGGGCGCCAGGCCGAATGCACTGCGCACCGCGTGCGCATTGGTGGCGCGCCCGGTCCACTCACCAATGCCGAAGTGGGCCTTGAGATGGATGTCACGACGGGGGTCCCAGCTGGCGTCAATGCCGTTGACGATACCGCTCAGGTGGCCGCCGGCGGCGCGCCGGGCCAACAGATCATGCAGTCCGCAACCATCGTCCGGGGCGGTGATCTGTTGCGCGTAGCGCAGGCTGACCGTGTTCAGGCGCGTGGCATTGGTGATGCCACCCTGCAGGAACGACATCTGCCCGTGGAAGTGCAGTTCATCCAGGTGTTCGACCGGTACGCCCAGCACAGGTGCAAGCGCATACGGAAACAGCCCCTGGTAAGCCAGGTTGTGGATGGTCAGCAGGGTCGGCACGGTGGTCCGGTCCCAACGCACGTAGGCTGCCGCCATGGCCACAGGCCAATCATTCAGGTGCAGCAGCTGCGGCGACCAGTCCAGCCCGGCACGCCCGGCCGCAATCTCCGCCGCCGCGTGTGAGAGCGTGGCGAAGCGAACCGCGTTGTCCTTCCACTCCTGGCCCTGCCCATCGACGTATGGCGAACCTTCGCGCTCGTACAGCTCTGGCGAGAGCAGCACGTAGATCGGAAGGCCGTCTGCCTGCACTGCCATGCCGATCCCGCACGCAGGCAGGCCCGCCCTCGCGCTGACCTGTCCCACCCGCTGCAGCTGTGGCAGGCGCTGCAGTACCTCCGGGTAGCCGGGCAGCAGCACGCGCGAATCACAGGCGCCGCGTACCGCACGCGGCAGGGCTGCGGCCACGTCGCCCAGGCCCCCGGCCTTGATGAAGTCGGCCATCTCGGTCGCGACGAACAACACACGCTGTACCAGCTCCGGCAGCTGCAGTGGCTGCGAGTGGCCACGCCGGGTGCCGATCGGCACGAGCGAACCGGGAGAGGTCGCAACAGATGAAGCGGACTGGACAGCGCGGGCCATGGGAGGGGCTCTCGGGTATTTCAGGCAGACGGACGCCAGCGGCGCCCGGACGGGCGCTGATGGTGGGAAGGAAGTCGACGCAGGACGTGGGGGACGTCAGCGAGAGGCTCAGGACGACAATAGCCCTGCATGCGATCAATCAACCGTGAAGCCATGGCGATTTCTTTGTGACAACACGTCATGAGCTCAGTACACATGACATGCGCCCGCCTCCTGCCCGTGTCTCCTGCGATGGGGCCGAGCCCATGCCCGGCTGTTGGCAATCCCACGTGCCGCCTGAGCCGAGCTGGATTGGTCTTTAAGAGACTCACCCTGCGACACCCGGTCGCAGGCCTTCGCGCTACGCGCTTGACCAATGTCAAACCGCCCGCCGCCGCGCGGGCGTATTCCTATGCAGGACCCGAACACGCCGGCGCGGCCGGCATCCACAAGGACCCTGCGATGAGCTACACCCCCGACAACGCCCAGCTGCTGAACGCCATGCAGAACGTCATGGTGATCTCCACCACCGACCTGCAGGGCAACATCACCTACGCCAATGACCTGTTCTGCACGCTCACCGGCTTCGCCCGCGAAGAGCTGATCGGCCAGCCGCACAGCATCGTGCGCCACCCGGACGTGCCCAAGGCCGTATACAAGGACATGTGGGACACCATCAAGGCCGGCAAGACCTGGACCGGCATCGTGCCCAACCTCGGCAAGGGCGGCGTGCTCTACGTGGTCGACACCACCGTGCAGCCGCTGTTCGACGCAGACGGCAACATCACCTCCTACATCAGCATCCGCCGCGTGGTGAACGACCTGATGCAGAACTACGACCTGGTCGAGTTCAGCAAGGAAAAGTTCGACGACTTCTACGAGGCCGCGTGAACGCTCTCCCGACCAGTACGCCCTTCAGCCGTCTGCTGGTGGGTTTCGCGTCCGAGTCGGGCAACGCCCGCGCCCTGGCCCAGCGCCTGGGCGCGGAACTGCAGCCGCATGGGCCGCAGGTGCTCCCGTTCAACGACATCGACGTAGCCAGTCTCGGCCAAGGCGATGTGCTGCTGGCGATCTCCAGTTCCTTCGGTGACGGTGAGCCGCCAGCCAATGGCGAGCAGTTCTTCGAAACGCTGCGCCAGATCCCGACGCTGAGCGGCCTGCGCTATGCAGTGTTCGGGCTCGGTGATACCGGCTACCCGAGCTTCTGCGGCTTCACCAAGGCGCTGGATGCCGCGCTGAGCGAGCGCCAGGCGCAGCCGCTGCTGCATCGGGTGGACGCCGATCTGGGCTACGAGCAGTTCTTCCAGCAATGGCAGCCGGTGCTCGGCCAGGTGCTGGATGGCGACCTCAGCGCTGGCCAGCACCTGCACCTGCAGGTCACCGCCTATGGCGAAGACAATGCCTTTGCCGCTCCCATCCTCGAACGCCGCCGCTTGAACAGCAGCGACCCGGCCGCCTGGCACCTGCAACTGGACATTGCCGGCAGTGGCATGGCCTACCGCGCGGGGGACACCCTGCACGTGGTACCCGAGAACGACCCTGCCTTGCTGCAGGCATTGGCTACCTGGTACGGCGACACCGCCGCCGTGGCCGCCCTGCACGACCGCGAGCTGCGCCTGCTGAGCAAGGGCGTGCTGCGCGAACTGGCCAAGCTCGGCAGTAGTGAGGTACTGAAGGGCCTGTTGAAGGTCAGCCAGAAGCGCGAGCTGGAAGCCTACCTGCACGGCCTGGACCTGCTGGACGTGCTGCAGGACCACGCCACGCCGGACAGCGTGCCGCTTGCCCGGCTGCGCGAACTGCTGTCACCGCGGCTGCCGCGTGCCTATTCGATCGCCTCGCACCCGTGCGACGACCAGCTGAGCCTGTGCGTGCGCGAAGTGCGCTACACCCTGCGCGGCCGCGAACGCTTCGGCACTGCCACCGGCAGCCTGCTGCATGGCGGCGACCACGCCCGTGTGTACTGCCGCTCCAACCCTGGCTTCCACCTGCCCGATACCGGCCAGGCGCCGCTGCTGCTGGTCGGCACCGGCACCGGCATCGCACCGCTGATGGGCCTGATGCAGGAGCTGCAGGCCAACGGCTGCGAACGCGAGGTGCACCTGGTGTTTGGCGAGAAGCACCGCCAGCACGATTACCTGTATCGCGACCAGCTGCAGGACTGGCACGCGCGTGGCGTGCTGGCCGGCCTGCATACCGCGTTCTCGCGCGATGGCGCTGAAAAGATCTATGTGCAGCATGTGCTGCAGCAGCGCGCCAGCGAAGTGCGCGACGTCCTGGTCTGCGGCGGGCATCTTTACCTGTGCGGCAACAAGCGCCATCTGGAGGGCGCGGTGCGCGAGGCCATCGATGCCATCGGCGGCGAGGGACGCTGGGACGCGCTGCGCGGTGAAGGCCGCACGCACTGTGAGCTGTATTGATCGTACCACTGGACTGCACGAATCCTGGACCGGTAGAGCCGGCCGCTGGCCGGCTGCTCAGTACTCCTTGGTTGCCGGCCAGCGGCCGGCACTACCAGAACATGTAGCCAATCATCGCCTGTGCATCACGGTAGAGCCGGCCGCTGGCCGGCTGCCCAGTATCCCTTGGTTGCCGGCCAGCGGCCGGCACTACCAGAACATGTAGCCAATCATCGCCTGTGCATCACGGTAGAGCCGGCCGCTGGCCGGCTGCCCAGTATCCCTTGGTTGCCGGCCAGCGGCCGGCACTACCAGAACATGTAGCCAATCATCGCCTGTGCATCACGGTAGAGCCGGCCGCTGACCGGCATTACCAGAATATGTAGCCAACCATCGCCCGTGCATCACGGTAGAGCCGGCCGCTGGCCGGCTGCTCAGGATACCGAGGTTGCCGGCCAGCGGCCGGCACTACCATCAGATGTGACCAACCATCGCCGGTGCGTCCATCACGGGTCAACCGCCGACGATGCGACCATCCACCACGCGCGCCACCTGCTGACCGAACATGGCCACGTCCTGTGGATCGTGGCTGATCAACAGCAACGGGATGCCGGTCCGGTCCAGCACCGTTTCCAGCTCCTGACGCAGATGCTGGCGCAGGTCATGGTCCAGTGCGGAGAACGGCTCATCCAGCAGCAGCGCCTGCGGCTGCGTCACCAGGGCGCGCGCCAATGCAGTGCGCTGGCGCTGGCCACCGGAGACCTGCGACGGCAGCAGGTCGCCCACCGTGTCGATGCGGAATGCGTGCAGCCACTGCTCCACCGCATCAAACCGCTGGCCGACCCGCGGATTCAGCCAACCCTTCTGCAGCCCGAACGCCACGTTCTGGCGCACGCTCAGGTGCGGGAACAACGCGTAATCCTGGAACACGTAGCCCAGCCGGCGGCGCTGCGGCGGCAGATCCACAGCGGTGGCCGCGTCGAACAGGGTCTGCCCCTGCAGGCGCACATGGCCCTGGCCCGGCCGCAGCAGCCCGGCCACCGCCTTCAGGGTCAGGCTCTTGCCGGCGCCTGAAGGCCCGAACAGCACCACCTGGCGCTGCGTGCACTGCAGCGATACGTCCAACACGAAATCCTGGCCGGCCGCCTGCAGGCGGCGCTGCACCTGCAGGTCAAGCCACATCACGCAGCTCCCGGCGACGTCCGCCCACCAGCCGCGCTGCCAGCAACAGGATCACGATGCACACCACCGAAGTCAGGATCACCAGCGCATTGGCCTTGCCATCCTGGCCGGCCTGCACCGCCTCGTAGATGGCGATCGACAGCGTCTGCGTGCGTCCCGGAATGCTGCCGGCCACCATCAATGTCGCGCCAAACTCACCCATCGCGCGTGCGAAGGCCAGCAGCAGGCCGGCAAGAATGCCGCGCCACGCCAGCGGCAGCGTGACGCGGAAGAACACCGCTGCTTCGGAAACTCCAAGCGTGCGCGCGGCCTGCTCCAGCTGCCCGTCCACTTCTTCGAACGCCGCGCGTGCCGGCTTGAACACCAGCGGCAGCGAAGCCACCGCCGCGGCGATCACCGCGGCCTGCCAGGTGAACACCAGGTTGATGCCGAACCACGACTGCAGCCACGCGCCGATCGGGCCGTTGCGGCCGATCAGCACCAGCAGGTAATAGCCCAGTACCGTCGGTGGCAGCACCATCGGCAGGGTCAGCAGCGAATCCAGCAGCTCGCGGCCGGGAAAGCGCCGCCGCGCCAGCAGCGCGCCCAGTGCCACGCCCAGCACCAGATTGATCGCGGTGGCCCAGCCGGCCACCTTCAGCGACAACCCCAGTGCGCTCCAGTCCAGATCCATGCGTCAGGGCTTGCCGAACCCGTGCTTGGCCAGGATCGCCTGGCCCTGCGCCGAACGCACGAAGGCGGTGAAGCGCCTGGCTTCGGCCGGCTGCGCGCTGGCCCTGGTCACCGCCAGCGGATAGGCTATGCGCCCCGCCACCGGAACCGCGAAGGCGCGGCGCACCCGGTCGGGCATCGCCTGTGCATCGGTGGCATAGACGAAGCCGGCATCCACTTCACCGCGCGCCACGTAATCCAGCGACTGGCGCACGTTCTGCGTCGTGATGATCCTGCCCTGCACCGACGGCCACAGGCCCGCCGCTTCCAGCGCGCCCGTGGCATAGCGGCCGACCGGCACGCTGTCCGGGTTGCCCAGCGCAACGCGCTGCACACCGGCACCAGCCAGGTCCTTCAAGGTGCGCGGCGCGGCCCTGGCCTGCGGTGGCACCACCACCCACAGCGCGTTCACCGCGAACACCTCGCGGGTACCGGCCGCCAGCAGGTCCTGCTGCTGGGCCTGGTCCATCGTGGTTTCATCGGCCGACGCGAACACATCCACCGGTGCGCCACGGCTGATCTGCTGCAGCAGCACGCCGGATGCGGCGAAGTTGAAATCGACCTTGGTTCCCGGGTGCGCCCTCTCATACGCCGCGCCCAGCTCGCGGAAGCTCTCGGTCAGGCTCGAAGCCGCCGACACCGTCAGCTCGGCCGCCCAGGCCGGTACCGTAGCCAGCAGTCCCAGCAACAACAGTCCAGCTCGCTTCATCGTCGGCTCCCGGCCAGGTTCAGTTCGGATCGGATTCGTCGGCCACCGCCAGCGCTGCCAAGCGCTCGGGCTGCAGCAACAGGATCTCGCGCTGCTTCACCGCAATGATCCCATCATCGCTCAGGCGGCGCAGCACGCGGCTGGCGGTTTCCGGCGCCATCCGCAGGTAATTGGCGATCTCGGTACGCGCCATCGTCAGGTTGAAGCGCGTGGCGGAGAAACCGCGCCGCGCGTAGCGCTCGGACATGTCCAGCAGGAACGCGGCCATGCGTTCTTCGGTACGGTGGTTGGCGGCCAGGGTCGCGACCTTGCCGATCTCCGCACTGAGCAGGCTGAACAGCTTGGCCTGCAGCCCCGGCATGCGGGTCGCCAACAGGCTGAGCTTGGGGAACGAGATGCGGCACAGGTGCACGGTGTCCAGCGCCACCGCATTGCAGGGGAAGCGCGAACCGTGGATCGCGTTGAGGCCGATCACTTCGCCCGGCAGGCTGAAGCCCAGCACCTGCTCGTTGCCCTGGCTGTCATCGACGAAGGTCTTGACCATGCCCGCGCGCACCGCAGCAATCGAATCGAACGATTCGCCGGCGCGGAAGATGTAGTCACCTGCATGGAACGGACCGACATGGTCGACCAGCACGTGCAGGTCGCCCAGTGCGGTCTTGTCGTAACCCTGCGACATGCATGCGTCGGAGAACGCGCAGGTGCTGCAGAAGTGCAGTGCGTCGCCATCATCGGCGGCGGCGGGGTTGGGTGTGGCCCGGCCGAGACGGCCCTGCGAAGGCGGAATTGAAGACATCGGGGCAAGACTCAAGCGATGGCGGCCGCCGGCCGGAAGCATGCGGCCATCATACGCCACAGCAGGCGCCCTTCTTCGGCCAGGCGCAGCACGCGCGCATCCCACTGCGCCCAGCCGCGTGCCAGCAGCGGCGACAACGCGGGCAGCTGTTCGGCGAAACATTCCTCGAACGGTTCATCGTTGCGCCACTCGAAGGCAGCCGCATCGAGGGCGTGGTCACAGGCGATGCTCTGCGCCACTTCGGCCACCAACCGCTCGTCCTCGGACAGGATCAGCCCGGCGGAGACTCCCATGTGACCCGCCTGCAGCCGCGCACGCCATTCGCCCAGTTCGTCCTCCAGCCGGTAGAACACCTCGCCGATCTGGCTGCAGGCAGACAGGCCAAGCCCGATGAAATCACTGCGGTCGCGGCGTGGCACGCTGGCAAGATCGCAATGGCGCTGGCCATCGCCCGGACCGTGCGGGTTCGGCAGATCGCCGCGCTGATAGTGATCGCCACCAATCGGTTCGTAACCCGCAGCGCGCAGCAGGCGCCAGGCCTGCAGCCAATGGACGGCCGAGGGGTATTCTGGCAGCGCACACGGCGCCGGCAGCAGGATGCGCTCCGGTGCCTCGGCCAGCACCTCGTGCAGCCGTTCAATGAAGCCAGCGTCCTCGCTGCCGGGTACCCGCAACTGGTAGTAGCGCGCGGTGAAGCCCACCTGTCGCGCCTGTGCCAGCAGGGTCGGCCCCGGTGCATCGGCGCGATCGATCACGTTCAAACGGGTGCAGCCCACCGCACGCAGCTGCGCCGGCGCCAGCGCGCTGCCTGCGTCCAGCCGCACCTCCACCTGGGGCCGCGCCACGGTGCGCAGGTGCTGCGGCACCGCATCCAGCAGCTGGCCGAGCTGCGGCGGCGGCAACGTCTCGGCCAGCCCCAGCTGCAGTACCATCGCCACCACTTCACGGTCCTCGGCCAGCACGTCGGCCTGCAGCCGCAGCGCCAGCAGCAAGGTGTCCAGATAGGCCTGCGGCGGCACATCGCGCCCGCCACGACCGGCCTGGAAGCCGAGCGTCAAGCCGCGTGGGATCAGGTGCTCATTGCTGGCGCGCATGGCAGCGCGCCAGCCGCTTTCGCCAAAACCAGTACTGAACTGGTCAGCCGGCGGAAACAGCACGTGCCGCGGTTGCCGCAGCAATGCAGCCTGCAGCGCAGTGTCCTCGCTCTCGTCAACGTGGAAGCTCATGGCAGACATCTTCGGGCGTTCCTCTTCGCGTGGCCCTGATTGAAATCAAGCGTGGCGCATCTGGCGGTTGCTGCCGGCCAGCGTCCGGCACTACCCCTTCACCCACCATTTGGTAGTGCCGGCCGCTGGCCGGCAGCACCCTTCACCCGCCGCGCGAACGATCAACGGACGCACGGCGCGCCGCCCTGGTAGTGCCGGCCGCTCGCCGGCAAAGACCGTCACCCGCCGCGCAACCGCTCGCCGGCGGCCGCATCGATGGCTTCGGGCAGATCGGTTTCGCGGTCGATCTGCGGGAAGTGGCGGCGTTCCATGCGACGGATCGCGAAGTGCATCCATGCCAGCGCAGCGGCCACCAGCACGAACAGCAGCATGAAGCAGCTGCTCCAGATGCCCACCGCATCGTTCAATGCACCGAACACGATCGGCAGGATGAAGCCACCCAGACCACCGATCATGCCGACCACGCCGCCCACGGCACCCACGTGCTTGGGGTAGTACACCGGGATGTGCTTGTAGACCGCGGCCTTGCCCAGCGACATGAAGAAGCCCAGCACGAACACCAGCACGGTGAACATCACCACGCCGATGGCCAGATGGAAGTGGATCGGGCCATGGATGCCCTTCACCACATACTCGGTATCCGGGTAGGCCAGCAGGAAGGTGCAGATGGCCGACACGCCGAAGGTCCAGTACATCACCCGGCGCGCGCCCATCCGGTCCGACATCCAGCCACCAACCACGCGGAACAGGCTGGCCGGGATCGAATAGCACGCCGCCAGCATGCCGGCATGGCCCACGTCCATGCCATAGGCGCCCACCAGGTAGTGCGGCAGCCACAGCGCCAGCGCCACGAAGCCGCCGAACACGAAGAAGTAGTACAGCGAGAACCGCCAGACCTGCAGGTTCTTCAGCGGTGCCATCTGCTCGGCGAACGGCACCGGCTTCACGCCCTCGCGGCGGCGCTGCTCCAGCGACGGGTCTTCCTTGCTGAAGAGGAAGAACAGCACCGCAGTGACAGCCAGCGCAACGGCCCAGACCTTGGCGACCATGGTCCAGCCGGCTGCCACCATCACCAGCGGCGCCAGCAGCTTGGTCACCGCCGAGCCGATGTTGCCGGCACCGAAGATGCCCAGCGCGGTGCCCTGCTTGCTGGCCGGGAACCACTTGGAGACGTAGGCCACGCCCACCGAGAAGTTGCCGCCGGCGATGCCCACGCACAGCGCGGCAATCAGGAACTGGGTGTAGGTCTGCGCGTAGGTCAGCATCCAGGTGGCCACTGCGCCACACAGCATCACCAGCACCATCACCTTGCGGCCACCGAACTGGTCGGACCAGATGCCGAGGAAGACCCGGCTGACCGAACCGGTCAGCACCGGCGTGGCGATCAACAGGCCGAACTGGGTGTCATTCAAGCCGAGCTGTTGACTGATCTGGATGCCGATGATCGAAAAGATCATCCACACCGCAAAGCACACGGTGAAGGCGAACGTAGTCAGCCACAGCGCACGTTGCTGCTGACCGGCACTGGCGGGGGCAAGGGCCTGGTTCATGAATTCTCCTCGTTCATGGGGATTCAGCCGATATCCGCTTCAGCCGATATCCGCTTCGGCTTCGATCGCATCCAGCCCGCGCACCGGGTAGCGTTCCTGCAGCTGCAGCAGGTAGGCCTGCACCTCGCGCTGGCGCACCTGCAGTTCCAGGTAGTCGCGCAGCTGCGGCAACACGGCATCGAACGGCTGCGGCTGGCCTTCCTCGCGTGCATCGACGCAGACCACGTGGTAGCCCCAGCGCGATTCCACCGGGAAACCGGCCAGGCCCTCGCGCAGGCGGAACACCTGGCGGTCGAACTCCGGCGTGGTCTGCCCACGCTGCAGCCAGCCCAGGTCGCCGCCCTCGCTGCTGGATGGGCAACGCGAATGGCGCAGGGCGAAATCGGCGAACAGGTGCGGCGACTCTTTCAGCAGCCCGACCAGCCGCTCGCCCTCGGTACGTGCGGCGAAGCGCCCAGCCACGTCGTCGGCCGGCGCGGCCAGCAGGATATGGCGCAGGCGCACACGGTCGGGAGAGCGGAAGCGCTCCGGGTTCTGCACGAAGTAGCGCCGGCAGTCTTCATCGGTCGGCACGCGGTCTTCGATCGCGTCTTCCAGCAGTTGCTGGATCAGCACTTCCTCATCGCTTACCCGGTTGCCCTCCGGTGCCTGCAGGCCCAGCCGCTGCGCTTCCAGGCGCAGCAGCTCGCGCACCACCAGTGCACGTGCCGCTTCGGCACGTGACTGTTCCGGGCGCATCGCCCGATGGTGCTGCATCTCGCGGGCGATGTCGGCCTCGCTGATCGCGGTCTCGTCCACGAACAGCCGGCACGGCGCCGGCTGCCCGAGCGAGCGCGCCCCCTGCGCTGCCGCGTCATGGTGATGCGAATGCGCCTCGGCAGGAACCGGCGCGGCGGAGTCGATCACGGTGATCGGCAGGAACTTCGGCAGGCTGCCCATGGCTTACTCCCGCGGCCCGTAGCGCAGCGTGGCCTGGCGGCGGCGCACCACCTGGTACGGCCTCCACAGGTAGCTGATCGGAATGCTCCACACGTGCACCAGGCGGGTGAACGGCGCGATCAGGAACAGGGTCAGGCCCAGGAAGATATGCATCTTGTAGACCCAGCTGACGCCCTCGATGTAGTCGGCGGCACCGGCACGGAAGGTCACGATGTGCTGCGCCCACTCGGCCAGCTGCACCATCACCCCGCCGTCCAGGTGGCCGGACGAGATGCGGATGCTGTACAGGCCCAGGCACAGCTGGGCGAACAGCAACACCAGCACCAGGGTGTCACCGAAGCTGCCGGTGGCCCGCACGCGCGCGTTGAACAGGCGGCGTACCAGCAGGATGCTGATGCCGATGAAGCACAGTGCGCCGAACACACCACCGACCACCATCGCCAGCATCTGCTTCTGCGAGGAGGTGATGAAGTGCTCGTACACTGCGTGCGGGGTCAGCAGACCGACAAGGTGGCCACCGAGGATGGCCAGGATGCCGATGTGGAAGCAGTTGCTGCCGATCCGCATGCCCTTGTCCGACAGCATCTGGCTGGAGCCGGTGCGCCAGGTGTACATGGCCTTGTCATAGCGGGCCCAGCTGCCGATCAGCAGCACGGCCACGGCGATGTACGGGTAGTACTGGAAGGCGAATTGATGCAGGGAGTAACTCATGGCTGGACCTCTCGATGCGAAGGACGGGCCGGCGAACGCACGGGCGGCTTGCAGTCTTCGGCGGGGGCTTCGGCGCCGAAGCGCACCGCCTCCTCCTCCCACAAGCGGTCCATGGCCTCGGCGGTATCGTCGCGGACTTCCTCGCTGGCACGCTGGCGCAGCGCCTGCAGATCGGCCTTGCCGTCACCGGCTTCGACCAGGATCTCGAACAGCACCCGGTGCGGCAGCTCACGCTCGGCGGCACGCGCCGCCAGCATCCCGGCGATATGGCCGATGTGGTGCAGCCACTCGCGGGCCTCGCTGCCGGGGCGATGGGCCAGGAATTCCAGCAGCAACGGCAGGTAATCCGGCAGCTCGCGGGCATCCAGTTCAAAGCCGTTGCGGCGGTAGGTTTCGACCAGATCGACCATGGCCTGGCCGCGGTCGCGCGACTCGCCATGGATGTGCTCGAACAGCAGCAGGCTCATCGAGCGGCCGCGGTCGAAACTGGCCAGCCACGCCGCCTGCGCATCCAGCGCATCGGTGGCCAGCAGCTGCTGCACGAAGCTGCGCAGCTGCTGGCGGCGGGTGGCGTTCAGCGCCGGGTCGTCACAGGCGGCGAGCAGTTCCTCGCCGTGCTCCCACAGTTCTTCGTGGGGGTAGTCCAGCAACACCCCGACCAGCTTGAGCACGCTCATCACACCACCTCCTTGCGGCGGTGGTTCGGGCCCTTGTCCACCACGAAGGTGGTGGTCTTGCGCTGGCCGAACAGGTCAGCCGGGCTGTCACCATTGCAGCCGTTGCCGAAGGTGAAGCCGCAGCCGCCGCGCTCGCCGAAGGCGTCGTTGGCGTACTCGCGGTGGCCGGTCGGAATCACGAAGCGGTCCTCGTAGTTGGCGATGGCCAGGTAGCGGTACATCTCTTCCACCTGGGCGATGCTCAGCCCGGTCTGTTCCAGCACCGCGGTGTCTTCCACGCCGTCCACGTTCTTGGCCCGGCGCCAGGCACGCATCGCCATCAGCCGTTCCAGCGCGCGTACCACCGGCGCCTCGTCACCGGCCGTCAGCAGGTTGGCCAGGTAGCGCATCGGAATGCGCAGCGACGCCACGTCCGGCAGTTCGCCGCTCATGCCCACGCGGCCACGCTCGGCGGCGGACTGGATCGGCGACAGCGGCGGCACGTACCAGACCATCGGCAGCGTGCGGTATTCCGGGTGCAGCGGCAGCGCCAGCTTCCAGTCGATCGCCAGCTTGTACACCGGCGACTGCTTGGCCGACTCCAGCCAGCTGTCCGGGATGCCCTCCTTGCGCGCGGCGGCGATCACCGCCGGATCGTTCGGATCCAGGAAGATGTCCAGGTGGGCCTGGTAAAGATCCTTCTCGGCGGCCACCGAAGCGGCCTCGGCAATGCGGTCGGCGTCGTACAGCATCACGCCCAGGTAGCGGATGCGGCCCACGCAGGTTTCCGAGCACACGGTCGGCTCACCCATCTCGATGCGCGGGTAGCAGAAGATGCACTTCTCCGACTTGCCGCTCTTCCAGTTGTAGTAGATCTTCTTGTATGGGCAGGCCGACACGCACATGCGCCAGCCGCGGCACTTGTCCTGGTCGATCAGCACGATGCCGTCTTCCTCGCGCTTGTAGATCGCGCCGGAGGGGCACGCCGACACGCACGCCGGGTTCAGGCAGTGCTCGCACAGGCGCGGCAGGTACATCATGAAGGTCTTCTCGAAGGCGCCGTAGATCTCCTTCTGCACCTGGTCGAAGTTGTAGTCGCGCGAGCGCTTGCTGAACTCCGAACCGAGGATCTCCTCCCAGTTGGGGCCCCACTCGATCTTCTGCATGCGCTCGCCACTGATCAGCGAACGCGGCCGCGCGGTGGGCTGGTGCTGGCTGTCCTTGGCGGTGTGCAGGTTCTGGTAGTCGAAATCGAACGGCTCGTAGTAGTCGTCGATCTGCGGCAGGTCCGGGTTGGCGAAGATCTTGGCCAGCATGCGCCAGCGGCCACCCGCGCGTGGCACCAGCTTGCCGGCGCGGGTGCGCACCCAGCCGCCGTTCCACTTGTCCTGGTTCTCCCATTCCTTCGGGTAACCGATGCCCGGCTTGGTTTCCACGTTGTTGAACCAGGCGTACTCGACGCCCTCGCGCGATGTCCAGACGTTCTTGCAGGTGATCGAGCAGGTGTGGCAGCCGATGCACTTGTCCAGGTTCAGCACCATCGCGATCTGTGCACGGACCTTCATCACACCACCTCCTTGCTGGCCGATGCCGAAGCACCAGCAGGCTGCTCATCGTCCAACCAATCGATCTTGTCCATCTTGCGTACGATCACGAACTCGTCGCGGTTGGTACCGCAGGTGCCGTAGTAGTTGAAGCCATAGGCCAGCTGCGCGTAGCCGCCGATCATGTGGGTCGGCTTGAGCACGATGCGGGTCACCGAGTTGTGGATGCCGCCGCGGGTGCCGGAAATCTCCGAGCCCGGCACGTTGATGATGCGTTCCTGGGCGTGGTACATCATCGCCATGCCCGGCATCACGCGCTGGCTGACCACCGCACGCGCGGCGATCGCACCGTTGACGTTGAACAGCTCGATCCAGTCGTTGTCGACGATGCCGGCGCTGCGCGCGTCGTCCTCGCTGATCCACACGATCGGGCCACCGCGCGACAGTGTCTGCATGATCAGGTTGTCGCTGTAGGTGCTGTGGATGCCCCACTTCTGGTGCGGGGTGATCCAGTTCAGCACGATCTCCTTGTTGCCGTTCGGGCGCTGGTTCAGCAGCGGCTCCACCGTGCGCGTGTTGACCGGCGGCCGGTAGCTCATGAAGGCCTCGCCGAAGTCGATCATCCACTCATGGTCCTGGTAGAACTGCTGGCGACCGGTCACCGTGCGCCACGGAATCAGCTCGTGCACGTTGGTATAGCCGGCGTTGTAGCTGACGTTGTCGTCTTCCAGGCCCGACCAGATCGGCGAGGAAATGATCTTGCGCGGCTGTGCCTGGATGTCACGGAAGCGGATCGCCTCGTGCTCCTTTCCCACGGCCAGGTGGGTGTGCTCGCGGCCGGTGAAGGTGCCCAGCGATTCCCAGGCCTTCACCGCCACGTGGCCGTTGGTTTCCGGCGCCAGGTGCAGGATCACTTCGGCCGCGTCGATCGCGGTCGAGATGGCCGGGCGGCCCTGGCTTACGCCTTCTTCGTGCACGGTGTGGTTCAACTTGCCGAGGAACTCGACCTCGTGCTTGGTATCCCAGCTCATGCCCTTGCCGCCGTTGCCCTGCTTGTCCAGCAGCGGGCCGAGCGAGGTGAACTTGCGGTACAGGTTCGGGTAGTCACGCTCAACCACCGTCATCGACGGCATGGTCTGGCCCGGAATGGCCTCGCACTCGCCCTTCTTCCAGTCGGCTACGCCGAACGGCATGCCCAGCTCGTTGGGGGTGTCGTGCAGGGTCGGCACCAGCACCAGGTCCTTCTCCACACCCAGCACGCCCGGCGCCATCTCGCTCACGGTGCGGGCCACCTCCTTGAAGATGTCCCAGTCACTGCGCGATTCCCAGGCCGGGTCCACCGCCTTCGACAGCGGGTGGATGAACGGGTGCATGTCCGAGGTGTTGAGGTCGTCCTTCTCGTACCAGGTTGCCGTCGGCAGCACGATGTCCGAGTACAGCGCGGTGGTGCACATGCGGAAGTCGAGCGTGACCAGCAGGTCCAGCTTGCCTTCCGGCGCCTCGTCGCGCCACTTCACCTCCTGCGGCTTCACTGCGCCCATTTCGCCCAGGTCCTTGCCCTGCAGCCCGTGGCGCGTACCCAGCAGGTGCCGCAGCATGTACTCGTGGCCCTTGCCCGAGGAACCCAGCAGGTTCGAGCGCCAGATGAACATCATGCGCGGGTGGTTCTGGCTGGCGTCCGGGTCGGCGAAGGCGAAGTCCAGCGAGCCGTCCTTGAACTTGCCCAGCGCATAGTCCGCCGGGGCCACGCCGGCCGCTTCGGCCTCGCGTACCAGCTGCAGCGGGTTGCGGTCCAGCTGCGGGGTGCTCGGCAGCCAGCCCATGCGCACCGCGCGCAGGTTCAGGTCGGCCAGGCTGCCGCCGTACTTGCTCGCATCGGCCAGCGGCGACAGCAGCTCGTCCACCTGCAGCTTCTCGTAGCGCCACTGCCCGGTGTTGAAGTAGAAGAACGAAGTGCCGTTCATGTGGCGCGGCGGCTTGCTCCAGTCCAGGCCGAATGCGAGCGGCTGCCAGCCGGTCTGCGGGCGCAGCTTTTCCTGGCCCACGTAATGCGCCCAGCCGCCACCGGTCTGGCCCACGCAGCCGCACATGATCAGCATGTTGATCAGGCCGCGGTAGTTCATGTCGTTGTGGAACCAGTGGTTCATGCCCGCGCCGACGATGATCATTGATCGGCCGTGGGTCTTGTCGGCGGTACGCGCGAACTCTCGCGCGATCTCGATCACCTCGGCGCGCGACACGCCGGTGATGCGCTCCTGCCACGCCGGCGTGCCCGGCACCATGTCATCGAAGCTCGATGCCACGTTGCCGCCGCCAAAGCCACGGTCAACGCCATACTGGGCCAGCAGCAGGTCGTAGACCGTGGCCACCAGCGTCTCGCCGCCATCGGCCGTGGCCAGCCGGCGCACCGGAATGTTGCGGTCCAGTACTTCTTCGGCCGGTGCAGCGGTCCAGCCGTCGCTTTCAATGCCACCGAAGTACGGGAAGCTCACCGCCTCGATGCCGTCGTTGGCGTCGGACAAGCTCAGGCGCAGGCGTGTGTCGGCGCCGTTGCTGGCCTTCTCTTCGATGTTCCAACGACCCTTCTCGCCCCAGCGGAAACCGATCGAGCCGTTGGGCACCACGATCTGGCCGCTGTTCTCGTCGTAGGCCAGGGTCTTCCAGTCCGGGTTATTGGCTTCACCCAGCCCGCCCAGCTCACTGGCACGCAGGAAGCGGCCCGCCACCAGGCGGCCATCGTCGCGACGCTCCAGACGCACCAGCATCGGCATGTCCGAGTACTGGCGGCAGTAGTCCTGGAAATACTGCGAGGGCCAATCAACATGGAACTCGCGCAGGATCACATGGCCGAAGGCAAAGGCCAGCGCCGCGTCGGTGCCCTGCTTGGGGTGCAGCCAGTGGTCGGTCAGCTTGGCCAGCTCGGAATAGTCCGGGCAGATCGCCACCGTCTTGGTGCCGTTGTAGCGCGCCTCGGTGAAGAAATGTGCATCAGGCGTACGCGTCTGCGGCACGTTCGAGCCCCAGGCGATGATGTAGCGACTGTTGTACCAGTCGGCCGATTCGGGCACGTCGGTCTGCTCGCCCCAGATCTGCGGCGAGGCCGGCGGCAGGTCGCAGTACCAGTCGTAGAAGGACAGGCAGGCGCCACCCAGCAGCGACAAATATCGCGCACCGGCGGCGTAGGACACCATCGACATCGCCGGAATCGGCGAGAACCCGACCACGCGGTCCGGGCCGTACTGCTTCACCGTATACAGGTTGGAGGCGGCGATGATCTCGTTGGCCTCTTCCCACTGCAGGCGCACGAAGCCACCCATGCCGCGGCGGGTCTTGTACGAACGCGCCTTCTCCTTGTCCTCCACGATGCTGGCCCAGGCATCGACCGGGGCCTTGCTCTTGCGTGCTTCGCGCCACAGGCGCAGCAGCGTGCCGCGGATCAGCGGGTACTTCAGCCGGTTGGCGCTGTACAGGTACCAGGAATAGCTGGCGCCACGCGGGCAGCCACGCGGTTCATGGTTGGGCAGGTCCGGGCGCGTGCGCGGGTAGTCGGTCTGCTGGGTTTCCCAGGTGACCAGGCCGTTCTTGACGTAGATCTTCCAGCTGCAGGAGCCGGTGCAGTTCACGCCATGGGTGGATCGTACGATCTTGTCGTACTGCCAGCGGGCGCGGTAACTGTTTTCCCAGTCGCGGCCCTCGCTCTTGGCAAAACCATGGCCATCGGCAAAGGTCTGGGGGTCACGCTTGAAGAACTGCAAGCGATCGAGGAAATAACTCATCGGGGATCTCCCTTTGCGGACATCGGCATCGTGGCTGTGTGTGTCATCTGGCTGCGGTGCGTTTTCATGTCGTCAGCAGGGTGTCTCGGCACCGCGCCGGTAGTACCACCACCAGGTCACGGCCAGGCAGGTGACATAGAAAACAACGAACCCGTACAGCGCCATGTCGGGGCTGCCGGTCAACGTAATGGACGAGCCGTAGCTCTTGGGAATGAAGAAACCGCCGTAGGCACCGATCGCACCGGAGAAACCGACCACCGCGGCCGACTCGATGCTGGCCTGGTGTGCGGCCGTGGCCTTGCCCTCGGCGTTGTCGTTGGCCGACCAGCGCTCATGCAGGGTGCGGAAGATCACCGGGATCATGCGGAAGGTGGTGCCGTTGCCGATGCCACTGAGCACGAACAGCGCCATGAAGCTGAGCAGGAAGCCGTAGAAGTTGCCGCCCTGGCCATCGCTGGGCAGGAAGTGCAGCACGCCGAACACGGCTGCGATCATCAGTGCGAACACCCAGAAGGTCAGGCGTGCGCCACCCCAGCGGTCGGCCATGCTGCCACCCACCGAGCGCATCAGTGCACCCAGCAGCGGGCCGATGAAGGCATAGGCCAGCGGGTTCACGTCCGGGAACTGGCTCTTCACCAGCATCGGGAAGCCGGCCGAGAAACCGATGTAGGAACCGAAGGTGCCGATGTACAACCAGCACATCAGCCAGTTGTGCTTGCGGCGGAAGATCACCGCCTGCTCGGAGAACGACGAGCGGGCGCTGGTCAGGTCGTTCATGCCGAACCAGGCCGCGATGGCGCACAGCGCGATGGCCGGCACCCAGATGAAACCGGCGTTCTGCAGGAACAGCGGTGCCCCACCCTCCACCGCGGGCTGCGGTGCACCACCCAGCGCACCGAATACGCCCACGGTGATGACCAGCGGAATCACCGCCTGCGCCACCGACACGCCCACGTTGCCCAGGCCGGCGTTCAGGCCCAGCGCCAGGCCCTGCTTCTGCTTGGGGTAGAAGAAGGAGATGTTCGACATCGACGACGAGAAGTTCGCGCCACCGAAACCACACAGGATCGCGATAGCCACGAACACCCAGTACGGCGTGGCCGGGTCCTGCACCGCATAGCCGAGCCAAAGCGTCGGCGCTAGCAGCGATGCGGTGGACAGCGCGGTCCAGCGGCGGCCGCCGAAGATCGGGATCACGAACGAATAGAAGATGCGCAGGGTCGCGCCGGACAGGCTGGGCAGCGCCACCAGCCAGAACAGCTGGTCGGTGCTGAAGTTGAAGCCGATCTTCGGCAGGCTGATCGACACCGCCGAGAACAGCACCCAGACCGAGAAGGCCAGCAGCAGCGAGGGGATCGAGATGACCAGATTGCGGGTGGCGACCCGCTTGCCGGTGCGCTCCCAATAGCCCGGGTCCTCCGGCGTCCAGTCGCTGATGACGCGACCGGGACTGGCAGTGCTGCGGACAACAGGATCGCTACCGACGGTCATACATGGCTCCAAGGCTGTGGAAGGACGTGGGTACTGCGTTTCAAGTTGTGACCCGTCGTCATGCAGCCATTAGGCCGTGCAGCAACAACGACGGGGTTGATCTGGATCAATCAGCGGCCGGTTTCCACCCTGCCCCTGACAAATGTCAAACCGATGAAGCGGTGCTGCGGCGGGTCACCCCGCGCTGGCGTACGCTGTCGCGCACGTCCACATCGAACTGCAGCTGAAGCTGGCTTCCATCTTCCAGGGCAATGTCGAATGGCAGGCCATCCCGGCACGGCAGCCGTGCCGCCAATGCCTCGACGGCCGGACGCGGCAGTACCAGGCGGCAGAAGGTGCCTCCGTCGAGCAGCACCGGTTGATCACCGCCATGCAGCGACACCGCCATGCCCCAGCCCTCGATACCGCCGAAGCGGGTGATGTTCTCGACCGATTCACCTGCCAGCAGGCGCGCCAGTTCGGCCTCGTCCAGGCGAAGCCGTACCGATTGGTCCTGCAACTGCACTTTCATGACGCAACATCCTCCCATTGTTCGGGGGTATTGCAGTTGACCAGCCCGGCCTCGTCAACCGGCGCCAGGGCCACGGAATTCACGTCAAGACGACGCTGCAGAGCCTGCAGCGAGCGCGGGCCGTCCGGGTCACCCAGCATCGATTCAAGTACATTGCGACAAGCATCGTCTATATCCACCAGCATGGGCAGGGGGTGGCCCGCAAAGATCGTGCATGGACCGCGATGGCCGTCACGCAATTGCTCCAGCAATCGCGGCGGCAGCAGCGGCGTATCCACCGGCACCACCCAGGCAGGGCCATCGGGCATGCGCATCGCCACGCTGTAGAGCCCGCCCAGCGGCCCACAACGTGCCACGCGGTCCGGTACGCCGCCGAACGCCGGGTAGTTTCCGCTGACCCAGACCTCGCCTGCGCCGGCCTGCATCAACAGGCCCCGCATGTGTTCCAGCAGGGTCCGCCCCTGCCACGGCAGCAGCGCCTTGTCGCGGCCCATCCGGGTGGACAGGCCACCGGCCAGCACGATGCCGTTGATGCTCATCGCATTAGAGCCACGCCATGCGTGGCTGCGCCGGCCGGATGCACGGGAAAGGCCTCATCCACGCATGGCGTGGATCTACTGAGTCCCGCGCCCCTCCGAAGGGCGCGGTCAATGCCCGTGGTCATGCGTATGGTCATGGGAGTGCGAAGCTTCGCTGTCCGCATGGCACAGGCTGCACCCCTCGCTCCACTCGCTGTCGCCGTCCTCGTAATGTTCCTGCTTCCAGATCGGGCACTGGTGCTTGACCACCTCGATCAACTGCCGGCAGGCGCGGAACGCTTCGTCGCGGTGCGGGCTGCCCGCGGCCACCACCACCGCCACATCGCCGATGCCCAACCGGCCCTTGGTGTGGGCCACATACAGCTTCAGCTTCGGACCGAACGCCGCCTCGACCTCGGCGGCCAGGCGCTTGAACTCGTTCAGCACCAGCGGCTCGAACAGGTCGTAGGTGATCCCGGTCACCCGCCGGCCGATGTTGACGTCGCGCACCTTGCCGATGAACACGTCGATGCCGCCGAAGCCCGGATCAGAGACCGCAGCAATGCCCTCGGCTGGATCGATCGCCGCCTGCGCGCGGTCCACCACCTTCGCGATGATCTTCTCGCTCATCGCTCAGCCCCCGCTCACTGGTGGCAGGATCGCCACGCGGCCATCGTCGGGCAGCGCCTCGTGGTCGCGCAGCACGCGTTGCTGGTCGGCGAACGCCGAGTAGTCCAGCAGGCCGGCACGGAAACCCGGCCAACGCAGCGGCAGCAGCTCGCGCAGCGCCTGGCGCAGATCGGCCACGGTGCCACCGGCCACATCCACGGCGATCTCGCGGCTGGCATCCAGATCGGAAAACGCACCGAACAACTGCAGATTCACCTGTTTCATCATGACTCCTGGCTCACCAGCTGCACCGGTTCGTGGTGACCCCAGCCCTGCACGCGCACGTAGGTGCCAGCGCTGGCCAGGTCTCCCTCGGCCTCCAGCACCACCCAGGCGTTGGCCTGCAGCATGGACATCAAACGGAACGACTCCTGCCCGGCCAGCACGCGCGCACTCAGGCGTCCCTGCCCGTCCATTTCCACCCGCGCACGCGCGTGGAAGCGCAGGCCCGGCGGCTTGCGCACGTCGGCCTGCAGCGGCAGCTGCAACATGAGCTCCGGCGCCAGCCCCAGCAGGCGGCGCAGCACCGGCTCGACGAAGAAACGCTGGCCCACGGCAGCGGAGACCGGGTTGCCCGGCAGGCCGAAGTACAGCGCACCATTGGGCAGCACCGCGAACAGCAGCGGCTTGCCCGGGCGGATCGCCACCTTGTGGAACACGATGCGCGCACCACGGCCGCGCAGCGCATCGGGAACGAAATCGTAGCGCCCGGCCGACACCGCGCCGGTGCTGATCAGCAGCTGCGCGCCAGCGGCCAGCGCTTCATCCAGCACCGCATTGAACGCGGCCACGTCGTCGCCCACCGTGCCCTGCCAGACCACCTCGGCACCGGCGGCCTGCAGGCGGCCGACCAGATACGGCCGGTTGCTGTCACGGATCTGCCCGGACTCCAGCGTCTGCGCCGCCTCGGTCACCAGCTCCTTGCCGGTGGCGATCACCGCCGCCTTCGGCCGTGCCACCACCGCCACCTGGCCCACGCCGATGGCATGCAGGAGGGTGCGCGCATTGATATCCAGCACCTGCCCGGCCTGCAGCACGCGCTCGCCTTCGCTCACGTCCTGGCCGCGCAGGCGCACATGCTGGCCCGGCTTCACCGATGCCTTCAGGGCGATGCGGGTCGGGCGCCCCTCCTCGCTGGCGAGAATGTCCACGTTCTCGACCGGTACCACTGTGTCCAGCCCGGACGGCATGCGCGCACCGGTCATGATTTCCCAGGCACCCTCGCCGCCTTCGGCGCCGGCATCGCCGGCTGCCTGCCAGCCCTGCACCGCGAATTCGGTACCGGACTCGAACGTCGCGCCGTTGGCGCGCAGCGCGAAGCCGTCCATTGCCGAATTGTCGAACGGCGGCAACGACTGCCCGCTGTGGATGTCACTGGCCAGGGTGCGGCCGCCGGCCTCATGCAGCGGCAGGCGCTCGGTCGGCAGCGGCGTGGCCGCGTCCAGCAGGTGCTGCAAGGCATCGCTGTAGGCAATCATCAGTGGCCACCACCCTCGACCATCGCCAGGGCGTGGCCCAGTACCGGCGCCAGGATGTCCAGGCACTGCGCCGCCGCCTTCGGGCTGCCGGGCAATGCGAACACCAGCATGTTGCCCAGCTGCACCACCTCGGCGCGGCTCAGCCAGGCCATCGGCGTGTGCTGTGCACTCAGTGCCCGCACCATCTGCGCCAGGCCATGCACCGGCCGCGCGTCCAGGGAACGCAGCGCCTCCGGGGTCAGGTCACGCGGGCCCAGCCCGGTACCGCCGGTGCACAGGCACAGGCGCACACCGTCGGCGGCCAAGGCCTGCAGGCGGCCCGCCAATGGCTCGATGCCATCGGGCAACACCTCGGCGGCCACGACCTCACCACCCAGCTTTTTCAGGCCGGTCACCAGGGTCGGGCCAGAGATATCGTCATAGGTGCCCTCGCTGGCGCGATCGCTCAGCGTGATCACCGCGCAGGCCGCGCCCTCCAGTCCCTTCGGCGCACGCGGCTTGAAACGCGTGCGCTCGGCATCGTCCATACCGTCGGGGTGCAGCCAGACGCCGCGCTTGCCGCCTTCCTTGAACAGCAGGCGGATGCCTTCGATGCGCAGGGCCGGTTCCACCGGCTTGCTCAGGTCGTACAGGGTCAGCAGCGCCGCGTTGACGCCGGCCAGTGCCTCCATCTCGACGCCGGTGCGCGCCTCGCTGGCGCACTCGCACCACACGCGGATCGCCTGCCGTTCCGGCACCGGCGCGCAGAACACCTGCACCAGTTCCAGCGGCAGCGGATGGCACAGCGGCATCAGCATCGACGCCATCTTGGCGCCCTGCAGGCCGGCAATCTCGGCCATCACCAGCGCATCGCCTTTGGGCAGGCGGCGCTCGACGATCAGCGGATAGGCCACTGGACCGGCATGCAGCTCGCCCACCGCCACCGCACGGCGGCGGCTGATGCGCTTGTTACGGACATCGGCCATATGGAAGGCCGCGTTCAATTCCCCACTCATCGTGTTGCTCATCCTCCGATGGAGGCCAGGTGCGGGGTCAGCCCGGTCTGGCCCTGGTGCAGTCCATGCCCGGCCGCTTTCAGGCCAAGCTGTGTGGTGATGCGTGCCAGCAGCGCGTCGTGGTCCTCATCGCGCTGCAGCAGCGGGCGCAGCGGTACGCCGAACTCGCCGAACAGGCACAGCCGCAGGTCGCCCTTGGCGGTCACCCGCAGGCGGTTGCAGCCCTTGCAGAAGTCACGCGAATACGGGGCAATGATGCCGATGCTGCCGCGATGGTCGGGGTGGCCGAACTCGCGCGCGGGCCCGGCATCGGCGACGCGCGGACGCTCGTGCCAGCCAGCGGCCAGCAGCTGCTCGATCACCACGTCGGCACGCAGGTGGTGGCGCTGGAAATAGGCTTCGTTGTCGCCGGTGCGCATCAGTTCGATGAAGCGCACGCTGAAGGGGCGGTCACGCAGGTACTCCATCCACTGCGGCAACTCGTCGTCGTTCAGGCCACGCAGCAGCACCGCGTTGAGCTTGATCGCCGGCAGGCCCAGCGCCTGCGCCAGGGCCAGGCCCTGTTCGATCTCCGGCAGGCGGTCATGCCCGGTGATGGTCTTGAAGCGTTCGCGCTGCAGGCTGTCCATGCTCACGTTCAGCGCGGTCAGGCCAGCCCGGTGCCAGCCCGGCAGGCGCCGCGGCAGCAGCGTGCCGTTGGTGGTGATGGCCACCTTGCGGATGCCCGGCACCGCCGCAACCGTGGCGATGATCTCGTCCAGGTCCTTGCGCAGGCTGGGCTCACCGCCGGTCAGGCGGATCTTGCTCATGCCCAGCGCGGCAAACGCACGCACCAGGCGCGAGATTTCATCCACCTGCAGGAAGCGCGGGCGGCCATCGGCCTGGTAACCGTCGGGCAGGCAGTAGCTGCAACGGAAGTTGCAGGCTTCGGTCAACGACAGGCGCAGGTACGGAAAGCTGCGTCCGAAACCGTCGGTGAGTTGGCTCATGGCTGGTCCACCTTGTTGCTCCACCGTCTTGCCTGTGCCCGGAACGGCCCGGATACCCTCGCCTGCTGGAACGATTGCCAGAGTACGCGGCCTTCAGTTCCATGGGCATGACTTAAATCAATCGTGTTCGGCCCCGCGCGGCAGGCGTTGTGGCAGCATGCGGCTTTCCGTGCAGCGGGCGTGTGACAACCCTCATGATGATGAACGATTTCCAGCAACTGCTGCATGCCGCCGGCGAGCAGGCTGAACCGCAACGCTTGCTGTTCGTATTCGTGCGCGCCGAGCTGCCCGAATCGCCCACCAGTGACCAGCGCGACCGGCATGACCGCCGCGAGGGCGGCACCCTGTCGCCGGTGTTGTGCGTGGACAAGCTGCCGGCCGAGGTGCCCAGCTTCCAGGCGCTGGCGGCCGAGTCGACCACCACCGGCATCGACTGGGACCTGGTGTTCGTGGCGGCGCTGGATGGCAGAGGCGGTTTCGCACCCAACAGCGACGAAGCCGCGCGCCCGCTGAAGCTGATGGTCAACGCCATCCATGACGGTCAGATCGGCCGCTTCGCCGCCTTCGACCGTGGCGGCGAGCCCGTTCAGTTCTATTGAGCCACCAGCTGCAGGGTCAGGAAGAAGATCACCAGCACGGTGTTCAGCCCCCAGGCCACGGTCAGCCCGCGCGCCGCCACGCCCAGGTTGGGGTTGTGCGCGGTGGGCGCCGCCCGCCAGACCGCCGGGATGATCCAACCGGTATAGAGCAGCAGCACGGCAAATACCCCCAACAGCAGCGTGGTGCGCTGGTTAGCCAGCGCCCAGAGGGCTACCGCCCACAGAATGTTGCTGGGAATGACGCCCTGCAGCCAGAACACACTCCACAGGCGGGAACGGCCCTGGGTGTCGGGGGTGGGGTGCAGCGAAGCGGTCGCGGTCATAAGTCTCCTTCTGTTTAGGAAACGTGCTGAACAAGCCTGCGCTTGGTGGCTGGGAACGTCAACCCGAGTCGCACGTCACGCTTTGACGCTTGTAGAGGCGGGCCATGCTCGACTCAGGCCCTTCCCTTCAGAGCCTGTCGTCATCGCCCCTCCCCCCCTTGTTCCCTAACGCCCCCCAACCTCGACACCTGTCGCAGATTGCACGGTGCGGGCGGACCGCCGCGCCAGCTAGCGCTGGCGGTGCTTAACAGCGTGGGAGAATGCCGAAAGCGTCTCCAATCGAGTGATGTTTGCAACTCTTCTGATTGGCATTGCACAGCGCCACGGGCTCAGATGGCGTGCCACCGGAAAAGGGTGGCCGGGTTTCGAATCCCGAGTTGGTCCTGAGTGATTGCGCTTGCCAGTCGGCGTCCACATTCCGTGGCGCCGGCTGGCAATCCGTCTGCCGGCTATGGCGGGCGGTGCGTGGGGGCGTTCGCGCCCACCGGCTTGGGACCAACCCGGATTCGAACCACGTACCGCCCGCCACTTTTATGGGTGGCGGCTACCGATTGCCCTGCACGGAGCCTTGCCATGAACGAATCGGACTTCCCGCATCTGCACGCCTACCGCAGCACCGCCCGCGACGACGGCTCGCCACAGACTGCGCCTGCGGTGGACAGGAACACCTTCATTGCCAACCTCAACCGCATCGGCTCCGGTGCAGCAGCCGACGGACAACCCTGGCCGGAGCGGCATCAACTGCCCGGCCGCTGCCTGGCCCTCGCCGATGCCGATTGCGCGTTGAACGGGTTGCGGGTGGTGCTGGAAATGCTGCTGGCGGCGGAACGCACCCGGCAGAACGGCGAGCCGGAAGAGTACGTGGGCGACCGGGTGATGGAGGGGTTGGTCATGGCCTGCCAGTCGTTGTGCGCGCAGGCGGTGGGGCGCTTGCAGGTGGGTGAGCAGTAGCCTCTATCGATGTCGCCTTTGCCCCCTTTTCGCCCCGGCGTTCGCCCGCACAAATGCGACGCCCTTCGCCTTACTCGCCCTGTGACGGCCGCTCCAGAATGCCGCGCCCCCTTCCGTCTGACCACACGACCATGCTGGCAAGGGTGATCAGGGCAATTGAATCACTCGCACTTTCAGAGCTGTGCAGACGGAGGCATCAGAAACCAATGCAGAATTTCAAAAGCACCTTGGCGTTGCTCGTGGCCGCCGGTTGCTGCGTGGCCCCAGACATGGCGCACGCGTTCCAGCTGATCAGAGAAGAGGCAGATATCAGGCTTGTGGATGGCACACCCGCGATCTTCATACCGGAAAAAGCGAAGGGTTCGTTCCCAGTGGCCAACCTGCTACTGCTGGAGTACTACACGCTCGAATCCGAAAGCTGGGCCATCCGCCTGAAGGACGATGCCAAGCCAATGAAGCTAAAGCCTGGCAATTGCATTGCATACGGCTCAATACCAGACGGCTACGAGCGGGATGGGCCAAAAGACAATAGGGAAAATTTTCAATTGAAATTGAACACAATCTACTATTTCCAAGCAAGCCGGAACATTCCGAATCTTTGGTACTTTCCCACCGCCATCTATGAAGCCACATTCTGTTTGAAAGAGGACACCGATGGCATCGTCAGCATTCAGAAGGGGGCCGCATGTCCCGACTCCGGCAGATGAGCCTTCCGAAACAAGCAGCGATCCTCGGCCTCCTGCTTCTAAGCGGCTGTCACCTTACCCGGAATCAAGCACTTTCACCCAAGCCGGAGTTAGGCACGGTCAAGGTGACCGTCACGGTGCCCGAGGAACTTGTGGCCCGAGATATGCGGGTGATGTACCGCTCGACGAGATGCACCACAACGTACCGGTCCATGCTGGACTGGGGAAAACGTACACGAGACAACTATGCGCCACTGGAGATTCGACCCGTGCGCCGCCCAGGAACAAATGTTTACAAGGCCTCAATGGCAGTCGATGGCGGCGGCGCGTGCCGCTGGAAACTCAGCAACGTAACCTTTGGAGTCGAGCACGGAGATCCATCCAGATTTGGAGGTGATGTGATTCAGGGCATGGGCGGCGACGTCGTTGTAATGTTTGACGAGGTCCGTTCCGCATATGGTGCCCCCAACGCCGAACCCAACGTCAGCACTGACGGTGTCATGTCAATAAAGCGTGACTACTATCCGTGGCTGAGTGAACATTTCATCGGCGGACATCGAAAGATCATCACCCTGACCACGGACGAGCCCACATTCATAAGATATCGCGCGCTTGACGCGCGCGTCATCCACTTCGAACCCGCCTATCATCCCGGATTCCTGACTCACTCAGTGAGCCCCAAAGTAAAGCGCGAAGGCAACAAGACCATCTTTTACTATCCCGATGGCAGCAGCAGGCCAGAGAGTCGCACCATGCCCCGGTTCAAGACGCTTCAGGAAATCCGTATGGCCACTGAAGCGAGTCAATGATGAGCTGAGCCGTTCGGCAGGCCCATCGACGAAGGGCCAATCACCATCGGACGGCTTAACTGCCTGCTCGCTGCCAAGCTCTCGCCGCGCCGCGCCGATGCCGATGCCGATGCCGATGCCGATGCCGATGCCGATTGTGCGTTGAATGGATTGCGGGTGGTGCTGGAAATGCGGTTGGCGGCGGAACGCACCCGGCAGAACGGCGAACCCGGGCAGTACCTGGGCGACCGGATGATGGAGGGATTGGTCATGGCTTGCCAGTCGCTTTGCGCGCAGGGGGTGGGGCGGTTGCAGCCCGAAGGGTGAAGGGCATGCGTAACGCCCTTCAGCTTGGATCGCTTTCAGCAGGCGTCAGTGCTCGCTGAAAGCGCTCCTCAGATTGACGCCGATGATCGGTGAGAAGTCCACCTTCCACAGCTCCAGTTCGAAGAGCTGATCGTGATTGTCCAGGCACAGGGTGACTCTCACCGGCACGCCGTCGGCATCGGCAAGCATCGCCGTGGCAATGTCACTTCCGAAGACCTGGGTCGTGCTGGACAGGAACACCACGCCCCCGAATCCGACGACCTCCACGTCCTCCACCTGGGCGAGCGCCAGATCCTTCAACAACCGTTCGGACACCTCGGTCGTCTCGGGCAGCAGCCTGTGGATGAGGGAGACCTCGTCGGGGGTGAGGAATCTGGGCACGGAATGTCCTTCAGGACACTGCATCCAGCCTCCCCCGCAAAGACTACTGTGAGTAATTGACTTCTTTAGTGACATTTCCACTTCGGTCGTACCATCGCCACACACCGGCCTTATGCCCATTCTTAAACTGTCCACGCATACGAATATACCCATCATCTGCGGCGACAAATGGACCATCAGCAATCTCGCACCCCTTCAAAGAGCCCGCTTTTCCCCACGGCTCGATCTTCAGTCGAGCGGGCTCAACACATTCTATCCGCTCATCGTCGAACGAATTCGTCGTTGCGCCCTGCTTCTGATCCGCACATGCCGAAGAAAGCAACGCCAGCAGGACGCATGTCATGTATCTCTTCATACCTACCTCAGCCCAGGAACCTTCGAGTTGAGCAATCGCTTGTTCTGCTCTTGCTGCAGTTCGACTGTACTAGCATTCCAAAGTGTCTTGGCTACAAATGATTGGCAATGGTTCGTAGGCCCCCACCTACCAAGTGATCTCCCTATCTGAAGCTGGGAATTGACTCTTGCTTCGTCGACATTTTTAACCACTTTGCATGATGCTCCAGGCTCATTGCTACGACCGACATGGTTGGTCACCTGCACGGGATCGCCTGGCATGTCTCCACTGTCGTTACCAGGTACGTTTCCACGAGTGCCACCCATGCCTGCCTCAACTGTATCCGTACGAATCCACTGGTGATCAATTGGATTGTTGGATACTCCAAAGGCCGGCTGACAACATACAAGTACTTCCAAGCCCTCAGGGTCAATCCAACTCATCGGATTTCCCATCACGTAGCCAAAGGTGTTTGGCCCCGCTGCGAGCCCAATCGGATCACTCTGCGAGTACCGCCCCACCGCCGGGTCGTATTCACGCTGGTAGTTATAGAACAACCCACTCACATCCGTCGCCTGCTGGCCCGGGAAACGCAGTGCCAGCTCGAACGCCACACCATCGCCATCCGGATCAGCACTCGGAATCTGGTTACCGAACACCTCGCTCCTGTTGTTCCACTCCCAGATCGCGACATCACTCACCGGATCAATCACCACGCGCGGTGTGCCCAGATGATCCGGCTGCACGTAGGCCAGTTCCGGCACGCCGGTAGCCGGCACGTTGATCAGCGCCACCGGGTAGTTATCCAGCCAGATGGCCTGCTGTTGCGCCTGCCCCGTGGCCGAGTAGTTGCCCAGCCACTGCCCGGCCTCATCGTACAGCGTGATCTGAGCTGCGCCACCGGCTGGAGTACGCAGCACGCGCTCGCCGCGATGGTTGTAACCGTAGCTTTCCAGCACGGCATCGCCCTGCTTCACCGCGTTCAGGCGGTTGGCATCGCTGTAGGTGAAGGTCTTGCTGCCGATGCTGGTGGTATTGCCCGCTGCGTCATGGGTGCGCGCTTCGCCGTCCACGGCGGTCAGCCGGTGGCTGGTTGCGGGATAGCTGTAGCTGGCGGTGCCTGCCGAGGTGGTCAGCGCGGTGCGATTGCCGGTGGCGTCATACGCATAGGTTTCAATCGGCGTGCCGGTCGCGCCGTCTTGGGTCTGGGTCAGGCGGCCCAGCGTGTCGTAGGCGTACTTGGCCAGCACCGTCGGACCTGCGCCGTTCTTCAGCTCGGTGATCGAACCGACCGGGTCGTAGCCATAGCCCAGCGACAGGCCACCTGCGGCCGAGTCATGTACCGCCTGCGGGCGGTAATCCAGATCCAACGGACGCTGCAGCTGGCGGCCGTTGCCGTAGGTCCAGCCGGTCGCCGGGCCGAAGGCCGCATAGGTCACGTTGTTCACCACGATCTGCCGTACCTGGCCGGGGCGGGTCAGGCCGATCTGGCTGATGCGGCCCTGGGTATCGCGCACGTAGTCGGCCACGCTGCCGTCGGGGTAGGTCAACGCCGTCAGGCGACCCGACTTGCTGTAGGCGTAGCGCAGCGTGCTGGCGACACCATTGACGGTCTGCACCTTGCGGGTGACCTGGCCAAAGCGGTCATGGCAGTACTGGGTGCTGCCATTGGCGTGCAACACCTGCCCCACGCGCCCCTTGGCAAAGCGCTCGTCGGCGGTACACGCGGCAGGTGCCACGTCGTAGCTGTAGCCCACGTCCAGATTGGGGTCCGGGTAGGCGATACCGATCAGGCGGTTGAGTGCATCGTAGTGATAGGTGGCGGTGACGCCACGCGCATCGGTAGCCGTCTTGCGATTGCCGGCGGCGTCCACGGTGAAGCTGCTGGCGCCACTGTCCGGGCTGACTTGCCCGGTCATATCACCGAAACCGTTATAGGCGTAGGTGGTATGCAGGCCCTTCGGGTCGGTGACCTGGGTGACCTGGTCCAGCGCGTTGTACTGGCTGCGGATCTCCGCCGCCACGCCGCCGGCATCCTGCAGGGTCTGCGCCAATCGGTTGAGCGGGTCGTACTGCTGGCTGGTCACGCGCTGCAGGGCGTCGGTGATCGTTTGGGGGTTGCCGTTGGCATCGTAGGCAAAGCCGGTAGCATGATTGCCGGCGCCCTTCAGCGCGGTCAGCTGACCGAGCGTGTTGAACGTCCGTGCCAGGGTACGGCGCAGGGTACCGCCTGCATCGAGCGTCTCTTCCTTGAGGCGATTGCCGGCATTGTCCAGCGTGTAGTGAATCGTGTTGCCCGCGTTGTCCTCGATATCGGTCAAGCGCAGCGCCGCATCGTAGACATAGGAAACGCTGCTGCCGTCGGGCTCGGTGATCTGTTGCACCTGGCCGGTCGGCCAGTAGCTGATCTGGGTGACCCGATTCTCGGCAGTGGTCGCGCCGCGCACGGTGATGGAGGTCGGCCAGCCGCGGGGATGGTAGGTGTAATCAGTCACCACGCCGTTGGCGTCCTTGACCGACAACGGCCGCCCGAACGCGTCGTAGGCCGAGGTCTCGACCGTCTGGCCCAGCGCATTGGTCACGCTGCGCAGGTCGCCCTTGCGATAGGTGCAGGCACCTCCGGTCGCGCACCCTGCATCATCCGCCGAGTAATAGGCATAGCTAACGTCATCGGCCACATCCGTGCGCGGGCCATCCACACTCTTCAGCAGCCCCTCCACCGGGCAGCTGCCTGCCGCTGCCACATCAGCGGCTTCGCAGTACGTGTAGCTGGTGATGCGCGTCTGACCGGAAGCGGTGTCGGTCACCGTGTTGGTTGTCGGCTGACGCCGGGTATTGAAGGACGTTCGGGTTTCACGATTGCCGATGCGGGTGGTCAGTACCGCATTGGTTTCGACGTCGCGCGCGGTGGTCACCACCCGCTGTTCGGGCAGGCCGACCGCTTCGGTCACGGTATGGATGCTGACGGCACGACCGCTCACCGGATCGGTGCCCTGCGCATAGGTGTGCTTGGTCTGGATGCCGCGGCGATCGGTGTAGGTATCCAGGCGCCGGCGGAAGTCGACACTCTGGTCGTAGTAGGTCCGGCTGACGGTTCCCTGCGAATCACTCAGGCCGGTTACCTTGCGCGACGGCGCGGTGCCGCCGCCGGGTGTCAGGGTGTAGTCGGTCTGCCGCCCAAGCGCGTCGGTCACGACTGCACCGCCGTTGGGGCTGTAGGCCAATGTCACACCATCGGCACCGCCGGCATGCTGACTGGAGATCACACGGCCGATGGAATCGTAGGTAAAGGTGCTGTAGCGGCGACCGTCCTCGGCGGTGATGCCGGTCAGGTGCTGGGGGAAAGCCTGGTTCTCGTAGTGATACGTACGCACACCGCCACCCGCATAGGTCACCGTGGCGACCTGGTTCTGCGGCGTGTAGGTATAAGTGGCGAGCGCAATGCCTTCGACCAGCACCGAACTGATCAGCGCCTCATAGTCGTTGGACTGGTAGACGAACTCCAGTGTGCGGCCACTGCTGTGGGTGACGGCCGCAAGGCGGTCGCTGTCATCGTAGATGTAGGTCAGCGACGTGCCATCCGGGAAGCGCTTGGCGGTCAGACGCCCGTCCGCGCCGAAGGTCGAGATGGAACCCGCCGAATACAGTGTCCAGTTGCCGTTCTGGACCAGACGGTCACCACTGTCGTCGTCCGCCTCATAGGCCTGGCCGATCTTCTTGAACGCCCGCTGGAAACCGGTGCTTTCAATGATGCCAACACTGTCAACACCATCCAGTGCCAGGTGGGCGCCCAGCGAATGGGTCCAGCCATAGCCGAAGCCACCGGATGAAGTAGAAATACCGGAGTGATAGAAGCGCGTCAGTGCGATCCAGCCCAGATCGAAATCCTGTGCGATTTCGTACTTCTCGCCTGTTTTTACGTCGCAAGGGTTGCCTACGGCTCCGTCGCAGGGCGCCTTGTTCGCGGCCTCCCCCTGTTCTTCCGACTCACAATTCGTGCCAGCGCCATCCTTGTCGCACTTCTGCGACTTGGAGGTGATGGTCACAACGAACTCCTCGTTCACGCAGGCGTTGTGTGTGTTGGACCACTGCGTAAGTGGAACAGGGCAATCAAGCCGGCGTTTGCGGCCGAAGGCCATCTGGCTCACGTAGGGAGCGCAGGGCGATTCGGCCGTGTTCTCCCCGATCATATCGGTGATTTGATAGAACCTGGACTCGACTACGCCTTCCATTTCGGGCACGCCGGAGAACCAGTCACCCTGTGGTGTAACAGCAGCACCCGGACACACAGGGTTACTTGCCTGGACTTCAGCGAGATAACTCGCGACCATCGCCTCTTCGGTCGGAAACTCCGCTGTGCTCAGATAGGTCCAGTCTGGATCGGAGGGTTGTGCCTTCCCCATCCAGTAGGTGATCGACGTATTTCCGTTCAAGTCCACGACTTTCGACTTGATCTTGTCGACAGACTGCCAACCGAACTGGAACTCCGGCGGGAACGGACTCGGTGCGGGCAGGCTCTTGATCGCCTGCACCGCCTGCTGCTGGGTCTTGTACTGCGTCGAATTGCCGCCGGGCTGCGAAATACGCCAGGTGATCTTGCTTTCCTGCGCCTGTACAACAGCCGGCGCAATGCAGCCAACGGCAACGATCGCCAGCACGGCACACGAAATGGTCTTCAGTCGTTCCAACATCCCTGTTCTCCTTCCTGGACGAACACAGCGCCGGCGGGAACGAGAACGCGGAGCTGTGCCCCGCGCCATGCTTCGGATCGTCCCTGGTCCGGAATGCGGCAGTGCCACATGCCGCCTTTATCGTCGAGGCCGCTTGCACATTCAAGTGTGGAGCCGCGTAACCGATCACAGAATCAGGCATCCAACGCCATTCCGCAGGCTACGCCCTGTCCCCATGACTTCCTGCACGGGGATTAGGTGTTATACCTCACTACATTACCAGCACGACCTGTCGCGAGGTCGGCAGGCTGTGGCACTCCGCTGCAGACCTGACCCATCGGAAGGGCTGGCACGCGTCACGGCCCAAGGGAATGGCAATGAAGAGCAGCCGAGTGACGTTGTGGGCGCTGGCCGCCATGATGGCCGCAGTGGGCACCGCGCACGCAGGGGAAATCCAGGTGGATCGAGGCGCTTACACACTGCAGGCCGAAGAGATGGGGGCCGGCCCGATCACCGTGGTCTTTGAATCCGGTTTCGGGCAGGGCGCGGGGGCCTGGAAGGAGGTGGTTGCCGGTCTGGGGCGCGACTACCACAGCATCGCCTACGCCCGTGCGGGACTCGGGAAGTCCGGCAGCGACGGTCACCCCAAGCGCATCGATGCGCATCTGGCCGACCTCACGGCCGTGATCGATACGCTCGCTCCCGGTCGCCGCGTTGTGCTGGTGGGTCACTCCTATGGCGGCCTGCTGGCTACGGAGTTTGCACGCCGCCATCCGGAGCGCCTGCAGGGCCTGGTGCTGGTGGACCCGGCCACGATGGGTCAGCGCCATGCGTTCAAGCAGGCCGACAGTGCCCGCGTGCAGGCAGATGATGCCCAGCTGCGGGCGATGCTGCCGCCAGCCATGGCCGCCGACTACGCCGTGCTGACCGAACAGCTGGATGCACCCGGTGCGGAAACCCCGCGCACGATGCCGGACGTGCCGGTAGCGCTGCTGACTGCAACCCAGCTGGCTGCCGAACCGCTGTTCTTCGAGGAAACCGCAGCGGGCAAGGCGCTCTGGAAGGCGCAGCACGCCCTGCTCTTCTCGGGGTTCACGCGCGGCTCGCACCGCTACCTGGCAACCGGCCACACCCTCCAGCGCGAGGATCCCGCTGCGGTGGTGGCAGCGATTCAATCGGTCTCCGGCACCTCGAAGTAGCTGTTCCAGGCAGGCGCTTCCCGGGCTGTCCCCGGCTACTGCCCACGCAGGCGCACCGCAAAGTACCGCGCCGGGGAAAGGCCAAGCGCTTTCTTGAACATCGTGATGAAGGCCGTCACCGACTCATAGCCCAGCGTCTCGGAAACGCGTTGTACGGGTGCACCGGCGGCGAGTTCCCGAATGGCGATGAGCAGGTGCAGTTGCTGCCGCCAGCGCCCGAAGGACAGTCCCGTTTCCCGTTCGATGAGGCGGGTCAACGTGCGCTCGCCCAGGGCCAGGCGCACGGCCCACTGGCCGATGGTGCTGCGGTCTGCCGGATCCGCCGACAGCGCCCCAGCCAGCGCACGCACCTTCGGGTGATGGCTGACCGGCAGCGACAGATGCTCAGCCGGCATCTGTACCAGCTCGTCCAGCAACACCCGCGCCAGCCGGTCGGTGTGGCTGCCATGCGGATAGTCCAGCGGCGCGTCGGCCAGGTGCAGGATCATCTCGCGCAGCATCGGCGAGATGGCCAGCGTCACGCACTGCGCCGGCAGGTCGACGATGCCGGGCTCGACGAACAGGTAGCACAGGCGCGCGTTGGCGGTGGCGCGGTTGCTGTGCGGCATGCCGCCCGGAATCCAGACGCCACACTGGGGCGGCACGATCCACAGCGCATTGGCCACTTCGCAGGTCACCGCCCCATGCAGCGCAAGAATGAGCTGACCCTTTCGATGCTCATGCACCGGAATTTCCGCGTCGTGCTCGGCCACCTGCAGGCGGCTGGCAACCGCCGGGCGATCGGTCTCGTCCGGGTCCAGGTCAAAGCCGGGGAGCGAAATGCGAGCCATTCTCACTTTGACCGGTTTTAGCGATTGATTGTCATTGTAGCGAAATTCGCCAGTGCGGCCGGTCACTAGCATGAGCTGCATGCACTCCCCCACCCTGCTCCGCCCCCACCTGCTCCAGGCATTTGCGCGGTTTAAAAGCCCTGCCGTCAGGACCGACCAGGAGGCGGTGCTGTTCTCGCTCAAATGCCTGCTCGCCGCGTCGCTGGGGCTCTATGTCTCTCTAAGGGTCGGCCTGAACCGCCCGTTCTGGGTGATCGGCACGGTCTATCTGGTATCACAGCCTCTTTCCGGGGCAACGCTCAGCCGCGGCCTGTTCCGCCTGCTCGGTACCGTGGGCGGGGCCGTCGCCACCGTCGCGCTGGTGCCACGCTTCGCCAATGCGCCCTTGGTGCTGAGCGCCGCGCTCGCCACCTGGATGGCGCTGTGCCTGTACCTGGCGATGCTCGACCGCACGCCACGTGCGTACGCGTTCCTGCTGGCCGGCTATACCACCAGCCTGATCGGGTTTCCTGCGGTGATGGTGCCGGGAGAGGTGTTCACCATTGCCATCACGCGGGTGCAGGAAATCGCCATCGGCATCCTGGCCGCCACGCTGGTACATGGGTTGGTGCTGCCGCGCCGGGTTTCGATGCGCGTGCACGCACGGGTTGCTGCCGTGCTGGAAGATGCGGAACGATGGACACGCGACATGCGCGCCAGTGCATCGGACACGGTGCTGGCGACGGACCGCTCGAAAGTGGCCGCCGACCTGCTCGAGCTGCATGTGCTGTCGATCCACCTGCCCTTCGACAGCGCCCACGGCGTGGCCCAGGTGCAGATCCTGCGTGCCCTGCATGACCGGATGCTGGACGTACTGATGCTGTCCAGCGCGGTGGAAGATTCCATCGCTCGGCTGCGTTCACCGCAGGCCGGCACAATGGATGCAAGCGGCTGGCGCGATCTGCTGCAGGCCAGCCTCGCCGCGCAACAGGCCGAGCTCGACCTCGCCCACGCCGACTGCCGCGTGCTGCAGGCACAACTGCACACTGCCCGCCCCGACTGGCGCCTGCATGTGCCTGACCGTCTTGCGCGGAATGTGCAGGGCGCAGTGATTCACCGGGATCACAGGAACGCCGCGCGCAGCGCACTGGGGGCGTTCGTAGGCATCCTGCTGAGCTGCGTGCTGTGGATCGTTACCGGCTGGTCGGACGGCGCCACGGCGGTGTCCATCATCGGCACGGCGTGCGTTCTGTTCGGCACGATCGAAGCGCCTGCGCCGCATGTCATGCGCTATCTGGTGGGATCGTGCATCGGCGTTGCCGTCGGCCTGCTCTACGGTCTGCTGATCTTCCCCGCGCTGTCCGATTTCGTCGGCCTGATGGCCGCGCTGGCGCCGGTGCTGCTGCTGTGCGGATCGTTCCTGGCCCGGCCGCCCTTCATTATGGCTGCGCTGGGCGTGGTGCTGACGTTTCCGCTCATCGCAGGCCTGGGTGCGACCAATACGGTCAACATCGTCGGCGCACTCAACAACAGCGTTGCGCTGTGCGTCGGTACGGCAATGGCACTGTGCAGCATGCAGCTGTTCCAGACCGCCAATGCGGGCCGCAACCGCACACGGTTGGAGGGTTCCATCCGTCGGGACATCGCACGACACGCCGCCGGTCAAGGTGATGTGACCCGCGCCTGGCTCAGCCGCATGCTGGATCGAATCGGGCTGCTCGCTCCCAGGTTGCAGGGCCGTTCCAGCGCCGCGCACGACCTGCGGGCATTGTTTGCGGACGTTCGTGCGGCACGTGCATCCAGCCAACTCCGCGCACTGGGCAGGCGCCTGGGCGATCCGCGCACCCAGTCGCTTCACGCCGCGCTGGTCGAGCGCATCGCCGCACATTTCAGGATGCGCACTCACGCGCCACGCAGTGTCGACATCCATCTTCTGGAACTGCTGGACCGCTTGCGCGAGGCAGCTGCGGCCAGCAGCGGGGCTGATCGTGAGCATCTGTCGCACCTCCTCTGCGGGTTGCGCCGCGACCTGCTGGCCTCCCCGCTCACCCATCGGCACTGACCTCATGCTTTCTGATCTTTCCATTGATGGCGTGCTCATTCCCGGCCTGCTCGCCGTGGCCGCCGCCGCGCTGGTGCTGTCGATGCTGACCTCACGCCTGCTCGCCAGACTCGGCCTGTACCGGTTGTTCGCCGCGCGGCCCTTGGTGGGCCTGTCCCTGTTCGTGATCCTGGCGGAGCTGATGATCCGGCTCCCGCCCCTGCTCGAGAAATGAAATGAAACACCTGCTTGCCGTCATCGGGCGCTGGAGCGCTACGCTGGTTGTATTCGCGATTGCTGTCGTCGCCGCACTGTCCCTCTGGAATCGTTACGAAATACGCCCATGGACGCGGGATGGGCGGGTGCGCGCCGATGTGGTGCGCGTTGCATCGGACATGGGGGGGCTGGTCACCCAGGTGCTGGTGCACGACAACCAGCGGGTCAGCGCCGGAGAGTTGCTGCTGGTGCTGGATCAACCGCGCTTCGCTGCCGCGCTTGAGAAGGCCGACGCAGCGGTCAGCAGCGCTCGCGCCACGCTGGCGCTGGCCCGCCGCGAATCGACGCGGGACAACGCACTTGGCAACCTTGTCGCCTCGGAAACCCGCGAACGCAATGCCGCCAAGGTCGATACCGAGCTGGCAGCGCTGGCGCAGGCACGGGCCGAACAGCGCGTCGCCCAGCTCAACGTGCAACGCACCGAGGTGCGCGCGAGTACCGACGGCATCGTCACCAACCTGGACCTGCACGCGGGCGACTACCTGCAACCCGGTGCGCAGGCACTGGCGCTGATCGACACCCGCAGCCTGCGTATCGAGGGCTACTTCGAGGAAACCAAACTGGCCTGCATCACCGAGGGCGATGCCGCGGTGGCGCGGCTGATGGGCGACACCCGCGATGTCCGCGGACACGTTGACAGCATCGCCGCCGGCATTGCCGACGATCAGCGCTCAAGCACGCACAACCTGCTGCCAGCCGTGGCGCCGACCTATACCTGGGTGAGGCTGGCACAGCGCATCCCGGTACGCATCCGTATCGATGATGCGCCGCTGGATACGCGCCTGATCGTGGGTCGCACCGCAAATGTGACCATCACGCCCTCGGCAGCGGGAGCCTGCAAGTGAGCGTGCGGACAGTACGTTGTGGGTTGTTTGCCCTGCTGCTGCCGATGACGGCCTGCGTGTCCGGCCCCGACTATCACCTGCCGGCGAGCGCTGTCGCAGCCTCCCCACGGGCGGCGCGGGCGTTCGTCTCGGGCCAGGAGGCATCGTTCAGCCACGACGCGCCACCGGATCGATGGTGGCAACTGTATGGCGACCCCCAGCTTGACGCCTACGTACGCGATGCTCTGGCGGCCAATACCGACCTGCGCGCCGCCGATGCCAACCTCCGGCGCGCCAGCGCGACCGTGCTGGAGTACCGCGCGCGCGGTGCCGTGCAAGGGGACGTGGATGCATCGGGCACCCTCACCCATACCGGTGGCTACACCCAGGCGTCGGCCGCGCCGCAGTCGTACGCGCTGGGCCTCCACCTCTCCTATCCGCTGGATCTCGCAGGTGGCATCCGCCGCGGCATCGAAGCCGCCAACGCGGACGCGGAGGCTGTCGCTGCGGCACGCGACCAGGTCCGCGTGGTCGTCGCTGCTGCCGTCACCCGTGCCTATCTCCAGGTGTGCGCCAGCAATCACACGCTCGCCGCAACCCGGCAGGTGCTGGCGATACAGCGCGCCACGCTGGAGGCAACCCGACGCCTTGCTGCCGGCGGGCGCGGAACGGACTTCGATGTCAGCCGTGCCGGTGCAGCCGTCAATCGCAGCGCGGCGGCGATACCGCACTTGCTGGCGGAACGGCAGGCCTCACTGTTCGAACTGGCCGCACTGATGGGCAAAGTCCCGGCAGACTATCCCAGGGAAGCAGAAGGGTGCCCACAGCCCCCTGAGCTGCAGCAAGCATTGCCGATCGGTGACGGCTGGCAGCTGCTCCAGCGGCGCCCTGACGTACGCGCAGCCGAACGCAGCCTGGCCGCCGCGACTGCAATGATCGGTGTCGAGACGGCGGGTCTCTATCCGCAGATCACCCTGGGCGCCTCCTCGGGCGTGGCCGGCACACCGGCGCATCTGCTGTCGGCCGACGGCTTCGGTGCGAGCATCGGTCCCGTGCTGTCATGGCACTGGCCCAACCGCCGCGTAGCCAAGGCCCGCATCGCGGCGGCCGGTGCCAATGCGGAGACCGCTCTCGCTTCCTTTGACGGAGTCGTGCTGAAGGCACTGCGCCAGACCGAGACCGCGCTTTCTGCCTGCACGCAGGAGCTTGAACGCGAGCGCAGCCTGGCGCACGCGCGTCGGGACGCAGCCCGGGCCACCGAACAGGCACAGCACCTCTACCGCTTCGGCAGGATCGATTTTCTAGACGTGCTTTCGGCCCAGGCGGAGCTGGCAGATGCGGAGTCCGCATTGGCCGCCTCGCGCGCGGAACGCATTGACCGGCAGATGGATCTTTTCGTGTCGTTGGGCGGAGGCTGGGCTGCAACGGATTCGGTCCCGGGCGGGGTCCAATGACCCGTTGTCTGGCAACGACTGCAGGCCGCGCCGTCTGTTCAGGAAATTACCGCCTACACCCGCATTCATTCACATGGATTGCCCTATATTCCCGCCACAGCGCCGCATGCTGCGGCCATGACGGAGGCATCCCCATGAAGACCACACGTTTGCTTGCCATCGCATTGAGCGCAGCCACCGCGTTGGCCGCGGCCCCCGCCTTCGCCGATCCGCCGCACCACGCCCGAGGCAACGGCCCGCCGCCGCACGCAGGCGGCCCGCACCACCGCGACGCGCCGCCGCCGGGCTGGCAGAAGAAGGCCTGGCGACGTGGCGAGCGCCTGCCGTGGGCCGAAGTGGACCGCCGCTACTGGGTGGACGACTACGCGCGCTATGACCTGCGCGAGCCGGGCCGCGACCGGCGTTGGGTGCGCCAGTCCGATAGCGAGTACCTGCTGGTGGAGATCGCCACCGGGTTGATCATTGACGCGCTGCATCGCTGAAGCGACCTGCAGCGTCCCACACTGAGCGATTTACCTCGGTGCAGACACCTTACGACCGGGGTCGCCCCGGTCGGCGGTGTTTGCGCCCACGGCGCCCCGCCTGCCTCCGTGGCCGCCCGGCATGCATGCCCTCCCGCAGTGCGGTACGCCCGCACATCAGCGCTGTGGCAAATAACCCCATCGCCACCAGTATTTCGAATCCCCGATCACCAAAGAGCAGGCGGATGGAGACCTCCAGTGAGCACAGCCTGCCGCACCGCAGGCCCTGCTCGTCGAAGCCATAGATGAGCACCAGTATGCCCATCAACGTGCACCACGCCATCAGGGCCAGGCTTGCGATAAATATGAAAGGACGGTGGATGCGCATGCGCTCGTCGCGGTCTTCTACGGTGATGTCCAGCGCGACGTTGCGAGCACGCGATCGGAAGCATCCAGCTCTACCGACCAGGCTTCGGTATCCAGGCCCAGCCGGTTCTCATACCACCATCGCTGCGCACAGCGACCACTGCATCCACTGCTCGCATAGCGCGCAAAGGGAACACCGGCGTGCTCCACCACGTCAGGGTGCCCCAGCGCCCGCAGTACCTCGGCCCTGCTCGCCCCGACCGGGACCGAGGCAAGCGCGTGGGAATGCCACGCTGAGATCGCCGAGCAACTGGCAACGTACGCCACGAACAGGCCGGCAAACCCCCACATCAGTGTCCTCATTGACAGATCCCCTCCTGCGCCGCGCGCCCGCGCATCATCCGCGCAGACCTTCTTCAACGTCAAACCTCGACAAGCGGGTCTGTTGCGGCGCCCGGCATCCGTGCTAGCGTGCGCCGTCAAACTCTCCATGGGGTGCAGGATGCGCAATGGAATGGGACGGAATCTGGTGATCGCCTGCATGGCCCTGGCTGTTGCCCCAGCGGCGGCAACAGCGGCCGCACCACCGGGTGATCGTGGGCAGGATTTCGTGCAGACACAGGCGATCGCCGCGCGCTGCCAGAAGAGCCTGCCCGGCCTGGAACTGCAGTTGCAGGAGGGCCGCAAGCACTGGCTGTCGACACTCGACGCCGCGCAACTGCAGGCCGCCGAGGCCTATGCCAGCAGCAAGGAAGGCAAGATTCTGGGAAAGAGCGTGGAGCGGGATGCCTCCCGCGCCTTCGGCCGCAATACCTTGTCCGCCGCAGCGACCTGCGTTGGCCTCCTCGCCGAGTACGGCCCGGCCCACCCGCTGCCTTCCGGCACGGCAATGCCGGCCGACCGGGTGCAGCACTACATGCTGCACTTTGCACCGATGGTGCTGGCCCGGCTGCAGTGCGCGCGCCTGGACGGCATCGACGTGGCCGCCCAGCCCGATGGCTCGGAAACCTGGCAGTACCGGGCATGCGGCCAGACCGAATCCGTGCGCATGGCCCCGCTCGGGCAGAGCTGGTCGATGAGCGATGCGGACCGCAATCGCCTGTTCGACGCACTGACCCGATAGTCGGACGGCATTCCTCGGGGCAACAGGAACCATGTTTCCACCCACCACCTGGATCAAGTTGCGATCTGCCTTTCCATTGGCGGCCTGCACGGTGCTATGCGCCTGCGGCCTGGTGATGGACAGTTCGTTCGACACTCTGCGCGAGGCGCTTGACTCCGACATGGTGAACAAGGGATGGATTCCCGGCTGGGTGCCCCACGAGGCGACCGACCTGCGCGAGGTGCACGACCTCGACTCGAACACCAGCGCGCTGGCCTTCACCAAGCCCCCTGCGGTACTACTGCAGCTGCCTGCGGATTGCCAGGCAACGACATTCAGTAACAGCGATCCTGTTGCGTTCGATCGATACTGGTGGCCGGGCGACGGGACGCTCAAGTCGTCGTACCGCGTCTTTCGCTGCGCGCCCGAATCCGGAAAATCAGTCTTCGTGGCCATCAACAGGGCCGAAGACCACGTGCTCTTCTGGCGAACCTACGCGCGGTGATGCGCCCGCGCCACTTCACTCCTCTTCAGGACACCATGATGCCCAACGCACGCGCACGCTTCGTCGCCCTCGCCCTGTTGCTTCCGGCGTGGCTGCCGGCCTACGCCACGCAGAATGCCCCCGCCGACGTCAAGGCGATCGAACAGGTGGTCGAAGCGTTCCGCACCTCGCTGATCAACAAGGACAAGCCGACCTACATGGGCCTGTTCTTCTCGGACAAACCAGAAGACATCGGCTGGCAGTTCGTTTCCGAGGACGTGCGCCTGCAGGACATCCGCAAGGCCAAGCCCGATGCAATCAAGGCACGGCAGATTCCTGCAAACAACTTCATCGCGCTGATCGACGGGGCGGTGGCCTCGCCGAAGCCGAAGGAAGAGAAGTTCTCCAACACGAAGATCGAGACGGATGGTGATGTGGCTTCGGTCTCGTTTGACTACAGCTTCCACGACGATGGGGTGAAGACCAACTGGGGCAAGGAAATGTGGCAGCTGATCCGCACCGAACAGGGCTGGAAGATCTTCTCGGTGATCTACTCGGTCCGCGATTCACGCAGCCCGGCCGATTGAACGTCGCTTGATGGGGCCGAACCCAGGCCGCGATCCATTCAGCAAGGGCATTGGCATTCGGCCAGCGATCGGGCAGAGTTCGGCCACGCGCAAGGACGCATGCCATGACCCGCCTGCTGATCATCGAAGACAACCCCGAGCTGGTGGCCAACCTGTATGCCTTCTTTGAACCGCTGGGCTACGTCCTGGACGACGCCCGCGACGGCGCCAGCGGACTGCGCCGGGCCACGCAAGACGACTACGACGCCATCCTGCTGGACCTGATGCTGCCGCGGCTGGACGGCATGACGCTGTGCCAGAAGCTGCGCCAGGAGTTCCAGAACCCGGTGCCGATCCTGATGCTGACCGCGCGCGATCCGGTCGAAGACCGCGTGCAGGGCCTGGCCCTGGGCGCGGATGACTATCTGGTCAAACCGTTCTCGCTGACGGAACTGGATGCGCGGATCAAGGCCCTGGTACGACGGGCGCAGGGTCGCCAGGTCCAGAGCGTGCTGGCGTGGAAGGACCTGCAGGTGGACACGCGCTCGCCACAAGCCTGGCGGCAAGGCCGCTGCATTGCGCTGACGCCCACGTCGCACAAGTTGCTGATGTGCCTGGTGCGTGCGGCGCCGGCCGTGGTGCGCAAGCAGGAAATGGAGTACCTGGTCTGGGGCGACGAGCCACCGGACAGCGGCGCGCTGCGAACCCACATCCATGAGCTGCGCCTGCAGGTGGACCGCAGCTTCGACACCGCGCTGATCACCACGGTGCACAGCGTCGGCTGGCGCATGCAGGCGTGACCCGTGCCTCCCTCTACCGCCGCCTGAGCCTGCGCACCCGCATCACGATCTCGTTCGTGCTGTTGATGGCCGGTGCCATGGGCTTCATCGTACTGGCCGAACAGGTGGACTACGACCAGGTCCGGGCCGCTGTCGTCGCGCGGACCCAGGACAATGAAGTACGCCGCCTGCAGGACGAACTCGCCCGTGGTCGGCGTCCCGACCTGCCCTCCGGCAGCGCACTGTTCGATGCCCAGGACGTGCCTGTCGTGCTGCGCCAATATGGCCCGGGATATCACGGCGAAGCAGCACCCAACGAGTGGCACCTGCGCGTGTTCGACAGTGCCGGCCAACGTTACTACCTACTGCAGGACGCAGCCCCCTATGGCTATCTGGAATACCTGATCAATGCCTTTGCGGCACTGGTCATTTCGATCTGCGTGCTTGGCGCCTTCCTGATCGGTCGCAAGGTCGCGACCCACGTCATCGCGCCCATCACACGATTGGCCGATGCGGTGCAGGACGGCCACAAGCCCTTTCCCTACCAGGACGCACGCGATGAGATCGGCGTGCTCGCGCGCGCCTTTGCCCGCCATAGTGACGAGCTCGAACGGTTCCTGCATCGCGAACAGTGCTTCAGCGGCGATGCCAGCCACGAGCTGCGCACGCCCCTGGCCATCATCGGTGGTGCTGCCGAGACGCTGGCCTGCCAGCTTCCGGCCGACAGCCACCTGGTTCCCAGTGCCGAGCGCATCCTGCGCACCACCCAGGAGATGCAGCGCCAGCTGACCTGCCTGCTGCTGCTCTCTCGCGCCCCCAGCACCGTGCCACGCAACGAGGTGGCCCTGCGTGCGCTGGTTGAATGCTGCATGGATCGCTGCCAGCCCTGGCTTTCCGGCAAGCCGGTGATCGTTGCGTTTGATGCCCGGCATGACACCGTGCTGCACACCAACGCGGATCTTGCGCACAGCGTGATCTGGAACCTTCTGCGCAACGCCTGCCAGTACACCGAAAGCGGCGAAGTCCGGATCACCCTCCACGACGCCGCACTCATCGTCGCCGACACGGGGCCCGGCCTGCCCTCCAGTATCGATCCACAGCTGTTCCAGCGCTTCGTGCCCGGTAGCGTGCACAGCGGCGAGGGGCTGGGGTTGTCGATCGTGCAGCGCATCGTCGAGCACCTGGGTTGGAGGATGACGGTGCATTCATCGCAGCAGGGATGCCGGTTCAGCCTGGAGTGGCCCCTCTGACGATTTCCTGACGCACGCGTGCACATGCTGGGGATTGCTCACTTCACGGCGGAAACCGCATGCAGCACCCCAAGGACAGCGGCAAGTACCCGCATGGGAAGACCGGCCTGAGCCGCATCTTCCACACCCTCATCCATTCGCGTGATGGCTTCGTCGCCACCTTCCGCGGCGAGGCTGCCTTTCGCCAGCTGCTGCTTCTGCACGCGCTGTTGATCATTGCAGCGTTCGTACTGGACATCAGCGCGGTCGAGCGCGCGATAGTGCTTGCGGTCTGCTTCATCAGCCTGCTGGTGGAACTGCTCAACTCGGCGATCGAAGCGGTGGTTGATCGCATCTCCCTGGAACAGCATCCCCTGTCAAAGAACGCCAAGGATATGGGCAGCGCCGCGCAGACCACCGCACTGTTGATGGTGGGCGCGGTGTGGGGCGTGATCCTGCTGGGCTAGTCCGCCCAACCTGACAACTTCCTGATAAAGCGGTTTCGATACTGCGCGCACTCCCGCTCCACGGAACCTGCTCGTGCGTCAATGCCGCCGTTTTCCACGGCCCCATCCGATCGTTCTGGTCTGGGCCGTCGCACTGTTCTTCACCACGATTGGAAACATCGCCCTCTGGAAGACGCTGTGGGGGCTGGTCGACCTCAACAGCGTGCGCAGCGTGCTGTTCCTGGCCAGCCTGCCGGTGGTGCTGTTCTGCCTGTTCAACCTGATGCTGACGCCACTGCTGGCACTGCCATTCCTGCGCAGGCCGCTGCTGGTGCTGCTCGTTGTCGTCAGCGCCGCCTGCAGCTACTTCATGCTGCACTACAACGTGCTGATCGATCGCAGCATGGTGCAGAACGTGTTCGAGACCAACCAGGCCGAACTGAACGCCTATCTGTCGCTGCCACTACTGTTGACCCTGCTGGCGCTGGGCGTGCTGCCTGCTGCCGGGCTCGCCCTGGTGCGCACCACCAGCGGGGCCGGCTCGATACGTTCGCTGCTGGTGTGGCCGGCCAGCGCTCTGGCGTCATTGCTGGTACTGCTGGCAATCGGCTTCGCGTTCTACAAGGACTACTCCTCGCTGCTGCGCAACAACCGCTATCTCCGTGACCAGGTGCTGCCGTTGAATGTCGTGCGCCATACCCACGGTTATCTGAAAGGCCTCTACAGCGCCCGCCAGCAACCCTTGCGCCCGATCGGCATGGACGCACGGCGCGTACCGGGCCCGCGTCCGAAGCTTGTGGTCATGGTCGTCGGCGAGACCGCGCGATCACAGAACTTCCAGCTCAACGGCTACCCACGCGCGACCAATCCCCGGCTATCGCGCAAGGAAGGCGTCATCAGCTTCAGTGATGTTTCCTCATGCGGAACCGCAACGGCGATCTCGGTGCCTTGCATGTTCTCGCAGATGACCCGCCGCCAGTATGACGATGTACGCGCAGCGACCGAGGAGAACGTGCTCGACATCCTGCAGCGCACGGGCATCAGCGTGCTCTGGCGCAACAACAACAACGGTGGCTGCAAAGGCGTGTGCGAACGCGTGCCGACCGAGGACATGCCCGCGCTGAAGGTGGCCGGCCAATGTGTCAATGCCGACGGCACCTGCTATGACGAGGTGCTGCTGCATCAGCTCGGTACACGCATTGACGCCATGAACGGTGACGCCCTGGTCGTGCTGCACCAGCTTGGCAGCCACGGCCCGACCTACTTCGAACGCTACCCGGCACAGTCGCGGGCATTCAGTCCGACCTGCGACAGCAACCAGATCCAGCAGTGCAGCAACGAGGCGCTGGTCAACACCTATGACAACACCCTGGTCCACACCGACCGCATGCTTGGCAGGACCATCGACCTGCTGCAGGGCTATTCGGACCAGCGTGATGTCGCGCTGATCTATGTGTCAGACCATGGCGAGTCGCTCGGCGAACGTGGCATGTACCTTCACGGCACGCCTTACTTCATCGCGCCGCGCGAGCAGACCCAGGTGCCGATGGTGATGTGGTTCTCACCGGAGTTCAGCCGCAACGCGGGCGTGGACCTGGCCTGCCTGCGCGGGATTGCCCTGCACCGGGCGCACAGCCACGACAATGTCTTCCACTCACTGCTGGGCCTGTTCGGGGTCAACAGCACGGTGTACCAGCCCGATCTGGATGTCTTCGCCGGCTGCCGCGCGTCGGCTTCGCCGGCTGTGGCCACCTCGCCAGCCAAAGAACGGCGCCGGTTGATGCCGGTCGCTGCCCGGAACGTGGCGCGTTACTGCGCCGCCAGGGCGAAATCCAGACCCGCACACACCGCCGCCACCTGGGCGTCGTTGCACTCCTGCGGGTTGGTGCGCGGGCTGTCCGGGTAGACCTCGGTGGTGGTGGCAAAGCGCGCGTCGGTGAAGCCGGCGCAGGCGCCGATCGACCGCGACTCACCCCACGCCACGCCCGGTGACTGCAGCGGCAAGCCGACCAGGTTGCCCTCGGCGTCGGCCGGGGCGATATGGGTGACTGGCGCGACCGCAGCGATCAGGGCCTTCTGGAACTCGGCCTGCGGGTCTTCGCTGTTGCCGATCACGTAGAAGCCATCCGGAATGGTGTCGCGCTCGAACGGCTTGCCGTCGCGGGCGCAGCGCGCCGGATCGAACTCGTGCAGGTCGCTGTCGGTGGTCTCGTGCAGGTCCAGGTGCACCAGCAGGTTCGGTTTGCGCTCGGCCACCCAGGCCATCAGCGCGGCCGCTTCCTCGATCTGGCCGCCGTCACGGAAGCTGCGGTTGGGGTCGATGGCATCCGGGTTCCAGCGCTGGATGCGTTCGTAGCCCCACGGGCTGACGCACGGTGCCACGATCAGGTTCAGCCGGCCCAGGTAACGCTCAGCCTGCTGTTCCAGGAACTGCAGGGCGCCATGCACGCCGCTGGTCTCGTAGCCATGCACGCCACCGGTGATCAGTGCGGTCGGCAGCGCCGGGTTCCAGTCGTGGTTGACCACGGCGAACAGCGGGTAATGGTCCGGCGCATAGTCCAGCTGGCCGTACTGGATCACATCGAAGCTGTCGTCCAGGCGCTCGAGCGCTGCCACAACGTCATCGTGGTAGCTGCGCTGGCGCTGCTGGCGGGCCCGCCACTGTGCGCGTTCCGCGTCGCCCCAGGGCTGTCCGGGGGTGCCGATCGGGTAGAACTGCGCAACAGTCATTGGGTACTCCAGGGGTCGAACGGGATGGGTGCAGCCGGTCATTCTAAGCCTTGTCGCGCCCGCGGGTCCCCTCCCCCGGCCCCGCCTTCATCCAGCCAAGGTCATCTGGTTGTAAAATCAATGGTTTTTGGCCCCTCACCCCTTGATGGCGAAAGCAGCGCAGCCGGTCCTGGGTGGACCGGAATTCCTCCGCCTGCTCGCCCGTCTCAGCGACGGCGCGATGCCGGCCAGCAGTCCCGCCCTGACCGATCGGCTCGGCCAGTGGGTGGACTGGAGCCGTGCCGTGGCCCTGTCCGGGGCGCTCGGCGGACGCTTGCCCGAGCCCGGTGAAGCCGCCGAAGCCGTCGAGGATGTGCTGGCCGACTGCGTCCAGGCGCACACCAGCCTGCTGGCCTCGATCAGTGAGGACGCCGAGGCCGAGCGCCTGCTGGATCTGGCCGAAGCTGCCGCTGCACCCAACTTCGCCTCGCTGCGCCAGCGCTACCGGGTACTGCAGCAGGCCATCCAGACCGCCACCGGGCGCCTGCGCGGCCGCCTGCGCGACCAGCTGGTGCAGGTTTCGCCCGAGCTGGCGCGGCTGGCCGAGGTCGACGCGGTGATGGAACAGACCCTCACCCCGCGCGAGCACAGCCTGCTGGCCACTGCGCCGGCCGTGCTCGGCGCCCGTTTTGAACGCGTGCACGGCCAGCCCGGCTGGCGCGCGGCCTTCCGCCATGACATGCGCACCCTGCTGCTCGCCGAGCTGCAGCTGCGCTTCCACCCGATCGAAGGGCTGCAAGACGCCCTGCGCTCCCACTAACCGGAACACCATGTCCAGAACTGCTTTCCATGTCGTTGTTTTCCTTGTCGGCCTGCTGGCCGTGTGCTGGATCGGCATTGGCTATGTTTCGGTGCATCCGCTGGGTGCAGCGGTGGCGGCGATCATCGCGGCCTGCTACATCGCCGGTGGCGTGGAGCTGTACCGCTACCGCCAGGCCAGCAACGGCCTGCGCAGTGCACTGAACGACCTGTCCAGTGCGAAGGAGAGCCTCGCTCCCTGGCTGGAGCGCGTGCCGGCAGGCCTGCGCAACGCCGTGCGCCTGCGCGTGGAAGGCGAGCGTACCGCCCTGCCCGCTCCGGTGCTGACCCCTTACCTGGTCGGCCTGCTGGTGCTGCTGGGCATGCTCGGCACCCTGCTGGGCATGATGGACACGCTGCGTGGCACCGGACTGGCCCTGCAGAGCGCGACCGACATGGCCGCGATCCGCGGCTCGCTGGCCTCGCCGGTGCAGGGCCTGGCGGTGGCATTCGGCACCTCGATCGCCGGTGTGGCCAGCTCGGCCATGCTCGGCCTGCTGGCGGCGCTGCTGCGTCGTGACCGCCTGCAGGCCGTGCAGCAGCTGGATCGCGCCATTTCCGGCGACCTGCATCCGTACTCGCAGGCCTGGCAGCGCGCCGAGTCGCTGCGCCTGCTGCAGGCACAGTCCGCGGCGCTGCCGGCGCTGGTCGACCGCCTGCAGGCGATGACCAGCACCTTTGAACAGCACAGTGCCGCTGCCAATGAGCGCCTGCTGGCCGGCCAGGCCGAGTTCCTGACCCAGAGCCAGGCGCTGCAGGAGCGCCTGGCGGTCTCGCTGCAGCAGTCGCTGCGCGAAGGCGCCGAAGCCAGCGCCGCCGCCATCGGTGGCGCGCTGCAGCCGATGGCCGAGACCACCCTGGCTGGCCTGGCCCATCACGGCGAAGCACTGCATGCCCGCGTCGAGCAGGCCGTGCAGCAGCAGCTGGCCGGCCTGAGCGACGGTTTCGAACGCAGTCGCGTCGCCACCGAGGCCAGCTGGGCCAAGGTGGTGAGTGAACAGACCCAGGCACAGCAGGCACTGGTGAGCGACCTGCGCCAGCACCTGCAGGCCTTCAGCGATGGCCAGGCCACGCATGCCGAAGCGCTGGTCACACGTATCGGCGAGCGCCTGCAGGCCGATGCACAGGACAATGCGGAGGCCTTGCGTGCTGCCGCCGAACAGCAGCAGGCCCTGAACAGCGCGCTGGTCGAGCGCCAGCAGCAGGCGTTGATCGCCGCCAGCGAGCATCTGGACGCGCGTGCGCAGGCGCTGCTGCAGGCACTGGAGCAGCAGCACAGCGCCAGCCAGTCGCTGCTGCAGGACCACGAACTGCAGCGTTCGCAGCAGTGGCAGGCAGCGCAGGCCACCGCCGCGACCGCGCACGCCGAACTGCAGGCCAGCCTGGACAGCCGCGAGCAGCAACGCCAGGCGCGCTGGGACGCGGTCAGCGCCGAGTTGCAGCAGGCCCACGCCGCCCTGCAGGCGCAGCTGCAGGCCGGCGACGAACAGCGCCTGCAGCGCTGGAGCGATGCTCTGCAGCACGTTTCCACCGAGCTGGCCGAGCGCCTGCAGGCCAATGGCGAACGCCTGGCCGCGCAGCAGCAGCGCGTCTGCGACACGCTGGCGGAGACCGCACAGCAGATCGGCGAGAACGGTCGCGCACAGGCCAGCGCCACGCTGGCCGAAGTGTCCACCCTGCTGCAGACCGCCGCCGCCGCGCCCAAGGCCGCTGCCGACGTCATCAACGAGCTGCGCAGTACGCTGTCCGAGAGCCTGGTGCGTGACAACGCGATGCTGGAGGAACGCGGACGCCTGCTGGCCACCGTGCAGACCCTGCTGGATGCGATCAACCACGCCTCGCACGAACAGCGCACCGCTGTGGACGCACTGGTCGGTGGCTCGGCCGAGCTGCTGGAACGCGTCGGCAACCGCTTCACCGACCATATCGCCGCCGAGACCGGCAAGCTGGATGGCATTGCCGCAGCGCTCCACGGCAGCGCGGGCGACGTCGGACAGCTGGCCAGCAGCTTCGGCGAAGCGGTCGCGCAGTTCGGCAGCGCCTCCACCGAGCTGTCCGGCCGCCTGGAACAGATTGGCGGCGCACTGGATGCCTCGCTGGCCCGCAGCGACGAGCAGCTGGCCTACTACGTGGCGCAGGCACGCGAGGTGGTCGACCTCAGCCTGCTGTCGCAGAAGCAGGTGATGGAAGAACTGCAGCAGCTGGCCACGCGCCGCGGCAAGGCCGGTAGCGCATGAGCGACGAGCTGGAGGTCGATGGCGGTTCGCACGCCCCGATCTGGGCCGCCTTCGGCGACCTGATGTCGGTGCTGCTGGGCGCGTTCGTGCTGATACTGGTCGGTGTGGTCGCGGTGCAGCTGGAGCTGTCGCAGCGGCTGGACCAGGAAGTAAAACAGCGCCAGGCCGAAGCCAAGCGCCTGCAGACGCTGGAACAGGCGCTGGCTGGACCGCTGGCCGCCGGCCGCGTGACGCTGGTCGATGGACGCATCGGCATCAGCGGCAGCGTGCTGTTCGCGCTGAACTCCGACCAGCTGCAGCCGGAAGGCCAGGAGCTGCTGCGCAGCCTGGCCGCGCCGCTGGCCGCCTACCTGGGCAGCCGCGAAGAAATCCTGATGGTCAGCGGCTTCACCGATGACGCGCCGGTACGCGAAGGCAACCGGCGTTTCGCCGACAACTGGGAGCTGTCCGCGCAGCGCTCGCTGACCGTGACCCGCACCCTGATCGCCGATGGCGTACCGGCTGACGCCGTGTTCGCCGCCGCGTTCGGCAGCGAGCAGCCGGTCAGTTCCAATGCCAATGAGGAAGGCCGCGCACGCAACCGCCGCGTGGAAATCGCGCCGATTCCCAAGCCCAGGGCCCCGCATGCCAAGTAAGCCGCCAGCGCTGGAAGGCCTGCGCGCACTGGTGCGCGACCTCGATGCGGGGTCGCGCTCGCTGCCGCATTACCCGCAGGTGCCGATGCTGCAGCAGGTGCAGCGCGAGTGGTCGGAGCTGCGCAGCGAACTGCAGGTGCGCCGCTCACTGCGCACCGAGGCCCCGGCCGACGGCGGCCCGCTGAACTCGGCGGTGCTGGTGCAGCGCATGCTGGACACGATGCAGGCCACCAGTCCCGGCTACCTGCGGCACTTCATCGACTATGTGGATACGTTGTCGTGGCTGCAGGCGCTGCAGGACGGCGCCGCCAGCGGTGCAGATACCGCGAAGCCGAAGCGGACACGCAAGCCGCGCTGAACACCAATTGGTGATGCCGGCCGCTGGCCGGCATCAAACCGGACCGACCACGGCCGAAGCGCGCGCAAGCGGCGCTGAACAGCGAATGGCCGCGCTGAACATTGACTGGTAGTGCCGGCCGCTGGCCGGCAGCTATGCATCTTCGCGCGGGTCATGGGGTTGCCGGCCAGCGGCCGGCACTACCATCGAGGCTGCTCTGTGCGCCGGAACGCAATCTGCGCTGCGCTTCGCCTTTGCTGTGGTAGTGCCGGCCGCTGGCCGGCATCACAACCAGGCCGACCACGGCCAAGACGCGCGCAAGCGGCGCTGAACAGCGAATGGCTGCGCTGAACATTCACTGGTAGTGCCGGCCGCTGGCCGGCATCACAACCAGACCGACCATGCATACGGATACTCGCCAATCTGCCCAGCAAGACCGGCGCGCACCGGATTCCCCAGGATGTACAGCGCTTGCTGCGCCAGCGACTCCTCGGCCCTCACGGCATGATCAAAGTAGCCAGACTGCCAGACCGTACATCGACGCCCCACCAGGCGATTCAGGGCGAGCGCGCTCGACGATTTCATCCGGCGCGCGATGTCGGGAAGGTGAGCTGCGCGCAGCTCGAACATCCAGTGGACGTGATCCGGCATGACGACCCATGCGTGTGACTGTACGAGCCCGCGCTGTTCGATGTAGTGGAACTGGTCGATTACACATGCTGCTGCAGCTTCGCTTTCAAAGAGCCGGCGGCGCTGGTGTGTCGTGGTTGTCAGAACGTAGGACTGGCCGATGATCGAGTGACGGCCCAGACGGAGGCGATGGCTGCTCATGCGCCATGGTGGGTCGATCATTGCGCGTTGGCTGTCGGGCCATGCCTCGATGGAGGTTGGGAGATGTCTGAAGTTGAATGAGGTTGCCGGCCAGCGGCCGGCACTACCGGAGCTGTGGGTTGCCGGCCAGCGGCCGGCACTACCGGGGCTATGGATTGCCGGCCAGCGGCCGGCACTACCGGGGCCATGGATTGTCGGCCAGCGGCCGGCACTACCGGAGCTGTGGGTTGCCGGCCAGCGGCCGGCACTACCACTGCCGGCAGGCGGCGGTCGGGGCTCAGCCGCGCAGGGTGGCGCCGCCGTCGACGTACAGGTCGCTCATCGCCACGTGCCCGGCCTGGTCGGAGAGCAGGAACATCACCGAGTGCGCGATGTCCTCGGGGGTGGCCAGCTTGCGCAGTGGAATGCCGGCCTTGTAGGTCTCCAGGTTACCGGCGATTACCCGCTCGGCACCGCGCTCGTCCTGCCACATGCCGGTCTGCATCGGGGTCAACGTGGACCCCGGGGCGACGATGTTGCAGCGGATGCCCAGCGGCGCCAGTTCCAACCCGAGGCAGCGGGTGAACATCGTGGCGGCGGCCTTGGACGCGGCATACGCCGCCATGCCATGCCGCGGCACACCGGCCGCATTCGAGCTGACGGTGACCATCGCGCCCTGCCCGCGCGGCGACATCACCCGCGCCAAGGCACGCCCGACATGGAACACGCCGTCGGTGTTCACCGCGAACACCCGGCGCCAGTCGTCATCGCCGGTCTCGGTCACGCCGCCCACATGCAGCACACCGGCCACGCTGGCCGCCAGCGTGATCGGCCCGATGTTGGATTCGACCTGATCCACCAAGGCGTCGACGGCCGCACTGTCGGTCACGTCAAGAGCAAACGCCTGCACACGTGCATCCGCGAACATGGGTGCCTCGCGATCAGTCGCCACTGCGATGCAACCGGCCTCGACCAACAGCCGTACCAGTGCCTCGCCGATGCCGCCGGCGGCACCGGTCACCAACGCCACGCGGCCATCAAAACCGGTCAACTGCATGTTGCGATCTCCTGTTGCTCGTCCCATTGGCGCAACCGCGCCGACAACCACGGCGCCAGCTGCGCCACCGCATCGCGGCCGGTCAGCTCGGCGTGCAGGAACGGCAGTTCCAAGGCCTGCACCTTGCGCGCGTGGGTCCGCCACAACGCCGACTGCAGCTGTGGTCGCGCCTGGTGATCCCGGCCTGCGCGGACGTGCACCAGCGTGCCGTCGAACGGTTGGTGGATGTGTTCGCGGATCAATCGATTGGTGCCGGTCACCGCGCGCACCACGCCGTCGAGCACCACATCCGGCAGGCTGCCGAGTGCACTGCCACCACGTCGCAGGAACGCGAGAATGCGTTCACGGCTGTCCAGTTCCGGATGCGCATCCGGATCGTGGCCGGCAATCGCCAGCAGTGCCCGCAATGCAGCGATGGCATCGGGTTCCGGCTCGGCCCGCCAGCACTCGCTGGGATAAGCGTCCAGCAGTACCAGCTCGCCGACCTCGCGGCCGATCTCATGCAGGCGCACCGCCATCGCCTGGGCGAGGATGCCACCCACCGACCAGCCCAGCAGATGCACCGGCCCCTTCGGCTGCAATGCGACCACGCGCTGCACGTAGTCGTTGGCCATCGCCTCGATGCTGCTCGGCAGCGGCTGCCGCGCATCCAGTGCCGGCGACTGCAGGCCATACACCGGGCGTGCCGGCTGCAGTGCCCGGGCCAGGGTGCGGTAGTTCCAGGCGATGCCACCGGCCGGATGCAGCACGAACAGCGGCGTGGGCCCGGCAGCGTCGGTCGCGGCCAGCGCGATCACTGGCCCCAACGCGTGATCGGCCAGCGCGGGCGGCTCGGCAATGCGAACCGCCAGCGCGGCCACGGTGGGCTGCGCGAACAAGGCACCCAGACCCAGATCGCAGCGCCAGCGCTGCTCGATGGCCAGCAGCAGGTGCACCGCCGACAGCGAGTCACCGCCGAGACTGAAGAAATCCGCATCCACCGCAACTGGCACTTCACGCCCGAGTGCCTGGGCAAACAGCAACGCCAGTTCCTGTTCCAACGGCGTGCGCGGCGCCAAGCCGGCAATTTCAAATTGTGTTGGTTTCGGCAACGCGTTGCGGTCGAGCTTGCCGTTGGCGGTCACCGGCCAGTGGTCCACGCCGACGAATGCCGAGGGCACCATATAGTCCGGCACGCGCGTGGCCAGGTGGCTGCGCAGCGTCACGGCATCGGCAAGCGCCGCTGGCACATAGGCCACCAGCCGGGCATCACCCGGCGCGTCCTGGCGCAGCAGCACTTCCACCCGCTCCATGCCAGGCAGCTCGCGCAGTGCCGCCTCGATCTCGCCCAGCTCGATGCGCAGGCCGCGCAGTTTCACCTGATGGTCGCTGCGGCCCAGATACTCCACCGCACCATCGCGGCGCCAGCGCGCCACGTCGCCGGTGCGGTAGATGCGCTCGCCCGCCAGGAAAGGATCGGCCAGGAAGCGTTCGGCGGTCAGGTCATCGCGACCCAGATAGCCACGTGCCAGTTGTACGCCACCCAGGTACAGGTCACCGGCCACACCGACCGGCACCGGCTGCATCCGGGCGTCCAGCACGTACAGGCGGGTGTTCCAGACCGGGAACCCGATCGGCACCGGCCGCGAGCGATCCTGCGCCGACGCCGGCCAGTAGCTGACATCCACCGCAGCTTCGGTCGGGCCATACAGGTTATGCAGTTCTGCGTGCACACGCGCGTGGAAGCGGTCGCGCAACGCGGCATCCAGCGCTTCGCCACTGGTGAACACGCGGCGCAGCTGCAGGCCCTCGGAGGCTGGTGAGGCGAGGAAGGCATCGAGCATCGACGGCACGAAATGCGCCGTGGTGATGCCATGCCCACGGATCAAGCGCGCCAGTTCGGTAGGATCACGATGCGCGTCCGGCCCGGCGACCACCAGCGTGGCTCCACACAGCAGCGGCAGGAAGAACTCCCAGACCGAGACATCGAAGGTTGCCGGGGTCTTCTGCAGCACGCGGTCATCGGTGCGGATGCCGTAGTGCTCGCGCATCCACAGCAGGCGGTTGACGATGGCACGGTGTTCGATGACCACGCCCTTCGGCTCTCCGGTCGAACCGGAGGTGTAGATCACATAGGCCGCATCGCCGGGAGCCGGATCGGCCCACGGCGCGGCGAAGCTCAGCGCGGTCCACTGTTCCGGCGCGAGCATCGGTACGCCAGCCATGCGCGCCGAAACCTCGGACGCAGCCAGTACGCACACCGGCTGCGCCGAGGCGAGAATACGCGCAAGGCGCTCGTCGGGATGGGCAAGGTCCAGCGGCAGGTAGGCCGCGCCTGCACGCAGCACTGCGACCAGCGCGATCACCAGCTCCAGCGAGCGCGGCAATGCCACCGCCACCACGCTGCCCGGGCCGACATCCATCGCCCGCAGCTGCGCCGCCAGCGCGAAACTGCGCGCTTCCAGCGTTGCGTAATCCAAAGCAGCGTCGCCGAACACCAGCGCAGGCGCGTGTGGGTCCCGATCCATGCCCTGCTGCAGCAGCTCGACCAGGGTCGTCTCCGGCAGCGCGTGCGCGGTGGCATTGAATTCCTGCAGCACCTGCTGCGCCTCCTTGGGCGTCGCCAGGGGCACGGCTGCGATATCGTCAGCCTGCAGCGCCGCCGATACGAAATGCAGCAGCCGCGCCGCGTGCGCCTCGACATCCTCGCGACTGTACAGCGCGGGATTGGCCTCGATCTCCACATCCAGCAGCGCCTGGCCATCGCCACGGAAGCCCAGCGTCAGGTCATCCACCGGCCCGGTGCACAGCACCTGCAGCGTCGCCTGCACGTCGGCCAGCGTCAACGCCTTGTAGAACGGCTGCACATTCACCAGCGGACCGTGCAGGCGCTGCTGCGCGCCGACCAGGCCCAGGTCCCGGCGCAGCTGCTCACCGCGGTAACGGCCGTGCTTGCGCCCCTGGCTGAGCTTCCGGCCCAGGCCGCGGGTGAAGGCCTCGACGCTGCCCTCGCCGGCCGCTACGCGCAGCGGCAACACATTCATCACCATCGCCGGCACCCGCGCCGACGCGTTGCCGAGCCGCCCCATGTAGGGCACGCCCAGCACCACTTCATCGGCCGCGCTCATCCGCCGCAGGTACTCGGCCGACAACGCGGCCAGCACATCCGGCCAGGGCTGCAGCCAACGCACCGAGGCCTGCAGCAGCTGCTCACGGAAGGCCGCATCGAGCGGCTGCACCCAGCGCAGCGCGTCGTCACTGGCCGCGAGCGTGCCGGCCAGGCCCACGCCTGCCGGTGCGCCCTGCATGTGCTCACGCCACCACTGCCCGGCCAGCGCGCGGCGCGGATCGGCACGATAAGCGGCATCATCGGCCAGCACGCCCGCCAGCCCCGGCAGTGGCTCACCCATGCGGCCGGCGTACAACGCGCACACGCGATCGGTGAACAGCGCCATGCCATAGCCATCAGCCCCCAGATGATGCACCCGCAGGTACCAGACCCAGCGCTGCCCGCCCAGCTCAAGCAGCATCTGTTGGCTGATCCGGTCGCGGGCGGGGTCGACCGGGCTCAGCCGGTCGGCGTGCATCAGGCTGCGTGCCGCAGCGGCAGCATCCGCTTCGGCGGAAACATCACGCACCGAAAGCAGCGGCACGTGTGCCGGGTCGTACCACTGCAGCGGCTGGCCATCGGCCCCTTCGGCAAAGCGCAGCGCAAAGGCCTGGGCTTCGAACGCAGCCTGGTCTGCCGCTGCAACGAACGCGGTCACGTCCAGCGGGCCATCGATCCACACCGCGTGCGCGGTATTGAATGACGGGTTGTCCGGTGCCAACCGCTGTGCGAACCACAGTCCAGCCTGGGCCTCGGTCAATGCCACCGGCGTGGCCAGCGCAGCGGCGTTCATGCGTTCTGCGCGGCCTGCAGCGTCTGCACCACGTTCCACCACTGGCGCAGCGTGGTGTGTTCGGCCAACTGCGAGAACTCCAGCGGCAGGCCGGTGTTGCCCCAGGCCAGGACCAGGCCCAGCATGCGCATCGAGTCCAGGTCCAGGTCGATCAGGTTGTCGTCGTCACCGATCTCGGCCGGCGCGCACTCCAGAACGCGCGCCACATCGGCACGCATCCGCTCCAGATCCAGCACCTCACCGGTGGCAGCCATCACAGCACCTCCAGCAGCTGGTCGGTGGTCATCGGCACCCCGCTGGTGCGCGCGATCCAGTGCAGCGCCTGATCGTGGTCGGCGCGCGAGAAGTCCGCCACCGCATCGGCGGCGATGAAGGCCTCGATATCACGCTGGAACGCCTCGACCACGGTCGCGGTGCAGCCGATATGGGCGTAAACGCCGGTCACCAGCAGCTGGTCGCGTCCACGCACCCGCATAAGCGTTTCCAGGTTGCTGCGCTGGAATGCGCTGTAGCGATGCTTCACCAGCACGTGCTCGCCCGGCTGCGGTGCCAGTGCTTCGATGATCGGTTCGTGGTCGGCACTGCGGCGCATGCCCGGTCCCCACAGGTCGGCCTGCAGGCCACGGTCACGGCGGTCCTGGTCGCCATGCTGGGCGGTGTAGAACACCGGAATACCGTGCGCGCGGCAATGCGCCAGCAGGCGTGCGATGTTGTCCACGGCCGGCCGCAGCGGTGCATTGCCGGCGTCGAATGCGGCCAGGAAGTAGCGCTGCATGTCGTGCACCAGCAAGGCGACACGATCGCGCTGCGGGCGCCACGGGCCGCGTGCCTGCGGCAGTTCGGCGGCGGTCGGCAAGGGGTAATCGGTGATACGGGGCAGCGCCATCAGCGCGTTCCTCCTGTCTGTTGCAGATGACGCGCACGCAACTGCGCGCGCAGTTCGCGGCGGCTGATCTTGCCGACCGCGGTGGTATCGAAGCTGTCGACGAACACGATCTGGTCCGGCACCTTGAACGCCGCCAGGCCGCGCCCGCGCATCCAGGATTTCAGAGCCGGCGCCTTGAACGGTTCGCCCTGCGGAATCACGAAGGCGCAGCTGCGCTCACCCAGATACTCATCGGGAATGGAGACCACGGCGGCGTCGAACACGCCGGGGTGGGCCAGCAGATGATCTTCAATCTCTTCGGCGGAGATCTTCTCGCCGGCTCGGTTGATGTGGTCACCCGCGCGGCCCTGCACCACCAGGTAGCCTCCGGGCAGCTGCTGCACACGGTCGCCGGTGCGATAGAAGCCGTCGTCGGTGAACGAGCGCGCATTGGCCACCGCATCGTTGTGGTAGCCACGGATGGTGTACGGGCCACGGGTGAGCAGATGCCCCACCTCGCCTTCGGCCACCGGCTGGTCATGGTCATCGACCACGCGCACTTCGTCATCCGGGCTGATCGGCCGGCCCTGGCAGGCCACGATCAGTTCCTCCGGATCATCCAGCCGCGTGTAGTTGACCAGGCCTTCGGCCATGCCGAACACCTGGTGCAGCGTGCAGCCAAGGCCGTCGATCACCCGCCGTGCGGCTTCCGGCACCAGTTTGGCGCCGCCTACCTGCAGTACCTGCAGGCTGGACAGGTCGTGCTTGCTCGTAGCCGCGGCCTGAGCCCACAGCAGCGCCAGCGGCGGCACCAGCCCGCAGCAGGTCACCCGTTCGCGGGCGATCAGCGGGAAGGCCGCATCCGGCCCGGGGCCGGGGCTGAGCACCACGCGGGCACCGGCATACAGCGCGCCGAAGAAACCGGGCGAGCTCATCGGGAAATTGTGCGCGGCCGGCAGCGCGACCAGATAGACGCTGTCGCGGTCGATGCCGCAGAGGTCATTGCTGGCGCGGAACGAGTAGATGTAGTCGTCGTGGGTGCGCGGAATCAGCTTGGACAGCCCGGTGCTGCCTCCGGAAATCTGCAGGAACGCCACCGACTGCGGGTCCGGATCGGACGGCAGCTGGCTGCGATCGCCCTGCAGTGCCTCCAGCGCGATGAACTCCGCTGCATCGCCGTCGATCACCACATGGCGAACCGCCGGCACTTCGGCCTGCAGCGCCCTTGCCAACCCGCGATGATCGAAGCCATCGTGCAGTGTGGTGGTGATGTAGGCACTGGCTTCCGCCTTGTTGGCGAAGTGCACCAGCTCGGTGATGCGGTGCGCCGGCAACGCATACACCGGCACCAGGCCGGCGCGGAACAGGCCGCAGACCGTGGTGATGAACCCGGCGGTATTGCCCAGCTGCACCAGCACCCGTTCGCCAGGCTGCAGGCCGAGCGCCAGCAGGCCCGCACCGATGCGGCCTGCCTCATGCCACAGCTGCGCATAGCTCAGGCGTACGTCGCCGGCGACCACCGCGATGTCATCGGCATAGCGTTCTGCACGCTCGCGCAGGAAACCCGGGAAGGTCTCGCCACGCCAGTGACCGGCTTCGCGATAGCGCGCCACCAGCGCGTCGGGCCACACCTGCTGCAGCGGCAGGCGGGAAGAGTCAGTGGAGGTACTCATGCGGCAGGCTCGATGGCGGGCGCGGATTCATGGACACCCAGCGCGTTCAACAGGGCAGCGAACTTCGCTGCGGTTTCGGCCACCTCGGCCTCGGGGTGTGACTCGGCGACGATGCCGGCACCGGCATACAGGCGCAGCTGCGTGCCCTGCAGGCGCGCGCAGCGGATCGCCACGTACCAGTCGCCGTCACCCTGCGCGTCCAACCAGCCCACGGCACCGGCGTAGAAGCCGCGCGGCACCGGTTCCAGCTCGCGGATGCGCTGCAGCGCCGCCAACCGTGGCGTACCGCAGACTGTCGGCGTGGGGTGCAGCTGCGCCAGCAGTTCGGCGGCAGACGTCTGCGGATCCTTCAGGGTGGCGTGGATGCGGGTGCCCAGGTGCCACATGCTGGCGGTGGCATGCAGCACCGGGCGCGGCTGTGCATCGACATGGCTGCAGTACGGCGCCAGGCCCTCGACGATGGCCTCGACCACGTGGCGGTGCTCGTCATGGTCCTTGTTCGAGGCCAGCAGCGCCTGCGCGGCGCGCTCGTCCTCGGCGGCATCGGCACTGCGCCGCGCGGAACCCGCCAGCGGATGCGACAACAGCTCGGCGCCGCGCTTGCGCAGCAGCAGTTCCGGCGTCGCCCCCACCAGCCAGGCCGGCGCCTGGCCCAACTCCACCGGCAACGGCACCGCGTAGGTCGCCACCGACGGATCTGCGCCCAGGCGTGCCAGCAGCACGTCCGGAGACAGCGCCTGGCGGGTGCGTGCCAGCAGGCTGCGCGCCAGCACCACCTTCTGGAGGTTCAGTTCGGGCGCGCGCAGTACCTGCACCGCCGCGGCAACCGCTGACGCATAGTCCTGCGGCGCAGGCTCGGCCTTCAGGGCACCGTCCAGCGGCGGTGCGGCCTGCGGCTGCAGTGCCAGCGCCGGCAGCAGGCGCTCGGGCTGGAATAGCGCATCGTCCGCACGCGGTTCGAACGGCACTGCGCCAACCAGCAGGCCCGGGCCGCCACGCTGCCGGGCAAAGAACGCCGAGACGCGTTCTGCCAATGTCGCCAGTGCACCGGCCGGCAGCGTGGCGCGGCAGCCGCGTGCATGCACGTGCTGGCCGGCATGCTGCAGCAGGAACAGCGACGCGTCGTCGGTGCTGTCCAGTGACGCTGACGCAGCCTCCGGCCACGCGCCCTGCATCAGGGAATCGTTCATGGGGTCTCCTTCGTCCGATGCGCTGCAGCCAGCGCGCACAGCAACAGCAGCAGCGCACCGACCAGCAGGTAAGGCAGGCTCGGCCCGCCGCGATACAACAGCGTGCCGAGCATCGGCCCGGCCACCATGCCCAGCCCCTGCGCGGCAGCGACGGTGCCGGCGGCGGCGCCCTGCTCGTGCGCCTCCACCGCATCGGCGGCCAGCGCCTGGAACGAGGGGAATACGAAGCCCATGCCAAACGCAGCCGGCGCGTACGCCGCCGGCAACTGCCAGCCCTGCTGCACGCCCGCCACCGAAGCAAAGCCAATGCCGGAAATCAGGGCGCCAAGGACGATCCAACGGCGTGGATGCACCTCCAGCTTCATCACCAGCGCCTGCGCCAGGATCAGGCCGACACCAACGGCGGTAAGTGCGATGCCGGCCATGCGTGCACCGGCCGCCGCATCCAGGCCCAGGCGATCAATCGCGAAGAAGCCGACCGTGACCTGCGCGATGGTCACCGAGACCATCGCGATGAACGCTGCCAGCTGCGGCAGGCGCAGGCGCGCGTCGAGACGGCTCATCGGCGTGCGGCGCTGTGCGGACGCGCCCACCACCGGTGGTGTAGCCGGCAGCCGCCAGGCCAGCAATGCCAGTGCCAGCAACGGCAGCAACGCGGCCACGTACAGCGCCAGCGAAAGATTGGTATAGGCCAGCCAGCCGGCAGCGGCCGGACCCAGTACCATGCCCAGCGCGTTGGCACTGCCCAGCCGGGCTAGGAAACTGGCGCGCTGCCCGGTCGGTGCCTTGTCGGCAATCAGCGCAGCGGCCGTGGGCGGCACGGCCGCGTAGAACAGCCCGATCAAGCCGCGCGCGCCCACCAGCACCAGCACCGACACCAGTACCGGCGGCACCGCCTGCAGGGCGACGTCGATGAACACCGCCAGTGCGATGTAGACCGCCGTATAGGCACTCATCGCCAGCATCAGCACGCGCTTGCGGCCGATGCGGTCGCTGAGCTGGCCCCAGGGGCGCGCGGCCAGCATCCACAACACGCCTGCGGCGGTGACCGACAGGCCGGCATGCCACTCGGACAAGCCGAGCATGCGGACCACCGGGCCGATCACGGCGACGAAGGACATCATCGCCATGGTGCCGATCAGGGCAGCCAACACCAGCGCCGGCAAGCCGGGAACGACGGGACGTGCGTGCATGGAACACCAGCCGTAACAGGAAAGGATGGCCGGGCACGCCTGCGCACCCCGCCCGGCACCGGCCCTGCTCAGGACCGGACGCCACCCTTAAATGATAACGGCTCGTATTTGCATTTGATACCCATTCTCTTGAATGGGCGCGCAACAGTGGGTTCAGCGCATCGCACGCAGGCCCAGCAGGCCACGGCGCTTGAACCACCACTCCAGCGGCAGCGTCACCAGCGGCGGGATCGCCGCCAGCAGCGCCAGGGCGCTGGCCCACCACGGCCAGCGCAGGCGCACCGCCGCAAACAGGGTGACTGCCACATAGACCAGGAAGGCCACGCCGTGCAGCGGCCCGAACAGCTTCACCAGCGCCACGCTGGCCATTGGGCCGTACTTCATCCACATGCCGATGAGCAGGCCGGCCCAGGTCACAGCCTCGATGAAAGCGACCGCGGCGAACAGACGGCCGGTCGGTTGCATGGGGGAACGTTGGGTCACGCGAAGCTCCGGCATCGGGGTATCAAATGCGAATGATACGCAGATGCGAACCTCATGTAGAGTCGGGCCGTGCTCGACTGCTGGAACGTGTCCACCCAGGTGGACACCTACCGGAGCATGTACGGCAGAACCTGCTCCCCGATCTCACGCAGCATCGCGTCCATCGGCCGCCCGTTGTCGACCAGGTTGAACATCACGTGCGCCACGCCCTGCGCATGCACGCGCAGCAGATAGTCACGCAGGCCATCGCGGCCGACCTTCAGGCCCAGCGGCAGCGGCTCGGCTGGCGCCTGCGGATCGGCCTGCAGATCCAGCAGCATCGACTGCACGAACGGCTTGGCTGGCCCACCACGCTGCACCAGCGCCTGCTGCCACAGGCCGATGCGCCCTTCCTGTGCGGCCTCGTCGCGATGATAGGTGGCCCAGCCTTCGGCCTCGCGCGCGATCCACTGCAGGCTCTGCCGCGCGGTACCCACCACCAGCATCGGAATGCGGGTTGCCGGCGCCGGCAGCACGTCGAAACCACCGGTCGCCTGCAGCACGGCGGTCCGCTCATCGGCCTCCGGCGACAACGCCGCCCGCAACAATGCCCAATGCGCACGGAAGGTCGCCGCCCTGCCCTCCAGGTCCTCGCCGAAGGCGGCGAACTCTTCCGGGCGGTCACCCGAACCCAGGCCCAGCACGAAGCGTCCGCCGCTGATCCGGTCCAGGCTCAAGGCCGACTTCGCCACCTGCAGCGGCTGCCGCAATGGCAGCACTATGGCCGCGCTGCCGACCACGATGCGTCCGGTCGCGGCAGCCAGCATGCCCAGCCACAGAAACGGGTCATCCAGCGCGCTTGCTGTCGCGTCCGGACCCTGCGGCACCATCAGTGGTACATCACGCGTCCACAATGCGGCAAAGCCCAGATCATCGGCCAGTCGCGCAATGCGCCGCGCCTCATTCGGATCGGCCAGTCCATGCGCGGCGACAGGCGTCATCAAGCCCAGGCTCAGGCCCTGTTGCGGAAACAAGGCAGCGTAAGCAGGATTGAAATCACTCATGCCGCCAGCTTAGCGTGCAGGCCTGCGGCAACGATGACGCGCCGCCCACTACCGGAAGAACACTGCATGCCGACGATCCGCCCTGCCCACGTCGATGACCTGCCTGCGATCAGCGCGGTGTGCCTGGCCGCGTTCACTGCGGCGGTCCCGCCTTCGCTCAGCGCGGCCGGCATCGCCACCTTCGGCAGTGTCGCCGCTGCCGAAGCGTTCGGCGCGCGCCTGCACGGTGACAACCACATCCTGGTGGCCGAGCAGGACGGCCGTGTCATCGGCGTGATCGAACTGAAGGAGGGTCGGCACCTTGCGATGCTGTTCGTCGATCCCGCCTGCCAGGGCCAGGGCATCGGCCATGCTTTGTTCGAGGCGGTGCTTCCACAGGTGCGCGAGCCGGTCCTGACCGTGCGCGCCTCGCTCAATGCAGTACCGACCTACCTGCGCTATGGCTTTGCGCTGGACGGTGACGTCGGCGAGTTCAATGGGTTGGTGTATCAGCAGATGGTGCGGGCAGCGGCCTGAAGGCATCCGCCCGGCGTTGCCCGGCAATGCCCGGTGGGCGTCATGCCCTGCAGCACGCCCGTCATGAGCAAACTGAATCAGCGGGCTCCCCGGCGGTTCCTACAATGGCCTGTCACCCTGCCCTTCGAGATGCTGCCGATGCGCGTCGCGCTTTCCGTGTTGCTGCTGGCTTCGGCGCTGAGCGCCTGCACCCCGGCCCCGGTTTCCACCGCCAACTCCGCTGAGGCACCCGCGCCGGCGTCCGCCATCGCCTGGCGCCAGGGCGATGTGGACGATGCCTTCGCCGAAGCCGCCGACAGCGGCAAGCCGGTGCTGCTGTACTGGGGCGCGGTCTGGTGCCCACCGTGCAACCAGCTCAAGGCGGGCCTGTTCAAGGACCCGGCCTTCATCGCGCTGACCAGCAAATTCGTGCCCGTCTATCTGGATGGCGACGAAGAAGGTGCGCAGGCCTGGGGCGAACGCTTCGGCGTACGCGGCTATCCGACCCTGATCGTGCTGGACCCACAGCGCAACGAAATCACCCGCGTGGCCGGCGGCAACGACGCCGCCGAACTGACCCGGGCACTGACCGTTGCCGCAGGCCGCCGCAGTGCTGTTGCCGCCACCTTGGCCACCGCGCTGGCGACGCCGGACCGCCTGGCCGCCGAAGACTGGCAGGTACTGGGCGACTACGGTTGGGAAGTGGACGCCAACCGCCTCGCCGGCGAGCGCAAGAGCCAGGACGTACTGCGCCAGTTGTCCAAGGCGGCACCGGATGCCGCCCTGCAGCGTCGCTTCGCTCTGCTTGCCTTGGCAACCGCCGAAAAGCCCGATGCCTCGCCCACCGAAGTACGCGAGCTGCTGCAGGCGGTGCTGGCGCAACCGGCGGAAGTGCGCCGCAACCGGGAGCTGCTGGGCTATGCGGGCGTGCAACTGGTCAAGCAGGCCAGTGCCGGGCCGGCCACCAGCAACACGCTGGGACAGCAGCTGCTGGTCGCACTGGAGCGCGCAGATGCCGAGCGCGGTGATCGCGCCGACGACGCGTTGTCGCGTGCGCTGACCGAAGTATCGCTGGCCCGCCAGCAGCAGCCGAAGGGTGCACTGCCCGCGGCCCTGGTTGATCGGGTCAAGCAGCGCGTGGCCGCTGCCGATGCCGCCGCCACCGATGCGCATGCGCGCCAGGCCACGATCAGCAGCGCGGTCCATGCGCTGCGCGAGGTTGGCGACGACGCCGGTGCCGAGGCGCTGTTGCTGGCCGAGCTGAAGCGCAGCGAACAGCCGTATTACTACATGCCCGAGCTGGCCGAACTGGCCGAGCAGCGCGGCGATACCGCCGGTGCACTGGAGTGGTTGAAGCGCGCCTACGACGGTGCACAGGGCCCGGCCACCCGCGTGCAGTGGGGCGTGCTGTACGTGGAAGGGTTGCTGAAGCTGGCACCGGACGACGCACCGCGCATCGAGCAGGCCACCGCCTCACTGATCGCCGAACTGGAAGCGCAGCCGTCGGGCTACCACCAGCGCACCCGCCAGCGCTTCGAGCGCCTGGCCGGGCAGTTGAAGACGTGGAGCGGCAAGCACCAGGGTGCGGAGACGCTGGCGCGGCTGCAGCAGCGGATGCAGCAGGCGTGCGGCGAACAGGTTGATGGTGCGTGCAAGGACTGGTTGAGTTGATGATAACGCTGGCAGCGGGCACGTCAGCGCGCCGGTGAGGTTCGAAAAGCGGGTTCTGGTAGTGCCGGCCGCTGGCCGGCAACCCGACCTTCGCTGATTGCCGGCCAGCGGCCGGCACTACCATGCCGCTCTTGCTCCCTTTCACGCATCCCCCCCCCCCCGCCCCTTGACCTCAACCAATGTTGAGGTGCGATAACAGTCTCCCCACGGCCAGCCCTCTGGCCTTCCCCACGGAGATTGCTTCAATGTCGTACTCGCTTCCCCCGCTCCCCTACGCCTACGACGCCCTTGAGCCGCATTTCGATGCGCGCACGATGGAGATCCACCACAGCAAGCACCACCAGACCTACGTCAACAACCTCAACGCCGCCACCGAGCAGGCAGGCATCGCCGAGCAGCCGGTCGAGGCGCTGATCGCCAACCTCGATGCCGTGCCCGAGGCGCAGCGCGGCGCGGTCCGCAACAACGGTGGTGGCCACGCCAACCACAGCCTGTTCTGGACCGTACTCAGCACCCACGGTGGTGCACCCGATGATGAGCTGGCCGCCGCCATCGACCGCGATCTTGGCGGCTTCGATGCCTTCAAGGACGCCTTCACCAAGGCGGCGCAGACCCGCTTCGGCAGCGGCTGGGCCTGGCTGACCAGCGATCGCGATGGCCGCCTGCAGGTGGAAAGCAGCGCCAACCAGGACAGCCCGTTGATGGGTGCAGCCGTGGGCCTGTCGGGCAACACCCCGATCCTCGCACTGGATGTCTGGGAACACGCCTACTACCTGCACTACCAGAACCGTCGCCCGGACTACATCGGTGCGTTCTTCAACATCATCAACTGGGCCGAGGTCGGCCGGCGCTACCGCCAGGCCAGGGCCTCATGAGCGGCGAGACACTGCCGTACGCCGGGCCGTGGGCGGGGGTATTCCCCGCCCCGGCGCCGGTGCCGTCGGTCGAGATGCCGCCGCGTGCACTGCGGCGGCTGCTCGGCCACTTTCCTACCGGCGTGGCCATCGTCTGCGCACGCGATGCGCAGGGCAAGCCCATCGGCCTGACCATCAATTCGTTCGTGCCGGTGTCATTGCAGCCGCCCCTGGTGCTGTGGAACCTGGCGTTGCACGCGCAGAGCCTGTCCACCTTCCAGAGCGCCACCCGCTTTGCGATCAGCGTGCTGGCGGCCGACCAGGAAGCGCTGGCCCGGCGCTTTGCCGATCCGCAGGTACGCAACCGCTTCGACGGCCTGGCATTGCTGGATGACGACGAGGACGCCCCGCCACGCATCGCCGGTGCGGTGGCCCATCTCACCTGTACCCGCCACGCACAGTGGCCGGTGGGCGATCACCTGCTGCTGGCCGGCCGCATCATCGAAGTGCACGAGAACGGCGGCGCGCCGCTGCTGTTCCATCGGGGCCGCTTCCAGCCCGGCCCGGCCGAGCTGCTGGTGGAGGTGCGCTGATGAACATTGAAGCTCTGGAATGCATGCTTGCCGACGGCAAGGACGGCGCGCTGCTGCGCTTCGGCCTGGGCAAGGGCTGGCTGGATGCCGGCAACCCGGTGCGCGCGGCGACCCATCTGGGCCGTTGCGTGGTGCTTGATCCGCAATACTCGGCGGCGTGGAAGCTGCTGGGCAAGGCCTGGCTGGCCAGTGGCCAGCCGCAGGCGGCGCGCGAAGCATGGCAACGCGGCTTGAGCGTGGCCGGCAGCAAGGGCGACCAGCAGGCACGCAAGGAAATGCAGGTGTTCCTGCGACGCCTGGACCGCGAGCAGGCGGACCTGGCGAAAGCGGGCTGAGTCGATCAGCCCGCGTTGGCCGATGCCGGTGCGGACATGATGTCCGACATCGGCAGGCGGCGCGGCTTGCTCGGGAACGCGTGACGCAGGATGCGCCAGACCACCTGCCCGAACTGACGCGGCAGCGAGCCGTTGTTGTAGTGCTGGCCGTAACGGCGGCAGATGTCCTTCACTTCCTTGGCAATGGCCGCATAGCGGTTGGCCGGCAGGTCCGGGTAGAAGTGGTGCTCGATCTGGTGGCTGAGGTTGCCCGACAGCACGTTGATCAGGAAGCCGCCACTGATGTTGGACGAACCGCGCAGCTGGCGCAGGTACCAGTGGCCGCGCGATTCATTGCGCAGGCATTCCTTCGGGAAGGTTTCCGATTCGGCGGTGAAGTGGCCGCAGAAGATGATCACGTAGGTCCAGATGTTGCGCAGGCCGTTGGCGACCAGGTTGCCCAGCATCACGGTGAGGAAGAACGGGCCGGCCAGCAGCGGGAAGAACACGTAGTCCTTCAGCACCTGGCGGGCCATTTTCCGCGCCACCGGGCGGGTCTGCATCCACATCGCACGGCCGCTGATGCGGCCCTTCAGCCAACGGCCCAGGCGCAGGTCCTGCGCGGCCACGCCCCACTGGAACAGCAGCGCGAAGATCGGTGCGATGATCGGCTGCAGCAGATAGAACGGCTTCCAGCGCTGTTCCGGGAAGATGCGCAGCAGGCCGTAGCCGATGTCATCGTCCATGCCACGCACGTTGGTGTAGGTGTGGTGGCGGAAATTGTGGGTCTTGCGCCAGTTGTCGGCGGTGGCAACGATGTCCCACTCGTAGGTGTTGCCATTGAGCTTGGGGTCACCGGTCCAGTCGAACTGGCCATGCATGACGTTGTGGCCCAGCTCCATGTTCTCCAGGATCTTCGACAGCGCCAGCAGCAGCGTGCCGGTGATCGCAGCCGGCCACAGCAGCGGCATCCAGAACAGCGGCGAGAACGCCGCCAGGAACAGCAGGCCGCGCCCCCCCACGCCGAACCAGCGCACGGCGGCAGCCACGCGGCGGATGTAGCGGGTATCGGAGGCGCCGAGGCTGCCGATCACACGGTCGCGGATCGCATCGAGTTCCTCACCGAAGGCATGCATCTCGGCGGTGCTCAGGGCACGGTCGGTAGCGCGGGTCATGGCAGGCGTCCTCAGAGATCCAGGGTCAGGTCGGTAGTCGGTGCGCTCACGCAGATCCGCACCGGCTGTGCCGATTCGGACTGCAGGTCGCCGGTGCGCAGATGGCGAGTGGCGCCACTGACGCGGTCACAGCTGCAGCTGTTGCAGATGCCCATGCGGCAACCATGCTTGGGCTTGATGCCGTGGGCTTCGAGGCTTTCCAGCAGCGAGCGGCCACGCGGCACGCTCAGCTGACGGCCACTGCGCGCAAGCGTCAGCGACACCTCGCCTTCGCTGCTGGCATCGCGCAGCGGTGCCGGCGGGGTGAAGGCTTCGGCCTGGAAGCCAGCCACCTGCTGCGCCAGGCGTTCACGCGCAGCAGCAACGAAGCCGTCCGGGCCGCAGGCCAGCACATGGCGCTGCGCCAGCGGCGTGTCATCGCCGGCCACCTGCAGATCATGGGTATCGATTCGCGCTGCCGGCGCCTCACCCTCGCGGGTGGTCAGCAGGTGCACGCGCAGGTTCGGATGCGCCGCGGCCAGCGCCTGCAGTTCATCACGGAACTGCAGATGGGCGGCGGTGCGCTCCCAGTAGAACAGGTCCACCGGCGCTGCCAGCGGACGATGGCAGGCGTCGCGCAACAGGCTGCGCATCGGCGTGATGCCACTGCCGGCAGCCAGCAGCAGCACCGGCGCCGCGGCCGGCATATGGAATTCGCCGAAGGCGGCATCGAGGCGGAACAGTTCGCCCGGCTGCGCATGGTTGACCAGATGCTGGCTGACCCGGCCGCCGTCGATCGCCTTGACGGTGATCGCCAGTTCTCGCCGACCCAGTGCGGTGGGGCTGTAGCTGCGCTGCCACAAGCGCCCTTCAATCTCGACGCCGAGGGTGACGTGCTGGCCAGCGCGCATGCCGGCCCAGTGCCGGTTGGTGCGCAGGACCAGGGTCGCCGCGCCCTCGCCGGCCGGCTCACGCCGGACCAGGCGGGCCACCGGCTCGCGCAGGGTCCACAGGGGATTGAGCTGGCCCGCCCAGAAATCGAACAGCGACGGCGAGACCCAGCGGTACGGAGAGAACAGGGACGGACGGACGACAGCGCTCATGAGCGAACTATACGGGCGCACATACACCTGTGTATACATGTGTATATTGAACCGGATTGGGTATGATTCAGCCTCGCCCCACCGGAACCCCCATGGCCGCCGCCACCGCCTTGTCGACGCCCGAAGATGCCAACAGCCCGGCCCGCCGTACGGTGAGCCGCGAGGATCTGCTGGCCGCCGCCCTGAAACTGATCGGGCCGCACCGCAGCCTGTCCACGCTCAGCCTGCGCGAAGTGGCACGTGAGGCCGGCATCGCGCCGAACAGCTTCTACCGTCAGTTCCGCGACATGGATGAACTGGCCGTGGCGCTGATCGACGCCGCCGGCCGCTCGCTGCGCACCATCATCGGCGAGGCCCGCCAGCGCGCCACCTCCACCGCCACCAGCGTGGTGCGCGTTTCCGTGGAGACCTTCATGGAGCAGCTGCGCGCCGACGACAAGCTGCTGCACGTGCTGCTGCGCGAAGGCGCGGTCGGCTCGGACGACTTCAAGCACGCGGTCGAACGCGAACTGCACTACTTCGAGGAAGAGCTGCAGCACGACCTGGTGCGTCTGGCCGCACTGGATGGCGCCGTACTGCATGCCCCGGAACTGGTGGCCAAGGCCATCACCCGGCTGGTGTTCGCGATGGGCGCCACCGCCATGGACCTGCCGCCGGAGAAGGATCCGGAACTGGTCGAGCAGATCTCCACGATGATCCGCATGATCATCGTCGGCGCCCGCACCCCCGCCGCGTTCCGCCGCGGCTGATCAAGCTCCCCTGGGCCGGATCCCTTTCCGCAGGAAGGGGTCCTGGCCCGCATCCCCCGACTCCATGGAGCCTCCCACGGCGCCGCCGTGCCGGGGAACTGCGGGTGCCATCACAGAACTGCATTGCGAACGGGCAGTTTGGGCATCTTCCACGCGCCATTCACTGCGCCCTCACGCACGCTGAATTATTCAGACCGCGCGCTCCATTCAGTTTGGTGAGTTATTGAACGAGGTTTGAATCCGGCAAGTGCCGCTGCAGTCGTTTCAGATTAATTGTATGGCCCAGGCAAGACCCGATCCGCACAGTGCCGCCTCCGGCCCTGCGGATGCAGGTCCCACCCCAATGAGCTTCAAGGAGAAACACCCATGCGCATGATGCAGTTCACGCCGAAGTTTCCTTCCACTTTCGTCCATTCGCGGTTGGCGCTTGCACTCGCCGGGCTGATTCTCGTGCCCTCCCTGGAGGCCGCGGCCGTTGATCTGACCAACGGCGCATCCGCTACGGTCGTTCCGGGCCATGTCTGGGTCGGGCAGGACTTCACGCTCCGTGGCAATTCGCAGCTGACCGTCGACGGCACTCGCGTCGGCTCAGTAAATTCGCAAGTTTCGACACTCACCCTCAGCAACGCATCCGCCGGCCAGGTCACGTTGACGGATTCCGTCGGCGACATCCGAGGCAGCACGCTGGTCGGCCTGAACACTGGTGCAGTACTGTCCAACCCGGCATCGGCGCGCACAGTCATCACCATTTCAAACAGCCGCGTCGAAAGTCCTTTCACGGCTTCGCGCATTTCGGGCGGCGGAACCATCCGTGCCTCATCGACGGCCTTTGCTGGCAATGTGCACGGCGTCGAGATACTGGCGGGCATTCTGGAACTGCGCAGCGGTTCTTCCGTCGTTGGCGCGCAGGATGGCATCTACAGCCGACTCAACGCTGGCGGCCAACCCGCCATCGGCCCGGATGGGTGGTACGTACTTGTCGATGGCTCTTCGGTGGAAGGAACCGCTGGCGCAGCGCTCAGCGCGCAAGCCGTGGGCTCAACTCCGCAGGTCAACCGCTTCGTCGTGCAGAACGGCGCCACGCTGAAGGGTGGCAACGGCAACCTCCTGCAGGCCAACGCAGGTGCCCTGTTCGACTTTACCGGCCGAACTTCCACGCTGGCCGGGAACTTCACCATTGCCGATACCGCCACCGGCACGCTGCGCTTCCTTGACGGCCTCGACCTCACCGGCCGCATCCTCGGCCCAGCCGACGTCATCGTCGACCAGGGCGGCCGCTGGACACTGTCCGGCGACAGCAACACCGGCAACCTCACTCTGGGTGCGGGAAGTGACATTTTCCTTGGTGCTGCAAACACTGCGGCGTATCCGCAGCTGACCGTCAACGGCAACTACACCGGCAATGGCGGCACCCTGCACTTCAACACGGTGCTGGCCGGCGACGACGCAGCAAGCTCGCGCATGCACGTGACCGGTGATACCAGCGGCACCACCCAGGTCACCGTCAACAACATTGCCGGTGCTGGCGCACAGACCGTCAACGGCATTCCGCTGATGCAGGTGGACGGTGCCAGCAATGGCCACCTCGCACTGCAGGGCCGCGCCATCGGTGGCATGTACGAGTATTTCCTGCGCAAGGGCACGCCGGGCGCCAACAACGGCAACTGGTACCTGACCTCGGCCTACACCGGCAATCCGTGCGATATCAATCCGTCGCTGCCGGAGTGCACGCCGGTGGACCCGGTGGATCCGGTCGACCCTGTGGACCCGGTCGATCCCACCGATCCGGTCGATCCGGTCCCCGTGCTGCGTCCGGAGCCGGGCGCGTACCTGGCCAACCAGGCCGCGGCCGTGCAGATGTTCCAGCTGCGCCGCCATGACCGCGGCGAGCCCGGCTTCGACCGCGCCCGCATCGGCAGCTGGGTGCGCGCCGGGCGTGACCAGCTGCAGGCCAACGTGGCCGGCCAGGTCGACGCCCGTACCCACATCAACACCCTGCAGCTGGGCAGCGATGTCTGGCGCTGGGGCGATGGCCGTGGCCAGGCCGGCGTGATGCTCGGCACCGGCGAGGCGACCACACAGGCGGTGTCGACGCTGAGCGGTTATGGCACCCGCGGCAAGATCAAGGGCAAGTCGGCCGGTGTCTACCTGGGCTGGGTGCAGGATGCACAGAGCAGTGCCGGCCTGTATGTGGACGGCTGGCTGCAGGCGGCGCGCTTCGACAACGAGGTGCAGAGCGAAGGCATCGCCCGTGAGACCTACGACTCCAGGACCCGCAGTGCATCGTTGGAAGCCGGTTATGCCTGGGCCATCCGCAGCACTGAGGCCAGCACGCTGTACCTGCAGCCACAGGCGCAGCTGACCTGGACCGACTACGACGGCGACAGCCTGGTCGAAGACAATGGCACCACGGTGGAAGACGGTCGCGGCGGCGGCCTCAACAGCCGCCTCGGCCTGCGCCTGTTTGGCCAGAGCACGCTGCAGGGCAACCGCGTGCAGCCGTTCCTGGCAGCGAACTGGCTGCGTGGCCAGCGCGATGAGGCCATGCGCTTCAACAGCGAGTCGTTGAGCGCGAAGACGCCGGAGAACCGTTACGAAGTGCAGGCCGGTGCCCAGCTGCAGCTGGGCCAGCGTTGGAGCGCATGGGGTGACCTGCGTGTGCAGCGTGGCGACAGCGGCTACCGCAACCATGGTGCCCAGGTGGGCCTGCGCGCCGCCTGGTAAGGCCAACGCCGCCCCGGGCCCAGGCCTGGGGCGGCGTTCCTCAACTTCCCTCGCTCCCTGCCGTGCATGACATCCGGCAGGGTTCTGGCGTTACTTTGTAATGTTATAACACCGTCGTCCGCGATGTCCTGATCCCGCTTTCGGCTTCGTGATTGCACTGACTTATTTATATAGCCGTTGCTATATCTATGACCCTCTGCTTTCATATGCGTCAGCCAGGTCGCCCTCGCCGCCTTTCCTCTCCCAAGGACGACGCCCTCATGCCCGTTGCCACACCCCTCTTTCATCGGCTGCCCCTGGCCGCCGCCATCGCCCTGACCCTGCCGCTGCCCGCACTGGCCGCCACACCGAAGCCGACCGAGCTGGATCGCGTGCAGGTGAAGGTCAGCACCGCCACCCGCAGCGAACGCCTGCTGTCCGATGTCCCGATCCGCACCGAAGTGCTGCGCAAGGAAGACATCGCGCTGCGCGCGGCCACCGACTTCTCGCGTGCAGCCGAGCTGATCAACGGCCTGCGCGTGGAAAGCAACTGCCAGAACTGCAACACCAGCGAAGTACAGCTGCTGGGCCTGCCCGGCGCCTACAACCAGCTGTTGTTCGATGGCATCCCGCTGCTGTCCACGCTGGGCAGCGTGTACGGCCTGGAACAGATCCCGGCCGGGTTCGTCGACCGCATCGAAGTGGTCAACGGCGGTGGTTCGGCGCTGTATGGGCCGGGTGCGGTCGCCGGTGTGATCAACCTGATTCCGCCGCTGCCGGCGCGCAGCGGTGGCCATGTGCAGGCCGGCGTGGATGTCCTGAAAGGCACGCCGCAGAAGAACGCCGACGTGCGGCTGGACCTGGTGGCCAAGGAAGCAGACGCCGGCCTGTCGGTGATTGCCCAGCGCAACTGGAACAGCGGCATCGACTACAACGGTGACGGCTACACCGAAATCACCCGCAAGAACCTCAAGGTCGGCGGGCTGCAGGCCTGGTACGCACCGACGCCGGGAACGCGGCTGCGCCTGGACCTGCAGGTGACCGATGAAACCCGGCGTGGCGGCAACCGCTTGGACCAGCCGGAATACCTGGCCAACATCGCCGAATCGCTGGATACGAAATACCGCCGCGGCAGCGTGTCGTGGGACCAGGAAATCAATGCCGACGTCGATTTCCGCCTGGCCTACGCCTTCGCCGACATTGACCGCGACAGCTTCTATGGCGGTCTGGGCGACGTCGTTACCGATCCGTCCGCGCCGGGCTATGACCCGTCGCAGCTGGACCCGAACGTGGCCGGCAGCGCGGCCTCGCGTTCGTGGCGCCAGTACGGCCGCACCCACAACCCGCTGCACTACATCGACAGCCAGTTGAACTGGCGGTTGGGTGCGCACGCGCTGGCCTTCGGCGTGCAGTACAAGCACGAGGCGCTGCGCGACGACAACCGCACCGGTGACGGCCAGCGTCTTGCGGTACTGGAGGATGCGACCTTCCACAACCTGGGCGCCTTCATCCAGGACGAGTGGAGCCTGCGCGACAACGTCGACCTGGTGTTGGGTGCACGCGTGGACAAGAGCTCGGAACTGGACAGCGCGGTGTTCTCGCCGCGCATCGCGCTGGCCTGGCAGGCCACGCCCAACCTGAAGTGGCGTGCCAGCATCGCCACCGGCTTCCGTGCTCCCGAGATCTTCGTCGAGGACGTGCATGTCGACACGCTGGGTGGCGAACAGGTGCGCGTGCGCAACACCGACGGCCTGAAGGAAGAGCGCGCGTTGACCACCCTGTTCGGCTTCGACTGGCGCTCGGACCCGGCCAATCCGGTGTGGAGCTGGGATGCCACTGCCTCCTATGCACGCATCCGCGACACCTTCGCGCTGGGCGAGATCCAGCGTGGCGATGACGGACAGCTGAGCCAGCTGCGCTACAACGCCTCCGGCTCCAACGTGCTGGGCGCGGAAACCAACCTCGGCTGGCAGCCGTCGCCGCAGTGGCGCCTGACCGCCGGTGCCTCGTGGTACCGCTCACGCTTCCGCGAACCGCAGCGCATCTTCGACGACACCGGCGATGGCGGCGACACCGTGATCGAAAGCCGCGACTACCTGAAGACCCCGCGCTGGACCGGCCTGGCCCAGCTCAGCTGGATGCCCGCCGAGCCGTGGGAAACCTTCGTCGCGCTGCGCCACACCGGCCCGATGTCGGTGCTGAAAAACCGGCTGGGCGAGCTGCACCGTACGCGCTCGTTCCTGGTCACCGATCTTGGTGCGCGCTGGCACCGGCATCTGGGCGCGCAGGCGCAGCAGGAAGTGTCGGTAGCCGCAGGCGTCAAGAACGTGTTCGATCAGCGCCAGAAGGATCTGGAGATGGGCGCGCTGCGTGACAGCGACTATGTCTACGGGCCGCGTTTCGCGCGCTCGTGGTACGTCAACCTGCGCTATGCGTTCTGAAGCACTGCGAGCGCTGTTGCTGGCCTGTGCCGCGCTGCTGGCCGCACCGGCGGTGGCTGCGGACCTGCACGCGCAGGTTTCGGCCTCGCTGATGCGGCCGGAACAGCGCTCGCTGCGGCCGATGCAGTGGACGCCGCCGCCGAAACTGGTGGCGCTGTACTTCGGCGCCGACTGGTGTGCACCGTGCCACGCCTTCGTACCCACGTTGCGCAGCGTGCGCGACGCGTTGCGCGAGGCCGGCGCCGATACCGAAGTGGTGTACGTCAGCCTGGATGAGAGCGAGGCTGCATTGCGCCGCTACATGCACGCGCAGGACATGCCGTGGCCGGTACTGGACCCGCGCCGCGCCGCGCGCATGCCGGCGCTGCAGGCATTGGCCGGGCTGGCACCGCCGAATCTGGTACTGATCGATGCCGACGGCACGGTGCTGGCCAATGGCTGGCAAGGCCGGCGCTATGAAGGCCTGCAGCCGGTGTTGAAGGAATGGACGAAACGGGCGTTCGCGCAGGAACAGGCACGCTGCCCGCCTGGATTCTAGGGTCGCGCGAAATGCCGCCGGGCATGGCCCGGCGCTACCGTTACGGCGCCCCGCCCTCGGCCTTGCGCACGAACGCTTCAAACAACGCCAGCGTCTGCTCGCTCACATGGTGCTCGATGCCCTCGGCATCGCGCCGCGCGGTATCCGCGTCCACGCCCAGCGCCAGCAGGAATCGCTCCACGGTCTGGTGGCGCTGGCGGCTGGCATGTGCCAGCGCCTCGCCTTCCGGGGTCAGGAACACACCGCGGTACGGCCGCTGCACCACCCAGCCATCACGGGCCAGGCGCCGCAGCATCTTCGCCACGGTGGGCTGGGCCACGCCCAGGCGGGTGGCGATGTCGACCTGGCGGGCCTCGCCGCCGTCGGCCAGCAGGTCCGAGATCAGCTCGACATAGTCCTCCACCAGCTCCATCCGGTGCGCCTCGCGCACTTGGCGGAAGCTCTCGACCTGGCGCTCGGCCTCGATCAAGGGGGTGCTTTTCAGCGATGTCGAATCGTCGGTCTTGCCCACGCCTGCGCCTGTCCTTCCGGGGGGATCCGGTGTTGAACCTGAATTCTGGACCAGTAACGCGATAAAGACGATTGTTTCACATTGCTAATGACTATAGCAGGAGCTATATTCGAATCCATGAACACCCTGGCGCCCCGTGACCCTTCGGCCTCCACTGCGGCCAGCCTGGGTGCGCTCAACGCCTCGGTGGCGGTGCCCGACAAGGGCCATTGGTGGTTCCGCCTGCTGGCCTTCCTCGGCCCCGGCTACATGATCTCCGTCGGCTACATGGACCCGGGCAACTGGGCCACCGACCTCGCCGGCGGTTCACGCTTCGGCTACCTGCTGCTGTCGGTCATCCTCGTCTCCAACCTGATGGCGGTGATCCTGCAGGCGCTGTCGGCGCGGCTCGGCATCGCCACCGGCATGGACCTGGCGCAGGCCTGCCGCGCGCGTTACCCCAAGCCGGTGAACCTGGCGCTGTGGGCGCTTTGCGAGGCGGCGATCATCGCCTGCGACCTGGCCGAGGTGATCGGCACCGCGATCGCACTGAAACTGCTGTTCGATCTGCCGCTGCTGTGGGGCGCGGTGATCACCGCCCTGGACACGCTGCTGGTACTGCTGCTGATGAACCGCGGCTTCCGGGCGCTGGAAGCCTTCGTGATCGCGCTGCTGATGGTGATCTTCGGCTGCTTCATGGTGCAGATCGCGCTGGCCGCACCGCCGGTGATGGACGTGCTGGGCGGATTCATTCCGCGCGCGCAGGTAGTGACCGATCCGCACGCGCTGTACATCGCGATCGGCATCATTGGTGCCACGGTGATGCCACACAACCTGTACCTGCATTCGTCCATCGTGCAGACCCGCGCCTACCCGCGCACCGATGAGGGCCGTCGCAGCGCGCTGCGCTGGGCGGTGACCGACAGCACCCTCGCGCTGACCCTGGCACTGTTCATCAACGCCAGCATCCTGATCCTGGCGGCGGCGGTGTTCCATGCCAATGGCCGTTTCGACGTGGAAGACATCGAGCAGGCCCACCAGCTGCTGGCGCCGATGCTGGGCGTGGGGGCGGCGGCGACGTTGTTCGCGGTGGCCCTGCTGGCGTCGGGCCTGAACTCGACAGTGACCGCCACGCTGGCCGGCCAGATCGTGATGGAAGGTTTCCTGCACCTGCGACTGCCGCCGTGGCTGCGGCGGCTGATCACGCGCGCACTGGCAATCATTCCGGTGGTGGTGGTGATCATGCTGTTCGGCGACCAGGGCGCGGTAGAGCTGCTGGTGCTGAGCCAGGTGGTGCTGTCGATGCAGCTGCCGTTCGCGATCATCCCGCTGGTGCGGATCGTGACCGACAAAGTGACGATGGGCGCGTTGGTAGCCCCGCGCTGGCTGGGCGCGATTGCCTGGGTGATCGCGCTGGTGATCGTGGTATTGAACGTGAAGCTGCTGGTGGATACCTTCAGCGGCGGGTGATGCCAGATCCAGGCGTTGGACCCAGTAGCAACTGTCTTGTCAGGGGCAGCCGAGGGCCACCTCGGCGTCTCGCTTACGGGCGTTGAGGATCACCAGCATTTTGCGCATGACCGCCACGAGCGCCACCTTGCTCGCTTTGCCCTTGGCCTTCAGGCCAGCGTAAAACGCGCGCAGCCTTGGCTCGTACCGGATGGCCGTCAGGGCCGCCATGTAAAGGGCTTCGCGTACCACCGCGCGCCCACCACTGATCCGCCGTTGGCCCTGCCAGGTGCCACTTTCGCGGTTCATCGGGGCCAACCCCACCAGCGATGCTATGGCTTTGCTTCCCAAGCTGCCCAGTTCGGGCAACTCGCAGGCCAGTGTGCTGATCAGGATGGGGCCGACGCCTTTGAGCGCGCCGATATTCTTCCAGCCAGGCTGCCCCTCAAGCTGCTCGGCAATAGCTTTATCCAACTGCTTCAGGTCGTCAGATAGCTGAGCTATATGGCGTTGCTTCATCGCAATCAGATCCGGATCGACCAATCGCCGCAAGCGCTGCATCTCACTGACCCGCATCTGCACCAGTTGCCTGCGGCATTGCGCAAATTCAGCCAGACGCTGCTGCCAAGGAGCAGGCGGTACGTAGCGGGTCAGCGGCAACAAATGGGCCATCTGTGCCAGCACTGTCGCATCGAGCCGATCGGTCTTGGCGGCACGGCCCGTGCCTTGGGCAAATCGCCGTGCACGCGCCGGATTGATTCGTACCATCGGCAGGCCAGCGGCGTGCAATACATCCAGAGCAGCACGCTCGTAACCCCCGCTTGCCTCAAGAACGACCTGCTTGATCGGCCACGTCTTCAGCCACCGAATCAAGCGCACAAAGCCGCGCTTGTCGTTGCTGAATTGGCGAAACTGCTCTCCATGGACGGCCACATCCAGCGTGGCTTTGCTCACATCGATCCCGATCCCAAACATGGCAGAACTCCGCTAGGCTGACAGGGTCGAGAGCTCTCCCCGCTTGCCCAGTCTTATCAGTTCGAGCGCCAACTCAACCAACTGTTCGGGCGGTTCAGGGAGAATCCGGCGTGGGGACCCAAGCTACTTCTCGGTCGCAAGACCTGGATCCACACGGTCGCCCACGCCGGGCTCTCGGCACCCAAGGTGCCAGATTGGCAAGAGATAAGATCCACGCCATGCGTGGATGCCTTTGTTCGCACACCGCGCGAAAAGCAGCCGAGCATGGGCTCGGCTCTACAGTAAATTCCACGCCGTGCGTCGCTGCGGGGTCAGAGCCCTCGCCTGCAGAGAGGGATCCGACCCCACCATCTCCACGCTACAGATGCAACGCGATCGCGGCCTCGATCTGCTGCGGCGACTGGAACCCGGCCAGGCGCGTGCGCTCATCACCGTCACGGAACAGGGACAGCGTCGGCGTCTGCCGCAACCCCAGCTCCCTGAAGAACGCCTCACCCAGCACTTCCAGCTGCACGCGCAGCAGGGTCGTGCCCTGCCCCGCCACGCTGTTGGCCACCCGGTGCAACGACATCTCCAGCATCCGGCACCCCGGGCACTGGTCCTTGTGGAAATCCACCAGCACCCGCGGGTGTTCGGCCAGCAGCTGCAGGAACTGCTCAGGCGTGGTGGCGTCGATGATCTGCATCGGTGTTGCTCCAATAGTGGGCCAGGACCGCGTCGGTCCAGGCCTCAATGGCCCCGGCATGGCGTTGACCATGCGGCATCTGTTCGATTTCCAGCGGCGGGTAGTCGCTGTGGAAGTAGCGGATCAGGCGGTGCACGGCGCCGCAGTAGTACTCCTGCCCCCACTGCGTTTCACCGGTGCCGAACACCGCCAGCTGCCGTGGCCGCTCGCCGCGCTCGGCGATGCCGGCCACCCATGCCTTCATCTCCGACGGCGTGCGGCCGGCGTTGTCAGTCCAGCAGCCCAGCAGCACCAGGTCGGCCTCGTCGGCCGCCAGTGGCGGCGCCTGGCGCAGGTCGTCCGCCTCCTGCCAGTGCACCGCATGGCCGGCGGCGCGGCAGCGCTCGACGATCTGCCGGCCGAGTTCGCGGGTGTTGCCGCTCAAGGAGGCGACCACCACCAGGATGCTCAGCGCGGCGCTGGGCTCAGAGGTCGTCGAAGCCGTTGTCGACGTTGGTCTTCTTGTAACTTGCATTGCGCATCTCGAAGAAGTCGGTCTTGGTTTCGGTGAAGTTGTCGGCGTAGGCCTTGATCCACGGCATCACGTTGTCGGTGGTGTCGCTGTACAGGCGCTCGATGCCGAGCATGCCGGCCATCTTGTTGGCGCGGTACTTCACGTAGCGCACCATTTCGTCCACGTCGATGCCGTCGATGCCATCCAGCACCTCCGACGACCACTGCGTCTCCAGCTCGATGGCATGCTCGAACGACTGGTGCACATAGGCAGTCAACTCGTTGGTCTGCAGCTCCGGGTTCTCGCCGATGATGGCGCGGATCAGCTCGCTGATGAACTTCGTATGCGCCAGCTCGTCACGGTTGATGAAGCTGATGATCTTGCCGGTGCCGTTCATGCGGTTCTGCCGCACCATGTTGTAGAAGTACGCGAACCCGGAATAGAAATTGATGCCCTCCAGGATCGAGGACTGGATCAACGACTTCAGCAGGGTCTCGGCGGTCTTCTCGCGCATGAAGTCGTCATACGCCCCCATGATCGGCGCATTGCGCTTGATGATGGTCGGGTGGGTACGGGCAATCTCGAAAATGCGGTTCTGGTTCGGCAGGTCGGTGATCGAGGCCAGCACGTAGCTGTAGCTTTCGTTGTGGATCACTTCCTGCTGGCCGATGATCGCCGCGTTGGCGTGCGCAGCCGGGTCGGTGATGTACTCGGCCACGTTGTAGATGAAGCGCGTCTGCGGTGAGTCGAGCGTGGCGAGCAGGCCGATGATCGAGTCGTAGGCGTTCTTCTCGCGCGCGTTGAGCTCGCCGTACTGGCGCGCGTCCAGCTTCATGTCGACCTCGTCGGGAATCCAGAAGTTGGTCGACAGCTCCTTGTAGGCCCGATAGAACGACGGGTACGGGATGTCGTTCCAGTTGAGGATGCCGCTGGTGCGGCCGTTGATGATGCCGGTGCTGCGGTTGGGATGGCGCGGTTCGAGGATCTTGATGCGGTCGAGGGGGGTTGCCATGGTTTTATGCCTTCGTTCTCTTTCTATCGTGTTGCCGGCCAGCGGCCGGCACTACCGTAGATCGCGGGGTTGCCGGCCAGCGGCCGGCACTACCGTAGATCGCCGGCGATCAGCTGGAGCACCACTCGCATTCGCTGATGTCGATGTCGTTGGAGCGCACGTAGTAGGTGGTCTTCAGGCCCTCGCGCCAGGCGCTCAGGTGCAGCTCCAGCAGCGTGCTCGCGCGGATGGTGCTGGGCACGTACAGGTTGAAGCTGATCGACTGGTCGACATGGCGCTGGCGGCGCGCGTTCTGGCGCACGCTGGCGAACTGGTCGACCTTGTAGGCGCCCTTCTCGTAGTACGGCCAGGTTTCCAGCGACAGGCCCGGTGCGGCCACCGGCCGCCGGAAGTCCTTCTTTTCCTCGTAGTAGAACGCGCTGTAGATCGGGTCGATGGAGGCCGTGGAGCCTGCAATCTGCGCGGTGCTCATGTTCGGCGCGACGGCCAGCAACCAGCCGTTGCGCAGGCCGTGCGTGGCCACTTCGCGGGCCAGGCTGTCCCACGCGGCGCCACTGTAGTCGCGGTCGCGGAAGTAACGCCCGTTGTGCCAGTCACTGCCAGCGAACATCAGGTAGCTGCCCTTCTCCTTCGCCAGCTGCGCGCTGGCCTGGATGGTCAGGAAGTTGATGCGTTCGTAGAGGCGGTCGGCCAATTCTTCGGCATCCGGTGATTCCCACTGGATTGCCTGCTGCGCCAGCAGGTGGTGCCAACCGAACGTGCCCAGGCCGATGGCGCGGTACTTGCGGTTGGTGATCGTGGCCTGCGGCACCGGCAGCGCATTGAGATCGATCACGTTGTCGAGCATGCGCACCTGGATCGGGATCAGGCGCTCCAGCACGTCGGTGGCCAGCAGGTCATCCGGCGCACTGATCGCCCGGCCGAGGTTGATCGAGGACAGGTTGCAGACCACGAAGTCACCGGCGCGGCGTGTGGTGACGATCTGGTCGCCGCTGACGATCTCCTGGATCATCCGCGTCGGGCTCATGTTCTGCAGGATCTCGGTGCACAGGTTGCTGGAATAGATCATGCCCGCGTGCTTGTTCGGGTTCCGGCGATTGACCTCGTCGCGGTAGAACAGGAACGGGTTGCCGGTTTCCAGCTGGCTGAGCATGATCCGCTTGAACAGATCGATGGCCTTCACCGTGCGGCGGCTGATGCGCTCATCGGCCACCAGTTCGGCGTAGCGGTCGCGGAAGCTGCCTGAGCCGCGCTTCTCGTCGTAGAAGTCCTGCAGGTACCAGCCCTTGGCCTGCTTCACCTCGTGCGGGTCGAACAGGTACCAGTCGGCGCGGCGCTCCACCGCTTCCATGAACAGGTCGGGCACGCACACCGAGGTGAACACATCGTGCGCGCGCAGGCGCTGGTCGCCGTTGTTGAGGCGCAGGTCCATGAAGGCTTCGATATCGCGGTGCCAGATGTCCAGGTAAACCGCCACCGCGCCCTTGCGCTGGCCAAGCTGATCAACCGACACCGCGGTGTTGTTGAGCTGCTTGATCCACGGCACGACGCCGCCGGACGAATTGGCCACGCCACGGATCGGTGCGCCGCTGCTGCGCACATAGCCCAGGTAGGCGCCAACGCCGCCGCCATGCTTGGACACGCGGGCGATATCGGTGTTGGAGTCATAGATGCCCTGCAGGCTGTCGTCCACCGTGTCGATGAAGCAGCTGGACAGTTGCCCCCCCACCTTGCCGGCCCTGGCCAGGGTCGGTGTGGCCACGGTCATGTACAGGTTGGACAGCGCCCAGTACGCCTCGCCGACCAGCTGCATGCGCCGCTCACGCGGCTTTTCCTCCTGCATCAGGTACAGCGCGATGGTCAGCCAACGCTCCTGTGGCAGCTCGTAGACCTCGCGGCTGCGGTCGCTGGCCAGATAGCGCGTGGCCAGCAGGTACAGGCCGTTGTAGGCGAACAGGCGGTCGCGTTCCGGATCGATCATCTCGCCGGCCTGCTGCAGCTCTTCCTTCGAATAGCAGCGCAGGATGTCATTGCTGTAGATGCCGCGGTCAGCCAGGCTTTCCTGCAGACCCACGTAGGAGCCGTACTTCAGGCCGACGTCATAGAAGCGGTTGCGGCTGGCGCGCTTGTACAGGCGGCGCAGGTAGATGCGCGCGGCAAACTGTTCCCACTCGGGTGCAACCAGGTCCACCCGCGACTCGGCCTCGCGGATCAGCAGATCGACCAGGTCATCGGCGCTGATGCTCGGTTTGCGTTCGACCATCGACTGCACTACACGGCGATAGTCGCTCACGTCCAGCTGCGGGAACTCGGCATGCACGGCGTCGATGCTGCGCTGCAGGCGCTCGGCCTCGAACGGCAGGCGACGGTTGCCGGCCTCCTTGGTGATCCAGGTCGGCACGCGCTCGCCACCGGCGCGCAAGGCGTCGCCAGCGCCGGCCAGATCGGCCACGCGGAAGGTACTGTCGGTCATGGTGGTGAAACTCCAGGCTCGCACGCGCGTTGGCGGTCGATGCCATGGCGGCCCTGAACGCGATACCGGCGCACGGGGCGAACGGGTGGATTGCCAGGGCACGGGAACGTAGGTCGTCGGCATCTGCCTGCGCCTGCGGCCGGTATCCGGGCCGTGGGGGCGACCTGCGTCCGCACGATGGCGGCCGCGTCGACACGGCAAGCCTTCAGGGGCGGGCCGCGGGACGTTTGCTGCATGTCCGGCGGCGGCGGCTGACCGGGAGTGACGGCCACAACATAGTGGGGATATCCGAACTCGTCAACACAAGATGCGGTAATCAGAACATGACGCGACGATCAGTCGCAGGATGCCGTGTTGCACCTGCGGCGCCTTGTCGACAGCGCCTGCGTCCCCAGTTCGGTACAACATCAACTTTCCCCGGATCACCGCCCATGCGCGCTGCCCAGTACCCCTCCTTCGGCGACCCAACCGACGTCCTTGCCATTGCCGATGCGCCGCTGCCTGAGCCCGGCCCCGGCGAGGTGCGCATCCGCACCGTGCTGGCCTCGATCCACAACCACGACCTGCTGACCGTGCGTGGCCTCTACGGCTACAAGCCGACGCTGCCGGCGATCGGTGGCAGTGAAGCATTGGGCGTGGTCGATGCACTCGGCGACGGCGTCGACGGCCTGCAGATCGGCCAGCGGGTTGCCGCCGCCTCGGTACACGGAACCTGGGCCGAGGCGTTCGTTGCACCGGCACGCATGGTGATTCCGATGCCGGAGGCGATCCCCGACGAAATGGCCGCACAGCTGATCGCCATGCCGCTGAGCGCGCTGATGCTGCTGGAGTTCCTGCACGTCGAGGCGGGCCAGTGGATCGTGCAGAACACCGCCAACGGCGCGGTGGGCAAGTCGCTGGCGATGCTGGCGCGGGCGCGTGGCGTGCATGTGGCCAACCTGGTGCGCAATGCCGAGGCAGTCGCGCAGTTGCAGGCGCTGGGCATCGATCATGTATTCGACACCTCGCTGGACGGCTGGAAGGATCGCGTGCGTGAGGCGACCGGCGAAGCACAGGCTGCGGCCGCGGTGGATTCCATCGGCGGCGACGCCAGCGGTGACCTGGTCGACCTGCTCGGCCACCACGGCACCCTGGTGTCGTTCGGAGTGATGAGCGGCGAACCGATGCGCATTCCCGCCGGCGGCCTGATCTACAAGGAAGCCACGGTGAAGGGTTTCTGGGGCAGCAAGGTCAGCCAGGCGATGGCGGTCGAGGACAAGCGCCGGCTGGTTGGCGAACTGCTGAAGCGTGCGGCGAGCGGCGAACTGACCCTGCCGGTGGAGCAGATCTTCGCACTGGACGACATCGCCCAGGCAGCGAAGGCTGGCGCCGGTTCGGGCCGTAACGGCAAGGTGTTGCTGCGGCCTTGATGCCTCAGCGGATGGCGCTGCCCCGGTAATGGCGCTGTCCCGGTATGGCGCTGTCCCGGTAGAGTCGACTGTCAGTCGACTCTCGCGCGTAGCGCGGGGGGATGAGGCTTCTTTCCACAGGGAAAGGGCTGTGACCCTGCAGGGTGTGCGGACCAACAGTCCGCACCCACCAAAGATCGGTGCCGCACCCACCGAGTGGGTCTGCTCCAACGGAGGCACCGACTTTCGTTAAGAACCTGTGATGTATAACTGAATGCGCTTTCGTCATTGGAAGGCGCACGTGCCTGCGTGCGGTACTGACGGCTCCTCCCCCGTTCGGCGTTGTCGCTTCCATGTACCGCACCACCCTGAACCTGCTTGCCGGCGCGATTGCGTTGGGCCTCACCGCCGGCGCTGCCGGCGCCACTGAATCCGCCGACACCGGCAAGGACAGCACCACGCTCGGCGCCGTACTGGTGACCGGCTCCAACATCAAGCGCAGCGATACCGCCGGGCCGAATCCGGTGCAGATCGTCAGCCGCGAACAGATCGAGCAGACCGGCCGCTCCACCCTCACCGACGTGCTGCGCAACCTGTCGGCCAATGCCGGCAACAGCTTCGACGAGCAGTACACCGGCAGTTTCGCCGCCGGCTCGGCCTCGATCGGCCTGCGTGGCCTGTCGCCGAAGAACACGCTGGTGCTGGTCAACGGCTATCGTGTGTCCAACTTCGGCTTCGCGCTCAACACGCAGGACACTTTCGTCGACCTCAACGCGCTGCCGATCAGCGCAGTGGAACGCATCGAAGTGCTGAAGGATGGCGCCTCGGCGGTGTACGGTTCCGATGCCATCGCCGGCGTCATCAACATCATCCTGCGCAAGAACTTCCAGGGCGTGGAAGTCGGCGGCGGCTTCGGTACCGCCACCCAGGGCGGCCTGAACGAGCGCAAGGCCAACCTGCTGGCTGGCTTCGGTGACCTCGAACAGCAGGGCTGGAACGTGCTGTTCGGGCTGGACCTGCTCAAGCGTGATCGCCTCGACGCCGACCAGCGTGCCTACACCCGCAGCGGCGATTTCCGCGACAAGCCCGGCGGTCGCCTGGCCGGTTGGTCCACCGCCGGTGGCAACTGGCTATCCAACCCGCGCGCACCGCAACCGTTCGCCAACTGCCCGGATGGCAGCCAGCTGCGCCCGTACAGCGATTTCGGCAGCACCCTGCCCGGCCAGGCCTGCGCCTTCAACGCGCAGCCGTTCAAGACCCTGCAGCCCGGCGCCGAGCGCCTGCAGGCGTCGTTGAGCGCGACCTACCGCTTCAACGACAGCGTCGAGGCGTTCGCCGATGTGCTGTACAGCCACAACAAGGCCGACCAGATCTTCAGCGCGCCGCTGACCGTCGGCCCGGGCCTGCGCGCGTACAACCCGGCCACCGGCACCCTGATCGACGTGCCGGCGGTGCTGCCGGTCGGCCACCCGAACAACCCGGGCAGCGCGCCGCTGCCGTTCGAGTACACCTTCTTCGATCTCGGCCCGCGCCTGAAGGACAACACGCAGGTGTTCTACCGTGCGCTGGCCGGCGTGCGCGGCAGCGGCGAGCGATGGGACTGGGAAGTGGCGGCGCTGACCTCGCAGAGCGCGCAGCGCGAATACGTCGACAACTTCGTCAACCGCTATGCGTTCGAACAGATCCTGCGCGATGGCAGCTACAACTTCCTCAACCCGTCCAGCACGCCGGCGGCGCTGGATGCACTGCGCCTGCAGACCAAGCGTCCGGGCTGGTACAAGCTGCATTCGTTGAACGTGAAGGCCTCGACCTCGCTGTGGGAGCTGCCGGCCGGCGCGGTCGGCTTCGCCTGGGGTGCCGAGTTCCGCAAGGAATCACTGGACGCGCGCACCAGTGCGCAGGTGCTGTCGGGCACCGAACTGCGCCCGGCCATCAACGTGGTCAACGGCGAGCGCCAGGTCAGCGCCGCCTACGCCGAACTGAGCGTGCCGCTGCACCGCACGCTGGAGCTGCAGGTGGCCGGTCGTGGCGACCACTATGACGACTTCGGCAACGCGTTCTCGCCGAAGGTGGCGCTGCGCTGGCAGCCGCTGGACAGCCTGCTGCTGCGTGGTTCGTTCTCGCGTGGCTTCCGTGCACCGTCGCTGCCGGAGATCGCGCCGGGCCAGACCGTCAGCTATGGCTCGGTGATCGATCCGCTGGATCCGCTGCAGCCCGGTGGCAGCCGTGGCGTCACCAACATCCGCACCGGCAATCCGGACCTGAAGGCCGAACGCTCGCGCAACTTCAACGTGGGCGCGGTGTGGTCGCCCGATGGCGATACCAGCATCGGCCTGGACTGGTACCGCATCGAACAGGACAACCTGGTCAAGCCGGACAGCGCGCAGTTCATCGTCGACAACCCGACGCTGTTCCCCGGCCGCGTGCAGCGTGATGCACAGGGGCGCATCCAGTTCATCACCAACCAGTATGCCAACCAGGGCGAACTGACCACCTCGGGGCTGGATCTGGAAGCCAACCGCACCTTCCGCACCGAAGGCTGGGGCAACTTCACCGTGGCCGGCAGCTGGACCCATCTGCTCAGCTTCAAGCAGCCGCTGGTGGCCGGTCAGGCACCGTATGAAGGGGCCGGCAACAACCGCCACGGCGCACTGCCGCGCACCCGCGGCACCACGTCGCTGAACTGGGCAGTGGGCGACTGGAGCAGCACGCTGAGCCTGCAGTACGTGAGCGGCTATGACCAGCGTGTGGCGACGGCCACCAGCAACCCGGGCCTGCGCGACCGCATCAAGCCGTATCACCAGCTGGACCTGTACGTGGCGTACGAAGGGATTCCCAACACCACGCTGTCGCTGTCGGTGCTGAACCTGACCGACAAGGACCCGCCGTTCGACCCGGCCGGTGGCTGCAATGGTTTCGACATCAGCCAGTACAACCTGCGCGGGCAGTTCATTTCGCTGGGGGCGCGCTACCGGTTCTGATGCGCCAACGGGGCGGCGGTGATGGGCCGCCCCGTTCGCGTTGCCGGCCAGCGGCCGGCACTACCATCACCGGCTCAGGTGCAGGAACTGCAGGTGCCGTTCGTACTGGCTGATGATGTCGTTGATGATCTGCTTGCGGCTGTAGCCCACCAGGTCGTAGTCCTGGCTGCCTTCGAACAAGTGCACCTCGGCGCGGTAGTAGCGCTGGTTGCGCAGCTGCTGGGCCGCGAACGACGGGGTCAGGTAGCCACTCAGGATCACCCGGTACAGGAAGTCCTGCTGCTCGCCGTGATTGACCGTCAGCTCCATGTCGCCGGCCTCGAAGCGCGTGGCCACATCCCAGCCCTGCCCGCGCAGCTGTTCGGCCACCGCTTCCATCGCTGGCTTCACCGTGTCGTCCATGAAGCGGTAGACCTGGTCGCGCACCGGGAAATGCATGGCCTGGCTCAGGCGCTGGCGCCAGCCCTGGTGGTGGCGGTCGTCGCCGATCAGCGGCGAGGGCCGGTACTGCAGCGCGCGCTTGCGGTGCGATTCGTCACTGAAGGCGCGGGTCAGCCCCCACATCATCAGCAGCAGCACCGCCGAGAACGGCAGCGACGCCAGCACCACCGCAGATTTGAGCGCATCGATGCTCCCAGCCAGCAGCAGCCCGGCGGTCAGTACGGCGATCACCGTGCCCCAGAACACACGCAGCCAACGCGGACCATCATCCTCCGGTGCACCGCCATGCGAGGACAGCGTGGACAACACCACCGCCCCCGAGTCGGCCGAGGTCACAAAGAAAATGAAGCTGACCAGCACCGTCACCGCGATCACCGTGCGGCTCCACGGGTAGCCATCGAGCAGTGCATACAGCACCGTCGGTGGATCATCCACTGCCAGCTGTGCCAGTTGCTGCTGCCCGTGGTGCAGCACCTGGTCCAGCGCGCTGTTGCCGAATATCGACAGCCACGCCAGGGTGAAGCCCAGCGGAATCAGCAGCACGCCGAACACGAATTCGCGGATGGTGCGGCCACGCGAGATGCGCGCGATGAACAAGCCGACGAACGGCGCCCAGCCGATCCACCAGGCCCAGTAGAACACCGTCCAGCCACCCAGCCATTCCGGTCGGCCGCCATAGGCGTACACATCGAAACTCTTGCCGACCACGCTGCCCAGGTAGTCGCCCAGGTTCTGCATCAACGTGCTGAGCAGGTACTGGGTGGGGCCGGCGCACAGCATGAACAGCACCAGCGCGATCGCCAGCAGCATGTTGATGTTGGCCATCCAGCGCACGCCCTTCTCCACCCCGGACACTGCCACGGCCACCGCCGCGCCCATCATGCTGACCACCAGGATGATCTGTACCAGGTTGGAGTGCGGGATGTTGAACAGGTGCGACAGGCCGGCATTGAGGTGCAGCACGCCGAAGCCCATGTCGGCGCCGATGCCGAACACGGTGGCGACAATGCCCAGCGCATCCACGGTGTAGCCGATCGGGCCGTTGATGCGCTTGCCGATCAGCGGGTACAGCGCCGAGCGCAGGGCCAGTGGCAGGTTGTGGCGGTAGGCGAAGTAGGCCATCGCCATCGCCGCCAGCGCAAACACGCCCCAGCCATGCAGGCCCCAGTGCAGGAACAGCAGCTGCATGGCCTGGCGCGCGCCGGCCTCGCCCGCGGCCGGATCGCCCTGCGGCGGTTGCAGGTAGTGGGTCAGCGGTTCGGAAACGCAGAAGAAGAACAGGGTGATGCTGATGCCGGCGGCGAACAGCATGCCGGCCCAGGAGAGGTAGCTGAACTCCGGCTCGTCATGATCGGCACCCAGCTTGATGCCACCGTACTTGGACAGCGCCACCCCCACCACGAACACCAGGTAGAGGGTCATCGCCAGCAGGTAGTACCAGCCGACATTGAGTGCGGCCCAGTCCTGCGCCTTGACCAGAAGGCGCCCCGCACCGAGCGGGAACAGGCTGACGAACAGCGCGAACGCCACGACAACGATCGCCGCGAAGGCGAACACAGGCCGAAGGGTGCGCACCGGGGATTGTTGCGGCTCCAGTACATCCATGGGGCGGCGTTCTCCGGTAGATCAAAGGGTTAGCCCACGGATTCTGGCTGAACCGCAGTGGACAGAGCATGAAGTTGCGGCCTGCGGTCACAGGCCTGGTCCACCATTCCGTGTTATCACGCGCGCGGATCGGGGTCAGATCACATCCGGCGCCCCCGCTCCACGGGAGGGACGGATGTGACGTGATCCCTTGCAGAGAAACCGGCGGTTTAGGCCCGACCGGCACAGCCGGATCAGGCCAGCGCGCGGCGCAGGATGAGCACGCTGTCGCCCAGCCCCCTTGCGCGGCAGCCAGCGAAGCGGCACAGCGCCGGCAGGAACCACAGGCGGCACACCGCACCACGTAGCAGCTGCTGGACGTCAGGTCCGGTCTGCCGCAGGCAGTGGCCGATCACGGCGACCAGCGCGCCGGCGGGCAGCCCCGCATGGCGGACACTCCCACTGATGAACAGCAGCCAGTCGCGCGCCTGCGCTTCGGCCAGCACCATCACCTGCAGGGGATCTTCTTCGAGGTCGAGGAAGCGTACGCAACCCGCCTCATCCACCGCGATGTTGCGCGCCACAGGCTGGCCGACACAGCAGCCGGCCCAGTGCACGCGCAGCAGCTCGTTGGCGGCAAGCCGCATCAGGTGCTCGGCTTCTCCGGGCCCGCAACAGCGCAGGCGCTGCGCCAGACTCGGACCACCATCCTCCAGCAGCAGGGCGGTTTCACCATGGCCCAGCACGCAGGGCACCGGCACCCCATGTGCGGCCAGCTCGCGCAGCCGCCGGCGCTCCAGCTGGCAGGCCTGTTCGGCCTTCAATCGCGGCGGGGGCCGCAGGCAGCGCAGACCGAGCAGGCGCACGCCGAGGTCCAGCGCGGCCAACGCCAACCAGCGCCGCTCGCCATCATGCTGCTTCAGCCAAGTCCGTCGACCGGCGATCTGCAAGGGTTCGACCATCTTCAGTCTCCCTGCCCTGCACGGGCCAGTCCTGCACCGGCCACCATCGTGCCTACGTACTGTCTGCATCGCATGCAGGGCCTGTGCTGCTTGTGTAACGACCGGTAGTGCCTGTGCACGCTTCAGTACTCCACGCGCCAGCTGAGCTGCAGCAGGTCCAGCCCCGGGTTGGGCTTCTTGATGCTTGCGTTGGAGTAATGCGAGTAGCGCAGCGAGACGCTGTGGCGTTCGGCTACTTGCAGTCCGATCCCCAGGTGGTCACCGAACTGGAAGGCGGTACTGATGCGACGACCGCCAACACGGGTGGTATCGAACACGGTCGGGCCGACCCCAGCTTCGATGAACAGATGTGCGTTCGGCCACCAGCGCAGCATCGGGATGGCACTGGCCTGCCAGGCGTGCTGACGCTGCGGATCGCTGGCCTGCCACCGCGCAAAGCCCAGCTCCATCGCCAGCTCCAGTTGCCGCCCCGATGCCAGCTCACGTTGCCAAAGTGGGCCACTGTCCCAGATCACGCCTGCCCGCTGGTAGTCACCACGGCCATGGCCCAGCTGCAGGCCTATCGAAGGGCTGGTTTCTGCCGCCGCCGGCAGGACCGGCAACAGGGCCAGCGTGGCAATCCAGGACAGGCGGCGCCGCCGCCGCAGGACGGCTCGGGGAACGGGGAAGACAGGCAGAATCACGCGACAACTCCAGGCGGGAGCCGCACGCCACCCTCACGCCGGCAGGAACCGGCGCGTCACAGGACGTGGGCTGGGGATGACGTGAAGGCAGGCGCGTCCACGGAAGCGCCCGTCACCCGCAAACGCGCAGATGACCGCTTCGACATACAGCCTGGATCACGCCCCCGCCTCGATCCTCGTCACGCGGTATCCGCTTTGTAAGGGATTGTCAGCGCAGCGCCGAAATCGGCCAGCGAACCACGAACGACGCGCCGCCCAAGGCGCTGTCCTCCACCCGCACACTGCCGCGATGGCAGGCCACGATGCGGGCGACCATCGCAAGCCCAAGGCCCACGCCACCGGTATTGCGCTGGCGGCTGAGATCAAGCCGGGTGAAGGGCTGGAACACCCGCTCGCGATCGGCCGCGGCAATGCCGGGACCGTCGTCGCAGACACGTAGCTGCCAGTGGTCGTCCTGCTGCTGCAGCTGCAGGCGGATCCGCGAATGCGCATGGCCCAGTGCGTTGCGCAGCAGGTTGAGCGTGGCCCGCCCCATGTAATGCGGGTGCAGCTGCACCTGTGCCGGCGCGCCATCTGCTACTTCGCATTGGATGCCACTGCCCTGCGCATCGCGACTGATCGCACGCAATTGGTCATGCAGCCAGTCGCGGGCATCGACCGGCTCCTGCTGCAGCCGGCTGCCTATGTGCTCCAGCCGCGCCTCGAACAGCAGCTCGCCGACCAGCTCATCGAGCCCTTGCAGGTCCTCGCGCATCTCCTGCTGCAGCTGCCTGCGCGCCTGCGCATCTTCCTCCACGGCCAGCAGGCCCAGCTCGAACTGCAGGCGCGCGATCGGTGTCCGCAGTTCATGCGAGACATCGTTGGTCAACTCGCGCTGACGTGCGACCAGACCAGCGATGCGTTCGCCCATCTGGTTGAACTGACGGGCCAACGGCGCCACGCTGGAGCGAGGTGAGATCGGCGCACGGGCATCGAGGTCGCCCTCGCCCATACGCTTGCTGGCCGCTGCCAGCCGCTGCAGATCGCGCCAGGTTGGCCATGCCCACGCCATCAGGAACGCAGCCGACACCGAGACCATGAGCAGCACCGCCAGCGCGATGGTGGTCGGGTCCAGCGGCGGTGAACTCGGCAGCCTCAGATGCAGCCACTGCGCTGGCGCAGCGGCGTGCCCGGGGAGCAGCCGATAGAAATCCTGCTGGTCATTGCGGGCGAGGATGCCGTACTCGAGCAGCACCTGCTGCTCCTCCGCGCGCGGCTGCACAGCGTCGGACGCCAGCAGTTCCAGCGCCGGCCCATAGTGCGGCGCCAGACGTTGCAGTTCGGCCGCGCGATCGACAGCGCTGCGGTCCTGCAGCAGTTCGCCCAGGGTAAACAGGGGGCCGCGCACCGCATCGCGGTAGTAGACGTCAGCATCGTCGCTGAAACGCTCCTGCAGCAGCAGTGGCACTGTCCAAAGCGCCACGCCGAATCCAATGCTCGCGAGCACCAGCAGCCGCAGGAAGAAGCGCAGCACGTCAGGCCCCGGCCGGCAGGAACAGATAGCCCTGACCGCGCACGGTCTTGATCCTGGCCGGATCGCGTGGATCGTCCTGCAGCTTGCGCCGCAGCTTGCTTACGCACATGTCGACGCTTCGATCCAGCCCGTTGAAGTCGATGCCGCGCACACTGTTGAGCAGATCGTCACGGCTGAGGACTTCGCCGCTGCGACTGGCCAGCGTCCACAGCATCTCGAACTCGCCGGTGGTCAGCTCCAGGCGACGGTCGCCCAGCTGCACCCTGCGGCTACGACGGTCGATGTCCAGCGTATCGAAGCGCAACCGCTGCTCGTTGGGCTGTGGCTGCGCCGGGCGGCGCAGCAGCGCGCGCAGGCGTGCCAGCAGCACCGGCGGCTCCACCGGTTTGATCACATAATCATCGGCGCCGGACTCCAGACCCAGCACATGGTCCAGCGCGTTGTCGCGCGCGGTCAGCATCAGCACCGGTACATTGCAGAAGTCGCGAAGATCGCGGCAGACCTGGAGGCCATCCCGGCCCGGCAACATCAGGTCCAGCACCACCACCTTCGGTTGGAACGCCTGCACGGCCGCGCAGGCCTGGCTGCCGTCGTGCACGCAGTGCACGTGATAGCCGTGGGGTTGCAGATAGCGGCCAATCAGGCCGGCCAACTTCAGATCGTCTTCCACAAGCAGCAATCGGGTCATCGAGCTCCGTCTCATCCGGCGCCCGCCGTTCGTTGGCGGGCGCGGCCGATTGTACCCACCGGCGGAAAGGCCGCATCGGTCGGAAGTCCCGGATCGTAGCCTGCGTTGTGTTCAGGTCATCACATGCACCGCGCACAGCTTGTTGCCGTCCGGGTCGCGCAGGTAGGCCAGGAACAGCTGGCGCCCGGCCATGCTGCGGATGCCAGCCGGGTCTTCGATGGCCGTACCGCCATGGGCCACGCCAGCATCCTGCCAACCGCGCACGGCCTCGGCACTGTCGAGGGTGAAACCAATGGTGCCGCCGTTGGCATGGCATGCAGGCTGCCCATCGATGGGCGCGGTGACGCCGAACATCCGCCCATCCTTGAAGTACAGCAGCCGACCCTTTTCGTCGAACACACCCGGACGTGCCCCCATCGCGGCGAACAGGGCATCGTAGAAGCGGCGCGCGGCATCCATGTCGTTCGTTCCTACGGTGATGTGGCTGAACATGCGGGCACTCCTTGTGGAAAGCCGCAGTGTCGGCGAGCACGCCGGGCATCGCAAATCCGGCGATCTCCCCCGCTGCGGCATGCCTAGGATTTGTCGTGCGCCGCCCGATCACTCTATAATGGGAATCATTCTCATTAATGGCCCATGCCGATGGCCGTGCCCGCCGCCTCCAGCACCGCGCTGGCGGGGTTCTACCGCGAACACCATGGCTGGCTGCTGGGCTGGCTGCGCCGCCGCACCCACAACGCCGACTGCGCCGCCGACCTGACCCAGGACACCTTCCTGCGCCTGCTCAGCCGGCGCGTCGATCCGTCCGAACTGCGCCTGCCGCGCGCCTATCTCAGCACCATCGCGCACGCGCTGCTGGTCAACCACTGGCAGCGCGCGGACCTGGAGCGCGCCTATCTGACCGCGCTGGCCGCACAACCGGAGCCGGTGCATCCCTCTGCGGAGGAGCGCACGCAGGCGCTGCAGCTCCTGCATGCCATCGCTGACATGCTGTCCGGCCTGGCCGAGCGGCCACGGCGTGCCTTCCTGCTTGCCCGGCTGTCCGGACTGGGCTATGCGGAGATCGGCCAACAGCTGGGCGTGTCCGAGCGCATGGTCAAGAAGTACATGGCGCAGGCGATGCTGCATTGCCTGCGCCTGTCCGGCGACGCGGCGGCATGAGCGCGGCAGTGGCCGGCCCGGCGCTGGAGCAGGCGGCAGAGTGGTTCGCGCTGCGCCAGCAGGGCTGGAGCGACGACGACCAGCAACACTGGCGTGCGTGGCTGCACGCCGACGCCGGTCACGCCGACGCCTGGCGCCGGGTCGAGGCGGTCTGGCAGTCGTTCGCCCCGCTATCGGCAACGGCGGCAGCAACGGCGCTCGATGCTGCCGGCCATCGCCGCCGCCGCGCACTTCGCAGTCTCGGCGGCGCACTCGGCATCGGTGCGGTCTCGCTTCTCGGCCTGCACGGGCTGCAGGCGCAGCGCCACCTGCAGACGCAACGCACCGCTGCCGGGCGCACCGGTCATTGGACGCTGGCCGATGGCAGCCAGTTGTGGCTCAACGCCGGCAGCGAAGTGACCGTCGACATCGGCAACGGCAACCGCGCCCTGCATCTGCTGCGCGGCGAACTGCTGCTGCAGACCGGCCACCAACCCGCATTCGTCGGCCTGCCCCTGACCGTGCATGTACCCGGCGCGCGCCTGCAGCCGATCGGCACCCGCTTCGCGGTCGGCCGCGAAGCCCAGCACAGCCGGTTGGACGTGTTCGAGGGCGTGGTGCGGTGCCTGCCGATGTTCGGCGCGGCGCTGGATGTGCCTGCGGGAAGTGCGCTGCAGATCGGACCGATGGGGGGACTCACAACGGTCGCTGCCGATCCACTGCGCGGCGATTGGCAGGACGGACGCCTGCGGGTGCAGGACACGCAACTGATCCGGGTGATCGACGAACTGGCCCGTCACCATCGGGGCTATCTGGGCTGTGATCCGGCACTGTCCGCATTGAATGTCACCGCGGTATTGCCGCGCCTGGACAGCCTGCAGGCCCTGAAACTGCTGGCGCGCGCCCTGCCGATCCGCATCGAGCAGCGCTGGCCATGGTGGACCGTTGTGCGTCCGCGTTGAAATCGCGGTTCCCTTTCTGCGCGCTCGGCGGGCCCTACAAGGGAACCCATTGCGGATGGCGCCGCCCCCATGAAACTACCCTGCCCTTCCCCTCGCCCGCTTGCCATCGCGCTGTGCCTGGCCCTGGCCACGCCGTGCCTGTTGCCGGCCGCCGCCCACGCACAGAATGCTGCCTCCGCCGTTCGCTGGCAGATCCCGGCCGGTCCGCTTGACCAGGCCTTGACCGCGTTCGGTCAGCAGTCCGGCCTGTCCATCGCTGCCGATGCGCGCCTGACCCGCGGCCGGCACAGCGGTGGCGTGCAGGCCTCGCTCAACACCGAGGCCGCGCTGGCACAGCTGCTCACCGGCACCGGCCTTTCGTTCCAGCGTGATGCCAGCGGCGTGGTGCTGCAGGCCGCCCCGGCCACCGACGCCGGCGTACGCCAGATCGGCACGCTGCGTGTGACCGGCCAGGCCAGCGAAGGCGCTTCGCCGTGGGGGCTGGCCGATGCCGACGCCGTCTACCGCGACAGCGGCTCGCGCGTGCACCTGGACCACCAGCAGCTGGAACGCTTCCGCGGCCAGTCGATCGGCGATGTGCTGGCCGGTGCGGTGGGCGTGCACACCGCTGACGTTCGCAACGGCGGTGCGCTGGACGTCAACATCCGCGGCCTGCAGGGCCAGAACCGGGTGCCGGTGATCATTGATGGTGGCCAACAGGCCATCGATGTCTATCGCGGCTATGCCGGCGTGCAGCAGCGCAGCTACCTGGACCCGGACCTGATCAGCGCGATCAGCATCGAAAAGGGACCGAGCCTGGCCGCCAATGCCGCCAGCGCGATCGGTGGCGTGGTCTACATGGAAACGCTGAAGGACGAGGACATCCTCGACGACGGCCAGGCCTGGGGACTCCGCGTGCGTGGCGGCGTGGCCGACAACAGCATCGACCGCACCCGTACGTTCAAGCAGATCGCGCGTGGCAGCGACAACCGCAACAGCCTGCGCGACCCGCGCGACTGGAACGGCAGCGTGGCCTTCGCCCAGCGCGGCGAAGACTGGCAGCTTGTCGCAGCCTACGCACGGCGCCGCCAGGGCAACTACTTCGCCGGCAGCAACGGCGCCCACCGCTACGACGACCAGCACCTGTCCAGCGGCGGTACCGGCATGTCCAGCCAGGCCGTTTCCAAGCTGTACCACCCGGGCGATGAAGTCCTGAACACCCACACCGACAACGAATCGGCGTTGCTGAAATTCACCTGGACGCCCGACCCGGACCAGCGCCTGGAGTTGAGCCACCGCTTCTTCAACTCCAGCTTCGGCGAAATCATGCCGTCGGCGATCGGCCGCGTGGGCGAGTCCAACGAATGGGTGACCTACGTGGACAAGGCCAACACCATGTTCCAGTTCGAGCCCGGGAAGATGCGGGTCAACGCCACTTCGCTGCGCCATCGTTACCGCCCCGAGGCGCACCCGTGGCTGGACCTGAACAGCACGCTGTGGTTCACCACGGCCACCAGCCGCATGTTCAACAGCAATATCGCCAACACGCCGCTGTTCAAGGACGTGCCCAACGACCAGATGCCCGACACGCTGGGCGAGACCTACGGCCCTGGGCTGCAGTCGGACGTGAAGACCCGGCGTTGGGGCCTGGACAGCAGCAACACCACGCGTTTCAGCAATGATCTGGGCGACTGGACGCTGCGCTATGGCGCGTCCTTCCAGCATGAAGACACCGCACCCAACTCGCCGGTACTGCCGGTGGACTACAACAACAACCGTTACCTGCGATCGGGCACGCGCCGCGAGGCCAGCGTGGTGGCGTCGTTGCAATGGCAGCCGTGGGACTGGCTGTCGCTGACGGCCGGCGGCCGCTTCATCGACTACCGCACCCGCGACCGCAACCGCGTGGCCTTCGTCAGTGAATCGCGCGACCTGCGCTACACCTTCGCGCGCCTGAGCAAGGGTGGCCAGCTGCTGCCGGGCTGGTACAAGGAGTGGTACCCGGATGCACAGGGCAACTACACGTATGACTCGCTGCGCGCCACGCCCTATGGCGACAGCACGCTGGGCCAGACCTACGATTTCGACGGCTTCATCCGTGACCCGCGCGGTGCCAACGGCTTCCATACCAAGCAGATTCCCACCGCCTGGGGCTACAAGCCGGCGATCCGCCGCTCCGGCCACGGCTTCGCGCCGTATGCCGAAGCCCGCTTCAACCTCGACGCGGACATGTTCTTCTACGTGAAGTACGCGCAAGGCTGGAAGATGCCCAGCCTGTTCGAATCAACGCTGGGCAACAGCACCTCGGCGCCGGTGGCCGACCTGAAGCCGGAAAAGAACCGCTCCTGGGACATCGGCTTCAGCCTGCTCAAGCAGGACCTGTGGCGTGACGGTGATCGCCTGGCGTTCAAGGTGGCCTGGTTCAAGAACGATATCGACAACGCCATCACCCGTCGCTTCGATTCCAGCAACTGGGCCTTTTACGTCGACAATGTCGACAACTACACGGTGTCGGGCTACGAGCTGCAGTCCGGCTATGACGCCGGCATCGCCTACCTGGACCTGTCGGCCAGCTATTACCAGCGCGCGCGTACCTGCGATGCGGCCACTGCCAAGCGCCTGCGCGAAGATCCGTATGCGAAGTGGAGCAAGCTGGACACCACACCGGACTGCGTGGACGGCGGCTTCGGCACCTCGTTCGTCAACGCGCAGAACCCGCCGAAGTACTCAATCCACAGCACGCTGGGCTTCCGCCTGTTCGACAAGCGGCTGGATACCGGCATCCGCCGCACCTACAACAGTGGCCCCACCCATGAACTGGACAAGCCCTGGAACACCACCGGCTCGACCGGCCTGCAGAACATCTACCTGCCGACCGCGATCTATGACTTCTATGCGCGCTGGCAGTTCACCCCGAAGGCCGAAGTGGAACTGGTGGTCAGCAACCTGCGCAACACCTACTACATGGACACGCTGGCGATGAGCCTGATGCCGGGCCCGGGCCGCACCACGCGGCTGAACTTCACCGCACGGTTCTAACTGCTGCAGAAACAGCAACGCCCCGGAGGGGTCCTCCGGGGCGCTTGCCTGCGGCGCTCACGCTCTGGCAGGTGCCAACCTTGGTTGGCACAGCGCTTCCGCACCGGTAGATGCCAACCCTGGTTGGCACGGCGACGCGTTACTTCGCGGTACTCAGCAGCAGTACCGCGACGGTCACCAATGCGATGCCGACCCAACCGATCGGACGCAGGCGATTGCCGAACAGCAGGCGTCCGCAGGTGGCGGTACCGATCACGCCGATTGCCCCCCACATCGCATAGGCGGTGGCCAGGTCCATGTAACGCACGGCCTGGCCCAGCAGGGCAAAGGCAATCCAGACCATGACGATGGCTCCAACGCCCCAGCGCCAGCGGCGGAAGCCCTCCGACTTGGCCACCATCATGTTGGCGGCGACGTCGATCAGCGCCGAACAGATCACGAAAAACAGGGCCAGGGTATTCATCAGTGCGCCTCCCCGAGAGTGACGCAGACGATGCCGACCACCGCCAGCACCAGGCCGGCCAGCTGCTGCAGCGACAGGCTTTCACCGAAGACGGTGAGGCCGACCACGGTCAGCAGGGTCAGGCCCAGTCCTTCCCATACCGCGTAGGCCACGCCCACCGCGATGCGGCGCACCGACTGCGCCAGGAAGAAGTAGGACAGCGCCAGCGCGCCGGCCATGACCAGATAGCCGGTCCAGCCGCCATCGCGGGCGGCGTGGGCCATGAACGAGGTGCCGACCACTTCGGCGACGATCGCCACGGTCAGGCAGGCCCAGGCGACCAGCGCGCCACGGGCGGGAACAGTACGGGACATGTGAAGCTCCTTGCAGGGCGGGGACCACTCCGCCTCATCAATGGATCCACGCCGAGCGTGGAGGGTCCGGAACGCCCCGCAGACAGGGGCGACGGCGGCCAGTATCATCGCCTTTTACGGTGGAATCAAAATGGATTCCATCGACAGGAGCGATGGATATATGCCCTACTCCCCTGAATCCCTGCAGGCCTTCGTGGAAGCCGCGGCGCTGGGCTCGTTCTCGGCTGCGGCGCGACGCCTGCGCAAGACCCAGTCGACAGTCAGTACCGCCATTGCCCACCTGGAAACCGACCTGGGCGTGAGTCTGTTCGATCGCAGCGGGCGCTACCCGCAGCTGACCGAGGCCGGGCGCCAGGTGCTGGGGCACGCGCAGGAGATCCTGGCTGCCGATGCGCGCCTGCAACAGTTGAGCGTGCGCCTGGCCGCACCGGTCGAGCCGCGCCTGACCGTGGTGTTTTCCGATGTCTACCAGCTCGATCCAGAGCAACGGATCCTGCAACGCTTCGCCGAGGCGTTCCCGGAGATCGAACTGGAATGGCTGGATGCCGAGGGTGAGGACGTGCTGGAGCTGGTCGGCAGTGGTCGCGCCGCGCTGGGCCTGCTGCCCAGGCAGGAGCGCTATCCCGGTGAATTGACGGCCCGGCCGCTGGCCCACCACAGCGAACTGTCGGTGTACGTGGCGCGGGAACATCCGCTGGCCAGCGCCGGGCGTCGCGCCGCCGCACAACTGGCGCGGCATCGGCAGGTGCGCCTGAGCGCGGAAGTCGATCAATCGCGCGTGGTCACCGGCCTGGCCTGGACCGCCACCGACTACCTGATGGTGATGGAGATGGCCGAGGACGGCATCGGCTGGGCTGAACTGCCCCGGGCGCTGGTGCAGCGCTACGACCGTGGGCGATTGGTGGAACTGGTGCTGCCCGGTTGGCCGCGGCGCATCCACAGCGACCTGCTGTGGCGCCGCGACACGCCTCCCGGACCGGCCGCACTGTGGTGGGCCGACGCACTTGGATGAGGTAGTGCCGGCCGCTGGCCGGCAATCCCAGTGTCCCGTGGTTGCCGGCCAGCGGCCGGCACTACCGATCAATGATGGGCGAGCGCGTAATCCAGCGCCGAGCACACCGCCGCCACCTGCGCGTCGTTGCACTGCTTTGGCGCCGCGACACGCCTCCCGGACCGGCCGCACTGTGGTGGGCCGACGCACTTGGATGAGGTGAGGTAGTGCCGGCCGCTGGCCGGCAATCCCCGTGTCCCGTGGTTGCCGGCCAGCGGCCGGCACTACCGATCAACGATGGGCGAGCGCGTAATCCAGCGCCGAGCACACCGCTGCCACCTGCGCGTCGTTGCACTGCTGTGGCGCCGCGACACGCCTCCCGGACCGGCCGCACTGTGGTGGGCCGACGCACTTGGATGAGGTAGTGCCGGCCGCTGGCCGGCAATCCCCGTGTCCCGTGGTTGCCGGCCAGCGGCCGGCACTACCGATCAATGATGGGCGAGCGCGTAACCCAGCGCCGAGCACAGCGCAGCCACCTGTGCGTCGTTGCACTGCTGTGGCGCCGCGACACGCCTCCCGGACCGGCCGCACTGTGGTGGGCCGACGCACTTGGATGAGGTAGTGCCGGCCGCTGGCCGGCACTACCCGTGTCCCGTGGTTGCCGGCCAGCGGCCGGCACTACCGATCAACGATGGGCGAGCGCGTAGTCCAGCGCCGAGCACACCGCCGCCACCTGCGCGTCGTTGCACTGCTGCGGGGTCGCCCGCGGGCTGTCCGGGTAGACCTCGGTGGTGGTGGTGTAGGTCGCGCCGGTAATCCCGGCGCACAGGCCCAGCTTCACCAGCGGGTACTCGATCACGCCATGGGCCACCACCGGCGAACCGATGATCTCGCCCTTGTCGTCGGCCGGCGCGATGTGAGTGACCTTCTCCACCGCGGCGATCACCGCCTGCTGGAACGCCGCCTGCGGGTTCTCGCTGTCATCCACCAGATAGAAGCCATCGGGAATCAGGCCCGGCTCGAACGGCTTGCCGTCACGCGCGGCCAGCGCCGGGCGGAACTCGCTCTCGTCGCTGTCGGTGGTCTCGTGCAGGTCGATGTGCAGCACGAACTGGCCCTTGTGCGGCGCGATCAGTTCGATGACGGCGGTCGATTCACGGGCCGGGCCATCGGCGCGGAAGTTGCGGTTCGGGTCGATCGCATCGAAGTTCCAGCGGTTGATGCGCTCGAAGCCCCACGGATTCACGCACGGCGCCACCAGCAGGTTGGCCTTGCCGGCATAGTCGGCGGCGTGCTTCTCGAGGAACTCCAGCGCGCCCATCACGCCGCTGGTCTCATAGCCGTGCACGCCACCGGTGACCAGGGCAGCCGGCAGCGCCGGGTTCCAGTCGCGGCTGCGCAGGGCGAACAGGGTGTAGGTCTCGCCAGCGTAGTCGAGCTGGCCATAGGCCACCTTGTCGAAGCGCGGGGCCAGCGCTTCGACGCGCGGCAGCACCTCCTCGTCATAGCGACGCAGGCGCTGCTGGCGGCCACGCCACGCCTCCCGCTCCGCCGCTCCCCACGGCTGGCCAGGGGTTCCGACGGGGTAGAAAGCGGCTTGGGACATGGCGGATCTCAGCGAGTCAGGAAGCAATCGCCCACTCTACCACCCGGGCATCGGCATGACTCGGAGGCGCATTCCATTGGCGAATGGAATCAGCAATAATTCTCATTTACGACCTTCCACAGCCTGCACCGATGCCCATCCACGCCCTGCAACCGGCCCGCCTGCCCTTGGCCGCCGCCCTCGCCCTGTGCCTGCTCCCGGCCACCCGCACCCTCGCCCAGGACAGCGCCACCACGCTGGACAGCATCCAGGTTTCCGGCAGCTGGCTGGGCACCGGCCTGCATGACAGCGTCAAGAGCTTCGCCGGCGCGCGCACGGTGGTTGACCGCCGCCGCATCGAGGCCAGCGGCGCGGCCAGCATCGGCGATGCCATGCGCCGCATCCCCGGCGTGCAGGTCACCGACAACTCCGGCACGGCCGGAAGCTCGGTCTCGCTGAACATCGGCGTGCGCGGCCTGACCGGGCGCTACTCGCCGCGCTCGACCGTACTGCTGGACGGTGTACCGCTGGCGGTGGCGCCGTATGGCCAGCCGCAACTGTCATTCGCGCCGACCAGCCTGTCCAACATCGAATCGATCGACGTGGTGCGCGGCGGCGGCGCGGTGCGCTACGGCCCACAGAACGTGGGCGGCATCATCAACTTCAGCACCCGCGCCATTCCGACCGGCGCGGGCCTGCACGGTGAAGCCGGCGTGCGCTACACCGCCTACGACCATGGCGGCGGTGACAGCACCCAGTACAACGCCTTCCTTGGCGGCACCGGCGACAACGGCCTGGGCGCGGCCCTGCTGTACTCCGGCCAGGACGGGCGTGGCTGGCGCCAGGGCAGCGATGACCGCTTCAACGACCTCGCGCTGAAGTTCGCCTACGCCATCGACGAACAGCAGGAACTGCGCGCCAAGCTGTCCTACTACGATGTGCGTTCGCTGACCCCGGGCGGCCTGACCCGCGCCCAGTACGAGGCCGATCCGTTCCAGAACACCCGCCCTACCGATTTCTGGAAGGGCCACCGCACCGGCATCGACCTGGGTTACACCAACACACTGTCGCCCAACAGCGAGTTCGAGGTGCTGGCCTATTACAACGAAAGCAACCGTGCCAGCTCGCTGATCAATGCCGCCAATACCCAGTTGACCGTGCAGCCGCGCGACTACCGCGTGCTCGGCATCGAGCCGCGCTACACCCAGCGCCTGCACTGGGGCGCCAGCGTGCACGACATCACCGCCGGCTACCGTTTCCTGCGCGAGCGCGGCAACGACCGCAGCTACACCGTTACCCGCCGCACCGGCGTGGCCAGCGCCACCACCCGCTTTGACAACGCCACCGATGCCCATGCGTTCTACATCGACGACCGCATTGCGATCGGCCAGTGGCGGATCACCCCGGGCGTGCGCATGGAATGGATCGACATGGACCGCCGCCAGGCCGGTGGCACTGCGACCTTCAGCAGCCGCAACGACAAGGCCCTGCCCTCGCTCAACATCGCCTACCTGCTGACCCCGCAGCTGACCGTGTTCGGCAACTACACCACCTCGTTCGGGCCGGTGCAGAACATCCAACTGAACTCGCAGACCGCCAGCAATCCGCTGAACCCGGAAATCGCCAAAACCACCGAACTCGGTGCGCGCTGGCAGGACGGTGCACTGCGCGCGGAAGTGACCGTGTTCAAGATGCGCTTCGACAACCAGATCCTGCAGGTGCCGGGCATCACCCCGCCGACCTTCCAGAACATCGGCGCCACCGACCACAAGGGCGTGGAGAGCGCACTGGAGTACCACTTCGCCGAGGACAGTGCGCTGGCCGGGCTGGAACTGTACGCCAACTACACCTGGACCAAGGCGATCCAGCAGTCGGGCGACAACCGTGGCCTGGACGTGCCGTTCTACTCGCGCGACACCGACAGCGTCGGCGCCCGCTACGCGCTGGCCGGCTGGACCTTCAATGTCTCCAGCACCCACCAGAGCGGCCAGTACGCCGATGCCGCCAACACCTGGGCCGAGAGCGCCGATACACGCGTGGGCCGCGTGCCGGGCGTGCGCCTGTGGAATGCACAGGTGGCCTGGCAGGTGCCAGGCCTGGGCGACAGCGAGATCGCACTGGGCGTGAACAACCTGGCCGACAAGCGCTGGTACACCCGCAACGTCGATGGCAATGCCGGCCGCATGGTGGCCGCGCCGCGCACCTTCTACGTGCAGGGCCGCTACCGCTTCTGAGGCGGTAACCGCCCGATGCAGTGACGGTGGCGATCACGGTGGCGGCGTATCATGCCGCCACCATGTCACTGCCTGTTTCGCCATCGCGCCTGCATTCGGCCTTCCAGGGCCTGCGCCTGCGGCTGCGCGGCAGTGATCTGTGGTTCATCGCGCTTGCCCTGCTGGTCGGCCTGCTTGCCGGCTACCTGACCCTGCTGCAGTCCGGCATCGCACGCTGGCTGCAGGGCACCCTGTACGGGCTGGATGAAGGGATGCGCCTTAGCTCCCTGCCCTCGTTGACCTGGACTGCGCTGCTGGTGCTGCCGTTGGGTGGCCTGCTGGTGGGCCTGGTCAGCCTGGCTGCGACCCGGCGCAAACGCCCCCTGCTCGATGCGGTGGAAGCCAATGCCCTGCATGGCGGCCGCATGTCGATGCGCGACAACCTGATCGTGCTGACCCAGACCCTGCTGTCCAATGGCTGCGGCGCCTCGGTCGGGCTGGAGGCTTCGTATACGCAGATGGGCGCCGGCAGCGGTTCCCAGCTGGGCCGGGTGATGCGCCTGCGCCGCAACGATGTGCGTATCCTGGTCGGCGCCGGTGCCGCCGGTGCCATCGCCGCCGCCTTCGGTGCGCCCTTGGCCGGTGCGTTCTACGCCTTCGAGATCGTCATCGGCGCCTACACCCCGGCCGCTCTGGCGCCGGTGGCCGTGGCCGCGTTGGCCGGCGCGTTCGTGGCCGACCAGGCGGGGATCGAGGCCTACCTGCTGCCCGCCGCCTCGACGATTGATGTCCGCGCCGCCGACTACGCCATCTACGGCCTGCTCGGCTGCTGCTGCGCGATGGTCGGCATCGCCGTCATGCGCCTGATCGCCTCGATCGAGGGCACGGTCAAGCGCAGCCCGTTGCCGCTGTGGGGTCGCCCGGTGGTGGGCGGCCTGCTGCTGATTCCGCTGGCCCTGGCCAGCCCGCAGGTGCTGTCGTCCGGCCACGGCGCCCTGCACCTGGACCTGACCACGCACCTGCCACTGATCTGGATCGGCGGCCTGCTGACCCTGAAGTGCCTGGCCTCAGGCATCTCGCTGGGCTTCGGCTTCCGTGGCGGCCTGTTTTTCGCCTCGCTGTTCATGGGCACCCTGGTCGGCGCGTTGTTCGCCGGCCTGCTGGCCATGGCCACCGGCGTGCCGGTGGTCGACGCCACGTCCGCCGCGCTGGCCGGCATGGCAGCGCTGGCCGCGGCGGTGGTCGGCGCGCCGATGACCATGGCCATGCTGGTGCTGGAAGGCACCCACGACTTCCTGCTGACCAGCGTGGTGATGAGCGCGGTGCTGGTGTCCAGCACGCTGGTACGGCAGTGGTTCGGCTACTCGTTCTCGACCTGGCGCATGCACCTGCGCGGCGAGACCATCAAGAGCGCCCGCGACGTGGGCTGGGTGCAGAACCTCAATGCCGGCCGGCTGATGCGCAAGGGCGTGGCCACCGCCCCGGCCGATCTCGATGCCGCCGCGTTCCGCCAGCGCTTCCCGCTGGGTTCGGGCAGCCGGGTGATCCTGATCGACAGCGAAGGCCACTACGCCGGCATCGTGCAGATTCCGCGCGTCTACAGCGATGGCGTGAAGCCGGAAACCACGATTGGCGAGCTGGCCGAGAACCGGGACGTATCGCTGTTGCCAGCCGCGGACGTGGTCAGCGTGATGCAGCGCTTCGACCAGACCCAGGCCGACGAACTGGCCGTGGTCGCCGCCGACGGCCAGGTGCTGGGCGTGGTTTCCGAAGCCTTCGTACGCAAGCGCTACGCCGAGGAACTGGACAAGCGCCAGCGCGAACTGATGGGCGAGCGCGTCGAGGACACCGACTGATCCCGCAAAAAGGGGACGGAGGGGATTAAGTCGTTTCTGGCACGCTGACTAGCCACGCGTGGCGTGGATCGCTGGAAATCCACGCATGGCGTGGCTCTACTGTCACTTCGACCGGGTAGACTCCGGCCATGCGCTTCATTGAGACCTTCCAGGCCGGTCCCTTCGCCGACACCGTGGTGAGCCTGCTGGCCGCCTTCGTGCTGGGCACGCTGATCGGCGCCGAGCGCCAGTACCGGCAACGCACCGCCGGCCTGCGCACCAACGTGCTGGTCGCCGTCGGCGCCGCCGCCTTCGTCGACCTGGGCATGCGCATCGCCGGCAGCGCCGAGGCGGTGCGGGTGATCTCCTACGTGGTCTCCGGCGTCGGCTTCCTCGGTGCCGGCGTGATCATGAAGGAAGGCATGAACGTGCGCGGCCTGAACACCGCCGCCACCCTGTGGTGCTCGGCGGCGGTGGGCAGCTGCACCGGCGCGGACATGCTGGCCGAAGGCGTGCTGCTGACCGTGCTGATCATCGCCGGCAACACCCTGCTGAGGCCGCTGGTGAATGCGATCAACCGCATTCCGATCAATGAGACCGCCACGGAAGCCACCTACGAAGTGCGCCTGAGCGTGGATGCCGAAGCGGTGCCGCGGGTGCGCGAGCGCCTGGTCGATGCGTTGGAAGCAGCGCAGTATCCGGTCGGTGATGTGCAGGTGGTCGAGCATGCCGATGCACCCACCGATGTGATCGCGGTGCTGGTCAGTACCGCCGTGAGTGCCGATGAGCTGGACGTGGTGCTGGCGCGGATGGAGCACGTGCCGGGCGTGCTGCATGCCACCTGGGAAGTCAGTACCCGCGATTGAATCATCCTCGCATGGCGTGGATGCGCTTCTCTCACCCACCCGCCATGCGCTGCTGTGCCCGCAGCAGCTTGCGGAATGAACCGCACTGTCGCGCATCCTGCGCTTCCGGGCAGGCCGCCGCGCGCTGCAGGTGCCGGCGCACCCGCTGCAGCTGGGTGATCTGCCGCTGCAGCACATCGGCCTGTGCCAGCAGTGCCTCACGGTCCAGCGAGATACATCCACGCTGCGGCGGCAGCGATGCCCCGATCTGCTGCAACGACGGCCCAGCCGCCTGGCCAAGACCGATCAGCGCCAGCCGTTCCAGCACCTGCTCGTCGTACTGCCGGCGCAGGCCGCGACGGCCCAGTGCCTGCAGCAGCCCAAGCTGTTCGTAGTAGCGCAGGGTCGAGGCCGGCACGCCACTGCGCTTGACCACCTCGCCGATATCCAGTTCACGCACGGGCTTGACCTCAAGTGACCTTCAAGCGCCAACCTATGGGCGACTTCCCCGCAAGGCAAGGCCATGACCAGTACACCCCCCGTTGATCAGAACGCTCTGTGGAACGGCCCCGGCGGTCAGATCTGGGTTGCGCAGCAGGCCATCCTCGATGGCCTGTTCCAACCCCTGGCCGACCTGCTGGTCGACGAACTGCCCGACACCGTCACGCAACTGCTGGATGTAGGCTGCGGTACCGGTGCCAGCCTGCTGGCATCAGCCGCCGCACGCCCGTCGGCACACTGCACCGGCCTGGACATCTCCGCGCCGATGCTGGCGCTGGCCCGTCAACGCGCCGAGGCGGCAGGACTGGACGCAGACTTCATCGTCGCCGATGCACAGCAGCATCCGTTGCCCACCGCGCACTTCGACTGGGTCCAATCTCGTTTGGGCGTGATGTTCTTCGAGGATACCGAAGCGGCCTTCGCCAACCTGCACCGCGCCGCGCGGCCAGGTGCCGGCCTGCGTTTCATCGCCTGGCGCAGCGCAGCGGAGAACCCGTTCATGACAACGGCCGAACGCGCCATTGGCGATGAACTCGATCTACCCCCACGCGCGCCAGGAGCACCCGGCCAGTTCGCCTTTGCCGATGGCCAGCGCGTGCGGCGCCTGTTGCAGGCCGCCGGTTGGAAGGATGTGGAGATGGTCGCGGTGGACCTGCCGTGCTCGATCGCCCGCGATGCGCTGCCGACCTACGTGGGTCAGCTGAGCCCATTGGGCCTGGCGCTGCGCAACCTGCCCGAAGACCGGGCCACCTCGCTCCGGAACAAGGCGGTAGCGGCATTCACCCCGTTCATCGAGGGCGACCGTGTGCGCGTGGACGCAGCCTGCTGGCTGGTACGCGCCCTCGCCTGATACAAAAAGGGGACGGAGGGGATTAAGTCGTTTCCGGCACAGCCGGGGCAAGAACGACTTAATCCCCTCCGTCCCTTTTTTCACTACAGCGCCTCGCCGGCGTCGGCCAGGCGCGATTCAATCAGCGCATACCACTGCTGCAGCACGTCGATCAGCATGTCCAGTTCGGCGTCGGTACGCTGTGCGCGGCCACTGCGCAGGCAGGCCTGGGCTTCCTGCAACTGGGCAAGGAAGCCGGCCACGGTGTCCGCCTGCAGGATCAACCCCGGCAGGCGCCGCCCGGGAATGCGCACCACCGCATGGTTGCCGAGCTGGCCGTACACACTCAGTGTGGTTTCCGTCTTCATGGAAAGAGGCAGGAATTGAGCGTTCATCGCGTGCACCAGGGAAAACCTGAGCCGCCGGCAGGCGTGGTCAACGGGGGAGACGTAACCACGTCCTGCCGACGGTCAGGGGGGACTCGGGATACCGGGGCATGGCCCCGGTGCGGGATTCTCAGCGCGGCTGGGCCATTCCGGCGATCTGCACGCGACGGTTCGGCGCCAGGCAGGCGATCAGCTCGCGACGGTTGCGCTGCTCGCACTGCACGATCGGCTCGGCTGCGCCCCGCCCTTCGGCGCTGATGCTGGCCGCAGGCACTCCACCCTGCACCAGCGCGCTGCGCACGGCCTCGGCACGTCGCTGCGACAGTGCCTGGTTGTAGCTGGCACTGCCGATACGGTCGGTGTACCCGGTCACCCGGATCGACTGCACCTGCGCGGCCTCGCGTACCTGCGCCAGGATGCCCTGCACCGCCTGCTGGCCTTCAGCGCTGAGTACCGCACTGTCGAAGCCGAACAGCGCGTCGGCCGACAATCGCAGCGGCTGCTCCGGCAGCGGCGCCGGTGCAGGCGGCGCCGGCGGCCGCGGCGGGTCGAGCACCGCCGCACATGATTCAGGCTTCCAGTAGCCACCCTGGGCGATGCCCTTGCTGTCGAAGCGCACCTGGAACTGGCAGGTGAAATACTCCGCGCCCTGCGCAGTGCGGAAGTTGAAGAGGTAGTTCCACTCGCGCACGCCCCACATGCCTTCGTTGAAGTGCGGCGTGCCCAGCAAGGTATACAGCTGCCGCTTGCTCATGCCCGGCGCGAAGCGGCGCAGGTCGGCGACGTCGGGATAGATGCCTTCCTTCAACGAGGCCTTCGAGGCCTCCGGGAACTGCACGGCGGTGGTTTCGGCAGGACCATCGGCGGCCGGCGCATGGCTGCGGCAGGCGGCCAACAGGCCCATTCCCAGGACCAGGCCCAGCACTGCGGCCATCTGGCCGGTGCGGGCGATGCGATGCTGTTTCATGTCATTCCCCCTTTGGACGTTTCCGCGATGCCGGGCCGCGCATGCGGCCCGGCGGCGGGGATCACCACTGGATGCCGGCACCGACGGCCACACCGGCCTCGCCACGGCTGTTGGTGGAGCCGCTGAACTTGTAGATCCAGCGCCCTCCCTCGGAGACACCGGAGATACCGACTGCCACGCCCGACTCGCCGTTGTAGCTGCCGGCGGCGACCGAGGCCATGCTGCGGCCCGCTTCGCTGGGCTGCGGCAGGGCTGCGGTGGCCATCGCCGAGGCGATACCGGCCGAAGCGCGGTTGTCGGTCTTGCGCAGGTCACGCTCGAAGCCGCCCATGCGCTCGTCGGTGTAGGCCTTCGACCAATCCAGGGTCTGCGCCATGCCCGACTTCAGCTGGTCCACGTTGACCGCGTCGGTACCGGCGGTGCCGGCGGCGACGTTGCGCACCGTGGTCGGGCCGCTGTTGGTGCTGCCCAAGGTGACGCTGTTGTAGTTGGTCGCACCGTTCACCGTGGTGTCGTAGCGGATCGTGCCCTGCTGCGAGGCCTGCAGCTGGCGCACGTTGACCGCATCGGTGGCCTGCGAACCGTCGGCCACGTTGACCACCTGGCGTTCGGCACCGGCGGCACCCACCGAGACCGTGTTGGCCCGGTTCGCCACCGAACCCGCACCCAGCGCCACCGAGTTGTCGGCCTGCGCCTGCGAACCATTGCCCAGCGCGGTCGAGTTGGCACCGGCGGCAGTGGAGCCTGCGCCACCTGCGGCCGAGTTGGCACCGCTGGCGGATGGATCGGCCAGGTTGTTGGTGTTGTTGGCGCGGAAGCTGCCGGCCACGTTGGTGATGTTCTGGATCTTCTGGTCGGTGTACTTCTTAGATTCGTCGATGGCGTAGTTCACGCCATTCTTCAGCTGGCCGACATTGGTTGCGTCGTACGTATCGGAGCCGTCGGCGACATGGGTGATCTTGCGCTCGCTGCCAGTGCTGCCGATGGACACCTCACCGGCCGAGTTGCTGGCGCCGGTCTGCCCGTACGCGCCGGTATAGCCGCTCTGGGCGCCAACGCTGGCCACCGAACCGGCACCCAGCGCCACGCTGTTGCCGGCGCTGGCGCTGGCGCCGTTGCCGACCGCCACGCTGTTGGCACCGGCTGCACTGGCCTGCGGCCCGACCGCCACCGCTTCCGCACCGGCAGCCGTTGCAGCCGCTGCCGTCGAGTTCACCGCCAGGTAGGCACTGCCACCGCCACCGTTGGTGATGCGCTGGTTGAGGACCTTCAGCGAGCCGTCCACTGCAGTGAAGGCGGCGGTGACGTTGTTGTAGTCGCCGCTGGTGAAGGTGCCATCGGTGGCGATGCTGGAGATGCTGAACTTCGGCGCGGTCCACACGTTGGTGGTGCCGTTGTAGGCGGTCGTGCCACCGAAGTAGTTGGCGATGGTGCTGTTCGTGTTGAACAGCTGGTCGCCGGTGATGGCATCGCTGCTGCCGGCCAGGATGCTGCCGGCGGCGACGTTGGTGATCTTCACCGCGCCGGTGCCGGTGCCCGTCAGCGTCACGCTGTTGAGCACGTTGCCGCTGCCGTCGACGTCGTACTTCACGGCAAGCTTGTCGATCTCGCCGGTCTGGTCGGCGACGTTGGCCAGCGAGTTGCTGACCGCATCGAAGGCGGTACCGACGTCGTTGTAGCTGCCCTTGGTCACGGTGCCGTTGGCGGCGACATTGTTGATCGAGTACGTCGGTGCGGTCAGTACGCCGCTGGCGTTGACCGCCGCGCCACCACCCAGATGAGTGGCCACGGCCTGGTTGGCAGCAAACAGCTGGGCTCCGTTGATGGCCTCGCTGCTGGTGGCACTGACCTGGCCCGGGCCGAGGTTGCGCAGCGTGGTGGCGGTGCCGGTCTGGCCGAGCGTGGCACTGGCGTAGTTGACGCTGCCGTCGCCGTTGAGGTCATAGCGCAGGGCGCCCTGCTCCGACGCCTGCAGCTGGCCCAGGTTGACCGCATCGGTCGCGGCGGTACCGGCGGCCATGTTGGTGACCTGGCGTTCGGCACCCGCCGCACCGATGGACACGCTGTTGGCACGGTCGGCCAGGCTGCCGGCACCCACCGCGATACTGTTGGCGGCGGTGGCGCGGGCGTTGGTACCGACCGCGATCGAGTCGGCGCCGGTGGCCAGCGCCTCGGTACCGGTCGAGTTCACCCGCAGGTACCTGGTGCCACCGTTGCGGATATCGGTGATCTGCGTGTTGAGATTGACCAGCGAGCCGTCGACCGCGGCGAAAGCATCAGTGGCGTTCTCATACAGGCCCTTGGCGATGGCGCCGCCGGTGGAGATGGTGCTGATCTCGAACAGCGGTGCAGTGAACGCGCCGCTGGCCGGATCGAAGGCCGCGCGGCCGCCGAAGAAGCTGGCGATGGCAGCATTGGTCGCCGCCAGCTGGCCGCCATTGACCGCTTCCAGGCTGCCGGTGGTGACCGCACCGCCGGCCAGGTTGCCGATGGTGGTGGTGCCGGTGCCCGCGCCAAGCGTGACACGACGGTAGTTCGGATTGCCGCCGGCATCCAGGTCGTAGGTGACGGCGGCATCGGCCACGCCGTTGATCAGGCTGATCGCGCCCTTCAACTGGGCTACGTTGACCGCATCGGTGTTGACGCTACCGGCAGCCACGTTGGTGATCTGGCGCTCGCCACCACCGGCGGTGCCCACCGACACTTCGCCCGCCGAAACCTGCGGAGCAGTCAGGCCGTAAGCACTGTAGCTGGCCTGCGCGCCGCGCAGTGCGGCCGAGCGGTAGCCCAGTGCGACCGAGTTGGCCTGGTTGGAGGTGGCTTCAGCACCGAGCAGGGTCTGCCCGTTTGCGGTACCGACGGCACTGTCGCCGACGATCACCGAATGGCCCATGCGCGCAGCGTAGTCCGCGGTCGGTACACCGGTCGGGTTGCTCGGGTCGTTGACCCCATCACCCGGGAAGGCGACGTTGGCATCGACCTTCGGCAATTCGTGCCGTGCATTGGCACCGATCACCACTTCCTTCGAACCGTTGGCGAAGGCGCCATCGCCCATCAGCACCTGGTAGTCCTGCGCGGCGTTCACGGCCCAGCACGAGATGTCAGCCAGGGCGACGTCCAGGCACTTGGCGGCCCACGCCGGCGAGTCCTTCGGCAGCAGCAGGCCCAGCAGGCCGCCCGGATTGCCGTTGTTGATGTTGTAGATGTAGCTGTCGGAGGTAACGCCACCGATCAGGGTCAGGTGCGAGCTGCCACCGGTAGCGGCACCGCCCAGCCCGTTGAGGGTGCTGCCGACCGGCGACAGGTTGACCACCGGCAGGCCCAGCACATTGACCGTCGAGTAGGTCTGCATCACGTTGGCATTGCTGAGCTTGAGGTTGCCGTTGCTCAGGTAGCCATCGCCACCGAACAGGCTGGTGGTGGTCGGGCCGATCAGCTGCCCGACATTGCCGACCAGGCCGCCGGTGCCGATGATCAGGCCCGCGTTCGGATCGGCCGGAGCCGGCGCCTTCGGGCTGGTGGGCGGGATCGCCGAGGGCTTGGTCAGGCCGAGGCCACCGAGCGTGCCGCCGACCAGGCCGCCGACCGCGCTGCCCAGATTGCCGAGGGTGCCATTGAGGTTGCCGTTGAGCAGGTTGCCCACGGCACTGCCGACGTTGCCGAGCGTGTTGCCCAGCAGGCCACCCAGGCCAGTGCCGGAGCCGGTGGCGCCATTGAGCAGACCGCCGACGGAACCGACGGTGTTGTTGAGCGTGCCGCCGACCGCAGTGCCGACGCTGCCAACCGTGCCGCCGACTGCGCCACCCACGCTGCCGACGGTGCCATTGAGGGCGCCGCCGACCGCACCACCGACGCTGCCTACGGCGCCGTTCAGTGCGCCGCCTACGGCGCCCACGGTGTTGTTGAGCGTGCCGCCCACGGCACCGCCGACGCTGCCGACCGTACCATTCAGGGCGCCGCCGACCGCACCACCGACGGTGCCTACGGTGCCGTTCAGTGCGCCGCCCACGGCGCCCACGGTGTTGTTGAGCGTGCCGCCTACGGCGCCGCCCACGCTGCCGACCGTGCCATTCAGGGCTCCGCCGACCGCACCACCGACGGTGCCTACGGCGCCGTTCAGTGCGCCGCCTACGGCGCCTACAGTGTTGTTGAGTGTGCCGCCTACGGCGCCGCCCACGCTGCCGACCGTGCCGTTGAGGGCGCCGCCGACCGCACCACCGACGGTGCCTACGGTGCCGTTCAGTGTGCCGCCTACGGCGCCGCCCACGCTGCCAACCGTGCCATTCAGGGCACCACCGACCGTACCACCGACGCTGCCCACGGTGCCATTCAGTGCGCCACCCACGGCGCCTACAGTGTTGTTGAGCGTGCCGCCTACGGCGCCGCCCACGCTGCCGACCGTGCCATTGAGGGCACCACCGACCGCGCTGCCGACCGTACCGACGGTGCCGTTGAGCGCACCACCGACTGCATTGCCTGCGGCGCCGACCGCACTACCCACCAGCCCACCGACACCCAGCGCGCTGTTCTGCGCCGCAACCGTTGCCTGGCCGGCCAGTTTCAGATTGCGATCGGCAACCACTTCCTGGCCATTCGGCGCCTGCACGCGCACCTTGCCGGCAGCACCAGCATCGAATGCTGCGGTGATCGCGCGATCGTGGGTTTCTCCCGGCAATTCCTCCTTGGCGGGCAGCGTGATCGCCGCCGTCGCCTTTACCTGGCCCTGGGCGTCGATCTGGTGGCCTGCCACCTTCAGCTTCGAATCCAGCGCCCCATCCACAGAAGCCTTCAGACCCCGCAGTGCGCCCGCCGGCGCGCCGCTGATGCCGGCGGCCGCCTTTGCACCGGCATCGATTGATGCCACCTGAGCGCCGCCAAGACCGATGTTGGCATTCGCTCGGACATCAGCGGCAAGCCTTGGCACGGCGACCTGCTTCGGCGCCGTGTTCGCGGCCAGCTTGACCTGCACGGAGGCCGGCAGCACGTCACGCACCACCGGCAGCGACGCGGTGCTCAACTGCAGGCCGACGCGCGCATCCGCGCTGATCGCCGGGCTGCTCTGGGCCTGGCTTGCGGCAGCCGCGAGGGCTACCTCGGCATCGACCTTGACTGGCATCGGCTGGGTGTACTTGGCTGCAAGAGCCTGCAGATCACGCAGCGACTGATTGGATTCGGATGCTCCCGCGTGGCCACTGGCCAGCACACACAGCAGTGCCAGGGCGAGCGTGGTGGGCATCAGCAGGAAGGCGCGCGGATCCCGCGCGGCGCTGCCGCCGCTGTCGCCGGTGGCCAGTTCCGAGGCCACAACCAGAGCATTGAGCTGGCGGTTCCATACACGCCGGTAGATGCGATTCATGAGCACTTCCCCCGTAGGCGAACAACTTGAATGTCAGTGGACTTGCCGTTAGGCAGGTGACTGACATTTCAGCGTTTGCAACGGTGGCTGCGCACTTCATTCCGGCACGGCAATCGCGCATTCCGGCAAATCCACGGCCGGAATCGGCAGCGGGCTATGCAGAAGCGGCAACGATATCGGCAAGCGCATGGGCAATTCCGGCAGAAACCACCCCGAAACCCTTGCGGCGCTTGATTCAGGCCGGCTGGCCGATCTGCGCGGGAGCGCGCATCAGCGTATCGCGCGGCAGCTCGCCGAAAACCTTGCGGTAGTTGTCGGCAAAGCGGGAGAGGTCCCATAGGCCACAGCTGAGGGCGATCGCCTTCACCGAACGGCGGCTGGAATCGGCCATGGACAGGCTGCGGCAGGCAGCGCACAGGCGCAGCATCGACAGATAACGGTTGGGCGAAGTTCCGAACAGGTCCTCGAAGGCATAGCGCAGGCCGCGTTCGCTGACACCCGCCGCGTCGCATATCTCGTTCATGTAGATATTGCGGCGCAGGTTGAGCCGCATGAAGTTCTCCGCCCGCTGCGCGATCAGATAATGCGTGCGCCGGGCGCGGCTTCAGCCGGGGCGATCGGCGGCGCCTGCACCGAGCAGGGCCTGCACGTGCTCGTGCAGCAATCGTTCGGTTTCCTGCGGCTGCAGGCCAGCGCCCTGGCCGAGCTGAAGATGCAGCTGCTGATAATGATGGGCGAGTGGTGCCGAATCGTTCGCCAGATTGAACAGTGAAAGTGCCTGACCCGCGGGCGGTGTGCTGCGCAGGCTCAGTTCGGTCAACTTGCGTTGCACCCGTGCGACCGGCACCAGCATCAGGGTCATGTGCGTACCGGGGCTGAGCGTAAACTCGCTGATGCCTTCGGGCATCACCGTCAGCGCCATCCCCGGTGCAAGCGGCACCCCGTGGCACCAGCTCAGTGTTTCATCGGTGGCGTGCAGATACCCCAGCATCGCCCAGTCGGGTGGCAGCATGAAGCGGCCACGGCAGTGGAAACCGCAACTGATGCTGCAGAACAGGGCTTCCTCATGCACGCGCGAGGCGAAGGCCGCCCGCGGCCCGTTGCCATCGAGCAGCAGCAGTTCGACATCGCACACGCGAAGTACGCCGCCCAGCGTCGCCAGATCGATCGATCGCAGGCCGCTGTCGTCGCTGTCTTCTACCCCACCATCGACCATGACAGTGTCGTCCCCCCGTTGATCCGCAACTCGCTGCGGCCCCCACTGCCTGACAGGGCCACACCATTCCTCCAGGAACCTTCGCCATTGCCGGGATGGCCGCGGCCGGTGCCGCGCGACCAACCCGGTTGAAAGCAGCAACGTGAGAGCGAGTATGCCCGATAATCATCGAAGGTAAACCCGAACTCCGCATTGAAGAAAATAGATACAGAGATGAAGAAAATGTCGTCGCCAGTGGCACGATATTCGCATGCACCATTTGCGCCATCACAATATCTGCACGTCGATGAATCGTTTTGCCAGCGAACGGATACGCGTCACAGAAACAACCTGAAAGTTTAAGGGCTGCCGCGTTTCTGCCGAATTTGCATATAGGTTCCAGTTTGCAGCCAACCGCCATTCAGGCAAAGTCGACGACACGGTGATCCGGTCGCTTCAAAAACGACCACACCTGGGGGAGCGTATGACCACGACCGTATCGCAGAACAGTTCGACCGCCGGCGCATCGCCGCGTGGTTGCGACGTTGCGGCCGGCATTTCCCCCGGGGCAGATCACCAGGAATGAGCACGGCGGGTCATTCCCGTCATGCCACCCCGCCAGGATGTGCGGGGCCCACGGACGATCCCGGCGGAGCCGGGCCACCGCCCAACAGGTGTCCTGCATCTGCAGACAACAAGTAGAGGGAGACAAGGCCATGAACGCATCCATCCGCAAGTTCCTGAAGGAAGAAGATGGCGTCACCGCGCTCGAGTACGGGCTGCTGGCCGCCGTCATCGCCGGCATCCTGATCGCGGTCGGCAACAAGGAGATCAAGGGGTTCTTCGAGACGCTGTTCAAGAACCTCTCCGAACTCGCCACCAAGGCCTCCGGGTCAGCACCTGCGACCGGCGGCTGAGCCTGCGTGCATCGCACATCCCTGCAGCGGTGCTGGGATGTGCCCGGTGGCAACTGCAGGCTGTCCAATGACGGACGACGGAGTGCGCGATGACGTTGCTGGGACTATTGGCCATCGGCGTGTGCCTGCGGATCGCGATCAGCGATCTGTATGCCCGCCGGGTGCCCAATGCCTGGCTGTTGTCTGCGTCCATCATTGCCATCGCATTGATCATCGCGGGGCAGTTCAGTACGCCGCGCCAGCCGTGGCTTGCCCACGCAGCGGGCGCGGCGCTCGGCCTGGTGGCCCTGCTGCCGTTCTATGCCATCCGCTGGATGGGCGCCGGTGACGTCAAGTTCTTCGCGGTACTGGGGCTGATGCTGGGCTGGAAAGCCCTGCTGCCGATCTGGATGGTGGCCAGTCTCGCGGCCGGCCTGCACGCGGCAGTGATCATTGTCGGCCGCCGCCTGGGCGTGATGCTGCCCACAGGCCTTCAGATGCAGGTCAACCGCGCCAGCAACCAATGGCAATCGCACCCCGCCCTGCGCGACATGCAGGCCGCGCGCCAGGGACGACATGGCATTCCCTACGCAGCCTACCTGGCCATCACCGGCATCGGTTGGGTCCTGGCAAGCGTCTATGGAGGTGTGGCATGAACATCCGCAATCCACGGCGTCAACGCGGTGTAGCCAGCATCGAATTTGCCCTGATGCTCATGCTGGGCCTGCTGCCACTGCTGCTGTTCACGTTCTCCGGCGTGATGATCATGGCCGCGCAACAGACATTGGCGACGGCCTCGGCCGAGGGCGCTCGCGCTTCGTTGCGCTATGGCAGCGCCAATGAACGGCGTACCGCAGCCTGCGTAGCAGCCCGCAGTTCGATGCAGTGGCTGTTGAAATTCTCTGGACAGGGTGTCGACTGCAGCAATGGCGGCAGCAACGCAATCGTTGTCTCCGCGCAGGCACCCTGCGCCGGCCTGGCCACTGCCCAGTGCATGACGGTGACCGTCAGCTACGACTACGCCAGCCATCCCTTCCTGCCGGGCACCGCCACGCTTTACAAGTGGGTGATGCAGGCCCCCATCCGTAGTGTCGCGGTCGCCCAGCTCGACCTCGGCAGCGGCAACTGACCATCGGCACAGGAGACGGTTCCATGCTCAAGTTGACCCGCATCGCTGCCGTCGCCCTGATCGGGCTGGCCGCGCTGCTGGCGGTGATCGCCTTGATGATCGGGCGCAAGCAGGCCGCGCCGGCCACGGTTGCCCCGGTCGCGCAGAGCGAAGCCCAAGCGATCACCGTGGTAGAGGCGGTGGCCCGACTGCCGGCCGGCGAACCGATCTCTGCCAATGGAGTGCGCCTTGCGCAGCGGACCACGGCGGTAGCCGGTGCTGCCACCAGCATCTCGGCCGTGGTCGGCAAGGTGCCGGTGCAGGACATCGCCGAGGGCACCGCCATCAGCAGCGGCGCCCTTGCACAGGGATTCTCGCTGCAGCTGCGCCCGGGCGAACGCGCGCTGGCCATCCCGGTGGACGAACTGGTCGGCGCCGGAAACCGCATCCTGCCGGGTGATTTCGTCGATGTCTTCCTCAACCTGCGCAATGCCCAGCCCAACGCCAGCGGTCCGGCAGAGGCCGCGCAGACCCGCCTGCTGCTGTCGCGGCTGCGCGTGCTCAGCTACGGTCAACAGGACATCGCTCCGGTCACCGGCGATGCCGTCGCCGGCAACGAAGGCGATACCCGCAACGATCCCCGCGCCGCCGACATCACCGGCAATGGCAACAACCATGGCTCGGGCAACGAGGCCACCCAGCCGGCACGCAGTGCGGTGCTGGCAGTGCCGGTGGCCGATGCCAACCGCCTGCTGCTGGGTGCGCAGCAGGGAAAGCTGTTCCTTGCCCTGCGCAACCCGGCCGATACGGGGCAACCCGACCTTGCACTGTTTCCACAGGCGCGTGGCGTGATCGATCCCGTGCGTGGCCTCGATGCCGAACAGCAGCTCGCACTGCAGCGGCCGGAGAACCACGCCTTCGCCGGCATCGATGGTGATGCCCTGGCCGGCCGCGGCAACAGCGCAGCCCGCAGCAACCCGCAGCCGCCGGTGCATGCGCCGACGGCTCGACGCAGCGCACCGCGTGCGTCGGGCATCGAGATCATCCGTGGCGACAGCTCCGCCCCCCGCGGTTCCCTTTGACCTGCATCGAGCGCATCCATGACCGAACGCCGCCGCCCACGCCCCTCCCCCCGCCAGTGCTGGCTGGCCCTGCTGCTGGTGCTGCTGGCTCCGGCAACAAGCGTGGCCGCAGACGATCTCGTGTTGCAGGCGCGTGAGCAGCGCCCGTGGACGCTTCCGGCCGACCTGGAACGGGTCGCCATCGCCGACCCAGGCGTCGCCGATATCGTGATGCTGCGTGGGCAGCGGCAGGCCCTGCTGGTCGGGAAAGCGCCGGGTACGACGACCCTCCTGCTGTGGCACCGCAAGCAGGCCGAGCCGCAACGCCTGCAGGTGCGGGTGCAGAGTGCCGTGCAGGGCGCGGCAGACGCAGGCTCCAACGGGCTGGTGTTCACCCAGCAGGACAACCAGGGCCTGCTGCAGGGAAGCACCGATAGCCTGCTCTCGCACATGCAGGAACAGAAGACCGCGGCCATGGCGCTGGGCAAGGACGGGCTGCTTGCCGACGCGTCGACGGTCAGCAGCGGCGGCGTGGTGCAGGTCGAGGTCAAGGTGGTCGAATTCAACAAGACCGCGTTGAAGCAGATCGGCATCAGCTTCCAGAACCGCAATGGCAGCTTCGCCTACGGCTTCGCCCGCCCGGGCGGCCAGTTGCCGGGCAATACCGGCATCCTGCCGGGCATGAAGGAAGGCAACTCCGGCAACGAGGCCGAGTCGCCCATCTCTTCGGCGTTCCGGCTGGTGTTCGGCTCGACCAAGGGCCTGTGGAACGCCGATGTCGACCTGTTGCAGAGCAACGGCATGGCGCGCGTGCTGGCCGAACCTACCCTGGTCGCATTATCCGGCCAGAGCGCCAGCTTCCTGGCCGGTGGCGAACTGCCGATCCTGGAACCGCAGGGCCTGGGCACCACCACCATCACCTATAAACCGTTCGGCATCGGCCTGACGGTGACACCAACGGTGCTGGCCCCCAACCGCATCGCGCTGAAGGTCGCACCGGAAGCCAGTGATCTGGACTACAGCAACGCCATTGCCCTCAATGGCGTGCAGATTCCCTCGATCACCACGCGCCGTGCCGACACCACGGTCGAACTGGGCGATGGCGAGAGCTTCGTGATCGGCGGCCTGGTCAGCTCCAATGTCGTCTCCAACGTCGGCAAGATCCCGCTGTTGGGCGACCTGCCGATCATCGGCTCGTTCTTCCGCAACTTCGACTACAAGCGCCAGGACAAGGAGCTGGTGATCATCGTCACGCCGCGGCTGGTGCAGCCGCTGGCGCGCAACACCGAGCTGCCGTTGCCTGGCGAACGCGAGGCCAAGCCGCACATGCCCGAATGGGGCGCCTGGCTGCTGGGTCCCATCAGCCAGGACCCGGTACCCGGCTTCTCACGCTGATTCCATGATGCCTGCGATACCACGCCCATGCCCTACGCCACTGCCCAGCCGCTGCATCCGCAAGGACCGCCGATGAATCTGGTCCTGTACGGAATGGATCGCGAACTGCTGCCCCGGCTGGCGGCCAAACTGCCGCCGACCACTACCCTGCACTGGCAGGACAGCAGCACGCCGACCTCCGCTCTGGACCTGCAACGCGGGCCGCAGAGCCTTGTGCTGCTGGATTTCCGCCCTGAACATGCCGCCGCCTCCAGCGTGCTGGCGCAGCAACTGCAACAGACCGAACCGGATCTTGCATTGGTTGCCGTCGGTGCCACCAGTACCGGCCAGGTGGAAGGCATCGTCATTGCATTGCGGGCGGGCCTGCGCGATGTGCTGGACCTGGACAGCGACAACGTCGGCATCGAGGCCGCGCTGCGCCGCGCCCTGTCGCCACGACCGGCTGCCGCCGCGCAGCACGCGCACAAGGCGCGCCTGATCGTACTGCTGGGCGTGCGCGCCGGAGTGGGCACCAGTACGCTGGCCGCGCATCTTTCGGTGCTGGCACAGCAGACCCGTGCGCTGGCGCAGGGCGAGGCACTGCAGCAGGACGGCCTGCTGATGGAGCTGGCCCAGCCTTCGGGTGACCTCGCGCTGTACCTCAACCTGGACAGCCGCTTCCATTACGAAGACGCGCTGCGCAACGCCAGCCGCATCGACGCCACCCTGGCCCGCACTGCGATGGCTCGCCATGACACCGGCCTGGTGCTGCTGGACCGCGCCAGCGGCAGCGATGCGGTGCCGCCATCCGATCCGGCCGCGCTGCTGCAGCGACTGCGCCACGTATTCGCCAGCGTGCTGTGCGATGCCGGTGGCTGCCCACTGCGGCAGCTACCGCCGCTATTGCTGGACCAGGCCGACGAGATCTGGCTGGTCACGGACGCTTCGATCGCCACGCTGGTATCGCTCGACCAGGCCTTGAAGCACCTGGCCGGCCAGCGCGAACGGGAGAAGCGCCTGCAGCTGGTGATCAACCGCCACGACGACAGCAGCGGCATGAGTCCCGACCAGATCGCACGCCGATTCGAAGTGCCACTGCTGGCCACGCTGCCCGAACGCCCGCGCGTGCGCCTGGCGGCCAGCCAGGGACATCTGCTGCTGCAGGACGCACCGCGCGACCCCTACCTGCGTGCCCTCGCCCCGCTTGTGTCGCGCCTGGATCCGGCTGCCTGCCCGGTCCAGGCCCATGGCCTGCGGGAAAGACTCTCCCTTGCCCTGGGTGGATCGCAATGGAAGACAAGGTAACCCCGTTCCCACATGCCGCCACCCGCCCGGTGCTGCCCGACAGCGCCCCGGCCCACCTGCCGTTCGCGCAGACCGAGCAGTACCAGAAGGTGCTGTCGGCCGCCCATGAGCACCTGCTCAACAGCATCGAGGACGAGCGCATCGACATCGATTCCTGGGCCCCTGACACCATCGCCCGCTGGGTGCAGGTGCAGACGGTGGGCTTCATCCAGGAATGGCGCATCCCGATCAACGAGGAGGAGATGCAGGTGGTGGCCGAAGGCCTGGTCAAGGAGCTGACCGGCTTCGGTCCGCTCGACGACCTGCTGCATGACCCGACGATCGAGGACATCCTGATCAATGGGTTCAAGGATGTGCATGTCTCGCAGGGAGGACAGCTCAAGCGCGCCACCCAGCGTTTCACCGACGACACCCACCTGCTGCGCATCCTTCGCCGCATCCTCGCGCCGCTGGGCCGCCGACTGGACGACTCCAACCCGATGGTCGATGCGCGCCTGCCCAACGGCGGCCGCCTCAACGCGATCATCTCGCCGCTGGCAGTGGATGGGCCGATGGTCTCCATCCGCAAGTTCCGCAAGGATCCGTTCACCCCGGACGAGCTGCTGGCCAAGGGCACCTTCGATGCGCCGATGCAGGCGCTGCTGAAGGCCATGGTGCTGGGCCGCTGCAACATTCTGGTGTCCGGCGGCACCAGTTCCGGCAAGACTTCACTGCTGAACGCACTGGCCAGCTACGTGCCGCCGAACGAACGCGTGATCACCGTCGAGGACACCGCCGAACTGTCACTCAACCACCCCCACGTGGTCCGCCTGGAAAGCCGCATCGGTGGCGCCGAAGGCCATGGCGCGGTGAGCATCCGCGATCTGGTCCGCAACAGCCTGCGCATGCGCCCGGACCGTATCGTGGTCGGCGAGGTGCGCGGCGCCGAGGTACTGGAAATGCTGCAGGCGATGAACACCGGCCATGACGGCTCGATGGCGACCATCCATGCCAACTCTCCGCGCGACTGCCTGTACCGCATCGAGATGCTGGCCGGGTTTGCCGGGTTCCAGGGCAGCGAGGACAGCCTGCGCCGGCAGATCGCCAGCGCCATCGACTTCATCGTGCAGATCTCGCGGCTGGGCAGCGGCCGGCGCGTGCTGGTCTCGATCACGGAAATCACCGGTGTCAGTGACAACCTGATCACGACCCAGGAAATGTTCCGTCACGAACTGCAGATCGATGGCAACGGCAAGGAAATCGATCGCTGGATCGGACTGGGCTTCCACCCGCATTCGCACAAGCTGGAGCCGTTCCGGCAGCAGTTGCGCGAATCGTTGTACGGAGACTTCTGAGCATGGGCACGGGCCTGCTGCTGGGTGTACTGAGCATCATCTCGGTGCTGCTGGCGCTTGCGGTATGGCTGTGGGGCACCGCCAGCAACCGGGAGCAACGCCAGGCTTCGCTGCAGCACGCCGAGCAGCAGCTGGCTCGCGGAGGCGCCAGTGGCGGAGCCCCGGCCGGGGCATCCGTAGCCGCCGCCAACGACCCGGCGCGACCGGCAAGTGCCGGGCGCCGGGTGTTGCCGCTGGACGGCCTGCTGCAACGTGCGGGCCTGCAGACGTGTTGGAAGCTGCCCATCATGATGCTGGTGCCGGGACTGGTGCTTTCGGTCGTGGCCATGCTCAGGCTCGGTACGGCGTGGATGTTCCCCCTGACCCTGCTGCTGTACCTGCTGGCCTGCTGGCTGTGGGTCATGCGCCGCACCACGAAACTGCGTGCACAACTGCTGCACCAGCTGCCCGACTTCCTCGACAACCTGGTGCGGCTGACCGCGCTCGGCAACAGCCTGCAGGCTGCCTTCCAGGTGGCGTCGATGCAGACCAGCGCGCCGCTGCGCGGACTGCTGGACACCACCGTGCGCTACGCGCGCAGCGGCATGGACCTGGACCGTGCCCTGAGCCTGGCGGCACAGCCCTACCGGATGGATGTGCTCAAGGTGCTGTCCGTCGTGATCGGTGTCAGCGTACGCATCGGCGGACGCTCCGATCAGATCCTGCAGCGCATGGGCGATTTCATGCGCGACCTGGAGCAGGCCCAGCAGGAGCTGGCCGCGACCACGTCGGAAACGCGCATGTCAGCCTGGGTGCTCGGCCTGCTGCCACCGGCCAGCGCGGTGCTGATGGCCATAACGAGCCCCGAATTCTTCCAGCCGGTGCTGCACGATCCGCTGGGTCACAAGATCCTGTTGATCGCGCTGGGGCTGGAGCTGTTTGGCGCGTTCCTGCTCTACCGCCTGGCCAAGTCGCTATGACCACCCGGATCCGCCACGGAGGTGCCCGATGAGTGCCAGCACCTGGTTTGCCCTGTCGCTGCTGGTTCTGGCCGCCGGTGTTGCCCTGCTGGGCATCGCCGGATGGGTGCGCAGCCATCGCGAACAGCGCACCTCGGCCACCTTGAAGACCGCACTGCAACCGCGGGATGAGGCGCGCGACACGGAGGCCGCGCGCCGTTATTCGCTGGGTTGGCTGGAACGCTTCGGGCGCGCGCTCAGTGGCGGCCGCCTGGAATCTGCATTGCTGGCCAATGAAGACCGGCTGCTGCTGGACCTGGCGGGCTGGAACACACGTCGTGGCACCGCCATCTATCTTGGCCTGCGCCTGCTGCTGGGCGTGCTGGTGCTGGTGCTGGCCCTGGCGTTCAGCAGCGCCCAGGGGCTGGCCAGGATGATGGTTGTGATCGGTGCGCTCGCGGCAGGCCTGCTGCTGCCGAAGTTCATCCTTTCTTCGTGGGTGAAGCGGCGCCGGCGCGCCGTCGACAACGAGCTGCCCCTGCTGATCGACCTGCTGCGCCTGCTGCAGGGCGTGGGCTTCAGCATGGACCAGAGCCTGCAGACGCTGGGCGACAAGCTGCGCGACGCGTTGCCGGTGCTTGGCGGCGAGTTGCAGGAGGCCAACGTCGCGTACACCCATGGCCGCACGCGCGCGCAGTCACTGCGCCGGCTGAGCGAGGTCTACGCGGATGATGACCTGACCAGCCTGATGCAGTTGATCCTGCAGGTGCACGCGCATGGCGGCGCAGTGCAGGAACCATTGCGGCAGTTCAGCATCCGGTTGCGCGAACAGCGCCGCAACGCCCTGAAGGAAAAGGTTGGCAAGCTCTCGGTGAAGATGACCGTGGTGATGATGCTGACCCTGCTGCCAGCGCTGATGCTGGTTCTTGCCGGACCGGCGCTGGTCGCGCTGGCCACCACCATGTCCAAGATGGGATCGCCCTGATGCCTGCCCTGCGCACCTCCTGCCTGTTGCTCGCCCTTGCCGCCGTCGCCAGTGGTTGTGCGTCGACAACGCCGAAGTACCTGCGCGCGCCCAGCCTGGCCGCGCCCGAACCGGCGCCGCAGGACAGCCGCAATGCCTACCTGGAACTGATCGGGCGCATGCAGCAGCAGGGTGCCTGGTATGCCTCGCTGGCCCACGTCGATGCCTTCCGCCAGCGCTATGGCGACCCGCCGGCGTTGCGCCTGCTGCAGGCCGACGCCCTGCGCGAGACCGGCCAGGCCGACGCTGCCATCGCCCTGTACCGCGAGCTCTCCAGTGGCCCGCAGGCCGCTGCAGCCGCACACGGCCTGGGCCTGATCGCCGCGCGCCGTGACGACGATGGCGGCAGTGAGGAGGCACTGGCCCGGGCCACGCAGCTGCAGCCCTTGAACACCGATTACCTGGGCGATCTCGGCTATGCACGTCTGCGTGCAGGTCAGTTCGAACAGGCGCGTGAACCGTTGGCCAAGGCGCTGGAGCTGTCTCCAGGCAATGCCAAGGCCACCGCCAACCTCGCCCTGTGGGCGGAGCTGCGTGGCGACACCACCACTGCAGAGCGCCTCGCCGGACAGGCCAATCTCAACGAGGACACCCGCCGCAGCATCCAGCAACAGGCCGCGCAGATCCGTGCCCGCCTGCAGCAGCGCCAGGCCGCCGCGGCAGCTGCCGCAGTCGTGCCGGCCCCCGCGCGTGCTACCGCCAGCGATGCCGGCAGCAACCGGCCCGGCGCCACGCGACTGGCGGCGGAACCACGCCGCGACAGCCGCGATGAGCGCGATCCGCAGCGCCTGCCGCCCTCGATGCTGGAACGCTTCAGCACCTCCGATCAGCCGAACGGAAACACTCCATGAGCGCCATGCCCCTGACCCGACACCTGTTGCCTGCACTGGCCTGCCTGCTGTTGACCGGCGGCGCGCAGGCGCAACAGCAACCCCTGACCGGGCAGATGCTTGGCGGCAGCACGCCCGCTGCGCCGGCTTCGCAGCCGCTGCAGTCCGAGTCACTGGCCACCGTGGACCTGGCGACCCCGCCGGCACCGGTGCCGCAGGCGGCGCCTGCAGCGGTCGCCACCACCGACGGCAACGCTGCAGCCGCGCGACCCGGCCGCGGCCAGATCGGCGACACCACGCGCGACCTGTTCCGCCTGCAGGCATCAGGGCAGCAGGCCGGGCAACGCCTGCCGATCCTCGGCGACCAGGCTACGTTGAGCTACGCCCGCTACATGAAGAGCTTCGAACACGAGATCCCGGACTTCTTTGAAACCGATGTCGCCAAGTCCAAGGGATCATCCTCATCGGGACGCTGAGGTAGGCCATGAAACGCCCACGCCAGTTCAGTTTCGGCCGCCCACGCGGCGGCATGTCGGTCACCATGATGCTGGTCATGCTGGCGCTGCTCGCCATGCTGGGCCTGGTAGAGATCGGCTATCTGTTCTGGGCCAAGCGTGACGCACAGAAGGTCGCGGACCTTGCTGCACTGGCCGGTGCACAACGGCTGGAACTGTGCACGCCTGACAACAGCGACAACAGCGCGGCGCGGCAGAGCGCGGTCACCCAGAACAGGTTTGCAGGCACCGTGCAGATCCGCTGCGGCAACTGGAGCGCCACACGCAGCACGTCGAACCGCTTCGTCACCACCATCGATGCCAGCAACCCGCGCAATGCCGTGCAGGTAGTCGCGCAGCGCAGCGTGCTGCCGTTCTTCGGCCAGAACACCGGCCTGCCCACCGTCAGCGTGGAGGCCGTAGCCCGCCGTTCCGAACCGACTGCGGTGTTCGCGGTCGGTTCGCAGCTGCTGCGCACCAATGGCGACTCGGTACTGTTGTCGACCCTGCGTCTGGTCGGCCTGGATGTGACCAACGCCACCGTGCTCTCCTATGACGGCCTCGCCCAGGCCAACATCACGCCGTCGGGCCTGCTCAAGGCATTGAACATCCCGGTCAGCGCCAACCTCAGCGTGGCTGACTTCAACCGGCTGCTGTCGGTCAACAAGATCTCGCTGGCACAGCTGGTCGATGCCACCGCCACCGTGGTCGGCCGCGACAGCACCGTGGGCGTACAGCTGCGTGCACTGTCCGATCTGGTCGCCACCCAGCTGGACATCAACAAGCTCAACATCGTGCTGGGCAGCCAGTCCGGTGGCGGCGGTCTGTTCGCCGAAGTGGTCTCGCCCGATGGCACGATCGGCAGCGCGCTGGAAACGAAGGTCAACGTGCTCAACCTGATCAGTACCGCCATCTCCATCGCCAACGACGGCAATGGCGTTGCGGTGAAGGGACTGGACCTGCTGGGCATCAACATCCAGGCCGGCGTGGTGGAACCGCCCTCGATCGCCATCGGTGGCGTCGGCACACGCGCGTACAACGCGCAGGTGCGGCTGATGGTGGACGTGGACAGCAACAACCTGTTCGCGGTGGGCCCGTTGCTGAACCTGCTCGGCACGCGCCTGCACCTGCCACTGCATGTCGATGTCGCCAATGCGATGGGCACGCTGACCGGCATCCAATGCGGCGCCAGCCCACAGAAGGCCACCATCCGGGTCGACTCGTCGGTGCTGCGCGCCTGTGTCGGCAATGTCGACCCGGCGCAACGCTTTTCCAGGAGCAATGTCTGCGACGACACCCTGAAGAACGAGCAGCTGCTGAAACTGCTCGGACAACCCTTGATCAATGACAGGATCACCCTGCCTGCCCTGACCAGCTCGCAGAACCTGACCCTTGCCGCCGGCGAGACCGCTTCGACCCGGATCAATCCACTTGCAGTGGGCAACGCGGTGTCGGACCTGGTCAATGAACTGCTGCGCGTGTTGTCGGGCATGCTCAGCTCACCCAAGCAGGGCATGAGCGCCAACGACACCGCCAAGGCACTGGCCGACCGCTACCTGCAGGCCACCTTCCCGCCGAACACCCGCTATGAGGTGGACAAGTTGATTCCACTGCTGCGCGATGGCGACGCAAGCCGGCAACTGGCCCCGCTCAACAGCTGGACCGTACCCGGAGGCCTGCCCTACGCCTGCGGCCTGCTGAACCTGGCCACCTGCCACAAGGACGGTCCGGTCTGGGACGCGTTCAAGGTGACCGTCACCGGCCAGGGACTGGGCGTGCTCGATGGGCTGCTGGGATCGCTGGTGGGCGGCCTGCTGATCAACCGCTGCGACAGCCTGCTGGGCAACCTGATCGACTACAACGGGTGTGTACGCAACAACCTGGCCTCGTACATCCAGACCGCGCCGGCCGGCTTCCTCGATGGTACCGGTGGAACCGGCGTCACCAATCCGGATGGCAGCGTGAGCTGCAGCGGCCTGCTGTGCACGCTGCTCAAGCCGATCCTGACCGCCCTGCGGCCGGTGCTCAACAGCGTCGGCACCCTGCTGACCAACCTGCTGGCGAGCGTGCTGGGCCTGGAACTCGGCCGCACCGACGTCAACGTGCAGTCGATCCAGTGCAGCGCGGCGCAGCTGGTCTACTGACCCGTGACGGGCGCCCTTGGCGGCGCCCGCGCCCATGCTAGACTCCCGGCGGGGAACCACCTTCATCTCAACCCACACTCATCCGTGGATGGTCTAGACATGCGAGAAACTTCAGGGGGCGCGGTCTTCGCCCGGCACGCGCGCGGCGCGGCACTGCTGGCCGTGGCCATGATGCTGGTGGCACCGGCGGCCATGGCTGCCCGTGGCGACCGCGAAGCAGCCGCAGAGCCGGCCGCACGCAGCGCGCCGGTGGTGCGCAATACCGTTGACGAACTCAAGCAGCTGATGGATTCGCGCCAGCTGACCGAGCTGCGCACGACCTACAACGGCAACTATGGCGCCAGCCTGCTGTTCAACGCCAACACCCTGACCTATTACGTCGCCCTGTTCCAGGAGAAGAACTTCTGGCGGGTGATCAAGACCGATGCGGTCGACAACGCCGAGCGCGTCTACCGCACCTTTGCCCAGCAATCGGAACAGCTGGCGCAGGTCTACATCGATACGACCCGCCTGGAAGCCGGCAAGCGCTACACCGAGCGCCTGGTGGCCTACAACGAGGAGCGCCTGCGCACCCTGCAGCAGGAAATGGAACAACAGCAGGCGCAGTCGGCCCAGGTCAGCGCGGCCCTGCAGCAGGCGCAGCAGCAGGCAGTCAGCCTCAGCACCGACGTGCAGAGCACCAACAGCCAGCTGGATGCCCTGCAGCGCCGCATCCAGATCCTGCAGGCCGAACAGGGCAACCCGGAACTGAGCCTGCCCAAGCCGGAAGGCGTGCCCTCGCCGACACCGGCTGCCGCCAGCGACGGGCGCTGAAGGCCAGCGCACAGTAGTCCCGCACGACGGCGCCCTTGGGCGCCGTTGTCGTTTCCATCATTACCGGATTCAGCGGCACGCGTCGTACACCGCGTCATCGAGCTGCCGACGCTGTACGAAGTCCAGGCGCTTGGCCTTGGCCAGCACCTCCCCGCGGCGCTGTCGTGCGCGCTCACAGGCCCTGGGGTCCGTGCTGATGGGTATCAGCGCGGCCTGCGGCCGCCCCGAGCGCACGGTGCGCGGTCGCGCCGGCACCGCGCTGCCCGCGCCGGCCGGCTTTGGCACCGGTCCGCGTGACAGCGACTGCTCCTCGGGCACCTCCCAGCGCCATTCCGCATGCCCCTGGCAGGGTGTCTGCTGATAGACCGGATGTGGCCCGTCCACGCATTTGTAGACGTTGGTCTGCGCATGAACCGCCGTGACCAGCATCAGGCACAACAGTGGGCTGCATCGCATTCTCGGCATCGGGGGCTCCTCGACCAGCTGCCGCCATCGTCTGTGCGGTGGCCGCTTCATGCCAGAGCGATACGCGTCACAGTCCGGGCAATCCAGCACAGCCGTGCAAGCCGTCCGATGTGCACTGCGATGTACTGCCGAAGGCACCGGCACCGCTGCCAGTGCCTTCCCTCCCTTCCGCCAAGGAACCCGCAATGAGCAATTACGTCACCGTCGCCGATGGCGCCCGCATCTTCTACAAGGATTGGGGCACCGGCCAGCCGGTCGTGTTCGCCCACGGCTGGCCGCTGTCGTCCGATGCCTGGGACCCGCAGATGCTGTTCATGGGCCAGAACGGCTTCCGCGTGATCGCCCACGACCGTCGCAGCCACGGCCGTTCGAGCCAGACCTGGGATGGCAACAACATGGACACCTACGCCGATGACCTGGCCGCGGTGATCGAGGCGCTGGACCTGAAGGACGCGATCCTGGTCGGCCATTCCACCGGCGGCGGCGAAGTGGCCCACTACATCGGCCGCCACGGCAGCAAGCGCGTGTCAAAAGTGGTGCTGGTCGGCGCCGTGCCGCCGCTGATGCTGAAAACCGACGCCAATCCGGCCGGTACCCCGCTGGTCGTCTTCGACGGCATCCGCAAGGGCACGGGCGGTGACCGCTCGCAGTTCTTCAAGGACCTGACCACACCGTTCTTCGGTGCCAACCGCGATGGCAATACCGTTACCCAGGGCATGCGTGATTCGTTCTGGCTGCAGGGCATGCTCGGCGGCGTCAAGGGCCAGTACGACTGCGTGCACGAATTCTCGGAAGTGGACTACACCGAGGACCTGAAGAAGATCGACGTGCCGGCGCTGGTGGTACACGGCGATGACGACCAGATCGTCCCGTTCGATGCCTCGGCGAAGCTGTCCTCGCAGATCATCAAGGATGCCGAGCTGAAGGTGTACGCCGGTGCACCGCATGGCCTGACCGTCACCCACGCCGACCAGTTCAACGCCGACCTGCTCGCGTTCGCACGCAGCTGATGTACCGCGGCGGCGCCGTAACGGCGCCGCCGCCCCTTCGGTAGTGCCGGCCGCTGGCCGGCAACCCGATCATCCATCGTGATCACGCGCAGCCGGCCAGCGGCCGGCTCTACCACCGGCGGGTCAACCGCCTCTGCTTCGGTAGTGCCGGCCGCTGGCCGGCAACCCCATCACCCATCGTGATCACGCGCAGCCGGCCAGCGGCCGGCTCTACCACCGACGGGTCAACCGCCTCTGCTTCGGTAGTGCCGGCCGCTGGCCGGCAACCCGATCACCATCGTGATCACGCGCAGCCGGCCAGCGGCCGGCTCTACCACCGACGGGTCAACCGCCTCTGCTTCGGTAGTGCCGGCCGCTGGCCGGCAACCCGATCCTCCATCGTGATCACGCACAGCCGGCCGGCGGCCTCTGCTTCGGTAGTGCCGGCCGCTGGCCGGCAACCCCATCACCCATCGTGATCACGCACAGCCGGCCGGCGGCCTCTGCTTCGGTAGTGCCGGCCGCTGGCCGGCAACCCCATCACCCATCGTGATCACGCACAGCCGGCCGGCGGCCTCTGCTTCGGTAGTGCCGGCCGCTGGCCGGCAACCCCATCACCCATCGTGATCACGCACAGCCGGCCAGCGGCCGGCTCTACCACCGGCGGGTCAGATGTCGGTGTGGTGATGCGGCACGGCGGCAGGCAGCGGGTCATGCCCGCCCACGAAGTGACGCACCACGGGGGCACGCTCACCGCGATGCAGCTCCCGCAACACTTCCTGGATGGCCTTGTCATCAGCGGTGATGCGTTCGTGCTGGCGCAGGTGCTCCAGCCACGACGGGGTCACGAAATACTCCAGGTGGATGCCTGGACTGGCCACGTCCTCGACCACGCCCCAGACCACCGCGCCATCGCGGCGGCGGATCGTGCCCAGCGCGCGCATCTGCGACTGGAACGCGGCACGATCAGCACCGTCGATGCGGTACTCGATGGTGACCAGCACCGGGCCGCGATCGTTCGACACCGGCACCGACAGCTCGGGTGCGGGCCAGTGCCCGGCCGGACGCAGGTTCAGATCCTCGGTGCCAGCAATCCGCACGCGCCACACCAGCAGTCCGCCGATCACCGCACCTGCGGCAGCCACCAGCAACGCTAGCTCCGGCGAGGTGCGCTGTGCCAACGCGCCCCAGCTCAGGCCACCGGCCGCCATGCCGGCCGAGAACACCATGATGTACAGCGCCAGCGCACGCGCACGTACCCATGCCGGCACCGCCGTCTGCGCGGCGATCTGCAGCGACGACAGCACGGTGATCCAGGCGAAGCCATTGACCAGCATCACAGCCGGAAGCACGTACCAGCTGCGGGTCAGCGCCAGCCCGACCAGGCTGAGCGCCAGCGACAGCGTGGCCAGCAGCACCAGCAGGTCGCGATCCAGCTGCGCGCGCAGCTTCGGCAGCAGCAAGGCCCCGCCCACTGCACCGATACCGATGCAACCCAGCAGCATGCCGTACTGCCCCGCCCCACCCTGCATCTGGCCGCGCACCACCACCGGCAGCAGTGCATTCATCGCCGCAGCAAAGAAGAAGAAGCCCACCGACTTGATCAGCACGGCCTGAAGGCGTCCAGCGCGGCTGGCATAGCGCAGGCCCGCCTTCAAGCCGGCACCGAAACCTTCCGGCGGAAGGCTGGATTGCTTGGGATCACGCTTCCAGCCCCACACCACGAACAGCATCGCGGCAAAGGTGATGGCATTGAAGCCGAACGCCCACACCGCACCCAGCTGCGCCACGATCACGCCACCAATGGCCGGGCCGATCGAACGCGCGATATTGATACCGATCGAGTTCAGGGCTACCGCCGAGGCCAGCATCGGCTGCGGCACCAGCTCGGACACAATCGCCGCCTGCGCTGGCATCGCCATTGCCGCACCGCAGCCCATGCAGAAGGTCAACAGCACCAGCAACTGCGGGGTCAGCATGTCCATCGCCGTCAGCGCGGCCATCACTGCGGCCACCAGCAGCATCCACCCCTGGGTCGCCAACAGGTACTTCCGGCGATCGACAATGTCGGCCAGCGTTCCGGCCGCCAGTGCCAACAGCACGATCGGTACCGTTGTGGCCGACTGCACCAGCGCCACCATCAGCGGCGAACCGGTGCGTTCGGCCATCACCCAGGCGGCGGCCACGTCGTTGACCCAGGTGCCGATGTTGCTGGCCAGGATTGCCAGCCAGATCGAACGGAACATCTGGATCTTCAGCGGGGACCAGGCACCTGCGGCCTGTGCGGAGGGTTGCGACGCGTTTGCGTTCACCATTGCCATGCTCCAACGATCGAGGCGAACAGCGTGTCCTGGCCGCCGGCCTGCTTCAGTGCAGGACCGGCATCGACCCAGGCCAGCTGCAGCTGCCATTGCCAGTGTTCGCTGGCCTGCCAGCGGGTTTCGGATTTGTATTGATTACCGATGCGGCGCGCAGCACCGGCACTGCCTGGCAACGCCACCAACGGCGCCGACGTGGTATAGACCGCATCGGCGCGACGATGCTTCCAGGCCATCTGTACGCCCAGCTCCGTCGTCACCGTGTCGTGCAGGCGCAGGCTCAGGGTCGGCTGCACGTCCATCAGGTTGGCCGGGGCCAGCAGGCTGGCCTCGCTGAAGTAGGCCGATTTCGGGAACAGTGCATTGAAGGTCCCCAGGCGGCCGTCACGCGGATTGCCATCGCCACTGGCGATGTCGGCCTTCAGCCCCAGACGCGGCTGCAGCGGCAGCTCCGTCCAGCGCCACCCTGTATCGGTGGCCAGCGTCCAGGCGCGGATATCGAGCGTGCCGACGGCCGTTCGCAGTTCACCGCCCTGCGCCACCAGCTCGCTGTTCCAGTCCAGTGCACCGGCCTGGCCGAACCAGCGTGTACCCACGGTCTGCCGGCGTTCGATGCCGGAGCCCGCCGCGAAGCGCGCACCCTCGCGGCGATAGTCGAGCAGATACAGGTCCCACTGTCCCGCGCCCTGCCCGCGTGCCGTGGTGGCGTAGGCACCCCACAGGTGGGCACCGTGTTCCCCTCGATCATCAAAGGCACCCGGCCGGTTCTGCACCGGTCGCAGTGCCATCAGATCAAGCGTGCCGAGGCGGCCCTTCCAGCCCAGGCGCGCACCATCGAAGGCCAGGCGGATGTTCGGCCCATCGCGCACCGACAACAACCGTGAGCTTCCGTAGCCGGCTTCCTGCCGACCGAGCTGCAGGTGGAAGCCGCTGCGCTGCCAGCGCCAGTACGCCTGCTGCACGTCCAATGCGCTGCGGTCGGTGCGGCCCGGGCCGCCGGCCTTGCCATTCTCGGCATGCACGCCCAGTTGCAGCTTTGCCTGCCAGCGGTCCTCCACATAGGTGGCCGAGGCCAGCGCACGCAGCAGGCCATGGCCATCTTCGCTGCCACCGATACCGAACCGGGTCGGATCGTAGTACAGGCCACGCAGGCGCAGTGACGCATCCCACTGCAATTGACCGTCACCGGCGTCAGTGCAGCGCCCCCCCCCGCACGCCAGCGCCAGCGATGGCACGGCCAGCAGCGCCAGGCTCAGAAAGCGAAGCACGAGCATCCCATCGCGCCCCAGAACGCGGTCAGGTCATTGGTCGGCGCCGCGTGCTGCGCGGCATGCCCGTGCGCACCGTGGGTACTGCAGGCCACGCCGTGATGGCGGCGATGGGTGGTGGCCAACCCGGTGGCCGCACCGCCGACGTGGTAGCCACCGAACCGGTTGACCGGCGACCAGTCCGGCATCGCAGGCGGCAGCTGCGGCGCCAGCCCTGCATAGTCGGCATCTGCATGCACGATGCGTCCGCCGACCACGGTCAGCACGCTGGTGATGTCGGCGATCTGCGCGTCATCCACGCGGAAGAAGTCGGCCGAGAGCAGGATGAAGTCGGCCAGCTGACCGGCTTTCAGCGTGCCCTTCACCGCTTCGTCACCGGAGAACCAGGCGCTGCCCTGTGTCCACAGGCGCAGCGCCTGCTCGCGTTCGAGCAGGTTCTCATCGCCATACAGGGCCAGCCCGCCCACGGTGCGCCCGGTCACCAGCCAGGACAACGCCACCCACGGGTTGTAGCTGGCCACGCGGGTGGCATCGGTACCGGCACCGACCGGCACGCCTTCGGCCAGCATGCGCTTGACCGGCGGCGTATGCCGCGCCGCCTGTACGCCGTAGCGCTCGACGAAGGCTTCGCCCTGGTAGGCCATGCGGTGCTGCACGGCGATGCCGCCACCCAGCGCACGGATGCGTTCGATGTTGCGCGGGGTGATGGTCTCGGCGTGGTCGATGAACCAGTGCAGGCCATCGAACGGCACCTCGCGGTTGACCTGTTCGTAGACATCGAGGATGCGGGTGATGCTCTCGTCGTAAGTGGCGTGGATGCGGAACGGCCAGCGCTTCTCGACCAGCAGCTTCACCACGTCGTGCAGTTCGGGCTCCAGCTCCGGCGGCAGTTCCGGGCGGGGCTCGTTGAACAGTTCAAAGTCGGCCGCTGAGAACACCAGCATCTCGCCGGCACCGTTGTGGCGCAGCAGGTCATCGCCCTGGCGCGGCTGCAGGATCTCGCTCCAGCCACGGAAGTCGTCCACTTCCCTGCCCTTGTTCTGGGTGAACAGGTTGTAGGCAATGCGAACTGTCAGCTGGTCATCGCGATGCAACTGCTCGATGACCTGGTAGTCCTCGGGATAGTTCTGGAAGCCACCGCCGGCATCGATCACCGAGGTGATGCCGAGACGGTTCAGTTCACGCATGAAGTGACGCGTCGAGTTCGCCTGGTACTCGATCGGCAGGCGCGGGCCCTTGGCCAGCGTCGCGTAGAGGATCAGCGCATTCGGTTTGGCCAGCAGCAGTCCGGTCGGGTTGCCCAGTGAATCATGCACGATCTGCCCGCCCGGCGGATCCGGCGTGTCCTTGGTGTAGCCGCAGGCGCGCAGCGCGGCACGGTTGAGCAGCGCGCGATCGTACAGGTGCAGCAGGAACACCGGCGTATCCGGCGCGATGTCGTTGAGCTCCTGCAGCGTCGGCAGGCGCTTCTCGTTGAACTGCGCGGCAGTGAAGCCACCGACCACGCGTACCCACTGCGGTGCGGGCGTGCGGTCGACCTGGGCCTTCAGCATGTCCAGCGCGTCGCCGAGCGATCGCAGGCCGTCCCAGCGCAGCTCCAGGTTGTAGTTCAGGCCACCACGGATCAGGTGGGTATGGCTGTCGTTGAGGCCGGGCAGCAGGCGCCGCCCCTGGGCGTCGATCAGGGTCGCTTCATTGCCCCAGCCGCGCATGATCTCCTCATCGCTGCCGACGGCAACGATGCGTCCTTCCTGCACGACCAGCGCCTGCGCATGCGGCTGCTGCGGGTCGAGCGTGGTGATGCGGGCATTGCGGATGACCAGCGTGCTCATGCGACGCTCCTTGGAAGTGGAATCGAGTGCGGCACCGGCGCGGCCGGCCAGGCCGAGCGCTACGGCAGCGCCACTGGCCAGCACCACATTGCGGCGGCCGTGATCGAGTGGATCGTGACTCATGCGAGGTCTCCCGGAAGACGATGGACGTCCAGTGCCAAGGTGCCGGGCCCGGCCAGCGCGATGGCCAGCAGTACCGTGGTCCACATCAACGGGTACTCACTGCCACCGCGCATCCAGAACCAGCCCTTGGGCAGGGCCAACAGGACGGTGAAACCGATGAAGGCGGCCGCTGCAAGCGCGGCGATGCGGGTCTGCCATCCCAGCAGCACGGCCAGCCCGGACAGCACCTGCAGCAGCGCCAGCAGCAACGGCAACGGTGCCACCGCTGGCAGCCCGAAGCCGCGCAGCTCGGTAGCGAAGCCGGACAGCCCCGGCCCACCGAACCAGCCGAACAGCTTGCCCAGCGCGTGCGGCAGCAGGAAGCCTCCTGCCGCCACACGCAGCATCAGCAGGGCCAGGTCGAGGCCATGGCCGGCCAGCATGCTCAGTGCCCGCCTTCCTGCGCGCCGAACATGCTCTTGGCGTACTGGATGCCGATGCCGTAGCCGCCAGCATGGTCGCGGGCAATGCCGGTGGTCAGATCGTAGGTTTCACCGCGTGCCCAGTCGCGCTGCAGCTCAAGCAGGTACTGCACGCTGGTCATCGGCACCGCGCCGGCCTGCACCATGCGTGTGATCGCACGCTCGTGCGCCTCTTCGCTGACATCGCCACAGGCATCGGTAATCACATACACCTCGAAGCCCTGCGCCAACGCCGACAGCGCCGGCCCGACGATGCAGACGCTGGTCCACAGGCCAGCAACAACCAGACGACGCTTGCCGATGCGGTTGATCTCATCGATCACCGGCTGGTCTTCCCAGGTGTTCATCGAGGTGCGGTCGAACACCGTCTGGCCCGGGAAGATCTGCGGCAGTTCGGGGAACATCGGGCCGGAGAACGACGTTTCGGCGACGGTGGTCAGCACCACCGGTACGTTGAAGCCCTTGGCACCCTTGCTGATCAGCGACACGTTGTTGCGCAGCGCAGAGATGTCGATGGTGTGGGTGGCAAACGCCATCTGCGACTGGAAGTCGATCAGCACCAGGGCATGGTCGGTCGGCGACAGCAGCGCCGGGGCGGGAGTAGCGGTGGCAAGGCTCATGGGTGGACTCCGTTGGAAACACGATCAAGGGGAAGCAACAGGGCCGCATCGCCGGCAAGGTACTGGCCGGGGCTGCAGCCGGTCTCCGCGCGGAAGCTGCGGACGAAGTGGCTCTGGTCGAAGAAGCCCAACTGCTGGGCCAGGCAGGCCATCGGCAGCTGCGCACCCGGCAGCAACTGGCGCGCACGCTCGATGCGGCGCCGGCGCACATAGCGCAGCGGGCTGGCGCCGGTACCGGTGCGGAACAGGCGCACCAGATGGAAGCGGCTGACGCAGGCGGCTGCCGCCAGCTCGGTCACCCGCAGCGGCTGCGACAGGTGCGCATCGACATAGCGCAGGGCGCGCTGCAACGCGGCAGCCTGCTGCGGTGCCAGTGATGCGGCGGGCGGATCAGGCGGGAAAACGGTGGCCATGCGGGACGCCGCGAGGGGGTGCCCCATGGTGCGTGGCCGCTGCGCGATGCCCTACCCCCGTCGGTCGAGGCCAGCACCTACCCGAATGGGGGAGGCCGACGGCCAAGCAGGCGGCGCCCGAACAAGCGCGCATCCAGTGAATAGGCCCCCGGCCCCACCATTAGCAGCGCCGGCGGCAACGCCACCAGCGGCCACGGTGCCTGCTGCGCGAACATGCCCACGGCCGCCAGCAGCACTGCCAGTGGCGTCAACACGCCCAGCATGAGCATGGCCGCCGCCAGCAGGCACAGCGCCGACCACCCGCCCGCATGCGGGCCAGAGGTGCACAGCGCGGCGGCCAGGCACAGCCGCAGCCACAGCAGGCCGATGCCCGGACCGCGGTCGGGGAACATCACGAACAGGCGCTGCATGGCGGGGCTCCAGGGGACATGCCGGCGTGATAGCCGACGCCGGCGCATGCCGCCTACCCCGTTCGGGTCACCCCGGGCTGCCCCACACCTGCCAGAATGCGCGCCATGCGAGGCCGCCCCTTCCCGTTCCTGTGTCGCTTGCCGACGCTGCTGACGTGCCTGCTGTTGTTGACCGCCCTGCCCGCCCTTGCCGTGCAGCGCCCGCCGGTGAGCGGCGGGTTGCCCGATTTCGAGCACACTGCCTGGCGGGTCGGCCAGGGCGCGCCCGGCGATATCTGGGACATTGCCCAGGACCGCGACGGCCTGTTGTGGCTGGCCACGGGCTCGGGCCTGTACCGCTTCGATGGCCGTCGTTTCGAACGGCAGGCGGCGCCCGTCGGCAGCCAGTTCCCGTCCACCAACATGGTCACGCTGGCACAGGGCCGCGATGGCGCCCTGTGGATCGGCTACTTCCAGGCCGGCATCAGCCGGTTCGCGCAGGGGCGGCTGCACAGCTATGGCCGCGAACAGGGAGTGCCGGTCGGTGTGGTCCCGCACTTCAGCCAGGATCGCGGGGGCCAGCTGTGGGCGGCGATCAATGGCGGGCTGCGCCGCTTTGATGGACAACGCTGGCAGCCACTGCAGGCCAATGCAGGGCTGCCGGAGCGCCGTGTGCAGTGGCTGCTGCACGACAGCCGGGACACGTTCTGGGTCCTGGCCGACCTGAAGGTCTGGATGCGTGCGGCCGGCCAGGCCGCGTTCGAAGACACCGGCATCGCGGTCTCGCAGATGGCGACGCTGGCCGAAAGCCCGCAGGGCGAAGTGTGGCTGGCCGACCGGGTGCGCGGCACCTTGCCCCTGGCCAACGCGCAGGGCCTGTTGGCGGCCAGCGAACGTGAAGCGCGGCGTCTTCCGGAACTGGTTGCTGCGCGCCTGCAGTTCACTGCCGATGGCGCGCTGTGGGCCACGATGAGCCCGCACGGCGGCGTTGCCCGTATCACCTTCGACGGCACCCGGGCCGTACGCATGGAGCGCTTCGATTCGCCGCACGGACTCACCGCCACCTCGGCGGTGCCGATCATCGTCGATCGCGAAGGCAATCTCTGGGTCGGTACCAATCTCGGCCTCAACCGCTTCCGCGCGCGCAGCGTGCACACCCTGGTGGTCGGCCCGAGCGATCCCTACCGCTCGCTGGTGCGTGCCAGCGATGGCCGCGTGTATGGCTATGGCGAAGACCTCAAGCCCTACGATCTGCGACGCACGCTGCTGGATGGCAGCGCCACGCAGTTGCAGGCCGCCGCACGCCAGGCACCCACGCCGATCTGGCAGTTCGACTGGGTCAATCTTGCGCGCACGGTCGCCGGCCACACCTCGTTGATCCCGCTGCCGGCCCCGTTCACCGGGCAACCATTGCATGCGCTGCTGTTCCCTGACGACGCGCAGGCCTGGGTGTGCGCCGGCGAACGCGGGGTGCTGCACTACCAGCACGGCCAGTGGCAGCGCGAGGTCCGCCTGCCCGAACAGGCCTGCTCGTCGCTGGCGCTGGATGCCCAAGGCCAGCTGCTGCTTGGCTATGCCGACGGCCGCCTGCGCCGGATGAGTGCGAACCACATCGAGAGCGTCGATGCCAGCCAGGGCCTGTCGGTGGGGCCGATCACGGCGATGCTGCATCACCAGGACCTGCTGCTGGTCGCCGGCGAAGCCGGGCTGGCTGCGCGGCTGGGCACTGGACGTTTCGTTCCGGTGCGCACCGACATGGCCGGCGTCCTGGAAGGCATCACCGGCATGGTCGCCGATCCGAACGGACACCTCTGGTTCAATGGCAGCCGTGGCCTGGTGCGGATGGAAAGCGGGCAGCTGCGCCGCGCCCTGCGCAGCGGACTACCGGTCACGCCACGCCTGTTCGACGCGATTGACGGCATGCCTGGCATTGCCCTGCAGAGTGGACCAATCGCAACCGCGACGCTGGCCGACGACCGCCTGCTATGGCTGGCCACCAACCAGGGCCTGGCCTGGCTGGACACTACCCGCTCCCATGTCAATTCGATGGCCCCCAGCGTGCGCATCGGCGAAGTGCTGTATGGCAGCAAGCACGAGCCGCTACGCGATGGACTGCGCCTTCCCGCCGGCACCAGCCAGCTGCAGATCGACTACGTGGCGCTGTCGCTGGCACGCCCGGAACGCAACCGCTACCGCTATCGCCTGTCCGGCGTTGACGATGGCTGGCAGGACGCGGGCAGCAGCACCCGCGCGTATTACACCAACCTCGCGCCAGGCAACTACCGGTTCGAGGTGGAAGCCGCCAATGAGGACGGCATCTGGAGCACCGCACCGGCCAGCCGCAGCTTCCGCATCGCGCCTACCTTCATCCAGACCGTGTGGTTCAAACTGCTGTGCACCGCCGCCGTGCTCGCACTACTGGTGCTGGCAGTACGCATCCGCAGCGGGCAGCTGGCCGCGCTGTTCCGTGCGCGCCTGCAGGAACGCAATGGCGAACGCGAACGCATCGCGCGCGACCTGCACGACACCCTGCTGCAGGGCAGCCAGGGCCTTATCCTGCGCCTGCATGCGATCAGCCAGTCACCCCAGACCCCCGAGCCGGTGCGCAGCCAGCTGGAGTCGGCGATGCAGCTGGCCGAGCGCAACCTGGCCGAGGGCCGCGAGCGGGTCAATGCGCTGCGCGAGGGGCCGTTCGCGGGTCACGACCTCGCTTCGGCACTGGCCGATGTGCACGCCGAGTATGCCGGGCACGGCACCAATCCGCTGCGCCTGACCGTGGAAGGCCCCCACCCACCGCTGCAGGCCGATGCCGCCGAGGAAGTGTTCCTGATCGGACGCGAGGCGATCCGCAACGCGCTGCGCCATGCCAATGCCAGCGCCATCGAAGTGGAGCTGTCCTACGGCACGCGGTGCTTCCTTCTACACGTACGCGATGATGGCGTGGGCATCGCCGACGAAAATGCCGGCCATGGCCATTGGGGCCTGCAGGGCATGCGCGAGCGCGCGCAGCGCCTTGGCGCGGAACTGCAGCTGTGGACCCGCCCCGGGCTGGGGACCGAAGTCGCGCTGGCAGTTCCCGCCCGGCGCCTGTATCACCACCGCCCATCACGTTGGCGCTGGCCCTGGAGTAGAACGAGCCATGACTGAAACCCCTGCCCCGATCGGCGTACTGGTGGTCGACGACCACCCGCTGCTGCGTGACGGCCTGGCCGCCCTGCTGGGCGCACAACCCGATCTGCGCCTGCTCGGTGAAGCCGCCGACGGCGAGGAAGCCATCGCACACTATCAGCAGCTGCAGCCGGACGTGGTGCTGATGGACCTGCAGATGCCCCGCCTGGATGGTGTGGAGGCCATCGTGCGGATCCGCGCAATGGACCCGCGCGCGCGCATCATCGTGCTGACCACCTACCGCGGTGACGTACGTGCGGTGCGGGCGTTGCAGGCCGGCGCCAGCGCCTACCTGCTGAAGGACATGCTGCGCCACGAGCTGGTCGACACGATCCGCATGGTTGCGGGCGGCCGGCGCGCGCCGATTCCACCAGCGGTGGCGGCGAGCATCGCCGCGCATGTGGTGGAAGACCGGTTGTCGCCGCGCGAGACCGAAGTGCTGCGGCACGTGGCCGGTGGCCTGTCGAACAAGCGCATCGGCGAGCGGATGCAGATTTCAGAGCAGACGGTGAAGGCGCACATGAAGAGCCTGATGGACAAGCTGGGCGTGGGCGATCGCACGCACGCGGTGACCCAGGCGCTGCGGCGCGGCATCATCAGCCTGGACGACAGCGGGCACGATTAAGGGGTTGTTCGGCAGGGCTTGCAGCCCTGCACTCGCGGTAGTGCCGGCCGCTGGCCGGCAACCTCAACAGCAAAATCAAAAGCGGGCTCTCCGTGGGATGGCGCGGCGGTGTCGGAGTGCGGGGACGCTGCAAGTACGTCCCTGTAAGCTTGTCAGCCGCATCCATGCGGCTGACACCCCGCAATCGGTCCCACCCGCCTGCCTACAGTAAACCCGCTGTTTGTGCTGTTGCCGGCCAGCGGCCGGCACTACCGCAGGTGCAGGGCTGCAAGCCCTGCCAAACACCCCCCCTTACTTCAAGCGCAGCAGCAGGCTGCTGCCCGCACACACCACCGCCAGCCAGGCCACGCCGTGCCACCCCCACTGCGCCAGCGCCAGGCTGCCCAGCGCACCACCGGCGGCCATGCCGATGAACATGCCCGTGAACAGCAGCGCATTGAGGCGGCTGCGGGCCGGCGGCACCAGGCCATAGACCAGCGTCTGGTGCGCCACCAGCGCTGACTGGAAACCGAAGTCGAACAGCAGCGCACTCACCACCAGCAGCGGCAGCAGCGCGGCGGCCGGCAACCAGGCTTCGGCCAGCAGCAGCCCGAAACCCAGCAGCGCCACTGCGATCGCCAGCCGCGCCACCGCATGGCAACCCAGGCGATCGGCGAAACGTCCTGCAAACGGCGCAGCCAATGCGCCGGCCGCACCGGCGATACCGAACGCACCCGCCGCCGCACTGCCCAGGCCCAGGCGGGCATGCAGCATCAGCGCCAGCGTCGACCAGAACGCGCTGAAGCCCACTGCCAGCAACGACTGGCTGGCCACCGCACGGCGCAGCTGCGGCTGCTCGCGCCACAACGCCAGCAACGAACCCAACAACGCCGGATAGCGCAGCGTGCTGGTCGGTACGAAACGCGGCAGCGCGCGCGCCATCACCGCGCCCATCGCCGCCACCGATACCGCGGCCAGCACGAACTGCGTGCGCCAACCCCATGCTTCAGCCACCACGCCACTGACCACGCGCGACAGCAGGATGCCGAGCAGCAGGCCGGTCATCACCCGGCCGACGATCTGGCCACGCTGTGCATCCGGCGCCAGCACCGCAGCGGCGGGCACGATGTCCTGTGCCAGCGTGGCCATCAGCCCGACCAGCAGGCTGGCCATCAGCAGCCCCGGCAGGTGCCCGGCCATCGCTGCGGCGCCCAGTGCCAGTGCCAGCAACGCGGACTTCAACAGGATCAGGGTGCGGCGGTCGAAGCGGTCGCCCAGCGGTGCCAGCAGCAGGATGCCCAGCGCATAGCCGAGCTTGGTCAGGGTCGGTACCAGGCCGGCGGCGCGCTCGCCTGCGCCGAGGTCCTGGGCGATCAGGCCCAGCATCGGCTGGCTGTAGTACAGCGAGGCGACCGAGAAGCCGGCGCCGGCCGCCATTGCCAGCACCAGCGGGGTGGAGGGTGCGGTCACGGGCGCGGCGGCGACGGATAGCGAAGGGGTAGACATGGGGGAGTCCGGTGGAGGAAGTGGGCGTATCCTGCCGCTATTCTGTTCAGGGGTGAGATATATCAGGGGGAGTGGTGCGATATTTACCCCGGACTATCCTTGCCTATTGCGGACTACGATGAGCGCGAGGGGGATGGGTTGCACCAGCGGCAATCCATGCCAGGCGGCGACGATCGCTGCGACGCCGCAACATTTGAGCCAGCTTCACCCTCGGCCCCAATGTCGCGGCGCCGCGACATTTGCCTGAGTGAAATGCGTCGAATTCGACGCATTTCGGACTCAAAGTCCGTTTTGGCATGGCAGCGTGACTGTGTCGCTGGCCCAGCACAGGCTATGCCAGCGTCGGCCAAACACTCAAAAGCGACACTGTGTCGCTTTTCGAACCTCGGCATCAGCTGATGCCAGGTCCAAATGTTTCGATGTCGAAACATTTAAGTCAGCCTCACCCTCACGCCGAATGCGTCGCATGCGACGCATTTCGGACACGATGTCCGTTTTGGCGTAGCAGCGCGCCTGCGCCAGTGGCCCAGCCGAGACTATGCCCGCGCCGCCTGCCAAACACCCAAAAAGGACACTGTGTCCCTTTTCGCGCCCCGGCATCCGCCGAGCCAGCTCCAAATGCCGCGACGTCGCGGCATTTGGGTTGAGCGTGAGGCTGGCTCAAATCATTCGCATGCGCATGATTTGGCCCGTCCAATGTCGATCACCAAAAGTGACAACGTGTCACTTTTACCCCTCCTAGCCGACTGCCTCATGCTCCAAATCATGCGACGTCGCATGATTTGCCTGCCGCCGCCATAGAGGGCAAAACGCTCGGCGCCGAGCGTTTTGAGCGAAATTTCATTTCTAGAAACTGGTTTCAGGGAATTGCCTCGACGCCACCGGAATACTTTCGTCACCCGGACAGCTGTCCGGTTTCATGAATGTCATCTGGAGCAAGAGCGTGTCGGCCAACAGAACCTTTTTTGATGAGGTTACGGACGTGATCCGTCTTGTCCTCAGTAGCGCGGATGTTCCGCATGCCGACGCCCTCGCGGTATCCAGGCAAGTGTGTGGCCGGATCAAGTCCCAATTTGGAGGCAGCACGATCTACCTGCCGACGAACCGGTCCAAGGCAGGAGGTCATGCCAGCAAGCTGGGGATGGAACTCCTCGACCTGGTTGAGGACGAACTCTCTCATCAACTGCGCCAGGCGGCCCTGCTGGATGACCTGGAGCTCGCCGCTGCGACCGAAGACGTTCGCCAGGAGCTGCTGGCTCGATGCTGCTCTCTTTGCATCTACGTACCCAGCGGGCAACGGGATGCCGCATTGGCAAGGGCACTACAGGCTCACTCCCACCTTCAGAACAACAAGAGCAGGAGCGAAATCGCGACGATGCTGAATGTATCGACCCAAGCCGTCTGCAAGATGATCAGGCGTGCAGAGAAACACCTCCAAGCGACGAACAAGCTAAAGGACGGTGAGCACCACAAGGAGTGCCAGGTATGACGCTTCGTTCATTCCAGATGCTTGCCATCGAGAGCGGCAAGCGGACCCTCTACTCGCTTTCCGTACCGTGCGCACCCGGACCCGGGTCCTCATGAGACAGCTGTCCGCTTCTGTTTCAATTCGCTCACAGACCCTGAGGTGAAAAATGGCTAAGAAGATTGGAAACGTGGATGCCGAGCTGGGCACCAGCGAGGCGACGCAGATGACTAAAACCGGCAGTGAAGGCGGTCAGGCTGAACTGGAGATATTGATGGGCGAAGGCCAGGTTCGGGTGGCCGGTCAACAGCTCTCTGTACGTGAGTACACCTTCGCCGAGGGGCTTTTCATCCAGGCTACCGCTCGATCCTTCCTGGAAGACCTGTACGGCGTGTTCAAGCCAGGCAGCACCGTTCCCAGCTTCGAGCAAGTGAGTGAAATCTGCGCTCGCAATGCCGATGTGATTCTGGACCTGATGGCGAAGTCAGCCAATGTCGAACGTAGTTGGGTGGAGTCTCTGGCTGAGGCCGAGGGTGAACTGCTGATGCTTGCCTGGTGGAGAGTGAACTCCGGTTTTTTTATCCGTCGGGTCCTCCGGCGCGCAATCGCAGAGGCGCCCCAAAGCAACCCGTGAGCTGGGCCAAGGTCTTCAGCGCCTTGACCCAGGCGGGCTATGGGCCTTGCCAGCAACTGAAATCAATGACGGGACGTCAGTTGCAGCTTCTCTACCGCGAATCGCAGCTACAGCGCCGTCGCTTTCGCGCTGAACGCATCAACGACATGAATGCCGCCGTGAACGGCGCACCCAAGGAAACCGCAGCGCTGCTCAGGCATCTGCTGTCAGAGGAATAGTCATGGCAAGCAAGCGCAGCATGGAACTGGCGATGCGTATCGCCGTGGATATCGAGCAGGCGCAAAAGGCGCTGCCGGTATTGCAGCGTGGCTTGAGCTCGATTAAGGATGCTGGCAGTGCTGCTGGTGTTGGCTTTGACGCGTTGGCGCAGAAGTCCACCAAGGTTGCACAGGCCTTGGACAAAGCCAGCAGGAGCAGCTCTGAGTCCGCAGGCCGCATGGAAGAAGCGGGGGCAAGTGCTGCCAAGGGTGCCGCTGGCATGGAGGCAGCGGGCGGGTCGGCCAAAGCCATGTCAGCAGATGTTGCAGCTGCGGCAGATCGCGTGCGTGCATCTGGCACCGCTGTTCAAAAGACGGTTGCTGACGAAATTCGCATGATTGGAGAGCTTGATGCCCGCTTGCAGCGCGGTGCAGCAAGCATGGCCGACCTGGCTGAAACGGAGACCCTGCTCGATAGGGCGATGTCCAGAGGGTTGCTCAGCACCGAGGACTACAACAACGCAATCAAGGCTCTGGATAAGCAGGGTGGCGCGCTCGCGCGCACTGAGCGACAGCGCGAGCAGGCCGTGGATGGGGCTGTAGGGCGCTACGACAAAGCCTCGGTCAAGCTCCAGAAGCTCGAGCAGGATGAGCGTGCACTCAAGGTTGCAGTAGACTCCGGCCGAATCAGTCGTGAGCAGTACAATCGCGCGTTGTCGGACCTGACCGCGCAACGCAATGCGGTCAAAAACGCTGATGCGCTCTCGCGCTCAATGGGTGCTGGGCCCGTATCTGCGGGCCAGTATCAGGCCGCCATGCGGCAGTTGCCTGCACAAATCACCGATATCACCACCAGCCTGGCAACAGGCATGCCGATCTGGATGGTCGCGGTGCAGCAGGGCGGCCAGATCAAGGACTCTTTCGGCGGCATCGGCCCTGCTGCGAGGGCGGTGGCGGCGGCCATCAACCCGATGGTGCTGGCTGTCGGCGGTACCGCTGCGGTGCTGGGCTCTATGGCGTATATGGCCCACCGTGGCTACACGGAATTGCTATCGCTGGAGTCGGCGATCATCGCCAACGGTGGCAGCTCGGGCAGGACTGCTGGCCAGCTGAACCAGCTTGCCGGTGAGGTTGGCGGGCTGGTCAAGGACTACGACCTGGCGCGCGCGTCGGTGGAGCAGCTCACTCGAAGCGGACAGCTCTCCGGAAAGACCCTGGACGATGCCAGTCGCGCAGCTGCTGCGCTGGCAAAGCTGACAGGTGATTCCATCGATTCGACCACGGCCAAGATTTCCGAGCTCGCCAAGTCACCTACCGAAACGCTGCGCAAGCTCAGTGACCAATATGGCTTCCTGACCGTTGAAGTCTACGAGCATGTGCGTTCTCTCGAAGAGCAGGGGCGCGAGACCGACGCGGTTCGGGTGGCGGTGGAGTATATGGCCGACGTCTACACCGAGCGGCTCAAGCGCGTGCAGGATGCCACTCGCGGCCTCACTGGCTTTGTGAGCCAGCTTCGTCAGGAGTGGCAGGCATTTACGGCAGACCTGAAGAACATTTCCAACCCAACGCTGGAAATCGATATCGCCAAGACTCAGCAGCAGCTTGCGGCGCTGCGCAGTGGCGCTTTTGTTGCACCTCGATATCTGAGCGATCAGAACCGGGCCAACGATATCGCCGAGCTGGAGCGCCGACTGGCTCTGTTGAAGGCGCAGAAGGAAGACCAGGACGAACTCGCGTCGGGCGAGGCTTTTGTGACAGGACTTCGCCGAAAGGGTGTTGCCGTAGCAGATGACCTGGCACGTGCGCTCGATAGTGGTGCCAGCAAGGCCGAGAAGCTGAGAAAGGCCACTGCGGAGGTCGCCGATCAGTTCCGTACGCTTCGTGCGATCAGCCCCGGCAGTGACCTGCTCAAGGGAGTGGTGTTTGGGGACGATGGCAGCGTCAGCGGCGGTGCCTATGATCGGCGCGTCAAGCAGCTACAAAGTCAGTTTCTGGAGACGACGCCCAAGGCTCGAAAATCCGACGCGCAGAAGGATGAGGCCGCTGCACAACGCGAACTGGAGCGGTTAAAGCAGCAAATTCAGCTGGTTGGAACGCTGGATGAAATGCACAAGAAGGCTACCGAAACGGCTCGTATCGAGGCTGCCATTGCCGAGGGTGAGTTCAAGAATTCCACTGCGCGCACAAAGCAAGAGTTGTTGGACAAGGCAGCAGAGAAAGACTTGGCTGACCAGCGCCTTGATGCTGATCGACAGCTGCTCGGGGTCAGGGATCGAATTGCCCAATTGCAGGGGCAAGGCCCGGATGCGGAACTGGCAAAGACCCGCCGAGAGCTGAACCTACTCAAGCAGGAGTTGGAACGTCTGGGCGAAACCGCCAAAGCGGCCGACGTCACCAAACTACTCAACTTGAGCGAGGCGAGCACACGCTTCAAGACGTTGCAGGAGACCTACAACCAGACAATCGGGGCCATCGCGCTTGATCAGCAGCGCATCCAGGTTGAGCTTCAGGCGGGTCTCATTACTGAGGCACAGGCTCAAGATCGCATTGTTGCGGTCTACCAGAAGAAGCTCGGCACCATCAGGGAGATTATCCCTGAGATGCGCGAAATTGCGTTGACGCTCAAGGACCCGGCAGTCATTGCGGCGGTGGATCAGATTGAGCTGAAGCTCCAAGAGATGGGGCAAACAACCAGCCTTCTGCAACAGTCGATCCGCAACACCCTTGAAGGGTCATTCAAGAACCTGTTCATGTCCCTGGTTACGCAAACCGATTCACTGAGTGATTCGATTGCCAACTTCTTCTCCAGCTTGGCGCTGGGTATTGCCGAGTTCGCCGCAGCTCAGCTTGCTCAAGCCGCCGCCATGCGTCTTATGAGCCTGTTCCCCGGTTCGAGTGGCGGTGGAGATGGGGCGCAAGAGATGACCAAAGCTGCAACGATTGCGGCAGCAGCCGGTGCAGCTATTGGCCTTGGTGCCGCGAAGCTGGAGACCTCAGCAACCACTCTGGGGTCCTCGGGACTCGGCCTGGTCATCGGCGCGCAGGCGGTCAGCAAGGCCGCCAGCCAGATGCAGGCTGCTGCCGCGGCTATGGCTGTGTCCAGTGCAGCCAGCTTTGCAACTGGTGGTTGGACGGGGCCTGGTGGTAAGTACAAGCCTGCCGGCATCGTGCATGCCGATGAATTCGTCTTGCGCCAGGAAGTGGTTCGTCAGTCTGGTGCCAAGACATTCCTCTCAGCATTCAATCGAGTGGGCATGGCTGCCATCGGCGGCTGGCGCGATGGCTACGCGGAGGGCGGCCCGGTCAGCCTTGGACAGCCCATGTCGGTCTCACAGCCAATGGCGAGGATGGTGGCTACTGGCGCTCCCGCGAGCCAGGCACCGCGCATTGGATTGCGGATGGTGAATGTGGTGGAGCCGAGCTTGCTGGCGAACTACCTGGATGACCCCGGGAGTGACCACGTGTTCATTAACAAGATCAATCGCAATTCCGAGGCGATCCGCCACGTGTTGGGAGGCTGACGTGCAAGATAGAAGCTCAAAGACTTGTGATCATCCGCTCAAATGCGGCTGCGCGCCCTCAGACGCGTGTCAGACACCAGCGGGCAGGGGTGCGGCTGACGATGGGCAGGGCAAGGGGTGGGCAGCAAAGGTGAGCGACTTGGCGCCATTCTCAAATGAGGGCTCGGGTGTGATGGAGGGCCTTGCTGCCGCTCTTGCACGTGCATTGCACAAGCTGAACTCAGAGGTGGACGTTCCTGCGGTAGTTGGAGCGGCTATTCAGTACGTCGCGCGGGAGCATGGCGGGGTCAATCTGTGCTTTCCGGTCTCCGCCGAAGGTGCGGGACGCCGCAGCGACACCAAGGCTCGCCGGGACGGATTCATTGCCGGATTGAAAGCGGAGGTCATCCGCCAACTGGTAATCCGTGGGTGTGACCAGGACAGACGCGAGGCGGCTGGTGCAGCGGCCGTGGCGTCTGTGCTGACGGCATTCTCTGGGGGATCGGTCTATATCCCATCGATGGCGGCTTACCGCCAGGCCGAACAACACGCGGCCATTGTTTCCCGCTACCGAGCCGGAGAGAGAACTCATGAAATTGCTGCGTCCTGTGGCATCTCCGAGCGTTCGGTCCGTCGAATCTTGCAGCGAAGCCGCGAACGCAATCGACGTGAAGGTCGGAACTGGAAAGCAACTACTGATAGGCCGTAGAAGCACGTGATTGCTGCGTATGCAGCTCTCTATTCCTACCCTGTGACAGGCATTTCAAAATGGCATTGCGTGCATTTCAAATCTTCCGAGCTGGTACATGGAACTCTCAGTCTGGCTCGGTCACCATCGACAAGCGGGCCGTCACCGCCGTTGCCCTCAACTATAGCCAGGCGGTAAAGGCTGCCCCCTTGGTGCTCGGCCACCCTGATGTTGAGACGAACACCTATGGTCAGGTGCGAGGCTTGGCTGAAATGGATGGCGAGCTCTACGCCTTTGCCGATGTGGATGACAGCCTGATCGGCTCGGTGCGAAGTGGCTCCTACAAGAGCGTCTCAGCCTCGATCTACCTTCCCAACTCGCCAGGCAACCCCATGCCGGGTACCTACTACCTCCGGCATGTCGGCTTTCTGGGTGCCCAAGCCCCCGCTGTAAAGGGAATGCAGCCGTTGAGCTTTGCAGAACCTGCGCACGGCGGCACTCCCTCTGTTGCGAACTTCTCCGCACCCATCGGGTACCAGGTTGATCGTGCACAGATGCAGCTGTACGAACTGGCGCGTGATGTGCAACACGCCAACCCATCTATCGGCTTTATCCAAGCCGCGATCATGGCCCAAAAGGCCATTCAACGATAAGAGGTCCCCATGAACACCATCACGGAAATCCAGTCCAGCATCGAAAGCCTGGGCGCGATCAAAGAGAAAATCACTGCCGCCGTTTCTGAGCGCTACCAGCGCTTGGAGGTGCTGGCCGGGGAAAGGGGCAGGATCGTCTCGCAGCCCGTGTCGCGCAGGGACTACACGACGCTCGTGTGGCGCATGCTGGATCTGAAGGCTGAACATTATCGTCAGAGGCTCACCGATGAGCTCAGGAAATCCATCTTTGGGAACGGTGACCCCGGTCAGATGAAGGCCACTGTAGGGTCGGCCATGCGGCTCAACACGATGAAGCCCGACGATATGCTTGGCACCCTGCCGGGACAGCTGCGCGGAGCGGTCTACGGCGGTGATTTTGACAGGGAGCCGCTCACCCAGCTTGCCGCTACCTACTTCCTCCTGGATGAGATGAAGCTGGCGACTGCCGACGCCCTGGATGGCATCGCAAATTGGCCCAAGGCCCTCCCGCTCAAGGCTTCGCTGGCGAAGATCGGTGAGATTGATCGGGAAATGCTCAGCATCGAGTCCGAGCTGGAGTTGCTGAAAAAGGATGCGCACCGCATCGGCCTGGCCCTGCCATCGAAGCCGGTGAAGGTGGAGCCGATCCAGCCGGGTAGCTGGGAGTGGTTGAACCAGCTGACTGAGAGCGTGGAGCGTCGCCGGCGACAGGAGGCGATTGACGATCCCCTGCGCGCTCGGTCAATCGTTGTGCGGGATGGCGTCAGGGGCTGGATGCGCATGAACCTGGAAACCGGTCAGGAAGAGTTTGTTCCCGAGCGCTGAGCCAGGCGCTAACGGACAAGCGGTGCGTGTCCGTGGGCCTCGGCCTCAACAACGACCGCAGGGTGGGCTGCTCTTCCGGCCGTTGGCCGTTCGCCAGATTCTCCGAGGGCGAAGTCACGGGGCGGTGACCACCCACCCCCAAGGCTGTTGCATATGCAGCCCTGAGGGTGTAGTGTCTGTCCCGTCACCCCACGGGTGATCGGGAATTGACAGCCCGGCAATACTCGAGGCGCACAAGCGCCCATCGCCCGATGAAGGCGCTTTTTTGTTGTCCTGCATCGGGCGGGGCTTGCCTACCAGTTCTACGGTGGGCGGTGCGCGGAGGCCACTGTGCCTGCCGGTCCTCGAGCCGGTCTGTCAACCGCGCGCCGTCCGCCACCTCATTTGACAGTTGGGTGGCGGTAACTCAGACCTCGAGGAACCGACAATGAACATGATCAATTCCGCCAGCCAGCCCCCGTTCCGCTCGCTCAAGCTGGCAGCATCCCAAGCGCATGATGACCTTGACACCATTGCCGGAGCGCTGAATGGCCTGCGCGATGCACTGGAAGTCCGGGGCGGCAACGACGCCATCAACAGGGATAACCTGGCGATGCTCTTCCACGCCACTGAGGCACGCAACTTGCCGGAGGGCGTCAGTGATGAGGGGATTGGCGAGGCCCGCGCTGCGATCATCGACCTGATCAGCCCCGAATCCAACTTGAACGGCATCTCTCGCGCCCGTGTGTGGTCGCTGGTCTGCCTGCTGGCCAAGCTGCAAGAGGTTGCCGTCCACCGGCTCGGCGAGATCGTGCACGGCCATCCAGCTCTGGATGCTTGACCGCCCTATTCGGTCCACAGCTGCCTCAACCTGACGCCCCGGCCATCCGGGGCGTTTCTGCATCTGCAAATTCGTTACACGCTACGCAATCTGCGGCAGGACCCATTTATCTCGCATTCCACGCCCCATTTATCGCGCGCCGGTACACTATTCGCCAAACGTCTGTAGTAGGCTTCATTACATATTCTTCATACGCCATACGCATGAATGACCTCACCACCGGCGCCGATCGCCTGGATCTGCTGCGCACCTTCCTGCGCATCGTCGACGCGGGCAGCCTGTCTGCTGCGGCCGTGCAGCTGGGCACCACCCAGCCGACAGTCAGCCGACGCCTGCAGGCCCTGGAGCGACAGCTCGGCCTGCGCCTGCTGCAGCGCTCCACACATGGGCTGCAGCTGACCGAGGACGGCCTGCGCTGCCAGCGTCATGCGCAACGCGTGGTCGACGAATGGGAGTCGCTGCAGGCCGAACTGCACGGCGAACCGGAAACGCTGCGCGGACGCCTGCGGGTGATGGTGCCGCACGCGTTCGGCCAGGCACAGCTGCTGCCGACCATGCTCGCGTTCCTCGCCCAGCACCCGCAGCTGAGCCTGGAGTGGATCCTGGAAGATAGGCGCCCGGACTTCATCGCAGAAGGCATCGACTGCGCGGTGCGGGTGGGACCGGTCGACGAACCGCGCATGGTCGCACTGCCGCTCGCCGAAGTGCCGCGCATCGTCGTGGCGGCGCCGTCGCTGGTGCAGTCCACCGCGATCAGCACACCAGAACAGGCACAGGCACTGCCATGGATCTCACTGGTCACCTACTACCGCGAACGCCTGTTGCTGCATGACGCACAGGGCCGCGCGCATACGCTGTCGATCAGCCCGCGCCTGCTCAGCGACAACCTGTTCGTGGTGCAGCAGGCTGCACGCGCCGGGCTGGGCGCAGCGGTGGTCTCGGCCTGGCTGGTGGCCGACGACCTCGCACAAGGACGTCTGGTGCAGCTGCTGCCGGACTGGCAGGCGCCGGCACTGCCGGTGCATGTCGTGTTTCCTGCTGCGCGCCAGCAGCCGCCGCGGCTGCGCGCCTTCATCGATGCGATGAAGGCCGCACTGCCGCAGCTGCATGGCATGCGGCCGGCACCGCGTTAGGCCAACGGCCGTGTCATCCACGCATGGCGTGGATGCCGTCCAACTCCATGGGTCGGATCCCTTCCCACCCGGGAAGGGCTCTGACCCTGTCGATCACTGCGTCTTCGCCGCCTCTGCATTCCACGCCGCCACCTTGGCCCTGGTCTCGGCCAGCATCTTGTCCAGCGCGGCGCGGTCATACACGTTGCCACGCAGGATCACGCTGTCGATCTTTTCGGTGGCGGCAATGTCCTGCAATGGGTTGGCGGTCAGCAGCACCAGATCGGCCGCCTTGCCTTGTGCAACACCACCGTAACGGTCCATCTGGCCGAACCAGGCCGGGCCGGAACGGGTTGCGGCCGACAGCGCCTGCGGTGCGCTCAGGCCCTCCTTCACGAACAGCTGCAGCTCCTGGTGCAGGGCGATGCCCGGGAAGTTGAACGAGTTGAGGAAGCCCGCATCGGTACCGGCGATGATCGTCACGCCGGCCTCCTGCAGCATCGGCAGCACTGCAGCGACCTGGTGGTACTGCGCGTGGCGCGCTTCGATCTGCGCCGGCGTGGCCTTCGCCGCGCGGTCCACGCGCCACTGGTAGGTCGCACGCAGGCCAGGGCCGATGTAGGCCAGGTACGGGTCGTTGGCGTGGTCATCCTGGTCAAGGAAGTCGAGGATGCGGCCACCGTTGAGGGTCGGGGTCACGAATACGCCGCGCTTGGCGAAATCACGGTAGGCGTGCATCGCAGTGTCACGGTCGAAGCTGGCGTCGAGGCGGCGGTTGGCTTCGGCGCGGTCGATGCGGCCGGCACCGAAGTCGGCGGCGATCTTCGCTTCGTCCTTGCTGCCGGCCTTGAATGCGTAGTCCAGGTGCTCGATCGAAGCCAGGCCGGCATCGACCGCCTGCTCCACGGTCAGCGCCATCGGAATGTGGCCCGAGGCCTTGAAGCCGGCCTTGCGCGCAGCACTGGCCGAGTACAGGAACAGCTCCGGCTTCAGCGTGCTGTCGGTGATCTTCACGAAATCAACCTTGTCGTGCTGCAGGCGGGCGATCGCCTTGTCGGCGTCGGCCTCGCTGCCCACTTCGATCGTGCCCTTCCAGACCGGCTTGATGCCTTCGATCTTCGCGCCCGAACTGAGCAGGCGTGGGCCGAACAGGGTGCCCTTGGAGATCTCGCCACGCCACTGCAGCACCTGCTCGGGCAGATCGCCGGAACAGTCACGCACCGTGGTGATGCCATGCGCGATGTACAGCGGCAGCAACGCCTTGTTCTCTTCGATCAGCGCCGGGCCACCACCGAAGTGCACGTGCATGTCCCACAGGCCCGGGATCAGGTACTTGCCCCTGGCATCGATCTGGCGGGCCGCACTCCACTGGCTGCGCAGCTGTGCGTCCGGGCCGACGGCGACGATGTCCTCGCCACGGATCACCACGCTCTGCCCGGCCAGGGTGCTGGCGTGCTCGACATCGACCACGGTGGCATTGCGGATCAGCAGGTCGGCGCGCTCGGCGGCAGACGCCGACAGCGGTGCTACCGCAAGGAGGGTGGCAAGGGACAACGGACGGGAACGGAACATGGACAGCATCCTGGTGGGCACGCCCAGCGTGCGGGTGGAAGGGGTTTGCATTCAACGCACCGCGCCGTGCTGGCGCAGCAGGGTCTCAATTCCGGTATAGCCGCGCTGGCGCGCGTGCGCCAGCGGCGTCACGCCGTCGCCGTCGGCAAGCTCCGGGTCGGCACCGGCCTCCAGCAGCAGCTGCACGATCTGCACCTGGCGCGCACCGCCATCGCCAAGCAGGATCGCTTCCAGCAGCGCGGTCCAGTGCAGCCGGTTGACATGGTCCACCGCCACACCGGCCCGCAGCAGCGTGCGCACAGTGGCGACGTGACCGCGCTCGGCGGCCGGAATCAGCGCGGTGCCGCCATAGCGGTTGGTGCTGCGCAGATCGGCGCCATGCGCCAGGGTCATCGCCAGGATCTCGTCCAGGCCGCGCGCACCGGCGTACAGGTAGGCGCTGTCCTGCAAAGCGTCCTTGGCGTTGACGTCTGCCCCGGCCTCGATCAGCTCACGCGCGGCATCCACGTTGTTGCCATGCGTGGCCAGCAGCAGCGCGGTACGGCCCTGGCCATCGCGCGCCTCCAGCGTGGCGCCATCCTCGATTGCCTGCCGCACCGCATCGGCGTCGCCGCGGCTGGCGGCATCACGCAGGCGGCCATCGACGTCGGCTTTGGACGTTGCGGTGCAGGCCGGGGTGACCATGGCCAGCAGGCACAACAGCAACATGCGCGCCAACGGCGCAGGCCAGCCAGGGGAATGATGGACGCGCATGACAGTGTCTCCTCATGTCCGTCGCCACGGAACGCCGTGCGACGGTAGCAACAGCCGGGCATTGCCGGCCCCTGCCCTGCATGGTAGAAGTCGGCCTGGGTATCCAGAAGTGAAATGTTCAAATGCAAGACAGTGCCAAATCGAATAGAACACTGTTCGAACTGGACCTGCTGCGGGCGCTGGTGATGGTGGCCGACTGCGGCAGCTTCACTACAGCGGCCACGCGCCTGCATTCGACCCAGTCCACGGTCAGCCAGAAGGTGCGCCGGCTGGAGGAACTGGCCGGGCATCGCCTGCTCGAACGCGGCCACCGCGACGTGCACCCCACCGACGCCGGCCACACCCTGCTCGGCTACGCGCGGCGCATGCTCGACCTGAACGAGGAAATGGCCCAGGCGCTGGCCGGTGCGACGGTGGAGACCGCCGTCCGCATCGGCGTGCCCGAGGATTTCGTCAACCCGCAGACCACGCGCATGCTGGCCGCCTTCAGCCGTCGCCACCCGCAGGTGAAGCTGGAGATCAGCAGCGGCCTCAGCCGTGACCTGGCGCAGGGCTTCGACCACGGCGAGCTGGACCTGGTGCTGGTCAAGCAGCGCCGCAACAGCCGCCAGGCGGTGCATTGCCGGCGCGAGCCGATGCACTGGATCGACAGCCTGCGCAGCAGCTGCCTGCAGCAGGACCCGCTGCCGCTGGTCACCTTCCCGCCGCGCGGGTTGTACCGCGACGAGATGATCCATGCCGTGGAAGCGCTGGGCCTGCGCTGGCGCATCGCCTTCACCAGTTCGTCGCTGAGCGGCATCCAGGGCGCGGTGGCCGATGGCATCGGCATCAGCCTGCTGCCACGCCGCGCGGTCAGCCGCGAGCACCGCATCATCGATGGCGAGCGTGAGCTGCCGGTGATCGACAACTACGAAATCGGCCTGCTGCACCGTGCCGATGCCGACGATGCCGTGCGTGCGCTGGCCAGCGAGCTGTGGCGCCAGGTGCAACGCGAACCGGACTGACCACAGTAGATCCACGCCATGCGTGGATGCCTTTCGCGCATCACGCATCGAAACATGGTCACTCCGGCCGCACGGCGGGCAACATCGCCTCGTAGAGTGCCTGTTGTTTCCGTGCTCCACGGCGCCTTGCCATGTCCGACGAAATCCCCACCCGCTTCGATCCCCTGCCCGCTGCCCTGCAGACGCATCTGCAGCACCAGCGTTCGCTGATCGCCGCGCGCGTGGCGGCCGGCTTCCCGACGCTGCCGGTGCAGTGGCCGCTGGCGGCCACCACCCTGCAGCGCGTGGTCGATGCCGAGCTGATCGATCGTGACGACTGCGATGGCTGGGAAGCGCTGGGCGTGGCGTTCGGTGACACTCTGGCCCAGCGCGTGCCAGGCCTGGCCTGGATGCAGGTCACCGATGCCTGGGGCATCGACGCGGTGCTGCGCTATGCCGACAGCAGCCTGCAGATCGGCGCCAGCACGCTGCTGCTCAAGCGCGTCGAGCAGGGCGAGATCATCGACATTGCCCACCTGCTTGCGTGGCTTGAGGAATTCGTCGCCACCCGCGCCGACGATTACGCCTGACGGCACATCGGGGTAGATCCACGCCATGCGTGGATGAATGAGACCACGCGATGGTGCCATCCAGGCATGACGTGGATCTACAGCCAGCGGCCGTCGACCACCACCCGGCGCTCCACCGGCACCCCGGCCACGGCGGCCGGGCCGTGGTCGGCACGCACGGCCACGAACGTCGCCGGCCGGCCTTCGGCAATACCATGCTGCGGCAGGCCGATCACCTGCGCGGCATGGGTGGTGACCATGTCCAGCGCCAGCATCAGATCGGCGTCGGTGTAGAAGCCGGAACGGTAGCCCAGCAACATCGCCCGTTGCAGCAGGTCGCCATTGCCATACGGCCACCAGCAGTCGCGGATGTTGTCATTGCCTGCGAACACGCGAACGCCGGCATCATGCAGCGCGCGCAGCGGCGGGAACGGATGATCCCCCGGCGCGTTGCTCATGATCGCCACACCCGCCGTGGCCAATGCTCCGCCCACCTGCAGCGCGCGCGCCAGCGGCACGTCGCCCAGCGCATAGGCATGGCTGACCGCAACCCGCCCCTGCAGGCCAGCGGCCCGGGTGCGCGCAGCGATGCGCAGCAGCTGGGCCAGGCCGGTTTCGCCGGGCTCGTGCAGATGGATGTCCAGCTGCACGCCGTAGCGCTCGGCCAGGCTGAACAACAGCGCCAGCTGGCCTTCGGCGTCACCATCGAGCGTGGTCGGGTCGATGCCGCCGAGCACCTCCACGCCCGCAGCAAGCGCCTGCTCCAGTACGGCGGCGGTGCCGGGACAGGACATCACCCCGGCCTGCGGAAACGCCACCAGCTGGATCCGCATGATGTCGGCGCAGCGCAGCGCCGCCTCGCGCACCGCTTCGAGATGGCCGAGACCGGTGCTGGCGTCAATATCGACATGGCAGCGCATCGCCACCGTACCGAACGCACTGCACTGGCGGATCAGCGCCTCGGCACGGTCCACCATCGGTGCCGCACCCGCCACCGCCGCCTTCTCCACCGCCAGCCGCTCACGCAGGCTGTTCACCGGCTGGTGCGGGTGCCAATGGTCGCCGACGAAGCTTTTGTCGAGGTGAATGTGGCCGTCGACCAGCCCGGGCAGCACCGCGAAGCCCTGCAGGTCGACGCATTCCGCCCCTTCGGCCGGCGCGGCCTCGCCATTGAGCCCGCTGATGCGGCCATCACGGATATGGAAATGCAGTGGCGCACCGTCGCGGTCGACACCGCCATGGACGAACTGGAGGGTCATCGGGAACTCCCGGAAAGCCAAGACTGGCGCCATCTTGCGCCCCAGCAAAGCCATCGGCCAACGAAATATCTGGATGGCACACATTCACCAGAGCGATGATTGCCCTGCGACAACCGGTCGCAGACACGCCGTGCACACCCCTGAACGGGTAACATGGACGCCTGTTTACGCTGTGATGCCGCATGGGCCCGTCCGACCGCCACGATCGTCTCCGCCGCTGGCAGGCCGCCTCCCTGCTTGCCGCCGCCCCGATCGCCAGCCTGTCCGCCACCGATGCCGGGGCCAGCACCCCGCCGCAGGCGCCACCCGGCCAGCAACGCATCGCCTCGGCCGCCCTGGTGGAAATGCTGCATCAGCGCGTGCTGGCCGGCCAGAGCGCCACCGCCACGCTCGAAACCTGGTGCGCCGAACATGGCCTGGCTGAGCAGGCCCGGGTCCGCGCCGTGCGCGTGCGCGGCACCGACAAACCGGCCCCGACCGAAGTGCTGCAGGCGCTGGCCGCAGAACCGGGCACGCCCCTGCGCTACCGCCGCGTGCAGTTGGCCTGTGGCAGCCGCGTGCTGTCAGAAGCCGATAACTGGTACCTGCCCGACCATCTCAGTCCGGCCATGAACCAGGTGCTCGATACCACCGATGAACCCTTCGGCCGGGTGGTCGGCCCGCTCGGCTTCAAGCGCCAGACGCTGGCCGATCAGACCTTCTGGCCGCCACGCGGTGAAGGCGACCAGGGCGTCATCCTGGAAGTTCGGGCCCTGCTTCGCGACCGCCAGCAGCAGCCTTTCAGCTACGTCATCGAGTCGTACCTGCAACAAGCGCTGCCCTAGCTGCATGTGTCACCGGTCAGGGCCCCACTGCGCGGTAATGCTGTTGGATGCCGGGTCCACCGAGAACACGAAGCGCCCACCACGCTGGTCCCTGCCCCATGTCATCGGCGCCGTGGCCAGGCTGTAGACCGGGGCCGCCTTGTCCATGCCGATCGCCTCGGACCAGGCACTGAAATCCTCATCGGTACGGCTTCGTATCTCGCCGCCACACAGGCTGTAGCCACAGGCGAAAGACACCAGCGTGCCGCCGCTGCCGATGAGCCGGGTCGCGGCCGCCCTGTAGAGCCGGGTCAGGTCCTGCACTTCCGGCTGGCCCGCCGCGTCCCGCTCGAACTGGCTGATCGCCTGCGCAAAGGCGTTGTCCGAGCCAAGTATCACGTCGCTCTTTTCCGCCGACAGTGCGCCTTCGGTCAACAGCAAGCGCTCGCCCTCGAGGAAGTGTCCCTCCGCATTCGCAGGCCCCTGCTTGGCCGCCACCCGCATCGATGCCGTTTGCCCGTGCGTTGAGCCCGCATCGGCTGTTGCGTTGAGCTGGGACGGCACGGGCGCGGCACTGGTCGCGTCCGCAGCCTCGTCCACGCTGGCCGCCCGCTCGCTGCTGCAACCGGCAACGGCCAGTACGGCAATCACACTCCATATCCTGACATCCATGCGCATCCTCCTCCATGTATCGCCACAGCATGCCACGTGCGCGACGGCAGCACGGATGCGCTGCACAAAGAAAAGCCCGGCAATGCCGGGCCTTTCGTTCGCCTGCCGGATCAGCGGAACCGGTAGTCCAGCTGCACCCAGTACTGGCGGCCATACGGGTCGTAGTTGCCGACCGGGTAGAACGGCCAGCCGCCACCGTTCTTGTCCGCTGGCGGGCGGCTGTCACGCAGGTTGTTGACGATCACACCCACCGACAGGTTCTCGCCGAACTGGCGGAACACGCTGGCGTTGTACGTCATGTACGGCGCGATGCGGCCACTGCCGTCGGTCTTCGGCAGCGAGCCGAAGCGGTTGCCGTACAGCGTGGTGGTCCAGTCACCCTGGTTCCAGGTGATGCTGCCGTTGGCCTTGCTGCGCCACTGGTAGTCGTCCAGCGAATTGCGGATGTCACGCTCCGGATCATCGGAGAACTGCCGGTATTTGTGTTCCAGCACCACGGTATAGGCCAGGCGCGTGGTGAAGCGGCCGTAGCGGCCGGCATCGAAACGCCAGTTGCCCTTCAGGTCCAGCCCGCGAACCGATTCGGAGGCCGCGTTGATCGGATTGATCAGCACGCGGGTCACCTGGTCCGGCTGCACGGTTGCATTGGACGGGTTGCGGATCACCCGCGACAGCGCGTCCTGGCACAGCGGCGAACCGATATCGCGCGCTTCGCCACCCAGCGTCCGGCCCAGGCGGCAATCGGCCTCATCACGCAGGATGCGGCTGGTATCGAGGCTGGTCACCTCGTTGTCGATGCGGATGTCGTAGTAGTCGGCGCTGAAATCCAGGCCGGACAGCGGCGACCAGACCACGCCGAAGCCATACGACTTGGCAGATTCCGGCTGCAGCTGTGCATTGGCGCGGTTGCTGTAATCGATCGACAGGCCGTTGTAGTCGCAGTTGTCGTACGACTGGCCCGCCGTGCGGCAGCGCCAGTAATCGGTCATGCCCGGGTTGTAGCCGCGGGTTTCGGTGGCGAACACGTAGTTCATGTCCGGCGCCCGGAAACTGGTCGCCGCCGTACCACGGATCAGCAGGCTCTCGATCGGGCGGAACTCGACGCCGAAGCTCCAGGTCGCCTTGCCGATGTGCTCGCCACCCGCACGGTACTGATCGTAACGGCCGGCCAACGTGGTCGTCAGCGACTGCAGCAGCGGCAACTGCAGCTCCACACCTGCGGCGTAGCGGTCACGCTCGCCACCGGCACCGACGCCTGCACTGGTGTTCCAGAACTCGCCACTGCCCAGGCGTGGGTCCGGTCGGTTGCGATAGCCCTGGCTGCCGGCCTCAACCACTGCTGCCAACGCCGCATCGCCGCCAGGCAATGCGAACAGGCGGCCGTTGACGCTGGCGCTGAAGGTCTGCAGCCATGCCGCATTGCGGCTTTCCTGGTAGTCGGACAGGCCCTCGTATTCGTTCGGGGTCAACGGTTTGAACAGGCGTGCCGGGTCGGGCGCATAGACCTCCACGCCATTGCGTACGCCCAGCTTCGGGCCGAGCAGGTATTCGTTGATGTCGGCCAGCAGCACCGGGCGGCGGGTGCGGTTCTCGTAACGCGAGCGGCTGTAGACCGCCTCATAGTCCCAGCCACTGTCGCCGATCTGGCCACGTGCGCCGACATTGAACGACCACGAGTTTTCCAGGAAGCGGTTGGCATTGCGCGGCAGGCCACCGATTTCCTCCGGCGCGAACCGGCGGTACCAGCTTTCCAGGTTGCCGGTGGTCTGGTTGTAGAAGTAGTTGCGGGCCGAGGTCCAGGTCGGTGCACGCGTGTTGTTGTAGATCCGCGCGCTGCCCACGGCCAGATCGGCGAACAGGTCGGTGGTCTCGTTGACGTGGAAGGTCAGCAGGCCATAGCCATTGAGGTTGCGCTTCTGGGTCTGCACGGTCCAGTAGCTGGCCGCTGCCTCGTTGCTGCCGCAGTACCAGCCCTGGCGCGGGTTGAAGGCGCGGAACACGCTGCCGCCATAGATGTCAGACGCCCCGTCGCAGCCGTTGACGCCCGGATCGATGTTGCGGCCGGTGGCAGCATTGCGGCGATAGGCGATCGCGGTCGCCTGCGGCGCCTTGCCGGCCGGGTCATCATCGAGCGAGTCCATGAAGTCGCGCTGGCGCGCGTGGATCGCCTTGCGTACATCGAACTCGAAGCCGAACAGCGCGTCCCAGCGCTCGCCGGAACTGCCACCAACCACCTGCGCGCGCTGGTTGTCACCACCGCCCTGCTGGGTGCCGCCGGCCCGCACGTTCACGTCCACGCCCTCAAAGCGGTCCTTGAGGATGATGTTGACCACGCCGGCGATGGCGTCGGAGCCATACACCGCCGACGCACCGGCCGCCAAGACCTCGATGCGCTCGATCAGCGCACTGGGAATGTTGGCCAGGTTGACCACGTTCACCGAGCCCTCGTAGGCCAGCGGGTAGTCGGCCTGGCGGCGGCCGTTGATCAGCACCAGCGTGCGGTTGGGGCCAAGGCCACGCAGGTTGATGGTGTTGGCCGCCGGAGTGAAGGTGTTGCCGAAGTCCTCACCCTGCACGTTGCCGGTGTTTTCAGTCAGGGCGCTCAGCGCGTCGAATGCGTTGCGGTAGCCCTGCGCGTCGATCTGCTCGCGGCTGATCACGGTCACCGGCGACGGCCCTTCGACACTGGCGCGCGGAATGCGCGAGCCGGTGACCTTCACTTCCTGCAATGAGGTGGGTGCGCTTTCCTGCGCGAAGGCCGGCGACGAGACCAGCATCAGGGACGACAGCGCGAGCACCAGCGGACGCGGGCGCAGCGCCTTGTGGGAGGCGGACATGGGCTTCCTGGGGGAGTTGGACGGGTGGTATGGGACCGGAGGCCTGCGCGGCGCATAACGATCCCGTAACGAAAGTGTCCTGAATGGATGGTTTCAACGGAAATGACCAGCCCTGATGGACTTATGCCTGAACCGAATCAGGCTCCGCCCGGTGGTCGTCGCGTTTTTGCAATCTTTTGAATGGTCTGGCGAAGCGGACATTGCCATCGTTCCGGGGATGATGACCCCGTACCCCGCATCCCTCCTCCCCCCGCTGCGCCCTGTGTCGCGCCGCCATCTGCTGCAGCTGCAGGTGGCACCGGTCACCCTGCGCCCGTTCCAGCGGGCCGATCTGCCGGCCTGGCGCCTGTTCGACGACCGACGCCGGCGCGGTCGGCATCTTCACCCTGGCATCGACGAAGAAGCACGCTTCCTCGCCCACATGCACCGCTCGCGCCTTGAGCAGGACAACGACCAGTTGATGCTGGGCGTTTTTGATGACCAGCACGGCACCGTGCTGGACCAGTTGCACGTCCGCCTGCATTCGCTGCACTCGCGCTGCGCCGAGCTGCTGTCGCTGCAGCATTGGCATGCGCACACCGATGCGATGCTGCAGGCCCTGTGCCCGTTCCTGTTCGAGGATGTCGGCCTGCACCGGCTGTTCGTGATGCTGCCGCCGGACTGCAGCGCCCCCTTTACCCACGCGCTTCGCACCCGTGGCTTCGAGCAGGAAGGCGTGCTGCGCGACCAGCACCTTGGGCTGGATGGCTGGCAGGATCGCCAGCTGCTGGCGCTGACCGCACCAATCTGGCGCAGCCACCACCAGGCGGGGAATTAGCGCACCCGCTCCAGCGCGTCGCCTGCACCGGTCAGGATCGCGCAGGCGTGGTCCTGCAGCTCTTCGCCGCTGGCCTCGTTGCCGCTACCCGCGTCGACGCGGGTGGCGAGCAGGATGAAACCCGGGCCAGCCTGCACGTTGTCCCGGCCAGCCACCACCAGGCTCCATTGGCCGACATCGCCCACGCCGCTCAGGTCATAGGCGAGCAGGTTGAGCGGATTGGCAGTCAACTCCGCACCCGGCAGCAGCCGGGCCTGGTACTGATGGCCGCGCAGCAGCACCGGCAGTGGCGCCCACCGGGTGCCCAGGGCACCGGCATGTGCATCCAGGGCCTGTAGCACATCGGCGCGCAGGCAGTCGACATGGATATGCAGCTGGTGCTGCGAGCGGCCATGCGGTGAATTCAGCGCCAGGCTGGCGACGTTGCGCGGCAGCGGTTGGCCCAGGGCCTGCTCGGTATGGCTGCGGGCCTGCCAGGCTGCGGCAAAGTAATTCGGCGCACCGCGCTGGTACAGGCTGCGGCTCTCGATACCGCTCACCTTGTCCAGCGGCATCAGCAGGAACTGGTAGTCGCCGTGCGCATCCTTGACCAGCACATCGCGGCGGTCTGCGGCTGTCTCCACGTGCAGGCAGTCGCCGCGTGGACCTTCGGGGCCCCGGCAGTCACGTTCGATCAATCGCCACAATGCATCGGAATGGGCCGGCGGCGGCGGCGCACTGGCACAGGCGGACAACAGCAGCAGGGACGACAGCAGGAAGGGGCGCAGGGACACGGCAACGACTCACGGAGCAGGCACGGCAGACAGCGCCGCGCTGCATTCTAGCCAGTGCGAAGCTGCAATCAGTAGGTGCCGAACGGCACTTCAACCACGATCGGGGCGGCACCCTCGCCGGCCTGCAGGCTGTAGCGGTCCAGCGCCCCATCGTCATCGGCGTGCGGCTGGCGCTGGAAATGCAGCGGGTAGCGGGTGTCCCCCAGGCGCACGGCGCTGCCGTCGGCCTCCAGCGCGGCACCTTCCGGAATCAGCAGCCCGCCCAGGTCACTGTAGGCGCCAGGCACATCGGCGAAGCTGTAGTCGGCCAGCTCGTCCACCCGCTGCATCGCATAGACGTGCGGCACATAGGGACGTGCGGGGCTGCGGCCATTGCTCAGGTCGGTCACCCAGGCCTGCGGCAGGTGGTACTGCTCGCGCAGCGCGGCCACGCCCAGCGAGGGGCTGGCCACCTGCAGGCAGCACACCGTGCGCTTGCCTTCGCGGTCAAGAATGGCGAAACGGTCACCGCGGGTGGCCGCCTGCGGCAGCATGGCGAAGGCCAGGTTACGCTGGGCCGGCGCGTAGCCGGATTCGGTCTGCAGGTTGCGCCAGGCACCGAATACCGGGGTTTCGACCGGCGCGGGTTCCGGATCGGCAGCGGCAGCGGAGGCGGAGGCGGCAAACGCCATGCCCAGCAACGACAACACCAGCGCCGTCATCGTCTTGTCCTTGCCGCGGAAACTGCCTGCCGTCATACCGTATCCAACACCTGCGCCGGAAAGGCCCGGCCTGCCCGCTGGCGTACTGCCAGCCATTGCTCCCACTATGCAATGACCACGCTGTGCCGGCAATGACCGGGGCGCTGACGCCTTTCGCACGCTCGGTGCTATCCTTCCCGCCATCTTCCCCTGCGCAGGAGCGCTCGCATGTCTGCATTCCGTCTGTCCCTGTTGCTGCCGGCCTCTGCCCTGCTGCTGTCGGCCTGCGTCAGCACCCCTGGCCCGGAAGTCAAAGGCAGCGGCCGCTGCGACGCCAGCCAGCTGGGCTGGGCGATCGGCCAGCCGGCCAATGAGCCCAACATCCGCCGCCTGTCCCGCGAGAGTGGTGCCGGCCTGGTCAACCCGATCGGCCCCAGCACCATCACCACCAAGGACATCCGCCAGGACCGCCTGCGCGTGTTCGTGGACAAGGACAACATCATCACGTCCACGCGCTGCGAGTAAGCGCCGCCACCGCTTTTGTAGGGTCGAGCCATGCTCGACTGGCTTTTCGCGCCGCCCATCCGAAGACCCGTCGAGCATCGCTCGACGCTACAATTCAGGGTTCGGTATAGCCGGCACAGTCCGGCAGTGCCTGGTCCGGGTGGAACATCCCCGCCCCGAAGCGGAACAGCCGGGTGTAGGTACACGCCGGGTCCTGTTCGATGCGCAGATCCTGCTTCTTCAGCGGCCCCCTGGCCAGCGAATCCTCGAAGCGCGAAACACCGGCCGGGTACCGGGTCGCCACGGTCTGGTAGCGCAGCACTGGCATGCCCTCGGCAACCGTATCCAGCGCCAGCTTCGCCGAGAACCCGTATTCGTCGTGGCAGGCACCGGCGCGCTGCTTGATGTCCTGCTCGCTGAAACAGGCGCGGATCATCGCATTGCCCAGCCATGGCACGGTCAGCACGTCGTCGTCCACCTGGATGTCGTCCTGCAGGTGACGCACGCGTGCCAGCTGCAGCGTGGACGCGTCGGCACCTCCACCGGAGTACATGGTGCTGAACTTGACGATGCCACCCACCAGCACATTCTGGCGGGCGCGCTGCTGCGGGTCGGTCACCGGTTCATCGCTGCCCACGCCAGGGGCCAGCCGCACGATCCATGGCCACAGCGACAGCTCGCTTTCCTGCGGCACGTCGATGCTGACGTGGTAGCTGTGCGGCTTGCCCTGGCCCGGTGCCTTCTCAAGCACTTCCAGCACGGTCGGCCGGTTACCCTCCTCGGCAACCGGCTGCACGCGTACGCACCAGTTGCCGTCCCGCGTGCAGTCATAAAGCCCCGACGGTCCAGTCTCACTCGCGATCAGTACCTGTCCCAGCGGCTCCATCACGTTGCCGGCGGCATCGCGCTGCTGCGGCAGGATCGCGCTTTGGGCCAGCGCCAGCAGCGGGGTCGCCAGCAATGCAGTGCACAGGGTGGCGCGGACGGCGGCGGTGGGCATGGATGGCTCCTGCGGATGGGCTTCCGATGGTAACCGTTGCCCGGGCGGCGTCGAGCCATGCTCGTCTGCTGTCTGTCGGCAGGAGCAGCCGAGCATAGGGGCGGCTCTACATCATCCGCAATCGCAGCCACCCCAGCCCTTGGCCTTCGAGGTCTGGCCGATACCGGGATTGAACGTGTTGCTCGGGTCCAGCTGCCTGTAGAACCCGGCCAGCGCCGGCTTGGCCGGGTACAGGTGACCGACATTGTGCTCGGCCGGGTACTCGGCACCGCGCTGGTCCAGCAGCGCCCACATCGCGTGCTCGATCGCCATCGGGTCTTCACCCTTGCGCGCGATGTAGTCCTGGTGGAACACGTGGCACAGGAAGTGCCCGTAATACAGCTTGTGCAGCAGGCGGCCGTCGACATCGGCCGGCAACTGCTCGAACCAGTCGGCATCATCTCGGCGCAGGGCAATGTCCAGCGCCACGATGTCCTGCACCTGCCCGCGATGCACTTCGCGGTAGCGCACCGCGGCACCGGCCACGGCGAAGCGATGCAGGAACGCCTTGCGCCCCTCCTCGGCCGTGCAGTGGAAAAAGCCGCCTTCGTGCCCGGCGAAGAAGCCGCGCAACCAGGCCTCGGTTTCTGCTGCGTCCTGCGCGGAGACCTTCAGCAACAGGTGATGCTCGTAGCGCTGGCGGAACTCGCCCATGCGCTTGGGCAGGTGCGAGGGCAGCAGGCCGGTCAGAACCTGCATCACCCGGTCAGTCACCCCACGCAGGCCCAGCCGTTCGAACCAGCCGTCGACGCGGCTCTTCAATGCGAACGCGGCCGGTACACGTGCGGTGCCGAGGCGGTCGATCAGCAGGAAGCTGTCCTTGCCGTAGCGCTCGCCGATGTCATAGGCATCGCGGTGGATGTACTCACCGGCAATCGGCAGGCGCTCGAAGCCGGTCAGCAGCTGGCGACGGATCGCCGTGAGGCTGTCGGTGCGGTTGCTGCCGATGTAGAAGACTTCGGCGGTCTCCTTTTCGAAGGTATCCAGGCGCACCGCGAACACCGCCAGCTTGCCGGCCGAACCGGCAGCCTCGTAGTGGCGGCTGGGATCAGCATTGAAGCGCGCCGGGGTATCGGCGTCGACCTTGCGCACTTCGTCTGCGTAGCGCGGATCGGAGGCTGCGCGGCCGTCGCCGTCCCCCACATCCGACGCACTGTAGTCGCCGGCCTGCAGGCGCTGCAGGATCTGCTCGGGCGTATCGCCCAGCGCGATGCCGAGATGGTTGACCAGCTGTAGTTGGCCCTGCGCATCGACCCGCGCGTACAGCGCCAGCTCGGTGTAGGCCGGGCCACGGCGCACCAGCGCGCCGCCGGAGTTGTTGCAGATGCCGCCCAGCACCGAGGCGCCGATGCAGGACGAGCCGATCACCGAATGCGGTTCACGGCCCAGCGGTGCCAGCGTCTGCTCCAGGCGGTCGAGCGTGGCACCGGGCAGGCACAGCACCTGGCGGCCTTCGTTCAACAGCTGGATGCCGGTCAGGCGCAGCGTGCTGACCAGCACGATCGGCCGGCCGTAGTCATCGCCGTCCGGGGTCGAGCCACCGGTCAGCCCGGTATTGGCCGCCTGCAGGATGATCGCCGCCCCGCCCTGCACCGCTGCCTGCAGCACGTGCCACAGTTCCAGCAAGGTACCCGGACGCACCACCGCCAGTACCGGGCCATCGCCGAAGCGGTAGCCGCGACGGAAGCGGCGGGTAGCCTTGTCACCGGTCAGTACATGGCGGCTGCCGACCGCGTCGCGCAACTGTGCCAGCACGGCATCGTGGCCACTCATGGCAGGCTGACCAGCGAATCGCGGCCGATGTCAGCGATGCGACGCGCACCGGTCAGTGTCATCGCCACGCGCATCTCCTTGGCGATAAGGTCCAGCAGGTTGGCCACGCCGGCCTCGCCCTGCGCGGCCAGCGCATAGACGAAGGCACGCCCCAGCAGCACGGTATCGGCACCGAGCGCCAGCATGCGCACCACGTCCAGGCCGGTACGGATGCCCGAATCGGCGAGAATCTTCAGATCGCCCTGTACCGCGTCGGCAATCGCCGGCAGTGCGCGCGCGGTGGACAGCACGCCGTCCAGCTGGCGGCCACCGTGGTTGGAGACCACGATGCCATCGGCACCGAACCTGACCGCATCACGCGCGTCATCCGGGTCAAGGATGCCCTTGATCACCATCGGGCCCTTCCAGAATTCGCGGATCCACTCCAGGTCCTTCCAGGAAATGGAGGGATCGAAGTTGCTGCCCAGCCAACCGATGTAATCCTCCAGCCCGGTCGGGTTGCCACGGTAGGTGGAGATGTTGCCCAGATCATGCGGGCGGCCGAACAGTCCCACGTCCCACGCCCAGTGCGGATGGGTGATGGCCTGGCCGATGCGGCGCAGCGAGGCATTCGGGCCGCTCATGCCGGAGTGTGCATCGCGGTAGCGCGCGCCCGGCACCGGCATGTCAACGGTGAACACCAGCGTGGTCACGCCAGCGGCCTGCGCCCGCTCCAGTGCGTTGCGCATGAAGCCACGGTCGCGCAGCACGTACAGCTGGAACCACATCGGCCGCTGGATGGCCGGTGCCACTTCCTCGATCGGGCACACCGATACGGTCGACAGCGTGAACGGGATGCCGCGGCTGTCGGCCGCGCGCGCCGCCTGCACTTCACCGCGCCGGGCATACATGCCGGTCAGGCCGACCGGCGCCAGCGCCACCGGCATTGCCAGCGTTTCGCCGAACAGCTCGGTTTCCAGGCTCAGGTCGGACATGTTGCGCAGGATGCGCTGGCGCAGCGCGATGTCGGACAGGTCGGAAACGTTGCGCTTCAGCGTGTGCTCGGCATACGCGCCGCCATCGATGTAGTGGAACAGGAACGGCGGCAGCCGCCGTTCGGCAGCAGCACGGTAATCGGTGGAGGCGGAGATGATCATGGGGTCAACCGTGTGGGGAAGGTAGACGCGAGGCCCGCGCACGCCGGGCTTCGTTGTCATCGAGCGTGCGCAGCGTGGTGTGCACGAACTCGAGGTGGGCATGCGCGGCGGCGCGCGCGCGTTCGGGGTCGCCGGCCAGCACCGCGTCCATCATCTCGCGGTGCTGGTCGGACAGCGGCGAAAAGGTCCTCGCCGAGGTGTAGAGCTTTTCGCGGCTCTGCGAGATGTTGGTCTGCAGCAGTTCGAACAAGCCGCGCATCACCTGCAGCAGCACCAGGTTGTGCGAGGCCTCGGCGATGGACAGGTGGAAGGCCGCGTCAGCCTCCGCTTCACCGGTGGGGTCGTCCTTGCCGTGCGCGTCCATCATGGTCTGGAAGGCCTGCGCGATGCGCGTGCGGTCCTCGTCGGTGGCACGCAGCGCCGCATGCCAGGCGGTGGCGCCTTCCAGCGCATGGCGGATCTCCAGCACGTCGAAGCGGTATTCCGGGTCGCCCTGGAACAGCGGCAGGTACGGCGCCAGCGGTTCATCCAGCGCCTGCCGCGCGCGCGCCGCAGGCTCGGCCACGTAGGTGCCGCCACCGACCCGTGCGGTCAACAGACCCTGGCTGGCAAGCTGCGCGATGGCCTCGCGCAGCGCGGTGCGCGAGACCCCCAGCTGCACCGCCAGGGTGCGCTCGGCCGGCAGCCGGTCGCCCGGCCGCAGCTGTTGTTCCTGCACCAGGCCGCGCAGCTGCGCAGCCACCTTGTCCGAAATACGTTGCGTGCTCATGGCGCCATTGTGGCCCGAAGCGCGTAACAGGGGGTCAGGCCGCGCGGCATGGCTCAGGGAATCATCCATGTCAGCCAGTAGGCCTGGGCCAGGGTGATCAGGCCGACCATGGTGGTGAAGACCAGGCTGTGCTTGACCGTGAAACGGAACAGGTCCGATTCCTTGCCTGCCAGGCCAACCGCCGCGCAGGCAATGGCGATCGACTGCGGCGAGATCATCTTGCCGGTGACGCCGCCGGTGGTGTTGGCCGCCACCAGCAGCACGTCGGACACGCCGATCTGCTGTGCGGTGGTCGCCTGCAGCGCCGAGAACAGCGCGTTGGACGAGGTGTCCGAGCCGGTCAGGAACACGCCCAGCCAGCCCAGGAACGGCGAGAAGAACGGAAAGGCGTCGCCGGTGTGCGCCAGTGCCAGCGCCAGCGTTGCCGACAGGCCCGAATAGTTGGCGATGAACGCGAAGGCCAGCACCATGCCGATCGAATAGATCGGCATGCGCAGCTCACGCACGGTTTCGCCGAAGGTCTGCAGCGCCGACCGGGCCGGCATGCGCAGCGCGATGATCGCGATCACCGCCGCGAGGATGATCGAGGTGCCGGTGGCCGAGAACCAGTCGAATTTGTAGACCGCCTCATAGCTGAGCGGCGCGTCCACGATCGGTGGCATCTTCTGCACCCTCTGGTCGAGGCCCGGCACCGGGAGCTTCAGCACCCAGCCTTCCAGCGGGCCGCCTGCCGCGAACAGCGACTTGAACGGCTTGATGCTCCACAGCGTGACCATCGCGGTGAGGATCAGGAACGGCGACCACGCCTTGGCGATCTGGCCGACGCTGTAGCGCGGCGCCTCCAGTGCCTGTGCGGTCGCCTCGGCGCTGGTTTCGGTATCGAAGCGGAAGATCCGTACCGGCTTCCAGCAGCGCAGGAACAGGGTCAGGCAGACCAGCGACGCCAGCGAGGCGGTGATGTCCGGCAGTTCCGGACCGATGAAGTTGGAGGTCAGGTACTGCGCGATGGCGAAGGAGCCACCGGCCACCAGCACCGCCGGCCAGGTTTCCTTGATGCCACGCCAGCCATCCATGATCGCCATGATCCAGAACAGCACGATGACGGTCAGGAACGGCAGCTGGCGGCCGGCCATCTGGCCGATCTCGAAGGCATCCAGGCCGGTGACCTGCCCGGCCACGATGATCGGAATGCCCATTGCACCGAACGCCACCGGCGCGGTGTTGACGATCAGGCACAGGCCGGCGGCATACAGCGGCTTGAAGCCCAACCCGACCAGCAATGCCGCGGTGATCGCCACTGGCGCACCGAAACCGGCCGCGCCTTCCAGGAAGGCACCGAAGGCGAAGCCGACCATCAGCATCTGCAGGCGCTGGTCTTCGGTCACCGACAGGATCGAAGCGCGGATGATGTCGAACTGACCGGTCTTGACCGAGACCTTGTAGAGGAACACCGCGCCGATGATGATCCAGGCAATCGGCCACAGGCCGTAGACGAAGCCGAAGCCGGCCGCACCCAGCGCCTGGCTCAGCGGCATGCGGTAGAACAGCAGGGCCACGCCAAGCGCGATGGCCACGGTGATCGTGCCGGCCAGCCAGCCCTTCATGCGCAGCACGGCCAGGGCAACGAAGAAGAACGCGATCGGCAGCAGCGCGATCAGGCTCGACAACCACAGGTTGCCGGCGGGGTCGTACAGGTGTTGCCAGGGCTGCATGAAGACTCTCGACTGGATGCGGAAGGTGCCCCACCGCAGGCGGTGGATCGCCGTGGCTGTCGATTATTGGTCGTACCAATAATGGTTTCGATCAGACCACTTGCAGCGGATTTAACCGCCACTCCGGCGAGGAACCTATTAGACCATAGGGCTAGATGCCATATTGGTCCGACCATTCAGTCCGCATGGTAGTGCCGGCCGCTGGCCGGCAATTCGAGATTCCCTACGAGATCCTTTTCTCCAACCGCCGCATCACCGCCAGCACCAGCACGCACAGCACGCTCACCCCGATGGCGATCACGTACTTGCTGATCCCCACCGCAATCCCGATGGCCGCCGCCATGATCAACGAGCTGGCCGTGGTCAGGCCGCTGACCTGGTCCTCGCGTGACCCACGCAGGATGGTGCCAGCGGCAACGAAGCCGACACAGGCCACCACCGCTTCGATCAGGCGTACCGGATCAACCTGCAGCAGGTCGCGGTAGCGCTCCTGCTGGAAATGCTCGGCCACCGAGTCGCCAAGGCCGACGATCAACGCGGCGGCCCCTGCGATCAGCATGTGCGTACGCAGGCCAGCGGCGTGCTTGCCCATCTCGCGCTCGACGCCGAGCACGCCGCCGAACAGCATCGCTGCGGCAACGCGCAGCAGGATCGAGACATCCTGGGTAAGTTCCATGGGAAAGCTCCGGAATTTTCCCGGAGCGTCGCGCGGCGATCGTGGGACGGCGGTGAAGGCGATGGCACGCCTTCTTCACCGCACGCATTCCTCCACGCATGGCGTGGATCTACTGACCGCATTCGCTCACTGCGCCAGGTAGCCACCATCGATGGCGTAGTACGCGCCGGTCGCGAACGAGGCATCGTCGCTGGCCAGCCAGGCCACCAGCGCCGCCACTTCCTCGGCCGTACCCAGCCGCTTCAAGGCGTGACGGCCTTCCAGCGTGGCGCGCACCTTCGGGTCCATCTTCTCCAGCAGGGGTGTGCTGATGAAGCCCGGGCCGACCGCGTTGACACGAATGCCGTCGGCGGCATGTTCCCACGCGGCTGTCTGGGTCAGCCCGACCACGCCGTGCTTGGCCGCCGCATAAGCTGTGGAACCGGCATACCCCACCTGGCCCAGGATCGAAGCCATGTTGATGATGCTGCCGCCGCTGCCGGCCGCACGCATGGCCTGGATCTGCGCGCGCTGGCACAGGAAGACACTGGTCAGGTTGACGTCGATGACCCGCTGCCAGCCATCGATCGGATAGTCACCGCTGCTGGCGGCCGGCCCGCCAATACCGGCGTTGTTGACCGCCACATGCAGGCCGTCGAGTTCCTTGATCGTGCGCTGCACCGCCGCCTCCACCGCTGCGTCGTCGGTGACGTCCAGCGCGATGCCAATCGCCTGTGCACCGGCGTTGCGCAACTGCGCCACGGTGGCATCCACCGCATCCTGCTTCAGGTCCCAGACCGAATTCCGCGCGCCGGACGCCGCCAGGGTCTGCGCCACGGCCAGACCAATGCCGGACACGCCGCCGGTCACGATCGCGGTCTTGCCGGTGAGTTGGTAATCAATCATCTGCGTTCTCCATCAGTGGGGGTATCGAAGTGGCCTGCAGCAGCCAACCACCCCACCCTACGCGCATTCCTGTGATGGCCTGGCTGACACCGCGTCTACGGGTGATCGTTCCAGCCATGAAACCTCAACTCAAGTTGATGTATGGAATTACGTACGGATATGCATGCAAAACGCCGGCGTATGCTCGGCGGCATTTTCACTTTGGCCGTAATCGTCAATCGTTTTGACCCTATCGGAATCAAAAGCGCGCGAATCGAGGCGACAATGGGAAACGTTTCCAGTTTCTTCGACACACTTCATTCAACCTGGCGTTTCCCCAGCCATCCAGAGTGCCCACGCCACTGCTTCCCAGCATGCCTGCGCGGGTAACGACCGGATCCGCATCTGCGTTGCAGAGCGCGTGGGCGAGGTCATGCCAGCGTCCACCTCCAAAGTACGTGCCGAGCGATGTCCCGATACTTCACTTTTGCCGATTACCGCCGCTTCGGCCACCGTCATGGCTTCGATTACCGCGCTGACCCGGAACACCTGCGCGACGACCAGTGGGCCGGCCATGGCGAGGTCAACGAGCAGTTCCTGCGCGGCGGCATGAGCCTGATCGCCTCCGACGTCCATAATCGCTTTCCTTATGTAGCGACCGCCCAGCAGAGTCCCGGCCTGGCCATCCGCGTGATGCTGCAGGGCCAGGTCGATGTGCGCATTCCGCGACGCGGTGGTTTCACCCTGCGCGCCGGCACGGCGATGACCGCGCACCACCGCGAGCAGGTCGAGATGACCGGTGCGCATCCCGGCGAAACGCGCATGCGCGGCGTCAGCGTCATGGTGCCCGGCCAGATCGATCCGGATCTGTTCCATCTGCCGCAGCTGGAGACCGCGCTCAACAGCCACCTGGAATGCCGCCACTGGGCCATTCCGCATACCCTGCTGCCGGTACTCGGCCAGTTGTTCGACAGCCCATGGGAAGATGGCATCGACGCCTTGTGGCGCGAGGGCGTTGCTCTGCAGCTGCTGGCCGTTGGCCTGAAGGCCGAGGATCTGCAGACCGACCCTGTACGAACGCTGCGGGCCGGCCAGCGCGAGCGCCTGGAGCGCGTGCGTGCCTACCTGCATGACGACCCCAGTCACGCCCACAGCCTGGTCGAGCTGGCCCAGCTGGCCTGCATGAGCCCAAGCTCGCTGCGCCGTCATTTCGCCCAGCAGTACGGCTGCTCGGTGTTCGACTACCTGCACGAGCAGCGCATGCGCCACGCCGAACAGGGCCTGCGCGAGGACGGCTGGACGGTCGAGCAGGCCGCCGCCGCCAGCGGCTACCGCCACCCCAGCAACTTCGCCGCGGCATTCCGCAAGCGTTTCGGCCTGGTCCCCAGCCGCTGGCGCACGGGCCCTTCGAAGGTGGGGTGAAGTGCCTTGGTAAGTGTCGACCTTGGTCGACACGCTCCCGCGCCATCGCGGATGCCGGCCAGCGGCCGGCACTACCACACCCGCCTGAATCGACCTGCGATGGCTCCGCTCTGGTGGGTCTCGACCTTGGTCGATCAGCATGCCATTGCCCAGCCTTGGTAGGTGTCGACCTTGGTCGACACGCTCCTGCGCCATTGCGGATGCCGGCCAGCGGCCGGCACTACCCCAGCCGCCTGAATCGACGTGCCATGGCCCAGCTCTGGTAGGTGCCGACCTTGGTCGACACGCTCCTGCGCCATTGCAGTTGCCGGCCAGCGGCCGGCACCACCGCAGCCGCCGGGCATCGCACACCGGCGGATCTCACCAACCTCAGTACACCGGCAGATCGATGTAGCTGGCCTGCGCCTCACTGTGCCAGACCCGCTGCGTGGCCTTCTGGTAATCGCCTGGCTTGGCCAGGTAGATGTTCGGCACGTAGGTCTGCGGGTTGCGGTCGTACAGCGGGAACAGGCTGGACTGCACCTGCACCATCACCCGGTGGCCCTTCTGGAACGTGTGGTTGGCGTTGGGCAGGTCGAAACGGTACGGCAGCACTTGGTTCGCCGCCAGCGGCTTCGGATCGCTGAAGCTCTCGCGGTAGCGGCCACGGAAGATCGCCAGCGACACCGGCAGCTCGTAGCCACCCATCTCCGGCGTCGACGCTTCCTGGTCCGGATACACGTCGATCAGCTTCACCACCCAGTCACTGTCGGTGCCACTGGTCGAGGCCTGCAGGTGCACTACCGGCGCGCCGCCGATGCGCAGCGGCGCGGTCAGCGGTTCGGTGATGAAGGTCAGCACGTCCGGGCGACCATCGACAAAGCGCTGGTCCTTGACCAGCCAGGTGGTCCACATGTCGCGGTCACCGAAGCGGACCGGACGCGGCACGAACGGCACCGGCTTGGCCGGGTCGGACACGTACTCCTCGAAGTCGCCCTCGCCCGCCGCCGGCGCCTGGAATGCCAGCTTGCCGCCGGCCCGCAGGTACAACGGCTTGCTGCTGGCAGCACAGCCCTTGTCGCAGCTGCGCGGCCAACCCTTCAGGCGATCCCAGTGGTTTTCGCCAGTGTTGTAGACCAGCACCGGCGGCGTGTCCGCCTTCGGCGCACCGTCCACCAAATACTGGTCGAAGAACGGCTTGAGTACATCACGGCGGAACTGCAGCGCGGTATCGCCATCGAACTTCAGCGCGCCCAGTTCGCTGCCGCTGTAGTTCACCTGGCTGTGCCGCCACGGCCCCATCACCAGGTAATTGCGGTTGTTGCCGCTGTCGCGCCCTTCCATTGCCTGGTAGGCGTGGTTGGCGCCCCACATGTCCTCCTGGTCCCACAGGCCCTGCAGCCACATGGTCGGCACCTTCAACGGTGTTTTCGCCATCACCGCGTCCAGCGCCTGACCCTGCCAGAAGCCGTCATAGGCCGGGTGCTCGACCAGCTTCTTCCACCAGGTCAGCTGGTCCACGCCGGTGAAGCGCGCGTAATCGCCAGCCGAACCGATCCGCAGGAAAGTGCTGTAGTCGTCATAGCCGAGGCTGGGCAGCGGCGTACCCTTGCCGCGCTTCTCGGTCTGCATCGCGAAATAGTTGAAGTTGACCTGGCGGAACGCACCGTAGTTGAGCCAGTCGTCGCCCATCCAGCCATCGACCATCGGGCTCTGCGGTGCGGCCACCTTCAGCGCCGGATGCGGGTCGGTCAGCGCCATCACCACGGTGAAGCCCTCGTACGACGAGCCGAGCATGCCGACCTTGCCATTGCTCTCCGGCACGTTCTTCACCAGCCAGTCGATGGTGTCCCAGGCGTCGGTGGAGTGGTCGACTTTGGCGTTGTTCAACGGCCCGCGCAACGGCCGGGTCATCACGTAATCGCCTTCAGAGCCGTACTTGCCACGGATGTCCTGGAACACGCGGATGTAACCGCCGTCGACGAACACCTCGTCGCCCTGCGGCAGCAGGTCGCGCATGCGCGGCGAATCACTGCGGCTGGCGCGGCCAGCGGCATCGTAGGGCGTGCGGGTCAGCAGGATCGGGGCATTGCGGGCGCCCTTGGGCACCACGATCACCGTATACAGCCTGGTGCCATCACGCATCGGCACCATCACCACGCGCTTGTCGTAGTCACGACCGACATCGGGGGCAACGAAGGGCTTGCCGCTGATGTCCGGGGTCATCGGCGGGGTATCGGCGGCCAGCACGGTGCTGGACAGGCAAAGGGCAATGGCTACAGCGACGGCACGCACACGCATGGACAACCCCTCCCGGCAGGAAAGCCTCAAGCCTACTCCTGCCTTGAGCCGTGAGGTGTGGGCGGGCTTTGCATTCTGCGGCGGATGCAGGCAGGACTGATGGCACATGTGCCCGCGGTGCCGCCGCGCTCGCCAACGACCGGTAGTGCCGGCCGCTGGCCGGCAACTTCATGATCCTGGGGCGCGTTACGCGGTTGCCGGCCAGCGGCCGGCACTGCCGGTCAGGCCATCGGCACTTCGTGCAACGCAAGCCAACGCCAACGCCCCTGCTCCTGGCGCAGCACCGCCAGCGACTCTCGCCATGTGGGCCGGCCGCCATCGAGCGAATGCCCTTCGCGATAGCGCAGCACCGCCAGCGGTGACAGCGCATCCACCGCCTGCACGGCTTCGATGGAAATCTGCAGCCCTGGACGCGCGCCATGACCACCCGCGAACAGTGCCTGCACGGCATTCCGGTCCAGCCTGTGACCCGCGATGCCGACCATGCTGAAGTCCGCGCAGAAATGCGCCATCAGATCGTCCAGCGCATCGGCGCCGACATCGGCACGGAACCAGGCCTGCAGCTTGTCGTGCAGGTGGTGGATTTCATGTTCTGCGGTCGTAGCCATCAAGTGTTCTCCGGTTGCGAAAGGGTGATCCTCTGCGGCCGACGCAGCAACGCCATCGGCAACAGCGTCATTGCGGCGGCCAGACCCAGAGCCACGCTGGTGGCGCGTGCTGGCAGCCACTGCATGGCCAGCGCCAGCAACAGCGCAATGGCGGCAGTAGCAAGGCAGAAACTGAGCTGACGGTTGAGGTTCCAAAGGGCACTGGCATCGCCCAGCGCTTCACCCTCCACGCCGTGGAAAGCCAGCGTCTGCGCGGTGCTGCTGCACAGGCTGCCACCGGCGCCCATCAGCGCGAACAACAGCGCGGCCAAGGCGAAGGCCGGCTGCGGCAACAGCGCCATCAACAGCAGGCCGCTGGCCTGCAGGATCATTCCCATACGCAGTACCGTGGCCGGGCCGAAGCGCGCCAGCAGGCGCTTGCTGGCCGTGATCGCAATGGCCGAGGCCAGCGCCCAGGGCAGCATCAACCCGCCGATGCGTGCCGCGCTGTAACCGGCCTGGTGCAGCTGGAGCGTACTGACCAGCTGGCTGCCGATGAACACACCGGGCACTGCCAGATAGACCAGCATCGCCAGGCGCAGGCCCCGATGGGACAGCAGCGACCAGCGCAGCAGGGGCTGCAGCTGCTGCCGTGCATGCCGCAGGTGGGCCGCCGCCAACAGCATTGCGATCAACAGCATTACGGCACCGGCGGCCCGATGGCCGGGTTCACCCAGCCAGGTCAGCGCCAGCAGCAACGCGCCCAGCGCCAGCATCGCGGTAGACAGCGCATAGGCCTGCAGGCGCGGCGCACTGCGCGCGCCATCGGCGGGCATCCACGCCAGCACCAGTCCAATCGCCACCACGGCCAGCGGCAGGCTGGCCCAGAGCACACCGCGCCAGGACAGCCACTGCACCAGCAGCGCCACCAGCAGGATGCGGCGGGTCAGCGCGCCACGCTGGTCGGACGTGCATTGTCGGTACGCTGCCGCCTGTGCCACCGGAATCAGCAGGCCACCGGCCAGCCCCTGCAGCAGGCGCCAGCCCAGCAGCCAGCCGATACCCGGTGCTGCACCGGCCAGCACAGCGGCAACCGCGAACAACAGCAACGCCACCAGCAGCAGGCGACGCTCACCACAGCGCGCGGCCAACCAGGGCGCCAGCGGAATCACCACGCTCAGGCCCAGCATGTAGGCGGTGCCCACCCAGGCCAGGGTACCGACATCAGCGTGCAGTTCCGCTGCCAGTGCCGGATAGGCCACCGTGGCGATGAACATGTTGACCAGATCCAAGGCGAACACCAGCAGGAAGATCGCCTCATGGCGCAGGCGGGGGGACGGCATCGGCGGCGCTCCAGCAGGGAAGCGGCCAGCATGCCGTGCGGGCCTTGTTGGAAAAACACGACAGCAACTGCAACACTGTCAAATCCACTTTGACAATGAATTGCCATGGTCAGCCTCGATCGCTTCGATATCTTCCGCGCCGTGGTCGAGGCCGGCAGCCTCACCGCAGCAGCCGATCGGCTCGGCCTCAGCCGTGCGGTGGTCAGCTTCAACCTGAAGCGGCTGGAGCAGGAGCTGGGCGTGACCCTGCTGTTGCGCAGTACCCGCCACCTGGCCCTGACGGACGCTGGCGAGCAGTTCCTGCAGCACTGCGTGCAGGCGCTGGATGCCGCACAGGCAGCGATCGATGCCGCGCGCCGCGACCAGCACCAGCTTCAGGGCGTGCTGCGCCTGACCACCACGCCGGAGTACGCCCAGCTACGCTTGATTCCTGCGCTGGAGGCGTTCCGTGCGCGGCACCCGGCGCTGCAGCTGCACCTGTCCACGTCTCCCGCGCCGGCGGACCTGATTCCCGAGCGCTTCGACCTGGCGATCCGTCTTGGCCGTCTGCCCGATTCGGGCCTGCACGCCAGCGAACTGGAACGCCATCCACTGTGCCCCGTGGCGGCTCCGTCCCTGCTGGCACGCCTGCCCTCTGCCGATGCTGCCGACGACCCCGTGCAGCTGGGCACCCTGCCCCGCCTCGGCTACCCGCGCCTGGCCGACGTGCCGGTGGTGGCGCCGGATGGCAGCGACGCCCTGTTTGCCACCAACCCGGGCAATGCGGTGGTGCGCGTAGATGGTGCCAGCAGCCTGCGTGCCTTCGCCGTGACCGGCGCCGGGGTCACCGTGCTGCCACGCTGGCTGATCGAGGACGACTTGGCCCAGGACCGGCTGCGCCCGGTGCTGCGCCAGCACCGCTTCCCGCAGCAGAGCGTATACGCGGTCTACCCGCACAGCACGCAGCCCTCACCGAAGGTGCGGCAGCTGATCGATTTCCTGCGCGGGTGGTTTGGCAAATGAAAAAAGGGGACGGAGGGGATTAAGTCGTTTGTGCATAAACGACTTAATCCCCTCCGTCCCCTTTTTCAGACACGGCCCTGTGCGGGCCGTGTCTTCAGGCATCAGCGCAGCACCTGCTCCACCAGCTGCACGTCCACGCTCTGCAGCGGCTCGGCCGCATTGCGCGACAGCTGCACCTGGTAGGTGCCGCCGTCGATCTTCCACTGGCGCGCCTGTGCATCGTAGTGGGCCAGGGTCTTCGGTTCGGCTTCGATGCGGATGCGGCGCTGTTCGCCCGGCTGCAGGTTCACCTTGTCATAGCCGATCAGGCGGATCGGCGTGGTGCTGCCGGCCGGCAGCTTCAGGTACAGCTGGGCCACGTCGGCACCGGCACGCTTGCCGGTGTTGCGGATGTCGACGCTGGCGACCAGGCGCGAGCCCTCCACGCTCACCTTCAGGTTCTCATAGGCGAATGAGGTGTAGGACAGGCCATGGCCAAAGGCGAAGGTCGGGGTCAGGCCCTTGGCCGCCATCCACTTGTAGCCGACGTTGGCGCCTTCGATATCGAAATCGAACACATCACCAAACGGCTTGGCCGGCTTGAAGCCGAGGCCGTCGATGTGCGGGCGTGGCAGCTGCGATTCGTCCGTCACCCAGGTCACCGGCAGGCGGCCGGACGGATTGACCTGGCCGGTCAGCAGCGCGGCAATGCCTTCGCCACCGCGGATGCCCGGATACCAGGCCTGCAGCATCGCCGGCACCTGCGCCAGCCACGGCGTGCGCACCGGGCCGTTGGTTTCCAGCACCAGCACGGTCTTCGGGTTGGCCTTGGCCACTGCCGAGATCAGGGCATCTTGGTTGTCCGGCAGCTGCATGTCCGGCAGGTCCACCGATTCGGCGGCCCACTGGGTGGCGAACACGATGGCCACGTCAGCCTGCGCGGCGGCCTTGGCCGCAGCGGCGGCATTGGTCCCGTCCACATACTCGATGGTCGCGTCCGGGCGCGCGGCGCGCAGCGATGCCAGCGGCGAGGACGGGTGGAAGATCACCGGGCCCGGCCAGGTGGTCGGCATCACGCCCGGCACCGCATTGGTGCCCTTGGCGGTGACGCCCACCATCGACGAACCACCGCCGCCGATCACGCCCTTGTCGGCATGGCCGCCGATGATGACGATGCGCTTCACGCTGTCGGCCAGCGGCAGCAGGTTGCCCTCATTGCGCAGCAGCACGCTGCCCTCTTCCACCGTGCGCTGGGCAACGGCGAAGCCGGCCTCGGCATCCACCTTCTGGTGCTGCGGCGGGTTGTCGAAGTTGCCATGCAGGAACATCGTGCGCAGGATGCGCGCCACCATGTCGTTCAGGCGCGCCTGCGGCACTACGCCGCCGTGCACGGCCAGGCGCAGCGGTTCGTCGAAGAACACCGCCGCGTCGAACACTTCACCGGCCGACTGCTGATCGAGGCCAGCCAGCGCCGCCTTCGAACCACTGTGCACGCCGCCCCAGTCGGACATCACGAAACCGGGGAACTTCCATTCCTGCTTCAGCACCTGGTTCATCAGGTAGCCGTTCTCGCAACCGTAGGTGCCGTTGATCTTGTTGTACGAGCACATCGCCACGCCGGGGCGACCGGCTTCAAGCGCGATCTCGAAGGCCAGCAGGTCCGACTCGTGCATGGCCTGTTCGCCGATGCGTACGTCGTGGAAGTTGCGGCGGGTCTCCATGTCGTTCAGCGCGAAGTGCTTCATCGAGGAGATCACGTGCTGGCTCTGCACGCCCTGGATCAGCGCGCCGACCATCGAACCGGCCAGCAGGGGGTCTTCACCGGCGTATTCGAAGTTGCGACCGTTGCGCGGGTCACGCTGCAGGTTGACGCTGCCCGACAGCAGGATATTGAAGCGCTGCTGCCATGCCTCGCGGCCCATCGTGGCGCCACCGGCGAAGGCGACTTCACGGTTCCAGCTCGATGCGGTGGACGGGCCCGACGGCATCGCCGTGGCGAAATCGCCCGGGCGGATGCCACCCGGATTGGTCACGCCAACGCCGGCATCGGCCGACTGCTGCGACGGAATGCCCAACCGCGCCACGCCCGGCACGAAACCAGCCGAACCGACTGCGCCTTCCGGCAGCGGGCCACCGTCCTTGCCCAGCCCGAAGTAGCTGTGCAGCATCTGGAACTTCTCATCCTCGGTCATCGCCTTCAGCAGCAGCGCAGCGCGCGCGTCGGCGTTGAGGGTGGTGTCCATCCACGGCCTGTCGCCATGCGTGTCGGCGGCGTAGGCCAGGGTCAGCAGGGTGGCGCGCAGGGTACTGCCTTCCACCTTGAACGGCGCACTGCTGGCGGCCTGGAAGCCATCGCTGAAATAGCTGGCATCGGCTTCCAGCGCGACACGCGCCGGATCGAAGCCTGCGGCCTTGGCCGATTCACCGGCCACCGCGCCGAGCAGCACCGCCGGTGCACCCAGCCGCGAACGGGTGACCAGCGCCGGCAGCTGCGCCGCACCTGCACCGGCATCGGTATAGACCGCCACGGTGTGGCGGCCGTCGTCCAGGCGCAGGTAGTTCAGGCCCGGCTGGTCGGGGCCGGATTCAGCGGCGATCGGCAACCGGGTCAGCACGGCCTGGCCGCGCTGGGTCTGGCCATCGTCCTTGCCGGCAGCAATGAAGCGGTACTCGTAGCCCAGGCCATCGGCCAGCACCTGCAGCGGATCGACCTGGCCGATGCCGCGCTGCACCTGGCGCACGCTCACCGCGTCCACCTGCAGGGTCTTCAGCTGGGCGGCCAGGGCCGGCATCGCCTCGGCGGTCGGGGCCTGTTCCAGGGTCAGCACAGTGAACGCGGCGGGGTCGGCCCAGGCCGGGGCGGCCAGTGCGGCAGACAGGGCCAGGGACAGTGCAAGCGGCTTTGTAAACGTTTTCATCGGCAGGCGTAATTCCGTTGCCAAGGCAATCGGTCCAGGGAAAGTGCCGCCGAAGGGTGCAGCGTTCATGCCGCGCAGGGGTTGCCAGGCAACGTCCCGCAGGCCGATGGACGGGCCGGTCTGCGCGCGGGACCCTCCTCCCGGCGTGACAACCTGCCTGCCCGGGCCGCGCAGGGCGACCCAATCCTGTGAAGATTGTGCGAGGGCGTTCACACCTGTCAACAGGACCTAAGTCACAGGGGCAACCCGGCCAGCGGTTATCAGGCCATCACCGGCGGTCATCAGCGCGCCGCGCGAGGCTGCCGATAATGAGGGTCCCTGGCCACGAACCGAGCCCATGACCGTCCATCGCGACTTCGACCATCTCTGGCGCGACCGCTGTGACACCTCCAGCCAGCGCGCGCCGCGCGTGCTGATCCGGGTGTTCGTGGCACCCGGTGAGCTGGAACGCAGCGTGGCGTTCTACGAGCAGCTGCAGGGCGTGGTGGCCGATGCGGGGTTCCCGTTTCCGGAGGCCGGGCTGCGTCTGGCGATGGTCGGTGCGTTCCTGTTGATCGAGGGCAGCGAGACGGCGCTGGCGCCGTTCACTTCGACCACGGGAACGCTGCTGGTCGACGATGTTCGGCCCTATCACGACAAACTGGTCGCGGCTGGCGCCGAGATCATCTTCCCGTTGCAGGTGGTACCCACCGGGGCGGCGTTCAACGCGGTGCATCCCGATGGCACGGTGGTCGAGTACGTGCATCACCGGCCGGATCCGCACGGCCGGTGAGGGGACGGCCGGGCTGCGCCCGGCACCCGAGGTAGTGCCGGCCGCTGGCCGGCAACCTCAGAAGCAACAGCCGAAGCAAAAGCGGGCTTCCTGTGGGATGGCGGGGTGGGTCCGGCTGCGGGGGGCGCTGCAAGTACGTCCATGTAAGCTCGGTCGCGCCATCCATGGCGCTCACGCCCCCGCAACCGGACCCACCCCGCCTTCGACAGTCTCTCGCGACCTGCAGTAGATCCACGCCATGCGTGGATGCTCTTCGTTTCATTGTCGAAATATTTGATTTCGATGGAGATTCATCCACGCATGGCGTGGATCTACAATCCCTCCATGCCCTCCCCCGCCCTGCCCTGGAATGGCACGTTGCAGCTGGATGCTCACGTGGCCGTGCTGCAGGGCCATGCCGGTGGCAGCGCCTCCCACGCGCACTACGCCCATCAACTGTTGCTGAGCGACGGCGCGCCCTGGCAGGTCGAGATCGATGGCGTATGGCAGCAGGGCCAACGGCTGTGGCTGCCGTCCTTCCAGACGCACGCGATCCTGTCGGCGCCGGAAGCGGGCTGTACGGTGTTCCTTGAGCCGGCGCATGCCGACCTCGAACAGATCCAGCAGCACCTGCACGCGCTGCCGGGCACTGCGATGGAACTGCACGACTGGCTGCCACGGTTGAGCCGCCCACAGCCGCTGGACCGCCGCGTGCAGGCGGCGTTGGCCCGTATTGCCCAGCACCTGCCCGGCCCGGTGCCGGCCGCCGATATCGCCGAGGCGGCGCACCTGTCGACCAGCCAGCTGCACCGGCGTTTCCAGTCCGAGCTGGCAGTGACCCTGCGCGGCTGGGTGCTGTGGCAACGGTTGCGCCGCGCGCTGATGCATCATCTGAGCGGTCACAACCTGACCGACAGTGCGCATGCCGCTGGATTCGCCGATCTGGCCCATCTCTCGCGCAGCCTGCGCGGCATGTTCGGCATCGGTGCCGCGCAGCTGCAGGGCCTGCAGCTGCACGCGGCCTGACATGTTCAATCATTCGCGCCTGCGCAGGCCTTCCGGCAACTCCGGCACCTCGCCATGCGGCAGTTCGCGGAACGGTGCCAGCAGCTGCCCCGGATAATCGCGCGGATAGTCCGGTTGGCTGCCGATGCCAAGGTCGCGTTGCTGCAGCCGATAACCCGGCGCATCGAAGGCGGTCCCCAGCAGATGGTCCCAGGCGGTCAGGAACAGGCCGAAGTTGACGTCGCCCGCGGTGCCGTAACGCATGTGGTGGAAGCGGTGCAGCGGCGCCCAGGCCATCACCCGACCCAGCACGCCGGGACGCATGTCCACGTTGGAGTGCTGCAGCAGCAGCTGGATGGCAATGGCGAAGGCCAGCACCGCGGCCACCGGCATCGGCAGGCCCAACAGCAGCAGCGGCAGCACGCCGCCCACCGCTTCGGCCGCCTGATGCAGCGGGTGTTTCATCAGCCCGTTGAAGCCGTACATGCGGGTGACGCTGTGGTGCACCGCATGCAGCCGCCACAACCAGCCGATGCGATGGCTGGCGTAGTGCACCAGGGTGATGCCGAGATCAGCGCAGACGATGGCCAGCAGCACCTGCAGCGCGAATGGCCACTGCACCGGCCACAACTGCCACGGAATGATTGCCGCCAGCAGCGGCACCGCCGCGATCGACAGCAGGTTCAGGCTTTCGTTGACCAGTGCATGCAGGGTGTCACGCAGGCTGTCGCCGTGGTCGTGGTTGAACGCGGGGTCGTACGGCCAGGCACGCTCGGCGGCGAACGAGACCGCGATGGCGGCCGCCAGCAAGGCCAGCAGCCACAACGGGTCAGCGTGGCGGTGCCCCACCCAGACGATGGCGGCAGAGACGAAACCAAGCAGGAACAACGGGGCATACAGGCGGAGCATCCAGTGCTTCATGGGCAACCCGGAAAGTGAGGGGCCTGCATGCTGGCGTGGCATGCGGGTTGGCGGCTTGAACAAACGGCGCAAGCGCGTGCCGCGGGCGGATGCCGAGCTTGGTCGGCGCCGTGTTCCTGTATCCACGCACGGCGCGGCTCTACAATGGCGCCCTCATCGCGCCCGGGGCCGGCATGGATTCCTTCAACCTGATGCGTGCCTTCCGCCGCATCGTCGAACGCGGCGGGCTGGCCCGCGCTGCCGAAGACCTGGGCATGTCGCCCGCCGGCCTGAGCAAGCAGCTGCGCACGCTGGAAGCGCATCTGGGCGTGGTACTGCTGCAGCGGACCACGCGGCGCATGAGCCTGACCGAGACCGGCCACGCCTATTACCGTGAATGCTGCCGCCTGCTCGACGAGCTGGACGCATTGGAACGTGGCATCGCCGAACAGCGCGGCGACGTAGCCGGGCGCCTGCGCGTCAATGCGCCGCAGTCGTTCGCACTGAGCACGCTGTCGCCGCTGCTGCCGCGCTTCCTGCAGCAGCATCCACAGCTGTCGCTGGACCTGGTGATGGAAGATCGCCTGCTCGATGCAGTCGGTGAGGGTTTCGATGTGTCGCTGCGGCTGCGTGCCGAGCTGGATGATTCACGCCTGGTGGCGCGCCGGCTGGCGTCGCTGCAGCAGGTGCTGTGCGCAGCCCCGTCCTACCTGCGGCAGCATCCGGCACCGCAGGCGGTGGACGATCTGCAGGCGCACAGCGTGCTGGCCTACAGCCTGTCCGACTCACCGGGCAGCTGGCCGCTGCTCGGCCCCGATGGCCAGGTGACGATCACCCTGCCAGCGCGCGTCACCGTCAACAACAGCCTGCTGCTGCGCGACCTGCTGGTGGCCGGCATGGGCATCGGCGCCCTGCCCTCGTTCCTGGCGGCACCCGCACTGGCCCGTGGCGAACTGCAGCAGGTGCTGCCCGACCACCGCTATCCGCCGCGCTTCGTGCATGCGGTCTACCCGACCTCGCGCCACCTGCAGCCCAAGGTGCGTGCCTTCATCGATTTCCTGCACGCCGAGCTGCCCGGCTGCGCCGGCCTGGATTCGTAACCGCCAGCGAAAACTGAGCTGCCCGCAGCGTGCTGTTTCGGCCACGCCGCGCTGCCTACTCTGCCGCCTCCCCTCTCACCGATGGCAGGCAGATGTCTTCCGTTCCTTCCCCCGCCACCGCCGCGCCGGTGGTCGATTTCTTCCACGACGTGGTCTGCGGCTGGTGCTTCGTGCTGGCCCCGCGCCTGCAGCAGGTCTCGGCCGAACTCGGCATCCAGGTGCGCCACCGCAGCTTCGTGCTGCAGGACTCGCGCGCGCAGATGGTCGAGGTGTTCGGCTCGATGGAGCGCGCCAAGGCGATCATCCTGCGCCACTGGACCGACTGCGCCGCGCATGAAGACACCGCGCGCATCGATATCGAAGGCATGCGCGCACAGGACTTCGAGTATCCGTCCGGCTGGCTCGGCGCACTGGCCTGCCAGGCCGCCGGCATGCTCGGTGGCAACGACGCCCATGGCGCGATGTTTGATGCCGTGCAATGGGCGCACCTGCACCAGCACCGCAACATCGGCGACGCCGAAGTACTGCTGGATATCGCCGAATCGCTGGGCCATCCACGTGGCGCCTTCGCTGACCACATGCGCAGCGACGCAGTACGCCAGCGCGTGCAGGCCGATCGTGCCGAAGCCGCTGCCCTCGGCATCCGTTCCATACCCACCGTGATCGGCGGCAACGGCCTGCGCCTGCAGACCCTGCCGCTGCCACACCTGCGCCAGGCCCTGGCGCCTTTGGTCGCGGCCTGAGCCGCACCCTCCCCCACCCTGCAAGGAGATTCCCCATGACCCCACGTACCCTGGCCACCGCGCTGGCCCTGCTGCTGGGCGGCACCGCCGCTTCCACCACCGTGTCCGCACACGAACGCGTTCCCTCCGGCCAGCAGGTCGGCACCAGCCCCTGGGGGCCGAAGGACGAGATCGGCCGCCTCAACCTGATCACCGAAGCCTCGCGTGCGGCGATCCTGTCACGGGTCAGCGGCGGCAAAGCCTATGACCTGGCCACCGAATACTACGTCGGCATGCCCAGCTGGCAGGATGCCGGCGACCCGCACTACCAGTTCTGGATGACCCACACCCCGCGCGGCACGGTGATGGACGACCCGATGGGCGTGGGCGAGACCATGAACCTCACCCGCAGCTACACCGGCACCGCATTCTCGATGTACAGCCACACCGGCACCCACATCGATGCGCTGAACCACTTCGGCATCCACGGGAAGATCTGGAACGGCTTCGAGGCCGACAAGCACCTCGGCGACCGTGGCTGGAATGTCACCGGCATCGAGAAGTTCCCGCCGCTGATCGCGCGTGGCGTGCTGATCGACGTGGCCGCCGCCAAGGGCGTGGACATGCTGCCTGACAGCTACCGCGTCACCCGCCAGGACCTGAAGGATGCGCTGGCACGCCAGAAGGTGAAACTGCAGCAGGGCGACGTGGTGCTGATCCGCACCGGCCGCATGCGCCTGTTCGAGCAGCCCAGGGCCTACATGGCCAACCCGCCGGGCATGGGCCTGGACGCGGCGCGCTTCCTGGTCGAGGACAGCGGCGCGATGATCGTCGGTGCCGACAACCTCAGCTTCGAGACCTTCCCCTCGGAGGTGTCCGACGACTACGTGCCGCTGCACACCTACCTGCTGGCCCAGCAGGGCGCGCCGATCATCGAGCTGGTGGCGCTGGACGAACTGGCCCGCGACAAGGTCTACGAGTTCGCCTTCATCGGCGGCCCGCTGAAGATCCGCGGCGGCGATGCCGCGCCGCTGCGCCCGGTGGCGCTGCCGGTGCGCCCGTAACCAGGGCCTGTGGGTGCTGACCTTGGTCGGCACTCCTTCCCCCCTTCAGCAACCTGAAACCGGACCCTCCGATTTCATTAGTAATTCTACTCACAAGGCGAGTAGCATGTCTGGTCTCAGCCCCTGATACCGGCCCGTCGATACTCGCGCCATGCCCGCCGTTTCCGCCCGTTCCTGCCGTTTCCAGCCCGCCCGGCGCCTCCCTTGGAGGGCCGGCTGATGGGTGCCGTCGTCGCCCTCGACCGGCTGCTGGACGGGCGCCAGCTGTGGCGCGGCCCGGCCCGCCAGGGGCCGGCCAGCGACCACCTGGCCAGCGGGCACCCGGCATTGGACGCACGCCTGCCCGGCGGTGGCTGGCCCACCAGCGGGCTGTGCGAGGTACTGCAGGCGGCGCCCGGGGTGGGTGAGCTGGCGCTGGTCTGGCCGGCGCTGGCCAAGCTGAGCCTGCGTGACCGCCCGATCGTGCTGGTCGCCCCGCCCTATCGCCCGCATGCCCCGGCCTGGGCGGCAGCCGGGCTGGACCTGGCCCAGCTGCAGATCATCCACGCCGCGCCGAAACAGGCGCTCTGGGCCACCGAGCAGTGCCTGCGCTCTGCCGCCTGCGCGGCGGTGCTGTGCTGGCCACACCAGGCCGACGATCGCGCCCTGCGCCGGCTGCAGGTCGCCGCCGACAGCGGCCAGTGCCTGGGCTTCGTGTTCCGCGAGGCGCAGGCGGCGCGCAATCCCTCTCCGGCCAGCCTGCGCCTGCAGCTCGACCACGGCCAGGTGCGGGTGCTGAAGTGCCGAGGCGGCCTGCCGCCGGCGCAGCCGTTGCCGCTGGCCATCGCCCACTGAGGCCGCGCCATGCACTGGGCCTGCCTATTGTTGCCGCAGCTGGCGCTGGACAGCGTGCTGCGCCTGCAGCCGGATCCGCAGCGCCCACTGGTGCTGCTGCAGGGGCCGGCACAGCGTCGCGTACTGCGTGCGGTCAGCCCGTCGGCACGCGCAGCCGGGCTGCGCCCGGGCATGCTGCTGTCGGCTGCGCAGGTGCTGGTGCAGGACATGCACCTGCACGATTACGATCCCAACGCCGAACAGCACACCCGGCAGCTGCTGGCCAGCTGGGCCTACGCCTACAGCTCGCAGGTCAGCCTCGATTTCCCGCATGCACTTGTGCTGGAGATCGGCGCCAGCCGCGCCCTGTTCGGTGACTGGCTGACGATCCAGCAGCGGCTGCGCAACGAACTGCACGAACTCGGCTTCCGTCACCGTCTGGTGGCCGCACCTACCCCACATGCCGCGCGCGTGCTGGCCAACGTCCACGACGGCCTCGGCATCGATGCACAGCAACTGCCGGCGGCGCTGGCGCAGTTGCCCCTGCCGCGCTGCGGCCTGCCCAACGAGGCGGTGACGGTGCTCGGCCGCTCCGGCCTGCGCACGCTGGGCGCAGTGCTCGAGCTGCCGCGCGACAGCCTGGCCCGGCGCTTTGCCCCCGAGGTCCTGCAGCAGCTGGATGCACTGCGTGGGCTACCCACCGCGCCACTGCGCTACTACCAGCCACCGGACCGTTTCGATGCACGCATCGAATTCGAGTACGAGATCGAATCCAGCCAGGCCCTGTTGTTCCCGCTGCGTCGCCTGCTGCTGGACCTGGCCGCGTTCCTGTGTTCGCGCGATGGCGGCGTGCAGCGCTTCGACCTGCATTTCGAGCACGACCTGCTGCCGGCCAGCGTGCTGACCATCGGCCTGCTGGCACCGGAACGCGATCCCGCGTTGCTGTTCGAGATCGCGCGCAACCGCATGGAAGCGTTCGCCCTGCCGGCCGGCAGCCGCGCACTGCGCCTGCAGGCCGAACAACTGCCACCGTTCGTGCCCGCCGCGCGCGACCTGTTCGATACCCGGCCGGCACAGGCGATGCCCTGGAACCAGCTGCGCGAGCGCCTGCGCGCGCGGCTGGGCGATGACGCCGTGCAGCCGCTGGCGGTGCAGGCCGACCATCGCCCCGAACGCGCCAGTGGCAGCCAGCCTGCGGCCAAGCCTCCGTCGTACTGGCCGCTGCGCCCTGGCTGGTTGCTGGACACTCCGCAACCGCTGCGTGATCCGCGGCTGCGCATCGTCACCGGGCCGGAGCGGATCGAATCGGGCTGGTGGGACCAGGCCGACGCGCGCCGCGACTACTACGTGGTGGAAACCGCACACGGCCAGCGCGGCTGGGCTTTCCGTGAGCGCAACGATCCGCATGCGCCGTGGATGCTGCACGGCTGGTTCGGCTGAGCCGCCATGCACAGCGAACTGCCCGGCTACGCCGAACTGCACTGCCTGTCGGCCTTCAGTTTCCAGCGTGGTGCTTCGATCGCCGAAGAGCTGTTCGCGCGCGCCGCCGGCCAGGGCTACCGCGCGTTGGCGATCACCGACGAATGCTCGCTGGCCGGCATCGTGCGTGCCTGGCAGGCGGCGAAGGCGCATGGCGTGGCGCTGATCGTCGGCGCCGAATTCCAGGTCGAGGACGGACCGAAGCTGGCCCTGCTGTGCAGCAACCAGGCCGCCTATGCCGGGCTGTGCCAGTTGATCACCACCTGCCGGCGGCGCGCGGCGAAGGGCGAGTACCGCTGCCTGCGCGAGGACCTGCTCGGCCTGCCCAACGGCCTGCTCTGTCTATGGCTGGACCGGCAACCGGCCGCTACCGACCTGGAACTGCTGCGCGCCGGCTTCGATGATCGCCTGTGGCTGGCGGTGGAACTGCACCACGAACACGACGACGCACGCCGCCTGCAGCAGCTGCAGGCCTTCGGCGAACGTCACCGCCTGCCGCTGGTCGCCAGTGGCGATGTGCACATGCACGTGCGACGCCGCCGCGCCCTGCAGGACACGCTGACCGCGATCCGCCATCGTTGCAGCGTGGCCGAGGCCGGCTGGCGCCTGTTTCCCAACGGCGAGCGCCACCTGCGCCCGCGCACCGCGCTGGCCCAGCTGTATCCCGCCGAACTGCTGGCCGAGACCCTGCGCATCGCCGAACGCTGCCACTTCACGCTGGAGCAGCTGCAGTACACCTATCCGCGCGAGCTGGTGCCGGAGGGGCATGACCCGGACAGCTGGCTGCGCGAGCTGGTCGAAGAAAAGATTCCCTGGCGTTGGCCAGACGGCATCAAGGACGCACAGCGCAAGCAGATCGAACATGAGCTGGCGTTGATCCGGGAGAAAAACTACGCCTCCTACTTCCTTACCGTGCATGACATCGTGCGCTTCGCCCGCAGCCAGGACATCCTCTGCCAAGGGCGTGGCTCGGCGGCCAATTCGACGGTGTGCTTTGTGCTGGGCGTGACCGAGATCGATCCTGCGCGCAGCAATCTGTTGTTTGAACGCTTCATCTCCGCCGAGCGCAATGAGCCGCCGGACATCGACATCGACTTCGAGCACGAGCGCCGCGAGGAAGTGCTGCAGTACGTGTTCAAGCGCTATGGCCGCGAGCGCGCCGCACTGACCGCAGTAGCAATCAGCTACCGTGGCCGCAGCGCGATCCGCGACGTGGCCCGTGCGCTCGGCCTGCCGATGGACCAGGTCAACGAACTCGGCGCGGCGATGGACCACTGGGGAGGCAGCATCCCGCTGCCGGAAACCCTGCGCGAGCGCGGCTTCGACCCGGACACGCCCTTGATGCGGCGGCTGCTGGCATTGACCGCCGAGCTGATCGACTTCCCACGCCACCTGTCTCAGCATCCGGGCGGTTTCGTCATCTCCGAGCATCCGCTGTCGACCCTGGTGCCGGTGGAAAACGCGGCGATGGCCGACCGCACCGTCATCCAGTGGGACAAGGACGATCTGGATGCCACCGGCCTGATGAAGGTCGACTGCCTGGCGCTGGGCATGCTCACCGCCATCCGCAAATGCCTGGCGATGTTGAAGCAGCACGGCCTGCATGAAGGACGCATGGATGCGATCCCGCCCAAGGATGCAAAGACCTTCGACATGATCTGCGCCGCCGACACCATCGGCGTGTTCCAGATCGAATCGCGCGCCCAGATGGCGATGCTGCCGCGCATGCAGCCACGCACGTTCTATGACCTGGTGATCGAGGTGGCGATCGTGCGCCCTGGCCCGATCCAGGGCGACATGGTGCACCCCTATCTGGAGCGGCGCCGGATCCTGCGCGAACAGGGACCGGACGCGTTGAACGACCCGGACAACCCGCTCTACCCACCGCAGCTGGAACGCGTATTCGCACGCACGCTGGGCGTGCCGCTGTTCCAGGAACAGGTGATGCAGCTGGCGGTGGAAGCGGCCGGCTACACGCCGGGCCAGGCCGATGCCCTGCGCCGCTCGATGGCCGCATGGAAACGCCGTGGCGGCCTGGAGCCGCATCGCGAGAAGCTGCTGTCCGGCATGCTGAAGAACGGCTTCAGCCGCGAGTACGGCGAGCACCTGTTCGAGCAGATCAAGGGCTTCGGTGATTACGGTTTCCCGGAAAGCCACGCCGCCAGCTTCGCCCTGCTGACCTATAACAGCTGCTGGCTGAAGTGCCATCACCCGGCCGCGTTCACCGCCAGCCTGATCAACAGCCAGCCGCTGGGCTTCTACAGCCCCGACCAGCTGCTGCAGGACGCGCGCCGGCACGGCATCCGCGTGCTGCCGGTGGACGTGCGCCACAGCGACTGGGACTGCACCCTGGATTTCAGCAGGGGCGCAGCCGCGATCCGGCTCGGCCTGCGCCTGGTCGATGGCTGCAACGAGCCCGCCGTGCAGGCCATCATGCGCGAACGTGCGCGGCGCCCGTTCGACGATGTCGGCGACCTGTGCCAGCGCACCGCCCTGGACCGCCGCCAGCAGGGCCTGCTGGCCGATGCCGGTGCGTTGCGTGGGCTCAGTGGCCATCGCCATCGTGCACGCTGGGATATCTCCGGCGTGGAAAACCGGCTGCCGCTGTTCGACCAGGCCCGCGCCACCGCCGAAGCCCGCGTGCCGTTGCCCCTGCCCAGCGCCTGGGAGGACATGCAGGCCGATTATCGCAGCACCGGCACCACCCTCGGCCGCCATCCGATCTCGTTCCTGCGCGTGCAGCTGCGCAGCCGTGGCTGCCTGGATGCCGCGCAACTGGCGAGCCATGGCCATGGCCGTCGCGTGCGCATCGCCGGCCTGGTACGCATGCGCCAGCGCCCACAGACCGCCAGCGGTGTCACCTTCCTCACGCTCGAGGATGAAACCGGCATGGTCAACGCCGTGGTCTGGCGGCACCTGGCCGATCGCCAGCACCGGGTGCTGGTCGATACCCAGCTGATGCAGATCGATGGTCGCCTGGAACGCGTCGATGGCGTCCAGCACGTCATCGTGCAACGCATGCACTGCCTGGATGAACTGCTGCAGGGACTGCGCAGCCACAGCCGCGATTTCCACTGACGCCGGGAATCACCGTGTAACGGCCACTGGGTGATGTCGAGCAGGTAGAGGTAGAGTCGACTGTCAGTCGACTTGCGCGCGCCAGCGCGGGAATCTCCGTGATCTGATCGAACAGCAGTCGACTGACAGTCGACTCTACCCATCCCCTTTTGCATCCGCTATCGTCGGCACATCCAAGGAAGGACCACCCGATGCCCCGTGCGCTGCTGCTGACCACACTGGTGGTCTCCACCCTCGCCCTGCTTGTTTCCGGCTGGACCGCCTGGAACCTGCATCGCAGCCAATCGCCACAGCGCATCATCGAAGCACGCGGCCTGGTCATCCACGATGCAAGCGGCCAGCCGCGGGTCATCCTCGGCGCACCGGTCCCCGACCCGCTCAGCCAGGGCCGCACCCAGGGGCCGCGTGCCACGGCACTGTCTGGCCTGATCCTGCTTGGCCCCGACGGTTCCGAGCGTGGTGGTTATGGCACCAGCGACCGCGGCGGCGAAGCCCTGCTCACCCTCGACGATGCCACCGGCACTACCGAAGTATTCAAGGTCGTCGCCAACCCGGATCGCGGCGCCAGCCTGATGGTCAAGCACCAGAACAACACCGGCGCCATGCTCACCTCCTGGCAGGGCAAGCCGGAGCTGATGTTCGTCGATGACAGCGGCCAGTCCTACTACGTGCGCCCTGGCGCCAACGCCGCGCCCTGATCGGCTTCTGTAGCGTCGAGCCATGCTCGACGCTACACCCCGCACACGGCCGCCAGGTCATCGGCCAGCTGCCGCAGCTGCGTCGTCCCCAGCGCCGCACAGGTGATGCGCAGGCCATGTCCCGGCGCCGCCACCGCGAACACTTCGCCCGCCCGCACATGCCATCCGCGCGAAGCCAGTGCCAGCACCTGAGGATGGCTGTCAGCCGACAACGGCAGCCACAGGTTCAATCCCTCCATTGGCAGCGGCGTCGGCATGCCACGCGCGCGCAGCAACTCCTGCAGCGACTGCAGGCGCTGCTGGTAACGCTCACCTGCCGAGGCGATCTTCGTCCGCTGCGTTGCCGACGCCAGCACCGACGTCGCCGCATCCTGCAGCAGATGACTGACCCAGCCGGTGCCGGACGCCAATCGCAGCCGCAACCGCATCGCGGTTTCTTCATCGCAGGCCAACCAGGCCAGGCGCAGGTCGGGGCCGAGCGGTTTGGACAACGAACGCAACAGCGCCCAGCGCCGGCCATCCAGCGGCAGTACCGAGTGGTAGGCCTGCTGCGAAAGCAGCGCGTAATGATCGTCGACCAGCACCGCCACCTGCGGGTAGGCCGCCAGCAGCTGGCGCAACGCCCGTGCCCGCTTCGCATCCAGGCTGGCCCCGGTCGGGTTGTGCGCACGCGGGGTCAGCAGCACCGCGCGTGCACCGCCCTCCAGCGCCTGCCGAAGTGATTCGACCTGCATGCCATGCGCGTCCACCGCCACCGGCAACGGCGCGTGGCCCACGGCATTGAGCACATTGAGGCTGCCGAGGAAGCACGGATCCTCCACCGCGATGCGATCCCCCGGCAGCAGCCAGGCCGCCAGCAGGCGTTCAATGCCATCGACCGCGCCATGGGTCAGCTCCAGCGCATAACCCGCCGGGCAGTCCGCATCCAGCGAGGCGCGCGCCAGCGCCTGCAACCTCGGGTCGACCGTGCCCACGCCATACAGCCGCGGTGCGGCCGGGGCCAGGCGCAGGTTCGGCAGCAGGCGCGGATCCGGATTGCCACCGGCCAGGTCCTGCAGCGCCAGCCCGGGCGTACTGCCCTCGCGCGCCAGCGGCGGCGGCAGGCCACGCACCACCGTGCCGCGGCGGCCCGCCGTGCTGGCCAGGCCCGCCGCATCCAGGCGCTTGTAGGCAGCGGCCACGGTGTTGCGGTTCACGCCCAGTTGCTCGGCCAGTTCACGCACCGGCGGCAGCACGCTGCCGGCCGGCAGGCGGCCCTCGCCGATGCCCTCACGGATGCTGTCGAAGATCGACTCGGCACTGTGCCCGGTGATTTTCATTTTGTCCTATGCCAAAATATCTCTTGTCCTGTGCCAGTGTATCCCACCCTGGCCGCCCTGCATTGGAGGTGCCCGCATGCCCCTTGCCGCCGCCGACTGGCCCGTCGCCCAGTCCGTTGAACAGATCGCCGCCAACCTGGTCACGGTGCGCCAACGCATCGCCGATGCCTGCGCCCGCGTCGGCCGGGACCCGGCCAGCGTGCGCCTGCTGCCGGTCAGCAAGACCGTCGATGAAGCCCGCATCCGCATGGCGGTGGCCGCAGGCTGCCACGAACTTGGCGAGAACAAGGTGCAGGAGGCACAACGCAAGGCCGAAGCGATGGCCGACCTGGGCGTGCACTGGTCGGTGATCGGCCATCTGCAGACCAACAAGGCGCGCTACGTGGCGCGCTTTGCCAGCGAGTTCCAGGCGCTGGACAGCCTGCGCGTAGCCGAGGCCCTGCAGCAGCGCCTGCAACTGGAAGAGCGCACCCTGGATGTGTTCGTGCAGGTCAACACCTCGGCCGAACCCAGCAAGTACGGACTGGAACCCGACGCGGTCGAGGCCTTCGTGCAACAGCTGCCAGCCTTCGATCGCCTGCGCGTGCGCGGCCTGATGACCCTGGCCATCTTCACCCCCGACGTCGAGCGCGTGCGCGCCTGCTTCGTGCGCCTGCGCGAACTGCGCGACCAGCTGCAACGCACCGCCCCGCCCGACCTGGACCTGTCGCAGCTGTCGATGGGCATGTCCGGTGATTTCGAAGTGGCCATCGAGGAAGGTGCCACCGTGGTCCGCGTCGGCCAGGCCATTTTCGGCGCCCGCGCCACCCCGGACAGCTTCTACTGGCCGAACAGCGGAGCCCCGGCATGAAGCACGCGGTTGTCCTGCAGCACGTTGGCTTTGAAGACCTCGGCACCCTGCAGCCACTGCTGTTGGCGCAAGGCTGGCAGCTGCAGCTGCTGCAGGCCGGCGTCGATGCGCTCGATGACGCCGAAACCGCCGACCTGCTGGTCGTGCTGGGCGGTCCAATCAGTGCCAATGACACAGGGACCTACCCCTTCGTCAACGACAGCATTGCCCTGCTGCAGCGCCGGCTGCAGCGGCAGCGGCCGACCCTGGGCATCTGCCTGGGTGCACAGCTGATGGCGCGGGCACTCGGTGCCAGTGTCGCTCCCAGTGGTGGCAAGGAAATCGGCTTTGCGCCACTGCTGCTGACCGATGAAGGCCAGCGTTCTCCGCTGCAGTCCCTGCAGGGCATTCCGGTACTGCATTGGCATGGTGAGGCGTTCGAACTTCCGGCCGGCGCACGCCGCCTGGCCAGCACGCCGGCCTGCCGTCACCAGGCGTTCGCCATCGGCAGCCACGCATTGGCCCTGCAATGCCACCCGGAACTGGATGCCCGCCAGTTCGAGCGCTGGCTGATCGGCCACACGCTGGAGCTGGCCCAGGCCGGCATCGATCCCAACGACCTGCGTGCGCAGGCGCGTCGCTATGGCGCACCGCTGGCAGCGGCCGCCACCGCGATGTTCGACCATTGGCTGCAGGATCTGCCGGAGACACCGCAATGAACTACCGATTGCAGATCCACCGCGATGGCGCCCACTGGGGCCACTTCGACTGCAGCGGCCCCGATGCCCTGCAACGCATGGACGCCATTGCCGCACAGCTGCCTGCCGATCAGGGCTTCCAGCTGAAACGGCAGAAAGGTGTCGGCGAAGAGCGCATCCTGTCCAGCAATGCCGATGGCCTGCGGGTACTGGCTTCGCAGATCCAGTACCGCGACATCTGACCCGATGGTAGTGCCGGCCGCTGGCCGGCATCCGGATCTTCCGGCCAGCGGCCGGCACTACCGCGGCTGTTCGCCCGCGTGCGAAGCTTCACGCATGTTGACCCTGCAACGCGGCAACCACCACGGACTGCTCATCGCCCCGCGCTGGCCCTCCACCCGCATCCAACTGGAAGAAGAGGTACTGCAACGCCTGCTCGACGCGCAGGCGATGCTGCCTGCCGGGTTGCGCCTGCTGCTCACCCGTGGCTTCGAACCCGGCCACAGCCGTCTCGGCGGCTTCCGCCGCGCGGTACGACGGCTCGGCATCGCAGCATTCCGCACCTGCTACCCGCAACGCCGCGATGAGATCGATGCCATTTTCGGTGCCAACGGCCACGACATCGATGGCCGTCATGTCGATGTCTCACTGGTACTGCACGGCAAGCGGCTGCGGCTGCTGCCCCTGGGCGTGTTCACCCCACCGCGCTGGCAGGATCGTCGCGTTGCCCGTCATTCCGAAGCCGTCGTGCAGGTGAAGCGCAGCCTGCAGCAGTGCGGCTTCGAGCTGCATCACAACGCCACCGAAGCCCTGCAGATCCACTGCGACTATCGTCCGCGCTGACGCCGCGGTGACCCATGCGTGCCGTGCCTCGCGCCATTGATGCAAATGATTCTCTTTTGCTGTAAGGTGCAGCCGCTGCCCTTGCCGCCGCGGGCTGTTCCCTTTCCCAGTTGTCGCCCGCCCCGTGTCCACGCCTGTCGAACCGACGGATGTCGCGCAGCTGTGCGCGGCCCATTACCGGCCGCTGCACGCCCATGTCCGCCGCAAACTCCCGCAACGCAGCGACGCCGATGACGTCGTCCAGGAAACCTGGCTGCGTGTCGTCAAAGTCGCCGCCAGCGGCCTGCTGAGCAACGGCCGCGCCTATCTGTACCGCGTCGCCCACAACCTGATCGCGGATCACTACCGGCAGCGCCAGCGCCGTCGCGAAGAGGTACTGGATGACACGCAGTTGCAGGCCATCGCCGATCCTGCACCACTGCCCGAGCAGCGACTGCTCGACGCCGAACAGCTGCGCCACCTCGACGCGATCGTCGCCGCGCTGCCACCGCGCTCGCGCCAGGTGTTCCTGCTGGCGCGGGTTGAACAATTGGCGCTTGCCGAGATCGGGCGCCAGCTCGGCATCAGCCGGCAGACCGCGCACGGCCATCTGCTGCGCGCCCTCGTCGCCCTGCAGCAGGTGCCCGGCGCATGAGCCAGGACGCGATCGCGCGCGAAGCCGCACGCTGGTGGCTGGATGGACACGATGGCACCCGCGACGAGAACGCGTTCGACCAGTGGTGCCAGGCCGATTCGCGCCATGTTGCGCAGTACCAGCATCTGCAGCAGCTGTGGCAGGCCGGTGCCACCTTGCCCAGTCTTCAACGGCAACAGCAACGGCGGCAGCGGCGGCGCCTGGGCGAGGCCGGCATTGCGGTACTGCTGCTGTGCGCGCTCGGCCTGTACAGCCGCACCGCCTCGCCACCCGCTGCGCAGGTACTGCGCACTGCTGCAGGCGAGATCCGTGATGAAGCCCTGCCAGACGGTTCGCACGTCCTGCTGTCACCGGGCAGCGAAGTGCATGTGCGCGTCGATGCACAGCGCCGCCAGTTGCAGCTGCAGCAGGGGCAAGCCTGGTTCAAGGTCGCCGCCGATGCCGACCGGCCATTCCAGGTACACACTCCACAGGGCACGGTCACTGCGCTGGGAACCGCGTTTGATCTGGCCGTGCAGGGCGACAACAGCGTGGTCACGGTCACCGAGCACAGCGTCCGTGTAGAAAGCGGTACCGCCAGCGTGCAGGCCAGTGAGGGGCAGCAGATACGCTTCAACGGACAAGCGACTGCTGCAGCACATCCGGCAGACGACAGCACCCTGGCCTGGCGCGAACGGCGCCTGCATTGGGTTTCGGCGCCGCTTGCCGACGTCACCCAGGGGCTGGACCGTTGGCATGGCGGACATACCTGGATCGTCGGTGCACGGCTTCGCCAACGGCCGGTCACCCTACTGGGCAATGCAGATGGTGCCGCCAGCAACCGCGACCAGCTCGCCGCGCAGCTGCATGTGCGTGTACTGCGTATCGGCGCGGGCATGCAGGTGTGGTTGCCGCCGCGCGAGGAGCAGCGCGATGCACCCTGACATTGGGCCCATCACCGCGTCTACCCAGGATGACGACGCTCTGCGTCAGCCCCTGGAGCCCCCGATGCTGTGCCCCCGCCCCCTTGTCCTCGCCCTGTCGCTGGCCTGCGCCAGCACCGTTCCACTGCTGCCAGACAGCGCCCACGCGCAGGCCGCCACTCGAAGCTACGATCTTCCCGCCCAGCCACTGGCCGCCGCGCTGGACGCCTACAGCCGGCTGACCGGTGTAGATCTGGTGATCGGCGCGGCGCTGCCTGCCGGTCATTCGGCGCCTGCGCTGCGCGGTGACTTCGACGATGCGCAGGCCCTGACGCGCCTGCTGGCGGGCAGCGGCCTGCGCCCGCGCTTCGTGGATGCGCGTCGTGCCGCCCTGGAACCGGCGCCGGCTGAACGTACCGATGGCAGCCGCCGCACCGGCCCGCTGCGGGTGCAGGGCACAACCACGCACGGCCAGGCGCCGGGTGCCGGCGCCAGCCAATATGTACCGGCCACCCGCGATGGCTTTGCGCCCACGGTCGGCAGCGAGCGCGTGGCGATGGCCGAACGCCAGGAAGGCAACAGCCTGCTGCGCTCGATGCCCGGCACCCACAGCTTCCATTCGCGCAGCCAGCCGGGCCTGCAGGTCAACATCCGCGGCATGACCGGTGCCGGCCGGGTCAACACCATGATCGACGGTGTCACCCAGACCTTCCGCAACAATGCCGGGCATGGCTCGGGCGGTCCGTTCGCCTATGTCGATCCTTTCCTGCTGGCCGGCGTGGACGTGCAGCGCGGTGCGGTCGCCGGTGGTGATGGCGCGGGCACGCTGGCCGGCAGTGCCAACTTCCGCACGCTGGATATCGACGATCTGCTCGATGAGCGCCGTGACTGGGGCCTGCGTGCAGGCTATCGCCACGGCAACAACGGCTACGGCAGCGGCCGTACCTTCGCCGGTGCCTGGCGCCACAGTGAAGAGGGTGGCGACCGCCAGTTCGGCCTGCTGGCGGCTGCCAGCAGCAGCCGCAGCAGCGAATACGCAACCGCGCGTGGGCAGAAGAACAACGCCGACCCGGGCAGCCAGCAGCCCAGCAGCTGGCTGTTGAAAGCACGCCTGCAGCCCAGCGACCAGCACCGGCTGAACCTGAGCCACATGCGTTACGAAAACGACTTCTACCACAACTATCCGTGGCAGATTTCCGCGCGCAACCAGCGCGCCAGCTACCACTACACACCCTATTCGCCGTGGATCGACCTGCGTGCAACCTTCGCCGGCAACAAGACCCGGCTGTTCTATCCGCCAGTGGAGGATTCCAGCTACATCGGTCGCCGCACCCACAGCAGCCTGAGCAGCTGGACCGTGGACAACACCAGCCGCTTCGACATCGGGGCACTGCAGGCGCGCTGGAACACCGGCATCAAGCACCAATCGGACATCTATGTGGCCGACACCCCCGTCCTGCGCGGTGCCAACCCGCAAGGTCGCAGCCAGCTGGACAGCGTGTTCAGCACTCTGGAGCTGCAGTACGACATCTACGCGCTGACCGCCGGCCTGCGCCAGGACCGCTTCGGCATCCGTGGCCACATCCCGGTGTGCTCGGATGTGCCCGGCCAGTGCGCGGAGATCAATGGCGGCGGCATCGACGTGCGTCGCACCGAGCGCGCACTCAGCCCCAGCCTGGCGGTATCCTGGCAAGCCACCGACTGGCTGCAACTGTTCGCAGAAGCCTCGCGTACTTCCCGCCCGCCGCGGGTGCAGGAGATGTTCTTCGAGAAGATCCCGCTGGAAGGCATGAGCGACGCCGATGGCGTGGGCGCCAACCCGTTCCTGCGCCGCGAGCGCTCGCGCAACCTGCAGTTCGGTGCCAACCTCAGCACCGACTCGCTGCTGGTCGACGGTGACCTGGCACAGCTGCGGATCACCCGCTTCGACAACCGCATCCGCGACTACATCAAGCCGCAGTACCTGCTGATCGTGCATCCGCCGGAAGTGGAACCGTTCGTGGTGCCGATCGACAGCGATCCGCAACTCACTGCCTGGACCGATGCGCTGGACGTGGACGACTTCAGCACCACCACGCGCTGGATGAACCACCCCGGCGTGGTGCGCATGCGCGGTATCGAACTGGAAGCGCATTACGCCAGCGAGCACTACCACGCCACGCTGAGCTGGACCCGCTCGCACACCAGTGCGCCGGCCATCGAGTTCGTCAACCTGGAAGACATCACCGCCCTGCCCGACCGCTACTGGACGCTGGACGTGGGCGGCCGCTGGTGGCAGCAGCGCGTGCAGGCCGGCCTGCGCGCCGAGTACTCCGGGCCGACCGAGGAAGGCTACGACTTCTTCCAGACCCGCAAGACCGGCGGCACCGGCGTGCTGCTCGACTTCTACGCCAGCTTCAAGCCCCAGGCCAACACCACGCTGTGGCTGAACATCGAAAACCTGCAGAACAAGGCCTATGACAACAATGCCTCGATCGACAGCATCTTCAGCCCGATCCTGGACCGCGGCAACGGCCGTGGCCGTACCGTCTCGATGGGCGTCAATGTGGCGTTCTAGCCGTCGCTGGCTGCCCGTATGCCTGCTCGCGCTGGCGACCGTGGCCAGCGCGCAGTCGATGCCTGGCTCAGTGATCGACCTGGCCAACGGCCGGCACCTGGACGAAGCCGCGTTCGTGGCGCGTGCGGCGGACGCCCGGAGGCTGATGCTGGGTGAGCGCCATGACCTCGCCGGAGACCACGCCGCCCAGCGCTGGCTGCTGCAGGCGCTGCAGCGGCGGCGCCCGCAGGGTTCGCTGGTGCTGGAAATGATCGCCAGCGAGCGCCAGCCACGCCTGCAGCGGGTGCAGCGCTGGCTGGCCAAGGGCAACCAGGCCGAAGGTGCACGCCTGCAGGAACTGCTGGAATGGGATACGCGTTGGCCGTGGGCCGCGTATGGCGGGCTGGTACAGGATGCTGCCGATGCAGGCACGCCGCTGTTCGGCGGCAACCTGTCGCGTGCCGAGGTCAACGCGCTGCTCGCGTCCACCAAGGGCGTACGGTTCCCGGTGGCCGCTGCCCGCCAGCGCCTGTCGGCGGTGGTGCTGGCCCAGCACGCAGACGCAGCACCGATGCTGGAAGGGATGCTGGCCGTGCAACAGGCCCGCGACACACGCATGGCACAGGTGCTGCTCGATGCGCCCGCGCCGGCGCTGCTGGTAGCGGGGCGCTGGCATGTACTGCGCGGTACCGGGGTACCGGGCTACCTGTCACCGGCTACGCCTGCGCTGGTGATCGCATTGGCTTCGCCGGGTGAAACCGTGGATGCGGCGGATGCCGATCTGCTGTGGGTGCTGGACGATGAGTGAGCGCGGCCAACACTGGCAGGCGATCGCGATCACCGCCGTCCTGCACCTGCTGCCCTTGCTGCTGTTGGTGCACTGGGTGGCAGCGCCGCCGATGCTGCCGCCGCCGGAGCAGGACGTGCGCATCAGCCTGCGCCTGCTGGCGCCGGCCACGCCGCCACAGCCCGTAGAGGAGCGCCAGGCCGACGCCCCCAGCCAGGCGCAGCAGGCGCGCGCATCGCAACCGGCAAAGTCGCCCTCGCCACCGAAACCCACCGCCGCGCGCGAGGGCGAGTTGGCCGCCAGCGAAACGGGCGGGACGGGTCGAACGCCGCTGCCGGTCGCCCCGCCGGCGGCCGCGACCGATGCCAGTCCCGCACCGGCATCGATCACGGCCGCTCCGCCCGCTCCAGACTCGCCACCGGCGGACTTCCAGGCCGGCGCCGCCAGCGACCAGTGGGAAGCCCGCCTGATGGCACGGCTGGAGCGTTACCGCTATTACCCTGCCGCCGCACGCTCGCGCCGGCAGCAGGGCACTGCCTGGGTCAGGGCCAGCATCGACCGCGAAGGCCGCCTGCTGGCTCTGCGGCTGGAACAGTCCAGTGGCCAGCCGATGCTCGATGACGCTGCGCTGCAGACCTTCCGTCGCGCGCAGCCGCTACCACCCATTCCCGATGAACTGAAGGCACCACAGGAACTGGTGGTGCCGGTGGAGTACTACCTGCGCTAGGCGGCGTAGGCCTCCGCCTCGATCTCGAACAGCATGCCGTCCAGCGCCAGTCGCGGCACCGGGATCAGCGTGCAGGTGGGCGCCGCACGATTCGGCCAGCGTCGCCGCACCTGGTGGGCAATGATGCCCAGCCGGTCCTCATCGTGGCCGACCACCAGGATGCGCAACCGCGCCACATCAACCAGGCTTGCCTGCGCCGAGCGCAGCGCGGTCTGCAGGTTGTCCAGCGCCTGCCCGACCTGGTCCTCGAAGCTGGGCGAGAGACGGCCCTGCGCATCTTCACCGCCCTGCCCGGCCACGTGGATCACCCGTGCCGGCAGGCGCACCACCGCCACGTGTGAGTAGCCGTTGGCCGAAGGATCGTAGAGGCCCGGTGGATTGAACAGCTCCAGCAGGCCATGGCTGAAGTCCGGTGTGGTCAGCAGGTTCATGCCGCGCGCCTCGTGGGGGTTGCCGGCAGTCTGTGACCTCAACCCCGGTTGAGGTCAAACGGATCCGGTGCAACAGACCGGTCTGCCACGCGCAACGATCACGCGATCCCGTGGAATCGAGCCTGCTCGACTTCCGCTGACGAAAAGCAGTCGAGCAATCTCGACTCTACAGAAGCGTGGTCACGTCCACGCCGGGTCTGCGGTGAAATCGATGGTCAGCCAGAACGTGCTGCCCCGAGCATCCAGCCTGACCGCGATCTCGTCACGCATCGCATCGACCTCGCCCACCGAGCCCAAGGGCGTAGCCGGATCGGTCAGCACATGGATTTCGATGAAGCGCATCCGCCCCATCTTCGCCACGTGGCTGGTGAAACCGGCATAGCCACGCTCGGCCACGAATGCCTGCATGACCTGCTGCACGCGCCGGTCCAGATCATCCGGCGCCACCTGGAGTACTTCGCGCATGGCCTTCCACGCACTGCGCGCCGGTACCGGCAGTACCGCCAGGCTGATCAATGCCAGCACGATCGAATCCAGGTACGGCACCCAGTGGTGCCACTCACCGCCATGCAGGACCAGGGCCAGTACGAAGGCCAGCACTACCGCCAGGCTCATCAAGCCACCCAGCAGCCAGCCCCGTACATCCAGCCACAACAGCGCCGAGCGCAGGCGCCGCGCCCGCTGGGCGACGAACGCCGCCATCGCCAGGTTGCTGGCACTCAGCAGCGCCGCCCACCACAGCGCGGGCCCGAATTTCACCTCGTGTCCGCCCGTGGTCAAACCGATCACCGCGTTGGCCAGCGCATACACGCAGGCCAGCGACAGGATCACACCGCCCAGCGCCTCGACCATCGGCTCCAGGTGCCAGTAGCCGTACTGGAAGCGCGGGCTCTGTTCCCGCGCCACCAGCCGCAGCACCGACAACGACACCAGGGTCAGGGCAACGTCGACCAGGCTGTACACACCGTCGAACAGGATGGCCTGCGATCCCACCAGCAGGCCACCGCTGAAGCCGACCACGCTGACCGCGATGGTGACCCCGATCGAGAACTTCAGGATGCGTTGCTCGCGCGCGGTATCCATCGTTCGCCGAAGGGCAGACCGTCGCCGGTCAGGCCTTCAGTACCTCCACCTTGTACGAGGTCACATCGCCGTCGTTCTCGATGATGAGCCCGTGCACGTCCGACTCGAAGCCCGGGAAGCGGGCATTCTGCTCACGGGCGATGCGCAGCGACTGGATGATCGGCTCATCGCTGTCGCCAAAGCGCTCGCCCGGCATGATGGTCGGAATGCCCGGCGGGTACGGCACCAGCATGGTCGCGGCGATGCGACCACTGACCTGCTCGATGTCGACCCGCTCGATCTCGCCCTTCACCAGGTGGTTGTAGGCATCGGCCGGGGTCATCACCGGCGTCGGCAGATCCACGTACATCTCGCGCATCACCTTGGCCACCGCGAATTCCTGGTTGAACGCATGCAGCGCGTCGCACAGGTCACGCAGGCCCCAACCGGCGTAGGCATTCGGGTAGTCGGCGGCCAGCGTCGGCAGTGCCTGGCTGAGCGGCGCGTTGCGGTCGTACAGTTCCTTGAACGCCATCAGTTCGGTGACCAGGGTGCTCCACTTGCCCTTGGTGATGCCCATCGAGAACAGGAACAGCACCGAGTACAGGTTGGTCTTCTCCACGGTGATGCCGCGGCCCCACAGGAACTTGCTCAGCACCGCCGCCGGAATGCCCAGCTTGCCCATGCTGCCGTCCATCGCCAGGCCCGGGGTCAGCAGGGTCACCTTGATCGGGTCGATCAGAACATAGTCATCCACCAGGTTCTCGAAGCCGTGCCAGTGCGCATCCGGCTGCAGGTACCACTCCTCGCGCTTGGCCACCATCGGTGCCGGCGTATCGCCCTTGTCCAGACTGCGCTCGACCTGGGTCGGTTGCCACACGCTGAACCACCAGTCGTCGCGGCCGAGGTCATCGCGGACATGCAGCATCGCGCGGCGGAACGCGATCGCCTCGTCATGCATTTCCTGCACCAGCGAACGGCCGGCGTCGCCTTCCATCATCTTCGAGGCCACATCACAGGCCGCGATCACTCCGTAATGCGGGCTGGTCGAGGTGTGCATCATGAACGACTCGTTGAAGCGCTCGGCATCCAGGTTGCGCTGCGCCGAGTTGCGCACGTGGATCATCGAGGCCTGCGAGAACGCGGCCAGCAGCTTGTGCGTGGAATGCGTGGTGAAGATGATCGCATCCTGCTCGCGCGGCTTGCCCTTGGCCATGCCGTAGTGGTTCTCGTAGAACGGATGGAACGCAGCGTAGGCGTACCAGGCTTCGTCGAAATGCAGGAAGTCCACCGCGCTGCCGATCTCGTCGGCGATCTTCTCGGCGTTGTAGCACAGGCCATCGTAGGTGGAGTTGGTCACCACTGCGATGCGCGGCTTGGAGCCGGCCTTGTAGGCCTTGCTGGCCAGCGGGTTGGCGGCGATACGCTGCTGCAGCGACTCGGGCGTGAACTGGTCCAGGCTGATCGGGCCGATGATGCCATGCGCGTTGCGGCTGGGGGTGAAGTACACCGGCACCGCGCCGGTCATGATCAGCGCGTGCAGCAGCGACTTGTGGCAGTTGCGGTCGACGAATACCACGTCGCCGCGGGCCACTGTGCCGTGCCAGACGATCTTGTTGGCGGTGGAGGTGCCGTTGGTGACGAAGAAGGTATGGTCGGCACCGAAGTTGCGTGCCGCCTCGTTCTCGGCGTCCTTGATCGGGCCGGTGTGATCGAGCAGCGAACCCAGCTCCGGCACCGAGATCGACAGATCGCTGCGCAGGGTGTTCTCGCCGTAGAACTGATGGAATGCACGGCCGACCGGCGATTTGGTGAACGCCACGCCGCCGGCATGGCCCGGCGTATGCCAGGAATAGTTCGACTCGGCCGCGTGATGGATCAGCGCCTTGAAGAACGGCGGCAGCAGGTTCTTCATGTAGTCTTCGGCCGCGCGCATCACCTGTCGCGAGATGAAGCTCTTGGTGTCTTCGAACAGGAAGATGAAGCCGTGAATGTACTTGAGCAGCTTGCTCGGCACCTTCTCGATGGTGCGGCGCTCGCCGTACAGGAACACCGGCAGGTTGGCGCGGCGCGCGCTCTGCTCGCGCAGGAAGGCGGTCAGGCGCTGGAACTCGCCATCCACCTCTTCGCTGCCATCGATCGAGATCAGCACCGCCGACGCCGCCACGTAGGTGCGGGCACCGGCACGGGCATCGTCCAGGTTCAGGCCGCACAGCACGCGCTGGTCGTTGCTGCGCAGCTCTTCCACCAGGGCGCGGATCAGGATGCCGCCGATGCGCGGCGACTCGTAGTCGTTGTCGATGACAATGACCGGGTAGTCCAGGGACTTGAAGTACACGTTGATTCTCCTTGTCTAACTCAGGAACGCTGGGCGCCGGCGCTGATCGCCGAGGCCTCGCGGGCGCGCTGCCGCTGCTGGCGGCGCTCCTCGCTGAAGAAGGGATAGAACACGGTGATGAACAGCACGAACAGGAACGCGTACTGCACGATGGTTCCCGACGAGCCGTAGATCGCCCACAGGCAGTAAACGACGGTCAGGCTGGTCAGGGTCCAGAACGCACCGGTGTGGACCAGGGTGTGCGAGCGCTCGACCACGAAGTAGCAGGCCACGCACGAGTAGATGTAGGGCAGCAGGGTCAGCACCACCGCCGCCGATGTGATCACGTCGAACTGTGCCGACGCGGTTTCCGAGGTGGAAGTGACCAGCACCGCCAAGGTCATCAGCACGGCCACGATCAGTACGCCCTTGACCGGTACGTCGTCCTTGTTGGTCTTGCTGAAGATGCTCGGGAACAGGCCGTCATCGGAGGCCGCCTTGGCGCTCTGCGCGGTCAGCAGGATCCAGCCGCCCAGCGAACCGGCAGCGCCGATGAAGGCACACAGGCTGACCAGCGCACCGCCCCAGCCACCGACGGCCTTGGCCGCAGCCAGTGCGAACGGCGCATCGGAAGTCTGCAGTTCGCCATTGGGCACCATGCCCATGATCACCGAGGAGCTGGCGATGTAGGCGATGGCGGCCAGGAACACACCCGCCAGGGTGGCGCGGGCCACGTTCTTTTCCGGGTTCTCGACCACACCAGCGGTGACCGAGGCCGACTCGACGCCAATGAAGGCCCACAGCGTCAGCGCCGCGGCGCTGGAGATCGCGCCGAAGTTCGATTCGCCGGACACGTTGTAGGCGCCCTTGAAAATGTCGGCATCGAAGAAGAACCAGCCGAAGATGGCGATGCCCAGGATCGGCACCAGCGCAAAACTGGTGGTGACGGTCTGCACCCGGCTGACGAACGCCGGACCGATCACGTTGGCGAAACTCAGCGCCCACACCAGGATCAGCACCGCGATGCAGCGCACCAGCGGCTCGGACAGGATCGGGAAGAAGTAGCTGAAATAGCCCACTGCCGCGATCGGAATGGCGACGTTGCCGATCCAGTTGGCGAACCAGTAGATGGTGTTGGTCTGGAAGCCCATGTAGGGCCCGAACCAGTCGCGCGCATAGGCGTACGGGCCGCCCGCCTTGGGTGCCAGCTTGCCCAGCTTGGCGAACACGAAGGCCAGCAACAGCGCACCGGCGGTAGTGATCAACCAGCCCCAGATCGAGGCGGTACCAATCTTGGCCAGGCTCGATGGCAGCAGGAACACGCCTGAGCCCATCATGTTGCCGGCGACGAGGAAGGTGGCTCCGACCACCCCGATTTTCTTTGCTTCTGCCATGACAATCTCCTGTACTGGCATGAGCCCGGTACAACCGGGCGTTGGGACGGTTACGCTGGCGTACGACCGCTGGCGCTTATTTGATGAAGTTGTATTGCAGGCTGCCCTGCACCCGGACCGTGTCGCCGCGTGCGCCGCCCTGCTGTTCCAGGCGGCCGTACAACAGCTCCATGCCCATCGTCCAGGACGGCGCGGGGCTCCAGATCAGGTTGAATACGCCGTACCGGCTCTGCCGGAAGGCATCGGCCGCCAGTGCGGCATTCCGCTCCAGGGTCAGCTGGCCGAAGATCAGGTTCGATCGCCACAGCTCGGACCAGTAGTGGGTATAGCCGACGAAGCCGCCGTGCAGGTCCAACGCGTCGAGGCGGCCATCGACACCGACCACCGCGTCCAGCCCGGAGCCGGTCAGGTCGGCGGTATAGCGGCTGAGGCCGCGTCCTCCCAGCGCACCGAACAGCAGCAGGTCGCGCTCGCCCACCGAGGCCGAGCCACTCAGCTGCAGGCCGCCGGCCATTCGCCGGTCGCGCTCGCCATCGCCGTCATAGGCCAGGCTGCGCGCCACCGCGCCCACCTGCAGGTGGCCCCAGTCGCGCTCCATGCGCGCGGTCACGGTTACGTCCGGCAGACGGTTCACCGCAGCCCGCTCATCACTGGCACCGGCAAGTTCAGTCTTCGGGTCTTCGGCCGCCACGGTCAGCGTGTTGCCCTTGCCCATCGTGAAGCTGTGGTGGATGCCGGCCACCAGCAGATAGCCGGCGCCGCCCGGCCCGGCGAAGTCCAGCGTGTCGGGCAGGCTGTCCGGGTCCATGAAGCTGGAGTAGCCATAGCCGGCATAGGTATTGCCGAGCTGTCCATACGCATGCCGCAGGCGGAACTCGTAGCCATCGCTGCTGCCGAAGAAGTCGTTCTCCAGATAGAAGCGCAGGTTGCCGTGCGTGGTTGGACGCCGCGCCTCGAAGCTGAAGCGGGTCTGCTTGGCGTGGATGTTGAAGTTGGAGACATCGCGGTGGCTGCCGCCCACCGGCATCGACGAGGGAATGAACTGATCCTCGTCGCCGGCCGCGCGCGAATCGGCGATGGCATCCAGCTTGGCGTAACCGCCGATGCGGATCACCGTATCAGTGCCGGGTATGGCAAAGAACCCCTTCAGATCCGGGTCGGTCGGGCCCGCCGCACTGTCCGGTCGCGATGCCGCAGTGGACGGATCAGCGACCGAATCGCGCTGCGGCAGTACCGGCTGCGCCACACCCGGCACCTGGGTGCGATGGATCACGTCGGAAGGGGCGGCAGAGGCCATCGGCGCCATTGCAGGCGCGGCTGTTGCCTGCACAGGCGCAGCATCGCGCTGCTCAAGCCGGTCCAGCCGTTGCTGCATGCGTTCCAGCGCCTGGCGCATGGCGGCCATCTCGCGCCGCAATGCCTGCGCATCCTCTGCATCACCCTGTTGAGCGTACGCCGGCGTGATCGCCAGTGCCCCCAGGCATGCCAGACTCAGTACGGCCAAACGCATTGCATCCTCCCCTGACGAACACTCGCATCACGGTTCCGGAGCGCATGCATGCGCCGCCCTGGCTTCGCGTTGCCGTTGCTGGAAATGCGGGTACTGCGTCGACGACATCGGCCAGCCTGCGCAGGGCAGGCAACAGGACGATGACACTGCCCCGCCTGCACCCATGTCGACTCCATCAAGGCCGCGCTGCCAGAGAGGTGGCGACCGCAGCGGTCTGGGTAACAAGCACAGAGTGAGAGTGTCGTGAATGGCTGTGCCGGCCGACCCTGATCAGGGCGTGGCGAGCGCGGCATCCATCGCGCATTGACGCTGTATTCCATGCGTCAAAGGCTAGTCTGTTTGTCGCTTTTGGCCTTGATTGGAATCAAGGCACGATGCTTGATCTCAGTCACGATTCAGACGTGACGACGAACAGACAATGCGCAAGCGGTTGTGTTCGCCTGTGGCAGGAACGCAACAGGCCCGCATGTCACCATGCGGGCCTGTGGTCTACATCATCATGCAGGCGTGGATCAGCGCGGACCAAGCACCGTCTGCAGGTCGTCGCCCTGCGGCAATCCGGCCCGGCGCTGCACCTGGCCCTGTGCATCCTGGAACAGGATGCCCGGGGTGCCCTGGAACCCCATCTCCAGCATCAACACCTGGTTGGCGTCGAGCTTGCCGGCGATCTCGCGGCTGATGTTCGGCAGCGCTTTGATGCCGCCACGGTCGAACTGGTGTTCGTTCTCCAGCAGCGCCGCGCTCGGATCACGTGCGGAGAGGATGGCTGCGGCCTTGGCCGGACTGTCCTCGCGGATCACACCCACCATGATGTGGCGCAACTGTACCTTGCCGGCGTCGACCCACGGACGGGCCGCCTCCCAGAACTTGTGGCAATACGGGCAGTTGGCATCGCTGAAGGTATAGACCACGCGGGGCGCGTCGGCCTTGCCATCACGTACCCAGGCGCTGGCTTCGAGCTTGGTCCACATTTTGGCCGACATCGGTGCGGCAACCAGCTTCTCGACCGCTTCGGCAGCCACATCATTACCTTCGGCATCGAACAGGCTGCCCACCAGTACGTGCTTGCCATCGGCCGTGACATAGGCCGCTGCAGGCTGCTGCCCTCCCACCACGCCAGCAAAACCGCGCAGGCCGTCCGGCGCATCGAACTCGGCAACGACCTCGAAGCCGTGCTTCTCGATGCCCTTCAGCACCGCTGGACGGTCGCCCTTGGCGGCAGATGCCGGAGCAGTCGTCGCCGATGCCGTGGCGGCCTTGCCCGGCGGCGTCTGTGCCTGGCTGCAGGCGGCCAATGCCAGCATGACCGGCAGCAGGAGCACCGCCGGGGCGGTGCGCAGGGAAATCGACAACATGGGAACTCCGTAGTGAGATGCCCGCGCAGGCTACCGCAGCCGGCGCAGTTTGTGTTCAAGGCCGGCCGCAGTCAGTTCGCCCAGGTGCAGTTCACGCAGGCGCCCATCGGCGTCGAAAAAGAGCGTGGAAGGATATGCCTGAACGCCGAGCACGGTGGAAGCAGCAGCGTCATCATCCAGCAGCACGTTGCCCAGCATCAGTCGTTCGCCGGCCAGGAAACCCTGGACCTCATCCAGGGTTTCACCCTGGTTGAGGAATACGAACTGCACGTCATCATGTGCCTGTTGTGCCGTCGCCAGCACCGGCATCTCACGCCGGCAGGGCCCGCACCATGTGGCCCACAGATTCAGCACCAGCGGCTTGCCGCGGAACTGCTGCAGATCGATACGATCGCCTTGAAGGTCCGCCACCTGCAGCGCCGGCAACGGCATCTGCCGCTCCTCCCATGCCGACAGCAACTGGCCACCAGCGACCCAGAACAACACGCCTACCAGTGCGCTCGTCAGCACCGGTGCACGCAACTGACGCCACGGCCGCAGACGCCATAATCCCCACGACAGCCCGGCCACCAGCACCACCATCAGGTGATAGCCACCATCGGTGACCTGCAGAATGCTCCAGGGCTCCGAACGATAGAGCGCGAAATTCAGCACAACAAAACTGACACGACCACACAGCAGGCCGATCAGCAGCATGTCCAGCACGATGCCTGCTGCCGACGGCAGCGGCATTCCCACTGCCCTGCGCGGCCAAAGACGGGCAACGATCATGGCCAGCAACGTGCACATCAGGATCAACACCACCGGCATCGGTACCGGTCCAACACTCGACATCAGCCCACCTGTTCAAGTTCCACTGCCTGCATGGTCAAAGCGTCACGCCCAGGTTGCAAGCGCTCGCCCGCCCCCCCATGGTCAGGCCGCACTCCGCCCCAACTGCATTCCGGGGGACGCCTGCAGGCCGCGCAGACTTCCGGCCACCGACGGCATCAACGGTCGCTCCCGCCGCTTGCAGTTGACGTGGCGGCGATAGTTGGCCGGTGTCATGCCCACGATGCGGAGGAACAGACGCCGGAACGCGCTCTGATCAGCGTAGCCCACCCCCCAGGCCACCTCCTCGATGCCTGCGCCCTGCTGCAGCAGGGTCTGCGCCTTGGCAATGCGCAGCCGTTGGCAGTATTCGATCGGCCGCAGACCGGTCGCTCGGAGGAAGCGCCGCTGCAGGGTGCGCGGTTCCAATCCGGAAACCTCGCAGATTGCGGCCAGAGTGGCTCCTCGTGCGGCAGTGGTATGCAGCCAGCGCTGGGCCTTCAGCACATCGCGGTCACCGTGGGCGAAGTTGGCACTGAAACGCTCAAGATCCTGCTGGATTCCTGCGGGCACGACGATCCCGAGCTGTTGCGCGACCGCGCTCGCCACGCCCTGCCCGTGCAGCCGGTACAGCAAACGCAGCCCGAGGAAACGCCATGCCTGCGATCCGCCAACCGTCAGCAGATCGCCATCGTCGACCAGCGCCCGCTCACTGGGCACCCAGCTCACCGCCTGCGCCTGCAACCCTGGATGTCGCCCCAGATCGGGGCCGCTGACCGTTCTTCCGGCCAGCAGTCCCGCACGGGCCAGTACACCGACCCCGTCGCTGGCAGCAGCCAGCAGGCTGCCCCCGTCATAATGGGCCCGCAACCAGTCCAGCAGGACCTCCTCGGCGCGCAGACAGGCTCCGGGGCTGATCTGGCCGGGAACCGCGATCACCGCGGGAATGGCGGCGTCGAGCATTTCAGCACCCGCGATGCGGTGTACACCGGTCTGGCTGGCGGGAACGATCCAGCGGGTGACAAGCACACGCTTGAAGGGTCGGCGCTGCTGTTGGGCCAGGCGGTTGGCGACGTGGGCCATTTCGGCCAGCACAGAGGCGGCGGAGGGGTCCCCTCCCGGATATTCGACCACCGCAACCTCTACGAATGCTTCGTTCCTGACTCCCTCCACAGACCACCTCCTCGGTTCGTTGCAGGCCATCGAACGGCCGGTTCAGGCGAAGGGTAGGAACAGGCCCATCTGCGGGGCTATGAAGAAAGTTGCAAAGTGGGCTGAATGCGCGCACCGAGCTGAAGCCTTGACTCTCGACCAGACTCCAGGCTTCACAATGGCCGGCAGGATCCGCAGGAGAGCTGCCATGAACATTGGACAACTGGCCCGTCAGGCGGGCGTGCCGATCGATACGGTCCGCTATTACGAACGGCAGCAGCTGCTGCCGACGGCGGCGCGCTCGGCCGGGGGTTACCGCATCTTCGGCGAGCCGGATCTGCGCCGGCTGCGCTTCATCCGCCGCGCCAAGGCACTGGGCTTCAGCCTGGAGGAAATCGGAGAACTGCTCGCGCTCAGTGATCACCACCAGCAGGACATGGGCAGCGTGCGTGACACCGCGCAGGCCCGCCTGCAGGACATCGCACAACGGATGGCCGAACTGCAGCGCATGCACATCGCGCTGTCGCAGCTGGTCGACGCCTGCCCCGGCCATGGCGCGCTGGACCAGTGCCCGATCCTGGCCGCTCTGACCGACGACACCACGGCCGCAGGCGACTGACATCGGCTTCGCAACACGCGTGAAGAAAAGTGCAACAAATGCTTGCCAACCCCCTGGGGCAAGGCTATTATTTCGCTCCTCAGCGACGTGGGGCCATAGCTCAGCTGGGAGAGCGCCTGCATGGCATGCAGGAGGTCAGCGGTTCGATCCCGCTTGGCTCCACCAATCTTTCGGCATTAGGCCGTCGAAAGGTCGCTAAAGAACATTGATGAGAATTGCGTCCCCATCGTCTAGAGGCCTAGGACATCACCCTTTCACGGTGGCGACCGGGGTTCGAATCCCCGTGGGGACGCCACTCATCACGAACAACGAGGACCCGGCCGATAACCGGGTCTTTTTTGTTCACCGCCTACCGGTATTCAGGGTGTGGCGTTGCGGTTCCCCTGCCCTCGTGGCTGCGGTTGAACCGGAACGAAAAAAGTTCAAAAAAGACTTCCACAAACGTGAACACGCAGGTATGATAGGCGGCTCGGTAACACGGGGCCATAGCTCAGCTGGGAGAGCGCCTGCATGGCATGCAGGAGGTCAGCGGTTCGATCCCGCTTGGCTCCACCACTTTCGACATTAGGCCGTCGAAGGTTCTACAACTTGAAGTTTTTCGTGCGTCCCCATCGTCTAGAGGCCTAGGACATCACCCTTTCACGGTGGCGACCGGGGTTCGAATCCCCGTGGGGACGCCAGTTTCAAAACGGACTCTGCTCCCGGCAGATCATCCGGAGTTTCATGGGGCCATAGCTCAGCTGGGAGAGCGCCTGCATGGCATGCAGGAGGTCAGCGGTTCGATCCCGCTTGGCTCCACCACTTCGACATTAGGCCGTCGAAGGATCTACAACTTGAAGTTTTCGTGCGTCCCCATCGTCTAGAGGCCTAGGACATCACCCTTTCACGGTGGCGACCGGGGTTCGAATCCCCGTGGGGACGCCAATTCTTGAAAACCCTGGCTTCGGCCGGGGTTTTTCTTTGCCTGAGATTCCCGGGAAAACCCTGTCCACGCATGGCGCGGATCTACTGCAGGCCGGGATGGATCCGGCGGCCGGTTGGCCCAGTAGATCCATGCCACGCATGGATGGCCTCAGCCTGAACACATCTCAGAACCGGCGATACATCCCGATCGATGCAGGTGCGGCGGGTGCGAAACCAAACTGCGCGTACAACCGGTGCGCTTCACCATCGGCCAGAAGGCTGACGTATGCAGACGGCGGCAGGTTCGCCTGCATCCAGCCATCCAGGCGACGCATCACTTCCTTGCCCAGGCCCTGCCCCTGCAGGCGCGGCAGCACGGCGATATCACAGACCTGCAGGTGGCACCCACCATCGCCGACGATGCGGCCCATCGCTACCAGCTCATTGCCCTGGTAGGCGCACACGCCATACAGGGTATTGGGCAGCGCGCGTGCCGCCGCCTCCTGGCTCTTGGCACTGAGGCCCGCCAGCACACGCAGCTGGCAATAGTCTTCGACCGTGGGGACAGCCTCGCGGAACTGGCAGCTGACGGAATCATTCATGCGGTATCTCCCTGTAGGTCGGGCTATCCTGCCGCATCCACGTCGCAACGACTGCGACCCAGGCCTGCAGAGTTCCCATGTGCTATTCCGCCCTGATCCGCGCTGACTACGCCAAGCTGGTCCGCGAGTTCGGTGCCATCCTGTCGCTGGAGGAGTTCGCCGAACTGTACGCGCACGATCCCGGCAAGAAGCGGCCGAAAACCCCCAAGGCCATGGACGACGGCTTTGCCGGCGCGCGCACCGAACAGGGTCGCGACATCGTTGCGAAGATCCAGCAGTGGCATGCGCAGGAACGCCAGAATCTCGAGGCGGAGCTGGCCCGCCAACGCGAGCGCCGCGATATCGCCCACGCGACGCTCGCCACCCGCCCGACCCAGAAGGCACGCAACGACCTGCGCGTGGCCGGCAACCGCATCGAGCGCGCCCAGGCCCGGCTTGAGGACCTGCACCGGGTACAACTACTGCCGCGCGACAACCGCATTTTTCCCGGCACCTACGCGCCGGTGATGGTCAGCGAGAGCGGCCGACGGGTGATCAAGCCGATGCGCTACCAATGCCGGCTGCCGGACAAGCCGGCACGCAACGACGTGCTCTACCCCGGCACCTACAACGCACGACGCGACAGCCTGGAAGGCTATTGGCGCGGCGCGTTCGGCCTTCGCCACGGCGTTGTCGTGGTGCAGGCGTTCTATGAGCACGTACCACGCCACGCGATCGCAGGGCGCGCGCTTGGCGCCAGTGAAAAGGAGCAGGATGTGGTGCTGGAGTTTCGCCCCGACCCGCCCCGCGACCTGCTTCTGGCCTGCCTCTGGGCGGAATGGGAGGGACCGGAAGGACGCCTGCTCTCATTCGCCACGATCACCGACACCCCGCCACGCGATGTCGCCGCGGCAGGTCACGATCGCGGCGTGATACCGATCCGCAGGGAGCATCTCGATGCGTGGCTCAACCCCGATCCGGACAACCTGGCCGGGCAGTACAGCATCCTAGACGACCGCGAGGACATCCGTTACCTGTACGAGGAGGCCGGCTGAAGCGCCGTTCTCACGCCGTTGCGCTGGAACGGCCCACCGCACGGCTCAGCGCCCGGGTCAGGTCCGCCGACAGATACGGCTTGACCAGCAGTACTCCGGACAGCATAGACTCGGGCAGCTGCTCAGCCAGCATTCCGGTGGCAAGCACGAACGGTACGCCTCGCGCCGACAATGCTGCCGCCACCGGCTCGCTGGTCTCGTTGCGGGCCAGGCGATAGTCCAGCAGGGCCACATCGGGGACCGAGTCTTCCAGCACGCGCAATGCTTCAGCCACGCTCGCCGCCAACCCGACCACGGTCGCGCCGGCATGCACCAGCTGCATCTGCAGCAAGGCTGCGCTCATCTCGTCGTTCTCGACCACCAGCACCCTCAGGTCCTGCAACACTGTCATCGGCTATGGCTCCTGGAGGCATTCAAGCCGGCGCAGTATAGCCATCGCAGAGCCGATGCCGACAGGAAACGCCTCGATCTGCCTTGCCCCTATGAAAGCCCTGCCCTCCTCGGTTACACTCACACGCTGCCTGCCGGTGTGGCGGAATGGTATACGCAGCTGACTCAAAATCAGCCGGGGGTGACCCCATGAAGGTTCGAGTCCTTTCACCGGCACCACAGCATCAAAGGCCAGGTCCATGACCTGGCCTTTTGCTTTTCAGGCGATGCAGGCCCATATAGCCGCTCCGGTGTCACTGTGTTGACGCAAAACTGCGACCGCTGACAGGGTTGTCGCTAGACGTAGTGCACACTTTTCTTGCCAGCCTCACGTACATCTGCCTATCGTGATCCCGCCGGATCCGGGGGTGGGGGACTGCATGACGTTGCGTGCTGCACTGTTTTTTCTCGTCACGCACGCGCTCGTCATTGCCTTTGTCGGCCCGCAGGACCCGGTCGGCTCCTACCTGATGCTGATCACCGCGCCGCTGCTGGCTGCACTGGCCTGCGTACGGCGTGCACGTGTCAGCCAGGCGGCCTGCCAGTGGCGACTGCTCGGCGCGGCCGTCGGCCTGTTCTCTCTCGCGCTGCTGGCGCTGCTGTACCGCAATGTGGCCGGCCTCGCCCCTGCGCAGATGACCGCCTCAACACTGATCCTGTACGTGTTCTACCGGATCCCCCTGACCTACGTCGCTGCAAGCCCGGGCGGCGGGAACCGCTACATCCGTGCGGTGGACCTCGGGATCATTGCCCTGCTTTGGCTGCTGTACTACCTGCATGCGCGGGCCATGGCGCCGCTGAACACCGCCTTGTGGACGCAGTGCCTGAACACCATGAGCGGCGTGCAGAACAGCCTGGTGTTCTGCTTCGGACTGATCCGTTTCCTGGCCGAGGACGATCCGGACCGCCGCGATTTTTTCCGGACGCTGACGATCTACGCGCTGGGCTACTTCCTGCTGGCCTTCTACATCAATACCTATCAGCCGCAGGTGCCCGACGGCAATTGGGGCGACCTGCTGATCAGTGGACTGTTCGTGCTGCTGGCCATCCTGGCGGGCAGCCATCGTCGCTGCCCGGCAATGGAGGTATCCCGCAGCCTGCGGCGCATCGTCGATGCCGGCGTACCACTGATGCTGCCCTTGCTGCTGATGCTGGTGGCGCTTCTGGTCGCGCGCCTGCAGCCGACCCTGGCCACGGTCGGCTTCATCGGCTCCCTGCTCGGCTATGCGCTGCGCAGCGTGCTGAGCCAGGTCGAGATCCAGCGCCAGCGCGATGAACTGGAAACGCTGGCGCGGCGCGATCCGCTGACCGGACTGGGCAACCGGCGCAGCTTCGATGAGTCGCTGGATCGGGGCCCACCGCCGCGCGCGCCGCCAGGGCCAGGGCCTGGCGGTACTGATGATCGACATCGACCACTTCAAACGGCTGAACGACACCTACGGCCATCCGGAAGGTGATCGGCGCCTGCGTGCCGTCGCCGGCATCCTCGATGGCTGCCTGCAACGGGGCGACGATCTGCTGGCCCGCTATGGCGGCGAAGAGTTCATCGCCGCCCTGCCCTCGCCCGATGCCACCCACGCCCTGGGCCTGGGCGAACGGCTGCGCGCTTCGGTCGAAGCCGCAGCCCTGCCCGCCCCCGTTTCCAGCGTCACCATCAGCATCGGCGTGGCCTGGCAGGCACCCGGCGAAGACGGCGATCCGCGCGGCCTGGTCGAACGCGCCGACCAGGCCCTGTATCGCGCCAAGCATGCCGGTCGCAACTGCGTACGCGGCGACACCGAAACCAAGGAAGAACAGTCCGGTCGCCGCGCCTAGACCGCATGCAGCGCCGCCGCTCCGTGCCGGTGCCCGGCGCCGCCCTGCAAGCGGAAGCTGGCCACCGTCTGCAGCAGCTGCGCCGACTGCTCTTCCATGCTGCGTGCCGCCGCCGACGCCTCCTCGACCAGGGCCGCGTTCTGCTGGGTGCCCTGGTCGATCAGATCGACGGCCTGGTTCATCTGCTGGATGTCGTCGCTCTGCTGCTGCGAGGCAGTGCTGATTTCGGTCATCAGGTCGCTCACCCGGCGGACGTTGGTCACGATCTCGTCCATGGTGCGGCCCGCGCTCTCAACCTGCGCCGTACCGGCACCCACATTGGCAACCGACTCATCAATCAGGTGCTTGATCTCCTTCGCTGCGCTGGCCGAACGCTGCGACAGCTCGCGGATCTCGGTGGCAACCACGGCAAATCCACGGCCGTGTTCACCGGCACGCGCCGCCTCGACCGCTGCGTTCAGCGCGAGAATGTTGGTCTGGAAGGCGATGCCGTCGATCACCCCGATGATGTCGACGATGCGCCGCGACGAGGCATTGATCACCGCCATCGTCTCGACCACCTCATGCACCACACTGCCGCCGCGCGCAGCGACATCGGCGGCTCCACCGGCCAGCTGGCTCGCCTGGCGCGCGTTGGTGGCGGTGCGCTGCACGGTCTCGGCCAGGCCCTTCATCGACACCGCGGTTTCCTCGAGCGATGCCGCCTGCTGCTCGGTGCGCTGCGAGAGGTCGCTGTTGCCCTGTGCGATTTCAGTCGCGCCGACCGCGATGGTGTCCGCGGCGAACTTGATCTGGCCGATGATCGCGGCCATCGCCTCGACCAGCGAATTCACGCCTTCGCACAGTTCGGCGATCGAGCCATTCTTGTCGGCGGTGGACACGCGCTGGGTCAGATCGCCCTGCTTGGCCGCGGCCACCACCTCGCGGGTCTGCGCCACCGCGCGCTGCATGGCCTGGTTTTCATGCACCTGCGCGGTGATGTCGGTGGCGTACTTGACGACCTTGAACGGCTTGCCATTGAGGTCCAGGATCGGGTTGTAGGATGCCTGGATCCAGACCTCACGCCCGCCTTTGCCAAGGCGCCGATACTGGCCGGCGTCGTATTCGCCGCGCCCCAGTTTCTCCCAGAACTGGCGATAGTCGATGCTGCTGCGATGCTCGGGCTCGACAAACAACGAATGGTGCTGCCCGCGCACTTCGTCCAGGCTGTAGCCGGTGGCGGCCAGGAAATTGTCATTGGCCGACAGGATGCGGCCATCCATGCTGAACTCGATCACCGCCTGCGACTTGGTGATCGCGGCCAGTTGCCCCGCCGAGTCGGCCGCCTGCAGCTTCTGCGCGGTGATGTCGGTCGCGAACTTGACCACCTTGTACGGCCGCCCCTGGCGGTCCAGTACCGGGTTGTACGAGGCCTGGATCCAGATCTCGCGCTGGCCCTTGCCGAAGCGGCGGTACTGTCCGGCGTCGTATTCGCCGCGCCCCAAGCGCGCCCAGAAGTCGCGGTATTCGGCGCTGCGCGCCAGCTCGGGGTCGACGAACAGGGAATGATGCTTGCCCTGGATCTCCTCCAGCCGGTAGCCCATCGCGTGCAGGAAATTGTCATTGGCCTGCAGGATGGTGCCGTCGAGCGCGAACTCGATGACGGCTTGCACGCGATGCAGCGCGGCCACCTGCGCTTCCAGCTCGGTGCGCTCGGTCATCGCCTTCTCTGTGCTGGTGCGTTGCTGCGGCGCCAGTACGCCAAGCAGCGCACGCCACGGCGACCAACGGGTGTGCAGCTCGGCCGGCGCCTGCGCGCCTGCCGTGAAGCCTGGAATGAGCATTGTCTGATCCTCGGTGTCCGGTAAGCGGTTGTGACCCGACGGGCGGGATGCCCGGCGGCAACATCAGTTGCCAGGGACTACAGGTGCCAACGGCACCTCTCGAGCGACTGCCAAGAACGTCTGCTGCGGGTGCGATCGGCATCTGGGAGCGGCGGAACACACTGCGCGGACCGCCCATCGGGGGCAGCCTGGGGTCCTGCGGCGGGTGACTGGAGCGGGATCCAGAGGGAGTATCGGCGATGCCGTCAGCCGCTTTAGCGGGATTCCGCGACGTCCGTCGCAACTCCGTGCATTGCAGCCGGAATGCGGTAGACGATTGCCGTGTACTTCACGCCCTGCTCACGTGCTACAGGCGGTCCCCCGAGGGACTCAGCGAGGGAACGGCTGGACCGGTTCTGCTCGGCCACCGGATAGCGGAACGCAGCACAGCGCAGGCGCCCTGAGGCGGCCGACCACACCGCCGCCACGGCTTCGCGACCATAGCCGTGCCCATGCATCATTTCTGCGATCCAGATGCCCAGTTCGGGTTCTGCGTCACGGGCTCGATGCAGGCCTGCCAGGCCAAGGAATACACCGGGGCGTGAATGGCCGGAGGTGCAGCCGCGGACTGTCGATGGTCCAGTCGTCGGACGTCATGTTCTGCATTGCCTGAGCGCTGGGTACAGCATCGCTCAGCAGAAGGATGCAGCTCAAGGCAAAAAGGTTTACATGACCAATGCGGGATTCCGCGGCAGGAGAATATGACCAGCATGAAGGTCCCGCAGGATGCTCATCGACATGGAGATCGCATGTTCCCTCGCTTTGCCAGCCTTCTCTTCCTGGCCGTGTGCAGCAGCAGCGCGCTGGCCAACGACACCGCCTATCGACCGGCCTTCCACCCGGACCAGCTGAAGGGACCGCCCGCAGGGCGCCCGAACGAAGTGCTGGTGCTGGGCAGCCCGCACCTGTCCAGCCTGCCGGAGACCTTCACGCCGGCGATGCTGGAACCTCTGCTGCAGCGCCTGGAAGCCTGGCGGCCCACCGCGATCGCAGTGGAGAACCTGTCCGGCCTGCAGTGTGACTTCATGCGCCGCAATCCGGCCCGATACGCCGACAGCGTAGCGGACTACTGCGTCGATCCGGCACCGGCGCAGGCCGCCACCGGCCTGGACGTGCCCAGCGCCAACGTGGAGATGGAACGCCTGCTTGCGGATTGGCCGAAGGCGCCAACCGCTGCCCAGCGACGCCGATTGGCCGCAGTGTTCCTGGCTGCGGGCGAGAGCAGCTCGGCAGTCGTCCAATGGCTGCGGCTGCCCAGCGAAGAGCGACGTGCCTCGGACAGCCTGACACCGGAGCTGGTGCAGTTCCTCGACACGCGCATCGCACGCCGCAACGAGGCCGGCCTGGTGGCCGGCGTCCTCGCCGCGCGCCTGGGGCTGGAGCGGCTGTGGGCGGTCGACGACCACATTGCGGATTCGCCTACACCGGAATCGCAGCAGAAGGCCTACGCTGCCGCCATACGCGGTGCCTGGGACAATTCCTTCGCCAAAGCGCGCAGGGCGGCCGATGAACGACTGGAAGCCAATCTTGCTCAACCGGATGGGTTGCTCGCGATGTATCGCGCCTACAACGCACCCGAGGCCGCGATGCTGGCCTTCAACAGCGATTTCGGCGCGACGCTCGTCGAACCCTCGCCGGAAGGCTTCGGCCGCAACTACGTGGGCTACTGGGAAACCCGCAACCTGCGCATGGTCGCCAACATGCGCGACGTGCTCGGCCAGCACCCGGGCACCCGCATGCTGACCATCGTCGGTGCCTCGCACAAGGGCTACTACGAGGCCTACCTCAACCAGATGCACGATGTGCAGCTGGTCAGTGCGGACGCAGTATTGCGTTGACGGGATGGGTGCCGGCCACCCGCCGGCACTATCCTGCAGGGCCCCATCCAGAGGTGCCTGCATGCTCAAGGTCATCGCCGAAGACTTCATCCATCCCGATGCCGTGGACACCGTGCTTCCGCTGTACCGGGAACTGGTCGCGTGCACGCAGCGCGAGCCGCTCTGCCTCGGCTATGAACTGTTCGTGGACCAGAAGGATCCCGGGCACTTCATCTTCATCGAGCAATGGCCTGACCGCGCCGCCCTGGACATCCACTGCGCCAGCGAACATTTCCAGCGGCTGGTGCCGCAGATCAATGCCTTCCAGCGCGCGCCATGCCGGTTCCTGCTGATGGATGCTGCGCCTCTGTAGTGCCGGCATCAACGCGACGGTGATCCCGGCGCCTGTGCCGCCACAGCACCAGGCTGGCCGCCACCGTGCACGCCAGGGTGAGGGCCAGCAGCGCCACCACGCTCGCCTGCAGCACCGGCAACATTGCCTGGGCGAGACGGTCCTCACGCACCTCCTCCAGCCGGAGCCCGGCCGCCAGGGCCAGGCACCAGCCGACCAGGGCCGGGGCGAAGGCACGCACCGCCATCGGGTTGCAGACATTCATGGGATCACCTGTAAGAGAGGAGGTGCGCGGAGTATTTGCGCCCGCCCTCTCACAGGCTGAGATCAGCCCTCGACGACCTCGGAATCATCGCCCGGCAGCTCACTGGCCTCGCCCTGCACCTGCACGTTGTTGCGGCCCATCGCCTTGGCCCGGTAACACTGGGCATCGGCCGCGGCCACCGCCTGGTCCACGCTCATCCCTCCGGCCAGCGGCGCGATGCCGATGCTAGCCCCTACCCGCAACCGGTCCTGGTCCCACGGAATCGACAGCGACGCCAGGGTATGCAGCAGCTCGCCGCCAATGCGCGCTGCACGACGCGGCGTGCAACCGGACAGGATCACCGCGAACTCATCGCCGCCCAGCCGCGCCACCACATCCGAATCGCGCACCCCGTGACGCAGAACACTGGCCACTGCCCAGAGCACCGCATCGCCAGCCAGATGGCCCCAGGTATCGTTGATCGGCTTGAACCGGTCCAGATCGATGTACATCAGCGACGCGGCCTGGCCGGTACGTTCGACGCGGGTGATCGCCTGCTGCAGATGCACCTCGAAGCCACGGCGGTTGCTCAGTTCGGTCAGCGGATCGATCTCGGCCAGATGACGCGCCTCGCGCTGGCGGGCACGCTGCTGGGTATCGTCGCGCAGCACCCAGACCGCGCCTCGCACGTGGCCCTCGTCATCGCGCAACCAGGCGCGGGTCAGGTCCACCGGCACCGTGGCGGCACCCAGGCGCAGCAGCAGGTCGGCATGCAGGTCGACCGCATTGCTGTCCGGATCCAGCAGTACCGACACGTCCAGCACCGAACCCGGCGCGTATTCGGTGGTCAGCGCCAGCACATCCTGCACCTTGTGTCCGGCCAGCGACAACGCGCCATCGCCGGCCAACATGCGTACTGCAGCGGCATTGGCGTAATCGATACGGCCATCGAGGCTGACGCTCAGCACCAGGTCGGCCACGGCATCCAGGGTGATGCGGCTGCGCTGTTCGCTCTCGAACAGCCGCTGCTCGCTGCTGCGCTGGGCGGTGATGTCCTGGATCTGCGACACGAAATGCAACGGCTCGCCATGCTCGTTGCGCACCAGCGAGACCGACAATCGGGCCCAGATGACCTTGCCATCGCGATCGAGATAACGCTTTTCCAGGTGGTAGTGGCTGCGACGCCCGGCCAGCAGGTCCTGCACCAGGGCCAGGTCGGTCTGCAGGTCATCAGGATGGGTGAGACGCTGGAAATCCACCTGCAGCAGTTCTTCCCGCGGATAGCCGAGGATCCGGCACAGCGCATCGTTGACGTCCAGCCATCGCCCTTCCAGTGACACCAGCGCCATGCCCAGCGCAGCCGAGGTGAACGCACCGGCGAACTTCTCCGCGGACAAGCGCGCTTCGGCCCTCGCCTGCAGGATCTCGGTGATGTCGATGGCCATCCCGACATAGCCGATGCGTACACCGTCGGCACCGTCCATGCGGCTGATCGAGAGGCGTACCTGGCGTGGCTGGCCGTCCTTGCGCAGCAGCGTCCATTGCCGCGAATAGGTCTGGCCATCGGCACGCGCACTGAGTGCCTCGAACACATCTGGCAGTTGGCCATCGGCATCGGCCAGCGGTCGCAGCCAGGCATTCAGTTCCTGCGGATCGTGGAAGGCATCCAGCCGGCGCTGGCCGACCACATCCGCCGCGCTGTAGCCCAGCAGGCGTTGCGCGCCGGTGTTGAACAGGGTGATGGTGCCATCGATATCGGTGGCGATCACCGCCACCTCGTCGGAGGCATCGACCACGGCCTGCAGGCGTTGCCGTGTTTCGGCCGCATCCTGTCGGGCCTGCTGCAGCTCGGTCACGTCGGCATGCGCACCGGCCATCCACAATGGTTTGCCCTGCCCGTCCCATTCGAAGACGCGGCCACGGTCCTGGATCCATATCCACTGGCCATTCTTGTGGCGCATCCGCAGCAGGCACGCGTAGTTGTCGGTGCGCCCCTCGAAATGCTCGTCCAGTGCCGCGTCCGACAGCGCTATGTCATCGGGATGGACCAGCTTCAGGAAGGTCTTCTGGCAGACCGGCTCCAGCTCTTCCAGGCGGTAACCGACAATCTCGGCCCAGCGCGCGTTGACCCGCATCTCGCCGTTCTGCACGTTCCATTCCCAGGTGCCCGCGGCGGTGCCATCGATGATCATCGCCAGCCGCCGACGCTCTTCGGCCAGCGCCTGCAGGCGGCGCTCCAGCAACCCGTTGCCGTTGGTGCCCTGGCCCGCCATCACCGCTGCCCCCGGCCCGCGCAGGCAGGCAGCGGCCGCAGCGCGACGCTGCAGACCTCAACGAAGACGACGGGTCCTGCTGGCGTCATGGCCCTCCCCAGCGACAGCGGGGTGGCCGGACGCCTCCCCTCAAGCGCAAGTGTGCGCAATCACGGGGAAAATCGACAAGTCCCCCGCCACGAATCAAGCGTGACGGGGAACACGGTCCTCAACTACGCTTGGCGCGGGCGAAGGCCTCGGCCAGGGCGTTGTTGGCCGGGGGCGCGGACGCGGCGGGACGGCCACCATTGCCCTGGCCCCGGTTCGGCCCGCGGTTCTGGCCGCCTGCATCCCGGCGCGGACCCTGCCCATGGCCGCGCTCATCACGCTGGCCCGGGCGGCTGGTGGCCTGCCCGGGGGTATCGTCCAGGCGCCGGGTCAGGGCAATGCGCTTGCGCGCCACGTCCACCTCCAGCACCTTCACCTTGACGATATCGCCAGCCTTGACCACGTCACGCGGGTCCTTCACGAAGGTGTCGGACAGCGCCGAAATGTGGATCAGGCCGTCCTGGTGCACGCCGATATCGACGAAGGCACCGAAGGCCGCCACGTTGCTCACCACGCCTTCCAGCACCATGCCCTCGCGCAGGTCCTTGATGTCCTCCACGCCTTCGGCGAAGCGCGCAGCCTTGAACTCCGGACGCGGGTCGCGGCCCGGCTTCTCCAGTTCCTTCAGGATGTCGCGCACGGTCGGCAAGCCGAAGGTGTCATCGGTGAACTGCTCGGCCTTCAGGCCACGCAGGAAGCCGCCATCACCGATCAGCGCCTTGATCGGGCGTGCGGTGCTGGCCACGATGCGCTCGACCACCGGATAGGCTTCGGGGTGCACCGCCGAAGCATCCAGCGGCTGGTCGCCGTCGGCGATGCGCAGGAAGCCGGCGCACTGTTCGAAGGTCTTCTCGCCCAAGCGCGCGACCTTCAGCAGATCCTTGCGGCGCTTGAACGGGCCGTTCTCGTCACGATGGCGCACGATGTTCTCGGCCACCGTGGCCGACAGGCCGGACACCCGCGACAGCAACGCGGCCGATGCGGTGTTCACGTACACGCCCACAGCGTTCACGCAGTCCTCCACGCGCGCATCCAGCGCCCGTGCCAGCCGGTACTGGTCCACATCGTGCTGGTACTGGCCGACACCGATCGCCTTGGGTTCGATCTTGACCAGTTCGGCCAGCGGGTCCTGCAGGCGACGCGCGATCGACACCGCGCCACGCAGCGACACGTCCAGCCCCGGGAACTCCTTGGCCGCGAACTCGGAGGCCGAGTACACCGAGGCGCCCGCCTCGCTGACCACGACCTTCTGCAGCTTCGGGTTGGCGGCAGCCTTGATCGCTTCGCCGGCCAGCTTGTCGGTTTCGCGGCTGGCGGTGCCGTTGCCGATCGCGATCAGTTCAACGTTGTGCTTGGCGCACAGTTGCTTGATCGTCTGCACCGACTGGTCCCACTGGCGACGTGGCTCATGCGGGTAGATGGTGTCGGTGGCCACCAGCTTGCCTGTGGCATCGACCACGGCGATCTTGCAGCCGGTGCGGATGCCCGGGTCCAGCCCAAGCACGGTCTTCGGGCCCGCCGGTGCGGCCAGCAGCAGATCCTTCAGGTTGTCGCCGAACACCGCGATGGCCTCAGCCTCGGCCTTCTCGCGGGCCTGGTTGAACAGGTCCAGCAGCAGATGGGTGTGCAGCTTGGCGCGCCAGGTCAGGCGGCAGGCGTCCAGCAGCCAGCGATCGGCGGCGCGGCCCCGGTCGGCGATCCCGGCCCTGCGCGCCACGCGGCCTTCGGCGTACTGGTGGCCGGCCTCGGCATCGCTGCCCGGGTCCAGTTCCAGGAACAGGATCTCTTCGCGGCGCGCGCGGAACAGCGCCAGCAACCGGTGCGAAGGAATCTTCGCCAGAGATTCGGCATGTTCGAAATAGTCGCGGTACTTGGCGCCTTCGGTTTCCTTGCCCTCGGCCACGCGGGCACGGATCACGCCGGTCTCTCCCAGCCAGGTGCGCAGCTCGCCGACCAGCGCGGCGTCCTCGCCCCAGCGCTCCATCAGGATCGCGCGCGCACCTTCCAGCGCGGCCTTGGTGTCGGCCACGCCCTTGTCGGTGTTGACGAAGGCGGCCGCGAAGGCCTGCGGGTCCTGCGTGGGATCGGCTAGGAGGCCATCGGCCAGCGGCTCCAGACCGGCCTCGCGGGCGATCTGGGCGCGGGTACGGCGCTTGGGCTTGTACGGCATGTACAGGTCTTCCAGCCGGCTCTTGGTGTCGGCGGCCAGGATGTCGTTACGCAGCTCGTCGCTGAGCTTGCCCTGCTCGCCGATGCTGGCCAGCACCGCTGCGCGACGGTCTTCGAGCTCGCGCAGGTAGGTCAAGCGCACTTCCAGGTTGCGCAGCTGGGTGTCGTCCAGGCCCCCGGTCACTTCCTTGCGGTAGCGCGCGATGAACGGAACGCTGGCGCCCTCGTCGAGCAGGCAGACGGCGGCGCGCACCTGGGCGGACTGGGCACCGATCTCGTCGGCGATGGTCTGGGCGATCTGCTGGGCGAGCGCGCTCTGGGCGTTCTTGGCGTCGTGCATTGCTTCAGGTCTGTGCCGCGGTACGGGAAGATCCCATTCTGGCAATCCACGACGGAGCCGGACAAGGCATTGACAGGGGGCGAGGTTCAGCGGCGGGGCCGGAGTGGACGCCGGCATCCTGGCGGAGAGAGGACTCGGACTGGCCCTGGGCTGGGATGCCGGCGCGGGCGCGCGATGGTGGGCGCGCCCTGCCGCGTGTTGCGAAGGTCAGCGGTAGTGGCGGGCGGCGCGCTGCATGACGATCTCGTCACGCATGCCTTCCAGGGCCATCAGGCGGACCTTGCCGACACCCTGCAGTTCCATGAACCGCTCCGTGTAGAACTCCGGCCCCAGCGCGGTGTCGGCGCGGGATTTGCTGAAGCCGTAGGGCACCACGCCCTTCTCGCCATCCTTGCTACCACCGACATAAAGAACGATTGCCATGTGATGTATTCCTCCAAATTGCTACTGCGTACTGCACTCGATGAACGATGCTGCGAGCTCATCGAGGGAGAGCTTACCGCGTCGAACCTGACTGGAACGTCACGAAGTCTAATGACGATCGGTTGCATGCAGATGACTGCGGGATCGCAGCAGAATGCTTACGGATCTTTAACTTCCGGCTAACGAATCCGTGGGGGGATTCCCGCCAACGGCGCAGCCCCTCGTGGGTGGTTTGGTTGTTCGCGGAAAGCTGGTTTCCCGGGGGCTGGCCGGGAGGGTGGGTAGTGCGGGGACGCCGTGAACCCGTCCCTGAGGGCTTGGCCGCGGTATCCATGCCGCGGACACCCCGCCCCACCCACCCTCCCGGCCGCTGACAGGTTCCTGATGCCTGCCTCCCCCCACGGAAAAGAAAAAAGAAGATCAAAAGCAAAAACAGCTTGGCCGGCTGATTTGTTGCTTCCTGTAGAGCCAAGCCAAGCCATGCCCCGCTCGCGAGCAAGCGCAGCGCGCGACCCGCTTCTGCTGTTCTATTTCTTCTCCGTGGCTGGACGCGCACGGAAACTGTCAGGGGCCGGGTGGGGTGGGTTCGCGGGACCGTTGGCGCCATGGATGGCGCCATCGAGCCCCCAGGGACGGGTTCACGGCGTGTCCCGCGAACCCACCCCGCCCGGCCCAATCGCATGAAACGCATTCCGCGACCACCCACGAGGGGCTGCGCCGTTGGCTGGAAACTACGGCCACCAGCCACGCCCGAACCGGGCGAAATGATCGGCCGCCCGTTCGAACGGATTGCGCGCACTCACCCCGCCGCACAGCAGGTACACCGGCAGGTACAGCGGGCCCAGCACCATGTACTGGTACACGTGCGCCCGTTCGTGATCATCCAGCCGGATCAGCGGCTCCGCGCCCCACCCTGCCTGATGCGCATAGGTGCGGCAGGAAATGCCCAGGTCATGGCCGGTATGCAGGATCACGTTCCCCAGAGTGATCGCCCCGCCTGGCCCCCACGGCCAGCGGTCGAACACCAGCGCGCAGTCACGGCCGCTCCAGCGCAATGTCGCGCCGCCAAGCATGCCGGCCAGGCCGCCGATCACGCCGAGCAGGGAATTGGGTGACGTCCACACCGCGCCCAGCACCTGCAGCGCGCGCAGCCAGATCGGCCAGGGCATTGCTCCAGTCTTCAATCGGCCTCGTTGGGGATCAGGAGCCACAGGATCAGGTAGACCAGGATGCCAGGGAAGGCGGCGGAGGCCAGCGAAACCAACACGTAGATCAACCGCAGCAGGGTCGCATTCCAGCCGAAGCGATGGGCAATGCCGCCCATCACGCCGGCAATCATGCGGTCGTTCAATGAACGCGACAGCGTTTTGGGCGTGGTGTTCATGGCGGCAGCTCCGGGAAACGGACAAGGCAGTCGAACATGGCTCGACTCTACACCGCCCCCATGTCTACGGCGTGCGGTGGCGCAGGGCCTGCAGGCGTGCGCCGAACCAGGCGGCTGCGGTCTGTTCAGGCTGCCCCGGACACTGGATGCGGTAGGCTTTGCCACTCATGCTGCTCTGGCTGGCAGCGCGCTCGATGAACTGCTCGGCGCTGTCCACCATGCCCTTTTTCAGCAGGTAATCGTACTTGCGCTGCAGGTGCGCGCGCGCGTCGCTGCCGCCGTACCAGCTGCCATTGCGCTGGAAACGGCACTGGGAGCCGTCCAGGCTGGCGATCAGCTGGGCGATCTCCCGGCGTGCATCCGTACTGGGTGCGGCGTGGGCAAGTGGTGCTGTCAGCAGTGCCGCAAGAATCAACAAAATCCGGTACATCATCCCCCCAAGTCAGTCGAGCATGGCTCGACTCTACAGATCGCGCGCCTTCAACCAGCCATCGATCGTGGCCGGTACTTCGCGCTGCGCGCGGCCGGAAACGTAGATACCAATATGCCCACCACGGAAACTGGACTCGGTGTAGTCGTCCGTGCCCAAACGCCCGCGCATCGCGCGCGAGGCATCCGGCGGCACCAGATGGTCCTGCTCGGCATAGATGTTCAGCACCGGCAGCGTCACCTGCGACAGATCCACCGCTTCCTCGCCGATCCGCACCGTGCCGTTCACCAGCCCGTTGCCCTGGTAGAACTGCTTGATGAAATCGCGGAACGCCTCGCCCGCCAGGTCCGGTGAATCGAAGATCCACTTCTCCATGCGCAGGAAATCCTCCAGCGCGGCCTTGTCATCGAGGATGTCGAGCAGGCCGACGTACTTCTGCACGTTCAGGCGGAATGGCTTGAGCATCAGGTAACTGGCATTCATCAGGTCGGCCGGGATGTTGCCCAGCGTGTCGACCAGCAGGTCCACGTCCACCTGCCGCGCCCAATGCGAGAGCATGTTGTCAGCCGTCTGGAAGTCGACCGGGGTGACCATGGTGATCAGCTTGCCCAGCTTCTGCCGGCGCAGCGCGGCGTAGCAGAGTGCGAACACGCCGCCCTGGCAGATACCCAGCAGGTCCACCGGGCCACCACTGCGCGCACGCAGCGCATCGACCGCGCCGTCGATGTAGCGCAGCAGGTAGTCCTCCAGGGTCTGGAAGCGTTCGGACCGGTCCGGGTAGCCCCAGTCCAGCACGTACACGTCCTGGCCCAGCGCCAGCAGCTTCTGCACCAGCGAACGGTCGGCCTGCAGGTCGACCATGTACGGCCGGTTGACCAGCGCGTAGATGATCAGCAGCGGTGTGCGCCGGGTCGGTGCCTGTTCGCCGACGAAGCGGTACAGCACCACCTTGCCGTCACGCCAGACTTCCTCGCGCGCGGTCACGCCATAGTCCACGTCTTCCACCTGCGGCAGCAGCTTCAGCCCTTCCATCAGCGTGCGCTGCATGGCCAGGGTTTCCTGCATCAGGTCATCGGCGTTGAAGCCCAGCGGTCCTTTCATCGGTCACGCGCCCGAGTGGACGCGCGAGACGCAGCCTTCTTCGCAGACACCTTCTTTGCAGGCGCCTTCTTCGCCGGCGCGGCCTTCTTCGCGGCTTTGCGCGCGGCCGGCTTCACCTTCGCCGGTGCCGGCTGCGACACCGGATCGACCGCGGCGGTCCCCGCCAGCACCGCCACCTGTGCCTGCAGGCGGCGAAGGCTGCGCTCCAGTTCGGCAATACGGCGATGCGCGGCGTCCATCTCGCTGCGGGTCGGCAGGCCGATACGCTCACTCATCTGTTCCACCTCGCGCTGCAGGCCGGCGCGCAGGCGCATCTGCGCGTTGCCCAGCGAGGCGTACACCTGCTGGAACGGTTCGGACATGGCGACCTTGGCGTAGGCCTCCTCGGCCACTTCGATCCACAGGTCGAACATCGCGCGGGCGCTGGTCAACTGGCTGCCGGGCTGTTCGTGCTCGGCCAGACGCTGCTCGAACAACGCGAAGGCCTCGTCCAACGCCTGCCTGATCTGATCAACGTAGGCGCGCGAATGCTGCTGGTACTCCTCCTGCGCCCGCAGCAGCGCCTGCCAGCGCGCCTGGTGCTCGCGGCCGGGGCCGAATGCCGGGCTCTGCAGCCACGGGCCCGCCTGCAGCTGGAACTGCTGCAGCCATGCGGCGAATTCGGGCGCGGTGGCGCCGGCGTGGGTGCTGCCACGGGCGCCCTGCAGCATCCACTGCAGCATGCCATCGCCTTGCCCCTGCACTGCCTCGCGCCAGGCCTGGGCCACCTCGGCGCTGCTGGCATCGCGGCCGGCGAAACGCGCGGCCACTTCCTGCATGGTGCCGTACCAGCTGCCGGCCTGTTCGCGGAAACGGCGCACGGCATCTTCCGGCGCGCCCTGCCCTTGTTCGGGCAACAGCTGGCCCCACCAGTCGAACAGCCGTTGCCAGCTGCCGGGGTCGCCGCCGGCCGGTGCACCGGGCGTGCTCGCGTGGCGCAGCGCATCGCCCCAGGCACCGAAGTACTGCCGCGCCAGCGTTTCGAAATCGCTGCTGCCGGCGTCGTGGGCCGAGCTGGTCATCGCAGGCCTCCGCAGGGCTGGCTCATGGCTTGGGGATACGCAGGGTCTTGCTGATCATCAGCGACCCGGACAGGGCGAACAACAGCACCATCGGGTGCAGCTGCCACGGGCCGATCTGCCACTGGCCGAACCAGAGGTCCTGGCCGATGGCATCGGTACCGGCGGCAATCGCCAGTACGATCACCAGCACCAGGCTGGTCGGGATCGGGGTGCCCTCGAAATACGTGACCTTGCCCTCGTCACCGGCCAGCGCCTCGGCGGTGACGTTGTAGCGCGCCAGGCGGCTGACGCCGCAGCAGACGAAGTAGCTCAGCACCAGCCAGTCCCAGCCGCCCTGCATGCCGCAGGCATAGGCCAGCGCCGCCGGCGCCACGCCGAAGGAGATCACGTCCGACAGCGAGTCCAGCTCGCGGCCCAGGGTGGAACTGGACTTGCGCCAGCGCGCGATGCGCCCGTCGAGCGCGTCGAAGATGAAGGCCAGCGGGATCAGCGCCATGCCGAACAGCAGGTAGCCACGCTCGCCGTCCTGCAGGAAGCGCATCGCGGCAAAGACCGCACCGGTGCCGCAGAAAGCATTGGCCAGGGTGAACCAGTCGGCCAGCTGGAATTCGCGCAGCATCGAGAAGTGACGTTTCATGGGGTCTCACGGAGCATCAAGGCCCACAGGTTACCGCGAGCGCCGCCGCTGGCGACAGCACTGGCAGGACCCGCCTTCACCGCTCCCTCACCTGCCCTCACCAGCGGTGAATTTTTCGCCACCCATCTTGACAGCCTAGGGGGGTGGCGCCTGTCGCGGCTTATCCACAAAGTTGCCCACGCGTAATCCACACCCCCTGTGGACAACCAGATCTCACCGACTGCGACGCTGGACATTTCCTCATCACCCGGAAGCGGGGTTTCCCTACTTCCCAAGCCACAGGGTCGGCGCTATGGTCACCGGCGGACCCGCCGCCGCCACGTCCGAAACTCTGCAACGGACGATGATGATGCTGGATGCTCCCACCCTGGCCGCACAGCTGCGGCAGCCCCACGGCGAGGCCGCGCTGGCGGTGGCCGACTCGATGAACCACAGCAACGGCGCACTCAACCTGGCCGCAATCGGGCTGCTGGCCGTCGGTGCCGGCGAACGGGTCCTGGAGGTCGGCCCGGGCAATGCGGCCTTCGCGCCACTGATGCTGCAGGCCACCGGCAGCCACTATCTGGGCATCGAGCTGTCCACGGCCATGGTCGAGGCCGGCAACCAGCGGCTGGCCGACGCCGGGGTGGCCGAACGTGCGGCGATGCGACACGGCGACGCCCATGCACTGCCGGTCGCCGATGCCGCGATGGATGCCGCGCTGGCGGTCAACACCCTGTACTTCTGGCCGAACCTGGCCCCGGTGCTGGACGAACTGGCGCGGGTGCTGCGCCGGGGCGGCCGCCTGTGCCTGGCCTTCGGCGATGCCAGCTTCATGCGCAGCCTGCCATTCGCCGCCGACTTCCAGCTGCATGAGCTGGACACGGTGGAGCTGGCGCTGCGGGTATCGGGCTTCCGCGTCTCGGCCTGGCGCAGCCACCGGGAAACCGCGACCGGCAATGATGGCCAGGCGCGCGAAAAACACTTCCACCTGCTGCTGGCACAGCGGCACTGAAGTGGTAGCGCCGGCCGCTGGCCGGCTGCTCCGGCCATTGCGGATTGCCGGCCAGCGGCCGGCACTACCCGGCCTGCACCCGGCCGCCAGCGAGCAAAACAGAACACCTGCATCCGCGGCGGATGCGATCCGTCCGAGTGGTAGAGCCGGCCGCTGGCCGGCTGCTCCGGCCATTGCGGATTGCCGGCCAACGGCCGGCACTGCCCTGCCTGCACCCGGCCGCCAGCGAGCAAAACAGAACACCTGCATCCGCGCCGGATGCGATCCGTCCGAGTGGTAGCGCCGGCCGCTGGCCGGCTGCCCCGGCCATTGCGGATTGCCGGCCAGCGGCCGGCACTACCCGGCCTGCACTCGGCCGCCAACGAGCAAAACAGAACACCTGCATCCGCGCCGGATGCGATCCGACCGAGTGGTAGAGCCGGCCGCTGGCCGGCTGCTCCGTCCATTGCGGATTGCCGGCCAGCGGCCGGCACCACCCAACCTGCACCTGCCGCCAGCGAACAAAGCAGAACACCTGCATCCGCGGCGGATGCGATCCGACCGAGTGGTAGAGCCGGCCGCTGGCCGGCTGCTCCGTCCATTGCGGATTGCCGGCCAGCGGCCGGCACTACCCAACCTGCACCTGCCGCCAGCGAGCAAAACAGAACACCTGCATCCGCGGCGGATGCGATCCGACCGAGTGGTAGAGCCGGCCGCTGGCCGGCTGCTCCGGCCATTGCGGATTGCCGGCCAGCGGCCGGCACTACCCAGCCTGCACGCGGCGCCGCCAGTGCGCGAAACAGAACACCTGCATCACCAGCATGGCCAGCAACCCCAGCGGCCATGCCCACCACAGCCCGGCCAGACCGTGCCGGGACTGCAGCCACATCGCCAACGGCAGCTCCAGCAGCAACACGGCAGCCATGCCCAGCAATGCCGGCAACAGCACCGTGCCGCTGCCGCGCATCACTCCGACCAGCACCGCACTGCCTCCCATCGCCAGCACGCCCCACACCACCGTGCGCAACTGCTGCGTGGCCAGTTCGCGCGGCTCTGCGGCCGCCAGGATCAAACCAGTCAGCCACGGCGCCAGCGCCATCACCAGCAGCACCACGACTGTCAGCATCGCAAGACCCAGCATCACCCCGGTGCGGGCGATGGCAGGCAGCCGTGCCGTACGCCCCGCTCCCATCGCATGCGCGGCGAGGATGGTGGCAGTGATCCCTAGGGACATTGCCGGCAGCTGCACCCAGCTCATCAACTGATTGACCGCACCGTAGGCGGCCGTGGCCGTGTAGCCATAGCGGTTGATCCAGCCCAGCAGCACGATTTCGGCAATGGCCAGGCTGAGCATCTGCAACGAAGACGGTATGCCGATGCGCAGCATCGAACGGATCAGCGCTCCATCAAAGCGGATGGCTTGCAGCAGCTCATGCCCCGGGGCCAACGGGTGCCCCATCCGCTGCCACCGCCACGTCAGCCAGGCCAGGGCCAGCAGCGAGGCGAGCGCCGCCGAGACTGCCGCACTGGCCGCGCCCAGCCATGGCAGGCCGGCCCATCCCAGAATCAGCAGCGGCGTGCACAGCAGGCCGATCAGGGTGGCCAACAGCAGCGCCTGCAGGGGCGTCTTCGCATCGCCCACCGCGCGACTCACGGCGGTGGCCAGCCACAGCAGGAAGAATGCAGGTGCAGCCAGCAACAGCACGCGCGCGTAGACGATGGATTCGCCGAGGATCGGCGCTGGCGTGCCCAGTGCCGCCAGCAGCTGTGGCGCGAAACCGCCGCCCACCGCCATCACCAGCACTGACAACAGCAGAATCAGTGCCACCGCACTGCCGGCCACCGCGCGAGCCTGTTGCGGCCGGCCCGCGCCCCAGGCTTGGCCGATCAGCACCATCGCACCGGTCGCCAGACCCATTACCAGGGCCAGCAGCAGGAAGAAGACAGGAAAGAACGCTGCGGCGGCGGCCACCGCCTGCGTACCCAGCAGATGGCCGAGGTAAATGTTGTCCAGCGTGCCTGCGGCCAGCTGCAATGCGTTGGTCAGCAGCATCGGCAGCAGCAGGGTCAGATAGGTGCGCCAGAGGGGCGGCGCGACCGGGGGGATGGGATGCGTGGGGGTGTCCATGGGGTTCTCTGGGCAAGGCGCTGCCCTGCCCGGCGTTTCCGCCAGCAAAGCAAGCAAAGGGGAGCGGGCGGCCGTGGCCCGCGATCAGATGGCGCCGCCGCTCAGCAACGGCGCAGTGGCTCAGCCGTCTGCGTGGTCCGAAGAATCATCGAAGGCCAGGCGCAGGGCGTGATTGCGCACATCCTCGGGCCAGCTGCGCAACGCCATTTCCAGGCCCGCCCGGTCGTGCGCGAACAGGACACGGATGGCCTCCTCGAAACCCGGCAGGTCTCCGGCGATGGTCTGCAGGAAGTGATAGGCACGCTCGCTGTGGCGGCGCTGCCGGTCCTTGTCGGCACCAGCACGGCTGGCCGCCTCCACCAGCTTGCGCAGCACTACCGAGGCCCCGCCGGGCTGCTCGGCCAGCCACGCCCAGTGGCGCGGCAGCAGGGTCACTTCGCGTGCGACCACGCCCAGCTTGGGGCGGCCGCGGCCACGCGGAGTTGCCGGCGCCTCTTCGGCAGTAACGTCGGCATCCGCCTCGACGGCGGCGGGAAAGGCTTCGACGACCCGCGCCAGCAGTTCTGCGTCACTGCCGCGCGTATCGAAATCACGGGTGCGGCCGGTAGCGTTGTCGAACACCAGCAAGGGTCCGGCAGCGTTGTCGGCGCGCAGCTGCTTGAGGGCCAGCGCGGCCACTTCCGGGGTACCGGAAGCGACCAGGCGGTGGCCGTCGAAACAACTGAAGGGAGGGAGTCGGGACGCAGGCATGGCAATGGCATCGGAGGTGATGCGCGAATATTGCCCGGGTAATTTTCGTTCGTCAATATTGCCCGGATATTAATCAACCGGAAGAGCGTGCCAACCAAGGTTGGCACCCACCTGGAAGGTTGATCCCCACTCGAAAGATCGCCCCCCTCCCGATTCGCCGGGTTACAGCCGGCTGTAGGACCAGCTGACCATGCGGCCGTCCTGGTACGGCATCACGCCGTGGAACGGGCGCGGGTCGGCGTCGAACACCAGTGGCAGGAAGTTGCGGTCGCCCTCCCACATCGGCAGCGCATCAAGCTTGTCCAGGTCCACCCACTCCAGCGTGCCTTCATGGTTGCCGCCGTGCGGGGTGCCTTCGAAACTGTCGATGACGAACACGAAGCCCAGCCAGTCCTCGCCGTGCTTGCCGAAACCCGGCCAGCTGATGGTGCCGCGCAGGCGCATTTCCGTGCAGTCGATGCCGGCCTCTTCCTGGATCTCGCGGCGCATGCTGGCGGCCACGTCCTCGTCCGCTTCGATCTTGCCGCCCAGCCCGTTGTACTTGCCCAGGTGGTGGTCACCGGGCCGGGTGTTGCGGTGGATCATCAGCACCTGGCGACGATCGGGCGACAGCACGTAGCCCAGGGTGGCGACGATCGGGGTGTACGGCATGGGCAGCATCCAGCGGCAGGTCAGCCGTGGATTATGGCCGATCAGCGCACCAGCGACAGGCGGCGTTCGGCAGCCGCAGTGGCGCCATCAGGATCGCGGCGCAGGGTGGCCACGCCGTGGCCGCGCTCGGCGAGGTATTCCAGCCACTTGCCGAGGAAGGTGTTCATCCGCATGCGGTGGCTGATCAGTTCCGCCGGCGGCGGGTACAGGCCCATGGTGTCCTGCCAGCGGCGGCCGACGTAGCAATGGGTGGTCTCGGCCTGGCGCGCATCACGGTACAGGCGGACGTAGGCCGACGGATCAGGCTCGCCGGTGACCGGGTCGGCCAGGTAGTAGGTCAGCCGCAGCTCCACCGTGTAGCGGTGGCACTCGATCACGTCCAGGCGGACATCCAGGCCGTCGCCGATCGAGGAAATGTAGCTGCCCGCCGCCAGTCCGGCCGGTTCGAACAGGCGCACCAGATGGCGATAGTTCTCCGCGTACAGGCCCATGAGCCAGCTCAACCGGCTCAGGCGGGGAATGCGTTCGGTACGGGGCAAGGCTCGGGCCATGGGTCGATCCTACACGTTGGTGCTTCAACGTGGGGGCGTACATGCGCAAGCCAAGCCCTGAGGTAGTGCCGGCCGCTGGCCGGCAGCGCAGTATCGCGGCCGAGGGTCCATCGATCAGCCGGCCAGCGGCCGGCTCTACCGGCTCTACCGGAATCAATACAACTCGCGCTGCAGCCCCAGCGTGGCCAGCACCTTGCTGGAAATCTCCTCGATCGAGGTATGCGTGGTGCTCAGCGTCGGGATCCGCTCCATCTGGAACATCACCTCGGCCGCGGCCACCTCGCGCTTGCAGGTCTCCAGGTTGGCGTAGCGCGAGTTCGGGCGGCGCTCCTGGCGGATCTGCTGCAGGCGGTCCGGGTCGATGGTCAGGCCGAACAGCTTGCGCCGGTAGTTGCGCAGGCGTGGCGGCAGGCGATCGCTTTCCAGGTCCTCGTCGGTCAGCGGATAGTTGGCCGCACGCACGCCGTAATGCAGGGCCAGGTAGATGCAGGTCGGCGTCTTGCCGGCGCGCGACACCGCCACCAGGATCACGTCGGCATCGTCGTAGTTCACCGCGATACCGTCATCGTGGGTCAGGGCGAAGTTCATCGCGTTGATGCGGCGGTGGTAGGTGTCGAAGTCGACCATGCCGTGGGCCTGGCCGACCCGGGCCAGGCGCGGGCTGGCCAGTTCACGCTCCAGCGGCTCGATGAACGGCGCGAACACATCCAGCATCAGCGCCCCGCTGTCGGCCAGGATCAGGCTCAGGCTCTGGTCCACGCAGGAGTTCACCACGATCGGCCGGACCTGGTACCGCTCCCCGGCCGCCTGGATCCGGGCACAGGCTTCACGCGCTTTTTCGGGGTCGTCGACAAACGACATGCGGTCGGTAATGAAGCTGAACCCGGAGAACTGGGTGAGCAGGCTATGCCCAATGGTTTCAGCGGTGATACCGGTTCCATCGGAAACGTAGAACACCGGGCGGATGGTCGACATGCGCGCTTTTACCCCCTACGAAGCTTAAAAAGGCCGCCAGCACAAGCTTGTGCCGACAGTGGTCTGCCCGGCATCATATCGGCTTCTTCCTACGGACGCGGCCACTCAGCCCGCCTCGGGCGATGGCCAAACGGAGCATCGCGCTTGAACGAGAACATCCTGTGGTTGCACGAACTGCGTCTGGCCGATCTGGCCCGCGTAGGCGGCAAGAATTCGTCCCTGGGCGAGATGATCGGCAACCTGGCCGGTCTGGGCGTTTCGGTGCCGGGCGGTTATGCCACCACCGCTGAAGCCTTCAAGGACTTCATCGCGCACAACGACCTGTCCAAGCGCATCTTCGACAAGCTGGCCACGCTGGACGTCGAGGACGTCAACGCGCTGACCGCCGCCGGCAAGGAAATCCGCAGCTGGGTGATCGATGCGCCGCTGCAGCCGCAGCTGGACCAGGACATCCGCACCGCCTACGCCAAGCTGAGCGCCGAAAACGGCGGCGGCGACGTGGCGGTGGCCGTGCGTTCGTCGGCCACCGCCGAGGACCTGCCGGATGCCTCCTTCGCCGGCCAGCAGGAGACCTTCCTCAACGTCACCGGTGCCGACGATGTCGTGCACAAGGTCAAGGAAGTGTTCGCCTCGCTGTACAACGACCGTGCCATCGCCTACCGCGTCCACCACGGCTTCAAGCATGAGGACGTGTTCCTGTCCGCCGGCGTGCAGCTGATGGTGCGTTCGGGCGTCGGTTCCTCCGGCGTGCTGTTCACCCTGGACACCGAGTCCGGCTTCCGCGACGTGGTGTTCGTCACCTCTTCGTTCGGCCTGGGCGAAATGGTCGTGCAGGGTGCGGTCAATCCGGACGAGTACTACGTCTACAAGCCCACCCTGCAGGCCGGCAAGCCGGCGATCCTGCGCCGCTCGCTCGGCAGCAAGGCGATCCGCATGGTGTATTCGGATGTCCCGGGTGAGCGCGTCAGGATCGAGGACACTCCGGTCGAACTGCGCAACACCTTCTCGATCAGCGACGAGGACGTGCAGGAACTGTCCAAGCAGGCGCTGGTCATCGAAAAGCACTACGGCCGCCCGATGGACATCGAGTGGGCCAAGGACGGTGTCAGCGGCAAGCTGTTCATCGTGCAGGCGCGCCCGGAAACGGTGAAGTCGCGCAGCCACGCCACCCAGATCGAGCGCTTCGCGCTGACCGAAAAGGGCGGCAACGTGCTGGCCGAAGGCCGCGCCGTCGGCGCCAAGATCGGTTCGGGCGTGGCCCGCGTGGTCAAGACGCTGGACGACATGAATCGCGTGCAGCCGGGCGACGTGCTGATCGCCGACATGACCGACCCGGACTGGGAACCGGTGATGAAGCGCGCTTCGGCCATCGTCACCAACCGTGGTGGCCGCACCTGCCACGCCGCGATCATCGCGCGCGAGCTGGGCGTGCCCGCCGTGGTCGGTTCGGGCAACGCCACCAAGGTCATTGAAGATGGCCAGCTGGTCACCGTCAGCTGCGCTGAAGGCGATACCGGCTTCATCTACGAAGGCAAGCTCGGCTTCGAGCGCACCACCACCGATCTGGGCAACATGCCGCCGGCACCGCTGAAGATCATGATGAACGTGGCCAACCCGGAACGCGCCTTCGACTTCGCCCAGCTGCCGAACGCCGGCATCGGCCTGGCCCGCCTGGAAATGATCATCGCCAGCCACATCGGCATCCACCCGAACGCACTGCTGGAATACGACCGCCAGGACGCGGCGACCAAGAAGAAGATCGATGAGAAGATCGCCGGCTACGGTGATCCGGTCAGCTTCTACGTCGACCGCCTGGCCGAAGGCATCGCCACCCTCACCGCCTCGGTTGCACCGAACCCGGTGATCGTGCGCCTGTCGGACTTCAAGTCCAACGAGTACGCCAACCTGATCGGCGGCAGCAACTACGAGCCGCACGAAGAGAACCCGATGATCGGCTTCCGCGGCGCCAGCCGTTACGTCGACCCGAGCTTCTCGGCCGCCTTCGCGCTGGAGTGCAAGGCCGTGCTGCGCGTGCGCAACGAAATGGGCCTGGACAACCTGTGGGTCATGATTCCGTTCGTGCGCACCCTGGAAGAAGGCCGCAAGGTCGTCGAGGTGCTGGAACAGAACGGCCTGAAGCAGGGCGAGAACGGCCTGAAGATCATCATGATGTGCGAAGTGCCGTCCAACGCACTGCTCGCCGATGAGTTCCTGGAGATCTTCGACGGCTTCTCGATCGGCTCCAACGACCTGACCCAGCTGAGCCTGGGCCTGGACCGCGACTCTTCGATCGTTGCGCACCTGTTCGACGAGCGGAACCCGGCAGTGAAGAAGCTGCTGTCGATGGCGATCAAGGCAGCACGTGCCAAGGGCAAGTACGTTGGCATCTGCGGCCAGGGTCCGTCCGATCACCCGGATCTGGCCGAATGGCTGATGCAGGAAGGCATCGAGTCGGTGTCGCTGAACCCGGACACCGTGGTCGATACCTGGCTGCGCCTGGCCAAGCTGAAGGCCAACGGCTGATGCCGTGATGGCCATAGGCTGACGTCGTGTTCATCGGCGTCGGCCGATACTGCTGCTGCACGCAAGCCCCGCCTCTGCGGGGCTTCGTGTTTCTGGCGTGCACGCACGCCCTGCCCCACGCAGACACCGTTTCTCAGCAAAGGACTTCCGCATGATCGCCGCAGCAGCACCCGCCGCCCCCGCCGCAACGCCCTGGTTCCACTCGCTCGACTGGGAACGCCTGCTGGAAACCTACGGCGTGCCGTTGCTGGCCGCGATCGTGGTGCTGCTGGTGGGCCTGTGGGTGGCACGTCGCTTGTCCAATGCAATGCCGCGCGCCACTGCGCGCATGGGTGTGGACCCGATGCTGGGCAGCTTCCTGCGCAACGTGGTGTATGCCGCCTCACTGGTGATCGTGGTGGTGCTGGCCATTGGGACTCTGGGCGTGCAGATCACCCCGCTGCTGGCCGTGCTCGGCACCGCTGGCCTGGCGGTCGGTCTGGCATTGAAGGATTCGCTGTCCAACATCGCCTCGGGCGTGATGCTGGTGACGCTGCGACCGTTCCGCGTGGGCGATGTGGTCACGGTGGCCGGCCAGACCGGCACCGTGCGCGAAGTGCGCATCTTCCAGACCGTGCTAACCGGCGCTGACAACCAGCACACCACCATTCCGAACACGCTGATCACCGCCGCGCCGATCATCAACCTCACCGCGGAGCCGACACGCCGCGTCGAACTGGTGATCGGCATCGGCTACGAGGACAACATCCAGCTGGCACGCGACACCGCGCTGGCGCTGATGAAGGCCGACCCGCGCGTGCTGCAGACCCCCGCACCGGACGTGGTGGTCTACGAGCTGGGCGCACACGCCATCAACCTCGGCATCCGCTGCTACGTGAAGTCGGCCGACTGGTTCGGCACCAAGGTCACGCTGCTGGAGCAGCTGAAGCTGGGCTATGACAAGGCCGGCATCAACATCCCGTACCCGCAGCAGGACATGCACCTGTACCTGCATGGCAAGGATGGCGGCGTGGTTCAGGCCGACGCGCTGGTGCGCGACAAGCCGTGATCCGGCAGTGGAATGCCGGCCAGCGGCCGGCACTACCCCTCGCCGCCTGACTGAAATGCCGGCCAGCGGCCGGCACTACCCCGCGCACCCTGGTAGTGCCGGCCGCTGGCCGGCAGCCTCCAGAATCAGGCAGCGACGCTCTCTTCCAGCGCCGGGTAATCAGTGAAACCCTCCGCACCACCGCCAAAGAACGTGGCGCGATCCGGAAGATTCAGCGCCGCACCCGTACGCAGGCGCTCGGGCAGATCCGGGTTGGCGCGCTCGGCGGTGTACTTGCCGGCGTAGATCAGCGTGCCCGGGTAGACCATGCGCAGCGCCTGCTTGAACGCCACCGGCATCGGCGGTGCATCGTCCCAGTCGGCCTCGGCAATGTGCAGGTAGCCCACCCCCATCTCACCGAGCAGGTGTGCGGCAGCCAGATAGGTCGCCTGCGGCGTATCGTCCACCGCCCCCTGCAGCGTGGTCAGCGGCGCCAGGCGCACGCCCACACGCTCGCCACCGGCAACCTCGACCACCGCCTGCACCACCTCGCGCAGGAAGCGCAGGCGATTCTGCAGTGAGCCGCCGTAGGCATCGGTGCGCTGGTTGGCCTGCGAATCGATGAACTGGTTGATCAGGTAGCCGTTGGCGCCGTGCAGTTCCACACCATCAAATCCCGCGGCCAGCGCATTGCGCGCGGCCTGCGCGTAATCGGCGACGATGCCGGGAATCTCGTCCTCGCGCAGCGCGCGCGGCATCGAGTGCTGGATCATCTCGCCCACACCGGCTTCGGGACCCGCCCCAGTCGGGTCGACGAACACTTTCACGCCTTCGGCGAGCAATGCCGAGGAAGACACCGGCGCCGCGCCATCGGGCTGCAGGGCCACATGCGAGACACGGCCGACGTGCCACAGCTGGGCGTAGATGCGGCCACCGGCGGCGTGCACCGCATCGGTCACCTGCCGCCAGCCCTGCACCTGCTCGGCGCTGTGGATGCCCGGGGTCCAGGCATAGCCCTGGCCCTGCTGGCTGATCTGGGTACCTTCGCTGACGATCAGGCCGGCGCTGGCGCGTTGCGCATAGTAGGCGGCCATTTCCGCGGTGGCGACGTTGCCATCGGCGGCGCGCGAGCGGGTCATCGGCGGCATCACGATGCGGTTGGGCAGCGTCAACGCACCCAGGCGGTGGGGGGTGAACATCATGGCGGCAATCTCTTGCGGGGGGAGTGCCGCAAAGGATGGGGATGCCGGCTGCCAGGCAACAGGCATGCACTGGCAAAACAATTGTTCCCTCGAGGCAAGGATCACCCGCCACGAGGGCTCATCCACGCATGGCGTGGCTCTACTCCAGCCTTGGCTCGATCTTCACCGCGCCATGCGCCACGCGGTCATAGCAGGCGCGCACCACATCTTCCCCGTACTTCAGCTCGAGCCGGCGCACGATGAAGTGCCCGCGCGCCATGTCCTGGTAGTAGTCGGTGAACATGGTATTCAGTGTTGCACCGGCGGCAGCACCGACGATCGGCACCGCCTGTGCGGCGAATTTCTCAGTGACCACCACGCCGAAGCGCGCCGCCACCTTTTCCACCATCTTCGCCAGCAGCTTTCCAGCTTCTTTCGGTGCCACGCCCAGGGTCAGGTCGCGGCCGGTCACCACACGCCCAGCCAGTTCGGCCGAAAGATGCCGCATCACGTCGGTGGTGAAGCCGCGGGCCAGGTAGTAGCCGGTCTCGCTGGCGTCGTCGCGCGGCGAGTTGCCACCGAGCGCGAACACCTCCAGGCACGCCTGCCGGGTGCTGAACTCGGACAGGTCGAAGCCCTCGCTGCGGGCCACGTCGGCCACGGCGCGCATCATGATGGTGGTCGACACCGGCAGTTCGATAAACAAGGCGGCAAAGCCGAAGGCCCCGCCGACCGCCCCCGAGGTGGCTGCCGCCAGCTTGTGCCAGCGGGTGGACGCCCCCTTGCCGGGTGTGTTGTCCATGCTCCACAGCGCCGCCTGCGCCGACTTGGTCAACGCCGCCTGCACCGCACCGTGGATGCGGTTGGAGACCGAGCTGGGCAGCGCCTTCACCGCGAACTCCAGCGGCGTGCCGACCAGATTGGCCATGCGCGCGGTGAGGGTCGGCGCTTCCAGCAGGGCCACCGCCCGCTGCAGGTCGGACCAGTCGCGGGCGTCGTGGGCGATGTCGCGGGGGAGCAGGATGGGCTCGTTCATGGCGCCGATCTTAGCGCCAGGGAGTTGAACGGTTCGTCGCGAGGCACGACAGAGGGGTCGGAGCCCTTGCCGCGGGAAAGGGGTTCGGCCCCGACGCCTTGCCGGCCAGCGGCCGGCACTACCAGTTCGCGTGTCACCCGGTCGCGCCGGGCCTTGCCCGGCGTTGTTGTTCAGGCCGTGGGCAAGCCCGACAGCGCGCCCATGAACTGGCGGTAATGGCGCAGCTCGGCGATCGAGTCGTGCACGTCGCTCAGCGCGGTGTGGTTGCTGTTCTTGCCGACGCCGGCGGCCACGCTCGGCGCCCAGCGCTTGGCCAGCTCCTTCACCGTGGACACGTCCAGGTTGCGGTAATGGAAGTACTTCTCCAGGCGCGGCATCTGGCGGTGCAGGAAGCGGCGATCCTGGCAGATCGAGTTGCCGCACATCGGCGAAAGGCCGGCCGGGATCCACTGCGCCAGGAAGTTCACCGTCTGCGCCTCGGCCTGGCCGAGGGTGGTGGTGCTGTCCACCACGCGCTGCCACAGGCCCGAACGACGATGCTGGTTGCGGTTCCACTCGTCCATCGCCTCCAGCGTTTCCAGCGGATGATGGATGGCGAATTCCGGACCTTCGGCCAGTACGTTCAGCTGGGCGTCGGTGACCACGGTGGCGATCTCGATGATCGAATCGTTGTCGGTGTCCAACCCGGTCATTTCCAGGTCGATCCAGATCAGTCGTTCGTTGGCCGCGCCGGTGTCCGCCATTGTGTCGCCTCGTTGCTGGGCAGGCGCGCGGCCTACCGGTGAAGGAAAGAGGCGCCCATCATACCCGTTCGCCCCTCAGCCCTCGCCGACGTGGTCTTCCAGCAGCAGCGGCGGCTTGCCACGCTTGGCGCGGAAATAATTGGTCAGGCGCGTACTGGCTTCCTTGGCCAGCACCCCGCCGTGGATCTCGACCCGGTGGTTGTGGCGGGCATCGCCGAGCAGGTCGAACACGCTGCCGCACGCACCGGTCTTGGGGTCGCTGGCGCCGTAGACCAGGCGCGAAACGCGCGCATGCACGATCGCCATCGCGCACATCGCGCACGGCTCCAAGGTCACGTACAGCGTGCTGCCAAGCAGGCGATGGTTGGCGAGCAGCTTTCCACCGGCCCGCATGGCCACGATCTCGGCATGCGCGCTGGGGTCGTGCGAGGCGATGTTGAGGTTCCAGCCCTCGCCCAGCAGCTGGCCGTCGGCGCCCACCAGCACCGCCCCGACCGGAATCTCGTCGAACTCACGCTGCGCGCGCTCGGCCAGGGCCAGTGCATGGCGCATCCAGTGTTCATCGGCGTCGTGCACCGGTACACCCAGGACATCGGTCATGGCGGTTCTCGCTTTTCAACTGGGCCAGGATGGCCGCCGGGGGCGCATTGTACGCCCGGGGCCGTGCAGGCGCCGCTAGCGCGCGTCGAAGCGCTCGCGGGCCGCATCGAGCGCCGGGAAGTTGTGCTCGGCCCAGCGATCCAGGGCGGACAGCGTCTCGACCAGGCCGCGCGCGACCTCGGTCAGGCGGTACTCCACATGCAGTGGTTTGCTGCCCCGGTCACACCGCTCGACCAGCCCATTGCGCTCCAGCTGGCGCAGGGTCTGGGTCAGCACCTTCTGCGAGATGCCTTCGATCTTCCGCAGCAACGCGCCGTTGCGAAGCGGGCCCTGCGCCAATGCCGGCAGCAGCAGCATCACCCACTTGCCTGAAATCAGCGCAAGCGCATCGCGTGCCGAACAGTCGGCGGCATAGACATCCCCGGGAAAGGCCATGGTTACCTCAAGGTGCGTAATTGCCGGCGCATGCCGGCACCGCGAGGATGGTCGCACACTCCTCGAACACCTCGCCCCATGCGTGCCCTGATCCTGCTTGCCCACCCCGAGCCCCGCTCCTTCAATGCACATCTGGCCGCTCAGGCCGCCGAGCAACTGCGGCATGACGCGCTGCAGGTGGACGTGGTCGACCTGTATGCGGAGGGCTTCGATCCGCTGGAAGCGGCTGACCACCATCCGCATCGCCTGCATCCCGGCCACTTCGACGCCCAACGCGAACAGCGGCACAGCGCCGAGCAGGGCCAGCTGCCCGTCGATGTGCAACGTCACCTGAAACTGCTGCGGGCCGCAGACCTGCTGATCCTGCAGTTCCCGCTGTGGTGGTTCGCGGCGCCGGCCATCCTGAAGGGCTGGCTGGATCGCGTACTGGTGTACGGGCCGATGTACAACAGCCGCCTGCGTCACGAGCACGGAGCGATGCGCGGCAAGCGTGCGTTGCTGAGCGTCACCACCGGCTCATCGGCACGGGCCTGCGCAGTCGACGGCCGCGAGGGAGATACCCGGTTGCTGCTGTGGCCCTTGATGTACAGCCTGCGCTACGTCGGCTTCGACGTGATGGAACCGCACGTGGTGCACGGCGTGCGTTCCGGGCTGGCACCGGAGCGCATGCAGGCCCACGACGAGGCACTGGCTGCAGCAACCCACCACTACCGCGAACGCCTGGCGCAATGGCCGCAGTGGACCACCGTGCCCTTCAACGACAGCAGCGATTTCGAGGACGGCGTTGTGCTGCGCGCGGAGGCCACTGCCTACAGCCCCTTCATCCGCCATCGCAACGCCGGATGAATCCACATCTGCGCGCTGGATCGGGACGCGCCATACTACGCACTCTTTGCAAGCACCTTGGCGAACCCATGACCACCCTCCGCCCCTCCCGCGCCGACGACGGCGCCGCTCTTGTCGACCTCTGGCGCCGCGCCGTCGACGCCACCCACGACTTCCTCAGTGCAGAAGACCGCCAGGCCATCGATGCCGAAGTCGCCGGTTTCCTGCCGCAGGCGCCGATGACCGTTGCTGTCGATGCGCAGGATCGGCCGCTGGGCTTCATGCTGATCGATGGCACGCACATGGAAGCGCTCTTCATCGATCCGGACGTACGTGGCACCGGCATCGGCCGGCAACTGCTGCAGCACGCACTGGCCCAGCATCCGCAGCTGAGTACTGACGTCAACGAACAGAACGCACAGGCCGTCGGCTTCTACCTGCGCATGGGCTTCGTCGAAACCGGACGTTCACCGCTGGATTCGCAAGGCCGTCCGTATCCGCTGATCCACCTTCGGCACAACGGCTGACATCCGTCGGCAGCAGCCACGTGCTAGCGTGGCTGCTTTCGACCAAGGAATGCCGCATGGATGGTGCAAAAGCCCTGTTGACCCTGTTTGCGCTGGGCATCAGCCTGGTCTGGATCCTGGTGCCGTTCGCCATCTTCGCCGTGCGCAACCTGCTGCGTGAAGTACTGGTCGAGCAGCGCCGTACCAATGAACTGCTTGAACACATCGGCGGTTACCGCATTCCGAAGCCGCAACCCGAACCGACCGTCTGGCGCGCGCCCTGAGCAGAAACGTGCCAGGCCCGGATCAGGCCGTCGCCTCGAAGGCCGGTGAGTACTGCACTTCGCCCTGTGCCAACGGAGGCTGCAGGCAAAGTGCCTGGAAGTACTCCGGCGGCACACCCGGCAGCACCAGGCCCGGCTCGGCACAGAAGCCGAAGCGACCGTAATAGGCGGGCTCGCCCAGCAATACACAGCCATGTGCGCCCTGCTGACGCAGTGCTTCAAGTGCGGCATGCATCAGGGCCGCACCGATGCCCTGCCCCTGCCAGGCGGGCAATACCGAAATCGGCCCCAGGCCAAACCAGCCCGTGCTGCCATCGCTGATCGTCACCGGCGACACCGCCACATGGCCGATCACCTTCCCGTCCATCTCGGCCACCAGCGAAACGCTCAGCTCCCCGCGCGCGCGCAGGGCGTCGACGATGAACTGCTCGGTATGGCTGCTGTGCGCAGCGTTCCGGAATGCGGCCTCGGTGAGCGCATGGAGGGTGGCGTGATCATCAATGGCTTCGGCACGGATGGTGTAGTTCATGGCGTAATGCTCGCTTGCGTGAGAGTCGCGTGAATAGGCGACCGTTTTCACAAATTGGCGGCGAAATGTCGAACGCGAAGCGCAATCGCCTGGTCAACCCCGAATCGCCTGTGCCGCAATCGATTCGGCGACGCTGCCGAACGCTGAATGCGTCAAAATTCCGTCACCGACACCTTGCCGTAGCTGGCGCCAGGTTTCCAGAACACTCCATAATCGATAAACCTGTCACCAGGGAAGGATATATGGACACGGACGCACGATGCAGGATGCGGCCATGGATGTAGCCACGCCGACACGCGATGGACGCCACCTGGTACCGATGGGCCTCTTGATGGCGCTGACGGCCTGCTCGCCTTACGCGGACGCAGAGCGTGACGTTGCCGCAGGTGGACGCGGCCTGGCCAAGCTCAACCCGTCACCGCAGCAGGGCTACGAGCTGGTACGGACCCTGAAGGATGCCCCCGGTCCCTTCGCGGTGGTCGAGGGCGTTGCCCAGTACGACGTCAGCAACCACAGGGACTGCGGCCGGGTCCTGTGGGCGACCGGTACCGCCAGCCGTATCACCAGCCAGGAGTTGGTGGAACTACACAAGGTCGACGAGAACGAATACCGCGGTACGTTCTACCTCGACCGCATGCAGGACGAGGATTACTACGGGCGTGGCGTCTGCCATTGGACGTTGACGGGTGTCGGTGCGATGTTGCGCGCTACGACCGGCGAGGCGGATACGCGATTCCTTACGTTCGTCGACAAGGAGCGCATGGAGAGCGACTCACCTCTTACGCTTTATTACCCAAACCTTATCTATCCGCGCGCCGACACTGTCGCCAACTTTGGCACCAGTGGCGAGGAAGATCCGTCGGGGTACAGCGAAGATCTGCGCGACGCGCTGTTCTCAACCACCACCACTGTGCAGAAGCTCGTGCCATGAGCTGCCAGTTCAACAACCCCTACCCCCAAGGAGGCCGACATTGCGCCACAAGATGATTCCGTGCCTTGCTCTGCTTCTATTGACCGCCTGCAACCCGGAGACCGCCATGAACCAGGAACGTGCCGCTGCTGAAGCCGATGTCGCCCAGGGCGGGCGCGGCCTCGCCAAGCTCAACCCCACCCCGCGCAAGGCCTATGAACTGGTATTGCGCCTGAAGGATGCACCCGGCGACTTCGCACTGGTCAAGGGCGTAGCGCAGTACGACGTCACCAACGAAGACCAGTGCGGCCACATCGAGCCGGCCACCGGTACCGCCGCGCGTATCACCAGCCAGGAACCGGTGGAGCTGCGCAAGGTCGCTGAGGGCGAGTACCGCGGCACGCTATATGTGGACCGCATGCTGGATGAGGACTACTACGGTCGTGGCGTCTGCAAGTGGGAGTTCACCGGTGCCGGGGCAATGCTGAAGGCGACGGGTGCCGAAGAAGAGACCCGCTTCCTCACCTTCGTCGACGCCAAGCCGCTGACCGAAGGTGGCGCCCATACGCTCTACTATCCGGATCTGGTCTATCCGAAGGCAGATCGCGTTCCCAACTTCCCAGCCAGTGGCGAGCCCGATCGCAGCAACTACGCCGCTGATCTGCAGGACAAGCTGTTTACGATCACCCTCTCCGCAAGTGAGGTCGCGCCGTGACCATCACCTCTCATGACTACGCCGCGTTATCCAATGACGCCTACAAGGATCGGGCCGTCGGCCGACGTGAACCCGGCCAAGAAGAAAAAGTCACGTTAAACGGCCATGAGTACAAGATACTTGAGCATGTCAACAATCGTCTCAACGGCTATCAGGGCACCGTCTATCAGCGCGTAGACACCAAAGAGATCGTCATTGCGCATCGTGGCACCGAGCAGATCGCTCGCGATGCGATTCTGACCGACGGCGGCATGGTGGTTGCGCGCACCAACGTACAGGCGCCTGACGCGATTGCTTTGACACAGAGGACGCTCGAAGGCGCTGCGCTTCAATCCCGCTTGAACGGTGTGCCCGCGCCCCAGGTCACCGTCACCGGTCACTCCCTCGGCGGCGCTCTTGCCCAGATCACCTCGCACCACTTCAACGTCAAGGGCGAGACCTTCAATGCCTACGGCGCGGTCAGCCTCAGCTATCGCATTCCGGAAGGCGGCAACACCATGATCAACCACGTCATGGCCTCCGATCCGGTCAGCGCCGTGTCACCGCATTTCGGCCAGGTACGCATCTATGCCAAGCCCGACGAGATCAAGACGCTCGCGGCAAACGGCTTCAGCAATCACGCCCTGCGTGATCTGATTCCGGACCGCCCGATCATCGCGGCCACCAGCTCGTTCGGTGCGCACAAGCTGGGCAACTTCCTCAACGAAGGCTCGGTACTGAAGCACCCGGAAACGCAGAAGCTGGCGAAAGACAACGCCAAGATGATCGAGGAGTATCGCGACGACGTCGAGTCACTGCGTCGCGGCGTCACCCGCGCTGCACGCGGCATCCCGGGCGGCGCCATCGATCTGTACGACCACATCCGTGGCCCGCTGCAACCCGGTGAGCCGGCCCGTCGCGAGGCGGAGAAGAACGGCCATCACACCAGCATGCTGCGCATGGACGATGCCAACCACCTGGGCAACCCGCTGTTCAACGACGCGATCCGCGGCGTGCACGCACATGACGTGCGCGTTGGCCGCGTGCCGGACGTGATGAGTACGCAGCTGGCGGGCAGCCTGGCGGCGGAGATGCACGCTGCAGGCGGCAAGCGCATCGACGAATTGGTGATGAACGCCGATGCCTCGCGCAGCTTCGCCGTGCAGGGCCAGGGCGGTGATCCCGCCCACCTTCGCGTGTCGGTGGATACGGCAGTGGCGATGAACACGCCGCTGGAACAGAGCAGCCAGCGCATCGACCAGCAGGCTGCAGGCCAGCGCCTTGCGCTGGAGCGCGACCAACAGCTGGAACAGCAGCAGCATCAGACCCGCAGCCTGCAGGCCTGATGGACAGCGCGGGAGCCGGTCATTCCGGCTCCCGCCTCAGCACCGTGACTCAGGGGCTGGTGGCCGCGACCGGCACAGATGCACTGGCGGTCACGAACAGATCCGGCCCGGAATCCGGGAAGCCGCCGCAGGCGCGATCGCCCGGCGCGACCGGATCACACGGCCACTGGCTGCGCGGGACCTTGTCGCGCAACTCGAAGCGATCGCCGGTCCAGACCACGAAGGCGAGATGCTCGCGGTTCCAGTCACTGAACGCACGCGTCCCACCCTTCGGCACCGTCTCCGGATACTGCACGAACCAACGCATGGCCGGCCCGAACTGCAGCTTGCTGTGATCCAGCGTGATCCTGCCCCCACGCGCCAGCTGGCGTGCGCGATCCGCCTCGGTCACCTGTGGCATGGCCGGCATCGCTTCGGCGGTAACATCCCTCGGCGGCGCATCGCCACGCACCTGGTACACACGCTGGCCCACATAGGCCTCGCGGCAGCTACCCGCTGGCACACGTACCGGCTCCGCGCTGTAGTCATCGCGGTTGGCGACCTGGTCGCTACAGGTGAACGGCGCGGACACCAGGTAGAACGTGCTGTCGGCGTCGCGCCCTTCCAGCGAGCGCACCCAGACGTCGCCCATCCGCACGATGAAGTCCGGTCGCTGGCCGTACCCAGGCACCGCCTTGAACCAGGCCTTCTGCTGTACCTCTCGCTCGCGCCAGTTGCGCGGCAGGTGGATGTCCTGCTCGGGCAGCGCGACCAGCAGAGCGGCCAGATGCGCCGGCATGGTGCCCTGGCAGGCGCCGGTCAGCAGGTCGCCCTGGGTCGCCAGTCGCCCGGCCAGATCCACCGGGCAGCGCGCACCGAGCGCCCGCTCGGTCGCCCGCTCGGGCGGCAATGGCACGATGGCCAATGCGGGCGGTGCGGGTGCTACCGCCGGAACGGTTCGCTCGACGGTGGCAGGCGGTGCCGTCCCTGCAGGCGCATCAGCGATCGCCTGTGCCGTGGCGTGCGTTTCCGCGACGGGCGGCGCTGTCTCCTGAGCCTGTGCCGAGGCTGCGGCAAGTCCAAGTGACAGCAGCCAGAGCGGCGGCAGGCGGCGCGCGGATGCATTGCAGCGGGCAGCGGCCTGCAGGGCATTCAAGGGAACGATTCGCATGTGGTGTCCTTACGGGTGGGTTTCCATGTCGGCGCCACAGGGCGCCACGCGTCGTACGCAAAACAACGGCGGGCACCCTGCCCGCCGGCACCAAGTGCTACAGGGATCGAGAACGCTGCTCCTGCTCGCGGGCGAGCGCGGCCGTCGGATCCTGCTGCGCAACGCTGGCCGCCAACTGCTGGCTGCTCTGCGCCAGTGGCTGCTGGGAGGCCTGCTCCCGGTCAACAGACGCACGCAGCATGGCCGGATCACCCAGCGCGCCCTGCACTGCAAACAGCGTACGGCCGTCGTTGCCCGCCAGCAGATGATCGATGCGCGACAGGCCGGCCTTCTGCGCCCTCAGCGCCAATGCGCCAGCGGTATTGTCGAGCTCCTGTGCACTGCGCAGTCCACTTTGTGGCCCCATCTGCTGCAGGTGCCGGCGCGCATCCTCGAACAATGCGTTGCCGGGCTCACCGGCATGCGACATGTCGCGTGCAACGGTCTGCGCCGGCGCACCGACTTCGCCGCGATCCAGTCGCGCCATCACGTCCGGCGTCAACTTCTGCTGCCAGACCTCAAATCGTTGCCGGCGCGCCTCGATGCCATTGAGCGCGCCGTTGAGCGCATAAGTTGCTTCGCGCACATCATGGCGCGCCCCCTCCGGCACCCGTGTCTGCCACTGCCATACGGCAATTCGGTCTGCGTGCTCGGGCTGCGCTGCCAGCTCCGGGTGATTCACCAGGTCCAGATCCAGCGCCTTGCCGGCACGCTCATAATTCTCCTTGCCGACCAATGGCAGATAGCCGCGGCCGTGGTACTTCAGCGCGTCACCAGGCGCGTCGTTGCCCATGCGCCCGCCGTACATCAGCTCGGCCAGGTTTCCCGGGCGACCACGCAGCGCTTCCTGGCGGGCGCTCTCCAACGCGGCGTTGCCATTGCGCCACGCAGCCTCCACCGGGATCTGCGAGATTCCCCGGGTGAAGTTGAAGCTCTCGTTGAGCCGGCTCAAGCCGCGCGACTCGTGCCCTGCCTGGGCCATGAAATTGGCCAGTTCAAGCGGGGAGTCGATGCCGGCTTTGGTCGCCTGTCGCAACAGCTGCGACTCTCTATCGGTCGACACAGTGCAACTCCTGAATCTTCATCAGCGCGGATTCCCTTCCGCCGGTTGGAGCTTGGCTCATGGAAGCGACACCTCGGCAACACTGGATGGGTCGAAGTCCTCGAACCTCACCCTGCCCAGCTCCGCCGCCGAGTAATCCCGGATGTTGGTCGCTTCGGTCTCGATATCCACGACCTTGCGTCTCACCCCGTCAACCCAGCAGGCCTTGTCCGCGGGCGCATAGCGGAACCGGTAGGTGCTGCTCCAGCGCTCGCGGCTACCGCCGTTGGTGATCACGCTGAAGGTGCCCTTCTCGACCATTGCATACGCAAAAGGGTCGCCGGCCAGGCCACCTCGGGTGGAACACGGCACCAGCTTGTCGTTGCGCGCGGCCAGCTGCCAGCGCCCGCGCCCATCACCGCGCAGCAACAGCAGCACCCGGTTTGGCCCGTGCTGGCCGGGCACCAGCCCTTCCGGCGTCGGCTGGTCGATGACCAGCAGCTGATACTCGATGCCATCGCCGTTGAGTTCGCCCCTTACGGCTTCCAGCAGGTTCGCACCGGACGGAACAAATGCCAGGGCATCGTCCATGTGCGCGCCAACCCTGTCTTCCATCCCCTCCCACTCCTTCAATGTGGTCATGCCGATACCCGCCTCCCTGCCCAGCCGGAACGCGTTCCGGCTTATCCGCGCCTGCGCGGACAGGAATCATAGCCTTGCGTACGGCAAGACCGCGATGATGGCGAGCGTCACCCGACGCAGGGGCTGACAGCGTCCTCATTGGACGGAAGAACCCCTGCATTCGGCGGCACTGGCGCGTCATTTTCATGACGCGTGGGGAGCTTACCGCGAGGCGTTCTGCCGCGTCGAAGTGCGAGGAAATCGAAAAGCGGAATTGATCACAGAAAACGGGGCTTAGCGTGAATGGCGCCTTACCTGATGAACAGATCCGCCGTGCAGGCCGTTCTGGCGATCCCGCATTGTCCCTGCGGCAGCTGCTTCCATGCCGCCTTCGCGTTGCATTGCTGCATCGCGACAATGACCGCTCCCTGTTCGGACATGGCGGTGGCGACGCTGGTGGTTTCAGTGCCCAGGCCCGCGTGGGCGACCGCCACGCATTGCGCCTGGAACAGGGTCGCCAACGTACATTCGCCTTTCCCGAACTCCTTGCACTCCTTCATGGATGCACGCTTGGCCTTGCCCCGCGAGCGCATCGAGTTGCTGATGAAGGTGTCGCCGCGGGCATCCATCGCCACGCCACGCACGGTCTGCGCCCAGTTGGGGCGATTGTTGTACGGGGAGCCTGAGCTGCTCACCGGAATGGGCGCACAGCCCTGTACACCCTGGCCACCGATGGGATACATGCCCTGCGGGCAATTGCCTTCGGCAAGCGCGGTGAACGGCAGCAGGCCTGCAATCAGCAGGCACGGGAGAAAAGCGAGGTGGATTCGTTTCATGGGGAGACCCATTCCTTTGCTGCCCATTGTGAGGGGTGGGATGACCTGAGCGGACGATCGTTGCCCACTGTCGATGCTGGAGCCAAGAGAACAAACGGAGCTGCGCCCAAACACATGAAGCTTTCCGCCGCCATCGCGAGTTGCGCTGACTACCAGTCCGACAATCCAATCAACGGGTCAGAATGACTCATAGACCGGCTTCGTACAGTCCTCGTATGCAACCTGACACGCCTTTCCATCGGTGTCGACGCACGACTGCTGGGCAAACTTCCGCGCTTCGGCGGAGTCCTTGGCGCTGGCAAAACCGGCGCGGGAAGCCCCGCCCTGGCTATTGGGAACCTACCATGCAACGCACTGGTTTCTATACGTGTAGATGACTCGGCAATCGGAAGCACCGCGCCTACCGTAGTCTGCCAGAGCAAACTGCTCCGCGTTCTCCTTGCTCGGCCGGCCCGTCGCAACACCGGCATCTGCGGTCGCGTCGGACGACGCAATTGCCCCCCACGTCTTATGCCACTGACCCGCAGGCCCGGGTTCGCGGGCAGTTACCCCTGCCCCAGGAATCGGGGCGCACCCACCAACCCCTTGATCGCCGATGGGGTACTGGCCGGACGGGCATCGGCCCTCGGCACTGGCGTTGCTGGCAACAAGTAATGCAGCGAACAGCAGAGCAGAAATCACGAAAGCTGAATCACCACGCAGAGATTTGAAGTCGGCCATTGCCTTGAATCTCCGTGTGATGTCACAACCGATCAGTCTTGCTGGAAGAACGGCTTGGTACAGTCAGAATGGAAAACGGAGCAAGCCTGACTTCCCAAATCCTTGCAGTCCTTGATTGCCCGCTCCTGCGCCTGTTCTTTCGTCGCCCCGGTGTTGAATCTCATGCCATTGTCCGGTCGTGCAGCCCGGACAACCGCATAGCACTGGTTGTAGTAGGTAAAAACGACTGTGCAGTCGGTAGCTCCGCCCTGCCGGCATCGCTCGACCGCTTGGCGCTCTGCCGAAGCCTTGGCCTGATGCCCAGTGGCCGAACCTGCATCTCCTCCAGGCGAGCTGGCGACAGCACCCCATGTCTTGACCCAGTACCCGGGATTCTCCTGCGGGGCGCTCTGAGCCGCGCCGGGTATGGGTGCGCAGCCACCAACGCCTTGGTCGCCAATCGGGTACTGACCCGGAGGGCAGCGCCCTTCAGCGAACGCCGAACTGACGTGCACAGAGCCCAGTAGGATCAGGGACAAGCACAGATGCTTTAGAGAGGCGCTTACGTTCATCAACTGAATCTCTAGTTTCCATGACTCGGATTTGCCGCACCACGCTGACCGGGAACCGCTGAACCCGGGCCTCCGGTTCCATCAAACATCTTCCCCATCGCCGACTGCTGACCATGGGAGTTTGAGCCAGAAGACGACTCCGGAGCCGCCGGCGGCGGAGCCGACATGCCCGGCGGACGACCATCGGCACTCGGCGAGGCACTTGCACCACCGCCTATCTGCGAATATGCCATGAAGGTGCCCAGGGTACCCTGGAAGAACATCGCTGCCATTGGGGGTGTAGTCAGGATCAACGCGGTGAGGATCAGGCCCATGCCTCCCTGCTGCATTGCCTGGCTGGTCATGCCGTCGGACATGCTTTCCTTGAGGATGAATTCCTGCACCAGCGCTGTGGTCCAGAAAGTGGCCGCCACACGTACCACCATGTCCAGTGCGATGGAAACCATCGCTGCAAGTACGGCCATGGAGAACATCGTGCCAATGCCGTAGAACAGCCAACGTTGGAACAACTGCTTGGTCTGGTCGAACAACAGGCAGAGGATGAACAGGGGGCCAAAGCCGATGAACAGCGCCATGGCGATTTCATACAGCATCAGCATCGCACCAGCGGTGATGGCTGGACCTGCGGTGCCCATGCCGATGAAGAACAGTGCCCGCTTCTTGTCCTCCAGCAGCTCCCCGTCATTCATGATCTGGATGGCGTCGATACTGGAAAGCGCCACCTGCATCCATGCCAGGCTCTTGTCGATCTGAGCTTCGGGTGACTCGTTCGAGCCTGTCACGACCTTCGTGATTTCTGCCTTGACGTCGTGGGTGAGGAAGCTCTGAAGGTTGGTGCCGAAAGCGCCCATCGTGGTGGCCGCGCTGACGATCAACGCCGCACGCGCCATATTGGTCACCAGCACCATCATTGAGTCCCGGCTGCGGCCGGTCACGATGCGGAAGCCCTGCACCAGCACCCACAGGGTCATGAGCGTGAGGGCGATGCCGCCGACCCACTGCATCATTTCCCCCATCATGTCGATGCCGAACTTGTTTATCTTGCTTCGCAGGAAGTCGAAGATGAACTTGAAGAACACGAAATCCCCGATCGATTGGACACGTGCAACGTGCCCCATCAAATCCTGGAATCCGCCATTGAAATCAAAATTGGCAATCGACCTGATCATTTCCGCAATCCCTTGATGTATCCCTACCGGACAACCTCGTGGAGCGGGTGCCTATGCACCTGCCCCAAGCGGCGTCAGTCGACGTGCAAAGCGCGTTCCAATGCGGCCGTCTTGACCAGCTGCGAGATGACGCCCGGCTTGCCCTTCAATGCCACGCGCGCCAGCACGCGCTGATTGGCCATCATTGACTCCTGATAGGCGTCGTAGGACCGCATGCGCGCCTCCCACTCCTGCTGCAGCTTGGAAATATCGTTTGCCGTACGCAGGGAGTCACTGTTCACGGCCGAAAGAGTTCCCGCAAGATTGCCATCGGCGCCGCCTCGCCAGCCCATGATCTCAGACAACGACGCGTTGATGCTGGGAATGGTCTTCTCGATGAAATCCACCGTCTCGTTGCGCTTCCGGTTTTCCATCATCTGGATGTTGACGCACAGCTGCTGCTGCTGCGCGTAGAGATCACCGGAGGTATCCAGCACAAACTTCTTCAGCAGGCTGCCAGCGCTGAAGCCCGCCGACGTACGGCAGAGGTCGGCGACCATATAGTCGTCTGGAACCCGCTCCAATGTGGCGCCTGGCGGCAAGCCGAAGTTGTTGATCATGCCCTGGATCTGGACAAGCGCATTTTGGTACTCCTGGAACGTCCTTCTCCACCGAGTTACCTGAGCCGCGTACTCCAGCCCGTCAGCCTTCATTTGCGCCTTCCCTTGGGCAAAGTCCTTCAGTGCCTGCATGAGATTACTGAGGTCGAAGACAGGGTAACCACCGGCCGAAACCGACGTGGTGGAGAACATGACCATGCTCCCCAGCAGGATGGCTGCCAGGCGCTTCTGACGCAGACCGCGGTGGCGCTTGTGATTTCGGGATGTCATGCTCATGTTCTTCTCCAGGGGAATGGATTTCATTCGGCGCTGTCTGATCCAGGGCTTTCAAGCCGCATCGGTTTCGGCAGAGGCCTTGGCTTTACCAGAGCCCTTTCGGTTCTTGTAGAAGTCCTCCAGCCACTGTTCCGGCGTGAGTTCGTCCACGGTGATCCGATTGCGGACTGCAGCCGTCTGCAGCACCCGATGCATGATGTCGATGTTGTCGGTCGAGGCCGAGATCACCGACAGGATGTCGTCCATGCCACGCAGGTTGAGCTGGCAGACACTGGAAGCATGGCCCTGCTTGACCAGGAAGCAGCGCGAGCGCTCGTCCAGTGCCGTGACCACCTTGAACTCCGCCTCGGTCAACTTCAGGCCATCCATGTAGTCGCTCTTGCTGGCGTTCGGGTTCGGCAGCAGGATGAGCGTGGCGGTCTGCTCGATCAGGGCAGCGGAGATATCACTCTTCAGCGCGTCTTCCGGGCTCTGCGTGGCGAAGATGCCCAGGCCGTTCTGCTTACGGATGGTCTTCTGCTTGTTCTTCGCGAACTCCTTCAGGCCACCCTCGCCGTCCAGGATCTTCCAGAATTCGTCCATCACATAGATCAGCGGTCGACCGTCGATCAGCGATTCCAGGCGGTGCAGCAGGTAATTGATGACCGGCACGCGCACTTCGGGATTGTCGATGATGTCGGTGTAGTCGAAGCCGATGATGTTGGCCTTGCTCAGATCCACCGTATCGATCGGATTGTCGAAGACCCAACCCAGCGAATTGCCCGAAGTCCAACGGCGCATGCGCGCATAGAGGCCGTCGTCGCCCATGTTGGGCAGGCTCTTCTGGAAGTTGGTCATGCTGCGCAGATGCATCGGCGTATCGAGCATGCTCTCCACCGCACGGTAGATGTCCTCTTCCTCGCGGGCGCTGTACTCGCGCTTGCCGGCCAGCACCTTGATCAGGTCGGCCAGGAACTGCACGTTCGCTTCGTTGTTCTCGCACTGGAACGGGTTGAAGCCAGTCGGCGCACCGTTCTCCAGGGCCAGATAATTGCCACCGCAGGCACGCACGAAGATCTCCGCACCACGGTCCTTGTCGAAGAAGAAGATGGTCGGTGACGGCTCGTACTTCTGAACCTGGCTGAGCAGGAAGTTGATCAGCGCGGTCTTGCCGGTACCGGACTTGCCGATCACCATGGTGTTGGCGATCGCCTTCTCACCCAGCGAATTCTCGGATGGATGGGTGGCATGGAAATTGAAGTAATACGGCTGACCGTTGGTGGTCTGCAGCGTGGTCACGCAGTCGCCCCACGGGTTGTTGTGCTGCTTGCCGGTGGCGAAGTTGTGCAGCGGCGACAGGCCGAGGAAATTCAGCGAGCTGACGTTGGCCAGCCGCGTGCGGAAGCGCCAGTTGGCCGGCAGCTGCGAATAGAACGACGAGGTGACTGCCAGATCCTCCTTGGTCGACACGAAACCGGCGTTGGACAGCTCGGCACGGGTCGAGGCCACGTTCTGCGACAGCTTCGCCTGGCTGTCGCCATACACCGCGATGATGAAGTGGTATTCGCCCAGCACGAAGTTGCCTGACGACAGATGATCCATCGCCTGGTCGAGTTCGACGATCTGACTGACCGCCTTGTCGCCCGACGAGATCATCATGCCCTTGGTCCGGTCCAGCACCTTCAATGCGTCCTGGCGCCCCATCGGGCTGAACGAATGGGTGATGACGTACTCGTAGTCCAGATACTTCAGACCATTGAGGATGCCCGGATAGGTCCCCTCGGCATATTCCTTGATATTCAGGATCGCGCCGAAATGATTGACGCCATTGGGCGTATTGATCACGAAATCGCCGGTCTTGGCCGAGAACATATGACGGCTGACCGGAAGATAGTCTTTCACAGGCGCCGACAGCACCGGTACCGGCTCATCGATGCGGTTGATCAGGTAGCCGAACAGCTCAAGCGTTTCGGAAAACACCACGCCGTTCTTGGCTTCGTACATACCGAGCCGGTAAGGCGCGTAGTCGCGGATCACAGCCTCGACGTTGCCGGCGAGCTCCATCAGCTTCTCGACGGCCTGCTCCTGCTCGGCGCGCAGCTTGTCCACGTTCGCGGACTTCTCCACGAAGCGCTTTCCCGCCACCACCGGGCGATAGATCATCGTCAGGTACAGCTCGTTCTGCATGATGCGCTGGGAGGACAGCATGCCCATGTACTGGTCGGACACATCCTGGTTGAAGCGCTGCTTGTAGTAGCTCTTTCCCTTCAGGGTGCGACGGCGCCGGATGTCATGCACCCAGAAGGCAACGTTGACGAAATCCGGCGCGCGCAGCGTCTGCAGCAACCGGTTGAAGGTGTTGTGCCGATGCTCAAGCTCCCATTCTTCGCGCCCCACGAACGGCAGCCCTTCCAGGTGCCACGTCAACAGGTAGTCGCCGCCCGTGGTCTTCACCACATTCGGAGCCACGTGCGACGACAAGGGGATGAATTCGCTGATGGAGGTATCTGGGTTGAACATACGACTGCTTCCAAAAGGTACTGCCGACAAAGATGCGGAGTTGGCCAGGCGGGCGCTCAACGCCCGCCTGGCCGGATCCAGCCCTCAATCCCTGGGGGCTGGCTTGTTGCGGTAGTGATTCGGGTTGAACACCCACATGCCATCATGCTCCTGCACGTTGCGCACCTTGAGCTTGAACATCAGGCGCAGGCCCAGCAGGCGGAAGATCATCTCGTCACGCTTGGCCATCTGCCGCATGATGAAGATGGCCACCGGGATGGTCAGCAGAAACCAGAAGTTCGTGTACATGCTCAGCAGCAACAACCCACCCGCCACCATGAAAAATGGCAGGTAGGGAACGCCCAGGAACATCGCTGGGCGCGTGCATCCCCGGAACAGGACGTTCTTATGCACTGTAGTACTGGACGGCGTGCTTGATCATTTCAAACGCCATGCCAGCGCCGTCGCCACCACCGACCTTTTCGCAGCTGCCAGCCTCCTTGCCGAGCAGCATGCGCGCGATCTGGCCTGCCGCGCCGATCAGCACACCGCCGATGAGGATCGGGGCCACGTCACCGATGCGCTTGTGGGCAAACGCAATCTGGTAACCGGCGAAGATCACGGCGATCGTGACCACGGCGATCGAGGCCATGTTCAGCAGACCGTTGATGTTGGAGAAGAAGCCGCAGACCTTGCCATCGGTACCACCGAAGTCAGTGCCGGCCAGGGCCTGGGGAGCGAACACAGCACCGGCGAATGCGACGGCCATCAGCATGGTCTTCAGCGTGCGCTGGGCCTGGACGAGGTCGAGATTGAATCGCTTCATGGATTGATTTCCTTGTTGATGGACTAACACAACTGAATCGACCAGCCGGGGGACCGGTCGCACCACGACTTCGTCAGAACACGAAGGCCGCATCCCCTGCGGGAATCTGCTGCACCGGCGCACGGGGCGCCGGTGCGTTGTAGAAATTCTGGGTGTCCGCTGCCGGCGCGTTACGCTCATTCCACGGGCGCAGCATCACCGGCGCGTTCGCCCCGGCAGCCATCCCGGGAAGCTGTTGCGGCATGGCGGCCCCGCCCTGCGCCGCACCAGGCTGCTGATACGGCTGTGGAGCCTGCTGCGGCATGTCGTTTCCACCCTGTGCCTGTGGCTGCATCATTCGATCGACCGAGCCCAGCACCACGCGCGATACCGCCTGGTCGGCGATGTTCAGCAGGCTGCCGCGGGCCATCGCACCGGTGGATGGGTAAACGGTGTAGGCCCGGGCCGGGTCATTGGACGGCACGTACACCGGCGCGCTGGCCTGGGCGACGATGCGTGCCTGGGCCGGCGAGGCCGTCTGCGGATGATGTTCGACCCTGACCACCCGACGCTCGCCGCGGCTGACCACGTCAATCGGCGCGACGCCGTTGCTTGCGACCTGCTGACCGCGGCGGATCGAGTCATAGATCTTCTGCACGTACCCGTGACGGAAGCCGGTCTCGAAGTTGCCCGAGTAGTAGCAGCTGAACGACTTGCCCCAGTCACCACCGGAGCGCTTGTAGCAATCGGCGAGGATGCGCGAACCAGCCTGCAGGTTCGGGCACTGCTGGAAGGCCTTCTCGTAGGAATCCAGCCCGTACTTGCCCAGGTTGTAACGGTTGACCTGGGCCAGGCCAATGGAGAAGTTGTAGCCCTTCTCCTCCAGCATGCGAACGGTGGCCAGCGCCTCGTCGAGGGCCTTGGGCTGGCGCACCAGGGCGCCGCCGACCACGCCGATGGCATAGGGGTTGCGCGACGATTCCACGTTGATGACGTGCTGCATCACGTCCATCGAGACGGCCATTTCCGGGCACGCCATCATTTCCAGTCCTGGCAGCATTGGTCAGCCCTCCTGCCCCTGGGCACGCCCAGGATTGAAGTCGATGCCGGTGATGTAGCGCGAGCCGGCATGCGCCTTGATATGCACGACGATGTCGATGGTCATCATCAACAGTCGCTTGATCACGTTGAACTCCAGGCCCGAACCCTCGGCCGAGGCCTTCACCATCAGCGCCAGCTGATCCCAGGTCTGCTCCGGGCTACCGGCATGGCAACTGGTGATCGAGCCCGGGTGGCCCGATGCGCAGTTGCGGATGAAGTAGAACGCCTCGTCACCGCGCAGCTCGGCCAGGATGATGCGTTCTGGCTTCATGCGCAGGCAGGCTTCCATGCAACTCTTTGCGCTGACATTGCTGGTGCTCTGCCCGCCCTTGGAGTACAGCAGGTGCACCACATTGGGTTGGGTCAGAAACAGCTCGCGTGCGTCCTCGATCGTGACCAGGCGCTCGTTGTCCGGGATATGATTGACCAGCGCTTTCATGAAGGTGGTCTTGCCGCTACCGGTCGCACCGGAGACCACGATGTTCTTGCGGTACATCACCGCACGACGGAAGAACTCTGCGTACTCGCGCTGCTGGCGCAGTTCCAGCAGCTCGCGGTCCTGCTCGCTCAGACTGCCATCCTGTTCCAGGATCTGGTTGAAGAAACCATCCTCGTGGTACTGGGTGAGCGACTTGGTGTGCTTGGACGGCAGGCGGATCGTGATCGAAACCTTGCCGGCATCACAGGCAGGTGGAATCACGAACTGCGCACGCTGGCCGGTGGGGAACGTGAGCGACACCACCGGATCGGCATCGGTGATGCGCTGGCCGGTGTTGCTTTCGTTCACTACGGCGGTGCAGAACTGCCGGGCCCGCTCGAAGGTCAGGCCCGGCACGTCCACCCGCTGCCACCCGGCCCGGGTTTCCAGGTACAGCTCACCGGGACGGTTGATGCAGATTTCCGTCACTTCCGGGGATGTCATGTACTCGGCGATGCCCAGCACTTCGTACTGATAGCGCAGGAAATCGCTGGAAACGAGGGCGAGGGGTGACACTTCGGCGTCCATGGTTGTTCTTCGGGTTACCGGCGCGGGTTGAGCACGTTGGTGAAGTCAACGTCCTTGGCGACGTAGACGTTCACGATGGTGCCCTGGTTGATGGTGACAGTCGGCGGGCGATTCGAACTGGTGAGGGCTTCGTTGGCGAGACGCTCCATCGTGCGCGCGGTGGCGCTTTCATAGGGCGAACGAACGGCGAAACCATTGCTGGAAACCGTCGTCGACTCTGGGCCATGCTCGGCTGCGGCGTACTTGAAGGCGTCGGCGATCAGGCTGATCATCAACGCCGACGCAATGCGACTACCCCAGTGCGCGCTGTACTGGCCGGGATGACCAGCACCACCCAGCTGATCCACGCCCGGGCTGGACATGGCCACGTCGATGCCATTGGGCGTGGTGATGCGATCCCAGATCACTTCCACGCGCTTGCCCTTGGGACCGCCACCGTACGCACCATAGATCTTGGACCCCTTGGGCAGCAGCAGGCTGCGGCCGTTGATCGAGTAGACCGGCTCGGTCAACAGGCACGACGTATAACCTGCAAGATCGGTGATGATGCGGGTCTCGAGTACACAACGCAGATAGGTGCCACGCACCAGCAGCGCGTCGGGGCTCCGGATGTAGGAAGCATTGGACACATCCTCCACATCAGGCCCGCGGCGCACCTTGGCCGGCGGAGCATTGCCGTTCTGCGCCTGCAGCGCAGCCAACGTGGCCTGCATGTAGGGATCGTCGTTGTCCCCTGCTGCGGCCTGGCCGCCAGCGTCGCCCGTGCCCACGCCTGCGCCACCACTACCGGCAATGCGGCGATCCAGCAGACTCGGGCCACGCTCGACCTCGCGCTCGGGTTCGGCACGAGGAATGAACGTCGGGCCCATCGTTTCCTGCGGCGGTGGCGGCAGCATCGGAATGGGCTCGGCGGCTTCCCGGGCAGCCTCGCGAATCGCGGAGGGTGCAATGATCGGCAGGTCGGGGGTGCTCGAACGTGCAACCTGCGGCGGCGCCTTGGCTTCTTCAGCGTCTTCCTTGCCCTTGCGCAGCAGCAGGAAGCCCATGGCCAGCAACAACACCAGGATGCCGCCGAGGAACAACAGCGCCTTGCGGTTCAAGCGCTGCTCTTCCGCAGAGCGAAGCTGTGGGGCACTGGCATCCAGATCCGGCGCCGCCTCTGCCTGCGCGTGCCCGTAGTAGGGGTTCGCCGATGGCTCCTGAGCCGCAGGCCCCTGTCCGTACGGAGACGGATTCGGATCGTTTTCGGGAGTGTTCTGCTGGCTCATTTCTTCACGTTCCTTCGCAGGCCGACGACGAAGTCGCCGTGGCGGATGACCAGGTACGGGTACGTCCCGTGCACGATCAGCGTATTGCCTTCAACCGTGGTGTTGACCACGAAATCCTCGCCATACTCCTTCTCGCGACCGAATACGGCCGGGAAGATACCGGTCTTGTACTCGGGCGAGTTGGGCAGTTTCAGATAGGTGAAACGGCCATCGTCGTAGGCGTTGACCGGGACCAGCCATCCCATCTTCTTGGCCTTGCTGGTCGAATAGGAGTAGTTGAAGTTGTATTGGCGATCCTTGGCCAGCTCGGTACTGAGCAGCGGCTGCGCCTCCTCCTCGACCGCCGACTGGGCAGGGCCGAACACAGTGTCATTCGGATAGACGAATGCGATCTTGTACTGCACGCCGGCGCGACGGGCCTGCTCAAGCTGGCGCCAGTCGGTGGCAACGACCTTCAGCTCGAAAATGTACGAATGGGTCTCGGTACGCACCATCATGTTGGTGTCGACGTCGACGTTCTTCGGCTTGAGATAGAACACGTTCTCGCGACGGGTGAGTTCCCAGCCGCTGCTGAAGCCGGTGCTGTAGTCGAGGATCTTCTCGTTCGGGCTCAGCTCGATCTGGGTGGTGAGGCCCAGGCCGGTGCGAACCGGGTAGATGCGGTCCTTCTCATACTCGTAGTGGTCAACTGCCTGTGCCATCGCCGCGCTGGAAAACACCAGCGACAGCAACGACAGCAGCGCCCACGCGCTTCCCCTGATTTTTCGACTACTCATCGGTTGCTTGCTCCATCAGCATTTCCGGTGGAATGGTTCGGTGCCGGCATCATTGCCGGCTGTCCCGGCGCGCCCTGCCCCGGCATCGGCTGCCCCTGGACCGGCTGCCCCTGCATGGGCGCACCCTGCATCGGCTGCATCTGCCCATTGGCCGGCACTGCGACAGGCTGACCGGTGGCGGGATCGATCATGGTGGCAGCGGCCGGATTGTTCGGAACGTACATGCCCTGCGCCTGCTGCGCGGCGAGCTGTGCCTGTTGCGCGGCATCCTGGGCCTGCTGCTGCATGGCACCGTCATCCGGCACGGGCACGCCGCGCGCATAGTCGTTGTCGACACGGTACTCCGTGACCTGGAACGCCAATGGGTTGAGCACGCGGTCCTGTTCGGAGAGCGCCAGATTCTGGTTGTACTGGAAGCGCATGGTGACCAGCTGGTTGTCCAGATAGGTCGACACACCGCTGCGCTTGTCGAGCAGGCTGCGCTGGATGCGCACGGACGCGCCACGGAAGCTGCCGTTCGCCTGCACGCCCAGCGGGGTGATGCTGAGGATCTTGACCCTGATCGCCTTGCCCCGGCCGTACATCACGAACGGATTCTGCGGATTGTTGCTGGCATAGCGCTGCTTCATGCTTGCGGCCACGGCATCACTGGACATGACGAACACCAGCTCCCAGTCGCGCAACCCCATCACCGCGGAGTCGTACGACTCGCGCGCCAGCACGTACTGGGCGACATTGCTGCGGTTGACCGCTTCACTGGAGGTGATCGTCTCGCCCTGGAACGTGCCCCTCAGGCGCGCCACCGTGGCGGTACCCGTGTAGGCATCAGCCATCACCAGGAACGGCACCTTCTCCTTCAGCGGCAGCATGTAGTAGTAGCCGCCAGCCAGTGCCAGCGACATCAGCAATGAGCCGGTGGCGACCCACCAGGCGCGGCGCTCACTGCGACGCGCCATGTCGGCCACGGTGATCTCGTAGCTGACCGCCTTGGCGACCGACTGCTCGACCTTGGGACTATTGCCGGGATCCTTCTTGCGGAACATGGATTCTTCCGTACTGCTGAAACATCAATGGGCGTGGCACCCCTGCGACAGGCGCGGGGAGCGGCACGTTCGATGATTTCGAGGTGGACTCAGGTGCCGCTGTTGGAATCAGCGCCCTGTGCCGACGCGGTCGGCGTCGAACCAGCGCTCTGCACAACGATCTGGTTGCCAACGATGGAGACGGAGATGCCCTGCGCTGCATAGGCCGCCGTCAGATCGATCACGGCCTGCTGAGCGTTGGTGGTGTCGATGTTGGAAACCGCGCCGTACAGGGTGAAGTCCGAGCTCAGGCGGTAATCCAGCGTGCGTCCGGAATCCTTGGCCCAGCGCTCGAGCATGGCTTTGAGCGTGCCATCCATCGGCGAGGCCTGGTAGACGTAGCTGGAGTACAGCGGGATCTCGGTGGTTGCCGCAGCAAAGCGGTTCACCGGCTTCCAGCGGCCTCCGAAATCGGGAGCGGACTTGGTGGCGCAACCGGCCACCATCAACGCCGCCACTGCGGCGATGGACATTTTCGCGATAAACGCCTGATTCATACGGGCTTCACTTTGACGTACGAAAAAGCAGTCCCGAGCATTGGTCCCCTGGTCGTCCGGCGCTGCGTCGCGCACGCCGGAATCGGAGCGACGCACTGACTGGCAGCACACCCACTCCGGCTCCCCTGCAGCCAACGGCTGCCAACCAAGTCGCGGGGCCGCCAGACACTCCCGGCGACACACCCGCATACCTCACCAACGTCGAAACCATCCATGTTTCATGGCACAAACTCCTGGCCACCCTGCTCTACAACATCTGCCATCCATCACACATTTCTGAACGGCATGCACAGGGTCGCACAACCACGCGTCAATTCCATGTCAGACAAGTCTGAAAATCTATGAACAAATGCCGAATTCTTGACTCAACTCACGTTTTCACGTCAGTGAATATGAATCTACGTCACAAATTTAACGACGTGAATTAGACGTTAAGCATGGGAACGTCGACTTTCGGCAGCAGCCGCGAGGTGAAGTAGCGATCCTTGTAGTAGCGGATCTTGTCGCATTTCACCGGATGCGGTATGCCCTCGTACAGGAACACTTCCTTGTCCGGCCCCATCGCCTTCAGCTCCTGCGGCAGCATCAGTGCCCGCCGCTCCTCGGTGAAGCTGTGGGTCTTCTCGCGGGCGTGCGTGACGTTCTTCTTGCGGATGGTGGTGTAGCCCAGCATGTCCGAATAGTCGTTGGCGTCCTGCTGCTCGCGCGGCGCGTACAGGATCTGCAGCGCGTGGTTGGTGATGATCGTGCGCGAGACTTCCCGGCCGTAGGTGGCATCGAGCTGGGACATGCTCTGGATGATCGGCAGCAGGCGGATGTTGTAACCGGCCATGTAGGACACCGCCGAGGCGATGATCTCGACCTTGCCGATCGAGGTGAATTCGTCCATCAGCAGCAGGCACTGGTACTTCAGGTCCGGGTTGGACTTGGGCAGTTCCTTGGTGTTGAGGTTGATCAGCTGGCTGAAGAACAGGTTGATGATCAGCCGGCTCTCGGCCAGCTTGTTCGGCTGGATGCCGATGTAGATGGTCATCTTCTTCTTGCGCACGTCGGTCAGCAGGAAGTCGTTGCTGCTGGTGGCCTTGTCCAGCACCGGGTTGATCCAGGGATTGAGCGGTTCCTTGAAGGTGCCCAGGATCGAGGCGAAGGTCTCGTCGGCCTGGGACAGCATGTTGGCGAACGCCGATCGCGCGTTGCCACTGAGGAACGAACGCTCCGACAAGGCCTTGAGGTACTTCTTCAGATCGGTGCCATCGCCGGATGACAACCGGTAGACAGAACCCAGCGTCGGCGTGCCCGAGCCGCCCGGGAAGCCGCTGCTGCGCTCGTCGTCCCAGTTTTCGAACAGATACAGGGTGAAGGCCATGAACGCGTTGCGCGCCTGGCTGACCCAGAACTTCTGGTCCTCGGCGCCGTCCGGATACAGCATCGCGGCGATGCTCATCAGGTCCGACACCCGGAATGCCGGATCATCGGAGACATAGCTGAGCGGGTTCCAGCGGTGCGTGCGCCGATCCTCGGCGAAGGGATTGAACAGGTAGATCTCCTGGCCCTGGCTGGCGCGCCAGCCGCTGGTCAGGTCGAAGTTCTCCTGCTTGATGTCCAGCACCACCAGCGATTCGCCGTATTCCAGCAGGTTCGGGATGACCACGCCCACGCCCTTGCCTGAACGGGTGGGTGCCGCAAGAATCACGAACTGCTGGCCATCCAGCCGCACCAGTTTGCCGCCATGGCTGCCGACCACGATGCTCTGGCCGGTCTTCTTGAACATGCCATGCCTGGACAGGTCGGCGCCGGTGGCGAAACGCGCGTCGCCATGCAGCGAGCGCTTGTCCTTCTTCAGCAGCAGCACCAGACCGGTCACCAGCAGGACCAGCAGCGGCAAGCCGAAGCCCACGTAGCCGGCCCACTTGATCTTGCCCACGAACGTCGCAACCTGCGGTTGGCCGATGGCGTGGTAGTACTGGTAGTACGTGTTCCAGGTGAACAGCTTGGTGTCCAACCCCAGGAACAACAGGGTCAGGTAGCCGGAAAACGCGAAACCAAGCAGCAGGGTCGCCAGCGTGACGATGGCGATGAGCAGATACTTCTTACTGGGCAACACCCGAATCCTCCATGATGCGCACGAGGGCGCGACGGCCTAGCGGCGGCGCCAGCGCGACGCCTTCTTCCGCAGGTTGTTTTCGTTCTCCAGCCCGGGCTCTTCGCCCTCTTCACGCACCCGCTGCAACAGCAGTTGGCGCGCTTCGGCCAGTGATACCAGGTCGGTCAGACGATCCCCATCGTCGGCGACGACCGCATGGCCGACCACATCGCCCGGAGCGTACACCGGCTCGTAGGACACTGCTACCAGCTGATAGCGGCCACGGGTTTCCAGCACATGCCTGAATTCCTGCATCGCATTCCTCCTTGTCGGGGCAACACTGCGTCCCCTGCCCCGCCATGATGCCCATCGCAGTGTCATCGGCGTATGCACAAGCGCTACGGTTTCTGCGCGAAACTGTCTGCGGATATCCAAGGAGACTGCAATGGACTGGGTAGCACTTGCACGCACGCTGGCCACCGAGGCCCACGCGGGCCAGACGGACAAGGCCGGCCAGCCTTACATCTGCCATGTGGCGCGGGTGGCGGCCGCGGTGCGCGGCGACGATGACGCCGAAGTGGTGGCCTGGCTGCATGACGTAGCCGAAGACTGCCCGGCGTTTGCCGCACGGATCGAGGTCTTTCCCGCCCCGCTGCGCGAGGCGGTGCACCTGCTCAACCGCGACGCGGCCCCCGACGCGGACAGCTACTACGCGCGCATTGCCGCCCACCCGCTGGCACTGAAGGTGAAGCAGGCCGATCTGGATGACAACGCCGATCCGCAGCGCCTGGCGATGCTCGACGCGGCGACGGCCGGGCGCCTGCGCGGCAAGTATGCGCACGCCCGGGCAGCGCTGGGCATCTGATCGCGCCGCGCGGTGGCCGGTGGCCGGTGGGCGAACGTGTCACCGATCAAACGCTGATTTACCCTGAGTGCTGCTGCCCTTGTTGCGGTGCAGCAGTACAATGACCGGCTCCCCGCCCCCATCGCGCCCCGCATGAGCCCCAACTCTTCCCTGGCTGCGCGGCTGACGCCCCGTCAGCGCACCCTGATCATCCTTGCCCTGTCGCTGGGCGGCTTCGCCATCGGCACCAGTGAATTCGCCAGCATGGGCCTGATGCTGGAGATCAGCCGCGGCCTGTCGATTTCCGAAACCCAGGTCGGCCACCTGATCAGCGCCTACGCCATCGGCGTGGTCGTCGGCGCCCCGATCCTCGCCTTCGTCGGCGCCAGCTTCCCTCGCCGCAAGCTGCTGCTGGCACTGATGGGCTTCTATGCCGTCGGCAACCTGGCCAGCGCACTGGCGCCGAACTACGGCACGATGCTCATTGCGCGTTTCGTCGCCGGCCTGCCGCATGGCGCCTACTTCGGCGTGGCGATGCTGGTGGCCGCCGCGATCAGCCCTGCCGGCCAGCGCGGCCAGGCGATGTCGCGCGTGTTGCTGGGCCTGTCGATCGCGATCCTGGTCGGCAATCCGCTGACCACCTGGCTGGGCCAGCAGCTGAGCTGGCGCACCGCCTTTGCCCTGGTCAGCGTGCTGGCCATCGCCACCGTGGCGATGATCGCGCGCTTCCTGTTGCCGGACCCGGACGAGGTCCGTACCTCGCCGATGCGCGAACTGCGCGCCTTCAACACCACCCAGGTGTGGCTGGCGCTGGCGATCGGCGCCGTTGGCTTCGCTGGTATGTTCTGCGTGTTCACCTACCTGGCACCGACCCTGGTGCAGGTCACCGGCGTGGCCGAATCGTGGATGCCGCTGGCGGTGGGCGTGTTCGGCATCGGCGCGATCATCGGCAACATCGCCGGTGGCTGGCTGGTGGACAAGTTCCACTTCAAGGCCGCCGCGGTGGTGCTGCTGTGGTCGATCGTGATGCTGCTGCTGTATCCGCTGGCCGCGCAGTCGGTGTGGACGATCGGTCCGATGATCATCACCGTCGGCACCATGGGCGCGCTGGCGGCGGTGCTGCAGACGCGCCTGATGGACGTGGCCGGCGAAGCACAGACCCTGGCCGCCGCCTCCAACCATGCCGCCTTCAATACCGCCAATGCGCTGGGGCCGTGGCTGGGCGGCATGGCGATCAGTGCCGGCTTCAGCCCGGCCAGCACCGGCTATGTCGGTGCCGCCACCGCCATCGGCGGCCTGCTGCTGTGGTGCGTGGCGGTGATGCTGGACAGGAAGCGCAAGACAGCCGGCGTGGGCAGCCACTGACCTTCGCGCCGGATTGTCAGCTGCTGCCCGCGCGGCGGCGGCGATCCGGCCGCAGCAACGCCGTATCGCCGGCCGCAAGTGTCGGGCGCGCCAGCTCACCGCGCTTGACGCGCTCCAGCACCCGCCGCGAGTTGGCCGCGCAGTCGATGCCCTCCGGCCGCGCCTGGATGTCCTCGATCAGGGCCAGCAGGTGCGCCCGGCTCTCTGCCAGCCGCAACTGCAGCGCCTCGATGTCGGCCACCTTCTGCTGCAGCATTGAGATCAATGCGTCGTGCTGCCAGTGGCCCATGTCCGGTGGCAGCAAGGCGCGTATCTCCTCCAGGCTGAAGCCGGCGCGCTGCGCACCGGTAATCAGCTCCAGCAGCAGCACCGCCTGCTCCGGGTAGTCGCGGTAGCCGTTGGCCTGCCGCTGGACGACCAGCAACCCTGCCTCCTCATAGAAGCGGATGCGTGACGCCGCCAGGCCCGTGCGGCGGGCCAGCTCACCGATCTTCATCTGCCTGAATTCTCGACATCGGAACCCATTGACCTTCAATAAAACTTGAAGGTTAGCGTAGCGCCATTCCCCTGTCCTGGAGCTGTCCCATGTCGCTGTTCTCGCCCCTGGCGCTGCCTTCCGGCGCCCTCATCCGCAACCGCATCGCCAAGGCGGCGATGGAGGAGAACATGGCCGACGCCGACCACGCCCCCTCCGAAGCGCTGCTGCAGTTGTACCAGCGCTGGGCCGACGGCGGCGCCGGACTGATCATCACCGGCAACGTGATGGTCGATGGCCGCGCCATGACCGGCCCCGGCGGCGTGGTGCTGGAGGACGATCGCCACCTGGAGCGTTTCATCGCCTGGGCCGACGCCGCGCGCTCGCGCGGGGTGCAGATGTGGATGCAGATCAACCACCCCGGGCGGCAGATGCCGGCCGCGCTCGGCCAGCCGGCATTGGCGCCTTCGGCGGTCCCCTTGGACATGGGCGCACTGTCCAAACAGTTCGCGCCGCCGCGGGCGATGACCGAGGCGGATATTGAAGACGTGATCGCTCGCTTCATCCGCAGTGCCGAGCTGGCCGAGCGCGCCGGTTTCAGCGGCGTGGAGATCCATGCCGCGCACGGCTACCTGCTCAGCCAGTTCCTGTCGCCGCTGTCGAACCGCCGCGATGACCGCTGGGGTGGCAGCCTGCAGAACCGTGCGCGCCTGCTGCTGGAGATCGTGCAGGGTGTGCGCGCGACGGTGGCGCCCACGTTCGTGGTGGCGGTGAAGCTCAACTCCGCCGATTTCCAGCGCGGCGGCTTCTCGCCCGAGGACGCGCGCGACGTGGTCGAGATGCTGGCGCCCCTCGGCGTGGATCTGGTCGAACTGTCCGGCGGCAGCTATGAAGCACCGGCCATGACCGGCGCCGCACGCGACGAACGCAGCGTGGCCCGCGAAGCGTACTTCCTCGAATTCGCGCGCGAGATCGCCACGGTGGCAACGATGCCGCTGATGGTCACCGGCGGCATCCGCCGCCGCGAAGTGGCAGAGCAGGTGCTGGCCAGCGGCGTGGCCATGGTCGGCATCGCCACCGCGCTGGCGATCGAGCCGGATCTGCCGCAGCACTGGCAGCAGGGCCGCGATCCGGTGCCGACACTGCGCGACATCAACTGGCGCAGCAAGCCGCTGGCGGCCAGCGCGCACATGGCCGCAGTGAAGTATCAGCTGGGCCGGTTGAGCCGGCGCCGCCCCACCGCACCCACGGTCTCACCGGTATGGGCACTGCTGCTGGCACAGGCGGCCGCAAAGTGTCGGACCCGCCGCTACCGGCGCTGGATCGGCGCCCGCGCCATCGCACACTGAGCCGCGCGGTCTTCTCATCGCCGCAGCGATGCTCCACCATCTGCAGGATCGGCGGCAGTTCCGCCGCCGGTCGCAGCATGGAGATGGAGCCCACGTGGCAGCAGGATCGACCAGGAACCGCGAGAAGCTGCTCGATGACCTGCTCTCGCTGGGCCGTAACTGGGCGCTGGCGATCGCCATCGCAGGTGCCGGGGCAGCAGTTCACTACAGCGAGTCGGTGTACGAAGCAGGACTCTGGCGAGGCCTGCTGCCCACGCTCTGCTTCCTGGTCGCGATCATCTGGATCGTGCTCAGCATCATCCGCTTCGACCTGACCCTCCAGCAGCACTTCGAGCGCAAGCGCACGCGCTGGCTCAGCCGCCTGCTCTATGTCGTGCTGCTGGGTACCGGCATCACCGCCGTGTTCTTCGTGACAGAACTGGCGTCCAACAACCACATCGCAAGGATGTGCGACGCCGTGGCCAACGAACCGGCCAGCCGGATCCACCGGTCCGCCGAGTGCCAGCGCCTGTACCAGCATCGGGCGGCGTACCGGCAGCGGTTGGAATCGGCCGAGGGCGAGTTCGACTGAGCAGATGCGTGGGCGAAGGCGCACGAGGACTCACACAGGGGTCCAGCAAGGGTGGATTCGAAATAGTTGTATGGACTTCATTGCAACGCGACGCCACGCTTTCTTGCCGGAAAGCCGTGATCGAACGCAGTCCATGAAGTCACCCACCGCCCGCTCCCGTCTCCCCGCCCGGCCGCGGAAAATCGGCAGCGAAGTACGCATCTTCAGGCGCTATCACCAGTACGCCATCGTTGCCGCCGGAGCCGGACCACTGGCAATACTCCTGTTTGCCGTCGCACCCGAACTTGGGCCGCTTCCGGCACTGGGCGCGGCAGCGATTTTCACGCTGTCGCCGCTGATTCTCGGCTTCGTTGTCTATTCCCCACAACGGGACCGGGTGGTACTGGAACAGGATCGTCTGGTATTCCAGCACCGTCCTCCTCTCCCGTTCAAGCAGATCCGGTCCTACAACCTGGACGATCATGTCGATCTGATCCTGATCGATGGACCGAGCGTGCTGCTGCAGCGCACGCGGGCATCGATGCATGATTTCCCAACCTTCCGGGACGCACTGGCAGAGGCGCTCGCAGATCGGCCCGCCAACGCTGCCGCGGCTCCGCAACGTCGCCACTTCTTCGGTGCCTGGCCCGCACGCGTTTGGGGTGCGGGCCTGTTGCTGGCGACGGCGGCACTGGTGATCACGGGCGTACTGCATGGCTGGCCGTTGTACAAAGCACCGATCCTTGGGATCGTGCCCGTGGTGGGCATTGGGCTATTGCTGTCGCGCCGCCGTCACTGATCGCGCCGTCGGCGAAGTACACATGGCGTGGATGTATGTTCGGGCACAGTACGCGCGCCGCTCACGCTTGGAACCATCCAGCCACCATGCTCCACGCGCCTGCCCCCGCACATCACGATGCCATCGCCCTGCAGGCGGGCGTGCTCGGCAGCGTGTTGGGCGTGGCTCTGTACAAGGCCATCGCGTTGTCGGCGCTGGCGACCGGATCCTTGATCGTGATCGGGCTGTGGCTGCTGGCCTGCGCGCTGCTGGCTGCCTGGGCACTGGCCGCCTGCCTGGCCTGCCTTGCGCTGAGCCGGCGCGTATTCGTGCTGATGCTGGCGCTGAGCATGATCCTGATGATCTGCGTCGCCTGACAGCAGCAGGCGCCGGACTATCGCGCATCTGTTACAGAATAACAAGTGCGGTTGGACGGATTGCTCGTGCCCGGGGTCACGGATTTGAATTCCATGGCCAGCCCGGCACCACCCGAGACCTCCCCATGATCCTGCAGCCCCTGCTTCGCGCCTCCCTCACCGCCTTTGCCCTGGCCACGCTCAGCGCCTGTGCCACGTATGACGACAGCAACATGCACCAGGCCTGCCAGGAGTCGCCGCATCTGAAGGACCTGCCGCCCGAAGTGGCTGCCCGCGAGAGCCGCTGCAACAAGAGCATGGAAGTGTGGTCGAGCGAGCGCAAGGGCAGTGACAGGCCGATCGACCTGAGCGGCAAGAAGAAGGATCTCTGAGCCGCCGGGCATCTTGATCGTTCCAATGCATGCGGATGACCAGCCCGTCACGATCGGGGGGGCAGGATAAGGCCTCCCCATCACGACGACTTTCCCGATGCCGGCCACTGGTCACCCTGTCATCCATGCCTTTGAAGCTGTGTTCGACCTGTCTGGCGGGGTGGAGCGCATTACGGCGCTCACTGTCATCTGCCGGCATTGCTCTGAAACCCGCTCGGCCAGCGAAGACAATCTGGTCCAGCTGCCGGGCGGCGCCTTGTTCCGCTGCGACGGATGCGGCAGTCATCAGGCGGTGAGCCATGCGCGGGTTGCCGATTGGCAGGTGAATTCGCTTCTGGGTGTCTGAGGCTGCAATACGACGGTGCCACGACGCAGGCCGTTGGCGCAGGGATGATGGTGCAGTCAGAGGCCGCCCCGTGAGCCACCTCGTCCGCCCGAAGGGCCGATGACGGCCGGGGCAAAGGAACTGTGCAGGGCGCAATGACATCACCTCGGCTAAGCTGCGGCACCTTTCTTCGCGCACGGCCATGCATCCCTTCCCCCTTCCTGTCTCGGCACCCGATCAACTCGCCTACCGACTGCTGCAGGACAGCGACTGGGCCCGTTCCGCCGACGCGACCAACGCTCCTCCCGAACTTCGCGCTCTGCTGGCGATGATCCTGGATTCTCCGGAGCCGCTGTGGATCGCATGGGGCCGCGACAACAAGGCGTTCTTCTTCAACGATGCCTACCTGCCGATGCTGGGCGGCAAGCTGCACGGCGCCATGGGCAGCCGATTGGAAGACGTCTGGGCGGACGTCTGGGTCGACGTCGTCGATGCTGTCAACGACGCCTTCGGCGGTACAAGCCGCAGTTTCAAGAACATGCCGTTGATGATGGACCGTGATGGCACGTTGCGCGAGACATTCTGGACGTTCTCCTACTCGCCGCTGCGTGCCGGTTGCGGAGGCGTGGCCGGCATCATCTGCATGGTCAGCGAGCAGACCGAACGGGTGATCGAACGCGACCGGCACACCCGCCAGGTGGCGGCCATCACCGAGCAGGCACGCGAGGCCCATCTTGAACTGGTACGCGCCCGCGAACAGCTGCGGCAGTCGCAGAAGCTGGAGGCCATCGGCCAGCTGACCGGCGGCGTTGCCCACGACTTCAACAATCTGCTGCAGGTCATCACCGGTTCCGTGGACATGCTGCTGCATACCTGGCCGGCCGAAGATGCGCGCCTGCGCTATGTACAGGCGATCGAAACCGCCGCTGACCGCGCCACTCGCCTGACCGCCCAGCTTCTGGCGTTCTCGCGCAGGCAGAGCCTGTCGCCGCAGGTATTCGACCTCTGCGAGAGCGTACGCGCGCTTTCAGACATCATCACCACAGTGCTGGGTGCACGCATCTCCGTGTCGGTGAACCTGCCCGACGCCCCGTTGCCGGTGCTGCTGGACCGGACCCAGCTCGACACCGCACTGATCAACATCGCGGTGAACGCGCGCGACGCCATCGACGGCCACGGCAAGGTGACGATCGATGTGGAACAGCTGACATCGGTGCCTTCCGTGCGGTTCGCGGCGCCGATGAAAGGCAACTTCGCTGCGATCAGCGTCAGCGACACCGGTGCCGGTATCGATCCGTCCGTGGTGGACCGGATCTTCGAGCCATTCTTCACCACCAAGGGAGTGGGCGCGGGCACCGGGCTTGGCCTCAGCCAGGTGTTCGGCTTCGTCAAGCAGTCCGAGGGCGAAGTGGACGTACAGAGCCAGGCCGGTGTCGGTACGCGCTTCACGCTGTATCTGCCGCTGGCGCAGGCTAACGCCTCCATCGAGCTGCCGACCGCGCAACCGGGATTGCTGCATGGTCACGGATTGTGCGTGCTGGTGGTGGAAGACAATGTGGATGTGGCCGAATTTGCAGTCGGTGCGCTGCGCGAGCTTGAGTACAACGTCGTACTCGCGCGCAATGCCGACGAAGCACTGGCGGAGCTCGAGCGCGACGCTGCGCGTTTCCACGTGGTGTTCAGCGACGTGGTCATGCCCGGGACCAATGGGCTGGATCTGGCCCGCACCATCCGCAGCCGCCTGCCCGATCTTCCGATCATTCTCACCAGTGGCTACAGCGAACTGCTGGCCCGCGATCCAGGCCACGGTTTCACGCTGCTGCGCAAGCCCTACTCACTGAAGCAGCTGGCCTTGGTGATGACCGAGGCCAGCTGTCGCTCGCAGACGATGGTGACTGCGCATTAGCGGGCAGATCACCGGATCGGACCGGTCCAGGAAGCAAGCGCTGAATCGAGGCCGGACATATCCCCCCGTGTGCCACAGGCCCAGGCAACGATGCCATCCGGGCGCACCAGCACCGCCCCCAGGCCCGACGCCACATCCCCGGTATCTGCGGCGCAGGCGATGGAAGGCTGCCAGCGTTGGCCATGCTGCGGTGGCGAAGACGCCGGGTCGAAAACAAGCAGCGCCCCCTGCCCCGCTCTCAGCAGTTCGCCCAGGCGGCGGCCATCGACCAACCGGAAGTCCGGCGCGCTCCTGCCGACCAGCGGGTGGTCTCCGTCAAGATCCAGCTGCTGCGAAACACCCCAGATCCGCTCGGCCAGATACGTGGCCCCATCGCGGGTGCCGGCCAGGTCGGCCATGATCGCTGCCAGCGCGCGCGAACCGGCCCCGGGTCGCATCAGCGCAACCTGCGCGCGCGACCAGTCCAGCACCTTGGCGCCCACCGGATGGCGCTCAGCCTGATAGCTGTCCAGCAGCGCCTCATCGGCCTTGCCCCGCGCCACGGCGGCCAGCTTCCAACCGAGGTTCATCGCATCGCCGATGCCGAGGTTCAGTCCCTGGCCGCCCAACGGCGAATGCATGTGCGCGGCATCACCTGCCAACAGCACACGTCCGCTGCGATAGGCCGTCGCCTGGCGCGCAGCATCGGTCCATGTCGTGGCCAGGTGCAATGCGGTGATCGTTGCCTCGCGGCCAGACACCCGCCGCAGCAACGCTTGCGCGGTGTGCCGGTCCAGTGGCGTGCGATGGCCGGCGCCACCATCGAAATCGGCCAGCGCCAGCATGCCTGGCGGGTTGAAATTGCACATCCCGTGATCGGTGAACTGTCGGCCTGGTGTGAGTACACACCCATCTGCCAGTTCGACCAGCAGCGTGTAACCGGTGAACTCTGGCCCGGTTCCAGCGAAGAGGAAGCCCGATTGCTTGCGTACCGTGCTGCGGGCCCCATCACAACCGACCAGCCAGCGGCCGTGGACCCTGCCGGAGCCGGTGTGCACGGCAACCTGCGCCTCGTGCGCATCCACCGTCTGTACCACACGCCCGCGTTCGATGCGCACGCCCAGCGCAGTCGCACGTTCGGCAAACACCGTTTCCAGGGCCTGCAATTCCACCGCCATCTGGGTGCCCACCGGCGTCGGCAGGCGCCAGGTCCAGCGCGTGTGGTCGACGTCGTCCAACGCAAACGGTATTCCGGCGAAGTGGCCGCCCAACGCCCGCGGTTGCGCCAGCCAATGAGCGGTGCCGGGCGGCGGCGCGCCCTTGTCGGGCTTGAGCACCTGCGTCGCGGCGACCGCGTCCAACAGGCCGCGCCGATCAAGTGCCTCCAGCGTGGGGGCGTTGAGGCCGCGCAGCCCGGATGGCAGGCGCTTCAACGGCGAACCGGCGGACCCGGCCTGCTCCAGCACCAGCACCGAACACCCGGCCAGGGCCAGTTCGCAGGACAGGAACAGGCCAACCGGGCCAGCACCGGCAATGACGACGTCGTACAGCATCGAGATTCCTTGTGAGCGCCGGGTCGGCGCTCTGGCGGATCAAATGTTACACTCGGTGTACGTTTTCACAAGTGAACCGCCCATGACCCCGCCTCCTGGCCGCCGCGAACAACGCAAGGCCGTGACTCGACAAACGATTTCGGACGTCGCCACCGAGCTGATCATCCGGCGCGGCTTCGAGGCCGTCTCCATGTCCGAGATCGCCGAAGCCGCGGGCGTCTCACGCAAGACGGTCTTCAACTACTTCGCCAGCAAGGAAGACCTGGTGTTCGACCGGGATGAGGAGGCGCGCACGCTGCTGCGCGAGGGCATGATGGCGCGCAGCGGCCTGACCCCGCTCGCGGCCTTCCAGTCGCTCGTTCGTGAGCTGCTGGAGGCTGGCCATCCGCTGCTGCGCATCAATGCCGGCGCTGTCGCCTTCTGGGGCACCGTGGCGGAGAGCCCGGTACTGGTCGCGCACGCGCGACGGCTGCAGGCGCAGTTGACTGACGATCTGGCGCGATTGATGGCCCACGCTGTCGGCCGGCCCGAACATGACGCCGAAGCGCGACTGGGCGCGGCCATGCTGCTGGCGTCGATGGTGGCGGCCTATGAGAAAGGACTGGCAAGCCAGCTGGAGGGCGAGGACCCGCGTGAGGCCATGCGGCAGCTGATCGTGCGCGGTGCCACCGGGGTACTGGTGGCCTTGGCGGGCACCCCGTATACGGACCCCGGCGCGCGTCCATAGCGCATCCGGGGAATAGGCGCCGAAGTATCGCAAATGCTAATCTTTCTCATTTGCAGACACGTGCCCCTCCCCAATGCCCCTCCCCAATGCCCCTGCCCATGCCCCTGCAACGCACCCTGTGCCTGACACTGACCCTGCACGTGGCGACCCTTGCGCATGCAGCTGAGCCCTCCGCTGCCGCACCCAGGGATCTGGACAAGGTCGAAGTCCGCGGACGCGCACAGACACTGTATCGGGTAGACGATGCCGCGGTCGGTACCCGCACGGATACGCCGCTGGAACTGGTCCCACAGTCGATCCAGGTCATCCCGCGTGAACTGATCGACGACCAGGCCGCGCGCCAGGTGACCGATCTCTATCGCAGCATCAGCGGCATCAGCTATTTCAGCTATGCCGGGGTGACCCTGCGCGGCTTCCGCCAGGAGAACGTGCTGTATGACGGTCTGCGCGGTGACCCGTATGCAGGATTTTCGGTGCCGCAGCTGTTCAACATCGAGCGCGTGGAAGTGCTGAAGGGGCCGGCAGGTGCACTGTATGGCGGGGGTGATGCGGGCGGTGTCATCAACTACGTGAACCGCAAGCCGAAAGCCAGCGCCGAACGCCGCATCGAGGTCCAGCTGGGCGACAAGGACTTCCGTGCCGGATCGATCGAGGGTACCGGGCCATTGAATGCCGCCGGCAGCGTGCGCTATCGCGCCGGGCTCTATGCCGACAGTGAACAGGGCGTGCGCTGGAATACCGACAGCGAGAGCGTGATCGGCGATGCCTCGCTGGCCTTCGACGTCGGCCAGACCGGCGAACTGGTGCTGCAGTTCACCGACATTACCCAGAACCTTGGCGGCAACCGCCTGCGCGGCGTGCCGGTCAACGATGCAGGCACGTTCCTGACCGACCGCCGCTGGAACCACAACGAGGCCAGCGACTTCCTCGACATGCGCGCCAAGGTGGCGCTGGCGCAGTATCGTTTCGCGCCGAGCGACACTCTGGACCTGGACTTCGCCGCCCGCTGGTTCAGCAACAACGAACACCAGATGTACCACGAGCCGATGGGCCTGATCGATCGTGACCGCGATGGCGTGGCCGAGTGGATGACCCGCCAGCTGCGCAACCAGATCCGCGACAACGAAGCATTCACTGCCAACGGCAATGCCGTCTGGCGGGTGGCCACCGGCACGGTTGAGCACAAGGTGCTGTTCGGCGCCGATGTGTACCAGCTGGATGCGGATTTCACCGCACAGACCGCGAACAGCGCTGACCTTGCGCGTGGCGCCGGGCCGGTGCGCGGCATCGACCTGTTCAATCCCATGTACGGCGCCAGTACCTGGCACGACTACAACCTGGCGGCCCTGCCCTGGCGCAGCACGTCCACCCGCAGCAAGCGCCATGGCGGCTATCTGCAGGACGAACTGGCACTGGGCCCACGCTGGCATGTGCTGGCCGGGCTGCGCTGGGATGGCTTCAAGGATGAGGATCGCATCACTGGCAACAGTGTGGATGGCAACGATCTCAGCTGGCGGCTGGGCAGCACGTTCACCGTGCGCGAGGGCCTGAACGTCTACGCCAACGTCGCCAGTGGTTTCGTGCCGCAGAGTGCCGCCAACCAGAACCCGGCCGCTGGCGGACCGTTCGATGCCGAGCGCAGCAAGCAGTGGGAAGTAGGCATGAAGTCGCTGCTGGCCGACCGTGTGGCCTTGAACATGGCGGTCTACCGGATCGACCGCAGCAACATCGTGCAGGCCACCGGCGAGGTGATCGGTGGCGTGAACCAGTTGGCCGCGCTGGGCCTGGTACGCAGCACCGGCATGGAGCTTGACCTGCTGGCCGACCTCAGCGAGCGCTGGGTGCTGAATCTGACGTACGCCTACAACGATGCGCGGGTGAAGGACGCCGGACCGAATGGCATCACCAACGCCTCAGGCGACCGATTCGCCAATGCGCCGCGCAACAAGCTGGGGTTGTGGACGCGCTATGACCTGCCGGCGATCAACTCCGCCATCGGTTTTGGCGCCGATCACGTCGGCGAGCGCGTCAGCCTGGATGGGCAGACAGTCAAGGCCTACACCGTGTTCGACATGAGCTGGAAGACCACGTGGAGGCAGTGGCAGTTCCAGGCCAACGTCAAGAACCTGTTCGACAAGGTGTACGCGGCCAGTGGCTTCATTGAACGCAACGGGCATTTCCCCGGCGAGCCACGGCGGGTGTATGTGCAGGCGGCCTACAGCTTCTGACCGGAAGCACTTTTAGCGCTGATCCAATGCCGGCAAGCAGATCGTTGCCTGGCACTGGCCCACGCGTGTCCGAAACCGTCGGCACTTCCAGTCACTTGTGCACGATCTCCTCCGCCTGTAGCGTTGCCGTTGCCCAAGGAGGGCTATCAACGGAGTGAAGCATGAAGATTGGATTCAAGCTGTCTGTTGCTATCGCGGCTGCTGCACTGACCCTGGGAATCGGCAGTGCCTCCGCGCAGTCCCGCTGTACCCCTTGCTACACCGCGTATGACGCGTGCCTGGCGGCGGGTAATGGCGAGAAGGTCTGTTACCCGGCGTTTGCTCGTTGCCTGCGGAACAGCGGCTGCACCATCCCGTAAGCCACGCACTGCCGTGATGCGTGCCGGCCCCCATTTCGGGGGCTGGCATTGGCTGGCAGGCGCTGCGCCTTACTACTGAAAAGGTTCCATACGCGACTGGCGGTGTGATTTCATCCCATCCGCATCGCATGGTTCTCGCGCGCCTGCACATCAATTTCCTGCTGGCGTTGCCCGGCAGTCTGCTGGCGCTCCAGGTCGACCGCTTTCATCTGCTGCAACGACTGCGTAACCGGCGTCTGTACTGCTATATCCGTGGGCATTGAAACGCGCAGGTGGGCGGGGTCGGTCATCTCGCCCTGCACCACGAACACGTTCCGCCCTGCGGGAGCGTCGCCCGTCTGGGCGCTCAGCAGCACGTGATCGGCGCGTTCAAGCTGGTTGCGGCGGGCCAAGGCCATCACGCTCGCCACAAGACGCTCGCTGTTCTCATCGTGGGTACGCCCCGCGCTGGCATCGATCGCGGCCACGCCTTCGCGCACCTGCTGCAGCAATGTGTACTCACGGTGGCCAGGACCAATGTCGGCCAGACGGGTCGGCGCCTGTGAGGGATCCGGCACGTCGTCCACGGCTGCGGTAAGCGGGCTGCGGGTAATGGTCCGATACGGGTCGTCCGGGTGGAACTGGGTTCGCTTCTCCAGGCGCTCCAGACGAACCTCGCGCGCGTCGTTGAGTTCGGCGATACGTGAGGGATCGGTGATCTCGCGCAGCGACATGTGACCGCCGCCCGCACTGATGCTGGCCCATTTCCTGTCCGCCTCGAAGTACATCGCGTAGTAGCTGTTGCCACCGATGACGTTCGGATCGACCGCCGAGCGCCCTTCCAGGGCCTGGGTGGCTTCCAGCACGCTCAACCGGGTGAGGTACTGGCCGCCTTTCGTCCATCCCATCTGGCTGATGGCATCGACGCTGGTGTTGCCTACACGCGGGCCTCCGGCGTAGTCATTGTTGAGCATGTTGGTCCAGATCTGTTCCAGCTTCGCGGGGCCGCTCTTCTGCTCAGCCGCCTGCAGCAACACGCGCGGCGTCCAGCAGTTGGGATCGAGTTCATGCCGTTCAAATGCCCGATCGTGAGCCAGCATTACATCCTTGCCGGGAAGATTCAGTGCCAGGTCTGGGCGGCGCTCGTTCATCCACTGCTGCCGCAACTCAAGATCTCTTTCGAGCAGGGTCTGCCCAAAGGACTCCCATTGCCGCTCCGTCAACTGTGCATTTGGAAACCGGGATCCCTCGTCCTGCTGAGTCTTCGCGTAGCTTTGTGCATACACGTTCGCGACGCGTCCCGGCAGGCTGTCATTGCGTACAACACCCAGTGCCAGTGTCCCGTATCCATCGGCTCCCGGCAGTTGCGACAGGTAGTTCCAGTAAAGCTCGCGGTTACCGTCTCTGGCGTAGCTGCCAAGGACGCTCAGATCTCGCTCGGTCAATCCACTCATACCCTACCCCTTCTCTTCCTTGAATCACCGATCACTTGGACCGGGTGCGCGCGATGACGTCCCTGACGGCCTCTTCCATGCGCTTCCAGTCCTTCAGAAACGCTCTCTTGTAGTCCAGGCTGACGGACAGCTTGTTGTCGATGTCCACGAAGTAATGAACGCAGCCCGCTGCCACTTCCCCGGGCTCACTGATCACCTCGCGCCCCTCCAGCCGCACGCCGTCGCGTCGGAATTCCTCGCCGTCACATTTGATGAACGAGCTGATCCGACCATCGCCCTGGCGTGCGATGTACCAGTCTCTCTCGTAGGCGGGATTGCGCACAGGCGGCTTCCCGTACCGCGCCTCATACTTCTTCGCGTACACCACCATCTTCGCTTCATCGATTGCATAGGGCGTCAGGCCCAAGGTCTGCGGCTTTGCAACGCGTTGATCGAGACGGTCCCTGGGATCCTCCCTTTCCACAGAGCCCTCCTCCGTGATGGCTTCATTTGACGACAGCCTTGAAAGCAGTGTTTCGACGGGAACGCGATCGACGTAGTTGATCCGAATGGGAATCTCCTTCCGGAAATCATTCGTACGCGGATTCGCCCGCGCACCCGGCGGTGTCGGCTTCATGTCCGGCCACTCGATGACCAGCGTCACGCCCTCGCCCGGCCACGGTGCGATCTGGCTGTCCCGGTAGTTGGCTGGAATGCGGAAGGTATTCGGCCCGAGCTTCACGTCCACGGGCGCATCGGTATAGGTGTGGCCGTTGATCGTGCGGCCGGTCTGGGTTGCGCCGGACATGGCGGGATTCCTTTCGTGTTCGTTGGACGGTGGCCGCGCACAGGCGCCGGCACTCACTGCAACGGCAAGTGCAAGCGTCAGACACCGGCTGGGGGACATCACGTGCATGGGCATTCCATTGCAGGGTTCCAGCGTCACTATAGGCAACCGGGCGTCCACGGAACAGGAACCGCATCGCAGCCCTTCATGGAACCAGGCGGCGCTCCACATACGCTGCCGGCAGTACTGCGGATACTGCTTCGGCACTCCACTCCAGGTCTCAGCCGTTGCTGTCCGTGCCTTTATGGCCGCGATAGGTTTCACCCCACTCGCGCATGGCAAGCAGCACCGGCACCAGCGTGCGGCCGAATTCGGAAAGCTCGTACTCCACCTTCGGCGGCACTTCCGGGTACACGTGGCGGATCACCACGCCGTCAGCCTCCAGTTCCCGCAGCTGGCTGGTCAGCATGGACTGGGTGGCGTTGGGCACACGCCGCGTCAGCTCCATGAAGCGTCGCTTGCCTGTCATCAGGTGAAACAGAATGATCGGCTTCCACACGCCGCCCATCACCGACAGCGTGACTTCCACCGCGCAACCGCTCTTGCCGTCCCAACGCCTGCTACGCATGCATACTCCGGAAAACCATAGTACCTACGGAAAATCATCGTTCTTGTTGCGATAACGGTGCGAGCCTAGCATGACCCCATTCCTTGAATGTGAGGCCCAGCATGACGTTCAAAGCACTGCTCACCCGCAAGACGAACAACCAGGTTTCGACCGAGCTGGTCGATTTTGATGAAGCCGATCTGATGGACGGCGACGTTCTGGTGGACGTCGAGTACTCCACGCTGAACTACAAGGATGCGCTCGCCCTGACCGGCAAGAGTCCGGTCATCCGGACGTTCCCGCTCATTCCCGGCATCGATCTGGCAGGTGTGGTGCTGGAATCCAGTAGAGCCGACTTCCAGCCAGGCGACCGCGTTGTGCTCAATGGCTGGGACCTGAGCATGGGACATCACGGCGGGCTGGCCCAGCGCGCGCGCGTGCGGGGCGAATGGCTCAACCGGATTCCGGGCAACTTCAGCACCCGCGACGCCATGGCCATCGGTACCGCAGGCTATACCGCCATGCTGTGCGTACTGGCCCTCGAACATGCGGGGCTGACGCCCGAAAAGGGCGATGTGCTGGTGACCGGCGCCAACGGTGGCGTCGGTTCGATCGCGGTGGCGATCCTCTCAAAGCTGGGCTATCGCGTGGTGGCTGCCACTGGGCGACCTGAACACGCCGAGTATCTGCACAGCCTGGGTGCCGCCGAGATCATCGACCGCGCGCGGCTTTCAGAACCGCGCGAGCGGCCGGTGAGCGCCGAACGCTGGGCCGGGGTGGTGGATGTGGCCGGTGGCCCTACCCTCGTCAACGCCATTGCCGAGACGAAATACCGAGGCGCCGTGGCCGCCTGCGGGCTGGCGCAGAGTGATGAGCTGCATGGCTCGGTGCTGCCCTTCATTCTCCGCAACGTGACGCTTGCCGGTGTGGATTCGGTGAATGCGCCGCAGGACATCCGACAGCGCGCGTGGGACCGGCTTGCCACCGACCTGGATCCGCAGAAGCTCGAAAGTACCGTGCAGTTGATCGGGCTTGCCGAGGTGCTGGACGTCTACGACCAGATCATCCCGGGCAAGGTGCGTGGGCGGATTGTGGTGAATGTGAATGCGTGAGGAGATAGTCTGGATCAACTGCATCTGATGCAGCTTCCATGCTGCGGCGAATGGTGAACATGCAGTGAAACGACGCGGGCGGTGGTGTCCCCAAGCCACTGCCGCTCGCATACGCTCGGGTTCCCATCGCTGCCTGGACACCCGACATGCCAATGACCGCGTTCGCACTTGCCGCTGCGCTTTCGGGCCTGCCCGACATCACCTGGGAGCGCGAGCGCGCCGAGGATGCGCACCAGCTCATGCTGTGCCAGATCCATCGCGATGCGCTGAAGCAGAACGAGGGCAAGGACGATGCCTATCCGCGTGCCAAAGCGGTCTGCGACCTGCTGGCACGCGAGTACAAGGACAAGTGGGATTTCGATGCGCAGGATGCCCTGGCCGCTTCGGCGGTGGATCTGGACGAGCTGATCCGACGCGGTGATGTGGTGGAAGTACCGCCGACGAAGCAGGATCGCGCCTACGAGTGATGCCTTGCCCGCGAGCGAGGACGCACGCATCTTCAAGGGCCCTTATCATGTGGGCCTGGGGGCGCTGTACGCCCCACTGAGGCTTGCGGGGCAGTATCTGGATGTCTATGGAATGGCGCCCTTCGGGCTGGGGCCGACGCGTGACCCGTTCGCCCCATTGGTCGCTGCGGCTTGATGGCGAGTACGTTGAACTCAGTGTCTCCGGCCAGCAGTACCGGCTGCGCGTGGATGATGATCAGCAGGTGCAGGTCCATCGAGGGGTCTGCTGGTCACGGGTCGAACTGCAGACCGGCGATGCTGCCGGGCTGTGCGTGGACGGGCTCCCCAACGGACCAGCGTCCCGGCTTGCGGGGGCCCTGCAGCACCTGCTCTTTGCGCGAACCACGCGCGGACGCAAGGCCCTGTTCGACACGATTCTGGAGCAGATCCAGTCCTGGTTGAGCGACGCGGATGCCCTCATTGATCGTGGCAGTGCCGGCCGCCGCTGGATCACCCATGAGCAGCAGCAGGCGCTGCTGGCTAAGCGCTCAGACCTGCCCCTGCAGCCGCCTGAGCTGGAGCAGCTGTTCCGCGATGAAGACGTGCATGAAGATCTGCATGCGGACAGCCATCGCGCAGCGCTGGACGCCCTGCGCGACTGGAACCTGGATTGGCCCGCTGCCTGGGCCGAAGCCAATGAGGCCATGACCCTGCGCGAGCTGGTGTTGGCCAAGGGCTTCCTGGGCCAGGTCGAGAGCAAGCCGCTGACAGAGGAACAGGCCCGCGCCGTCATCTGCTTCGACAATCGGGTGCAGGTCGTGGCCGCGGCCGGCTCCGGCAAGACCTCCACGATGGTCGCCAAGGCCGCTTATGCCATTGACCGCGGCTTTGTCGAGCCCGAACGCATCGTGATGCTCGCCTTCAACAAGGATGCTGCCAAGGAACTGGAGGAGCGTGCGCAGCGAACCTTCGATCGACTCGGCATGGGCAACACCGTGGTTGAGGCCCGGACCTTCCACGCCCTGGGCCTGGCCATCATCGCCAAGGCCACCGGCCGCAAGCCCGACATCCCCGAATGGGCCATTGACGCCACGCTGGGCTTCAACAAGCTGGCCGAACTGGTGGACGACCTGAAGGATCGCTCGATCCACTTCCGCACCCAGTGGGACATGTTCCGCCTGGTGTTCGGGCGCGACCTGCCGGCATTCGGCGCGGAAATGGAGGCCGATGGCTACGACCGCGATGGCACGCCCTACATCCGCACCCTGCAGGGTGAGCGGGTGAAGAGCCTGGAAGAATGCGTGATCGCCGACTGGCTGTTCTACAACGGCGTGACGTACGACTACGAGCGACGCTACGAGTTCGATACTGCGACGGACACCCATCGCCATTATCGCCCGGACTTCTACTACCCGGACGCCCGGATGTATCACGAGCACTTTACGCTGGATGCCGATGGCCAACCGCCGCCGCACTTCGCCCATTACGCCGATGGCATGCACTGGAAGCGCCAGCAGCATGCGGCACGCGGCACCGCCCTTGTCGAAACCACTTCGTTTGGTCTGCGCAGTGGACATGCCCTGCAGGATCTTGCGGAGAGGCTTGGCGAGTCCGGTGTCGAACTCGACCCCAACCCCGACCGCGAGCTGCCCGAGCAAGGCGCAAAGCCCATGCCGGACGCGGACCTGATCGGGCTGATGCGCACCTTCATTGCCCATGCCAAGAGCAACTGCCTGACGCTGGACGATATGGCGGAGCGCCTGCGACAGATGCCCGAAGACCAGTTCAAGGAACGGCATCGGCGCTTCCTGGAAATCGCCAGCCCTGTTTTCCAGGCCTGGGACAACGCACTGGCTGACGAGCACGGCATCGATTTCGAAGACATGCTCAACATGGCGGCCGGACTGCTGGAACAGGGCCGCTATGAATCGCCCTACGAACTGGTGATGGCCGACGAATTCCAGGATGCCTCGCGCGCCCGCGCCCGGCTCTGCCGTGCCTTGGTCAGCCGCCCCGGCCGCTATCTGTTTGCGGTGGGCGATGACTGGCAATCGATCAATCGCTTCGCCGGTGCCGACGTTTCGGTGATGACCGGATTCCGCGAGTGGATGGGTCATGGCCAAGTGCTGAAACTGGAGCAGACATTCCGCTGCCCCCAGGCGCTCTGCCATGCGTCCAGCCGTTTCGTCAGCCGGAATCCAGCGCAGATTGCCAAGGCGGTTCGTTCTGCCGCACCGGCAATGGGGCCAGTGCTGCAAGCGTTCCAGATGAATCGTCGCGAGGAGCTGCAGGATGGCGTTCGCCAGTACCTCGCCAGGCTGCATCAGCAGCTGTTGTCAGGCGCGATGCCGCAGGGCCGCAGTGGGCGCGTGACTGTATTCATCCTGGGGCGGTATCGCGCCGATCGCAGCGCGGTACCACCGGATTGGAAGACTGCCTTCGGCAGCACGATGGACGTGGAGTTCCTCACGGTCCATCGGTCGAAGGGATGCGAGGCGGACTACGTGATTCTGCCGGGCATGATCAACCGCAGCTTCCCGAGCCTGCGCTCGGATGACCCGGTGCTTTCCCTGGCAATGCCGGAGGGTGATACCTACCCGCTGAGCGAAGAGCGGCGGTTGTTCTATGTCGCGCTGACGCGTGCGCGACGCTCGGTGGCCATGTTCACCCTACAGGGGAAGCGTTCGCCGTTCCTGGACGAGCTGGTGAAGGACGGCGCGGTGGAAGTGACCGCGATTTCAGGCGCGGCCATCCACGAAGAACGCTGCCCGGTGTGCAAGGTCGGCGTGTTCGTGGACCGCAATGGGCCGCATGGGGCGTTCCGGTCGTGCTCCAGTTACCCGTTGTGCCATAACAAGCCGAAGGGTGGGCGTTAGGAATGGGCCCGTGGAATCTCTTGCAACCCGCTGTGCGGGCGTTCAAGTGGACCTTGTCCGAAATGCAAAACGCCCCTTCCGGGGCGTTCGCGTTATGGCGGAGAGAGTGGGATTCGAACCCACGGAAGGTTTAACCCTTCGCCGGTTTTCAAGTTTCCCGCACCCAGACTCTGCGCAACTGTGCGCCTCTTTAGTAAGCCATACGCACCTTTACAGGTCAATGAGTTGCGTTCGCTTTTTGTTTTGTGGAACTTGTCGTAACTTTACCTGTGGCGCTTACGAACTGCTTATGAGCGCCTGAAAAGATGCGGCCGGCGACTGCGCCAACAGTCCCGACCGCGTGGTCAACTCCCTTAAGTACGAAGGAAGCCAACGTGACGATAGTAACCACAACCGCACCAGTCAGCGAGGCGCTATATGCCTAAGCTGACGAAGAACTACATCGACAAGATCACCGCGCCCGCTGACAAAGAGGCGTTCCACTGGGACGACTCGCTCAAGGGGTTCGGCCTTCGGGTCACTCCTACCGGCAAGATCACCTACATCGTGCAGGGGCGCGTCAATGGCAGTTCGCCCCGCATCAGTATCGGCCCGCATGGGGTCTTCACCGTCGATCAAGCCCGTGATGTTGCGCGCGAGCACCTGCGCAGCATGCGCATGGGCATCGACCCGCGCGCCGTCGCCAAGAAGGAAGCAGCCCAGCGCGTGACCCTCCGCGACGTGGCCGACGCCTACAAGCGCGACCGCCCCTTGAAGGACAGCAGCAAGGCCGAGATTGAACGCCATGTGACCACAACCTTTGAGGCATGGCTCAAGAAGCCGCTCAGGGACATCAACCGCGAGATGGTCACGAAGCGGTTCAACGACATCAAAAACAACGGCACGCGCGGCGATGGGCCAGCCCCAGCGCAGGCGAACCAGTCAATGGCGGTGCTTCGCGCCTTGTTCAACTACGCCATCCGTGAATACCGCGAGCCGGACGGGTCGCCAGTTCTGACGGATAACCCCGTCGATGTGCTCTATAAGAAGTGGGTGCCGCTCAAGCCCCGCACCAGCCGCGTGCCGGATAGCAAGGTCGGCGCGGTGTGGTCATTCCTTACCCATGCCCGCGACCAAGCCTACAACCGCGACACGCTGGCAAGCATCGACCTCGTGATGCTGCTCATACTCACCGGCCTGCGGATTGGCGAGTGCAGCGAACTGACATGGGACAGGGTCAACCTTGAGGAAGGCTGGATTCACATACCCGACCCGAAGAACAGCAACCCCGTATGGCTGCCGCTATCCACGCAGGCGGTGCAGTTGCTGACCACGCGCCAGCGGGTCAAAGGTAGCCCGTTCGTGTTCTCGTCCTGGGGCAAGGCTGGACACATCAAAGACCCGCGCGACACCATGAAGAAGGTTAGCGAGGCGGCAGGTACGAAGATCACGCCGCACGACCTGCGCCGCACCTTTACGACCATCGGCATCGCCAATTGCGGCATCGACTTGCACAAGGTCGAATTGCTGACGAACCATGTGCCCAAGGGTGTAACCGCACGCCACTACCTTGAGACTTCGCACCTGCAATATCTCAAGCCTGAAACGCAACGCATATCCGACTGGATTGAGCAGCAGGCAGCGGCCTTAAACGACTGTTCAGAAAGCTAAACAGTTAAAAATATCAAACACTTAGCGTAAAGCTGCGTTATAGTTGCGCCAACTTAGCCAGCCCCGTGCAACGCGGGGCGGCTCGGTGCCGGAGACGGGGCACCTAAATATCTGTCTCCGTTAGCCGGTGGAGCAAGAGTAACCAGCCTCCCAGGACCCGGACACCCCATCCCGTCGGGCAGGTGACAACATAAATGACGGCAAGCATTCGCCTTGCCTGACGCTCCCTATTGCATGCGCTGGCAAGGCTCAGTCTGAGGACTACTTGCCATGACCACAATTTCCGCGCTCGACCCGAACCTGCGCACTAACAAAGAAGCTGCCAAGCGGCTCAAGATCAAGCCCAACACCCTCGAAATCTGGCGGGGCAAGGGCAAAGGCCCGAAGTTCATCAAGCTGGGCGATTCAAAGCAGGCTCCCATCCGCTATCGGGATTCCGATATTGACGAGTGGTTGGAGCAGCAATCCTTCCGCAGTACCAGCGCCTACGCGCCGAACGCCAAACAAGCTGTTTGACGTTCATGGCGACGAAAACCCAATGCAGCCGCGCAACGTGCCCACCCCGCACCCTCGTTGGCAAGCCCACCGTAACTTCATCAAGAAAAAAGCTCGCGGGTCAGGCGAGCTTTGAAGAGGAACAACTGCAATGGACGAACACACTGTAGGACATGCCGGTTCAGGCGGCTCTGATATTTTGCAGGCGGCACAGCCGCCGCTACAGCACGGCCAGCATGCGGGCCAATGGGGTAACGGCGGCCAACATGCAAACGTGGCCCCAGCCGCCGCACAGCCGCCCAGCAGCCCCGAAAGCCAAGGGTTCTTTTGGAAAGATAACGTAGGCTTTGCCAGTAGCTTCCTTGACGAGGTGGAGCGCAGGGCGCAGCGGGCACAAACGGAGCTATTCAAGCTCGGTGCCGCAATATCAACCGAAGAGTGGTGGCATGCACGGGTTGCACAGCCTGCCATTGTGGAAGACTGGTTCCACGAGGACGTTGGCGTATTCGTCGCACCGGGCGGCACGGGCAAGACGACGCTGCTGCTGTTTCAGGTCATCCATATCGTGCTTGGGCGCGATCTGTTCGGTCACCGAGTGCTGAATCCCGGCCCGGTCATCATTCTCACAGCAGAGGACAGCCGTGAAACGCTGGTTGCCCGCCTGCGGCACATGTGCCAGCAACTTCGTCTGTCGCAGGACGAGGAACGGCAAGTCCGTGAAGAAGTGAATATCACAGACGTATCAGGCAAAGGGTTCAAACTCACCACAGTGGAAAAGGATGTGGTGGCACCGAGCAAGCTCCTTGACCGATTCGTCGTCAATGCCTCCGAACTGCACCCGTCGCTAATCATCATTGACCCAATGGTGTCGTTCGGCGTCGGTGAAAGCCGTATCAACGATTCTGAGCAGGGTCTGATTGATGCCGCGCGGCGGATCAAGAACGAACTGCGGTGCGCGGTGCTCTACGTTCATCACACCGGCAAGGCGAACGCGCGGGATGCGTCGCTAGACCAGTACAGCGGGCGCGGCGGCAGCGCGCTGGCAGACGGGGCGCGCATGGTGCATGTGCTTCAGCGGCTTGACCACGAAGCATGGACGGAAGCAACCGGCGACGAACTGACGGACGACGATTCGGGGTTCGTGCTTGCGCGGCCAAAGATGACATGGTGCGCACCACAGCCCCACGTCTATCTCAAGAGGCGCGGCTATTTGTTTGAGCGGTTTGACGCTGTTGCAGCGACCGAAGGTGCTGGCGCTGTGATTGACAGAGATGCGGAAAAGATTTTCCAGTTCGTGCGCGAGGAATACCTACACGGCAAGAAGTACAGCCAGAACGACCTTATTCATATGAAGCTGGTTGGCTCACAGAGCAGGCTGCGCGCCGCCGTGTCGCGGCTGAAGGCTGACAACCGGCTGATGGACGAGAAACTAACCACAACCGGCCAAGGCGGCGCACGGCAGTTCCTACGACCGATGGAGCTACCGCAGCAGGCCTAAACGGCCTTGGTGTGTTGCTGTGTTTTTGGTGTGTTGGTGGTGTGTTACCACAGCAAGGAAGGGAACACATGCAAACACGGTTTTTGCCGTGTTGCTGTGTAATTCCCTTAGGGCAACACAGCAAACCAAAGCGGCGGCGTCCCACATGCCAAAGCGGCCTTGTGCTGGTCGGTCGCCGTTTTGGTGTGTTGCCCGTGGTCACCCAATTGCAGCGGTGGCGCGTGACAGCCCGTTAAATCGCCTCCAGACGTAAAACTCGCAGGCCACGTTGTTCTCGTTCCAACCGTGGTCAGTGGCGGCAGCTTTCGCGTCCTTGATCGTTGCGCCCGGGTGCGCGTCCAGCCACGCCCAGACCGCAGCGCACAGGCCACCCGCACGCGGGCGCTTGACGCCGTTGCGTTCTTCACGCTCCACCTTCGGGGCGGCTGCTTTCTTCGCCTTGCTTGTGGTCACCCCCTGCACGGCGACAGCGGGCGCTACAGGCTCGCTTTCGGTAGCGGTCGCCGCTGGGGTACTGGCCGCACCCTGCGCAGCGCTTGCGGGCGGCTGCTTCGCCTTCCAGCCAAAGCGCACCTCGTCGCCGTTCTTATGCACGGTGATTTCCACCAGTTCAGCGGGCACCCCTGCGGCAACACCAGCGCGGCGGGCGTTGTTCCGGTTCGTGTAGGTCTTGGCTTCCATCGTCGTTGCTCCTGTGCGGGTTGTAGATGGGGCAACGCTAAGACGCATCTCCGAGACTCGGCAACGACTTTTTGGATGCACCCGACAGCGCCTTTGATGCCGAACGAATAACGCCCAATTACTTGTTCCCAGTTTGTTCTTGAACTGTAGAGCGTTGTTTTAAATAAATATTCCTTGCGGACCTTCGCTGATATTTCCCAGCATGTAAGCAATGCGTACCAGTTACGCGCCTTTTATCAAGGAGTTTGCACATGCCTACCGAAATTGATGCCCGTATCACGCCCACGCTGCACCCCGACAACGTCGCAAGCATTGACGGCTTTGACGAGCAGACCGCGCCGTATCTCGCGCCCACCATGACCGCGTTCAGCACCGCCTATGAAGGCATTCGTGCTGTCCATGAGGCGCGGGAGAAAGCCAAAACCAATCCGACTTGGAATGAAGCGCATCAGATCATTCACACGGACGACTTCGCGCAAAAGCACCTCGCTCGTATCACCAAAAGTTTCGACGTAACCCGCTCGAACTTGGAGAAGGGTATTGCGATGCTGGAGCAGCAGCTTGCAACGCCACTTGAATCCAAGGCAGCGCAGAGCGTCAGCGCTGAGATTCGCGCCTACGCCAAGAACCTGCCCAGCGAACAGCGCCACAAGTTCATCCAGCAAGCCATTGACGAGGGTGACCACACTTCAGTCGCGGCGCTTCTGGGTGCCCCGCCATATCTGTCCGGCCTCGATGCGAACTTCCAGCAGACCTATGTTCGTTTCTGGAACGAGCGCAGCGCTCCCGAAGTTGCCCAGCGCCTCAAGGCGATGAAGGGTGCCAAGCAGATGATCGAAGAGCGGGCCGGATTGGTGTTCAAAGAGCTTGAGAAGGCTGTTGGCGCGCCCCCGCACAAGGCCGCCGCTCTTCGGAAAGCCAAGACGGAAGCGGAGCAAGCCTTCGTCCTCAAGGACATTGGCCAGTGACCTTGTTGGCCCCTGCAATCAACAACATCAAGCGGAGGTAATCAAGTGTCCGAATCCCAAACGCCTGAATGGCTCAAGACATGGCAGGACTCCCCTGCTGCGCAGGAGCCGCCGCACCGTGGCGGGTTCTTGCCCGGAGTGAGCGGAAATCCTCGGGGCAGGCCGGTCGGGTCGCGGAACAAGAAGAACGTCATCGCTGACGAGCTTGCCAAGGAAGGTAGCGCGGTGGCCCGTGTGGTCATGGACGCTGCGCTTGCCGGTGATATGCAGGCCGCCAACATGGTGCTGCAACGTCTGTCGCCTCCGCTCCGTGCCCGCGCTGAAAAGGTGACGTTTGAACTGACCCCGGACGCGCCCCTGCACGAGCAGGCCAATCAGGTGCTCGCGTCGGTGGCGGAAGGCGCGATTGACCCGGAGACCGGAAAGCTGCTTATCGACTGTATCCAGTCGGTGGCGGGCATCCGTGCCGTTGATGAACTGGAAGCGCGCCTTATCGCGCTGGAGGAGAAACAAGCATGAGCATCTATGACACCGACAGCATTCCGCTGAATGGCTGGGCGCGGCCAAAGATCGAGCGCCCGATCGACACGCCGCAGGGGCAAGCCGATCTCAAGCTGATTGTCGAGACCTGCTACGCCGCGATCCTCAACTGCGACGACCCTGCCGTGCGCTGGCAGGCCGCGCGCCTGTTGCAAGCAATCGGCCCATTGAAAGGAACCCTGCAATGAAGAACCTGCACACCGACCCGCGCGAGAACGCGCCCGTCAAGCACACGGTAACGCCCGACGACCTGCAACAGATTCAGCAGCGCCGCATCGAGGCGCATGCAGCCCGCGAGACTAGCGACGCGCTGAACCTGCTCCGCGCTTTCAAGCTGGGCGAGGCGCTGCGCGAGGCACGGGAGTAACCACATGAGCATCAGCAGCGCCAAGGGCATGCTCGCCCGCCTCAAGCACTTGGAGCGCTCGCAAGGTGCGACCGACGAGATGCGAGGCTGGGTCAGTGACATGCTCGGCGCTGCCATTGCTGACGGTCGCATGTGCCCGGTCGATGGCCCTGTGGTGCTGCACTGCGTGATGAACTGGATCGACGACGGCACCGCACGCGCCGGGACTGCTGGCTGGGGGTTGCTGCGATGAAGCCGAATTTCCAAGGCTTCGTAGAGCCGCGCATGTGGCCGCAGGACGACGGAGCGCGACGCGAACCCGTGCTTGATGCTGACCACAAGCCGCCGCGCGTGGTGCGCTATGTCGGCTGGCGGAAGTGCATGCGCTGTGGTCAGCTCTTTTGGTCGGAGGACGTGCAGCGCTTGCGCCTATGCACCCCGCAACCGAACCGGCAAGGATGCAGGAGCAGACAAGACGACGACGGCATCTGAAAAACCCTGCACCGCCCTTATCGTCGTCAGCGGTGCAGCGGTGCCCGGTACTAGAGAAGCCGGGCCGTGCCACAGCATGCCGATGCACGTTAATCAATCGGATGCAGCAGCGAGGCGGGTTGTGCTCCTACCTGTCCGACGCTGCCTTCAACGGGTGCCGCTGGCACCCGTTGTCGTTTGTGCGGCTGCGCGAGCGTAGCGGGCGGCTGGGGCGACGATCACCACACCGCCGCCGCTAGGGTACTAGCGAGCACGGCAAGTGGCCTGCAGCGGCGCGCATGCCAGCGGATAAGGAACGACAAACACGGAGTTATTCGGGCTTGCCCGCTAACCGATTGATGGGCTTGTGGTTAGCTCGGTTCAACCGGGAGCGCATAAGCCCAGCGTACTAACCACAGCACTGTTTCTGAGTCTGGATCGGCGGGCAAGGCACTGATCCGAACGAGCAGAATACGCAGCAGTCACCCGGCTTTGGGCGCAGCAGAATTTTGCAATTCTCGCACTCGTAGTAGAACTGGCACGCATCGGTTGGCATGGTTTCCTTCTTTGCGAAGCCACAATGCGGACACGTAAGCACAGACTCAAGGACAACGGCATCCATAGTAGTATCACTTCCGCACTGTGGAGGGATAACCGGCGTTTGTCGTCGCTGTAGTCAGCACCTGCGGCTGCGCCTTGTCAGGGTCATACGTCACCGTGGCGGTCTTCGAGTCGTAATCAACTTTCACCGCGCTCACGCCAACGACCTTTTCGAGCGACTTCTTGACCGTGATTGGGCATGTGCCACAGGTCATGTTCTGGACATCAAGAGTGACCGTCTTCGGCGTACCGGCGAACACCGCCAACGGAAGCGCTGCAAGCGTGGTAATTAACAATCGGCGCATGGGAACAACCTCCTATCAGTAGAACAGTGGGGCCAGCCACGGCACCGACAACAAGGCGAAGAGCAGCACAGTAACGATCCAGAACACTAGTCGCTGGCGCTTGCGCGTTCGTGCATCAACGCAAGGCGTGTCTGGCGCGCAGGCCTGAGGCACTAGATAGAGCTTGCGGAACGCAAGCCCGAGGAACACCAGTGTCAGTCCGATGAGGATCGGTCGATATGGCTCAAGTGCGGTCAGGCTGCTGACCCATGCACCGCCGATGCCGAGGGTCAACAGCACGAGAGGGCCGACGCAGCACACCGAGGCACCGATTGCGGCCAAGGCACCCGCAATCAATGAGCCGTTGCCGGTGAGTTGTGCCATAAGAGTCTCCTTGAACCTATCTGCCTGGTGCTACTCTAAATGCTGTACCTAGGTACGGGATCAAGGGGAATTTGATGGCGGCAGAGCTAACTATCGGCAAGCTGGCAAATGCGGCTGGCGTGAACATCGAGACGATCCGGTACTACCAGAGGCGAGGCTTGCTGGATGAGCCACCCAAGCCTCTGGGCGGTCATCGCCGCTATGCGCCGCAGCAAGTCAAGCGTCTACGATTTATCCGCCGCGCGCAGGTTCTAGGATTCACACTGGACGAGATCGCCGGTCTCTTGAGGCTCGAGGAAGCGTGCGCATGCGCAGAGACGCTCGACCTTGCTGCTCACAAGCTCCAAATCATTGATGCCAAGCTCGCGGACTTGACTGCGATGCGCAAGGCGCTTGCTGACCTGATGCGCGAGTGCGAATCGTCTGGCATGAAAGGGGCATGCCCGATCATTCACACACTGGCAGCAGACTGAGCTTCGTAGGTAGTTGTCACGCGAACTGCTTATGGTGTGCTTACGCCACACCTTTTGCCCAACTACAAGAAAGCCCCGACTGGCGGGGCTTTTTGTCGCTTTTGACAAACCCTTTGCGCGCTCACAGAACTGCGCTAAGTGTTTGTTTTTATTGGCGGAAGCTCAGGGATTCGAACCCTGGAACCCTTGCGGGTTGCCGGTTTTCAAGACCGGTGCAATCGACCACTCTGCCAAGCTTCCTACAACTGTTTTCAAGACCGGTGCCTTAAACCGCTCGGCCATCTCTCCGCATCGGCCCAGCCTGCTGGCCGGGCACGCATTCTCGCACGGCCGGGCGATTTGCCCAAGACCCCTACGCCACGTCCATCTGCAACTAATCCGATAGCCTTCCCACGCCCCGGCTGGCTAGAGTGACCAATTCCCTCTAGTTCCACCCGCATGGACAACTCCAGCCTCCTGAACATACGCCCGGGCATGCCTTCAGGCGCCTTGGCCCAACTTCTGGGCGCCCGATGGAAGGAGCCGGATGAACAAGGTCATCTGACTTGCCTGAGCAAGGACGTCTTCGTTCGACTGGATAGCGATCGAGTCATTGGATACGTCATTTTCGCCTGTTCAATGCCCAAGACGGTGCTGGTCGAGGACCTGCGTACGGGCATGGCCATCGGCGACGCTCTCGCCAACACTCCTCGTCTCGCTGTACTGCCGGAAGAGCCAGAGGACGCATGCGAGGGATGGGCGACCTACGGCTTCATCACGGATGACGGATTGCAGGTGGCCGCGAACGTGAACACGCGGGACAACACGGTAAAGAGCATTCGTCTAGAGAACCCGAACGCCACCTACTGTGAGCCTGCATCGCCCATATTCGATCCGACGTTGACCAAGGCCTTTGACATAGCGCTTGGCCCCCAGCGCGTGCTCCCCAAAGCAGGCCGGGGCAGCGAATGGGCCGGAGGCTGGACGCTGGGCCTTCCTCCAGGCATCACCGCTGAACAATGGCCTTTGAGTTCCAGCAACGGGCACCCGCTGCGGCACGCCTTTACGCTGCACCTGCCCTCGGAGTACCGAACCAAGGGAAATGATCTGGTTGCTATCTCCCTGTTCGTCGACGATCAGCAGGAGGAGCTCTGCACCGTCGAGGAAATCGCGAAGTACTTCGCCTCTCCCCTTTCCACAACCCCGCCAGAGGGTAGCGACCTGCTGCCCTTCTGGCAGCATCGCCAAGCCAAGCATGCGCACAGCCGCAGCATGGAAGACATCCTTGGAACGCAATTCTGCGCCATCTGCCTTACACAGCAGGAGTTTGATGGCGAGCTGAGCCTGCCGCCCAAGCTGAATTCAGCCCTGCTGGATGCCCCTCCGAGCTGGATCGGGCAGGACTACGCGAGCTATTTCTACGAGCGATGGCTGTACACCGGGAACGGAAATGCCGTCATCCCGGGCGCAGGAATCGGAGGCGTCTCCAGCGAGGCCGTTGCATTGCCGATCAGCACAGGCATCCGCGCTGACGATCCCAACGTTGGGAGATCACCGCGGGAGTGGGAAAGCGAATGCGCCATCAGTGGATACATCGAAGCATTCAGCGAGCGCGGTGAGGAACTGAACCTGAGTCGATGGGATTCCATTGCCCACCTCGGTGGAACGATGCAGCCCCAGCAGGGCTACCCTGAGTTCGGCCCCTACTACCTCGAATTCGAGGAGGGTTTTGGCGGCTTCAATTTCGGTGGCGGCAACGCACAGTTGGATCTGCAGCAGATGAAGATCGACTGGGCGTGCGGATGACACCGTCGCATTGAAGCAAAAAGCCCCGGAACCTCGCCGGGGCTTTTCTTCACGGAAGCGGTGCAGCAGCCCTCAGCCCGCGTCCACCGCCAACGCGCCCAGCGCACTGGCCTTGATCCGCTCCTTGGCCTTTTCACAGGCGCCACCGCAATCCAGACGCGAGGCCTCCAGTTGCGGCGGCAGATGTTCGGCCAGGAAGTCGATGAACACGCGTACCGCCGGCAGCAGGCCGCGGCGCGAGGCGAACACGGCATGGCACACGCCCTGCGGCAGCGACCAGTCCGGCAGCACCACTTCCAGCTCGCCGTTGCGCACGGCGTCGGCGCACACGGTTTCCGGCAGCATGGTGATGCCGAAACCGTCCTTCACCATGCTCTGCAGCAACGGGAAGTCGAAGCCGGCCACGCGCGGCTGCAGGTCGACCCGGCGCACTTCGCCTTCCGGCCCGTGCAGCTCCCAGCGTTGGCGGGCTTCGTCTTCGCTGATGCTGAGGGTGACGTGCTGGGTCAGCTCTTCCGGGTCCTTGGGGCGACCGGCGCGGTCCAGGTACTTCGGGCTGGCCACCAGCAATTCCTGCACCTGGCCGAAGCTGCGCATCACCAGGCTGCCGTCATCGTCCAAGCGCGAACGCACGCGCAGGGCCACGTCGTAGCCTTCATTGATGATGTCCACGCGGCGGTTGCTGATGTTCAGCTGCAGGCGCACCTTCGGGTACTGCTCAAGGAACTTGGGCAGCAGCTTGGGCAGCTGCATCTGCGCCAGCGACACCGGCACGCTGGCGCGGACCACGCCGCGCGGTTCCGCGCTGAGCCGGTCCACCACTTCGCGCGCGGCCTGGGCCTCGGCCAGCATCGTCTGCGCATGGCGGTGCACGCTGGTGCCGACATCGGTGACCGCGAAACGGCGCGTGGAGCGCTGCAGCAGGCGCACGCCCAGGTCGGTTTCCAGCTGGCTGATGCGGCGGCTCAGTCGCGACTTGGGGATACCCAAGGCGCGCTCGGCGGCGGCGAATCCGCCGTGGTCGACCACCATCGCGAAGTAGTACAGATCATTCAGGTCATGCATGCCCGAGTTCCATATCTAGAACAATACGTGGCATTCAATCACCTTTATCCCGCCTTTGCAACAACCTATCGTTCTCTCCGTCGGCGGGGCCACCCCGCCCCTTCCCTCCAGAACATAGGTGACTGCCATGAAGCTTCTGCATCTCGACGCCAGCGTGCTTGGCGACAATTCCGTCTCGCGCCAGCTGTCGGCCGCCGTGGTCGCCCGCTTCACGGGCCAGATCGATGGCCTGCAGGTCGATTATCGCGATCTTGACGCCAATCCGGTACCGCATCTGCGCAGCAGCTCGCTGGCCAAGACCGATGCCGCCGAGGCGACCGATGCTGAACAGGTGATGCAGCAGTTCCTGGAGGCTGACATCGTGGTGATCGGCGCGCCGATGTACAACTTCAGCATTCCTTCCACGCTGAAGGCCTGGATCGACCGCGTGGCCGTGGCCGGCCGCACCTTCAAGTACACCGAGAACGGCCCGGTGGGCCTGGCCGGTGGCAAGCGGGTGATCATCGCCAGCAGCCGCGGCGGCATCTACACCGACTCGCCGGCCGACTTCCAGGAGCCGTTCCTGCGCCAGGTGTTCGCCTTCATGGGCGTCAACGAGGTCGAGTTCGTGCGCGCCGAGGGCATCGCCTACTCGCCGCAGCACCGCGAAGACGCGATTGCCGGTGCACTGGCAGCCCTGCCGTCGCACGAAGTGGTCGAAGCCGTCGCTGCATAAGCGTTCCAGCGTTCGGCGCCGCTCTCTCCTCGTCGAGGCGCTGAACGCGGGCCGTGGATCCCCTCCCCCATCCCGGCCCACCCTGGCGGCCCCGCTTTGCGGGGCCGTTTTTTTTGCATCAGTAGATCCACGCCATGCGTGGATCGGTGCCATGCGCGGCGCTCACCAGCACGTTAGGCTGGGGCCATGAACTACATCGTGACCACTGCGCACCGCAGCGAATTTCGGCACCCGATCACCCTGCGCCGCGGCCAGGCGCTGGTAGTGGGCGAACGCCATGAAGGCCCGGAGGGCTGGGATGACTGGTTCCTGTGCGAGGCCGAGGGGCAGCACCCCGGTTTCGTGCCGGCGCCGGTGATCGGTCGCGACGCGCAGGGTGGCGCGTTTGCCACGGAGGACTACTGCGCGCGGGAACTGGATGTGGATCCCGGGCAGCTGCTGCGTGGGCAGCGCACGCTCAATGGCTGGGCGTGGTGCGTGCCGGAGGCCGGCGACCCGGGATGGGTGCCGTTGGAGAAGTTGCGCGCTGTGGAGTGATCACGGCGGTTCATCCACGCACGGCGTGGATCTGCTGGGGCATCGGTGAAATCATGCCGAGCGCCTGCAACATCCTCCAGTAGATCCACGCCATGCGTGGATTCGGTGCCATGCAAGCATGGCACCCACCGGAGCCGCAGCACCGCCCGATCAGGGAATCAGGCGATGGTTTCCAGTCCGCCCATGTACGGCCGCAGGGCTTCCGGCACGGTGATGCTGCCGTCGGCGTTCTGGTAGTTCTCCATCACCGCGATCATCGCGCGGCCGACGGCCACGCCCGAGCCGTTCAGGGTATGCGCCAGTTCCGGCTTGCCGGTGGCCGGGTTGCGCCAGCGCGCCTGCATGCGGCGGGCCTGGAAATCACCACAGTTCGAGCACGAGGAGATCTCGCGGTAGGTCTCCTGCGACGGCAGCCAGACTTCCAGGTCGTAGGTCTTCACCGCAGAGAAGCCCATGTCGCCGGTGCACAGCAGCACCTTGCGGTACGGCAGGCCCAGCTTTTCCAGCACCACTTCGGCGCAGCGGGTCATGCGCTGGTGTTCGGCATCGCTGTCTTCCGGGCGGCTGATCGAGACCAGCTCGACCTTCTCGAACTGGTGCTGGCGGATCATGCCGCGCACGTCGCGACCACCGCTGCCGGCCTCGGCACGGAAGCACATCGAGTGGGCGGTCATGCGCAACGGCAGGCGTTCGGCGTCGACGATCTCGTCGCGCACGATGTTGGTCAGCGGCACTTCCGAGGTCGGGATCAGGTAGCGCGTGGAATCGCCCACGGCCGTCTTGAACAGGTCGTCCTCGAACTTCGGCAGCTGGCTGGTGCCGCGCAGCGAATCGGCGTTGACCAGCAGCGGCACGTTGGTTTCCTCATAGCCGTGCTCGCCGGTGTGCAGGTCGACCATGAACTGGGCCAGCGCACGGTGCAGGCGCGCGATCGGGCCGCGCAGCACGGTGAAGCGCGAGCCGGACAGCTTGGCCGCGGTCTCGCCGTCCAGCCAGCCGTTGCGGGCGCCCAGTTCGACGTGGTCGAGCACCTTGAAATCGAACTGGCGCGGGGTTCCCCAGCGCGACTGCTCGACGTTGTCGTTCTCGTCGGCACCGGCCGGCACGTCATCGGCCGGCAGGTTCGGGATGCCCATCGAAATCGCTTCGATCTTCTCGCGCAGCTCGTCCAGCGCCACTTCCGAGGCCTTCAGCTCGTCGGCGAAGGCTGCGACCTCGGCCATGATGGCCGAGACGTCCTCGCCCTTGGCCTTGGCCTGGCCGATGGCTTTGGAACGGCTGTTGCGCAGGCTCTGCAGCTCCTGGGTCCGCACCTGGATGCGCTTGCGATCAGCCTCCAGGGACTCCAGGGCAGACACGTCGAGCTCGAAGCCGCGGCTGGTGCGCAGGCGTTCGGCGAGGTCGGCGGGCTGGTGGCGGAGCAGGGCTGGATCAAGCATGGCAGGTGTCGTGGTGGGTATCAGGGATGGGATTATCGCTTGTTATACGGATTTCTGCCGCCCGGTTCATTCCCGCCGTGGCAGAATCGAGCCATTCCGTACTGGTCCGGTCCATGTCTGCACCCCGCTCGTCGTCCGCCAAGTCGTTCACTGTGCATATCCCGCGCAACGCCCTGAAGATCGCCGGCATCGCCTTCGGCGTGGGCGTACTGCTGTTCGTGCTGGTCTGGCTGACCGGTCGCGACAAGGAGTTCTTCCGCGCCGATCCGGCTGCCCAGACCCCGCAGGAAACCGCCCAGATCGAGCCCCTGCCGGAACCGCTGGCCGCTGCCGCCGGTTCCAGCGACATGCCCGATGCCAAGCCGGCACCGGTAGAGGAAGAAGCGCCGAAGCTGGTGGAAACGGCCCCGCCACCGCCCGCTCCCGTGGCTGAAGCGGCTCCGGCTGCACCGGGCCCTGCGCCGGCGGCCACCGGCAACAGCCAGCCGATGCCGATTGCCGGCCAGTCGCCGCCGCCGTCCTATCCCGCCGCCGCCCTGCGCGCCGGTGAAACCGGCACGGTGGTGGTACGCGTGGACGTGGACGCCACCGGCTATCCGAACAATGCCACGGTGATCCAGCGCAGCGGTTCACGCGAGCTCGACCGTGCCGCCACCGACGCTGTGCGCCGCTGGCGCTTCACTCCGGCGCAGAGCAACGGCCAGGCCGTACCCGGCAGCATTGAAGTGCCGTTCGACTTCAAGACGCAATAACTGAACACTTCCCGGCAGGCAAACTGAACCCTGCCGGTGGCGTTGACGCAACGCTGACACTTCCCGTCCGTGGCTCGGGCAACACTGCCCACGTCGTCCATTGACGGAAGGAGTTTGCGATGACCGCCACCACCCACGAAGACCTTCATTCGCCGCAGCTGCCGGAGGATTCAAGCGCGCAGCACAAGCCCACGTCGCTCTGGATGTGGATCGCGCTGATCGTGGCGATGTTTGCCGGCGCCCTGCTCTGGCTGCGTCATTCGAACCAGGAAGACGTGGCACCGGCGCCGGTCGGTGAGCGCATGCTGCCGGCCCCTGAGCAGCCCGCGGTGACGGATGCAGCGGCCCCTGCCGCGCGCCAGGCAACCCCGGCTACTGCTTCGCGGAAGGCCGCGCCGGTAGTGCGCAATCGTGAAGCCCGCCCGCTGGCCAGCAACCGCATGCCCACCTACCCCGCCGCCGCGCTGCGTAGCGGCGTGCAGGGCAGCGTGATCGCCAGCCTGAATGTCGATACCCGCGGCAATGTCGCCAGCGCTGCGATCGTCTCGCGCAGCGGCGAGCGCAGTCGCGATCTGGATCGTGCGGTGCTCAATACCGTGCAGAACTGGAAGTTCCAGCCGGCGGTGCATGACGGCCGCGCAGTAGCAAGCGTAGTGCGGGTCCCGGTGGATTTCCGTACCGAGCAGCGTTGATCGCGGACGAGGGGTTCGTGATGTTTAGACGGAGGCTTCGGCCTCCGTCCTTTTATGCGGGAAAGCATGCCAACCAAGGTTGGCACCTACCAGAAGATGTGAGCATGCCAACCAAGGTTGGCACCTGCCGGGCATTGCGATCCGCCGGGCATGACCCGGCGGATGCAGTGACGATCAGGCCAGGTTGAATCCGGCGCTGCGGGCCAGGCCGTCGAAGTCCGGGAAGGACGTGGCGACGTTGGCGATATCGTTGATGCGCACTTCCCCGTCACTGATCTGGCCGGCAATGGCGAACGCCATGGCGATGCGGTGGTCGCCGTGGCTTTCGATGGTGCCGCTGCCCAGGCGCACGCCACCATGCAGGGTGGCGCCATCTTCGGTTTCGTCCACCTGCATGCCGAGCGCGCGCAGGCCGGTGGCCATCGCTGCGAGACGATCGGATTCCTTCACCCGCAGCTCGGCGGCGCCGGTCACCACGGTCTGGCCTTCTGCAGCAGCTGCCGCCACGAACAGCGCCGGGAACTCGTCGATCATGTCCGGCACCAGTTCTTCCGGAATGCGTGCACCCTTCAGCGGGGCATAGCGCACCACCAGGTCCGCCACCGGTTCACCGCCCTGCTCGGCCGGATTCTCTTCGGTGATGTCGGCACCCATCAGGCGCAGCGCGTGCAGCAGGCCGGTACGGCGCGGATTCAGGCCAACCTGCTTCAGGCGCAGCTCGGAGCCCGGAATGATGCTGGCAGCCACCAGATAGAACGCCGCAGACGAGAAGTCGGCCGGCACCACGATATCCGTGGCACGAAGGCGTTGGCCGCCGCGCAGGCGCGCCTTGCCCGGCGAGAATTCGATGTCCACGCCGAACGCGGACAGCATGCGTTCGGTGTAGTCGCGGGTCGGGTGCGGCTCGACAACGCTGGTTTCGCCCTGTGCGTACAGGCCTGCCAGCAACACCGCCGACTTGATCTGCGCGCTGGCCACCGGCGAGGCGAAGTCGATGCCGTGCAGCGTCTGGCCGCCATGCACGTGCAGCGGCGGCGTGCCGTCATCCTGGGTGTCGATCTTCGCGCCCATCTGCGACAGCGGGCCGGTGACGCGGCGCATCGGTCGGCCCGACAGCGACTCATCGCCGATCAGCGTGCAGTCGAACGCCTGGCCCGCCAGCAACCCGGCCAGCAGGCGCATGCCGGTACCGGCGTTGCCGCAGTCCAGCGGCGCATCCGGCGCCTTCAGGCCGTCGATACCGACGCCGTGCACGATGCGCTGCGACGCGCTGGGGGTTTCGATGCGCACGCCCAGCTGACTGAAGATGCGCGCGGTAGCGCGGGTGTCTTCGCCTTCCAGGAAGCCTTCGATATGCGAGGTGCCATCGGCCAGCGCGGCGAACATCACCGAGCGGTGCGAGACCGACTTGTCGCCGGGAATGGTCAGGCTGCCCTGCAGCGGCTGGCCCTTGCGGGCAATCCAGTGTTGCGCGTTGCTCATCGTTCGATCATTCCGTAAACACCGGCAGCGCCGGCGATGCATCAGGGAGCGGCGGCCATGGCCGCCGCAGCAGCACTCAGGGCACGGCCACCGGATAGGAGCCCAGCACCTTGATCTGCGCCGAGTGCGCTTCCAGTTCGGCCAGTGCGGCCTGCATCGGCGCGTCGTCGATGTGGCCGGCCAGGTCGATGAAGAAGCCGTACTCCCACTTGCCGTGGTGCGAAGGCCGCGACTCGATGCGGTTCATGCTGATGCCGTGGCGGGCGAACGGGCTGAGCACGTCGAACAGCGCACCGGGCTTGTCATGGATGAACACCAGCACCGAGGTGCGGTCGTGGCCGGAGGTCGGGAAGATGTTACGGCCCACCACCAGGAAGCGGGTGGTGTTGTCGGCATCGTTCTGGATCGGCTTGGTGACCACCTTCTTCAGGCCGTACACGTGGCCGGCACTCTCGCCGCCGATGGCAGCCGCGTCGTCGGCGTTGCGCGCACGGCGCGCACCTTCGGCGTTGCTGGATACCGGAATCTTCTCGGCCTTCGGCAGGTTGGCGCGCAGCCACGCCGAGGTCTGCATGAACGACTGCGGGTGTGCGTAGATGCGCTCGATGTCCTCGATGCGGCCGCTGCGCGACATCAGGTACTGCTGCACGCGCAGTTCCACTTCGCCACAGATCTTCAGGTTGGAGGTCAGGAACATGTCCAGGGTGATCTGGATGGTGCCCTGCCCCGAATTCTCCACCGGCACCACGCCGAAATCGGCGTTGCCCGCTTCCACTTCCTGGAACACTTCCTCGATGCTGGCCATCGGCAGGCCCAGCGCGGAGCGGCCGAAGTGCTTGAGCACCGCCTGCTGGCTGAAGGTGCCTTCCGGGCCGAGGTAGCCGATCTTCAGCGGCTCCTGCTGGGCCAGGCAGGCCGACATGATCTCGCGGTAGACGTGCACCAGCAGCTCATCGCTGAGCGGGCCTTCGTTGCGGTCCACCACCATGCGCAGCACCTGCGCTTCGCGCTCGGGGCGGTAGTAGTCGACGGCAGCGGCCAGCTTGCCCTTGGCCTTGCCGACCTGGTGGGCGAAACGTGCGCGCTCGGCGATCAGGCTCTGGATGTCGCGGTCGATCTGGTCGATCTTCGAACGCACATCGGCCAGCGCCAGCGGCGCCAGGGTGGGCGCCGGGTTCGACGCAGCCTTGGACGTGCTCTTGCCCTTGGCCTTGGTGGAGGCGCTGTCCTTGGCCGGTTCGGCCTTCTTCGGCACCTTCTTGCTGGATTTGCTGCTTGCCATCGGAATTCCCTGTTGCGGGGCACGCACCCGACGGTGCGCGCCGTTCATTGCTCAACCGTGACGCTGCTGGAAATCGGCCATGAAGGCGACCAGCGCCTCGGCCCCGGCCAGCGGCATGGCGTTGTACAGCGAAGCCCGGATGCCGCCGACCACCTTGTGACCCTTCAGCGCCAGCAGGCCAGCGGCCTTGGCTTCGGCGACGAAGCGGGCGTCGAGTTCGGCATCGGGCAGGAAGAACGGAATGTTCATGCGCGAACGGGCCGCATGTGCGACTTCATTGCGGTAGAAGCCGCCGGAGCCGTCGATGGCGCCGTACACCAGCGCGGCCTTGGCGGCGTTGCGCTTGGCGAATTCGGTCACGCCGCCCTCGGCCAGCATCCACTTGAACACCAGGCCGGCCAGATACCAGTTCCAGGTCGGCGGGGTGTTGAGCATCGAATCGCGGGCGACGTGCGAGCGGTAATCGAAGATGTCCGCGCGCGGCTGGCCACTGCGCTCGAGCAGGTCGCGGCGGATGATCATCACCGCGATGCCGACCGGGCCCAGGTTCTTCTGCGCGCCGGCGTAGATCACGCCATAACGGCGCACATCCAGCGGTTCGCTGGCGATGGACGAGCTGAAGTCGGCGATCAGCGGGACGTTGCCGGTATCGGGCACATCACGGAATTCGACGCCGTGGATGGTCTCGTTGGCGGTGATGTGCACGTAGGCGGCATCGCGCGACAGCTGCCAGTCGGCACGCGCCGGCAGCTCGCGGTAGCCGTGGGCCTCGCTGCTGGCGGCGATGTTGACGTCGACGTAGACCCCGGCCTGCTTGACCGCGGTCTTGCCCCAGTGACCACTGACCACGTAGTCGGCACGCTGGCCGGGGCTGGCGAAGTTGAGCGGGATCAGCGCCTGCTGGGTGGTGGCGCCACCGGACAGGAACAGCACCGCATAGTCGTCGGGGATGTCGAGCAGGCGACGCAGGTCGGCCTCGGCTTCGGCAGCCACGGACATGAATTCCGCGCCGCGATGGCTCATTTCCACGATCGAAGCGCCGGACCCGTGCCAGTCCAGCATTTCCGCCTGCGCCTGGCGCAGGACCGATTCCGGCAAGGTCGCAGGGCCGGCACTGAAGTTGAACGCGCGCGTCATGTCACACCTGTGGGGCAAGACCCCTAGTATGCCGCAGTGCACCAGCCTTGCGGCCTTGTGGCGCAAGGGAAATTTGGTTTCATTGGAATCCATTGGCGACGCGACCGGGTAGTGCCGGCCGCTGGCCGGCAACCTCATGGATTCGGGGCGGCGGTTGCCGGCCAGCGGCCGGCACTACCGTCACCGCGCGACCGTCAGCGCGCGCCGAACCAGAGCAGCAGGCTGAGCACTGCCGCCAGCAACAAGGCGCTGGCCAGCAGCCACGGCCAGCGCCGGACCCTGCGCGGCGTCACCGGCAGCACCGGCGCCTGTTCCGCGTCCTCGCCGGACTCGTCCTCGGCCGGCAACGGCCGCCGACGTGGATCATGCGGCACTTCCAGCACAAAACGATGCTGGCCATCGAACACCACCTGGTCGCCGGCCTGCAGCCAGCAGTGGCGCACGGCTACGCCGCTGACCCGGGTGCCGTCGGCACTGCCGAGGTCGCGCAGCAGCACACGATCACCGTGCACTTCCACGCGGGCGTGCTGTTCGGCGAAGGCCGGATCGTCGATGGCGATGTCGGCGTCGCTGCCGCGGCCGATCAACCGTGCCCGCGACAGCGTATAGCTGCGGCCATGATGCAGGCCGCCGACACCGCGCAGCAGGCGCTGCTGCTCATCGGTGCCATCGTCGTTCTTCGGCGCGGGTGCCTGCAGCAGGCTCTCGACCTCGCCCTGCAGCACCATCTCCACGCCGTCCACATAGACCGCATCGCCTGCACGCAGCAGCGCCATGCGGCGCACCGGCCTACCATTCACGTGGATGCCACGGATACCGTTGCCGACCTGCAGCCACAGGCCGCGATCGTCCATGCAGAACTGCGCCAGCAGCAGGGCGCCGTGGCCGGCGTCGCCGAGCCGCACGCTGCCGTTGGCCTGGCGCACGATGCGTTGCACCCCGGGCCGCAGCGGCTGGTCGGGCTGTTGTTGTTGACTGAAGTGAACAAGCAGGTTCTGCACGCGGCGCAGCCTAGCAGGTTGGCCGCCAACGAAGAAGAACCTGCGATGAGTGCTTGGCGCGACGGCCCTCGATGCGCACAATGCTCGCCCTCATTGATCATCCCCGCCCTGCGCCAGGAGCCTGCATGTCCACCATCGATGTCCGCCACGCCCACGCCCTGCCCGACGCACAGGCACGCGCCGCGATCGAACAGGTCGCCGCCAAGCTGTCCGAGCGCTTCGGCCTGAAGTCGTCCTGGGCCGCCGACGTGCTGAACTTCTCTGGCAGCGGCGTGGACGGTGCGATCGAACTGCAGCCGGGCGCCGTGCGCGTGACCGCCAAGCTGGGCTTCCTGCTGTCGGCGATGAAGGGCATGGTCGAGGGCGAGATCCAGCGCGTCCTGAAGGAAAAGCTGGGCTGAACCCCGGCGGCGGCCGTCACGGCCGTGCAACGCCAGTGCGCGCTACTCTCGGGGCAGGCCCAACTCCCACGGGAAGTGCGATGAACCAGTACGAAAACGATGACCGCCGCAACGACGACGCCTCGTTCGGTGACCAGGCCGAGCGCTTCTCGCGCAAGCTGAGTGACTCGGCGCAGCAGGTCTGGCTGGCCGGCCTGGGCGCTCTTGGCCGTGCACAGGCCGAAGGCAGCCGCTTCTTCGACGGCCTGGTGAAGGAAGGCGAAGCCTGGGAGGCCCGCCGCCGTGAACGCCACGGCGAACAGGGTCCGGGCTGGCGCGACAACGTGGAATCCTCGCTGGATGAGGCCCGCGAGAAGGCCTCTGGCACCTGGAACAAGGTCGAAAAGGCCTTCGATGACCAGGTGCAGGGCGTGCTCAAGCGCCTGCATGTCCCAACTGCGGACGAGGTGACCGCGCTGGAAGCCCGTATCGACGCCCTGCACGCGCGGCTGGCCAAGCTGGAAAACCGTGCGGCCTCGGGCGCCGATGCTCCCGCCCCGGGCAGCCATCAGTCGCCAGGCAGCGTGCCCTGACCGGCCATTGTTGCAATGCAATAAAATTTGATTGACAATCGCGAGCAACCCGCCAATCACTTCGGCTGCCGTTTGTTCCCTCCCCTCACGGCTTCAGGATTGGCGGGTTTTTCGTGCTCGCCGTATGCCGATCTGAGCGTTCCATCACGCTTCCTGTCAGGAACGTCCTGACCCAGCCGGATAGTGCGACCTTTACACTGTCGTCTTCCGCATTCGCCCCTTCCGCGCACCTCCTGCATGCTCCCTTGGATCCTGGCCCTGCTGTCGGCCCTGCTTACCTGTTCCCTGGCTGTTGTCTATCTGTGGTGGATCAAGCGGCGGCAGAAGGAGATGCAACTCGGCCTGCAAGCGCTGGCCGGCATGCACTGGCGCGAGTTCTCGGTACTGGTCAAGCGCATGCTGCGCGAACAGCGCGGCCTGCGTGAACTGAATGACCCGGCGGAGGAGTCCCGCGAGCCAAGCAGCGACTTCCTGCTCAGCGACGGCCCCAACCAGTGGCTGGTGTCCTGCAAGCATGGCCTTGCCTACCGTATCGGCACCGCCGCAGTGAACGAGCTGGGGGCTGCTGCGCGCCTGGCCGGCGCCAAGGGCGGCGTGCTGCTGACCGAAGGCCGGATGGAACGCGACGGGCGCAGCGCTGCCGAGAAGCAGGCGGTCGAGGTGCTGGACGGTCCACGCCTGTGGCCGCTGCTGCAGCCCTACCTGCCGGCGGAAATCGAAACCCGTGTGCGTGCCAGCGCCCGCCATGAAGCCCTGCGCCGGATCGCCATTGCCGCGCTCGGCGCGGTCACGCTGGGCCTGCTGGTGGGATTGAGCCTGCAAGGCTTGCATGTGCAGGACACCCCGCCTGTTGCCGAGGTGGCGGACACCCCCGCGCCGGTTGCACCTGCGGTTGAAGCGGCGCCCGAACCGGCGCCGGCCCCCGCCACCACGCCGCCGGCCGCTGCGCCTGCACCGGCCGCGCCCTCAGCCGACGCGCGCAGCAACCCCAACCCGGATGCCGCCACGCTGGAGCGCTTCCAGGCCGATCTGTCCCGCGCCTTGGCCGGCAAGCCCGGTATCGCCAGCGGGGTCTGGCTGACCCGGCAGACGCTGGCGATCAACCGCACGGGCGAGCTGGACGCGGTCTGGCCGCAGGTCTGCGAGGAAGTGCTGCACTACCCCGCCCTGCGCAACGTGCGCATCCAGCTCAACGCCCGCCCCGGCGTGGATGAGCCGGTGCGCTGGCGGCAGTGCGCCACGTACTGATGGGGCCGCATCCACGCGTGGCGTGGATTTACTGAACCCCGATGCGCGACCCCTTGGTAGATCCACGCCACGCGTGGATGCCTTTGCAGAGTTGAGCCACACGCGAACAGCAGCCGAGCATCGGCTCGGCTCCACATGGCGCCAGCTCAGCCCAATGCCGCGAGATGGGCGATGTAACTGGAGCGCGATTCACCCGCCGCTCTGGCCTGCGCATCCAGCCTCGCCAGGATCCGGCGTGGCAGGCTGATATTGACCCGCTCGATGGTATCGTCCAGCAGAGCCGGATCAATGCAGATGTACGCAAGAATCCAACGGATGTCCTTGGATGCCTCGGCGGCGATCTTCTGTGGCGCGGAAGGTGTCGGAATCGAGCGCCCCTCATCCAGGGCCGCATCAATCCAGGCGAGTGCAGCTTCCTCGGCAGCGCTGAGCGCATCATCAAGCGTGTCGGCCGCCGAGAAGCACCCCGGCAGATCTGGAACGACCACACCCCACGCGGTGCGCTCATCGCCTGCCTCGATCAGGACTGGATATCGCATGGGCCCTCCTACGTCAGTCCTGCGAGCTTCCGCAACGCCTGCACCAGCCCTTCCCCAGATCCTTCCTTGGGTGAGGAACGGTGATGATGTGAGGGTGCTGCGGGTGCACGAATACATGATGGGATCCGCGGATCCGACGACAGATCCAACATGCCGCTTCCAGATCCCGGATGAGGTCCCTGCTCTTCATGCAGGGACGATACACATCGCACACACGCCCCGACAGAGTTCAAGGCGACAGTCGTTCCGGCCCAGTAGATCCACGCCATGCGTGGATGGAATCCCTATCGCGCGCCCGGCGCGAAGCGCGCCACCAGGTCCCAGGCATCCCCCAGGAACACCTGGCGCACGCGGGTGATCGGCTGTTCGCCACGCCAGGTCAGGCGTTCGATCACCAGGCAGGCGGTACCGGGCTTCACGTCCAGCAGCTTGGCGGTGGCGGTATCTGCCCCCCAGGCACTGATGCGGTGCTGGGCACGGGTCCACGACACGTTCTGCAGCAGCCAGCTGCCCGGCGCGGTAGTGCTGAAGTCGACTTCCAGTACCTCAGGCACGCCCACCGGGCTGATCAGGCGATGCTCCAGCGCCAGCGGGCGACCATCGGCCAGATGCAGGCAGCGCATCGCCAGCAGGTTTTCCTGTCCGGCCAGCTCGACTTCACCGGCATTGCCGGCATCGGCAAGGCGCAGGTCGCGCTGCAGCAGGCGATAGGTGTACTGGTGGCCGCGCGAGCCAACCTCCATCGCGATATCGGGGATCTCCAGCGCCACCTGCTCCAGGTGCGGGGGTTGCCGCGCCACGAACGAACCGGCACGGCGGCGACGCTCGATCATGCCGCTCTCGGCCAACGCGGTCAGCACCTTGTTCACCGTCATCCGCGAGCAGCCGTACTGCTCCATCAGCTCGTGTTCGTACGGAATCCGGAAGCCCGGCGCCCACTCTCCACTGAGGATGCGGCTTTCCAGATCGCTGCGGATACGCTGGTTGAGCGTGGCGGACTTGCTGGCCTTCACGTAATGGGGTCTCGGTGGCGGGAGGCGATCAGCCCAGCACGCCACGCAGGGCGGCGGTAAAGGTGGTGGTGATCGCCTCGCGCTGCAGGTGGCGGCCCTCGGCCACGCATTGGCGGCCATGGCGCCAGACCGATCGCAGCGCGCCATTACGTGCGGCGAACACCCAGCTGTCAAGCCATGCGTCATCCTGTCGCGCCTGCAGCGCCGGGTGCCCGGCATCCAGTTCGACCAGGTCGGCACTGGCGCCCACCTGCAGGCCAGCGGCCACGCCCAGCGCCTGTGCACCACCGTGCAGTGCGCCTTCGAACAGGAAGCGGCCGGTGCTGCGGGTGGCATCCGGGGCCAGTACGTTGCGCCCACGCAGGGTCAGGCGCTGGCCGTATTCGAGCAGGCGCAGTTCTTCGGCCGCATCGATCAGCACATTGGAATCGGAGCCGACACCGAAGCGCCCGCCCTCGCGCGCGAACGCCTGCATCGGGAACAGGCCGTCGCCCAGATTGGCTTCGGTGATCGGGCACAGGCCGGCCACGGCCTGGCTGGCCACGATGGCGGCGCGCTCATCGTCGGTGATGTGGGTGGCGTGCACCAGGCACCAGCGCGCATCCACCGGTGCATGGTCGTACAGCCACTGCACCGGACGCTGGCCGCTCCAGGCCAGGCAGGCCTCGACTTCACGCACCTGCTCGGCGATATGGATGTGCACCGGGCCGTCGGTCAGCGGCAGCAACGCACTCAATTCCTCGCCGGTGACTGCACGCAGGCTGTGCGGCGCGATGCCGAGCACCGCATCCGGCAGCGCGGCCAGTGCCGGCTTGGCGGCGTCCAGCAGCTGCGCGAAACCGTCCACATCGTGGATCAGGCGACGCTGCGCCGGATTCGGCGGCGCGCCACCGAAATCGGCGTGCGCATAGAACACCGGCAGCAGGGTCAGGCCGATACCGGTCTGATCGGCGGCGGCAGCAATCCGTGCACTCATCTCGGCGCGGTTGGCATAGGCGCGACCATCGGCGTCGTGGTGCAGGTAATGGAATTCGCCGACGCGGGTGAAGCCGCTTTCCAGCATTTCCATGTAGGCCTGGGCGGCGATGGCCTGCACTGCGTCCGGGCGCAGATGGGCCAGGAAGCGGTACATCAGCTCACGCCAGCTCCAGAAGCTGTCACCGTCACCGCCGCCGATCTCGGTCAGCCCGGCCATGCCGCGCTGGAAGGCGTGGCTGTGCAGGTTGGGCAGGCCCGGCACCAGGATGCCGACGCAGGTGTCGCCGTGCTGGGCGCCCTGCCCCATGTGGATCGCCGTGATGCGGCCGTCCTGCATCTGCAGGCGGACATCGCGGGCCCAGCCCTCGGCCAGCAGGGCGTGGGCGGCATGGAAACAGTGTGGGGAACGCGAATCGGACATGGCTGGACAACCCGAAATGGACGCCTATATTGTATAGACATATAAGCACAGCCGCGTTGTGGATGCCATGCACGTCGATACCCTCTGGTCCAATGTCCACCTGATGACCCTCGATGGCGAGGGGCTGGGTGTCATCCGCGATGGCGTACTGGCCTGCGCTGGCGGCCGCATCGTCCATGTCGGCCCGGCCGGCAGCGACGCCCACCTGCAGCCGACCACCCGCATCGATGGCGAAGGCCGCTGGATCTCGCCCGGCCTGATCGACTGCCACACCCACCTGGTCTACGCCGGCAACCGCGCCAACGAATTCGAGCAGCGCCTGCAGGGCGTCAGTTATGCCGAGATCGCCCGTGCCGGCGGCGGCATCGTCTCCACCGTGCGCGCCACCCGTGCTGCCACCCCGGAACAGCTGGCCAGCGAAAGCCGGCCGCGCCTGCTGGCGATGCGTGCCGAAGGCGTGACCACGATCGAGATCAAGTCCGGCTACGGCCTGACCCTGCCCGACGAACGCAAGCAGCTGCAGGTAGCGCGTGCGCTGGGCGAGGAGTGCCGGGTCAACGTGGTGACCACATTCCTCGGCGCACACGCGATTCCGCCAGGCCGCGAGGCGCAGGAATACACCGGCGAGGTGTGCAACGTGATGATTCCGGCCATCGCCGCCGAAGGCCTGGCCGAAGCGGTGGACGTATTCTGCGAGAACATCGCCTTCTCGCCGGCGCAGGCGCGGCAGGTCTTCGAAGCGGCGCGCGCCAACGGGCTGGCGGTGAAGATTCATGCCGAGCAGCTGAGCAACCAGCATGGCGCCGAACTGGCCGCCAGCTTCGGTGCCCTCTCGGCCGACCATATCGAACATCTGGACGATGCCGGCATCGCCGCGATGGCCGCCGCCGGCACCGTCGCCGTGCTGTTGCCTGGCGCCTTCTATTTCACCCGCGATACCACCCTGCCGCCGATCGCTGCGCTGCGTGCGGCCGCCGTGCCGCTGGCGCTGGCCACCGACAGCAATCCGGGCACTTCGCCGCTGACCAGCCCGCTGCTGGCGATGAACATGGGCGCCACCCTGTTCCGCCTGACCGTGGATGAGTGCATCGCCGGCTTCACCCGTGAAGCGGCGCGCGCGCTCGGACGCAGCGACCGCATCGGCCGCCTCGCCGTGGGCCTGGACTGCGACCTGGCGATCTGGGACATCGATGCCCCCGCCGACCTGGTCTATCGCATTGGATTCAACCCGCTGCACGCGCGCGTGGTGCGCGGACAGCCCGACCTGCCTGCCTCCTGGAGCAACACATGAGCAACACCCTGGTTCTTCGCCCCGGCCATGTCACTCTTGCCCAGTGGCGGCAGGTCTATCGCGGTGCGCCGCTTGCACTGGACCCGGCCGCGCTGCCGGTGGTGCGCGCCAGTGCTGCGGCGGTGGCCGCCATCGTCGCCAAGGGCGCGCCGGTGTATGGCATCAACACCGGTTTCGGCAAGCTGGCCAGCGTGCGCATCGAGCGCGAAGATCTGGCCACCCTGCAGCGGAACATCGTGCTCTCGCATGCCGCCGGCGTGGGCGAGCCGATGCCGGCCAGCGTGGTGCGCCTGATGATGGCGCTTAAGCTGGTCAGCCTGGCGCAGGGTGCGTCAGGCATTCGCGAGGAGACCCTGCTGCTGCTGGAAGCGATGCTGGTCAAGGGCGTGCTGCCGGTGGTGCCCGCACAGGGTTCGGTGGGTGCCTCGGGCGATCTGGCGCCGCTCTCGCACCTGGCCAGCGTGATGCTGGGCGTTGGCGAAGCCTTCATCGGTGACGAGCGCCTACCGGCAGCCGACGCACTGGCACGTGCCGGCCTGCAGCCGATCGAACTGGGCGCGAAGGAAGGCCTGGCGCTGCTCAACGGCACCCAGTTCTCCACCGCCTATGCGCTGGCGGGCCTGTTCGAGATCGAGACCGTGTTCCAGGCCGCACTGGTCACCGGCGCGCTGTCGGTGGAAGCTGCCAAGGGTTCCGACACGCCCTTCGACCCGCGCATACACGCGATCCGCGGCCAGCGCGGGCAGATCGCCACCGCCGCCACCCTGCGCGCGCTGATGCAGGGCTCGGACATCCGCGAGTCGCATCGCGACAACGACGTGCGCGTGCAGGACCCGTACTGCCTGCGCTGCCAGCCGCAGGTGATGGGCGCGGCGCTGGACATCCTGCGCCAGGCCGCGACCACGCTGGAAATTGAAGCCAACGGCGTGTCCGACAATCCGCTGGTGTTCACCGACACCGGCGAAGCGCTGTCCGGTGGCAACTTCCACGCCGAGCCGGTGGCCTTCGCCGCCGACATGCTGGCGATGGCGGTGTGCGAGATCGGTTCGATCAGCGAGCGCCGCCTGGCGATGCTGGTGGACCCGGCCCTGTCCGGCCTGCCGGCGTTCCTAACCCCGCGCCCGGGCCTGAATTCCGGCTTCATGATTCCGCAGGTGACCGCCGCCGCGCTGGTCTCGGAAAACAAGCAGCGCGCCTACCCGGCCAGCGTTGATTCGATTCCGACCTCGGCCAACCAGGAAGACCATGTGTCGATGGCCGCGCATGGCGCGCGCCGGCTGATGCAGATGGCCGAGAACGCCGCCAACGTGATCGGCATCGAGCTGCTGGCCGCCGCGCAGGGCTGTGATTTCCATGCGCCGCTGCGCTCCAGCGCCGCGCTGGAAACGGTGCGCGCCACCCTGCGTGCGCAGGTGCCGACGCTGGAAGAAGACCGCTATTTCCACCCCGACATGGTGACCGCCACGAATCTTGTGCGCAGTGGCGCGCTGGCGCAGGGCCTGGGCGATCTGTTGCCGACTGTGGAACCGCAGGCATGACGACCCTTCCTGAATGGTTGACGGTGCACGAGGGCGATGCCCCCCTCATCGTCAGCTTCCCGCATACCGGCAGCGAGCTGCCGCACGACCTGATCGGCGACTACCACTCGCCGTGGCTGGCCCGCCGCGATGCCGACTGGTGGGTGCACGAGCTGTACGACTTCGTGCGCGGCATGGGCGCGACCACGGTGCGCTCGGCGATCTCGCGTTCGGTGATCGACCTCAACCGCGATCCCAGCGGCGTGTCGCTGTACCCGGGCCAGAACACCACCGGCCTGTGTCCGCTGACCACCTTCGACAACCAGCCGCTGTACCACGCCGGGCGCGAACCGGACGAAGCAGAAATCGCCCGTCGTCGCGACACGTATTTCCTGCCTTACCACGATGCGCTGGCTTCGCAGATCACGCGCCTGCGTGCACGCCACGGCACCGTGGTGGTGTACGACGCGCACTCGATCCGCTCGCATATCCCGCACCTGTTCGAGGGCGAACTGCCGCAGTTCAACCTGGGGACTGCCGGTCCGTCCGGCGCACCGGACACCTCCTGCGACAACGCCCTGAGCGACGTGGTGGAAAACCTGCTGAAGATCAGCGGCATGAGCCAGGTGCGCAACGGCCGCTTCAAGGGCGGCTGGATCACCCGCCACTACAGCAACATCGCCGGCGGCGTGCACAGCCTGCAGATGGAACTGGCCTGCCGCGGCTACATGCACGAACCCCTGCCGGACCAGGTGGACGAACACAGCTGGCCCACCCCGCTCGACCCCGACCTCGCCGCACCACTGCGCCACACCCTGGCGCAGGTGCTCAACGCCTGCCTTGATTTCGCTACGAACCGGAGCGCCGCATGACCCGCAACGACCCGTCCCGCACCATCGCCGCGCCGACCGGCACCACGCTGAACGCCAAGAGCTGGCTGACCGAAGCACCGCTGCGCATGCTGATGAACAACCTGCACCCGGACGTGGCCGAGCGCCCGCAGGAACTGGTGGTGTATGGCGGCATCGGCCGCGCCGCACGCGACTGGGAAAGCTTCGACGCCATCGTCGAAACGCTCAAGCGCCTGGACGATGACCAGACCCTGCTGGTGCAGTCCGGCAAGCCGGTGGGCGTGTTCCGCACCCACGCCGATGCACCGCGCGTGCTGATCGCCAATTCCAACCTGGTGCCGCGCTGGGCCAACTGGGACCACTTCAACGAGCTGGATAAGAAGGGCCTGGCCATGTACGGCCAGATGACCGCCGGCAGCTGGATCTACATTGGTGCGCAGGGCATCGTGCAGGGCACCTACGAGACCTTCGTGGAAATGGGGCGCCAGCATTTCGGCGGCGACCTGACCGGGAAGTGGCTGTTCACCGGTGGCCTCGGCGGCATGGGTGGTGCACAGCCGCTGGCTGCCGTGATGGCCGGCGCCTCCTGCCTGGCCGTCGAGTGCCGCAAGAGCAGCATCGACATGCGCCTGCGCACCGGCTACCTGGATACCTGGACCGACAACCTGGACGAAGCGCTGCGCCTGATCGATGAATCGTGCAAGGCCGGTACGCCGAAATCGGTGGGCCTGCTCGGCAACGTTGCCGACGTGCTGGCCGAACTGCTCAAGCGCGGCGTGAAGCCGGACCTGCTGACCGACCAGACCTCCGCGCACGACCCGGTGAACGGCTACCTGCCGCAGGGCTGGACGGTCGAGCAGTGGGACGAGAAGCGCGTTTCCGCCCCCAAGGAAGTGGAGAAGGCCGCGCGCGCATCGATGGCCAACCACATCCGCGCCATGCTCGGCTTCCACGCGCTGGGCGTGCCGACCGTGGACTACGGCAACAACCTGCGGCAGATGGCGCTGGAAGAAGGTGTGGCCAATGCCTTCGATTTCCCGGGTTTCGTGCCGGCCTACATCCGCCCGTTGTTCTGCCGCGGCATCGGCCCGTTCCGTTGGGCGGCACTGAGTGGCGACCCGGAAGACATCGCCAAGACCGATGCCAAGGTGAAGGAACTGATTCCGGACAACCCGCACCTGCACCGCTGGCTGGACATGGCCGCCGAGAAGATCAAGTTCCAGGGCCTGCCGGCGCGCATCTGCTGGGTCGGCCTGGGTGATCGTGATCGACTTGGCCTGGCGTTCAACGAGATGGTCGCCAACGGCGAACTGAAGGCGCCGGTGGTGATCGGTCGCGACCACCTGGACAGTGGCAGCGTCGCCTCGCCGAACCGCGAAACCGAAGCGATGGCCGACGGCTCCGACGCGGTGTCCGACTGGCCGCTGCTGAACGCCCTGCTCAACACCGCCAGCGGCGCGACCTGGGTGTCGCTGCATCACGGTGGTGGCGTCGGCATGGGCTTCTCGCAGCACGCCGGCATGGTGATCGTCTGCGACGGTACCGAGGCGGCGGCCAAGCGGATTGGCCGCGTGCTGTGGAACGACCCGGCCACCGGCGTGATGCGCCATGCCGATGCGGGGTATGACATCGCGATCGACTGCGCGAAGGAAAAGGGACTGGATCTGCCGGGCATCCTCGGCTGATCGCAGGGGTGCCGGCCAGCGGCCGGCACTACCGAAAACGTGTGGTAGTGCCGGCCGCTGGCCGGCTCTCCCTGATGCGGGAATCGGTGCCCTTGACCCGCTCTTCCGACGTGACCAACATGCGCCATCACCGCTGACGGATCACCGCGATGTACCGCACCCTGGCTGCTGCATTGCTCTGCACGCTGTTTGCGATCCCACCCGTTTCGGCGCTTGAAACTGCCGGCGATCTTTCCAAGCAGCTCAGCACCCAGCTGCAGGCCAACCGCGAACGCTACGGCATCGCCGGCCAGGCGGTACTGGTCGCCCACAACGGCCAGGTGCTGTACCAGGGCGCCAGCGGTGAAAGTGATCCCGCTACCCATGCGCCCGCCACCGTCGAGACCATCTTCGCCGCGCAGTCGATGGCCAAGCTGCTGACCAGCACGCTGGTGATGCAATTGGTCGACCAGGGCAAGGTGGATCTGGACGCGCCGGCCAGCCACTATGTGCCGGACCTGCCATCAGCATGGCAGACCATTCACGTACGCGATTTCCTCAACCACAGCTCGGGTATCGGCGAGTACTACGACCGGGTGGACAACCGCTGGGTGAGTAAGGGCTACACCGGAGTGGCGCCGGACCTTGCAGCAGCACTGAAGGTGGCCGGCGCGACACCGATGCAGTTCGCCACCGGCAGCCGCGTGCAGTACACCCAGGCCAACTACCTGGTGCTGACCGCCTTGCTGGAAGCGCATTACCGCAAGCCTTACCCAGCCATCGCGCACGAACGCATCCTGCAGCCATTGAAGATGGCCAGCACCTCGTGGGGCGGTGCCAGCGTGCCAGCCACGCGCGCGGCGGTGCCTTACATCGGCAAGGACGGCCACCTGCAGCCCGCCAATGAAGATCCCTGGCCGGACTACGGCTGGGGCCATGCCGATCTGCAGACCACCGTGGGTGACATGAACCGTTTCCTGCAGGCGCTGGCGACCGGCAAGCTGGTGCGCACGGCGACCCTGGAAAAACTCTGGCAGCCGCAGAAACTGGCCGGTGGCGGCAACAATTTCTTCTCCACGGGATGGGACACCACGCGCAGCGACGGCTACACCCAGGTTGGCCACGATGGCGGCACCCGCGTTCGTGCGCGGTTGGCTTACAAGGGCAGGCTGGCCAGCGGTTACTGGGTGTTCGTGTACCTGACCAACGGCAGCGCCCGCAATGTCTGGTCCAGCACGTTGGTGGAGAGCACGATGGCGGTGGTTGCGCCCGGGGAGTTTCCGCACGCTGTGCTGTCCGAGCGGCTGATCGGCTATGCGCTGGATGACAGCACCGATGCGAAACCGCAGATGCGTAGCTGGCTGCACGACAGCAATGGCGTTCCCACCGGCGAACTGGAACGTGCGATCAATGCCGATGGCTACGCCATCCGCGAGAGTCTGGGTGCCAGCAAGGCACTGAAAGTGTTCGCGCTCAACGCCGAGCTGTATCCGGATTCGGCCAACGCGTGGGACAGCCTGGCCGAGTGCCATGCGGCATTGGGCGATGCAGAGATTGCCAAGGCGCTGTACGCGAAGGCCAAGGCGCTGGCGAAGCCCTCGCCCTAAACCCTGCTGCAGAGCCGACCCCATGCTCGGCTGCTCTTCGTTGCAATCTCAGGAGACCCGCGCTGCGCGCGATAGCCGAGCATGGACTCGGCTCTACATGGATGTTGCGGGCGGCCATACGCCGCCGGTGGGTGACGTGACGCCGCCGAACTGTTAACTTGCGCGCCACTTTTGTGGTTTACAGCATTCCCGCATGCCGCTATCGTCGTACCGCCCCACCCCCTCGCTGCTGTTCCTGGCCGTTTCCCTCGGCCTCTCTTCCACCGCCGCTGCGGCCCCACAGGCCACCACGCTGGATGCCGTGCAGGTCACCGCTGCCGCCGATGCCAGCGCGCAGGCGCGCGAGGCGCTGAAGCGCGTTCCCGGCGCCAGCAACCTGATCGACGTGGCCAAGGCCGACAGCCGACTGTCCACCAGCGCCGATGTGCTGGCCTACCAACCGGGCATCAGCGCGCAGTCGCCGGGCAATGAGGGCACCAAGATCTCGATCCGTGGCTCGGGCATCAACCGTGGCCCGGGCGCGCACGCCTCGGGCATTGCGGTGTCGATCGACGGCCTGCCACTGACCGGCCCGGGCGGCACGCCCTACGAGCTGCTGGAACCGCTGTGGCTGTCGCGCGTGGAAGTCCTGCGCGGCGCCAACGGCTTCGAGCGCGGTGCGTTGGCGCTGGGTGGTGCCATCGACTACGTCAGCCGTAGCGGTCGTGATTCGGCGGGTGTGCAGCTGCACTACGAAGCCGGCAGCCGTGGCTACCAGAAGCGCGGCATCAGCTGGGGCGGCGTCAGTGGTGATGTCGACTACTTCCTGGCCTACACCGATACCGAGTTCGACGGTTACCAGCGTCATGCGCGCGGCGACGGCAAGGGTGCGATGGCCAACATCGGCTGGCAGATCACGCCCGACCTGCAGACGCGCTTCTTCGTGCGCTATCGCGAAACCAATCATGAAACGCCCGGCCGCCTGACCCGCGACCAGATCCGCAACGATCCGCGTGCCGCGAATGCGGCCAACCTGGCCATCGATGCGCGTCGCCCGCAGCCGGGCAGCACCTGGGTGGGCAATGTCACCACGCTGCAGATCGATGAGGACTCCTCGTTCCAGGCCGGGCTGGTCTATCACAAGTACCCGATGGACTTGAACGAGAGCCTGTACCGGCAGCAGCTGGACTACGCCAACCTCAACGCCACGCTGGACTACCGCCGCCGCCACCGGCTGTTCGGCCTGGACAGCGAGACCACGGTCGGCCTGCGCGTCACCCACGATCTGGACGCCGATGTGCGCGAGTCGCTGCGCTTTGCCAGCAACGGCTATGCCGCGGGTACGCGCACGCGTGACTTCCGGCACCACGGCACCGACAGCACGCTGCACGTCAGCAATACCCTCACCTTCAATGACCGCCTGCGCATGCAGACCGGGCTGGCGCTGATCAAAACCCGCCGCGATGTGCAGGTGACCTGGCCAAGCAGCGGTGGCCGCCTGCGCGACCACGACTGGGACTATGCGCCGCGACTGGGCTTCACCTGGCAGCACAGCGCCCAGACCCAGTGGTTCGGCAACCTCAGCCGCTCGGTGGAGGCGCCGCACCCCTGGTCGATGATCTGGGGCTCGAACCAGTACTTCGGTCCAGGCAATGGCCCGTCTACCGGCCGCCAGCGCGCGCCGGTGCCGATGCAGAATCAGACCGCCACCACGCTGGAACTGGGTGCGCGCGGTGACGCGGCGCTGGGTCGCTGGGAACTGACCGGCTACTACGCGCACGTAAACCACGAACTGCTCAGCGTCGAACTGCAACCGGTGCCGAACCTGTTCATCGCCGAGAACAACGCCAGCCCCACCGTTCACCGCGGCATCGAGGCCGGATTGGACAGCACGCTGTGGCAGGCTGCACCGGGCCGCCTGTCGCTGCGCCAGGCGTATACCTTCAGCGATTTCCGCTATCGCCACGACGCGCGTTTCGGCAGCAACCGCCTGCCCGGCCTGCCGCGCCACGCCTACCAGGCCGAGCTGCGCTTCGATCATGCATCCGGCCTGTACGCCGCGCTCAATACCGAATACGTCTCGCGCATCGCCGTGGACTACGCCAACAGCTACTGGGCCGACAGCCACGTGATCTTCGGCAGCCGCATCGGCTACGACGCACCCGGTGGCCGCTGGCAGGCCTGGGCGGAGATGCGCAACCTCGGCAACCGCCACTACGCCGCCACGGTCACGCCGGGCTACGACGACGCCGGCAAGGATGTCGCGCGCTCGACCCCGGGCGATGGGCGTGGCGTCTATGCGGGCGTGCGCTGGCGCTTTGACTGATGACCGCAGGCGGCGCCGGGTGTGATCCGGCGCCGTCGTTCCAGGATCAGCCGATACGCCAGGCCGGCAGGCGCTCGCTGCGCTTCCAGATGGAAGGTGCGAAACCAATCAACGCCAGCGCCGCCAGCCACTTCGGTGAGGTGTTGAGCAGTGTCGAGGTAAGCGAACCATCGACAGGGGCGGCCATTTCCTGCCACGGGTTGTAGCCCAGGTAGACGACGCTGCCAGCCCACCACAGCAATGCCACACCGACACCCACCAGCAACAGAGCCAGCGTGCGGCAGGTCCAGCGCTGCGAGGTGGTGCCCCACTCGCGGGACGCCGCTACCAGCAGGCTCACCACCAGCAGCGACACCAGTGCAACCAGCCCGATATCGACCTTGTGCCCGATACGCTCGTAGGTGCAGGCGCGGCATCGCGCCTCTTCCGCGGCAGTGGCGGCTTCGGCGCCATCGGCCTCCCCGGCTGCGGGCTGCGCCAGTGCCGCAAACGGCATCAATACTGCCAGCAGCGTCACCATGATCCAACGAAACAACGTCCTGTTCCTGCGTGCAGCGACGTCCATGCGCTCTTCCTCGTCAGTGGTTGTACGTCCAGGGCCGCAGTATGCGGCCGTCCCATACGCCGCCCAGACCCCGTTCCGGGGGTTCGGCCATCCAGCGTTCTTGTTCCCGATGCAGCACGACAAGCTCCCGGTAGACGAAATCGTCGGAACACGAATCCCAGGCGACCGCAATCATAGCCCACTGCCCATCGACGCTGAAAACAGGCCGGGTCAGATAGGCGACGTGGTCGTATGTCCGAGTCGGCCCATGCACCGTTGCCCCGCACCCTTGCTCCCGCAGCGCTCGAAGCCCCGCGCCGTCCATCCGCTGCGCACCGGCCAATGCGGCCGCAGGCACTGGCGTGGACCGGCGATTGACGGGAACCAGGTCCGCCTGCAGCTGCAACCGCAGCGCATGGATGTCCGGCGGCCACCGGTCGTCCAGCGGCAGGACCAGGTCGTCCACCTCCTGGCAGATGGAGGCACTGCTGCCCGGCCAGCAATAGGGCAAGGTCTGCTCCATCACGTAGATGTCCTCCCCCACCGGGTCGGTCAACTGCGGCTGTTCCTGCGGGCGCCATTGATCAACGCGCGTGGACGGTGTCTGCGGTGCGCTGGGCACCTCGCTCAGCGACGATGGCAGAACTGGCGTTGGCTGCGGCACTGGCGGGGGTGGAGGGGGGAATGGGGGGCTCTGCCGGATCGCCAGCGCCATCGCCTCCGCCTGCATCTGCGCTGTTCCCAGGTTGATCGGTAGCCGACCGATCTCCTGCTGCCACCTCGGGCGCAGGCTGCAGATCCCGGCCATGAGCGCCAAGGCCGACAGCGCCGCCGCCAGCGATGCAATGCGTCGCCAGGCGATCCGTTGTTGGCAGTCACGGTTTGGCTTGAACGAGGTATCTATCATCACGACTCCGGCAACGCGGGCCACAGGCCCTGTCCAAAGCTCATATGGCGGACAGGCTCCACTCGAACACGCTCCCAGCCGCCCTTCCTGCGATGCAGAAGGTAGAGGACACGCATCGCCGTTCCTCCACTGCACAGATCCGAGGCGACCGATGCCATTGCCCAGTTCCCATCCAGGCTGAACACAGGACGCTGCAGATAGACAACGCCCAGATCCGGATTGCCCGGGCCACCCGTGCATCCCTCGATACCGCGCGCGCGCCGTTGCTGAAGCTCGTCCCACGTCATCCGTTGCGCCCGCACGTGTGCAAGCTCGAACGCGAGACCGGGTACCCGTGAAGCCCGGCGGTTCGCAACCTGCAGCATCGACTCCAGATGCTGCTGCAGTTGAAAGGACGCCGCACTGTCATCATCGCGCCACTCGACGACGCTGTGACGAACCTGGCAGACCGGGGCGGGATATCCTTCACCGCAGGAAGGCGCAGTCCATTCCATCACAGCGAATGGAATGTCGGGCTCCCAGCCGCGCGGCTCGAAGTGTGCTGGCGCGACGTCTTCCAACCGCACCGCTGCGGTCGCGAACCCACTGTTACCGGCCAGCATCGGGGAGGAGACTCCTCTCATTGGAATCGGTGGAACCGGCGGCTTTCCTGGCGGTGTCGGTCGCAGGTCGATGAGCTCTGCCATCACTTCGGCCTGCATCCGTGCCGTTCCCAGATTGATCGGAGGCGGGCCGACTTCCCGCCGCCACTGCGGGCGCACGCTGACCATCAGCGCTACGACTGCAACCATCGATAGAACGACCGTTGTGGCCAGGACGCGTTTCCTTGCAATGCGCTGTCGCATGAAGATCCTGGAAAAAGTGAAGCACAGAGGAAATCGCCCGGAATTGCAGTACTACCCGGCCAGCACTACCGCCATCGGGTAGCGCAGCGGCATTGCATCGACAGCGGCCGCCCACTGCAGACCCGAGGCATGGAAAACGGTGGCGCCGGTCAACGCGACGATCATGGCCACCGCGTGCGCGGCCAGCCGCACGCACGACTTCACTGCCGCGGCTCCTGGGCAACTTCAATGCACTGATTGAAAAATGGCGCGAGTTCTTCATGCCGCCGCCAGCGGGCGCGTGGCATTGCGGCCAGGGACCTCAGAAACCTGATACTGCATGCGGACATCCTTGCCGGGCACGCGTAGGCGGTGGTGGACGGATTCTAGCGCGATGGGGCCGTGGGTCCATCACCCACAGGCCGCACTGGCGCCGGCCTTGTACCCGCGCGCCGGCGGCTGGATTATGATTTTCCACCAGAAGAGCTATGCGCCACGGCATGCACGCCTCCCAGTTCACCCGCGCCACCGCGCTCGTGATGTTCGTTCCAATGATCGGCCTCGCCGGTTGGGGTTCGTGGTTTGGTAGCCGCTGCTTCAGCGATGGCTGCCTCGGCGTCCTGGTGGCATGGCTTGCCGCCGTGGCCACCTTTGCGGTGCAGGCGTTGCTGGTGCTCCCGACGCATGCCTGGGCCCTCAAGCGGCAGGGATGCCCCGCCTCCCGCAGCTACCTGCGTTGGCTTGGCGCGTCGGCCATCGCTGCCTTCCTGCCCATCGTGCTCGGCTGGGGCTACCTGATGATCTTCCGATGACCTGCTGCGCGTCTTCCGCACACGTATAGCCGGATCAAGGAGGCGCGGCCGCCTTCAGCAACTGCGCTGCTACCCGATCAAACGGAGCGATGTCCTGCAGTGCGCGGCACATCGCCACGGCGCCTTCCACGCTGGCGATCACCAGGCTGGCCAGTCCATCCGCCGCCGCAGGTTCGTGGCCGTCGGCAATGAAGGCTGCGGCCAGATGCCCCTGCCAGCGCACGAACACCTCTGCGGCGGCCACGCGCGGTTGGCTGGTAACCGCCTCGACCGGCTCTTCGACGGCAACGGCCAGCACCGGACAACCCGCGCGGAACCCGGACCGCAGCAGGCGCTCGCGCCACATCGCCAGGAACTGCTGCAGGCCCTGCACGGCCCCGCCCTTCAACAACTCAACGAGGAGCGCCTCCACCTTGTCACCAGCCATGTGGGTGGCGCGCGCCAGCAGCTCCTGCTTGCCGCCGGGAAAGTGGTGATAGGTGGAACCCAGCGGCGCCTCGGCCAGCTTGGTCACCTCACGGATGCTGGTGGCATTGAGACCCACGCGCGCCAGCATCTGTGCCGCAGCATCAATCACGCGTTGTGGCGCATCAGAGGGGCGCGGGCTCACGGCAGGCTCCTTGCCAGGACAGTCGTCATAAATTAGCGTATCGGCGATTCTATAACAGTCGTCATAACCATGAATCTCTGGTTCCGCCTGATCCACCTGCTGCTGTGCAGCCTGTTCCGGCCGAAGCTGGAGGCGCCGTTCGGGGTCTCGCGGCTGCAGTTCCGGGTACTGCCCAACGACCTGGACAGCAACCTGCACATGACCAACGGCCGCTACTGGAACATCTTCGATCTGGGCCGGCTGGACCTGATACTGCGGATGGGCCTGGGCCGGGTGGCGCTGCGCGAGAAGTGGGCACCGATCGTCGGCGCTGGCACCATCCAGTTCCGCCGTGAACTGAAGCCGTTCCAGCGCTTCACCCTGGAAACACGCCTGGTCGGCTGGATCGGCTCGCGCGGCATCATGGAGCAGCGCGTGCTGATCGGGCCCGAGCAGAAGATCGCCACCCGTGCGCTGCTGGTCACCGGCATCTACGACCGTCGCGCGCGCCAGTTCCTGGGCATGCCGAAGATGATGGAAGCGATCGGTGTGGTTGCCCCGCCGTCGCCGCCGCTCAGTGCAGCCGCCGAGGCGCTGCTGGCGGCCGATGCGGCGTTGAAGCAGGACGACGCCTGAGGCACCTCAGCCTACCTTCGGCATGTTCTTGGTCACGCAATGGATGCCGCCACCGCCACCGGCGATCGCATCGATGTCCACCTGTTCGATCACACGACCGGGATACATGTCTTCCAGTAGTTCACGGCAGTAGCCATCGGCTGCGTCGTCACCGAACTGCGGCGCGACCACCGCGCCGTTGATCGGCAGGTAGTTGATGTAGCCCATCGCCAGATCATCGTTGTCGCGGGTATGCACGTTGTCGCGCCCGTCCAGCGGCGGCGGCAGCGTGTGCACCTGCAGACGACGGCCATCGGCATCGGTGGCGCCGCGCAGAATCTCCAGGTGCTCGCGGGTCAGATCGTAGTCGTAGGACTCCGGATCGTCGTCCAGATTGGCGATCACCACGCCCGGACGCACGAAGCGCGCATAGAAATCCACGTGTGCGTCAGTGATGTCCTCGCCGGCGATGCCGGGCAGCCAGATCACCTTGCGCAGGCCGAGGTGGTGCATCAGCTCGGCCTCGATATCCGCGCGCGACCAGCCGGGATTGCGATTGCGGTTCACCCAGCAGCTTTCGGTGAGGATGGCCGTGCCATGGCCATCGACTTCGATGCCGCCACCCTCGCCCACCAGATCGCTTTCCAGCAGCGTCGCGCCGGTCACCTGCGCCAGCCACGGCGCCACCGCACCATCGTTCCGTGCGCTCTGCTTGCCGCCCCAGCCGTTGAAGTTGAAATCAACCAGGCCCAGCCCGCCCTTGCCATCGGTGACGAAACAACCGCCGTAGTCGCGCACCCAGATGTCATCCAGCGGCACTTCGAGAAACTCGATGTTGTCGCGGCCGCAGCGGTCCTGCGCCAGCTTCCGCTGCGCCGGGCGGCACAGCACGCTGACCGGCTGGTAGCGGGCGATGGTGCGGGCCAGGCGGGCGACGGCGGTGTTCACCGCGTCGGCCTGCGCACCCCAGACCCGCGGTTGCGCAGCAAAGGCCAGGAAGACGCGCTCCTGCGGGCCGTGCTCGTCGGGCATCCGCCAGACGCCCGCTGCTGGCCCCGCTGCGGATACGCGCGCGGGCAGCCCCGCCAGGCCGAGGGCGGCCAGGCCGCCAAGACCAGCGGCGCCGGCCAGTTGGGTGAGGAAGTGACGACGGCTGTTCATGACAGGCTCCATGGCCGGTGTGGGATGGACCTATGCTGCGCTTGCGTATCGATAAGAACAAACGATAGATTCAGCCATCAATTGAACAGTTTTACTTATCTGAGATGCTGAGGCATTGGCCACCGCTGAACGCGTTGCGTGGTTTCGAGGCCGCCGCCCGCCTGGGTAGTTTCCACAGGGCCGCCGAGGAACTGCATCTGACCCAGTCGGCCATCAGCCAGCAGATCCGGGGCCTGGAAGCCTCGCTGCAGCAGCCGTTGTTCTTCCGGCAGGGCCGCAGCGTCACCCTCACCGACGCCGGCATCGACCTGCTGGAAACCACCCAGTCACTGCTGCGGCAGCTGGCCAGCGGCATCCGCCGGCTCGATCAGTACCGCAAGCCGAATCAACTGATCGTCAACACCAGCCCAGCCTTTGCCCGGCATTGGCTGGTGCCGCGCCTGGCCAGCTTCCACCGCCTGCATCCCGACGCCGACCTGTGGCTGCTGACCAGCGAGGAGGCACCGGATATGACCACGCAGACGCTGGACGTGGCGGTACGCGATGACCTCGACTCACAGGCGCAGTGCCAGCATCGCGTGCTGCTGCAGGATCGCCTCTTTCCGGCCTGCCATCCGGCCCTGCTCGCCACGCCGGTGCACGAACGCCTCACCCTGCATGGCGAGCGCGAAATGGACTGGAGCCAGTGGCAGGTACAGGGGGGCGCCGATGTCGGCCAGCGCCGCGAAGGCATGAACTTCTCCGAACCCGGGCAGCTGCTGGATGCTGCCTGCCAAGGGCTGGGTATCGCCCTGGTCAGCGAGCTGCTGGCGGCACGCGCCTGCGATCAGGGGCTGCTGCAGCCGCTGGATGAGGCATGCGTGCGCGGCCCGCGCTGGAGCTGGCTGGTGCATGAGGACAGCGCGGCCGATCCGCTGGTGATCAGTTTCTGTGAGTGGTTGCTGGCGAGTCTGCCCGCAGAAGCTACTTCTGCTGCAGCGCGCGCTTGACCGCCGCCTCGGCCAACGGCGCCATCACCGCATAGCCCTTCGCCGTGGGATGCACGCCATCCTCGGCCAGCTGCGGATCGAGTCCTCCGGCGGCATTGGCCATCGGCGTGTAGTAGTCCAGATAGACCAGCTGCTGCGCATCGGCATAGCGCTTCAATGCCGTGTTCAATGCACGCACCTTCGGCGCTGGCGCTGTTCCCGGCAGCCACGGGTAATCGTTGACCGGCAGCACCGATGCCAGCACCACGGCGATGCCATGTGCACGCGCCAGGTCCACCATCGCGTGCAGGTTGTCTTCGATCATCGCCTGCGTGGACGGGCCGGTGTTGCCGGCAATGTCGTTGGTGCCGGCCAGGATCACCACCACCTGTGGCTTCAGTGCCAGCACGTCCTGCGGGAAGCGCACCAGCATCTGCGCCGTGGTCTGGCCGCTGATGCCGCGGTTGAGCCAGCCCTTGCCGGGGAAGAATCCAGCGCTGCCTTCCGCACCCCAGCCTTCGGTGATCGAGTCGCCGAAGAACACCACGCGCGGCTCGCCCGGCACGGCCGCAGGCAGTCGCGCGTTGGCATCACGATAGCGCTGCAACTCCGGAAAATCGGCCAGGCGCTGCTGCATGAAACGAACCTCGTCTGGGCGCAACTGGTCGATCGGCGTCTGCAGCAGCGGATTGACTGCGACGGCTTCTGCAGCGCCCAGCGGAGAAGCCAACGCGAGGCCCAGCGTCACGACGGTGGCAGCGGCAAGCTCAACAGATCCACGCATGCGAGTACTCCTGAAATCATCTTCCGCAGTCTAACGCCCCGCCCTGTGCTCAGCGTGCAGCCGTACGCGCCGCCACACCCGTGACTTTCGCCGGCATCCACATGCCCGGCGTCCAGCCGCTGGCAGCGAGGATCGCCTTCGGGTTGTCCTGCTGGATCAGCGCACGCACCGCATCACGCTTGTCCTTGGCCTGCAGGTAATAGGCCTTGGCGATGCGGTAACCCACCCAGTACCCCAGGTCGTAGGGTTCCTGCGAGCCCGGCTTGTAGTTGTACAGCCACGGCGACAGATCGGTGCTGTCCAGATCCAGCGCGAACGCGCTTTCGATATGCACTTCCCGGCCACGGGTCCAGGCCGCGTGACGCCCATTGCCGACGTTGCCGGAAATCAGCTCGGCGATGAACTCGGCGATGCCCTCGCCCAGCGAAACACGCAGCACTGTCGCGCGCGGGTCACCCGGCTCGAAGTCGATCAGGCCGGTCTGCTGGATGTGCACGTATTCGTGTGCGATCACATGCACGAAGCGATCCTGCACATTGGCATTCATGAAGTCGGCCGCGCACAGCGCTTCCAGACCAATGATCACGCCGCTTTTCGAGGTCAGCCCGACCGGCCGGCCGCGGCCCACCGCGATGGTCACCGGCGGGAACCGGGTCTGCGGGTAGATCGCCTGCAGGTTGGAAAACACCTGCGTCAGGCGTTGCTTCACCGCGGGCAGTTCGGCCAGGCAGTTTCGTCCCTGTGCATACAGCTCGGGCTGGCTGGCGATGGACTCGGCAATGCGTTCAGGACTGACCCGGCGCGCCTTGGCCAGTTCGGCCAGGCCGGCCGAACCCTCGGCCAGGTATCCACGCAGCTGCGCAACGCTGGGCTTGCCGCCAGCGCTGTCATAAAGTGCATAGAAACGGCTGACATCCTCGGTGAGGATCTGCGGCCCTGCCGGTACCGCTGCGGTGGCCACGCCTACCGCCCCGGCACAGGCCAGGGCCAACAGGCCGCGCAGGATCATGAACATCGCTCCGTCCTTGGTGGAGTGCATGCGAAACGCGCAATCTATCACTCCGCCCGGCCCACTGCAGCAGGCGGATGCGGGCGCACCGGCGCTGTGCCAGACTCGCTTCGGCACCTGCCATGGAAGATGGAGCACCGCACGATGATGATCGTTCCCGCGTACTGGGCCGAAGCCCGCCTGCAGGCCCGTTTCCGTGGCCGGCCGGTGGTCGTGCGCCGCTTCGGCTGGTCCGACGAAGGCCCTGCCGAGGCGCAGGTGCACGCCGACCGCCGCGCCAACGAAGCCCTCAATGCCATCCTCGCCGGGCAGGCGCTTCCGCGACGCGAAGTGCGCAGCAACTACGGCGTGGAGGGCGTGCCGATCCGCGAGCAGATCGTGCAGCGCGACGGCGACGTCATCATTACACGCAACAGCTACGGTGCGCTGTGCCTGAACACCCCGGACGTGCTGTTCGCCGACATCGATCATGCGCAGCCACCTGCCGGTTGCGTGATGCCTGCAATCATCGCCGCAGTGCTGCTGTTCGCTGGCGCCGTCATCGGCACTCTGCTCTGGCACTGGCTGGTGGGACTGGTGCTGGGGGTGGCAGCGGTGCTGCTGGTCAACACGGCGATGCTGATGCAGCGCAAGCGGCGCCTGGCCGCGGCCGGTGGCGCCGAAGGCGTGGCCCTGCAGCGGGTCGCGGCCTTCAGCGAACAGCATCCGGACTGGCATCTGCGTACGTACCGCACGCCGGCTGGATTGCGCGTGCTGGCCATGCACGCCACGTTCCTGCCCGAAGACGAGCAGCTGCAGGCGTTCTTCAGAACGCTGGGCGCCGACACCCTGTACGCGCGCATGTGCCGGCTGCAGCACTGCTTCCGTGCGCGCCTGACACCAAAGCCGTGGCGCGTTGGCCTGAGGTACCGCATCCGTCCGCCGGTGGCCGCGTGGTCAGCCGAGCAGGCCAACAACCCGGATCGCCTGGCCTGGATTGCCGAGTACGAAAAGAAGAGTGCCGGCTTCGCCGCGTGCGCCTACCTGCGCAGTTTCGGTGATACCACGCGCATCCATGCCAAGGCCGAGCACGTGCGCGAACTGCATGACCGGTTGGCGCATGCGCAGGACCGCCTGCCGTTGGCGTGAGCTCGGGTGCTCAATCAGCGCTCTGCACGAACGGCTGCCCTGCCAGGGTAGTGCCCAGCCGCACCGCAATCTGCTGTTCACCCTTCTCGAAGGTCGTCGCGCACTGCTTCCCGCCCTTCTGGCACCCCACTTCCGGAAAGCCCTCCAGCGATTCCGGCGCGCCCTGCGCCGGCTTCACCTGCCATCCCGCAGCATCCAGCAGGCGCTTGGCCTTGGCGTAGGGCATGCCGGCGATGATCCCCAGCTGCGCCAGCTCGGTGGGCAGCGATTGGGCATGGGCGTTTGAAACCAGGACCAACGACAACGTTGCAGCAAGAACGATGGCTTTCATTGCACCGACCCGGGACGAACTCACAGGGCCAGCCTAGCCCATCTGCGTGGCACGCGAATGTGCCGGTAACACGTCGTTACCGAGTCTCCACAGTTGATTGCAGAGCGCGTGCGGCTGGTTACAGCAGGATGCAGGAAGGCCACCCGGAGGTGGCCTTCCTGTTCCTTCACTTGGCGTTCTTCACGTAGGTGTCGAACCAGTTCAGCATTTCCGATACCAGCTGCTCGTTCGACTCCAGCGCGGTGTACCAGTGCGGCTCGTTCGGCAGCATCACCAAGCGGGTGGTACCGCCGTTGCCGCGGATCGCCTGGTACAGCTTGCGCGACTGGAACGGCTCGGTGCCCGGATTGGCGTCGTCCTCGCCGTGGACCAGCAGCAGCGGCAGCTTGATCTTGTCGGCATAGAAGAACGGCGAGGCCTTCAGGTACACGTCCTGCGCCTGCCAGACCGAGCGGCGTTCGTTCTGGAAGCCGAACGGGGTGAAGGTCTTGTTGTACGAACCGCTGGTCGCCACGCCGGCCTTGAACAGCTTGGTGTGCGCGATCAGGTTGGCGGTCATCAGGCCGCCGTGGCTGTGACCGGTCACGCCGATGCGGTTGCGGTCGACCACGCCCATGTCCACGGCCTTGTCCACCGCCGCCTTGGCGTCGGCTTCCAGCTGCTCCAGGTAGGTGTCGTAGGCGTTCTTCGGGTCACCCACGATCGGGAACGAGGCGTTGTCGATGATCGCGTAGCCGGCCAGCAGCATCAGGCGGTACGGCTGCAGACGGGTGAAGGTCTGCTGCGAACCGGACACCTGGCCGGCCTGCGCGGCATTGGCGAAGTCGGCCGGGTACGCATACAGGATCGCCGGCACGCGCTGGCCTTCCTTGTAGCCCGGCGGCGTGTACAGGGTGAACGACAGGTCCACGCCGTCGGCACGCTTGTAGGTCACCAGCTGCTTCTTGATCTGGCGCACCTCCGGGGTCGGGTCGACCAGCTTGGTCAGCGCGGTCGCGGTGGACGCGAACTGCGCCTCGCCGGTCTTCGCATCAGCCACTGCCTCACCCTGCTGGCGGATGAAGGCGTTCGGGGGATCGATCACCGACTGGTGCCAGGTCAGGTAGCGCCCCGGCGTGCTGCTGAAACCGAGGAACTGTTCGTAGGCGTCGGCACTGCTGCGGAACAGGCGCTCGCTCTTCAGGGTGCCCAGGTCCAGGCGGTCCAGGAACGGACGGTCGCCCTGCGGCGACGCGCCACGGCCGCTGAGGAACACATGGTTGCCCTCACGGCGCACCACCTGCGCACCATTCGGCAAGCGGGTAAAGACCAGGTTGCCGGGGTTGGCGTACAGCTCGTCGCTGGACATGTCCCACAGCAGGCGGCCTTCCTTCTTCGGCTGGTCCACATCGACGATGCGGGTCTGCATCCAGTGGCGGTTCTCGTCGTTCTCGTACTGGAACGCCACGGCCGGATCGGCGGTCCACGCGAAGCCCTCAAATCGCTGCGCGGTACGGGTGATTTCGGTCGGCTTGCCGTTGAACGGGGCCTTCAGCATCAGCACGCGGTCGCGGTGCGGCACGTTGACTTTCCAGTCGCCCTTGTCCAGTGCCTCGGCATAGACCAGGGTGGCCGGATCGGTGGCACGCCAGTCGAAGCCACGCGGGCCTTCCGGCACGCCATGCACCGGTACGCGGTCGGCCAGCGGCAGGCTGGCAATCGGCGTGGATTTGCCGCTGGCGATGTCCAGCACGGCCACGTCGTTGGCGAAGCGCTGGTAGGTCACCGCATGCGAGTATGGCGCCTTGATCGATTCGGTCAGCACGTGCACGCCATCGGGTGCGGCGCTGACTTCGTTGAACAGCGCCGGCTGCCCGACCGGACGCACGCTGTTGGCGGCGGTATCGACCACGGCCAGCTGCGAGGCACCGTAATAAGCGAACAGCTTCTCGTCATGCACGCTGGTCAGCGTGTCGCGGGCCTCGTAGGTGCTGCTCTCGCCACTGCTGCCCAGCGACTCCTGTGCATCCGGGCCGGTCGGTACGCCGCCGTTGGACGGTGCCGGGCCCTGATTGGCCGGTACCAGCTTCACCAGCAGGTTCTGGCTGCCACCCAGCCACTGCACGGTGTAGCCGAAGATCGGGTTCAGCTGCACGTTCGGCACCTGCTTCACCTGCCCGGTGGCCGCATCGCCCACCCACAGCTGCACGCTGGTATCGACCGCATTCTGGAAGGCGAAGTGGCTGCCATCGGCCGACCACAGCGCGCCGGTGGCGCAGCCCTGCGGCAGGTTGACCTTGGTCTCCTTGCCGCTGCCGATGTCGACCAGGGTGAAGTCGGCCACGCAGGCCGGAATGCCGTAGCCACCGGGCGTGTCATGGCGGCTGCGGTTCTTCGGCTCCAGGCGCACGCCAGCCAGCTTCAGGTACGGCTGGGCGACGCGGCTGATCGACGGGTAGGTCTGCGCGGTGGTCAGCAGCAGGCGCTGGCCGCCCGGGGCCACGTTCGGCGCCGGCGGCGGCGGTGCCTTCAACACCTTGAGCAGGTGTTCCGGCGGCTTCGCGTAATCGGCAAGCGCCGGGCCAGCGGCCAGCAGGCCGACGGTGGCAACGGCAACAGCCGCCGCCAGAGAGGTTCGACGGATGAGCATCCTTATCCCCTGGGGTGTGAATGGGCGCCCGGAATCGGGCATGGACCCGAATCTAGCACCGCAGGGGTTGTCGTGAATGGGCCGGAAGGACTAGTGGCCGGATGGGGCAAAGTGCGGCTCCGGGAGGTGCCGGGGAACTGCCGGCACCTGCCAGGCATGGCCTGGCACTACTGCTGCGCGTGCAGGTCCCAGGTGGCCAGGTAGTCGGGGTCGACCACGATCATGCCGCTGGTGCGCATGCGGTACTCGCCGGGTTCGGCTGGTTGGTACTGGTCCAGCATCGGTGGCAGGTAGCGCTCGTGGCCATCATTCTCGTCGGCCAGCACCACGCCCTCGTCGGCGCTGATGCGCAACACCGTGCCGGCGTACTGCTCCAGCCCCTTCACCTGGCCGTCGCCGCCATAGCGGGTGACCCCGACCAGGACGACCTTGCCGATCATTTCTTCCGCCTTGGCATCGTCCAAGGTCGGCAGAATGGGAGTGAATTCGTCGCTCATCGGTGCACCTCCGTAGCCTGCAGGACATCGTGGATGAGGTTTCCGCTTCGCAGTGCGCGTCGCTGGCAGCCGAGCAGGTACCCAGCCTGGAGCCTCTGCATCGAGAGTGCCAGTACGCCCATGAACCCAAGGGTTCCTGTAGCAGGATGCTGCCATCGCAGGCGGAAGGGACAGGTGAAGGCCGAAATCGGTCCTCGCCGGTCAGAGGGTTGCGCCTGCACCCACGCTAGAATGCACGCATGCGCACCGTACATGCCCTCCGCTACATCACGCCCTTGCGGGAAGGTGGCTCCCTGCCGGCCGTGGTCGAGACCGACGACGACGGCATGGCCGTGCTGAAGTTTCGTGGCGCCGGCCAGGGCCCGAAAGCGTTGATCGCCGAGCTGATCGCCGGCGAGATGGCACGCACGCTGGGCCTGCCGATTCCGGAAATCCTGTTCGTCGAGCTGGACCGCGAGTTCGCCCGCACCGAGCCCGACCCGGAAATCCAGGAGCTGATCCGCGCCAGCGAAGGCCTGAACCTGGGCCTGGACTACCTGCCCGGCGCGATCAACTACGACCCGGCAGCGATGCCGGTGGATGCCGACCTGGCCTCGCGCATCGTCTGGTTCGATGCGTTCACCAGCAATGTCGATCGCACCACGCGCAACCCGAACCTGATGGTGTGGCATCGAAAGCTGTACCTGATCGATCACGGTGCGGCCATGTACTTCCATCACGACTGGGCCAACGCCGGCGATGCGTGCGAAAAGCCGTTCGTGCTGATCCGCGACCATGTGCTGCTGTCGTTCGCCAGTCGCATCGCCGAGGTGGATGCCGAGCTGGCCGCGCGCCTGACCGATGCCGAGATTGAACGCATCGTCGGCCTGGTGCCGGACAGCTGGCTGGTCCACGAGCCGGCGTTCGACAGCCCCCAAGCCTACCGCCAGGGTTACATCGATTATCTCAAGCACCGCCTGAAAGTGCGTGCGGTGTTCGTGCAGGAGGCCATCCGTGCCCACGCTGCACACGTATGACTATGCGGTCATCCGCGTGGTACCGCGGGTGGAACGCGAGGAGTTCATCAACGTCGGGGTGATCGTCTCCTGCCCTGGCGCGCGCCATCTGGAAGCGGCCATCGAGATCGATCCTGCGCGCCTGCGTGCCTTCGCGCCGGCGTTGGACCAGGAGGCGCTGCAACCATGGCTGGATGCGATCGTGGCCATCTGCCGCGGCGACGCCAGCGCCGGGCCGATCGCGCAACTGCCCGCGCGTGCCCGCTTCCACTTCCTTACCGCCAAGCGCAGCTCGATCGTGCAGATGTCGAGCACGCATGTGGGCCGCACGGCGGACCCTGCGGGTGTGGTGGAACACTTGATGACGAAGATGGTGCGGGTGCCGGCACCTAACGCGTAGCGGCGACTGGTAGAGTCGACTGTTAGTCGACTAACGCACGCAGTGCGGGCTCTTCGGCGGCATTGATTAAGGCAGTCGACTAACAGTCGACTCTACCGGGTCGACTCTGCCCGGTCGACTCTGCCCGGCTGACTCTGCCCGGTCGGTTCCATCACCATGCGCGTTCGCCTGCCGACTCAAGCTCGCTCAACGGCCAGCGGCACCATCCGTACGGATGGTCACCGATCTGCGCGGCAAGACCGGCTCGAACGGGATTTGCCAGAATGTAGCAAGCGTGCCTGTGCAGCGACGCGTCACTGCGGATCGCATGATCGTGATAACCCGCCTGCCAGATTGCACCCTGGCTCCCTCGCCGCCGGTTGATTAGAAAGCTGCTGCGCGCCTTGAAGCGCTGCACGCAGTAGCCCAGCGAATGGCCACGAAGTTGAGCCAGCCAGTGGATGTGATCCGGCATGATCACCCAGGCAAACGATGCAGTCAGGCCTTCCCGATCCATCGATCCGAGGAGCTGCATGGCAAGGTCGGCATTGGCAGGGCTATCGAAAACACGATGGCGGTTCCGGCACACCATGGTGATGGTGTAGACGTTGCCGACTATGGATCGGCGGCCGGCAAGCAGTTGAGGGCTGGGCATGAGTTCGAGAATGCCCGCCAGGATGGATGCTCGACATCGGTTCACTGCCAACGTCAGGATCAGGGATCATCTTGATGCAGCGTCCGGGGATGTGGAGTCGCCTGGGTAGAGTCGACTGTTAGTCGACTATCGCGCGAAGCGCGGGCTTTCCAGCATGGGAGAGAAGAGCAGTCGACTAACAGTCGACTCTACCCAGTCGGCTCTATCCAGTCGGCTCTACCCAGCCGGTTCTACCCCGTCGGCCCTACCTGGGCAACGCAAACGCAATTACGTAATCGCCGTTCGGGGTTTCCATGAAATGGTGGCCGCCGGCCATGATCACCACGTACTGGCGCCCGCCCTGCTCGTACACCATCGGGTTGGCCTGGCCGCCGGCAGGAAGCTTGGCGTGCCAAAGCTCCTTGCCGGTCTTCAGATCGATGGCACGCAGCAGGTCATCGGTGGCGGCGGCGATGAAGATCAGGCCGCTGGCGGTCACTACCGAACCCCCGTTGTTCGGCGTGCCGATCTCGATCGGCAGGCCGGAACGGATGCCGAACGGTCCGTTGCCGCGCGCACTGCCAAACGGACGGTCCCACAGCAGCTTGCCGGTGCGCAAGTCGATGGCACGGATACCGCCATAGGGCGGCTGCTTGCACAGCAGGCCAGTGAACGGCAGCCGCCAGCCGGCGTTGACCTGGATGGCGTAGGGCGTACCCACCTGCGGGTCGCCCGCGCCTTCGGCACCGCCCTTGTCGAACCGGACCTTCTCGCGTGGCAGCCAGCCCAGCCGGTCGGCCTCCGCGCGTGGCACCAGCCGGTTGTAGTTGGGCATGTCGTTGTAGTTGGCCACGATCACGCCGCGGCGCGTATCGATGGACACGCTGCCCCAGTCCGAGCCGCCGTTGTAGCCGGGGTACTCGATGGAATGTCGCTCGCTGCTCGGCGGCGTGTAGAACCCTTCGTAGTACGCCTTGCGGAACTGGATGCGGCAGACCAGCTGGTCAATCGGGGTGATGCCCCACATGTCACGCTCGGTCAGGTCATGTTCGCGGCGCAGCGTGTGGTACAGCGAAAACAGCTGGGTGGGAGAACGCTGCTCGGGTTCGACGCCGCCGACCGGTACCTTGCGCTCTTCGGCCGCGGTCAGCAGCTGGCCGTTGCGGCGATCGAGGATATAGAGGTCGCCCTGCTTGGTCGGCAGCAGGATCGCCGGCACCTTGCCCGCCGCCGTCGGGTAGTCGATCAGGCTGGCCTGCGACCCCAGGTCGTAGTCCCACACATCCTTGCGCACCGCCTGGAAATGCCAGGCCGGCTTGCCGGTGGCCACGTCGATCGCCACCAGCGAGGTGGAATAGCGGTTCTGGTTTTCCGTGCGCGAGCCGCTCCAGTAGTCGCCCGCGGCATTGCCCAGCGGCAGGTAGACCAGGCCCAGCGCTTCATCACCGGTGGCGGTGGTCCACATGTTGGGCGTGCCGCGCGTGTAGGTCTGCTCGCGCGGCGGCAGGCCGTTGCGCTCGGGCTGGTCCATGTCCCACGCCCAGCGCAGCTTGCCGGTGATGGCGTCGTACGCCTGGATCACGCCCGACGGCGCATCGCGGCGCTGCCCATCCAGCACCTGGTGGCCGGTCACGATCACGCCGCGCACGATGGCCGGCGGCGAGTTGATCGACACGTAACCCTGTGGCACCTCGCCCATGCCCAGGGTGATGTCGACCTGGCCGTTGTTGCCGAAGTTGGCGCAGGGGCGGCCGCTGTCCGCGTCCACCGCGATGATGCGACCGTCCAGCGTGCCTTCAATGATGCGCGCCCAGCACGCCGGACGACTGCCCGGTGCAGCGCTGCGGGTGACGCTGGGCGGCGGCTCCGGCAGGGCCAGATCGGCAGCGACATCGGCCAATGCCGCGTCAGCAAGGGTCGGCGTGCTGGGCTGCTCGTAATAGCTCACACCACGACAGGCAGCGGTATAGGGAATCGAAGCATCCTTCACCTTTGGATCGAACCGCCACAGTTCCTTGCCGCTGGCAGCATCAAGCGCGATCAGGCGGTTGCGTGCGGTGCACAGGTACAGGCGGTCGCCGATCTTCAGCGGCGTGGTTTCGGCACCCCAGCGCTTCTTCGGCATATCCCCGGTACGGAACTGCCAGGCCGGCTGCAGCGTGGCCACATTGGCCGGGGTGATCTGCTGCAGTGGCGAATAGCGGGTACCCGCATTGCTGCGGCCCCACGCCGGCCAGTCGCCCTCGGCGGGCTGGTCAGCCGGCTGCAGGCCCGTGGTATCGCGCGTAGGTTCCAGTCCGGCGCTGACCGCGCCTTCCGGGAACGGCTGATGCCCATCCACTTCACCATGCGGCGCGAAAGCCAGGCCGAAGGCGGCCACGAACACCAGCATCAGCACGCCCGCCACGCTGCGCGACAGGGGTTTTGAAACCGGCTCGCGCAGTGTCGGCGCCAGCAGCGCCAGCACGATGCCGAGCGCAGTCACCAGCCCGAGCCGCGGTACCCAGCGCCAGTAGTCGCTGCCCGATTCCCACCAGGTCCACAGCAGCGTGCCGATGAACACCAGCGCATACAGCAGCGCGCCGCTGCGGCGGTTGCCGAACAACAGGGTTCCGCTGGCCAGCAGGCCGAGCCCGGCGATGGCGTAGTACGCCGAGCCACCCAGGCTGAGCAGCCACCCACCGAGGCCACCGATGACCAGGCCGAGCACGACCAGCAGCAGTGACAGCACGGTGACGAGGGGATGCCGGGAGGCGCGGACGGGAGCAGGAGCGGACTGCGGCGTGGCGGACATCGTCGATCTCCGGGGGCAGCATGCGCCCTTATCCCACCGCCTGCGTGAAGCGCGCGCGTATGCGTGGCACCCGGATACGACGACGCCGGCGCAGGGCCGGCGTCGTCGGTACCTCAGGCTCGCGGCAGGATCACTCCTGCGCGGCGTCCTCGCTGCTGGCAGCAGCCGGTGCGCCGTCGGTCGTGGCCGGGGCGGCGGCAGCCACCTCGTCCTCGTCCTCGTCGATCGAGGCATCCATGCGCTCCACCGCCTGCAGCTTCTCGTCCTTGGAGAGGCGGATCAGGGTCACGCCCTGGGTGTTGCGGCCGACGCGGCTGATTTCCGAGCCACGCGTACGCACCAGGGTGCCACCATCGGAGATCAGCAGGACTTCGTCGCTGGAGCCCATCAGCACCGCGGCGACCAGCTTGCCATTGCGCTCGGTGGTCTGGATGCCGATCACGCCCTGGGTGCCACGGCCCTTGCGCGGATAGTCCGGCAGCGGGGTGCGCTTGCCATAGCCGTTCTCGGTTGCGGTGAGGATGTACTGAACGCTGGCGTCGTCGGCGCCGTCGATCACTGCATCGCCATTGCCGGCGGCTTCCTCGACACCGCTGTCGTCCTCGTTCTCGTCCTCGATGCCACCGGCACTTTCGGCCACGATCAGGCTGACCACTTCCTCGCCGGCCGGCATCTTGATGCCCCGCACGCCGGTGGCGGTACGGCCCATCGAGCGGACCTTGTCCTCGCCGAAGCGCACGGTCTTGCCGTTGGAAGCGAACAGCAGGATGTCGCGCTGGCCGTCGGTCAGGCCGACGCCGACCAGCGCGTCGCCCTCATCGAGGTTGATCGCGATCTTGCCGCGCGCCAGACGGAAGGCGAACTCACCCAGCGGGGTCTTCTTGACCGTACCGTTCTTGGTGGCGAAGAACACGAACTGGCCATCGGCGTAATCGCGCACCGGCAGTACGGCCTGCACGCGTTCACCCGGTTCCAGCGGGATCCAGTTGATGATCGGACGGCCGCGGGCGTTGGAGCCCGCTTCCGGCAGCTGGTAGACCGGCAGCCAGAACACCTTGCCCGAACTGGTGAAGGTCAGCAGCGTGTCATGCGTGTTGACCAGCCACAGCTGTTCGATGAAATCCTCTTCCTTGGTCGCCGCCGCACTACGGCCACGACCACCACGGCGCTGCGCGCGGTACACGCTCACCGGCTGGCGCTTCACGTAACCGGCATGCGACACGGTGACCACCACGTCTTCCGGCGCGATCAGGTCGAGGATGTCCAGGTCTTCTTCGCTGTGGCGGATCTCGGTACGACGCTCGTCGCCGAATTCGGCCTTGACACTGACCAGCTCTTCGCGGATCACCTGCAGCAGGCGGTCGGGATCTTCCAGGATGTGGATCAGCCCGGCGATCACTTCCAGCAGCTGCTTGTACTCATCGGTCAGGCGGTCCTGCTCCAGCCCGGTCAAGCGGTGCAGGCGCATTTCCAGGATCTGGGTGGCCTGGATCTCGGTCAGCTGGTAGCCGCCCTCGATCAGGCCCACGCCCTTGGGCAGGTCTTCCGGGCGCGAGGCTTCGGCGCCGGCGGCACCCAGCATCGCACCGACCAGGCCCGGCTCCCACACGCGGGCCAGCATGCGCTCGCGTGCTTCGTTCGGGTTCGGCGAGGTCTTGATCAGTTCGATCATCTCGTCGATGTTGGCCAGCGCGACGGTCAGGCCTTCCAGCACGTGGGCACGGGCGCGCGCCTTGCGCAGCTCGAACACGGTACGGCGGGTGACCACTTCGCGACGGTGGCGGACGAACGCCTCCAGCATCTGCTTGAGGTTCATCAACTGCGGGCGGCCATCGACCAGCGCCACCATGTTGATGCCGAACACCGATTCCATCTGCGTCTGCTGGTACAGGTTGTTCAGCACAACCTCGGCAGATTCACCGCGCTTGATCTCGATGTAGATGCGCATGCCGTCCTTGTCGGACTCATCGCGCAGCTCGCTGATGCCTTCGATCTTCTTTTCCTTGACCAGCTCGGCGATCTTCTCGATCAGACGCGCCTTGTTCACCTGGTAAGGAATTTCAGTGACGATGATCGATTCGCGGCCGTTGTCGGCCACTTCGATATCGGCCTTGGCACGGATGCGCACGCGGCCACGGCCGGTGCGGTAGCCGGCGACGATGCCGGCGGTGCCGTTGATGATGCCGGCGGTCGGGAAATCCGGGCCCGGGATGTACTCCATCAGGCCGTCGACGTCGATTTCCGGGTTGTCGATCAGCGCGATGCAGGCGTTGATCGATTCGCTCAGGTTGTGCGGCGGGATGTTGGTCGCCATGCCCACCGCGATACCGGCCGAACCGTTGACCAGCAGGTTCGGGAACCGGGTCGGCATGACCGTCGGCTCCAGTTCCTTTTCGTCGTAGTTGGGCTGGAAATCGACGGTTTCCTTGTCGATGTCCGCCATCAGCTCATGCGCCAGGCGCGACATGCGCGCTTCGGTGTATCGCATTGCCGCGGCGGAGTCGCCATCGATGGAGCCGAAGTTACCCTGGCCATCGACCAGCATGTAACGCAGCGAGAACGGCTGTGCCAGGCGCACCAGCGTGTCGTACACCGACTGATCGCCATGCGGGTGGTACTTACCGATGACGTCACCGACGATACGCGCCGACTTGAAGTAGGGCTTGTTGCTGTGCGCGTTGAGTTCATTCATCGCGAACAGCACGCGGCGATGCACCGGCTTGAGGCCGTCGCGCGCATCCGGGAGCGCGCGGCCCACGATCACGCTCATGGCGTAATCGAGGTAGCTCTTGCGCATCTCGTCTTCCAGGTTGACCTGGATGATTTCCTTGGCGGTTTCTGCCATTCGGGTTCCGTTGTCTGGTAGCGGTCCAGTCCGGCGCAGCCCCCTGCGGGAGGGGGTCGTGCCGGAACCTCGATTCAACCTGCGGATATTACCACAACAGGCCGTTTTCCGCCTCCCTTTACGGGTATTTTACCTGCACAAATCAGGAACTTAGGGGGTTGCTGACCCGCGGCCGGCACCACCGGGGGGCGGAGGTCACGCGGCCCCTCCCCCGCGCGTCAGCCGCCGAAGGCGGCGCGCATGTTCTCCGGGGTCGGGTTCAGGATCACGCCGCGCTCGGTCACGATGGCGTCGATCAGCTCGCCCGGCGTGACGTCGAACACCGGGTTCCAGGCAGCGATGCCCTCTGCCACCGTGCGGGTGCCGCCCACGCCGTACAGCTCGCCCGGATCGCGCTGCTCGATCTCGATCTGGCTGCCGTCCACGGTCTCCATGTCCACCGTCGAGGACGGCGCCACGACCATGAACTTCACGCCGTGATGGCGGGCGGCGATGGCCAGCTGGTAGGTCCCGATCTTGTTGGCGGTATCGCCGTTGGCGCAGATGCGGTCGGCACCGACGATCACCCACTGCACAGCGCCGGTCTTCATCAGGTGCGAGGCGGCCGAATCGGCGATCAGCGTGGCGTCAATGCCATCCTGCTGCAGCTCCCACACGGTCAGGCGCGCGCCCTGCAGCCACGGACGGGTCTCGCCAGCGAACACGCGGGCAATGCGGTGCTGGGCCATGCCGGCGCGGATCACGCCCAGCGCGGTGCCGAAGCCGGCGGTGGCCAGCGAGCCGGTGTTGCAGTGGGTCAGCACGCCGCTGCCGGCTTCGATCAGGCCTGCGCCCAGCGCGCCCATGTGGCGATTGGCGGCCAGGTCTTCCTCGGCGATGGCCTGCGCTTCGGCCTCCAGCTTCGCCTTCCAGTCAGCACCGGCGGCATTCAGGCAACGGCGCATGCGCGCCAGCGCCCAGGCCAAGTTGACGGCGGTCGGACGCGAAGCGTTCAGACGCTGCAGCGCCGGTTCCAGCTGCTGCAGCGCGTGCGCACCGTCTGCGGCCTGCACGTCACGTGCGGCCAGCACCACGCCCCAGGCGGCGGCGATGCCGATGGCCGGCGCACCGCGCACGGTCAACGCGTGGATGGCCGCAGCCACTTCGTCACTGTCATGGCAGACCACATGCTCGACCACGAACGGCAGCTTGCGCTGGTCCAGCAGTTGCAGGGCATCGCCGGTCCACAGGATCGGGCGGATATGGTCGTAACGGGCGTAGTCGATGTCGGAGGCAGTGTTCATGGGCCCATTGTAGGGCCACGCCCCCCGGGGTTGGAGCCCGCCCGGGCTCAATTCACCGAGAACTCGGCGCGGCAGCCACCGTCCACCCAGATGCCGTTGCGGTTCCAGCCCCAGGTGTTGCCTTCCTCGCACGGGGTGCTGGACAGCTGCTCGGAGACGGCGGCACCGACCGAGATGCTGGCGCCGCAGAAGCGGCGCTTCTTCGACTTCGATTCACAGGTCAGCCGGCGTGGTACGTCAACGAATCGGCCGTCCTCGTCAGCCACTTCGAAATCCCCCTGGCAACCGCGGCTGGTCCAGACTTCATTGCGCTTGTAGCCCCAGCCCTGCCCTTCGCGGCATGGCAGCGCCGACAGCTGGCGCAGCAGGCGCACTGGCGCGCCATCCAGGCGCACCGGGCAGCTCTGCGGGCGACCATTGGATTCACAACGCACCACGCGACGGACCAGGCGCTTGCCCTCGCTGGCCACCGGCGCGGCACCCGCAGCGCGGCGTGCGCGGAACTCGGCGCGGCAGCCCAGCGTGACCCACACGCCACTGCGGTCGGTGCCCCATTCGCTGCCACGGATGCAGCTGCTGTTGGAAAGCTGGCGCACCAGGTCGACGCCGTTGCTGACATCGATATCGCAATGCACCCAGCCCATATCGCGTGATTCGCAGGTCACCACTTCACCGTCGTAGCCGGCCTGCTGGGCAGATGCCGATGACGGCAGCCAGGCACCCCAGAGCGCGATGGAGTAAACCGGTGCAGCGACAACCGCAAACCACTTGACCAAAGCCTTCCCCAGCAGGAATGGATGAACTGCGTGCCAGTGTCCGGCATCTGCCGTGATAAGAGCATCATCCTGCTTACCGAAGCAAGCGCGGAATCGCGGAATTCCGTTCAGTCTTTGACGTTCAGGAACGCACGTCGCTCATGCGTGGGCAAAGTCGTAGGCCAGCACGTCGGCAATGCGCGGCGTGCGGTTCATCGCCATCAGGAGGCGATCGACCCCCACCGCCACGCCCGCGCACGCCGGCATCGATGGCAGCGCGGCCAGCAGCGCCTCGTCCAGCGCCGGCTGCACCTGGCCACGTTCATGTCGTCGCTGCAGGTCACGCTGGAAGCGCGCGCGCTGCTCGTGGGCGTCGTTCAGTTCGTGATAGCCGTTGGCCAGCTCCACCGCGCCCAGGTACAACTCGAAACGCTCGGCCAGGGGCGGTGTACCGGCACGGATGCGCGCAAGCGCCGCCTGGCTGGCCGGCCAGTCATGGACCACGGTCATCACTGTGTCATCAAACTGCGGCTGGATGCGATGGGTCATCAACAGGTCCAGCCAGTCATCGCGGGTCAAACCGACCGGATCGATGTGCACATCACCCAGCGCGGCCCGCAATGCAGCCTCATCGGCCTTGAACGGGTCAACGCCCACACGCTGCTGGAACAGCTCGCGGTAGCTCAGCACGCGCAGGGTCGCACTGCGCCCGACCAGCGCCAGCGCCTGGCCGACCAGCTCGGCGGTCTCCTGCACCAGGCGATGATGATCCCAGCCAACCCGGTACCACTCCAGCATGGTGAATTCCGGGTTGTGGCGGCCGCCCGCCTCGCCATTGCGGAACACCCGGCCCAGTTCGTAACAGTCACCCACGCCCGCCGCCAACAGGCGCTTGAGCGGATACTCCGGCGAGGTGCGCAGCCAGCGACGGCGTCCGCCGGCATCGACATGGCCGGTGAAATCGGTATGGAAGCTGTCGATGTTCGGCTCGGTGTTGCCGGCCACCGACAGGATCGGCGTTTCCACTTCCAGCACATCACGTTCGGCGAAGAAGCGGCGGACCAGCGCATTGAGCGCGGCGCGCTGCTGCAGCGCGCGCAGCAGGGCCTCGCTCACAGGATGCCCTCCGGGCGCGGGTGGTCCAGCGGCAGGGTCAGCAGATCGCGGGTGTCATCGATGTAACCGCTCGCCAGATAGAGGCGACGGGCCAGCTCGTTGTGGTGGTTCACTTCCAGGCGCAGGCGGCTTACGCCGCGGCCCCGTGCCCGCTGTTCGCAGATGGCCAGCGCCTGCTTGCCGCGGCCACGACCGCGCGCACGGTGGGCCAGGTACAGCTCGTCCAGCAGCATGAAGTGGCCGCCCTGTTCCAGGCTGAAGCCCATCGCGATCACTGCGTAACCGACCACCTCGCCCGCCTCGTCCAGCCACAACAGCACTTCGCCGTTGCGTGGGTCGGCCAGCAGCGCATCCACGCCGCGACGCACGCGCGCGTCGTCGAAGTCGATCCTGTCTTCGGCATAGAACTCGCGCATCAACGCGATCAACAGTTCTTCGTCGGCACGGGTGGCCAGGCGGAAATCCAGAGGGGCAGTCTGCATCGGTGTTCCTTTGTGCTTCATGCCGGGTGCCGGGCACCCGGCGGCGTCATCATTCGTGTTCGGCAAGATAGGCCAGCAGGCGGTCCTCATCCCACACCGGCACGCCCAGCGACTGTGCCTTGTCCAGCTTGGAGCCGGCCTCGGTACCGGCCACCACGAAGCTGGTCTTCTTCGACACACTGCCGGAGACCTTGGCACCCAGCGCTTCCAGGCGTTCCTTGGCGGCATCGCGGGTGAGCTGGGCCAGGGTGCCGGTCAGCACCACGGTCTGCCCATCCAGCGGACCCGCCACGATCTCGGCCAGCGCCGGCGCCTTGGCCAGGATCTCCCGCATCGCGTTCTCGGCGGCCAACAGCATCGCACCGTGGCCATCAGCGTCCAGCCATTCGGCCAGACCGCGCGCGGTGTCATCGGGCAGACCGGCGTTGACGAACTGGCCATGCTCGGCGTCGAGCACCGCCTGTGCGCCGGGAAGCGCAGCCACCAGCTTTTCGGCGCGCAGACGGGTGATGCCGGGGATCTCCGACTCGACCAGCAACTGCGCCAGATCCAGCCCTTCGCGCAGCTTGGCACTGGGCGCATGCACGTCGCTGATGCGCACCTGGCCGACCTGCAGCAGGTCATCGATGGCCTGCTGGTTGCCCTGCTGCTCGAAGAAGTGGCCAAGCGAACGCGCCACTTCGCCACCGATGTCCGGCACACGCTTGAACAGCGGCCACGGCAGGTGACGGATCAGCTCCAGGTCACCGAACCACTGCGCCAGCGCCTTGGCGGTACTTTCGCCCACGTGCTCGATGCCGAGCGCGAACAGCAGGCGCTCCAGCGTGGCCGCACGACTGGCGTCGATCGCTGCGATCAGGTTGTCGGCCCACTTGGTGGCGATCTTCTTCGTGTTCCATTCGAAGCTGGCCGGCTGCGCCAGCGCCTGCGCGCGCCAGCCCGGATCGTTGCCGTCCAGCTTGAGCACTGCATTGAGCACCGCACCACTGCCCTCGGCGGGAAGGTGCAGCTTCAGCGCCGCTGCCAGCGCCGACGGCTCCTCGGCGTCCAGCACCAGCTTCAGGTGCAGCAGCGTATCGCGGCTGAGCCGGTACAGGTCGGCCACGCTCTTGACGATGCCCGCGTCGACCAGGGTTTCGATGTACTTGTCGCCGAGACCGTCGATGTCCATGGCGCGGCGCGAGGCGAAATGGGCAATGGCTTCCTTGCGCTGCGCCGGGCAGGACAGTTCGCCCGAACAACGCCACGCCGCCGCCCCCTCCTCACGCACGATCTCCGAGCCGCACACCGGGCAGCGCGTCGGCATCTGCCACGGCGTGGTGCCCTGCGGGCGGCGGTCGAGAATGACGCTGACCACCTCGGGAATCACGTCGCCAGCGCGGCGCACGATCACGCTGTCGCCAACGCGCACATCGAGGCGCGCGATCTGGTCGGCATTGTGCAACGTGGCGTTGGACACGATCACGCCAGCCACAGCCACCGGCGCCAGTCGCGCGACCGGCGTGGCAGCACCGGTGCGGCCGATCTGGATCTCGATCGCCTCCACCGTGGTGCTCTGTTCCTGCGCGGGGAACTTGTGCGCGATGGCCCATCGCGGCGCACGGGAGACGAAGCCCATCGCCTGCTGACCCTCACGGTCATCCAGCTTGTAGACCACGCCATCGATATCAAACGGCAGGCCGTCGCGGCGTTCACCGATAGTGCGGTAGTAACCGAGCAGGCCGTCGGTGCCCTCCACCACTTTGCACAGCTCACTGACCGGGAAGCCCCAGGCGCCGAGCTGGGCCAGGGTGCCCGAATGGGTGTCCGGCAGCTCGCCGCCCTGCACTTCGCCGGTGCCGTAGGCGAAGAAACTCAGCCTGCGCTGCGCACTGATCTTCGGGTCGAGCTGGCGCAGCGAACCGGCCGCCGCGTTGCGCGGATTGGCCAGCACCTTGCCGCCCTGCAGGCGCGCACGTTCGTTGTAGGCCTCGAAGTCGGCGCGGGCCATGTAGACCTCGCCGCGCACCTCCAGCACATCCGGCCAGTCCTTGCCGTGCAGGCGCTTGGGAATGTCACCGATTTCGCGCAGGTTGGCGGTCACGTCCTCGCCGGTACTGCCATCTCCACGGGTCGCGCCAAGCACGAAATGACCGTCCTCGTAGCGCAGGCTGATCGCCAGGCCGTCCATCTTCGGCTCGGCCGAGAACCGCAGGCTGCGGCGGCCCAGGCGCTCATCGATGCGGCGCACGAAATCGGCCACTTCCTCGTCGCTGAAGGCATTGGACAGCGACAACATCGGTACCGCGTGGCGCACTTCCGGGAAGCGGCCAGAGGGGCGCGCACCGACCTGCTGGGTCGGGCTGTCGGCACGGGCCAGTTCCGGGTGCTCGCGCTCCAGCGCTTCCAGCTCGCGCACCATCCGGTCGTAGTCGACGTCGGGGATCTCCGGCGCGTCCAGCTCGTGATAGGCGCGGTTGGCCTGGGCGATCTGCCGGCGAAGGTCTTCGGCGCGTTCGGCGGGGCTGGGGCTCATCGGGATCCGGTGGTTCTGGGATGGCCGGGGATTCTACCGCGCCCAGCCGTCAGGCCCTGTAACGCCTCCGCCTTTGCAGCGTCGAGCGTGCTCGACGGGCACTCCCCGCTCCGGCAGGTGCCAACCTTCTCCCTCGTTCCGGCAGGTGCCAACCTTGGTTGGCACATCTGCATGGCGCGACGCCACAAAAAGCAGCTTGCCGCCCACCCTCGCCGGCGCTAGCGTGCGACGGTCTGCCCTTCGGAATCCTGCCCGTGACCCTGCCCGCTTCCCGTCGACGCTTCCTGCAACTGGCCGGAGCCGGCCTCGCCGTCGCCGGCAGCGGGCTGCCGCGGCCCGGCCATGCCCAACCCGCGACAGCCGTCGCCCCGGGCCCCGCCGAAGGTGCGGTGCTGCTGAATTTCAACGAATGCCCCTACGGCCCCTCGCCCGCAGCCCAGCAGGCGGCACGCGACAGCATCGCCGGTTGCGGCCGCTACCGTTTCGCACTGGCCGGTCAGGTGCGCGACGCCTTCATCGAACAGGGGCGCATTCCGGCCGATCACGTGCGGCTCTATCCGGGTTCCAGCGAACCGCTGAACCGTGCCGCCGTGCTGTGGACCCGCCCGCAGGCGGGACTGGTAGTCGCCGATCCGACCTTCGAGACGCTGGGCGAGGTCGCGGCCGCACACGGTGCGCACGTGCAGAAAGTGCCATTGCACGACGACGGCGCACATGACCTGCGCGCGATGGTGGCCGCCGCACACGCGCGCTCGACCGGCCTGCTGTATGTGTGCAACCCGAACAACCCGACCGGCTCGATCAGCCCGCCGGATGAGCTCGCCTGGCTGCTGGCCCACAAGCCTGCGTCCACCCGCGTACTGGTCGACGAGGCCTACCTGCAGTACAGCGAGCAGCCGAGCCTGATCGCGCAGGTGGCGCAGCGCGATGACCTGATCGTGTTGCGCACGTTCTCCAAGCTTTATGGCATGGCCGGCCTGCGCCTAGGCGTGGCGGCCGCGCATCCCGACCGCCTGCGCGAACTGGCCAGCCTGGGCGACAACCCGCTACCCGTGCCAGCACTGGCCGCGGCACTGGCCAGCCTGCAGGATCCTCAGTTGATCGCGCAGCGGCGCCTGCAGAATGCCAAGGTGCGGCAGGCCACCATCGCGTGGCTGGGCAAGCGTGGTTTCAGCTGCGTGCCGTCGGAAGCGAACTGCTTCGTGGTGGATGTGCAGCGCGACGGTGCCGCCTTTGCCAAGGCGATGGCAGACAACGGCGTGATCATCGGCCGCAGCTGGCCGATCTGGCCGCAGCGCGTGCGCGTGAGCGTCGGCACCGAGGACGAGATGGCCACGTTCCGCAGGGCATTTGCCAAGGTCGCCGGCGTACCGGCCTGACCCTGTTGGTGGGGGCGAGCCTTGGTTCGCCCCACGCATGGCGTGGATCTACTGTTGTGGGTGCCGACCGCTGGTCGGGGTGGGTGCCGACCGTTGGTCGGCACACCATGGCGCTCACCAGCGCGGGGTCTTGGTCAGCGGCGGCGCCTGGTGCTGGCGATCATAGGCACGCAGTTCGTCACGGATGTGCGCGATGCGCTGCCGGCCGAGAGCGTTGCGGCTGTCGTCCAGCACCACGCCGTCGAGCAGCTCGGCCATGCGCTGCACGGTGGGCAGCATCTTCTCCCAGGCATCCAGCGCGGTCAGCGGCCCCGGCAGGGTCAGGAAGAAGGCGATGGCCGGGGTCTCCATGGCGCGGATGTTGGCCATGTCGAAGCTGCCCGGCTTCATGATGCTGGCCATCGAGAAGATCGGGCCGCGCTCGGGGTGGCCTTCCACCAGGCGGTGGAACACGTTCATGTGGCCGAACACCAGGCCGGTCTTCTCCGCCGCCACCACGATGTCTTCGCCACGCAGCTGTTCGCCGGCGCGAGCGGCCACGAACAGCGACACGATCTTGTCGAAGTCCTGGGTGGCGCGCTTGCCAAGGTCGCTGGCCGCGCCGGCGTCGGTGTCGGCCAGGCCAAGCTCGGCCTGCTCGCCTTCCGAGCCCATGCCCGGCTCTACGCGGCCATCGGCCACAGTGACGCCATCATCGCCCAGCACCGGCTCGCGACGCTCGCCGCCGGTCGGTTCCGCGCTTTCCACGCGACGCCCCTGGGGCTTCTTCTTCGGACGGCCAAACAGGAAGATCGCAGCGATCAACAGCAGGCCGGCGGCCAGGATGCCGATGCGCAACAGTGCCGTGTCGGACATTCGATAGGTTCTCCGGCTAGTTCATTCAGGTAATTAGGATGGCACGTCAGGCCGCGCCCGCCAATCGTGCGGCTTCTTCCAGGTCCACGCTGACCAGCCGACTGACGCCCGGTTCGCGCATGGTCACGCCCGACAGCTGGTGCGCAGCCTCCATCGTCGCCTTGTTGTGGCTGACGAACAGGAACTGCACCTTCTCGCTCATTTCCTTGACCATGTTGGCCAGGCGACCGACGTTGGCTTCATCCAGCGGTGCGTCCACCTCGTCCAGCAGGCAGAACGGTGCCGGATTCAACTGGAAGATGGCGAACACCAGCGCTACTGCGGTCATCGCCTTTTCGCCGCCGGACAGCAGCGAGATGCTGGACACGCGCTTGCCCGGCGGGCGCGCCATGATGGTCACGCCGGTGTCGAGCAGGTCTTCACCGGTCAATTCCAGGTAGGCGTGGCCGCCACCGAACAGGCGCGGGTACAGCGCCTGCACGCCGGCGTTGACACGGTCGAAAGTGTCCTTGAAGCGGCCGCGGGTCTCGCGGTCGATCTTCCGGATGGCATCTTCCAGGGTTTCCAGCGCTGTGGTGAGGTCGGCGTGCTGCGAATCCAGGTAGTCCGAGCGCTGCGAGGCCTCGCCATACTCGTGAATAGCAGCCAGGTTGACCGGCTCCAGCCGGCGCATGCGGCCATCGATCTGGTGCACGGCCTGCTCCCAGTCGCCCAGGCGGGCGTCCTCGGGTAGCGCGTTGAGCACGTCCTGCAGCACGAAACCGGCCTTTTCAACCGCCGCCTGCAGGGTATCCGCGCTGAGCACCAGCGCCTGCTGGTCAAGCTTGCGCTGCGAAATACGCTCACGCTGGGCCAATGCCTGTTCGTCGCGCTGGTGGCGGGTCTGTTCGTAGTTGCGCAGCTCGGCGTCGATGCCGTCCAGCAGCGTGCGCGCCTCGGTCAGCACGCGATCAGCGCGCACGCGCTCTTCCAGCGCATTCTGGTGTTCGGCCTGCAGCGCTTCGACCGGCGAATCACCTTCGTCCAGCTGCGAATGCAGCTCGCCCAGCCGCGAATCCAGCTGCCCGCGCTGGGTGCCCATGCGCTCCAGCGCCTGGCTCAACGAGGCCAGCTGCGCACGCTGCGATTCCAGGGTCAGGGCCAGCGAGTGCGCGCGCTCGCGTACCGCACGGGCGGCGTCGCGAGCCAGGTCGCGCGCCTCGGTCAACTGGCGGCGCTCGCCCTCCAGCCGTTGCCGGGTCGATTCCAGGTCGCCCATGCTGCTGACCGCGTTCTCCAACCGCGAGCGCGCTTCACGCGCTTGTTCGTTGTTGGCTTCAATGGTTTCCTGCAGCTGCTTCAGCTCGCCTTCGATGCGATCGATGCGCGTGCGCGCTGCCTCCACCTTGCCCTGCTGGCCCTGCAGCTGGCCGGCCAGTTCGGACACCGCGCGATGGGCCTGGTACAGCGCACGCTGCGCGTCTTCGCGCTGCTGTTCGGCAGCCTGCAGCTGCTCTCGGAAGCCGGCCAGCTGTTCTTCCAGCTCGGCCTCGCGGTCCTGCAGCTGCTCGATCTGCTCACGCAGTTCCTGGATCTCACGTTCGCGCAGCAGCGCGCCCTGCGCGGCGGCACCGGAGCGCGATACACGCAGCCACCCCTGGCCCAGACGCTCGCCACTCTGGGTGATGATCGAATCGCCTTCCGGAAGGCTGGCCTGCAGCACCTTGGCCTCGGACAGATCCCTGGCACCGTGCAGGTGCGCCAGCAGGCGCCGGATCGCTGCCGGGCCACGCACGCGTGCAGCCAGCGAGGTCGGCGCGACCTTCAGGTCCGCGCCATCGTTGGCGACCAGCGCAATGTGGCCCTCGCCCAGTTCGCCCAGCGCGTCGACCAGGCTGGCCGGGTCATCGACCAGCACGCCTTCGATCAACTGGCCGAGCGCGCTTTCCACCGCGTTTTCCCAACCGGCATCGACATCCAGGCGTTCGCCGACACGCGCCGCCGAATCCAGCCCACGCGCCTTCAGCCAGGCCACGGCGGCGCCCTGCTCCTGGCCCAGCGCAGCCTGCTGCAGGGTTTCCAGCGAAGCCAGGCGACCGCGCAGGCCATTGGCCTGCTTGCGCAGTTCGGCCAGTTCGTTCTGGCCATTGCGCTGCTGTTCCTGCACCGCCGCCACGCCCTGCTTGCGCAGCTCAACGTCTTCGCTCAGTTCATCCAGCGCGGTCTTCTGCGTGTCGTGCTGCAGGTGCAGCTGCTCGAAGGCTTCTTCCAGCGCGTCCACGTCCAGCCCGGCGCGCTCGGCGGCCAGGGCTTCACGACGCCGGTCGGCATCGAGGATCTGCTTGTCCAGGTAGTCCACGCGCGTGCGCTCGACGTCGCCGGCGCGCGAGGCTTCCGAACTCTGCGAGGTGTGCTGTTCCCAGCGCTGCTGCCAGCTGGCCAGCCGGTCTTCAGCCTCGCGCAGGCTTTCCTGCTTTATCTCGTTTTCTTCCTGCAGTTCTTCCAGCTGCGGGGTGGCGGCCTCTACCGCCTCCCGCAGCACCCTCAGCTTGGCCTCGTCGCCACTGATGTGCTGCCCCAGTTCGGCCAGGGCCTGCTGGGTTTCGTCGCGCGCCTTGTGCAGGCGCTGCGACAGCTCGCGCTGGTGCTGGATCTGCTGCTCCAGGCGGGCCAGCGTGCTGCCGACCTGATAGACCGCCGCCTGCGCGGTGTTGAGCGCATCGGCGGCCTCTTCGCGACGCACTCGCGAGGTTTCGATTCGGGCCTCTGCGTCGCGCTGATCGGCGATCAGCTGCTGCAGCTTGGTCTCTTCCTGCGACAGGCCTTCGCGCAGCTTCGACAGGCGCCCATCGAGGCCACGGAATTCCAGCGCCTTCCACTCGGCATCCTTGATCCGGCGCTCTTCCTGCAGGGCCTGGTACTGCTCGGCCTGCTTGGCCTGGCGCTTGAGGTGTTCGAGCTGCTTGCTGATCTCGTCGCGCAGGTCACCCAGCCGGTCCAGGTTCTCACGGGTGTGGCGAATGCGGGTCTCGGTCTCCTTGCGGCGCTCCTTGTACTTGGAGATGCCGGCTGCCTCTTCCAGGTACACGCGCAGGTCTTCCGGGCGCGCCTCGATGATCTGGCTGATCATGCCCTGCTCGATGATCGAGTAGCTGCGCGGGCCCAGGCCGGTGCCGAGGAACAGATCGGTGATGTCGCGGCGACGGCACTTGGTGCCGTTGAGGTAATAGTTGCTGGTGCCGTCGCGGCTGACCGTGCGCTTGACCGAGATCTCGTTGAACGAGGCGTACTCGCCGGAAATCGTGTGGTCGGAGTTGTCGAAGATCAGCTCGACCGTGGCCTGCGACACCGGCTTGCGGGCATTGGACCCGGAGAAGATCACGTCGGTCAGCGAGTCGCCACGCAGGCGGCTGGCCGAACTCTCGCCCATGACCCAGCGCACGGCGTCGATGATGTTCGACTTGCCGCAGCCATTGGGCCCCACCACGCCGGTCATGTTGGTCGGCAGGTGCAGGGTGGTCGGATCGACGAACGACTTGAAGCCGGAGAGCTTGATCGTGGAAAGACGCATAGGGGTTCCGGACTGGGGCCGGCAAGCGGCCTGCGTTTACCCTCCAAGCCATTGATCCTGTTGGGATCGATGCCCGTGGAACGGGTGTGACGCCCTGAGTATACCGATGTGGACGTGTTCTACGAATGGGCGTGGAACATTGTCCACCCCCACCCCGTCGGACGGACCTGGCCCTACGCCGCGGAACGGCGCCAAAAACAAAACGGGCACCCTTGCGGGCGCCCGTTCTGCGGTGATGCCAGGCCTTGCGGCGTGGGATCAGGCTTCGGCGACGACGACGACCTTGACGGTGGTCTCGACGTCGGCGTGCAGGTGGACCAGCACGTCGTATTCGCCGATGTTGCGGAAGGCGCCTTCGCCCAGGATGACTTCGCTCTTTTCCAGCGGCAGGCCGGCGGCGGTGAAGGCCTCGGCGATGTCGCGCGGGCCAACCGAGCCGTACAGCTTGCCTTCGGTCGAAGCGTTGGCGGCGATGGTCACGCTCGCGCCTTCCAGCTTGGCCTTGCGGCCTTCGGCGTCAGCGTGGATGGCCTGGGCCTTGGCTTCGTATTCGGCGCGCTTGGCTTCGAACTCGGCCTTGTTGCTCTCGGTGGCCGGCACGGCCTTGCCCTGCGGCACGAGGAAGTTACGGCCGTAGCCCGGCTTCACGTCGACCAGGTCGCCCAGGTTGCCGAGGTTGGTGACTTTCTGCAGGAGGATCAGCTGCATGGTATTGCTCCAGATAAGTTATTCGTTAGCGAGGCGATGCCCCGCAACAAAGGCTGTCCGAATAGCTGGCACAGCGGGGGCGGCGCCGGGCCGCCCCGCTGGCATCAGACGTCGTGGTTGTCGGTGTACGGGATCAGGGCCAGGAAGCGAGCGCGCTTGACGGCGGTCGCCAGCTGGCGCTGGTACTTCGACTTGGTACCGGTGACGCGGCTCGGCACGATCTTGCCGTTCTCGGTCAGGTACTGGCGCAGGGTGTTGAGATCCTTGTAGTCGATCTCCTTCACACCTTCAGCAGTGAACTTGCAGAACTTGCGGCGACGGAAGAACTTGGACATGGGAAGGCTCCTTAGGCGGCGGAAGCGGCGTCGTCGCCGGCTTCGTTGTCAGCGGTGTTGTTGGACTCGCCTTCTTCGTCGTCACGACGACGGCGCTCACCGCGCTCCGGCTTGTCACCCTTCTCGTCCTTGCTCTTCATGATCAGCGACTGCTCGGTGTCAGCCTCGTCACGCTTGATGACCAGGTTGCGCAGCACGGCGTCGTTGAAGCGGAAGCTCTCGGTCAGTTCGTTCAGAACGGCCTGGTCGGCTTCGATGTTCATCAGCACGTAGTGGGCCTTCACCAGGTTCTGGATCGGGTACGCCAGCTGGCGGCGGCCCCAGTCTTCCAGACGGTGGATGGTGCCGTTGCCGTTCTCGACCAGCGACTTGTAGCGCTCGATCATGGCCGGGACCTGCTCGCTCTGGTCCGGGTGGACCATGAACACGATTTCGTAATGACGACTCATGTTTTTTCTACCTTTCGGATGTGGCCTTGCGGCCGGACAGCCCCCCGCCATTGATACCGCGGTGGGGCAAGGATTCCCGCCGGGAGGCAGGAAGCCGCGCATTATGGCGCAGATGGGGGTGCCGGGCAACCGGCGGGTCACAGGGCAACCTGAACCGGGGGCGCAGCCCCTATGCCGCCCCAGGCTGGCCGCTACCGGAGCCCCGCACAGCCCACGAATCCGCCTGGATTCACCCCAGGTCGACGTGAAGGCGATGCTGGCCGCATTCCAGGCACTGGAACAGGCAGCCGACCATCATCCCGTCCCGGCTCAGGTGCGCCAGCACCCAGTCGGCGTCGCGTGGATTGACCTCCGCCACATCGGGCCGGACCTGGTCGAGGATGGGCAGCAGATCGTCGCTGCCGGCGAAACCGAGGAAGGCGCAGGGCCGTTCACAATGGCTCAGCCAGACCGATTGCTGCCAGGACGGGTAGCCCGGGGTGCGCTCGCAGATCTCCAGCAGCAGCTCACGGGCGATGCTCGGCGGCGGGTTGGCCGGGTCTGGCGAGACCCCTTCGATATCACTCCAGCCGGTGAATTCACCCTCGTAGCTGGCCGCCGCCCTGCCGTCGGCGATACACCAAGGGCAAAGGTAATCCGGACGCAGACGGGCGTAGAACGGCCCGCGGTAGCGCAGTGTGCGCGGCTGGCCGCAGCAGTCACAGATTCCGTCGACCTCTTCGAAGGAGAGGGCGTAGGCGTTGGGGTGATAGGTAAAAGCCGGTCGTTCCATCCGTGGGGTCCCTGCCAGGCCCCGCGTGCCGACCAAGGTCGGCAGCTACCGGGACGCGCCGGGCCGTCAGGCCTTGTCGGCGTCGGTGGTAAAGCTCTCGCCGCAGCCACACTCGGCGGTGGCATTGGGGTTGCTGAACGTGAAGGTCTCGCTCAGGCCGTGCTTGCCGAAGTCGATCACGGTGCCGTCCACCAGCGCCAGGCTCTTGGCGTCGACATAGATCTTCACGCCGTCCTGCTCGAACACGGTATCGCCCTCGCGCTCGTCGCGTGCCAGGTCGGTGATGTGGCCCCAACCGGAGCAACCGGTCTTGGTCACGCCGAAACGCAGGCCCAGCGCACCGGGGGTCTGGGCGACAAAGCGCTGCACGCGCTCGAAGGCAATGGGGGTCAGGCTGACGGCCATGGGGCTACTCCAGAGGTACGGGGACATTATAAGGAGCCGTTGCCGCGAAAAATGCCTCGCAAGCAGAACGCTGCAACCGGTAAACTCCCGTGTTCACAGATCGAGTCGATCAGCAGAGGATTCAAGTCATGACGGTGGTCAGCGTTGAACATGCGCTTGCCGGGAAGATCCCGGAAGGCGGCGAAGTCACGGTACGCGGATGGGTGCGCACGGTGCGCGGTTCAGCGAATCTGGCCTTCGTGAATGTGAGCGACGGCTCCTGCTTCGCCCCGATCCAGGTCGTGGCCGGCGACAGCCTGGCCAACTTCGACGAGATCAAGCGCCTGACCAGCGGCTGCTCGGTCATCGCCACCGGCACCCTGGTGAAGTCGCAGGGCAAGGGCCAGTCGTTCGAGATCCAGGCCAGTGCAGTGGAAGTGGTCGGCTGGGTCGAAGACCCGCTCACCTACCCGATCCAGCCCAAGCCGATGTCGCCGGAGTTCCTGCGCGAAGTGGCGCACCTGCGCCCGCGCACCAACCTGTTCGGCGCGGTCACCCGCATCCGCAACTGCCTCGCCCAGGCCGTGCACCGTTTCTTCCACGAGAACGGCTTCAACTGGATCAGCACCCCGATCATCACCACCTCCGACGCCGAAGGCGCCGGCCAGATGTTCCGCGTGTCCACCCTGGACATGGTGAACCTGCCGCGCGATGAGAAGGGCGCGATCGATTTCAGCCGCGACTTCTTCGGCAAGGAAACCTTCCTGACCGTGTCCGGCCAGCTGAACGTCGAGGCCTACTGCCTGGCGCTGAGCAAGGTCTACACCTTCGGCCCGACCTTCCGCGCCGAGAACAGCCACACCACCCGCCACCTGGCGGAGTTCTGGATGATCGAGCCGGAAATCGCCTTCGCCGACCTGGCCGAAGACGCACGCCTGGCCGAAGAGTTCCTGAAGTACCTGTTCCGTGCGGTGCTGAACGAGCGCAGCGACGACCTGGCCTTCATCGCCGAGCGCGTGGACAAGAACGCGATCACCAAGCTGGAAGACTTCATCAACGCACCGTTCGAGCGCATCGACTACACCGACGCGGTCAGCCTGCTGCAGAAGTCCGGCAGGAAGTTCGACTTCCCGGTCGAATGGGGCCTGGACCTGCAGACCGAGCACGAGCGCTGGCTGACCGAGGAACACGTCGGCCGCCCGGTGGTGGTGACCAACTATCCGGAGCACATCAAGGCCTTCTACATGCGCCTGAACGACGACGGCAAGACCGTTGCCGCGATGGACGTGCTGGCCCCGGGCATCGGCGAGATCATCGGCGGCAGCCAGCGCGAAGAGCGCCTGGACGTGCTGGACGCGCGCATGGCCCAGTTCGGCCTGGATCGCGAGCACTACAGCTGGTACCGCGATTTCCGCCGCTATGGCTCGGTGCCGCACGCCGGCTTCGGCCTGGGCTTCGAGCGCCTCGTGGTGTACGTCTGCGGGCTGTCCAACATCCGCGATGCGATCCCCTACCCGCGCGCCCCGGGCAGCGCGGACTTCTAAGCCCCATACGACCACGGAGGTACTGCCCCCATGACCCTGTTCTTCGCCCTCTGTTTCGTCGGCGTTGCAGTGGCCGGGTTCAGTGCCTTCGTGATCTTCTGGCCGCTGACCCTGGTGCACGTGCGCGACCGCCATCCGGCGCTCGCCGCGCGCTTCGGCAGCGGCGCCTTCCTCAAGCCCGATGCCCTGGCCTGGCTGCTGCGCCGCGACTATCGGCAGCAACCGGACCGCTCGCTGTCCGGGCTGGCGACACCGGCCTGGGTATCGCTGCTGACCCTGCTGGCCGGACTGGGCATGGCCGCCCTGCTCTGGCTGGCCTCGCTCTGGTAATACGCTCATGAACGACATCACCGCCTCGCGCGACAGCTGGTGGCTGGCCAGCCTCGGCAACACCCTGATCTGGGCGCGCCTGCGCGTTCGCCCGGCCGGCACCGCCGAAGTGCTCGACAGCGATGGCAACACGCTGAGCTACGACAGCGAAGACACCGCCCGTTCGCAGCTGTTCGACGCCGAGTTCGTCGAGTACGACGGCCTGGACGAGGAGGACGCACTGGTGCGCGGCTTCAGCCTGCACGAAGTGCAGCCGCCGCAGGCCGACAGCGACGAGGGTCTGCGTGGCCGCATGGTCCAGTCGCTGGGCGGGCGCGCCTGACCCCTGCATGTTCACCCCGCGCGCCTTCGCCGAGACCGACCTGCTCTGGCTGGACCGCCTGCTGGCGCGCGACCCGTTCGTTACCGTGCTCACCCCCGGCAGCGATGGCCTGCCGGAGCTGACCCGGATGCCGGTGCTGTACCGGCGTGACGGCGACCAGATCGAACTGCGCGGCCACTGGGCCCGCGCCAACCCGCAGTCGCGCCACAGCGGCGCGGCCAAGGTACTGGTCGATGGCCCACACGGCTACGTGTCGGCCAGCTGGTATCCGGACAAGGAGCCCGCCGCGCGGGTACCCACCTGGAACTACGCCGCTGCCGAGCTGCGTGGCCAGCTGCAGACCTTCGACGACGCTGATGCGCTGGCCGAACTGGTCGGCGCGATCAGCGACCACTTCGAAGCCAGCGCCGGCCAGGCCTGGCGGTTCGATGCCACGCGCGCCGAACACGGCCCGGAGCTGCGCGCCATCGTCGGCTTCCGCTTCCAGGTGGAACACGTGCAGCTGAAGCTGAAACTCAGCCAGAACCATCCCGACGCCAACCAGCAGGCCGTGATCGCCGCACTGGACGCGCTCGCCTCCCCGTCCTCCCATGAGCTGGCGCAGTGGATGCGCTGGCACCGTGAACAGTCCGCCTCCAGCGGCTGATCACCCCAGCTTCCCGCGACGGCGCGACCAGAACGGCCGCGCCTTGCCCCCACCCGACGCCAGGGATACCGCACATGAAAGACATCCACCGCCTGCTGCAGAACAACCGCGACTGGGCCGACCGCATCGCCAAGGAAGACCCTGAGTTCTTCCAGCAGCTGTCCAAGCAGCAGCATCCGGAATACCTGTGGATCGGCTGCTCCGACTCGCGGGTGCCGGCCAACCAGATCATCGGCATGGCGCCGGGTGAAGTGTTCGTGCACCGCAACGTCGCCAACGTGGTCGCGCACACCGACCTGAACTGCCTGAGCGTGGTGCAGTACGCGGTGGACCAGTTGAAGGTGAAGCACATCCTGATCGTCGGCCACTACGGCTGCGGCGGCGTGCACGCCTGCCTGCACAATACCCGCGTCGGCCTGGCCGACAACTGGCTGCGCCATGTCGGCGACGTGGTGCAGAAGCACCAGGGCATCCTCGATGCGATCGAGGATGACGAGCTGAAGCATGCCCGCCTGTGCGAACTGAACGTGATCGAGCAGGTCGCCAACCTGTGCCGTTCGACCATCGTCGAGGACGCCTGGGCGCGCGGGCAGAAGCTGATGGTGCACGGCTGGGTCTACAGCCTGAAGAACGGCCGGGTCAGCGAAATGGGCATCGATGTCGGTGGACCGGAAGAGCTGAAGCCAGCCTATGAAAAGGCACTGTCCTACGTGCCCCGCCAGGGCCGGCGCGACTGACCTCACTACGGACCACGACCATGCTCGCCTCGCCGATCAACCTGCACGCCTGGATCGAAGAAAACCGCCACCTGCTGAAGCCGCCGGTGGGCAACAAGATGATCGACAACGGCGACTTCATCGTGATGGTCGTGGGCGGGCCGAATTCGCGCACCGACTATCACTACGACGAAGGCCCGGAGTGGTTCTACCAGCTCGAGGGCGAGATGGTGCTGAAGGTGCAGGAGGACGGCGCGGTGCGCGACATCCCGATCCGCGCCGGCGAGATCTTCCTGCTGCCGGCCAGGGTGCCGCACTCGCCGCGGCGCCCGCCCGGCGGCATCGGCCTAGTGGTCGAGCGCAAGCGCCTGCCGCACGAGAAGGACGGCGTGATCTGGCACTGCGAACGCTGCAACCACAAGCTGCACGAAGAGTTCTTCCCGCTGCAGAACATCGAGACCGACCTGCCCAAGGTGTTTGCGCGCTATCACGCCAGCCTGGAGCTGCGCACCTGCAGCCAGTGCGGGCATGTGGATCCGCTGCCGGTGCCGGCGGCGGGCTGACGCCCACACCGGTAGGCGCCCACCCTGGTGGGCGCATGGATCCACGCGCGCCAGCCAAGGTGGGCCACTACCAGAAAACGCGGCGCTCGAAGCGTGGCCGCGTCTACCGGGCCATGCCCCAGGCGCTACACTGGCGGTCCCGTTGCAGCCTGTTGCCCGACCATGTCCGACCTGCTCAGCCGCACCCACGCCATTGCCCTGGACGCCGCCGATCCGCTGCGCCCGCTGCGTAACGAATTCCTGATTCCGCGCCATGGCGGTGGCGAGCAGACCTACTTCGTCGGCAACTCGCTGGGCCTGCAGCCGCGTGGCGCCCAGGCCGCGGTGCAGGAAGTGATGAAGCAATGGGGCGAGCTGGCGGTGGAAGGCCACTTCACCGGTCCGACGCAGTGGCTGTCCTACCACCGTCTGGTGAGCGCGCAGCTGGCCCGCGTGGTTGGTGCACTGCCCAGCGAAGTGGTGGCGATGAACACGCTGAGCGTGAACCTGCACCTGATGATGGTCAGCTTCTACCGACCGACCGCGCAGCGCCCGGTGATCCTGATGGAAGCCGGTGCGTTCCCGACCGACCGACACGCGGTCGAAGCGCAGATCCGTTTCCACGGGTTCGACCCGGCCGAGTGCCTGGTGGAAGTGCAACCGGACGACGCCAACGGAACGATCTCGCTTACCGCGATCGAGCGCGCCATCGCCGAACACGGTCCGCGCCTTGCACTGGTGCTGTGGCCCGGCGTGCAGTACCGCACCGGCCAGGCCTTCGACCTCGATGCAATCACCCGTGCTGCCCGCCTGCAGGGCGCGCGCATCGGCTTCGACCTGGCGCACTCGGTCGGCAACCTGCCGCTGCGCCTGCATGACGTCGCACCCGATTTCGCCGTGTGGTGCCACTACAAATACCTCAACAGCGGCCCGGGTGCGGTGGCCGGCGCGTTCGTGCACGAGCGCCATCACCGCGACACCACGCTGCCGCGCTTTGCCGGCTGGTGGGGCCATGAGGAAGCCACCCGCTTCCAGATGGCACCGCAGTTCACCCCCGCCATCGGTGCCGAAGGCTGGCAGCTCAGCAATCCGCCGATCCTCGGCCTGGCGCCGCTGCGCGCGTCGCTGGACCTGTTCGAGCGCGCCGGCATGGAGGCACTGCGCAACAAGTCGCTGGCGTTGACCGGCATGCTCGAAGCGCTTGTACGTGCACGCCTTTCCGGCGTGCTCGACATCATCACCCCGGCCGAGCCACAGCGCCGTGGCTGCCAGCTGTCATTGCGCGTGATCGGTGGGCGCGAGCGCGGCCGTGCGCTGTTCGAGCACCTGCGCGGCATCGGCGTGCTCGGCGACTGGCGCGAGCCGGACGTGATCCGCATCTCGCCCACCCCGCTCTACAACCGCTACCTGGACGTGCACCACTTCGTCGAGGAAGTGGAAGCCTGGGCCGGCCTCTGAGCCGGTCCCTCCCCTACTGCTGGACAGTTCGTTGATCGCACATGCTTCCCGCTCGTTGAGCATTATCGGTGCCGGCCTCGCCGGGTCGCTGCTGGCCATCCTGCTGTCACGCCAGGGCTGGCGCATCACCCTGTACGAACGCCGTGGCGATCCACGCGTGGCCGACTACGAGAGCGGCCGCTCGATCAACCTGGCGCTGGCCGAGCGTGGGCGCAATGCGCTGCGCCAGGCCGGTGTGGAAGACGAGGTCATGGCGCGCGCGGTGATGATGCGCGGACGCATGGTGCATCCGCGCGAAGGCGAACCGCAGCTGCAGCGCTATGGCCGCGACGACAGCGAAGTGATCTGGTCGATCCATCGCAGCGACCTCAACACCACGCTGCTGGAACTGGCCGAACAGGCTGGCGCGACCGTACACTTCCACCGCCGCCTGCACACCGTCGATTTCGACGCCGGCTACGCACGCTTCATCGACGACCGCGACGACAGCCCGCATGACATCCGCTTCGACACCCTGATCGGTGCCGATGGTGCAGGCTCGGCCCTGCGCGCGGCGATGAACCGGCGGGCGCCGCTGGGCGAGGACATCGCGTTCCTCGATCACTCCTACAAGGAGCTGGAAATTCCGCCGGCCGACGATGGCAGCTTCCGCATCGAGCGCAACGCGCTGCATATCTGGCCGCGCGGCCATTACATGTGCATCGCCCTGCCCAATCACGAAGGCACCTTCACCGTCACTTTGTTCCTGCCCAACCAGGGCGATCCCAGCTTCGCCACGATCAATACCGGCGCGCAGGCCGAGGCGCTGTTCGCGCGCGAGTTCGCCGACACCCTGCCGCTGATCCCGAACCTGCGCGCAGACTGGGAACAGCACCCGCCGGGCCTGCTTGGCACGCTGACGCTCGATCGCTGGCACCAGCAGGGCCGTGCCGTGCTGATCGGCGACGCCGCGCATGCGATGGTGCCGTTCCACGGCCAGGGCATGAACTGCGCGTTCGAGGACTGCGTTGCGCTGGCCCGCCACCTGATGGAGGCCGATGATCTGGAAGGTGCGTTCGCCGCGTTCGAAGCCGAGCGCAAGCCGAATGCACGTGCCATCCAGCAGATGGCGCTGGAGAACTACCTGGAAATGCGCGACCGCGTTGCCGACCCTGCATTCCTGCTGCAGCGCGAACTGGAACAGGAACTGCAGCGGCGCTGGCCGACCCGCTTCGTGCCGCACTACACGATGGTCACCTTCCTGCACACGCCGTACGCCGAGGCACTGCGCCGCACCGAACTGCAACGCGACATGCTGGTGGCCGCCACCACCGGCCACGATTCACTGGACAACATCGACTGGGCCGCGCTGGAAGCGCAGATCCACGCGCAGCTGCCGGTCCTGGAGGGCGCGCACTGATGGCTGACAGCTTCCTGTTCTACGATCTGGAAACCTTCGGCCAGGACCCGCGGCGCACGCGCATCTCGCAGTTCGCCGCCATCCGCACCGACGCCGATCTCAACGAAATCGACACCCCGGTCAGCTTCTTCGTGCGCCCGGCCGATGACCTGCTGCCCTCGCCGATGGCCACCCTGGTTACCGGCATCACCCCGCAGCAGGCACTGGCCGAAGGCATCAGCGAGGCCGAGGCCTTCGACCGCATCAACGAGCAGCTGTCGCGCCCCGGCACCTGCGCGCTGGGCTACAACACGCTGCGCTTCGACGATGAGTTCGTCCGCTACGGGCTGTTCCGCAACTTCCACGACCCGTACGAACGCGAGTGGCGCAACGGTAATTCGCGCTGGGACCTGCTGGACATGCTGCGGCTGATGCGCGCGATGCGCCCGGACGGCATCCGGTGGCCGCTGCGCGAGGATGGCGCCACCTCGTTCAAGCTCGAACATCTGGCCGAAGCCAACCACGTGCGCGAAGGCGATGCACACGAAGCACTGTCCGACGTGCGCGCCACCATCGGCATGGCGCGGCTGTTCAAGCAGTCGCAACCACGCCTGTGGGACTACGCCCTGAAGCTGCGCGACAAGCGCTTCGTCGGCGGCCTGCTGGACGTGGCCGCGATGAAGCCGGTGCTGCACATTTCCATGCGCTACCCGGCCAGCCGCCTGTGCGCGGCACCGGTGCTGCCGTTGGCCGTGCACCCGACCATCAACAACCGGGTGATCGTGTTCGACCTGGAAGGCGAGATCGACGACCTGCTGGAACTGCCGGCCGAGGTGATCGCACAGCGCCTGTACATGCGCGCCAGCGAGCTGCCCGAAGGCGTGGCACGGGTACCTCTGAAGGAAGTGCATCTGAACAAGGTGCCGGCGCTGATCGCCTGGAACCACCTGCGCGCCGATGACCACGCGCGCCTCGGCCTGGATGTGGCTGCGATCGAAGCCAAGGTGGAACGCCTGCGCGCGTTCGCCCCGCAGCTGGCCGAAAAAGCCCGGCAGGTCTACAACCAGCCCCGCGCCGCCACCGTGGCCGACGTCGATGCCTCGCTGTACGACGGCTTCCTCGGCAACGGTGACAAGCCGCTGCTTGCGCTTGCACGCACCACTGCGCCCGAGCAGCTGGCCGCGCTGGAAGGTCGCTTCCGCGACCCGCGCCTGCCGGAGCTGCTGTTCCGCTACCGCGCGCGCAATCATCCCGACAGCCTCGCGCCGCCTGAACGCCAGCGCTGGCAGGATTACCGCCGCCAGCGCCTGCTCGGAGACGGCGGCCTGGGCGAACTCAACCTGCCCCAGTACCAGCAGCAGCTGGATGCACTGGCCGCTGAAGCGCCCGATGACACCCGGCGCCAGGCCCTGCTGCAATCGCTGCGCGACTGGGGCCAGCACATGCAGGAGACGCTGTGAGCACTTATTTCTCGGACGCCAGCTTCAAGTTCCTGCGCAGCCTTGCGCGGCACAACGACAAGGCCTGGTTCAACGATCACCGCCAGCAGTACGAAGACCACGTGCGGCAACCGTTCCTGCGCCTGCTGGGCGACCTGCAGCCGGCGCTGGCCGAGGTCAGCGAGCACTTCCGCGCCGATACCCGTGGCGTCGGTGGCTCGCTGTTCCGCATCCATCGTGACGCGCGTTTTTCCAACGACAAGTCGCCGTACAAGACCTGGCAGGGTGCACGCCTGTTCCATGAGCGCCGCCGCGAAGTGGCCGCGCCCTCGTTCTACGTGCACCTGCAGCCGGGCGAGAGCTTCGTCGGCGCTGGCCTGTGGCATCCGGAACCGGAAACCCAGCGCCGCGTACGCCACTTCATCCTCGACAATCCGGGCAGCTGGAAGGCCGCCGCGCATGCACCGGCCCTGCGCAAACGCTTCGATTTCGAGGAGAGCGAAAAGCTGGTGCGGCCCCCGCGTGGCTTCCCGGCCGACTTCGAGTTCATCGACGACCTCAAGCACCGCAACTGGGTGATGTGGCGCTCGCTGGACGATGCCACCATGACCGGCCCACGCCTGCTGTCCACGCTGGGCAAGGACCTGGCTGGGCTCGGCCCGTTCGTTGACTACCTGTGCGCGGCGCTGGACCTGGAGTTCTGAGCCGCATCACCTGCCGTTCACCACTGGCTGCCTCACTTGCGGCAGTCTGGACAGCATGAAGAAGCTCACTGCACTGGCTGTGCTGCTGGTCCTGGCCTTGGCTGCGTGGTGGTTCGGCGGCCCGTACATGGCCGTGCACGGCCTGTCCAGGGCCATCGAAGAACGCGACACGGCGCGACTGGAACGCTATGTCGATTTCCCTCGCGTGCGCAGCAGCCTGCGCGCCCAGCTCAACGACTATCTGGTACGCCAGGCCGGCCCGGATGTAGCGGCCAGCCCGTTCGGCGCCCTGCTGTACGGCCTCGGCGACCAGATCGGCGGTGCAGCGGTGGAGACCATGGTGACCCCGACCGGCATCGGCGCAATGCTGCAGGGCCACGTGCTGTGGAAGCGCGGCCGCAATGAACTGCAGGGCAGTGATGCCTTCGGCGCGACCGAGCCGGCACGGCCATTGAAGAACGCCGAGCATCACTTCGAAGCGCTGGACCGCTTCGTGATCGACGTCGATCGCGGCCCCGACCAGCCGCCGATGAAAGTGGTGCTGGAACCGCAGGGCATGCGCTGGAAGGTGGTGGATCTGCGGTTGGGGATGTCGGCCACCCCGTGACGGGTCATGCCCTTCGACGGTGCTGCTTTCGGTAGGTGCCCACCTTGGTGGGCATGGACCCAGGACGGCGCCAACCAAGGTTGGCGACTACCGCGGTACAGCGCTCTGGTAGATGCCCAGCTTGGTGGGCGCCGATGCATGGCTGTGCCAACCAACGGTTGGCACCCACCCGGCATGGTTTCACCCCTCGTTGGCGACACCGTGCGGTACGTGGCCGGCGGCCACATGCTCTCGCGCACTGTCGATGTTGTGCTGCGAATCATCGAAGAAGATGTCGGCACCGAACGCCTGCAGGAACGGCCCCTTGTGGCGGCCGCCGAGGAACAGCGCTTCGTCCAGGCGCACTCCCCACTCGCGCAGGGTGCGGATTACCCGCTCATGCGCCGGTGCCGAGCGTGCGGTCACCAGCGCAGTGCGGATCGGTGCGCTTTCGTCGGCCGGGAATACTTCCTGCAGCGTATGCAGGGCCGACAGGAAACCGCGGAACGGGCCGCCGCTGAGGGGTTCGCGGGCCCGTTCACGCTCATGCCGGCCAAATGCCTCCACGCCCTGCTCGCGTGAGATGCGCTCACTCTCGTCACCGAAGATCACCGCGTCACCGTCGAAGGCGATGCGCAACTGGCCGGCCGGGCGCCCGGTATCGATCTGGTCGGCCGCCGCTGCCGCGGTCTCGCCGGGCGGCTTGGGCAGGATGGTCGCCGCGGCGATGCCGTGGCGCAGCGCGCTGCGCACCGATTCCGGGTTGGCCGACAGGAACAGGTCGGTGCCGAACGGCTTCACGTACGGCCAGGTCGGCTCGCCGGCGGTGAACGTTGCGCGGATGATGCCCAGGCCGTAGTGCTGGATGGAATTGAAGATGCGCAGGCCGGTATCGGCCGAGTTGCGCGACAGCAGGATCACCTCGACGCGAGGATTCTCCGGGCTGGCGCCCTGGTTCAAAGCCAGCAGCTTGCGTACCACCGGAAACGCCACGCCGGGGCCGAGGATATCGTCCTCGTGCTGGCGCTGGAATTCGGCATAGGCCGCCACGCCATCGCTCTCGAACAGCGCGTGGCTTTCCTCGAGGTCGAACAGCGCGCGCGAGGTCACCGCGACGGTCAGCAAACGGGGGGAGTTGTCGCCCATCGGTGGGGGTCCTTCAAGCGGTCGGCACGGCCGGCTGCCCATTGTCCTCAAAAAACGAACTGTTCGCTCAGGATCCGGTCTTCCAGGTTGTGCTCCGGGTCGAACAGCAGGGTCACGCGGCGGTCCTTCGACTCACGGATGGTCACCTCGACCACGTCGCGGGTCTCGTGCGAATCGGCAGTCACGCTGACCGGGCGCTTGTACGGATCGAGCACGCGGAAGCGCACTTCGGTATCGGCCTTCAGGATCGCGCCGCGCCAGCGCCGCGGCCGGTACGGGGCCAACGGCGTCAGCGCGATGGTGTGCGAGCCCAGCGGCAGCACCGGACCATGCGCGGAATAGTTGTAGGCGGTGCTGCCGGCCGGGGTGGCCACCAGCACGCCGTCGCCGATCAGTTCGGCCACGCGCTCCTGGCCGTTCAGATCGATACCGATATGCGCGGCCTGCCGGGTCTGGCGCAGCAGCGAAACATCGTTGTAGGCCAGCGAACCGGTACTGGTGCCGGACTCGGTCAGCGCCACCATTTCCAGCGGGCGCAGGTTGGCCGGTTCTGCGCGTGCGATGCGGGCCTGCACGTCGTCGTCTCCACGGTACTGGTTCATCAGGAAGCCGACCGTGCCCAGCTTCATGCCGAACACCGGCTTGCCCAGGTGCCCATGCCGATGCAGGGTCTGCAGCATGAAGCCGTCGCCCCCCAGCGGGCACAGCACGTCGGCCTGCTCCGGCGCGTGATCGCCATAACGCGAGATCATCGCCGCGCGGGCCATCTGCGCGGGCTCGGCGGTGCTGGCCAGGAAAGCGATGCGGGGGGTGTCGCTCATCGGTGGATCCGGGTGGGTGTGCCTGCAAGAGCATACCCGGTAGTGCCGGCCGCTGGCCGGCAGCTGCACCCGGTTGCGGTTCATGCGGCTGCCGGCCAGCGGCCGGCACTACCGTGCAATGCAGAACGGCCCCGCTTTCGCGGGGCCGTTCCGGTTCACGCATGCCAGGCATGGCCTGGCACTACTTCACTTACGCGCCGTGTGCCGCCAGCTGGCCCAGGCGCTGCACCGCGACCGAAACGGTCGGGTAGTCCAGGGTCTTCTGCTCGGCCAGTTCGGCCAGCATCGCCAGGGTGAAGCGCAGGCTGTTGTCGTCACGGCCCATCCAGGCTGCGACCTTGGCCTCCGCGCTGCTGCCCTTGGTGCCCAGCACCTGGCCGGCCAGGTTGCGGTGGTTGGCGGCCAGCTCGTCACGCAGCACGCCACGTGCCACGGCGTGCCAACGACCGTTGACCTCCAGCGCATCGACCTGCTCGAACAGCCACGGCAGCTGCAGGGCATCGCCCAGGCGGAAGTGGACCTTGGACACGTCCACCGGCTTCAGCTTGCGGGTGCGGGCCAGTTCGATGATGTCGAACGCCGGCTCCAGGAAGTGCAGTTCGGCCAGCTGCTGCGCCAGCGCGGACGGCAGGCCCTTTTCCTTCCACTCGGCCACCAGGGCTTCGTAGGTCGGACGCTGCGAATCCGGCAGCACACCCGAGGCAACGCGGATGTCGTTGAACGGACCCTGGTAGCGGTTGACCGCTTCGGTGATGCCCGGCATCGCGCCCGGGCGCGACAGCAGCCAACGCACGAACGAACGCTGCAGCTTCCAGATCACTTCCAGTGCGTCGATCTGCACCGACTCCGGCACCTTGCCGTCGAGTGCATCGATCTGCGCCCACAGCGCGCGCGCATCCAGTGTTTCGCGGCTGATGGTGTAGGCCTTGGCGACCTCGGCGATGGAACGGCCGGTGTCTTCCTGCATGCGCATCAGGAAGGTGGCGCCCATGCGGTTGATGGTCTGGTTGGTCACGGCCGTGGCGATGATTTCGCGCTTCAGGCGGTGACGCTCCATCGCGTCGGCGTACTTCTTCTGCAGCGGGGTCGGGAAGTAACGCTGCAGTTCCTTGGACAGGTACGGATCTTCCGGGATGTCCGATTCCAGCAGCTGGGCAAACGCCACCAGCTTCGAGTAGGACAGCAGCACCGACAGTTCCGGGCGGGTCAGGCCCTGGCCGCGTGCCTTGCGCTGGGACAGCTCGGCGTCGGACGGCAGGAACTCGATCTGGCGATCCAGCAGGCCCTGCTGTTCCAGGGTACGGATGAAGTGCTGCTTGGAACCCAGGCGCTTGACCGCCATCCGCTCCATCAGGCTCAGCGCCTGGTTCTGGCGGTAGTTGTCATTGAGCACCAGCTCGGCGACTTCATCGGTCATCGAGGCCAGCAGCTTGTTGCGCTGCTCGACGGTCAGCTTCTTGGCCCGCACCACATCGTTGAGCAGGATCTTGATGTTGACTTCGTGGTCGGAGGTGTCCACACCGGCCGAGTTGTCGATGAAGTCGGTGTTGAGCAGCACGCCGGCCTGGGCGGCTTCGATGCGGCCCAGCTGGGTCATGCCCAGGTTGCCGCCCTCGCCCACCACCTTGCAGCGCAGCTCGCCACCGTTCACGCGCAGGGCATTGTTGGCGCGGTCGCCGACATCGCTGTGCTGCTCGCTGGCAGCCTTCACGTAGGTACCGATGCCGCCGTTCCACAGCAGGTCGACCGGTGCCTTCAGGATCGCGCTCATCAGATCGTTCGGCGACAGCGCCTTGACGTTGTCATCCAGGCCCAGCGCTTCACGCACCTGCGGGGTGATCTCGATCGACTTCAGGCTGCGCGGGTACACGCCGCCGCCCTTGCTGATCAGCTTGGCGTCGTAGTCCGCCCAGCTCGAACGCGGCACGGTGAACAGGCGCTCACGTTCGACGAACGTGGTGGCCGCATCCGGGTTCGGGTCCAGGAAGATGTGGCGGTGGTCGAAGGCAGCGACCAGGCGGATGTGGCGCGACAGCAGCATGCCGTTGCCGAACACGTCGCCGGACATGTCGCCGACGCCGACCGCAGTGAAGTCCTGGGTCTGGCTGTCACGGCCCAGCGCACGGAAGTGGCGCTTGACCGATTCCCACGCACCGCGTGCGGTGATGCCCATGCCCTTGTGGTCATAGCCAACCGAACCACCGGAGGCGAACGCATCGCCCATCCAGAAGCCGTGCGCGATGGCCAGGCCGTTGGCGATGTCGGAGAAGGTCGCGGTGCCCTTGTCGGCGGCCACCACCAGGTACGGATCGTCCATGTCGTGGCGCACGACATCCACCGGCGGCACGATCTTGTTGTTGACGATGTTGTCGGTGATGTCCAGCAGGCCCTGGATGAACAGCTTGTAGCAGGCCACGCCGTTGGCGAAGATCGCGTCGCGGTCGCCGTTCACCGGCGGGGTCTTGGCGAAGAAGCCGCCCTTCGCGCCGACCGGCACGATCACGGTGTTCTTGACCATCTGTGCCTTGACCAGGCCCAGCACTTCGGTACGGAAGTCTTCGCGACGGTCCGACCAGCGCAGGCCACCACGGGCGACCGCGCCGAAGCGCAGGTGGGTACCTTCCACGCGCGGGCCGTAGACGAAGATCTCGCGGTACGGGCGCGGCTTCGGCAGGTCCGGCACCAGCGCCGAATCAAACTTGAAGCTGATGACATGGCCGTGCTGACCGTTGGCATCGGTCTGGTAGTAGCTGGTGCGCAGGGTCGCGTCGATCACGCCCATGAACGAGCGCAGGATGCGGTCCTCGTCCAGGCTGGACACACGGTCCATCAGCTTCAGCAGCGCATCGCGCGCGGCCTGCATCTGCGCGTCGCGGTCACCCTTGCGGGCGTCGACCACGGTCTTGAGCACCTTAAGGGTGGCGTCGTCGCCAGCAGCCAGCACATCGAAGTGGGCCTTCAGCTGGGCCTGGCCGGCGGCGATGTCATCCTTGCTCTCGTGGCCGGTAGCCGGATCGAAGCGCGCTTCGAACAGCTCGACCAGCAGTCGGGCCAGCAGCGGGTAGCGCGCGAAGGTGCCTTCCACGTAGGCCTGCGAGAACGGCACGCCGGTCTGCAGCAGGTACTTGCAGTAGCCACGCAGCATGGCGACCTGGCGCCAGTGCAGGCCGGCAGCCAGCACCAGGCGGTTGAAGCCATCGTTCTCGGCATCGCCGTGCCAGACGCGGGCGAAGGTCTCGCCGAAGGCTTCATCGACGCTGGCGGCATCGATCGCGCCGGCGGTCGATTCGACCTCGAAGTCCTGCACGTACACCGGGGCGTTGTCGACCGACAGGCGGTACGGACGCTCGGCGATCACGCGCAGGCCCATGTTTTCCATCATCGGCAGCGCGTCCGACAGCGGGATGTCGTCCAGCTGGCGATACAGCTTCAGGCGCAGGCCATCACCGCTTTCGCGCGGCACGGCCTGCAGGCTCAGGCGCAGGTCGTCCGGGCCGGTCAGGGCATCAAGCTGGCTGACATCGTTGGCTGCGACCGCGGTGCTGTTGTCTTCGATGTAGCCGGCCGGCAGCGCCTTGCCGATACGCGCGGCGATGCGCAGGCCTTCGGTCTCGCCGTGGCGGGCCACCAGCGCTTCGCGCAGGTCGTCCTGCCAGTTGCGCAGCACCTGGGCCAGCTTCTGCTCCAGTTCGGCGGTATCAACGTCGAGCATTTCACCCGGCTTCGGGCGCACGATCAGGTGCACCTGGGCCAGCGGCGATTCGCCCAGCACCACCGAGCTATCCACGTACTCACCGTGCAGCGCGTCCTTCAGCATCGCCTCGATGCGCAGGCGCACGTCGGTGTTGAAGCGCTCGCGCGGCAGGTAGACCAGCGCGGAAATGAAACGGCTGTACTTGTCGCGGCGCAGGAACAGGCGGCTGCGCACGCGTTCCTGCAGGCCCAGCACGCCCATCGCGGTGCGGAACAGTTCGTCCTCGCTGGACTGGAACAGTTCTTCGCGCGGCAGCGTTTCCAGGATGTGGCGCAGGGCCTTGCCACTGTGGCTGGCCGGGGCCAGGCCCGACTGCTTCATCACGTGCTCATGGCGCTGGCGCACCAGCGGGATCTCCCACGGGCGACGGTTGTAGGCACCGGAGGTGAACAGGCCAAGGAAGCGCTGCTCGCCGATGATCTTGCCCTTGGCGTCGAATTCCAGCACGCCGATGTAGTCCATGTAGCCGGCGCGGTGCACGCGCGAACGGGCATTGGTCTTGGTCAGGATCAGCGCGTCCTTCAGGCCGGACGTGGCGTTCAGGCCCTGCGCGGCCAGGGTCTTGACCGGGCGGGCCGCGGACTTGTCCTTGCCGCGCATCAGGCCCAGGCCGGTGTCGTTCAGCGGCGCCAGTACGTCTTCCTTGCCCTGCTTCTCGACGCGGTACTCGCGGTAGCCGAAGAAGGTGAAGTGGTTGTCGGCGGCCCAGCGCAGGAACTCCTGTGCTTCCTTGCGCGATGCATCGTCGACCGGCAGCTGGCGCTTGCCCAGGTCGTCGGCCAGTGCCAGTGCCTTGTCCTTCATCGGCTGCCAGTCGCGCACGATCGCGCGTACTTCGTCCAGCGCCTTGTTGATGGCCTGTTCGATGGCGGCCATGGCTTCGGCCGGCTGGCGGTCGATCTCCAGCAGCATCACCGACTCGGCATCACCCTCGCCGACCTTGACCAGCTTGCCGGCCTTGTCGCGGGTGAAGCGCAGCACCGGGTGGCCCAGCACGTGGACGCCCACGCCCTGCTCGGCCAGCGACATGGTGACCGTATCGACGAGGAACGGCATGTCATCGTTGACGATCTGCAGCACGGTGTGCGGCGATTCCCAACCGTTGGCCTTCGCGGTCGGATTGAACACGCGGACGTTGGCCTTGCCGGCCTTGCGGGCACGCGCGAATTCCAGCGTCTCAGCCGCGAGAGCGGCCCACTCTTCAGCGCTGTGGTGCGGGAACTCGTCCGATTCCATGCGCTTGTAGAAGTCAGTGGCAAAGGCCACTGCTTCGGCCTGTGCGGCCGCGGGGTAGCGCTTGCGCAAGGCCGTGTACACCGGCTCCAGGGAGAAACCAGCGGTCACTGCGACCTCCGACTCTGCTGGTTTCGTCTTGTTCTTCACGGTCTTGGCTGCGGTTTTTTGCGGTTTCATGGCAGAGCGATGCGCTTGCTCAGTTGGGAAAATGAAATTGTAGCCCTACCGCGCGAAAAGGCCTTGCTGCAGGACGGAATAAGCAGATTCGGGTTTGCTGCGGTTCAAACGCCTATTCAGTTCGCACCGGTATGGTGCTGGCGCCTGTTTCAGCACTGCCGACAGGATCGGCAAAACGTGTTACCGGAAGACACACGCGGCGACGCCGATGCGATTCCACAATCCTGAACTGGACGGTATAGTCCACCGCGTGAACCCGGCCTACCTCCCCGTTGCCCTCGATGCACGCGATGAGCGTGTGTTCGACGCCGTACGCGAACTGCTGGCCCAGCAGGGCATGCAGATGAGCATGGAGGCGGTGGCCCAGCACGCCGGCTGCTCCAAGCAGACCCTGTACTCGCGCTACGGCAGCAAGCAGGAACTGCTGCGCCGGGTGATGCAGCGCCACGTCGGCCACGCTACCGGCGCCATGGTTCGTGCACTCCGCACTGACGACCTGCGTGCCAGCCTGCTCCAGTTCGCCACCGACTTCCTGGAGCACTTCAACCAACCGCACGTGGGCCAGGCCTGCCGGCTGATCGCCGCCGACGCGGCCCAGTTTCCCGAAGAGGCGCGTACGCTGTACCGGCACGGAGCCGGCGCACTGACGCTTCATCTTGCTGAATGGATTGAAACCGTTTGCATGCGTGGCCAGCTCCGGCATGACGACCCGCACTTCATGGCCGAACTGCTGCTGAGCATGATTGCCGGTCAGGATTTCGACAAACAGCGTTTCCATACCCCCCATCGTGATGACGCGCGGCTGCGTCGGCGCTGGGCAGAGTTCTCCGTCGACAGCTTCCTGCGCGCCTTCGCGCCTCAGCCGTCGCCGGCCCCGTCTTCAAACCAACCCCGGAGTTCCTCCTGATGACCGCCCCACTCCGCACCCTTGCCTTGACGTGCGCCGTTGCTGTCGCGCTGGCTGCCTGCAAGAAGCCGGAACAGCAGACGCCCCCGCCGCCGGAGGTGGGCGTGATCGACGCCAAGCCGCAGACCCTGCCGCTGCAGCGCGAGCTGGTCGGTCGCCTGTCGCCGTTCCGCAGCGCCGACGTGCGTGCGCGCGTGCCGGGCGTGCTGCTCAAGCGCGTCTACCAGGAAGGCTCGCAGGTCAAGCAGGGCCAGACCCTGTTCCTGATCGACCCGGCGCCGCTGCGTGCCTCGCTCAACGCCTCCGAAGCACAGCTGGCGTCGGCCCGCGCGACCTACGCCAACGCCAAGGTGGCCGCCGACCGTGCACGTTCGCTGGCGCCGCAGCAGTTTGTCTCCAAGTCCGACCTGGACAACGCTGAATCGGCCGAGCGTACCGCGCTGGCGGCGGTCAAGCAGGCCGAAGCAGCAGTGACTTCCTCGCGCATCAGCCTGGGCTACACCGAAGTAACCGCACCGATCAGCGGCGTGGCCAACAAGCAGCAGGTCACCGAAGGCGCGCTGGTCGGCCAGGGCGATGTGACCCTGCTGACCACCGTCGACCAGCTCGACCCGCTGTACGTGAACTTCTCGCTGAGCGTGGACGAGCTGACCCAGCTGCGCGCGCAACAGGCCAAGGGCGCGCTGGCGCTGTCGGGCGACGGCAAGGCCACGGTGAACGTCAAGCTGGCCGATGGCAGCACCTACAGCGAGCCGGGCACCCTGGACTTCTCCTCGACCACGGTCGACCCGGCCACCGGTGCGGTGTCGTTGCGCGCGTTGCTGCCGAACCCACAGCAGATCCTGCTGCCGGGCGCCTTCGTCAGCTTCCAGGCCAACCTGGGCGAACGCAACAATGCCTTCCTGGTACCGCAGCAGGCCCTGCTGCGCGACACCACCGGCGGCTACGTGATGGTGGTCGGCGCCGACGGCAAGGTCGTGCGCAAGAACGTGAAGACCGATGGCGCGCAGAACGGCAACTGGCTGGTCAGCGACGGCCTGGCCGCCGGCGACAAGGTGATCGTGGCCGGCGTGCAGAAGGTCAAGGAAGGTGCACCGGCGGTGGCCAAGCCGTGGAGCCCGGGGCAGGACGCCAACGGCAAGCCGGCCGCAGGCGGCGCCGCTCCGGCGGGCACCGCACCGGCTGCTGGCAAGGCACCGGCCGACGCGGCCAAGCCCGAGCAGGCCGATGCGGCCAAGCCGGCCGCCACCGATTCGAACAAGCAGTAACGGGAACCTTCCGTCATGCCTAAATTTTTCATCGAACATCCAGTCTTCGCCTGGGTGGTGGCGATCCTGATCTCGCTCAGCGGCGTGATCGCGATCCTCAACCTGGGCGTGGAGTCCTATCCCAACATCGCCCCGCCGCAGGTCACCGTCTCGGCCACCTACCCGGGCGCCAGTGCCGACACCACGGAAAAATCGGTCACCCAGGTGATCGAGCAGCAGCTGACCGGTATCGATCACCTGCTGTACTTCAGCTCTTCCTCGTCGTCCAACGGCCGTGCGCAGATCACCCTGACCTTCGAGACGGGTACCGATCCGGACATCGCCCAGGTGCAGGTGCAGAACAAGGTCTCGCTGGCCACGCCACGACTGCCTTCGGAAGTGACCCAGCAGGGCGTGGTGGTGGCCAAGGCCAACGCCGGCTTCCTGATGATGGTGGCGCTGCAGTCCGATACCCCGACCATCAACCGTGATGCGCTGAACGACATCGTTGGTTCGCGCGTGCTCGACCAGGTCTCGCGTATCCCCGGCGTCGGCAGCACCCAGCAGTTCGGTTCCGAGTACGCCATGAACATCTGGCTGAACCCGGAAAAGATGCAGGGTTATGGCCTGTCGGCCAGCCAGGTGCTGGCTGCGGTGCGCGCGCAGAACGTGCAGTTCGCCGCCGGTGCGCTTGGCTCGGATCCGTCGCCGGAAGGCCAGCACTTCACCGCCACGGTCTCGGCCGAAGGCCGCTTCAGTTCGCCGCAGGAGTTCGAGAACATCATCCTGCGCGCCAACGCTGACGGCTCGCGGGTGCTGTTGAAGGACATCGCCCGCGTTGCCTTCGGTGCCAACAACTACGGTTTCGACACCCAGTACAACGGCAAGCCGACCGGTGCCTTCGCCATCCAGCTGCTGCCGGGCGCCAACGCCCTGAACGTGGCCGAGGCGGTGCGCGCCAAGATGGACGAGCTGCAGCCCAGCTTCCCGGCCGGCGTGACCTGGTTCTCGCCGTACGACAGCACCACCTTCGTCAAGATCTCGATCCAGGAAGTGGTCAAGACGCTGTTTGAAGCAGTGTTCCTGGTGTTCCTGGTGATGCTGATCTTCCTGCAGAACTTCCGCGCCACGCTGATCCCGACCCTGGTCATCCCGGTGGCGCTGCTCGGTACCTTCCTGGGCATGTGGATGATCGGCTTCACGATCAACCAGCTGACCCTGTTCGCGATGGTGCTGGCGATCGGCATCGTGGTCGATGACGCGATCGTGGTGATCGAGAACGTCGAACGCATCATGACCGAGGAAGGCCTGGCGCCGAAGCCGGCCACGCAGAAGGCGATGACCCAGATCACCGGCGCGGTGGTGGCGATCACCGTCGTGCTGGCTGCGGTGTTCATCCCGTCCGCCCTGCAGGGCGGCGCCGCCGGTGAGATCTACAAGCAGTTCGCCCTGACCATCGCCATTTCGATGGCGTTCTCGGCGTTCCTGGCGCTGGGCTTCACCCCGGCGCTGTGCGCGACCTTCCTGAAGCCGACGCACAACGACAATCCGAACATCGTCTACCGCACCTTCAACAAGTACTACGACAAGATCAGCCACACCTATGTCGGCCACATCACCTCGGCGGTGCGCCATGCGCCGCGCTGGATGATCCTGTTCGTGGTGCTCACCGCACTGTGCGGCTTCCTGTTCACCCGCATGCCGGGCAGCTTCCTGCCGGAAGAAGACCAGGGCTATGCGCTGGCGATCGTGCAGCTGCCGCCGGGCTCGACCAATGGCCAGACCAACGAAGTGTTCGCGCAGATGCGTGGCATCCTGGAAAAGCAGGATGGCTATGAAGGCATGCTGCAGGTGGCCGGCTTCAGCTTCGTCGGTTCCGGTGAGAACGTGGGCATGGGCTTCATCCGCCTGAAGCCGTGGGAGGAACGCAAGTTCACTGCGCCCGAGTTCATCCAGAACATGAACGGCGCGTTCTATGGCATCAAGGAAGCGCAGATCTTCGTGGTCAACCTGCCCACCGTGCAGGGCCTTGGCCAGTTCGGCGGCTTCGACATGTGGCTGCAGGACCGCAGCGGTGCCGGTTACGAGCAGCTGACGCAGGCCCGCAACATCCTGCTCGGCCAGGCCGCGCAGAAGCCGGACCACCTGGTCGGCGTGCGCCCGAACGGCCTGGAAAACGCGCCGCAGCTGCAGCTGCATGTGGACCGCGTGCAGGCGCAGTCGATGGGCATGTCGGTGTCGGACGTGTACAGCACCATCCAGCTGATGCTGGCCCCGGTGTACGTCAACGACTTCTTCTACGAAGGCCGCATCAAGCGCGTGACCATGCAGGCCGATGGTCCGTACCGCACCGGCCAGGAATCGCTGAAGAGCTTCTACAGCCCCTCCAGCCTGACCAAGAACGCCGATGGCACCAATTCGATGATCCCGCTGAACACGGTGGTCAAGTCCGAATGGGTGTCGGCACCGCCGTCGCTGAGCCGCTATAACGGCTACTCGGCGATCAACATCGTCGGCTCGCAGGCCCCGGGTACCAGCTCGGGCGAGGCGATGCAGACCATGGAGAGCATCGTCAACGACGATCTGCCGGCCGGCTTCGGCTACGACTGGTCGGGCATGTCCTACCAGGAAATCCTGGCTGGCAACGCGGCGACGCTGCTGCTGGTGCTGTCGATCGTAGTGGTGTTCCTGTGCCTGGCCGCGCTGTATGAGAGCTGGTCGATCCCGGTGGCGGTGCTGCTGGTGGTGCCGCTGGGTGTGCTCGGTGCCCTCGGCCTGTCGATGCTGCGCGGCCTGCCAAACGATCTGTTCTTCAAGATCGGCCTGATCACCGTGATCGGCCTTGCGGCGAAGAACGCGATCCTGATCGTGGAGTTCGCGGTGGAGCAGCGCGCCGCCGGCAAGAACCTGCGCGATGCCACCATCGAAGCGGCCCGCCTGCGTTTCCGCCCGATCCTGATGACCTCGTTCGCGTTCATCATGGGCGTGATCCCGATGGCGATCTCCACCGGCGCGGGCGCCAACTCCCGCCACGCCATCGGTACCGGCGTGATCGGCGGCATGCTGTTCGCCACCCTGCTCGGCCTGTTGATGATCCCGGTGTTCTTCGTGGTCGTGCGCCGCATGCTGGGCGACAAGCTGGATGAACCGTCCAAGGAGTTCATGGAACGCCAGCGCGACGCGGATGCAGCACACCGTCCGGATCGTTGATCCAGCGGTGAACTGAAACGAGAAAGGCCCCGGAGCGATCCGGGGCCTTTGTTGTTGCCGCTTCTGGATCCATGCCGCCCCAGGTTGGCATCTACCGGGGCAACGGCATACCCGGTAGTCGCCAACCTTGGTGGGCGCTGTCCGGGCAGCGTCTCAGCGCAACACTGCGATCACCACGCATGCCGCCACAATCGCCAGTGCAGGCCATTGCATCGGCAGGAAGAAGAAGTGATGCGGAGCATGCTGCCCAGGTGCACGCGGCTTTCGATTGAGCACGAAACCCAGCACCGTGTTGATTGCCGAGCCAAGGCCGAACGCCAGCAGGACCTGGCTGAGTGAAGTATTGCCGCGACCCACCGCTGGATCCGGGAACAGGATGAGGATGAGCAGCACGGCAGCGATCGGTGTGAGCAGGGTCAGCAGCCCTGCGCCTTGATAGATGAGCATGTGGTGGCGTCCATGAACGGTGGAGCATTCTGCGACCAAGGAGCGGGAATGCCAATGGATCGTTGGCATGTCGCCTGCCCGGAGACCGGTCGCATACGGCCTGTACTGAAAAGTCCCTTCCACTGCTGCGCCGACAATGAGGCGCTCAAGGCGTCTACCGGTTTCGCATAAGGCCCCCGCTTTGGATTCCTGGGCGCGCAGAAGTGCGGCACGCCCGGATCGTTGCTATCCAGATGCCTCCACGGCAATCGATCCGATGCCGCCCAGGAGACAGTTCATGGAAAGAGCAACACTACGACGCTTCAGCCGCCCCGCCCTTCTGCTTGGCGCGCTCTTCGCGGCCAGCAGCGTCCAAGACGCACATGCGGCAGGCGTCCTCGTCTGCGACAACTGTCGCGATCCACGCGCACTGGCGCTTTACTCGGGCACGGGGCCCACCATCGTCGTCGACTTCCAGCAGCGCCGGCTCCATGGCTTCGATGTGGAATACGATCGCGAGCTGCGTCGGTATCGCGCCACCAGGGCGCAGATTCCCGAGCCAATCAACGCATCCTTCAATCGGATCATGGGGATGCTCGACAACAACGTGCCAACCGTACAGTTCGCGCCGCGGCAGTGGGCCGGAAGAGGAGTCCAGTACGAGGTTCATCCTGATGACCCGCAATACGCCAACGGCATAGGCTTCCCGGAAGAGCACAAGAACCTCAACGCCTACGATGTCGTGCAGATGGCAACCGAGCGATTCAGGCTGGAGAGCGCCATGGGCAAGGCATTCACTGGCGCCACGACATCGTCGAGGGCCTGGAACAGCATGGCGACATTCCTGTCCTCGATCGGCCTGAGCTTCGTCAGCAAGGCCCTCGGAATCGACGGTGCAATCTACAGGATCACCTGGCGCGATGGCTCGAAGACTACGCTGGCCATCGTCTCTTCGTCAGTGGACACCGCCAGATACGTGCAAGGCCAGAGCAAGGACGCCAATGGCAACATGATTCCCGACGGCGCGGCAACCAGCCCCGGCCTGGCCCAACACTTCGCCGGCACCTACAACTTCAACAGCCGGGACGATCTGGATCGATGGATCGACTCCGGTCGCCTCTATGGGGTGAACATGTTCCCCGGTGCTCCACCTGAGTCGCTGCAGATCGTCTGTGAATGGAACGGAACGGATATCGTTTGCCGATTGCCACGTTGATCGCATAAGGGAAACGGGGCGGCAATCGCCGCCCCGTCGCGTCCATCAGCGCAACCCGGTCTCGTTGCGCGCGATCACCAGGCGCTGGATCTCCGAGGTGCCCTCGTAGATCTCGGTGATCTTGGCATCACGGAAGTAACGCTCCAGCGGCATCTCCTTCGAGTACCCCATGCCGCCGTGGATCTGCACCGCCTGGTGGGTGATCCACATCGCTGCTTCCGAAGCGGTCAGTTTGGCCACCGCTGCTTCGGTGCTGAAACGCTTGCCCTGGCCCTTCACCCACGCGGCACGCAGGGTCAGCAGCAGCGCTGCGTCCAGCTTGCACTTCATGTCGGCGATCTTGGCCTGGGTCATCTGGAAGGTGCCGATGGCCGCGCCGAACGCCTTGCGCTCCTTCACGTACTCCAGGGTCGCCTCATAGGCGGCGCGGGCGATGCCGATGGCCTGCGAAGCGATGCCGATGCGGCCGGCATCGAGCACGCTCATGGCGATCTTGAAGCCCTCGCCTTCCTGGCCCAGCACGTCTTCGGCCTGCGCCACGTAATCGTTGAACTCGATCTCGCAGGTGGCCGAAGCGCGGATGCCCAGCTTCGGCTCGGTCTTCCCGCGACCGAAGCCCGCCTTGTCGGTATCGATGATGAAGGCGGTGATGCCGCGCGCGCCCTTGTCCGGCTCGCTCATCGCGAACAGCACGATGTACCTGGCCACCGGGCCGGAGGTGATCCAGCTCTTCTTGCCGTTGATGACGAAGGTGCCGTCGGCCTGCTTCACCGCGCGGCAGCGCATGGCGGTGGCATCGGAGCCGGACTGCGGCTCGGTCAGCGCGAACGCGCCGATGGCCTCGCCCTCGGCGATGGCACGCACGTAGGTCTGCTTCTGCTGCTCGGTACCGTGGGTGAGGATGCCGTTGCAGAACAGCGAGTTGTTGACCGACATGATGGTCGAATGGGCTGCGTCGGCGGCGGCGACCTCCACCATCGCCAGCACGTACGCAACCGGGTCCATGCCCGCGCCACCGTATTCGGTCGGCACTTCGATGCCCATCAGGCCGTTCTCGCCCAGCAGGCGGATGTTGTCGAGCGGGAACTCGCCGGTACGGTCATGGTGCTCCGCGCTCGGGGCGATCTTCTCCTGCGCGATGCGCCGCGCAACGTCCTGCAGCATCAACTGCTCTTCGGTAAAGCTGAAATCCACAACACCCTCCCGGGTACATGAAGTTATGGGCTACATACGGCGCGCCCAGGTGTCCCGATTGTACCGGGGCCCGGCTGTTTCCGTACGCTGGCGACTTGACCGCGACGGGCCCTTTCAGCGAATATATCTCTATATCGCGATAGGTAGATATTTATGGATCTTGAAGACTGGTCGACCCGCCTGAAGGTGTTCGCCGATGCGACCCGCGTGCGCCTGCTGGCGCTGCTGGAGCAGGAGGAACTGACCGTGGCCGAACTGTCGGCGATCACCCGGCTGGCACAGCCACGCGTGTCCACCCACCTGGCGCGCCTGAAGGAAGCCGGCCTGGTCCGCGACCGCCGTGCCGGCGTATCGGCCTATTACCGCTTCGACGAGGCCCAGCTGGACCCGGCGCAGCGTGCATTGTGGCATGCCTTGAGCAACGGAAGCGATGACCCGCTGCTGCGCCAGGACGCTGAACGCGTCGCTGCCGTGCTGGCCCACCGCGCCTCCGACCAGAACTGGGCCGACAGCGTGGCCGGCGACATGGAACGCCACTACTCCCCGGGGCGCACCTGGGAAGCCCTCGCCCGCACCGCGCTGCCGCTGCTGGAGACCGGCGACGTGCTGGACATCGCCTCTGGTGACGGCGTGCTGGCCGAACTGGTGGCCCCGCATGCCAAGCGCTACATCTGCATCGACACCAGCGCGCGCGTGGTCGCCGCCGCCAGCGAGCGCCTGCGCCGTCTGCCCAACGTGGAAGTGCGCGAGGGCGACATGCATGCGCTGCCCTTCAAGGACAACAGTTTCGATCTGGTAGTGCTGATGCACGCGCTGACCTACGCCAGCAAGCCGGCGCAGGCGGTGACCGAAGGCGCGCGCGTGCTGCGCCCGGGCGGGCGCCTGCTGCTGTGCAGCCTGGCCCGCCATGAACACAAGGCCGCGGTGGAGGCCTACGGCCACGTCAACCTCGGCTTCAGCGACAAGGAGCTGCGCAGGTTCGTCGACAAGGCCGGCCTGCAGGTGTCCAGCCTGGAGACGGTCACCCGCGAGAAGCGTCCGCCGCACTTCGAAGTGATTTCGCTGATCGCCCACAAACCCTGAGCCCGAGAACGCCATGCCTGCCCTGCCCTGGTTGCATCCTGAGCGTGCCAACGCCCTGCTCGACGCCCTGCGCGAGCGGATCCTGATCATCGACGGTGCGATGGGAACGATGATCCAGCGCCACGGCCTGCAGGAAGACGATTACCGTGGCGAACGCTTCGCCGGCGGTTACGACCATGCACATGGCCCGGGCTGCGACCACGCGGCACCGGAGGGCCATGACCTGAAGGGCAACAATGATCTGCTGCTGCTGACCCGGCCGCAGATCGTCGCAGACATCCACACCGCCTACCTGGAAGCGGGCGCGGACCTGGTCGAGACCAACACCTTCAATGCAACCTCGGTCAGCCAGGCCGACTACCACCTCGAACACCTGGTGTACGAGTTGAACAAGGCCGGCGCTGCGGTCGCGCGCGCCTGTTGTGACGCCGTGGCCGCAACCACCCCGGGGAAGCCGCGCTTCGTGATCGGGGTGGTCGGCCCGACCAGCCGCACCGCCTCGATCAGCCCGGACGTGAACGATCCGGGCTTCCGCAACACCAGCTTCGACGAACTGCGCGACACCTACCGCGAAGCCATCGAGGGCCTGATCGACGGCGGCGCCGACACCATCATGGTCGAGACCATCTTCGACACGCTCAACGCCAAGGCCGCGCTGTATGCGCTGGAGGAAGCGTTCGATGCGCGCGGCGCGCGGTTGCCGGTGATGATCTCCGGCACCATCACCGACGCTTCCGGTCGCACCCTGTCCGGGCAGACTGCGGAAGCCTTCCATGCCTCGCTGGCGCATGCTCGGCCGCTGTCGATCGGGCTGAACTGCGCGCTGGGCGCCGATGCGATGCGACCGCACGTGGAAACCCTTGCGCAGGTCGCCGACTGCTACGTCAGCGCACACCCCAATGCCGGTCTGCCCAATGCCTTCGGCGAGTATGACGAGACGCCGGAGGACATGGCCAGCACCCTGCGAGGCTTCGCCGAAGATGGCCTGCTGAACCTGGTCGGCGGCTGCTGCGGCTCCACGCCCGACCATATCCGCGCCATTGCCGCGGCTGTGGCCGGGCTGCCGCCGCGCGCACTGCCCGGCACCCGGGAGCAGGCCGCATGAATGTCGCCGCCACCGTTCCGCACTTCCCGCCCTATTGCTGCTGAGCCGACGCCTGCCATGACGCCTGTCCGCCCTACCCGCCTGTCCGGCCTGGAACCCCTGGTCATCACCCCGGACCTGCTGTTCATCAACGTCGGCGAACGCACCAACGTGACCGGCAGTGCGCAGTTCCGCAAGCTGATCAAGGAAGGCCGCTACGAAGAAGCCGTGGACGTGGCCCGCCAGCAGGTGGCGAGCGGCGCGCAGATCCTCGACGTCAACATGGACGAGGGCCTGATCGATTCGGAAGCGGCGATGACCCGCTACCTCAACCTGATCATGTCCGAGCCGGACATCGCCCGCATCCCGGTGATGGTCGACTCCTCCAAGTGGAGCGTGATCGAGGCCGGCCTGAAGTGCCTGCAGGGCAAGAGCGTGGTCAACTCGATCTCGCTGAAGGAAGGCGAGGCGCTTTTCCGCGAACACGCGCGCAAGGTCCTGCGCTATGGCGCCGCCGCGGTGGTCATGGCCTTCGATGAAAGCGGGCAGGCCGATACGTGTGCGCGCAAGGTCGAGATCTGTACCCGCGCCTACCGCATCCTGGTCGACGAGATCGGCTTCCCGCCGCAGGACATCATCTTCGACCCGAACATCTTCGCCGTCGCCACTGGCATCGAAGAACATGACAACTATGCGGTGGACTTCATCGAAGCCACCCGCATCATCAAGCAGACGCTGCCGCACTGCCACGTCTCCGGTGGTGTCTCCAACGTCTCGTTCTCGTTCCGCGGCAACGAAACGGTGCGCCAGGCCATCCATTCGGTGTTCCTGTACCACGCCATCGCCGCCGGCATGGACATGGGCATCGTCAATGCCGGTGCCATGCCGATCTACGATGAGCTGGAGCCGGAGCTGCGTGAGCGCGTGGAGGATGTGATCCTCAACCGCCGCAGCGATGCCACCGAACGCCTGCTGGAGATCGCCGAGCGCTACAAGGGCAGGAAGGGTGCGGCGAAGACCGAAGACCTGGCCTGGCGCGACAAGCCGGTGGCGCAGCGCCTGGCGCATGCACTGGTGCACGGCCTGAATGCCTTCGTTGAGGAAGACACCGAACTGGCCCGACAGGCCTCCAGCCGCCCACTGGACGTGATCGAGGGCCCGCTGATGGACGGCATGAACATCGTCGGTGACCTGTTCGGCGCCGGCAAGATGTTCCTGCCGCAGGTGGTGAAATCCGCGCGTGTGATGAAGAAGGCCGTGGCCTACCTCCTGCCGTACATCGAGGCGGAGAAGGCGCGCAGCGGCGACACTGCCAAGAGCAACGGCAAGATCATCATGGCCACGGTGAAGGGCGATGTGCATGACATCGGCAAGAACATCGTCGGCGTGGTCCTGGCCTGCAACAACTTCGAGGTGGTCGACCTTGGCGTGATGGTGCCGGCGCAGAAGATCCTCGATGCCGCGCGCGAGCACAACGCCGACCTGATCGGCCTGTCCGGTCTGATCACTCCCTCGCTGGAGGAGATGAGCCACGTCGCCCGCGAGATGGAGCGCCAGGGTTTCAATCTGCCGCTGCTGATCGGCGGCGCCACCACCTCGCGCGCGCACACCGCGTTGAAGATCGACCCGCACTACAAAGCGCCTACGGTGTGGGTGAAGGACGCCTCGCGCGCGGTCGGCGTGGCCCAGTCGCTGATCTCGCGCGACCTGCGCGAAGCCTTCGTTGCCGCCAACGAGGCCGACTATGCCGAGATCCGGGCACGGCACCGCAATCGTGGCGATGCCAAGCGCCTGGTGTCGCTGGAACATGCACGCGGGCAGAAGTTCCAGGGCGACTGGGGGAACTACACGCCGCCCGCACCGAAGCAGCCGGGCCTGCACGTCTTCGATGACTATCCGCTGGCCGAGCTGGTCGAGTACATCGACTGGACGCCGTTCTTCCAGGCCTGGGAGCTTGCCGGCAAGTTCCCGGCAATCCTCACCGACGAGATCGTCGGCAGCCAGGCCAGCGAGCTGTACCGCGATGCCCGCGCGATGCTCGACCGCATCGTCGGCGAGAAGTGGCTGACCGCCAAGGCCGTGTTCGGCCTGTGGCCGGCCAACAGCGTCGGCGACGACGTGCGCGTGCAGCACCCACAGGGCGAGACCACCCTGCACTTCCTGCGCCAGCAGGTGGACAAGCCGGCCGAGCGCCCGGATTTCTGCCTGGCCGATTTCATCGCGCCGACCGACAGCGGCAGGCAGGACTGGATCGGCGCGTTCGCGGTCACTGCCGGCATCGGCATCGATGCCCGCGTGGCGCACTTCGAAGCCGAGCATGACGACTACAACGCGATCCTGCTGAAGGCCCTGGCCGACCGCTTCGCCGAAGCCCTGGCCGAGCGCCTGCATCAGCGTGTACGTACGGAATTCTGGGGTTATGACCAGGCCGAAACGCTGGACAACGACGCCCTGATCGATGAGCAGTACCGTGGCATCCGCCCCGCTCCCGGCTATCCGGCGTGCCCCGAGCACAGCGAGAAGCGGCGCCTGTTCGATCTGCTGCGGGCCGAGGCCAACGCCGGCATGGAACTGACCGAGAGCTTTGCGATGCTTCCGACCGCCGCGGTATCGGGCTACTACTTCAGCCATCCGCAAAGCCAGTATTTCGTGGTCGGGCGCCTCAGCCGCGAGCAGGTCACCGACTACGCCCGGCGCAAGGGCGTGGAGCGCGCCCAGGCCGAGCGCTGGCTGGCCTCCAACCTCGACTACGATCCCGAATGACCCGAAAAGGGGACGGAGGGGATCAAGTCGCTTATGCACAAACGACTTGATCCCCTCCGTCCCCTTTTTGCCTCATCATTCCCCGATGACCGTTCCCGTTGCCCGCCTCTCCAGCTTCTACCTGTTCTATTACGCGGCGCTGGGCGCGTTCACTCCGTACTGGAGCCTGTTCCTCACTGCACGCGGGATGAGCGTGACCGCCATCAGCGTGATGATGGGGCTGTGGTATGCCACACGCGTGGTTGCACCCAGTGCCTGGACCTCGCTGGCAGCCACCTCACCGCGGCCGATCCGACTGTTGCGCATCGGCTGCGTGCTGACCCTGATCAGCTTCGCCGCATTCCTGCTGCCTCTGCCGCAGCCGTGGATGTATCCGGCGATGATCGTGTTCTGCTTCTTCTACAACGCGGTGATGCCGCAGTTCGAGTCGATCACCCTCACCCATCTCGGCAGCGACAGCCATCGCTACGGCCTGATCCGGGTCTGGGGTTCGCTTGGCTTCATCGCCATCGTCACCCTGTTCGGCTGGCTGATCGAAGGTGACGGCACCGCCGGCCGCGCCGGGCTGCTGCCCTGGATGATGCTGCCGCTGTTCGTCCTGCTGGTCGCCTCGGCCTTCAGCAACCACTACGCACGCGACATCGGCAGGACCGGCGGCGATGCCAGCGGCTTCTGGCAGATCGTGCGCCGCCCGCCGGTGCTGGCGTTCTTCCTGGCCGCTTTCATGGAGCAGCTCTCGTTCGGCCCGTACTACACCTTCTTCTCGGTCTACATGGACCACCATGGCTATCGCACATCCACGCTCGGCCTGCTCTGGACCATCGGCGTGGTGTTCGAAGTGGGCGTGTTCTTCACCATCGGCCGCTTCTTCCGCCGCTATGACGCCAGCTGGATGCTGCTGATCGCACTGGTCAGTTCCTGCCTGCGCTGGGCCGTGACCGCACTGTACCCGGAAAACCTGCCGGTGATGCTGCTGGCGCAGACCGCGCACGCGCTGGGCTTTGCCGCGTTCTTCGCCGCGGCGATGCAGATGCTGGCGATCTACTTCCCCGGACGCCTCAATGGCCATGGCCAGGGCCTGCTGTACGGTTTCTCGTCCGGTGTCGGCGGCGTGCTGGGCGCGCTCATCGCCGGCCAATTGTGGAAGATCGACGAGGGACGCACGGCCTTCCTCGCAGGTAGCGGATTCGCTCTGGTCGGCGCACTGCTGTGCTTCTTCGCGCTGAGCCTGCCGTTGATCCGTGCACGCCACAGCACTGCGCGCGTCCGGTAACGAAAACGCCGGGCAATGCCCGGCGTTTTCATCGTGCAGCAGGTGCAGTTACCAGACCAGGTCGTCCGGTACTTGGTACTGCGGGTCCGCGTAGGGATCTTCCTCGGCCGGCGCGTTCGGGTCGACCTTCAGTGCCACCGATGCGGCAAACACCGCTTCGGACTGTGCCAGCACTTCGGCGGTCACCAGCAGGTAACGGCCATTGAGCTGGACCACGCCCAGCTCACCGGCATTGAGCGCGGTCAGCTGTTCGGCGGTCACGTAGATGCGCTTGATCTTGCCGCCATACGGGAAGTGGCGAGCGATATCAGCCGCCTCGGAGTTCAGGCCCTTGTCCTTCAGCAGTTCTTCCAGCTTGGCCTTCGCCTCGCGGCGCACGCGTGCTTCTTCCTGCTTCAGGCGCTCGGTCTCGATGCGCTCTTCCTTCTCACGCTGCGCACGGATGGCATAGGCCTTGGCCAGATCCATCTCTTCGGCGCTGCGCGGCTTGCGCGGGCCCTGCTGGCCCGGGCCACGCGACTGGCCGGGCCTGCCCGGGCCACCGTGGCCATGCCCGCGACGCTCACTGGGCTTGTGCTCGCCCTTGCCAGCGCCCTGCGGCTTTCCATTGCCGTTGCCACCCTTGCCCTGCGGGCGGCCATCACGGCGGGGGCCATCATTCTTGCGCTCGGGCTTGGGCGCGGGCTTGAAGCCCAGGCCCATCAGCTGGTCGCGGAGGGTATCGCTCATAGGATTCGGATCAGTAGTGCGGCGGCGGTGGTTCGCTCGCCGGATCGGAAGAATTCAGTGCGTTGCGGACCTTGCCCAGGTCCTCCAGCAGCACACGCAGCACGTCGGCGTTGCGCATGCCCTGCATGCGGGCATCGGCCAGCGCATCGCTCAATTCGGCAAGCGCCTGTTCCTGGAAGGACACGCGCATTTCCAGTTCGACCAGGCGCGCTTCCAGCGCCTGCTCCCGTTCGGTCGGCAGCAGGTCAGACATGCAGCGAACGCCCCCGGCCAATGCCGTAGTACGCCAGGCCCGCAGCTTCCACTTCGGCCGGATCGTACAGATTGCGCCCATCGAACACCGCCGCGTCCTTCAGCTGCTCGCGCAGCTTCTGGAAGTCGGGGCTGCGGAACTGCTTCCACTCGGTGACCACCACCAGCGCATCGGCCCCTTCGAGGGCCTCATCAGCACTGCTGCAGAACACCAGGTCATCGCGCTCGCCGAAGATGCGCTGCGATTCATGCATCGCTTCCGGATCATAGGCACGCACCGTAGCACCGCCTTCCCACAGCTGCGCCAGCAGGCGACGGCTGGAGGCTTCACGCATGTCGTCGGTATTCGGCTTGAAGGCCAGGCCCCACACGGCAAAGGTCCTGCCGCGCACGCCTTCGTCCTCGCCCTTGTCGTAATGACGCTGGATGAGGGCGAACAGGTGGCCCTTCTGCGCATCGTTGACCGCTTCCACCGCGTTCAGCAGCTTCGGCTCAAGACCATGCTGCTGGGCGGTGCGGGCCAGCGCCTGCACGTCCTTGGGGAAGCAGGAGCCACCGTAGCCGGCGCCCGGGTAGATGAAGTGCCAGCCGATGCGCGGGTCCGAGCCGATACCTTGGCGGACCTGCTCGACGTCGGCACCGACGCGCTCGGCGATGTTTGCGATTTCGTTCATGAACGAAATCTTGGTCGCCAGCATCGCGTTCGCCGCGTACTTGGTCAGCTCGGCCGAGCGCACGTCCATTTCCACCACGCGGTCGTGGTTGCGGTTGAACGGCGCATACAGACGACGCATCACCGCGACCGACTCCTCGCTGGTCGCACCAATGATGATGCGGTCCGGGCGCATGCAGTCGGCGACCGCGTCGCCTTCCTTCAGGAATTCCGGGTTGGACACCACGTCAAAGGTGATGTCCGCGCCACGCGCGGCAAGTTCTTCAGCAATGGCCGCACGCACCTTGTCAGCGGTGCCCACCGGCACCGTCGACTTGTTGACCACCACGGTCGGCACGCTCATGTGCCGGCCAATGGTACGGGCCACGGCCAGTACGTACTGCAGGTCAGCGCTGCCGTCCTCGTCCGGCGGCGTGCCGACGGCGATGAACACCACCTGGCCATGCGCGATCGCGGACGCGGCATCGGTGGTGAATGCCAGCCGCGACGCGGCGTGGTTGGCCTTCACCATCGGCTCCAGGCCGGGCTCATAGATCGGGATGATGCCCTGGTTGAGGCCATCCACCTTGGCCTGGTCGATATCGACGCAGACCACCTGATGACCGACATCGGCCAGGCAGGTACCGGTCACCAGACCTACATAACCGGTACCGAAAATCGCAACGCGCATGTCCGTGCAGGCTCCGTGGTGGCTTACGGCAGGACGCCCAGCAGCTCGACGTCGAACGTCAGAGTCGCGTTCGGGCCGATCGGGCCACCCGGCGTGCCGTTCTCGCCATAAGCCAGATTGCCCGGGATCCAGAAGCGGTACTTCGAACCGACCGGCATCAGCGCAACGCCCTCGGTCCAGCCCTTGATCACCTGGTCCAGGCCGAACTCGGCCGGCTGACGACCATAGGAGCTGTCGAACACGGTGCCGTTGAGCAGCTTGCCTTCATAGTTCACGCGCACCTTGCTGCTCGGCAGCGGGCGCTCGCCGCTACCCGGGCGGATGACCTGGTACTGCAGGCCCGAGGCCGTCGTCACGACGCCCGGCTGGGTCTTGTTCCTGGCCAGGAAGGCATTGCCTTCTTCGCGGTTGGTCTGCGCAGCAGCGGCAGCCTTGGCCTGCATTTCAGCCTGCTTGCTGCCCATGAAGGCCTGGATGGTAGCGGTCGCGTCAGCTTCCGTCATCTTCGGCTGGCCCTTGGTCAGGCCGGTGCTGATCGCGTCAAACAGCGAGGCAACATCGATGTCGTCCTTCAGCTGCGCCAGCGACGGGCCCACAGAGTAGGAACCGATCATCTGCGACACCTTGACGCGGTCGACCTTCGGCGGCTGCGAACCCGGCGCCATGCCCGGCACCTGCTGGCCGCTGCGGGCCATCACGACCTGACGCAGGGCCGCGTCGGTGGCCTTGGCCTGTTCCTGGGTGATCTGCGGCTGCAGGCCTTCGAACGAACGCTCCACGGCGGTGCGCAGCGCGGCCACGTCGATCTCATCGGCGATCGGGGTGAACGACTTGGCCACGTCCAGGCCGATGGCGTAGCCGAGCTTCTGCTTGGGGGAATTCAAGGTTGCGGTCTCCTTGGCGGCTGCGGGGGCAGCCGATTGTTGCGACAGAGCGACACCTGAAGTGCCCATCGCCAGAATCAGAACCGACGCCGCGGCGCCGCGCATTCCCATCTTCATTCGCTGCATTCCTGGAAGTGTCTGGGCGCCGACGTCGGCGCGAAAAGAAGCATTGTCGCACGCATGCCGTCGATGTCGAGGCATCCGTGCCGGATATCAATGTGCGGCCGCTGCGGCCAGCGCCTTGTCGATGGCCGCGGTCAGTTGCGGATCATCCGGCGTCACCTTGCTGGCGAACTGGGCGATGACCTTGCCATCGCGGCCGACCAGGTACTTGTGGAAATTCCAGCCCGGTGCCACCCCGGTGGCCGCGGTCAACCGTTGATAGAGCGGCGTCGCCTCCGCACCGACCACGTGCACCTTCTCGAACATCGGGAACTTGACCCCGTAGGTGAGCGTGCAGAAATCCTGGATCTGCTTCTCGTCACCGGGCTCCTGGCCCTTGAAATCGTTGGACGGGAAGCCGAGCACGGCAAAACCTCGGCCGGCATAGCGCTTCTGCAGCGCCTCCAGGCCTTCGTACTGAGGGGTATAGCCGCACTTGCTTGCGGTATTGACCACCAGCAGCACCTGCCCGTGGTAGCGCTGCTGCAGGTTGACCTGCTGCTTGCTGGCCAGCGGGCGGTAGTCGAGGTCGAGAAGATCGGCCGCCAGCACCTGGGTGGAACCGGCCAGGCCGGCTACCAGCAGGGTCAGCAGGGACAGGCCGCGCAGGCGTCGCGGCATAACGGTCGGCAAGGGCATCGAGAGCAGTCCGCAGTGGCCATTCACAGGGCCGGCCGGTAGCGGCCGGAGTCGGCCGAACTATAGCACCGCCCCCCCCTTCCCCCTTGTTGCAAGGGGCGCCTGTGGCTTTGCGCGGCGTGGCGCTTTCCTGCACGACCCGCCAGCAACGGCGCAGTAATGACATAGCATGGACAACGCTGAATGGAAGGCGGGCCTGGGTCGGCCCGCGCCAGAACCTGATTTCCCTTCCGAATCAATCGGATAAACGGATATTTCAGCGATTTGACCACCCCTGCCATCAGTTGGGGACGGCAAGGGGTTGCACGTAGGCGTGCCGGTGTTATAGTTGCATACAACACCAGTCACCTGAGACAGGGGGAAGCCATGAACGCCCGGATCCGTCGCAACCTCACCGCACCCGCGGCCGCTGCTGTTTCGACCCTGATCGTGCTGGCCTGGCTGGCCACGCCCACCGCCCCCGCCTCGCCCGACAGTGCGCAGGATGCAATCGCTACACCGGCCGGGAACGCCGATTCCTCCCCCCCTCCCCCGCGTCGGCTGCACAGCTCCCTGTCCATGCCGTATTTCTCGTTCGCCCAGCCGCTGACCCCACGGAGCTGAATATGAGCGACATCCAGTGGAGCGACGGCGCTCCCATCTACCGTCAGTTGAAGGAGCGCGTGATCGCCATGATGCTCGACGGAATCCTCAAGCCGGGCGATGCCCTGCCTTCGGTGCGCCAGGTGGCCGCCGATTACCAACTGAACCCCATCACCGTTTCGCGCGCTTACCAGGAACTGGCCGACGAAGGCCTGGTCGAAAAGCGCCGCGGGCTGGGCATGTTCATGACCGAGCAGGCCGCCACGCAGCTGCGCAGCAGCGAGCGCGAGCGCTTCCTCAATGAAGAATGGCCGGCCGTGCTGGAGCGCATCCAGCGCCTGGGCCTGAGCCTCGACGAATTGCTGCCCCAGGGGAAAGTCTGATGAATAGCACCGCAAGCGAACCGGTCATCACCGCCCGCGGCCTGCGCAAGGCCTACAAGTCCACCGTTGCCCTCGACAGTGCCAGCTTCAGCATTCCGAGCGGGCGCATCGTCGGCCTGATCGGTCCCAATGGCGCCGGCAAGACCACCGCGCTGAAGGCCATTCTTGGCCTCACCTCGGTGGAAGGTGAGTTGAGCGTGCTCGGGCGCGACCCGCGGCTGCACCGCGACGAACTGATGAACGACATCTGCTTCATCGCCGACGTCGCCGTGCTGCCGCGCTGGCTGAAGGTGCGCGAAGCCATCGATTTCGTCGCCGGCGTGCATCCGCGCTTCGACCGCGCCCGCTGCGAGCGCTTCCTGGCCAACACCAAGCTGCAGCCGAAGCAGCGCGTGCGCGAGCTGTCCAAGGGCATGATCGTGCAGCTGCACCTGGCACTGGTGATGGCCATCGATGCCCGCATCCTGGTACTGGACGAGCCCACCCTGGGCCTGGACATCCTGTACCGCAAGGAGTTCTACCAGCGCCTGCTGGAAGACTACTTCGACGAGCAGAAAACCATCATCGTCACCACCCACCAGGTGGAAGAGATCGAGCACATCCTCAGCGACGTCATGTTCATCCGTGATGGCCGAATCGTGCTCGATGCGGAAATGGACGAGGTCGGCCAGCGTTACACCGAACTGCTGGTCAACGCCGACCAGCTGGAGACCGCGCGCGCCCTGAAGCCGATCGACGAACGCAGCCTGGCGTTCGGCAAGACCGTGATGCTGTTCGACGGCGTACCGCGCGCCCAGCTTTCCACCCTTGGCGAGACCCGCAGCCCGGGCCTGGCCGACCTGTTCGTCGCCGTCATGAAGGGGACCTACGCATGAATGCCGTCAACCATCCCGTCAGCCCCCTCGGCACGCTGCGCTGGCTGCTCAAGCGCGAGTACTGGGAAAACCGCGGCGGTTTCCTGTATGCCCCGCTGATCGCCGGCCTGATCTCGCTGGTGATGAGCACTGTCGGCATCGCCTTCGGCCTGTTTGCGCTGAACCGCGCGGCGCGCAACGGTGCGCTGCATGTCGATGGCGAGAGCGTGAACGTCAATGGCCTGGACCTGGCGCTGCTCACCCGCAACATCGACGGCAAGGACCTTGCCGACCTCGGTAACGGACTTGACCTGACCCTGGTGCTCAGCTCGGCATGGCCGTTCCTGGTGCTGGCCTTCGTGGTGTTCTTCTATTGCCTCGGCGCCCTGTACGACGACCGCCGCGACCGCAGCATCCTGTTCTGGAAGTCGTTGCCGCTGTCCGATACCCAGACCGTGCTGTCCAAGGTCATCAGCGCACTGGTCGTGGCACCGCTGATCGCGGTGATTGCCGGCATCATCACCATGTTCGGCTTCATGCTGATCATCAGCATCGTCGCGCTGATGCACGGTGGCAGCCCGATGGCGCTGATCTGGGGGCCCGCCAGCCCGTTGACCCTGGCCGCTGGCCACCTGAGCTGGATTCCGGTCTACGCGCTTTGGGCCCTGCCCACTGCAGGGTGGCTGCTGCTGTGCTCGGCCTGGGCCAAGAGCAAGCCGTTCCTGTGGGCGGTGATGCTGCCACTGTTTGCCGGCGTCATCGTCAGCACCACCAAGATCATGCCGCTGTTCGGCCTGACCACCGGCTGGTTCTGGCAGAACATCGTCGGCCGCCTGCTGCTGGGCGGCGTGCCCGGCATGGACCTGCTGTACCGCCTCGGCGCAGGTGAAGGTTCGCGCCGCGACCTGGATTCGGTGGTCAGCCTGATGTCCCCCGCCTCGCAGCTGAAGTCGCTGGCGATGCCGGAGCTGTGGATCGGCGCCGTCGTCGGTGCAGTGTTCATCTTCCTTGCCATCCGCCTGCGCAAGCGCGCCGGCGAGATCTGATCCCATCCATCCGGAGGCACCACCCATGCGTTCTCTGCTCGCCTGTTCTGCGTTGTTGCTGTTGCCGTTGTCGGCGCTGGCCGCCGATGCTCCGAACTGCAAGTTCACTGCCGCCCGGTCACTGAAGCTGAACGTGGCCGGTGCCAGGACGGTGGTGTTCGAGGTCAACCAGCATGACCTGAAGGTGGTCGCCAGCGCCGGCGGCGGCCAGCTGGACGGCCGCGCCTGCGCGTCCAGCCAGGAATGGCTGGACCAGCTGGTACTGGACCAGCGCAAGGTGGGCGACAAGCTGGTGGTGAGCCTGCGCCGCGACGGCCGCCAAAGCGGCATCAGCCTGGGCAACAGCTACGCCTGGCTGGATATCCGTGGCAGCGTGCCGGACAACCTGCCGCTGCAGTTCAAGGTCGGCTCGGGTGACGCCAGCGTGGAGAACGCACAGTCGCTCAGCGTGGACGTCGGCTCCGGTGACGCGGTGGCCCGCGGTACCCGTGGCAGCATCCACGCTGCAGTGGGTTCCGGCGACCTCAACATCGATGGCGGCAGTTCGCTGAATCTGCTGTCGCTGGGTTCGGGCGACGTCAATGCCCGCAACATCGGCGGCGATGCCATCACCGGCACTGTTGGTTCGGGTGACCTGAAGATCACCGATGTGCGCGGCAACGCACGCCTGGATACGGTCGGCTCCGGCGACATCGAGTTCAAGCGCGTGCAGGGCAGCGTCGAAGTCGGCGTGGTCGGCTCCGGTGGCATCGATCTGGCCGATATCGGCGGCAACGTGCATGTGCGCAGCCACGGCTCGGGCGACATCCAGGTGGACGGCGTACGCGGCAGCCTGACCGTCGATCACAGCGGCAGCGGCGATATCGAACACCGCAACGTCAGCGGCCGGGTCACCCTGCCGCGCAGCAAGTAATCCTCTTCCACACACGTCCAGGGGAACATCATGAACCTGTTGCGCCTGCTGCCCGCCACCCTGCTGTGCCTGCCGCTGATCGCCTGTGGTGGCACGTCCTCCGCCCCCGACAAGAGCGTCGGCAAGAGCGTCGCCGAAGCCACCAGCGGCGTCGGCCAGACCGTCAAAGAAGCCATGGACGATGCCCGCAAGGACATCGCCCAGGGCAACATCAAGATCTCGGCCGACAAGCAGCCGCGTGCGGAGATCACGCCGGATGGCCGCCTGCTGATCGCCGGCAAGGAGGTCGCCGCCAACGACGTCCAGCGCCGCCACCTGCAGGAGTACCGCGGTCACGTGGTCGCCGTTGCGATGGCGGGCATGGATGTCGGGCTGGCCGGCGCCAAGCTCGGCGCCAACGCCGCCGGTGAAGCGCTGAAGGGCATCTTCAGCGGCGACAGCGAAGGGGTGGAGAAGCGCATCAACGCCGAAGCCGCCAAGATCGAGGCCCAGGCCAAGCGCATCTGCGATCGCCTGCCGGCGATGCTGGCCAGCCAGCAGGCACTGGCGCGCGAGCTGCCGGCATTCAAGCCCTACGCGACGATGGACCAGAGCGACGTGGACGACTGCGGCAAGGACAACTCGGTCACGTTCTCCAACTGAGACAAATCGACGCACCCGACCGGCTGCGGCCTTCCGTTGCCGGTCGGGCACTGTCGGCGGGCTTACAATGGGGGCCCCGGATGCCCCCGAACCGAACGCCATGAAGAAGTTGTTCCTGCTGCTGGCCACCCTGCTCTGCCTGGGCCTGGTCGGCTGCGACAAGGATTACCGCAATCACCGCGCCGAGCGCGGCAAGCCCAAGATTTCCGTCAGCGAAGGCATGGTGACCGTGCGCCGCCCGCCGGCACCGAACATCATCATCCTCGGCGACGGCACGATGAAGGTGGACGAGATCCAGATTCCACTGGACGACGGGCAGAAGCAGATGCTGCAGACGATGTTCGGCAAGCTGCAGGTGCTGCGCCAGAACACGCTGGTGGCCGCACCGGCCGATCCGAACATGCAGCCGGTGAAGATCCAGCCGCCGGAGGGCATGGAGGTGATCCCGGCCGACCTGATCCAGCGCATCCCCGAGTTCAAGGATTACACCGACACCTTCGGCAACATCGTCGCCGACCGTCGCTGAAGAAAAACGCCGCCCGAGGGCGGCGTTCTTCGTTTCCGTAGAGTCGAGCCATGCCCGACTCCGGAACAACCGTCGAGCGTGGCTCGACTCTGCAACCGGCAGATCACCCCCCGGCGCCACCACCGCCAGCCTGGATGCCACCAGCAGTCAGCGCAGTCGGGTCCAGCAGGCGACGCAGCTCGGCCTCATCAAGCCCGCTGTCTTCCAGCGCCACGTCCAGCACCGGGCGCTGTTCCTTGTAGGCACGCTTGGCAATCGCCGCTGCCTTCTCGTAGCCGATGATCGGGTTCAGCGCGGTGACCAGGATCGGGTTGCGCGCCAGCGCCTCGGCCACGCGATCCTCGCGCACCTTCAGCCCGGCGATCGCGCTGTCGGCCAGCAGCCTGGACACATTGGCCAGCAGGCCGATGCCATCGAGCAGGTTCACCGCGATCAACGGCAGGGTGACGTTGAGCTGGAAGTTGCCGGTCTGCCCGGCCACGGTGATCGCGGTGTGGTGGCCGATCACCTGCGCGCAGGCCATCACCGTGGCTTCCGGAATGACCGGGTTGACCTTGCCCGGCATGATCGAGCTGCCCGGCTGCAGTGCCGGCAGTTCGATCTCGCCCAGCCCGGCCAGCGGACCGGCATTCATCCAGCGCAGGTCATTGGCGATCTTGATCAGTACCACGGCCAGCGCATTGAGCTGGCCGGACAGTTCCACCGCATCGTCCTGCGCGGCCAGGCCTTCGAACTTGTTCTCGGCGCTGTCGAACTTGAAACCGGTCTGCTGCTTCAGCGCCTTGGCCACCTGCGCGCCGAAGCGCGGGTCGGCGTTGATGCCGGTACCGATGGCGGTGCCGCCCAGCGGCAACCGGCGCACGCGCTTGAGGCTGTCTTCGATGCGCTCCTGCGCCGAGGCCAGCTGCGCCGACCACGCACCGAATTCCTGCTCGAAGGTGAGCGGCATCGCGTCCATCAGGTGGGTACGGCCGGTCTTGACCACCTTGCGCAGGCTGCGGCCCTTCTTGTCCAGGGTCTTGCGCAGGTGCACCAGCGCCGGCAGCAGCTGCTCGTGCGCCGCCAGCACTGCCGACACCCGCAGCGCAGTCGGAATCACGTCGTTGGAGCTCTGCCCCTGGTTGACGTGGTCATTGGGATGCACGGTGGTCTTGCCCGCCTTGCCGGCACGGTTGGCCAGGGTGGCGATGACCTCGTTGGCATTCATGTTCGACGACGTGCCCGAACCCGTCTGGTAGACATCGATCGGGAACTGCGCGTCCCAGTTGCCGGCGGCCACTTCGGCGGCAGCGGTCTGGATGGCCTTGGCCACGGTCTTCGGCAGGTGGCCCAGCTCCGCGTTGACGCCGGCGGCCGCGCCCTTGACCAGGCCCAGCGCGCGGATGAAACCGCGCGGCATGCGCTGGCCCGACACCGGGAAATTCTGCACGGCGCGCTGGGTCTGCGCGCCCCACAGGGCATCGGCAGGCACCTGCAGCTCGCCCATGCTGTCGTGTTCGATTCTGAAACCCTTGCTTGCAGCTTTGCTCATTGCATCAACTCCGCACTACTTCAGTTGGGGAAAGGGAAGCGGCGGCTGGCAGGGTGTCGCTTCCCGGGCTGGCGGCTGCGGCCACAATACTCCCTTGCCCGCAGCGTGGGATGACGAGGGCGGGCCAGATCGTTCCACCTGCACGGCCGTTCTGCGCGCGCAAGGGTAGTGCCGGCCGCTGGCCGGCAATCCATGCAATCGAGGGCCGGGCGTGGTTGCCGGCCAGCGGCCGGCACTACCTGACCGGCACGTCGTAGAATATGGCCCCCGCCGCTCGTCCCAGCCCTGCCGACATGTCCGATTCCGCCCTGCTCGCCCTGTCCCCGCTCGATGGCCGCTACGCCGGCAAGGTCGACGCCCTGCGCCCGATCTTCTCCGAATACGGCCTGATCAAGGCCCGCATCGTGGTCGAGGTGGAATGGCTGCTGGCGCTGGCCGCCGAACCGGGCATCGTCGAACTGGCGCCGTTCTCCGACGCCGCCGTCGCCCGCCTGCGCGGGTTGGCCGCCCGCTTCAGCCCGGCCCAGGCCGCGCGCGTGAAGGAGATCGAGCGCACCACCAACCATGACGTCAAGGCGGTGGAGTACTTCATCAAGGAACAGCTGAAGGACGACGCCGAGCTGGCTCCGGCGCTGGAATTCGTGCATTTCGCCTGCACCAGCGAAGACATCAACAACCTCAGCTACGGCCTGATGCTGGAACAGGCCCGCCGCGAGGTGCTGCTGCCGACCCTGGACGGCATCGCCACCACGCTGCGCAACCTCGCCCACGCCCAGGCCGGCCAGCCGATGCTGTCGCGCACCCACGGCCAGACCGCCTCGCCGACCACCCTGGGCAAGGAACTGGCCAATGTGGTCGCCCGCCTGGAGCGCCAGCGCCGGCAGATCGCTGCGGTCGAGCTGACCGGCAAGATCAACGGCGCGGTCGGCAACTACAACGCCCACGTGGCCAGCTACCCGGACGTGGACTGGCCGGCCTTCGCCGAGCGCTTCGTGACCGGCCTGGGCCTGGTGTTCAACCCGTACACCACGCAGATCGAGCCGCACGACAATGTTGCCGAGATCGGCGATGCTGCGCGCCGCGCCAACATCATCCTGATCGACCTGGCCCGCGACATCTGGGGCTACATCTCGCTGGGCTACTTCAAGCAGCGGCTGAAGGAAGGCGAAGTCGGCTCGTCGACGATGCCGCACAAGGTCAATCCGATCGATTTCGAGAATGCGGAAGGCAACTTCGGTATCGCCAACGCGCTGTTCGAGCACTTCAGCGCGAAGCTGCCGATCAGCCGCTGGCAGCGTGACCTGACCGATTCCACCGTGCTGCGCGCACTGGGCACCGCGTTCGGCCACAGCCAGGTGGCGCTGGATTCGCTGGCCAAGGGCCTGGGCAAGCTGGAAGTGAACCCGCAGCGTCTGGATGCCGATCTGGACGCGGCCTGGGAAGTGCTGGCCGAGGCCGTGCAGACGGTGATGCGCCGCCACGGCCTGCCGAACCCGTATGAGCAGCTGAAGGCGCTGACCCGCGGCCAGGGCATCACGGCCGAGTCGATGCGTGCGTTTGTGCAGGGGCTGGAGCTGCCGGCGGATGCGAAGCAGCGCCTGCTGGAGATGACCCCGGGCAGCTACACCGGCCTGGCCGAGGCCCTGGCGAAGAAGATTTAAGGGGTTTCCTTTGCGGCGGCGGCCGCGGGCGCTGCCTGCGGCAGGCAACTGCAACAGCAACAGCAACAGCGATCCAGGCTCTGGGTTGCTGCGGGCTGGGTGGGGCGGGAGGGGCCAGCGGGACACGCCGTGAACCCATCCATGAAGTGACCCCCGAGACTTGGACGGGGTCAGGCGGCCGATTGGGCCCGCTCCCGGTACTCTACCGGGCTCAGACCTTTCAGTTTCAGTTTGATGCGCTCCTGGTTGTAGTACTGGATGTATTCCACCAGCCCAGCCTCCAGACTCTCGATGCTGTCAAAGCTGTTCAGGTAGAAGAACTCCGACTTCAGCGTCCCGAAGAAGCTCTCCATCGCCGCATTGTCCAGGCAGTTGCCACGCCGGGACATGCTTTGTTTCAACGAATGTTTTTCCAGCATGTGCCGGTAGTTTTCATGCTGGTACTGCCAGCCCTGGTCGGAGTGGATCATGGGGCGCTCATCCGGCGAAAGCTTCTTGATGGCCTCCTCCAGCATCTGACCTACCAGATCGAACACGGGCTGGCGCTTGATCTGATAAGCCACGATTTCGCCGTTGTAGAGGTCCATGATCGGCGACAGGTACAGCTTCATGCCTTGTACCTTGAACTCGGTCACGTCGGTCACCCACTTCTGGTTGGGGCGCTCGGCGTGGAATTGACGATTGAGGTCATTGCCAACCACAACATTGGCGGCCCCCTTGAAGGACCGGTAGCGCTTCACCCGTACCCGTGATTTCAGGCCCATCTCCCCCATCAGGCGCTGTACCCGCTTGTGATTGGTCCGATGACCCTGATTGGCCAATTCCAGCGTCACCGTGCGATAGCCATAGCGCCCTTGGCTTTGATCGTAGATTGCACGGATGCGCTCGCACAGGGCTGCCTCGTCCTGATCCGGATGGGCCAGGACATGGTTCTGGTAATAGAACGTACTGCGTGACAGCTCTGCCGCTTCGAGCAGAAGCGACAGCGTATGAACCTGCCTCAATCCTTGGATGGCTTGCGCTTTGCGTCTTGCGCCGCCTGCTCTTCCCGGATCAAGGCATCGAGTTTTTTTAGGTAGTCGGTCTCCGCACGCAGATAGGCGACTTCCTTGAGCAGCTCATCGCGACTCATTTCCTCAGGTGGCTTGGACGACCGGGTCTTTTTCATCGGCTTTCGGGGCAGCGGCGGAGGCGGTGCCAACGCTTGGGCACCGCCTTGAGCATACAGGCGCTGCCATCGCCCCACCGCGCCGGCATCACCAATCTGGAAGTAGGTGGTGGCCTCCCGCCCGGACATGCCGTCCTGGCTCATCTTTTCCAGGACAGCCAGCTTGAACGGGAGGTCATAGAACCGGGCCTGGCGATGAAATCCGCGCCAACCATGCAGCCGATAGGTCGCCACCCAGCGCCTGACCGTGGAGAACTCAAGGCCGTGGCGACGGGCAATGGCTTTGACCGATGTGGAGGTCTTGCAGGCCTCTTTGGCGACCTGCAGTTTGAAACGTGCGTCGTATCTGTTCATGTATCCCTCGGGGTTGGATCTGACGTCCAACTCCCGGGGGGCACTTCACCATGGGGGCTCGATGGCGCCATCCATGGCGCCAACGGTCCCGCTGGCCCCTCCCGCCCCGCCTCTGACAGTTTCCCGGTGACGGATCGAAGAGCGTTGGGTTTTCGGGACGGAATTGAGAGGGACGCGGCTTCGCCGCGTCCCTCTTTTGTTTTGGGATGAGCAAGCGCAGCGCGCGACCCGCTTTTGCCTTGCTTTTTCTTCTTCCATTCCGTGGCGGGCCGCGCAGGAAACTGTCAGGGGCCGGGCGGGGTGGGTTCGCGGGACCGTTGGCGCCATGGATGGCGCCATCGAGCCCCCAGGGACGGGTTCACGGCGTGTCCCGCGAACCCACCCCGCCCGGCCCAGCCCATGAAGCCAGCGCTTTGCGCGACCAACCCCCCCCGCCACGAGGGGCTCCGCCGTTGGCCGGACACCCCGCGACAAACCCGCGCACGTGCGCAATCCCCACGAACGGCGGACAATGGATATCTCAGGCGGCCCGCTGCGCCGCCCCTCCCGCTTTCCGCTGCAAGGATTCCCCCATGGCCGCCCGCAAGTCCTCCGCCCCCCTCATCGAAGTCACCGCCCGCCCCGGCCAGCCGCTGGGCATGGCGCCGGCCACCTTCCTGCGCGACTTCTGGCAGAAGCGCCCGCTGCTGATCCGCAACGCCTTCCCCGACTTCCAGACCCCGGTGCAGCCGGAAGACCTGGCCGGGCTGGCCTGCGAAGAAGGCGTGCTGGCGCGCCTGATCGAGCACGACAAGACCCAGGACGGCTGGCGCGTGCGCACCGGCCCGTTCCAGGAAGACGTGTTCCCCGCCCTGCCCGACCATGACTGGACCCTGCTGGTACAGGACGTGGACAAGTGGGACCCGGACGTGCGCGCCCTGATCGAGCACTTCAGCTTCCTGCCGCGCTGGCGCATGGATGACGTGATGATCAGCTTCGCCGCCACCGGCGGCTCGGTCGGCGCCCACGTCGACCAGTACGACGTATTCCTGCTGCAGGCCCACGGCCACCGCCGCTGGCAGATCGATGCCAGCGAATCGATCAAGGGCAGGCAGCCGCCGCTGGGCTTCCGCCCCGACGTGGAGCTGAAGCTGCTGAAGGTGTTCAAGCCCACCCACGACTGGGTGCTGGCGCCGGGCGACATGCTCTACCTGCCGCCGAACGTGCCGCACCACGGCGTCGCCGAAGACCCCTGCCTGACCTTCTCCTTCGGCATGCGCGCGCCATCGTCGGCGGAACTGATCAGCGACTACCTGGACACCCTGATCGCCGATGCCGACGAGAACATCCGCTACCAGGATGCCGACCTGAAGGTGCCGGCCGACCCGAACGAGATCGACACGGTGGCGATGGCGCGGGTGATCACCGCGCTCAATGCCATCCGCATGAACGATCCAGACAAGCTGGGTGACTGGTTCGGCCGTTTCATCACCACCTACCGCGCCGCTGGCGAAGTGATGGCTCACCAGGCCGCACCGGCACCGGAGGAAGTGGTCCAGGCCCTGGCCTCGGGCCTGCTGCTGCAGCGTCATCCGTGGGCACGCCTGGCCTGGCGCCGGGCCAAGCGCGGCGCCAGCCTGTACGTCAGCGGCCAGGACTTCGCGCTGCCGGTGAAGGACGCGCAGCGCCTGGCCGGCGCCGAGCAGCTCGATGCCGCCGCCTATCGCGGCCTGTCCGACAAGGGCCGCGCGGTGGTCCAGCAGCTGTTGGTCGGTGGCGTGTTCCAGCTGATCGATCCGAACGAGGTGTATGACGCTGAAGATGAGGATGACGGCGAAGACGCCGTGGTGCTCGGCGAAGTGGTCGAAGGCCGTGACCGTGTCGACGCGATCGACGCCGACGCGGTGTCCGACGACGTCCACACCGTGACCGTGCACGACGACGGCATCGAGGTCATCGTCAACTTCGAGGATCACGACGAAGACGACAGCGACGACGGTCGCGCCTGAGCCCTGCCATGGTCCGGGTCCAGCAGGTCAGCCACGCCGACGCCCACGTCGCCATCCACGACGTGCGCCAACGCGTGTTCGTGCAGGAACAGGGCATCGCCGCCGAGCTGGAACGCGATGCGCTGGACCCGCTCAGCGCCCATGTGCTGGCGCTGGACAGTGACAACCAGCCGGTCGGCACCGGTCGGCTGGCCCCGGACGGCCGCATCGGCCGCATGGCGGTGCTGGCCAGCCATCGCAGCCACGGGGTCGGTGAGGCCCTGCTGGAGGCACTGGTCGAGGCCGGGCGCAGGCTCGGCCTGGCCGAGCTGCACCTGCACGCCCAGCTGCCCGCCCGCGATTTCTATGCCCGCCAGGGCTTCCTGCCGGAAGGCGAGGTATTCGAGGAGGCCGGCATCGGCCACCAGCAGATGCGACGCCGGTTGGGCGCGGCCAGTGCCATCGACAGCCGCGAGCAGGCGGTGGCCATCACCACGGCCATCGTCCACCGCGCCCGCCGCCAAGTGTGGCTGCACAGCCGTCAGCTGGACCCGGGACTGCTCGACGCGCCGCCGGTACAGGCCGCCCTGCGCCGCTTCGTCACCGCCCGCCACGACAAGCAGCTCCGGGTGATCGTGCACGACGCCGCCGCCATCGCGTCTGCCGGGGCGCCGCTGCTGGCCTTGGCCCAGCGCCTGCCCAGCGTGATCCAGTTCCGCGAGGTCACCGACCCGATCGACCGTGCGTTGGCCTCGGCCTGCCTGCTCAACGACGCCGGCGACTTCTACTTTCGTCTGATCGGTCATCGCCTCGACGGCGAGGCAGGCGTCGCGCTGCCTGCACGTTCGCAGCCGTTCGAGCAGCAATTGCAGCGGGTCTGGGACCGTTCGCGCGATTGCAGCGAACTGCGTGCGCTCGGCATCTGAGCGGGTACCGCCCACTCAACCTGTCTGGAAGCGGCACCGGGGGACCCGGGATGCCCGTTCTGGTGCCCCTTCCTGTCCGGATGGGGGTACAATTTGGCTGTTTGAACGCGCCCGCGCAGGGCTATTCATCTTCCTGCCGGGTCCTTCTGAAGCCATACCCCACAAAGCGAATCAACACCCTCCATCGTGGACAATCAACTGAAGCAGTTTGCGCAATCTTCGCAGCTCGCCGGCGGCAACGCCTCCTATGTCGAGGACCTGTACGAGCAGTACCTGGTCTCCCCGGACAGTGTCGATCCCAAATGGAAGACCTACTTCGACGGCTTCAAGGGCCGCGAAGCAGGCGACATTCCGCACTCGGCCGTCATCTCCCACATTGCGGACGCGGCCAAGGAAGCGCTGAAGGCCGGCACCGGCAACGGTGCGGGCGACGAGCGTGAACGCAATGTCGGTCGTCTGATCACCGCCTACCGCTCGCGCGGCCACCTGGACGCCCGCCTCGATCCGCTGGGCCTGGCCGCGCCGGTCAACACCCCGGACCTGGGCCTGCCGTTCCACAGCCTGTCCGATGCCGACCTCAACAGCGAGTTCAGCACCGGCGGCGTCGGTGGCCAGCCGCGCATGAAGCTGCGCGACCTGCTGGCACGCCTGAAGGCGACCTACACCGGCTCGATCGGTGCGGAGTTCATGCACATCTCCGAGGTCGAGCAGCGCCAGTGGATCTACAAGAAGCTGGAAGCAGCCGGTGGCAACTACCAGCTGGACGCTGACACCCAGCGCCGCACCCTGGAGCGCCTGACCGCGGCCGAAGGCCTGGAGCGCTACCTGCACACCAAGTACGTCGGCCAGAAGCGCTTCTCGCTGGAAGGCGGCGACTCGCTGATCCCGATGATGGACACCATCATCCGCAGCGCCGGCAAGGATGGCGTCAAGGACGTGGTGATCGGCATGGCCCACCGCGGCCGCCTGAACGTGCTGGTCAACACCCTCGGCAAGAACCCGCGCAAGCTGTTCGACGAGTTCGAAGGCAAGTTCGAGCACGACGAGCACGCTTCTGCCGGCGACGTGAAGTACCACATGGGCTTCTCGGCCGACGTGGCTACCGACGGCGGCCCGGTGCACCTGGCGCTGGCGTTCAACCCGTCGCACCTGGAAATCGCCGACCCGGTCGTGGCCGGTTCCGTGCGTTCGCGCCAGGAGCGCCGCAAGGACACCGCACGCAAGCAGGTCATGCCGATCCTGATCCACGGCGATGCGGCCTTCTCGGGCCAGGGCGTGGTCATGGAGCTGTTCCAGATGTCGCAGGCCCGCGGCTTCGCCGTCGGCGGCACCGTGCACATCGTGGTCAACAACCAGGTCGGCTTCACCACCTCCAACCCGCTGGACACGCGCTCCACGCGCTACGCCACCGACGTGGCGAAGATGATCGCCGCCCCGGTGCTGCACGTGAACGGCGATGATCCGGAAGCGGTGGTGTTCGCCGCGCAGCTGGCCTTCGAGTTCCGCCAGAAGTTCGCCAAGGACGTGGTCATCGACCTGATGTGCTACCGCCGTTGGGGCCACAACGAGGCCGACGAGCCGGCGATCACCCAGCCGCTGATGTACCAGGTGATCCGCAAGCACCCGACCACCCGCGAGATGTACGCCGAGCAGCTGGAAAAGGCAGGCGTGATCGCTGCCGGTGCCGGCAAGGCGATGGTCGATGCCTACCGCGAGAAGCTCGATGCCGGTGAGGTGACCACCGAGCTGGCCAAGGTCGAGAAGACCCCGCCGACCAGCCCGCTGTTCGTCGATTGGCCGAAGCTGCTGGAAGGCAAGCTGTCCGACCCGGTCTCGACCAAGGTCGAGAAGAACAAGCTGGTCGAACTGGCCAAGCTGATCAACACCATTCCCGAAGACGTGCAGCTGCACTCGCGCGTGGCCAAGGTCTATGACGACCGCCGCAAGATGGCCGCCGGCGAGATCCCGGGCGACTGGGGCTTTGCCGAGAACCTGGCCTACGCCACCCTGCTCGACGAAGGCCACGCACTGCGCCTGGTCGGCCAGGACGTCGGTCGCGGTACGTTCACCCACCGCCACGCGATCCTGCACGACCAGAAGACCGACAACTACTACATGCCGCTGCGGCAGCTGGTGGATTCGCCGGAGAAGGCCACCGTCATCGATTCGCTGCTGAGCGAAGAAGCGGTGATGGCCTACGAGTACGGCTTCTCCACCACCGATCCGAACACGCTGTGCATCTGGGAAGGCCAGTTCGGCGACTTCGCCAACGGCGCCCAGGTGGTGATCGACCAGTTCATCGCCGCCGGTGAAGCCAAGTGGGGCCGCATTTCCGGCCTGACCCTGCTGCTGCCGCATGGCTATGAAGGGCAAGGCCCGGAGCACAGCTCGGCGCGCCTGGAGCGCTTCCTGCAGCTGTGTGCACTGGAGAACATGCTGGTGGTGGTTCCGTCCACCCCGGCACAGGCCTTCCACATGCTGCGCCGCCAGCTGCACCTGACCACCCGCAAGCCGCTGGTGGTGATGTCGCCGAAGTCGCTGCTGCGCCACAAGCTGGCCGTGTCGACCCTGGACGAACTGGCCAACGGCGAGTTCCAGCACCTGATCGGCGACGCCAGTGCGGACGCCAAGAAGGTCAAGCGCGTGGTGCTGTGCTCGGGCAAGGTCTACTACGACCTGCTGGAAGACCAGACCAAGCGTGGCCAGGACGACGTGGCGATCATCCGCGTGGAGCAGCTGTATCCGTTCCCGCGTGCGCTGCTGGCTGCCGAGCTGAAGAAGTACGGCAAGGCCACCGACGTGGTGTGGACGCAGGAAGAACCGCAGAACCAGGGTGCGTGGTACCAGATCCGCCACCACCTGCAGTTCTGCCTGGCCGATGGCCAGAACCTGCACTACGCCGGTCGCGCACGTTCGGCGTCGCCGGCTGCCGGTCACATGGCTGACCACGTCCGCGAACAGCAGCAGCTGATCGCCGACGCGCTGGTCAACCCGTTCAACGACACGTTCGCTGAATAATCCTCCCCCTATTTAGAAGACAAACCAGGAAGCTCCCGCAATGGCCACCGAAGTCAAAGCCCCGGTACTGCCCGAATCCGTCGCCGACGGCACCATCGCCACCTGGCACAAGAAGGTGGGCGACGCCGTCAAGCGCGACGAAAACCTGCTTGACCTGGAAACCGACAAGGTCGTCCTGGAAGTGCCGTCGCCGGTCGACGGCGTGCTGAAGGAAATCAAGTTCGCCGAAGGCTCGACCGTGACCTCCAGCCAGGTCGTGGCGATCATCGAAGAAGGCGCCGTGGCTGCTGCCCCGGCTCCGGCTGCCGAAGCCGCTCCGGCTGCAGCCGCTGCCCCGGCCGCTGCTGCTCCGGCCGCTGCCGCCGCTCCGGCCCCGGCCGCCAAGTCGGCCGCCGATGCGCTGCCGCCGGGCGCCCGCTTCACCGCCATCACCGAAGGCGTGAACCCGGCCGACGTCGACGGCACCGGCCGTCGCGGCGCGGTGACCAAGGAAGACATCGTCAACTTCGCCCGCAACGGCGGCGCCGGCAAGGCCGGTGGTGCACGTCCGGAAGAGCGCGTGCCGATGACCCGCATCCGCAAGCGCATTGCCGAGCGCCTGATGGAGTCGAAGAACTCCACCGCCATGCTGACCACCTTCAACGAAGTCGACCTGTCCAAGGTGTCGGCGGCGCGCAAGGAACTGCAGGACGAGTTCGTCAAGGCCCACGGCATCAAGCTGGGCTTCATGAGCTTCTTCGTGAAGGCCGCCGCCAACGCGCTGCAGCGCTTCCCACTGGTCAACGCCTCGATCGACGGCGACGACATCATCTACCACGGCTACTCGGACATCTCGATCGCCGTCTCGACCGAAAAGGGCCTGGTCACCCCGGTCCTGCGCAATGTCGAGCGCATGTCGTTTGCCGACATCGAGAAGACCATCGCCGACTACGCCAAGAAGGCGCGTGACGGCAAGCTGGGCCTGGATGAACTGCAGGGCGGTACCTTCACCGTGACCAACGGCGGCACCTTCGGTTCGCTGCTGTCGACCCCGATCATCAACCCGCCGCAGAGCGCCATCCTGGGCATGCACGCCATCAAGGAGCGTCCGATCGCCCAGAACGGCCAGGTCGTGATCGCGCCGATGATGTACCTGGCGCTGTCGTACGACCACCGCATCATCGACGGCAAGGATTCGGTGCAGTTCCTGGTGGACATCAAGAACCAGCTGGAAAACCCGGGCCGCATGCTGTTCGGCCTGTAAGACACCTCCCGCCCCTCCGCGCCTGCGCGGAGGGGTTCTGGTAATGCATCAAGGAATAATTCAATGGCTGAACAATTCGACGTCGTCGTCATCGGTGCCGGCCCGGCCGGTTACCACGCTGCCATCCGCGCGGCCCAGCTGGGCCTGAAGACCGCCTGCATCGACGCGGCGCTGGGCAAGGACGGCAAGCCGGCCCTCGGCGGCACCTGCCTGCGCGTGGGCTGCATCCCGTCCAAGGCGCTGCTGGATTCCTCGCGCCAGTTCTGGAACATGGGCCACATCTTTGGCGACCACGGCATCAGCTTCAAGGATGCCAAGATCGACGTCGAGGCGATGGTTGGCCGCAAGGACAAGATCGTCAAGCAGTTCACCGGCGGCATCGGCATGCTGTTCAAGGCCAACAAGGTCGCTGCCTATTATGGTTTTGGCGAACTGCAGCCAGGCAACGTGGTCAAGGTCACCCAGCATGACGGTTCCATCGTCGAGCTGAAGGGCACCAACGTCATCATCGCGGCCGGTTCGGATTCGATCGAACTGCCGTTCGCCAAGTTCGACGGCGAGACCATCGTCGACAACGTCGGCGGCCTGGACTTCACCGAAGTGCCGAACCGCCTGGCGGTGATCGGCGCCGGCGTCATCGGCCTGGAACTGGGCAGCGTGTGGAAGCGCCTGGGCGCGGAAGTCACCATCCTCGAAGCCATGCCGGAGTTCCTGGCGGCTGCCGACGCCGAAGTGGCCAAGACCGCTGCCAAGGAATTCAAGAAGCAGGGCCTGGACATCAAGCTCAATGCCAAGGTTTCCAAGACCGAGATCACCGGCAAGGGCAAGAAGAAGGAAGTCATCGTCACCTACACCGACGCTGAAGGCGAAAAGACCCTGACCGTGGACAAGCTGCTGGTGGCCGTTGGCCGTCGCGCCGCCACCAAGGGCCTGCTGGCCGAAGGCACCGGCGTCAAGATCAACGAGCGCGGCCAGATCGAAGTCGACGCGCACTGCCACACCGGCGTCAACGGCGTGTGGGCGGTCGGCGACTGCGTGCGCGGCCCGATGCTGGCGCACAAGGGCTTCGAGGAAGGCATCGCGGTGGCTGAGCTGATCGCCGGCCTGCCGGGCCACGTCAACTTCGACACCATCCCGTGGGTCATCTACACCGAGCCGGAACTGGCGTGGGTCGGCAAGACCGAAGCCCAGCTGAAGGCCGAAGGCATCCCGTACAAGGCCGGCAGCTTCCCGTTCGCCGCCAACGGCCGTGCCGTGGCGATGATCGAGCCGGCGGGCTTTGTGAAGATCCTGGCCCATGCCGAAACCGATCGCATCCTCGGCATGCACCTGGTCGGCGCCAACGTCTCCGAACTGGTGCACGAAGGCGTGCTGACCATGGAGTTCAGCGGTTCGGCCGATGACCTGGCCCGCATCTGCCACGCCCACCCGTCGCTGTCGGAAGTTATCCACGACGCGGCGATGGCAGTCAGCAAGCGCGCCATCCACAAGGCGAACTGATCGTTCGCTGGTAGTGCCGGCCGCTGGCCGGCATCACCCGGATACGAAAAACCTCGCTTCGGCGGGGTTTTTTTGTTGCCCGTTTCCCTGTAGCGCCGAGCATGGGCTCGGCGCTACACCTTTCCAGCCGGCTTCTTCGGTGGATCCTCGCAGACCCTGTGCTGCACAACCGTATCGCCGACCTTCGATTCCTTCGCGACCCTGCAGCGCTCCTTGGCTTTCGGCGCAGAGACCGCCGCAGCATTGGCCTCGTCAGCCGCAGCGGTCTGCTGGCGTTCCAGCCACACCGAAGGCGGTGCTGGAGGTGCAGCCAGTACCGGGCCCGCCAGCAGGACCAGCCCCATCAGCAACACGGCCCTCATGCGGCCACCGCCCGGCCACCCAGCAACCGCGCGGGCAGCATGAACAGCGCGCGCAGGAACGCAAACAGCGCCGAGAAGGTGATGCCGACCAGGCGGAACGGCAGGCTCAGCAGCCACACGAACGGCCAGGCGATCAGGGCAAGGATCGCCAGCGGCCAGCACAGCACGAACAGCAGGCACCACACACCGAGCGCGAACAGGGTCTTCATCACGGTCTCCTTGTGGCGGCACCTTGCCGCCTGCGGACACCTTGGCGCCCCGCTCTGGCCGCCCGCAAACGGTTTGCGACGAAACCCGGCTCGGGGCGATGAATCCGGTGGTGGGGAAACCGAAGATTGATCAGGTTGCCGGCCAGCGGCCGGCACGACCGAACGGATTCACACCGGCACTGCGCCCGGGCGGCCGTGGGTGACCTGGAAGCGCGCCGCAGTGCGCACCGGCGCATCCGCGTGCAGCACGCTGTCGGCGAAGCGCAGCTCCGCATCCACGGTCTGCCGGTTCAGCTGCAGCTTCCACCAACCACGGCGGTCACCGTCGAAATAGCGGATATGCGGGTTCTGCGGAATCGACGAACCGTAGTACGGGCCATAAGGCGTATCGTCGCCGCCGCTGCTGATCGCCGGAGCGATGAATTCGGTGGCGACGACCGGCGCGCTGGCCGCGTCGAAATCCAGCTTCAGGTCGTTGACGAAGGTGGAATGCCAGTCACCACCGAGCACGATGGCATTGCCCTGCCCGCCTGCCTGCATCGCCTGCAGCAACCGCTTGCGTGCGGCGGGATAGCCGTCCCAGGCATCGTTCCAGAAGCGCTCTCGCGCCGTGCCGCCGTCCAGCCGCAGCTGCGCCATCAGCAGCTGCTGCACCACCACGTTCCAGCGCGTGCCCCGTGCGGCCGCCATCGACTGCGCGAACCAGGCTTCCTGGCCCACGCCCAGCATGCTAATGCGTGGATCCAGCGCAGCGTCGCAGCGCGGCGACTCGCCCACCCCGCAGGGATTGGCCGGACGGAACTGGCGGCAGTCGAGCAGCGCAAGCTGTGCCAGATCGCCGTAACGCAGGCGCCGATGCACGCGCAGGCCACCGTTGCCCGCAGGCGTACTACGCATCGGCAGGTGTTCGTAGAACGCGCGGTAGGCCGCCGCGCGGCGAACGATGAAGTCCTCCGTCGAGACGCCGGGCTTCTCCGGATGGATGCCGGAGTAATCGTTCTGCACTTCGTGGTCGTCCCAGATCACCGCGAACGCGTGGGCGGCGTGCGCGGCCTGCAGATCGGGATCGAGCTTGTACAGCGCGTACTGGTCGCGGTAGCGCTCCAGGCCGACGGTCTCGCCACTGAAGCGTTCCGCATCCAGCGTGAGACCACGCGCGTTCTGCAGTGGGCTGTACTCGTACAGGTAGTCACCGGCATGCAGCACCAGGTCGACATCATTCTTCGCGATATCGCGCAGCACCGGGTAGTAGCCACTGTTCCAGGCCTGGCAGGTGCACAGGGCCAGCCGCAGCTGCTGCAGCTGCGTGTCGGGCAGCGGCGCGGTGCGGAAGTGGCCGACCGCGCTTTCCTCGTCACCGTCGCAGGCAAAACGGTAGTAGTAGTCGCGGCCTGGGCGCAGGCCATTGACCTCCACGTGCACCGAATGCGCCAGCTCGGGCACCGCCGCGGCGACGCCACGCTGCACCAGCCGGCGCATGCCCGGGTCTTCGGCCACGAACCAGCGCACCGGCACCGCCCGCGATGGCATGCCGCCGCCGTTGAGCGGGTCCGGCGCCAGACGCGTCCACAGTACGGCTCCCTGCGGATCCGGATCGCCGGCGGCGACGCCCAGGGTGAACGGATCACGCCCCAACCGCGGGCGCGGGCCGGCCGTGGCCAGCCCCGGCATCGCCGCCAGTGCGATCGCCGCCCCCGTGCCCTGCCACGCCATGCGCAACAGGCGACGACGGCTTTCCGGATCGACGGGGCCGCGCATCAGAAGTGCACGGTGGCGGTGGCCATCACCTGCCGCGGCGCGCCAACCTGCATGGTCGCCAGGCTGCGGGTCGGGTCGGCGGCGTAGGTGCCGTTGGTGTTGATCGAGGACAGGTAGCGCTTGTCGGTCAGGTTGGTCAGGTTCAGCGCCACGGTCAGGTTCTGCGCCGGGCCGAGCGTGCCGAAGTCATAGGCCACCGAAGCGTTGACCAGCCAGTAGCTGGGCACCGACACGTCGTTGGTATAGGTCACGTAACGCTTGCCGACATGGTTGGCGGCCAGGCGCAGGTCCCACGGGCCCGGGGTCCAGGCCAGGGTGCTGGCGAACATCCATTCCGGGGTGTCGACGGTCTTCTTGCCGCGGGTCGGCACCACGCCGTTGTTGACGTAGTCGTTGTCGTAGGTGCTGTCATTCCACGACAGCGCGTTGGACCAGGCCAGGTCCTGCATCGGCTTCAGCTGCAGGGTCGCCTCGGCGCCGCGGCTGGTTACCGAACCGACGTTGGAGAACAGCGCCGGGCAACCGAGGATGCCCACGCACTGCGCGATGGCCAGCAGACGGTTGTCGAACTTGACGTCGTACACCGCTACCGAGGCTTCATAGCCCTGGCCGTAGCCGCGCCAGCCCAGCTCGATGGTGCGCGACTGTTCCGGCTTCAGGTTCTTCGCGCTGGCATCGAAGGCGGCCTGCGGCACGTTGAACGGGCTGCCCACGCCCAGCGCGTAGGCGGCCACGTTCTTGGCGAACGAGCCGAAGATCTCGTTGCCCTCGTTGAGCTTGAAGTTGAAGCCCGCCTGCGGGAGCAGGCCCTTCTTCGAGGTCAGGCTGCTGTTGTTGGCATAGCTGCCCAGCGGCGTGCGCACGCGGGTGCGGGTGTGCGGCGACTTCGCGCCGATGTCGATGGTCAGGCGGTCATCGAACAGGCGGAAGCGGTCCAGCACGTAGAACTGGCGGGTGATGGTGGTGTAGCGCTGGTGCCACACGCGCTGGTCCGGATTGCGCAGGAAGAAGTCGTCAGTGATCGGGCCGTCGATGTAGTAGAAGTTGCGCTGCACGCTGTGGCCGTTGTCTTCGTACCACAGGCCCGCCTCCAGTTCGTGGCCCGCCACGTTCCAGGTGAACGCCGAGGTTACGCCGGTGCGGTCGATCGCATACTCGGTGGTGCGGATCGAGATCGGGATCTCGCGGCTGGTGCCCGGGTTGGACGGATTGGACGGGCTGAACCAGTGGCCCTGGCCACGGTTGCTGTGGTTGTAGACGTTGACCTTCAGGCGCATCGACTCGTTCAGGCCGAAATCACCGGCAATGCTGGACACATCGTCATTGCGCAGGCCGTGGCCGGAGTAATAGGCGTCCCACGGGCTGTTGACGCCACCACTGTACTTTCCGCGTGCAGCAGCCACCGCGCGATCCCAGTCCGGCGCGTAGTTGTCCCAGTCCCAGCCGAGGCGATCGATCATCTCCAGCGACAGGTCCTGGTAGTCGGCCTCGACACGGCGCGAAGCGTTGAACAGCGCGGTGATCCTGCTGTCCGTGCCGAAGTTGTAGGTGGCCTTGCCGTTGAACTGCTTCAGTTCCTGCGAGCCCTTGCCCTTCCACTTGTCGCCTTCGGAATACACGCCGGACAGGTAAGCGGCAAAGCCCTGGTGGTCGCCGGTATCGAGGCGCGCATAGCTGCGGCGCGCATTGTCGCTGCCGAAGCTCTGTGCCAGCACGACCCCATATTCGGTGGACGGATCGATCGAGTAGAACTGGAACACGCCGCCGAGGTTGCTGGTGGACGGCGTACCCAGCGCACCAATGCCGGTGGAGACCTCCGCACCGCCCAGGTTCTCGCTGATCACCGCGCGGCTGATGTGCAGGCCGTTGCTGTTGCCGTAGGCCATGTTGCCCAGCGGGATGCCATCGAGGGTGTAGCCCAGGCGATTCTGGTTGAAGCCACGCAGGCTGATGCTGGTGGACCATTCGTAGGCGCCGGTGGCATCGGCCGATTCGAAATGCACGCCCGGCTTGGCCGCCAGCAGCTTCAGCGGGTTGGCACCGGGCGGCAGGACCTTCATGTCCTCGGCGGTCACGCGCTGCACCTGGCGGGCTTCGCCGCGGCCGATCACCGAGATCGAATCGAGAGTCGTGGCCGACTGCGCGTCGGTCGCCGGGGCGGTTTCAGCGACAGCCAGCGACGGCAGCGAAGCACAGACCAGCAGGGCCAGCAGATTGCGGCGAAGCGGAGCGTGGGACGGCATGGAGGCGGATTCCTTGGGCACGCTGGACGCCGAAGGGCGGCGTCGAAGAGCAGCAGCGGCGGAATCGTAGAAGCCTCGCGTTACATGTCATTTACACGCCACGTACGGAAGATTGGCGTTCTGAATGGTTTGCAAGCCGTGGGGTGGTTGCCGGCCAGCGGCCGGCACTACGGTTATTCGAATGAGCCGACCGAGTCGTGGGCCAGGTTGTCGAAGCGGGTGTACTCACCGAAGAACTTCAGCTTGCACGATCCGGTCGGGCCACCACGGTGCTTGCCGATGATGATCTCGGCCAGGCCCTTGTCCGGCGAATTTTCCTTGTTGTAGTAATCGTCGCGGTAGATGAACACGATCATGTCCGCGTCCTGCTCGATTGCGCCCGATTCGCGAAGGTCGGCCATCACCGGGCGCTTGTCGGTACGTGTTTCCAGCGAGCGGTTGAGCTGCGACAGCGCGATCACCGGCACGTGCAGTTCCTTGGCCAGGCCCTTCAGCGAACGCGAGATCTCCGAGATTTCGGTGGCGCGGTTTTCGCTGTTGCCCGGCACGCTCATCAGCTGCAGGTAGTCGATCACCACCAGGCCCAGGTCGTGCTCGCGCTTGAGGCGGCGGCACTTGGAACGCAGCACTTCCGGCGACACGCCCGGCGTATCGTCGATGAAGATCTTGGTTTCCTTCAGCATCTTGATTGCGCTGGTGACGCGGCTCCAGTCTTCATCTTCCAGCTGGCCGGTACGCAGGCGCTGCGCGTTGATGCGGCCGTTGGAGGAGATCAGGCGCATCGCCAGCTGCGAGGCCGACATTTCCATCGAGAACACCGCCACGCCCTTCTTCGACTTGATCGCCGCGTACTCGGCGATGTTCAGTGCAAAAGTCGTCTTGCCCATGGCCGGGCGCGCGGCGAGGATGATCAGGTCGGTCGGCTGCAGGCCGGCGGTCATCGCATCGAAGTCGTTGTAGCCGGTCGGCAGGCCGGTGATGTTGCCGCCGTTCTCGAAGCGGTTGCGCAGTTCCTCGAAGGCATCCTTCAGCGCGCCAGGCATCGCCACGAAGTCGGTACGGCCGCGTGCACCCTGTTCAGCGATGGCGAACACGCTCTTCTCCGCAGAGGCCAGCAGCTCACTGCTGTCACGGCCCTCAGGCTGGAAGCCATCGTTGACGATGTCGGTGCCGACCTGGATCAGCTGCCGCAGCACGGCCTTGTCACGCACGATCTCGGCATAGGCCACGATGTTGGCCGCCGACGGCGTGGTGCTCGCCAGCTCGATCAGGTAGGCACCATCGCCCACCAGTTCCAGCTTGCCCTGTGATTCGAACCACTCGCCCAGGGTCACCGCGTCGAACGGCCGCTCGCGCTCGGACAGCTCACGGATCGCGCGGTAGATCATCTGGTGATCGCGGCGGTAGAAATCGCCCTCGGTCAGCTGGTCGTTGACCCGGTCGTAGGCCTCCGGCGCCAGCATCAGGCCACCCAGCACCGCCTGCTCGGCTTCCACCGAATGCGGCGGAACGCGCAACTGGTCGATACGCGATTCATCGCGATCACGATCAAAGCCATCACCGCGCTCTCTGCGGTTGGAACGGAAGCCGGAACGAGCGGACATGCTGCGGTGTTTCCTGCAAAAGTGGGCCGGACGAGTGTAGGCATGCGCCGACCCCGGCAGCCATGGACAAGCCTGTGGATAAGCCGTGGAGAAACGGGGGATATCCGCCAGTGCCTGGCCACTCTGGCGCGGGGGCGTCGCAGTGCCTGCGACGGGCGCCGTTGCGGCGCCCGGGTGGGTCATTATCGCAGATCAGGCGGCCAGGGTCGGATTCCGTGCAGCGCACGGACTCCGGTGCTCAGCGGAACGTAGGGCCAGGGCCCGCCGCTGCGCGCCGGGATCCGACCCGCGGCCTGGCTGCTGCTACCCCATCGGTCTCAGTCGCCCTTCACGTGCACCGCGATCAGTGCCAGGAACCGGTCCACGTACCCCTGCAGGAATTTCTGCGTGCCCTCGTTGTGGATCGTGCCGTCGGCGTCGATCAGGCCGTCCTTGAAATGGATGAACGCCTCGGGCTGGCCGAGCACGTGCATGTCCAGGAAGGCCAGGCTGTTGCGCAGGTGCTGCTGGGCCACGGCGGTGCCGATCTGGCCGATGGAGGCGCCGATCACCGCCGCCGGCTTGCCGGCAAACGCACTGTCACCGTAGGGGCGCGAGCCGACGTCGATGGCGTTCTTCAGCACGCCCGGCACCGACCGGTTGTATTCGGGGGTCACGAACAGCACCGCGTCGGCGGCGCGCACCTGATCCTTCAGCCGGGTGCCCTGAGGCGGGTACTGGCCATCGAAATCCTGGTCGTACAGCGGTAGATCACCAATCTGCACGTACTGGAAGCGCGCGCGGTCGCCAGCGATCTTCTCCAGCGCATGGGCCAGCTTGCGGTTGCAGGAATCCTTGCGCAGGCTGCCGACGAACACAGCGATGGTGGGGACGGACATAGGGACATACTCCTCACGGTGCGGGAGGCCCAGCCTAGACGCCGGGCCCGTGCCGTCCGGTGAAGATCAGCCCCCGGTCACGCGGGCCCGCACCTGCCGCCAATGCGCCTGCCAGGCCTGGAACATCAGCACGTTCCACAGGTGGGTATGCCACTTGCGCTGGCCGCCCAGGAACTGCTGCCACAGCGGCTGCACCGCCGCCGCTGACAGCACGCCTTCGCGCTCCAGGCGCGCCGGCTGCAACAGATCCTCGGCCCACGGCCGCAGGTCGCCCTTCAACCAGTCGCTGACCGGCGCGCCGAACCCGCGCTTGGGCCGGTGCACCATCGACTGCGGCACGTAGCGGCCAAGCACGCGCTTGAGCAGCACCTTGCTGGTGGTTTCGCTGCGCTTGAAGCCCAGCGGCAGCGACCAGGCGAACTCGGCCACGCGCCAGTCCAGCAGCGGCGCGCGTGCCTCCAGGCTGACCGCCATCGAGGTGCGGTCGACCTTGCAGAGCAGGTCATCCGGCAGGTAGGTCACGTAATCGGCCAGCATCATCGCGTCGGCCGGCGTGCCGGCACCGTGCAGCGGATCGGCCAGGTCGTAGAAGCTGCCGGCGGCCTGTGCGCCGGGCACTGCCGCGGCGGGGTCGCGCCAGCGCGAGATGCGGTTGCGGTACACGTCGCCAATGCCACGCGCGCCGGACTCGGCCAACAGCGCGGCCAGTCCGCCGGTCCGCGAGGCCTCGCCCTGGTGCTGCGCGCGCGCGCCCATCCAGCGTCGCAGCGGGCCCGGCACGCGGCCCAGCATCTGCCAGTTGCGCAGCGCGCGCACGTAGCGGGTATAGCCGAAGAACAGCTCATCACCGCCGTCGCCAGACAACGCCACGGTCACGCCCTGCCGCGCCAGCCGGGCGACCAGCGCGGTCGGCACCTGCGAGGCATCGGCAAAGGGTTCGTCGAACATTGCCGGCAGCTGCGGCACGACTGCCAGTGCATCCGCGCCGCTGACGTAGAGCTCGGTGTGGTCGCAGCCCAGATGCGTGGCCAGTTCCCTGGCCAGCGGTGCCTCGTCGTGGCCCGAATCGGTGAAGCCGATGCTGAAGCTGTGCACCGGCTGCCCGCTCTGCGCCTGCATCAGCGCCGCCACCAGCGACGAATCGGTACCGCCGGACAGGAACACGCCCACCGGCACGTCGGCCACCATGCGCAGCGCCACCGCGTCGCGCAGCAGCCCGTCCAGCTGCTCCTCTGCTTCCTCGATGCGGCCCTGGAACGGCGCAGCCAGTGCCGCCTGCATGCGTGCACGCGCATCCCAGTACGGGCGCTGCGCCTGCTCCGGGCGATGCGCCGATGCACCCGCCGCTACGGCTTCGGCGTCCAGGCGCAGCATGCGGCCGGGCATCAGCTTGTAGCAGCGCTGGTGGATGCTGTGCGGGGCCGGAATGTAATCCAACCGCAGCAACAGGGTCAGCGCGTCGCGGTCGATGTCGTTGTCGAACGCCGGGTGCTGCCACAGCGCTTTCAGTTCGGAACCGAACACCAGGGTGTCACCGGCCCAGCCGTAGTACAGCGGCTTCTTGCCAACGCGGTCGCGTGCCAGCCACAGGCACTGCGCCTGGCGGTCCCACAGCGCGATGGCGAACATGCCGTTGCAACGCTGCAGGGTTTCTTCCATGCCCCACTGCAGGATCGCCGCGAGCAGCACTTCGGTGTCGGAATGGCCACGGAAAGCATGCCCCAGCGGCTCCAGTTCGGCACGCAGGGCGGCGAAGTTGTAGACCTCGCCGTTGTAGGCCATCACGTAGCGGCCATCGGACGAGGCCATCGGCTGGTGGCCCAGCGGCGACAGATCGAGAATGCTCAGCCGACGGTGCGCCAGCGCGATGCCTGCCCCGGCATCGACCCAGCTGCCGCCATCATCCGGCCCGCGGTGGTGCAGCGCCTCGCCCATGGCCAGGACCTGCGCCTGCAGCACCTCGGCCGACGCCACCGGCGCCGGCAACAACATTCCCGCCAATCCACACATGCATCAAGGTTCCTGCGCCAGTTCAAGGGCGGCGCCAATCACCGCATTGTCGCTTGGAAGCCCGAACATTGCTGCCCCTGCCAGCGGGGTATAGGTATCGGCGCCGCAGACCCGGCGCAGCGGCAGGTGGCCGAAACCGGCCTCGACCAGTGCGGTGACCACACCCTCGCCCACCCCTCCACTGTGGCGGCCCTCGTCCAGCACCAGCACGCGCCGTGCGCTGGCGGCCTGGCTGGCGATGAAGCCGGCATCCAGCGGCACCAGCCAGCGCAGGTCGACCACCCGTACCTGCCAGCCCAGTTGCTGTTCGATGGCCCGCGCTGCGCGCAGCGCCATCGGCACGCCATTGCCGTAGGTGTAGACCACCAGGTCGCCAGCCTCCGGCCCGTAAACACGGCCTTCGCCCGGCACCAGTGCCCGGCCCTGGGCCGGGTAGTCGAACAGCCACTGGCCATCGCCCGGCTCATGCAGGTCCTTGCTCATGTACAGCGCGATCGGCTCCAGGAACACCGCCACGCGCCCATCCACCCGGGCCAGCGCCGCCAGCGTGCGCAGCATCATCACCGCGTCGTCGCCGCGCGATGGGCAGCCGACCACCAGCCCGGGGATGTCGCGCAGGGCGGTGACCGAGTTGTCGTTGTGGAAATGGCCGCCGAAACCCTTCTGGTAGCCCAGCCCGGCCACCCGCACCAGCATCGGGTTGCGGTACTGGTCGTTGGAGAAGAACTGCAGCGAACAGGCTTCGCCACGCAGCTGGTCGATGGCGTTGTGCAGATAGGCCAGGTACTGGATCTCCGGGATCGGCAGCATGCCCATGTTGGCCAGGCCCTGCGCCATGCCCAGGATCATGGTCTCGTCCAGCAGGGTGTTGAAGACCCGGCGCGGCCCGAAGCGGCGCAGCAGATCCTTGGTGACGGTGTAGACACCGCCCTTCTGCGCCACGTCCTCGCCGAACAGCAGGCTCTGCGGATACTTGGCCAGCAGCTCCTGCAGACCATGATTGATCTGGATTGCGAGATGCCGCGGCGCCTGTCGTTCCGGCAATGCCTCGGCACCGCCATAGAGTGCCTCGCGTGCTTCGGCAGCGACCTCGCGCTGCGCTTCGGCCTGCACCGCTGCAGGGGTGTACGGTGCCAGCGGCGCCATCACCTCCCGCAGCGACTGCAGCTTCGCACTGCCTTCGGCATCGGCGGCAGCGGCCATGCAGCGCGCGCGCATCGTTTCGTAGGCCACTTCGATGGCGGCCGCATCCATCCAGCCTGATTCCAGCGCGATCTGCGCCGAGCGCAGCAGCGGATCCTGCGCCTCGGCCGCGCACAGTTCCGGCAGCGCGCGCCATTCCACTTCAAAGTCGGTGCCGGCATGGCCCATCAGGCGCGTGGTGCGCAGATGCAGGAAGGTCGGCCGCCGCGTGCGCCGGCAGTGTTCCACCGCCGCCTGCACCTGGGCGTGCCCGGTGGCCAGGTCGAGACCATCGGCAAAGAAATAGTCCAGCCCCGGCTGGTGGCTGAAGCGCTCGGCGATCCAGCCATCGGGGGTCTTCACCGAGATGCCCAGGCCGTTGTCCTCGCAGACGAACAGGATCGGTGCCGGTAGTTTCTGGTAGGCCGACCACATCGCGGTATTGAAGGCGGTCTGCGCGGTGGCGTGGTTGGCCGACGCATCACCGAACGAGCACAGCACGATGCTGTCAGTGGGAATGGGCAGCGCCTGCCCCAGCCGCTTGCCACTCTCGATGGCCAGTGCGGTGCCCAGCGCTTTGGGCAGGTGCGACGCAATCGTCGAGGTCTGCGGCAGCACCCACAATGGCTTGCTGCCCCACACTTTGTGGCGGCCACCGCTGGCCGGATCATCCGCGCTGGCGGCGAAGGACAGTGCCGCATCGCGCAGCGGGTCGATGCCCGGCACCTGCCGCGAACGCTCGGCCATGAAGGCGCCGGAACGATAGTGCAGGAAGGCAGGATCGGTGTGCCGGCAGGCCCGCGCCAGCAGCGCGTTGCCTTCATGGCCGGACGAACCGATGGTGTAGAAGACCTTGTTCTGCACGCGCAGCACGCGCGCCATCAGGTCCAGCTGGCGACTGGCCAGCTGCGAGTCGAACAGTTCATCGAAGGCGGCAGCGGTGAGCGTACTGCCCGGCAGGATCGGAGCATCTGCCGCGGGTCGCGGGCGCGGCGTCCCGCGCCACCCGCGCACCGCCTCAAGGAAATTGACGTCGCACACCTCGGCGCGGTTGAGCCCCCGCATGCGCGCGGGAATCGGATCCGGAACCACAGCGAACATCGAACACCCTCCGTGTCGTTGTTGCGTTCCGCCCGGCAATACCGGGCGCTACCCTGTGGGCATCAAGCCGCCTCGAAACGCGAGCGCACCTCGGCGGTCACCGCCGGCATCGGCAGGAAGCGCGGCTGCGCACGCACGCGCTGCAGCCAGGCGCGAACTTCCGGGAACGGCTCCAGGCTGATGCCGCCCTCGCCCGCCACATCGGTATAGGCAAACAGGGCGATATCGGCAATGCCGTATCCGCTGCCGGTGAACCACTGCGCTTCGCGCAGGTGCTGCTCCATCACCGCCAACGCAGTGGCGGCACGCTCGTGCAGGCGTGGCAGTTCGGCACGGCGTGGCGAGTCGGGCGCCGTCCAGCCCCGGATGAAGCGCGCTACCGCCACGCACGGCTCGTGCGTGTACTGCTCGAAGAACATCCAGCTCAACGCCTGCGCACGCTCCCAGCCATCGCTGGGCAGGTAGGGCGTGCCTTCTGCCAGCCAGAACAGGATCGCGTTGGACTCGGTCAGCACGCGGCCGTCGTCGCGGACGATCAGCGGCACCTTGGCATTCGGGTTGAGCGCCAGGAATTCGGGCGTGTGGGTCTGGCCATGGGCACTGTCCACTTCCACCCAGCGGTAACGGCTGCCGAGCTGCTCAAGCAGCAGCCGGACCTTGTGGCAATTGCCCGAGACCGACATGCCATGCACCGTCAGCGGGACGCGCTCTTCCACCATTGCCTGCTCCATCGGATCCGGCCGGCGGCCGGCTGCGTGCAGTCTGGCAAGTGCGCCAGGGAATGCCAAGCGCGGATGCAGCATGGCACCCCGGTAGTGCCTGCCGCTGGCCGGCATCCTCGATGCAGCTGGATCCAAGCGATTGCCGGCCAGCGGCCGGCACTACCGGGCCACGTTCAGCGTGCACGCTGCCGCCACTGTTCGCGCGACTGGCCCCAGATCTGCATCGGTTTGTCGTTGTACGGCGGCGGCAGTTCGCCCATCCGCAGCAACGTGCTGCCCAGCTTGCGCGCGACCGCCCGCGAGTTGTCGTTGTTCTCGGCGATGGTATGGATCACCTCGTGCCAACCCAGCGTGTCGAAGGCCCAGTCGATCGCCGCGACCGCCGCTTCCGGCGCATAGCCCCGGCCCCAGCTGGCGCGGCGGATGCCCCAGCCGACCTCGGTACCCGGCCAGTCCTGCGGTTGCCAGGGGCCCATCCGCCCGATCCAGTCCCCGCTGGATTTTTCGATCACGCTGAACATCGAAAAGCCGAACAGCTGCCAGGCGCCAGCCAGGCTGCAGAAGCCGCGCCAGGCTACCGAAGGCGGCTGCACGCCACCGAGGGTGCGCATCGTTTCCTCGTCGGCGCAGAACGCCAGATAGGGTTCGTAGTCCTCGCGCAGCAGCGGACGCAGGATCAGGCGCTCGGTTTCCAGGCGCAGGTCGAAGATGCTCATGCCGACTCCATGTCGAAGGGGCCACCATGATGGTGGATTCCGCCTCCACACGGATGAATGCCCGCGCTCACAACGAAACGGGCCGGCATGCGCCGGCCCGTCGGGTACAGCACGTATTCTGGATTACTGGCGCGTGGCCGCAGTGGCGCCGGCAGCAGCGGTCTGCGTGACCAGCTGGCCATCGACCACCGGCAGGCGATCGCTGGCCGGCTTGTTGTCCATGCGCACAGTCTTCTCGGCGCCGTCGTAGCGGTAGGTCACGTTGTAGCCCTTCACCACGTCATTGGTGCCCATGGCGATGCGGTTGCCCGGCTTGCTGGCCATGCGCATGGTGCCGGTGGTGCCGTCCTCGTTGCGGTAGGTCACGTTGTAGCCGGTAACACGGCTCGACTCGGAGGTGGCGGTCTCGGTGTGGCACTGGCGCTCGGTGCGGTTGACCACGCGGCCACCCACATGGCGCTTGTCGATCTGGTTGCCGATGAAGCCACCGGCCACGGCACCGGCTGCGGTCGCGGCCTTCTTGCCGTTGCCACCGCCGACCTGGTTGCCGAGCAGGCCGCCGACCACCGCGCCGACCACGGTGCCGCCGACGTTGCCGTCACGCTCCGGCAGGCGCTCCTGCACGGTCACGTCCTGGCAGACCTCGTGCGGGGTCTGGGTGGTGGAGGTCTCGCGCACGGGATCGGTGCCGATCACGGTGGCGTAGGCCTTCTGCTTCTCGGTGATCGGGTCGACCTTCAGCACGTCGGCGTATTCCAGCCCGCGCGGTGCAGACGGGTCGAGCTTGTCGCCACGCGCGCCATCGTCAACGGCATTGCCGTCAACCAGCCGTGATTCACCGTTGGGGGTTCCGGCGCTGATGGAATCAGGCGACTTGTCGCCGCTCTTCATGAAGGCGGCGGTGGCGATGCCACCGACCAGCAGCGCGCCCGCTGCGACCAGGACAGTTGTAGTTGTGCTTTTCATGACCTGCTCCTTGCGGACCATCCGCAACGTTCTCGGCCCAGATTGCAGCATGCACTGCCTGAACGGAATCTCCACATTTCCTGCTCATTCCTGTAACCCATTCAGCATCGGGAAATGCTGGGCCCGTGGTAGCGTTTGCATATTCCCCACGAGGATCCACGCCATGGCCAACCCGATGCTGCTGCCGGTACTGCAATGGGCCCGCCGGCTGCGCTACCCCACCCTGTTCAAGCTGACCGCCGGCCTGTTCGTGCTGACCCTGTTCATTCCCGACCCGATTCCGTTCGTCGACGAGCTGGTACTGGGCTTCGGCACCCTGCTGCTGGCCAACTGGAAGAGCCGCAATACAGTCCCGGCCCCGCCGCCGCTGGAACAGCGTTGATTCCGCTGGTCGACAGCCATTGCCATCTGGATGCCAGTGAATTCGATGCTGACCGCACGGCGGTGATCGAGCGCGCGGGCGCCGCGGGCGTGCGCGAGCAGGTGGTACCGGCCGTCACGGCCGCCAGCTGGCCGAAGCTGCGCGAGGTCTGCCGGCAGGCACCGGGGCTGTACCCGGCCTACGGCCTGCATCCGATGTTCCTGGCCGAGCACCGGCCCGACCATCTGCCGCTGCTGCGCGAATGGATCGATCGCGAACGCCCGTGCGCGATCGGCGAATGCGGGCTGGACTTCTTCGTCGAGGGACTGGATGCAGAGGCGCAACTGGCGTACTTCATCGGCCAGCTGCAACTGGCCCGCGAGTTCGAGCTGCCGGTGATCGTGCATGCGCGACGCGCGGTGGATGCGGTCATTGCCGCGATCCGTCGCGTCGGCGGCCTGCGCGGCGTGGTGCACAGCTTTTCCGGCAGCCCGGAACAGGCCGCGCAACTGCATCGGCAAGGCTTCCTGCTCGGTCTCGGTGGTCCGCTGACCTACGAACGCGCGCAACGGCTGCAGCGCCTGGTGCGCGGGATGCCGCTGGAACAGCTGCTGCTGGAGACCGACGCGCCCGACCAGCCTGACGCCGGCATCCGCGGCCAGCGCAACGAACCAGCGCGACTGGCAGTCATCGCCCGCCACGTGGCCGCACTGCGCGGGATGGAGCTGGACGCGGTGGCCCAGGCCACGACGGAGAATGCGCGGCGCCTGTTCGCGCTGCCGGCAATGTAACGGGCAGGTGCCGGCCGCTGGCCGGCACGATCCATCACACCTCGCTGGACTCGACCACTTCGGCCTTCACCTTCTTCGGCTCCAGCAGCATTTCAAGCGCCTTGCCGACCGCCGCGAAGGCGAAGGCACCGGTGATGTGGGTTGCCGCACCGAGGCCTGCGCCACAGTCCAGTTTCAATGCAGCATCCGCACCGAGGTTCGGGCGGATGCCGCAGACGCTGCCATCGGCCTGCGGATACTTCACGTTTTCCAGCGAGTACACCGCCGGTACGCCAAAATAGCGCTTGGCATTCTTCGGGAAATTGAACTCGCTCCGCAGCTTCTTGCGGATCAGCGCCAGCATGGCGTCATGCTCGGTGCGCGAGACATCGCGGATGCGCACCAGGGTCGGATCGGTGCGACCACCGGCAGCCCCCACGGTCAGCAGCGGCAGCTTGCGGCGACGGCACCAGGCGATCGTCTCGACCTTCACCCGGAAGCTGTCGCAGGCATCGATCACCAGGTCGAAGCCATGGTCCAGCAACTCGGCCATGTTCGACACGGTCAGGAATGCCTGCACGGCATCGACCTCGATGTCCGGGTTGATCGCACGGCAGCGCTCGGCCATCGCCTCGGCCTTGTTGCGGCCGTAGTTGCCTTCCATCGCCGGCAGCTGCCGGTTGGTGTTGGACACGCAGATGTCATCGGCGTCGATCAGGGTCAGGTGGCCGACCGCCGAACGCGCCAGCGCTTCCACCACCCACGAGCCGACCCCGCCCATGCCCACCACCGCCACGCGGCTGCCCTGCAGGCGCTCGAGCGCACCTACGCCATACAGCCGTTCGATGCCGGCGAAGCGTTGTTTGACCTGTTCGTTCATGCGGCTATTTTAACGTGCAGGCGCCAGCGCCTACAGCGCGCCGGCATCGAACCCACCGTTGCACGCCAGGAGAGCCCGCCATGAACGCCAGCCCGCCCCGCCGCCCGTCCACTGCCCAGCGGTACCTGTTCGTGCTGTGCCTGGGCCTGCTGATCGGCCTGGTCGCCACGGTCATGGTCGGCCGCGCCCTGCAGGCCCGCCGCGACCCGTTCCCGGACAGCCTGATGCAGGTGATGCAGCGGCAAGCGCAGCTGCTGCAGCAGGCCCAGCAGCAGAACCGCTGCAGCCTGGCCGACAGCGTGCCGCGGCTGCAGGCGCTGCGCCTTCTGTCCAACGACCTCGACCTGGCCTTTCCCGGGCTGAAGGACAACGGCCGGTTCCAGCAGCACGTCAGCCAGCTGCGCGGCAACCTCAACGCCGCATTGGCGGCTCCGCCCAGTGACTGCACCGCCCTGGCCAAGGTCGTGGAAACCGTGCAGGCCGACTGCCGCGCCTGCCACCAGGACTTCCGCTGACGCGCATTCATCCTGTAGCCGGGCAAGGCACGCCTGGTTGGCACCTTGTTCACGTTCGAAAGGAGAGGATTCGTCCACCCTGCTGCATGACGCAGTACCACCCAACACACCCGCCTTCACGGCCAGGAGACGCTCCATGAAGATCCAGCTCATTGCCGCCAGCGCCATCGCTACCCTCGCCCTGGCTGGCTGTGCCACCTCGCCCGGCTACGGTGGCGGTGGTTACAACAACGGCTACAACAATGGTGGCTACGGCAACAACGGCGGTTACAACCAGGGCCGTTGCGCTGACTGTGGCATCGTCACCCGCATCAACACCGTGCCGTCGGGCCGCACCGCGCCCAGCGCGACCGGCGCCATCCTCGGCGGCATCGTCGGTGCCGTGGCCGGCCATGAGATCTCCGATCACACCGGTGGCAGCCGTGGCAACAAGAACATCGCTGCGGCCGCAGGCGCGGTCGGTGGCGCGCTGGCCGGCAACCAGATCCAGAAGAACGTGACCAGTGATACCTACGACATCAGCGTGCGCATGGACGATGGCCGCACCATCGTGGTCAACCAGCGCGACCTCGGCGGCATCCGCGAAAACACCTACGTGCGCGTGGTCAACGGCAAGGTCATCCTGCGCTGACCTGCGCCGGGCCGGCGGCAAAGAAAAAGGCCCGCTTGCGCGGGCCTTTTTCATGTGACGGCTTGCAGCGCGATCAGGTCGGCTGCACGGCGTCGGCCTGCAGGCCCTTCTGGCCCTGCACGACGGTGAAGGTGACCTTCTGGCCTTCCTTCAGGCTCTTGAAGCCCTGGGTCTGGATGGCACGGAAGTGCACGAACACGTCTTCGCCGTTTTCACGGCTGATGAAGCCGAAGCCCTTTGCATCGTTGAACCACTTGACGGTACCGGTCTCGCGATCAGACATCTCACTAACTCCCTGGTGACTCTCTCTTGTTGTTGGAAACGCCTGGTGGGCGGCTGACAAGCAAGGGGGAAGCGAGGTGCATCGATGCAGCGGATCGGGAAGATCTTGCTTCATCAGGCCACGATCCACGGTGACCTTGCCAAGCTCAGCGACTGCAACTTAACCCGCCCAAAACGAAAAAGCAACTGGCAAAATCTTTCACTGTCAACCCCAAAACGGCGACCATACGGGACAGCATGGGACTCTCATTCATCTTATATCTGCTAGCGGTCATTTTTGTCCTTGTCGGCATCGCCGGAATCATCCTGCCAGCCCTGCCCGGCATCCCGCTGGTGTTCATCGGACTGCTGCTGGCGGCCTGGGCGGACGGCTTCACCCACGTCGGCTGGCCGACCCTGGTCGCGCTGGGCGTACTGACCGTCCTCTCGCTGCTGGTGGACGTGCTGGCCACGGTGGTGGGTGCGCAGCGGGTCGGTGCCAGCCGCAAGGCGCTGTGGGGTACGTTCGTCGGCAGCATCGTCGGCCTGTTCTTCATGCCGATCGGCCTCTTTGCAGGCCCCCTGATCGGCGCCCTGGCCGGCGAGTACTGGCACACCCGCGAACTGGCGCGCTCGACCAAGGTAGGCCTGGCCACCTGGCTCGGTATCCTGCTCGGCCTGGCGCTGAAACTGGCCGTGGTGATCGCGATGCTCGGCCTGTTCGCCTTCGCCTGGTTCCTGTAACCCGCACTGCCTTCACGCCGCGCGCACGCGGTGCCCGTGCATAAACCGTGGGGGCTGGCCGTGAACCGGTGCAGCCGCCACACTGTGCGATTCCCGTATTCACCTAAGGGCCTGCTGCAATGACCCTGTCTCCGCTGCTTCCCCGTCTCGCGCCGCTGGCGCTGGCCCTGGCCAGTGCGCCGCTGGCCGCGCAGGAGTTCGCGCCCAGCGCCGAAGCCTCGCCGGCCGCGTGCGCGGCGATTACCACCGATGCTGCCCGCCTGGCCTGTTATGACCGCCAGTTCGGCCGTACCCCGCAGGCCACTGCCGAGGCCGACGCTGCGGCCGAGGCGGCCGCGCAGGCCCGTCGCGAAGAACGCCAGACTGCACGCGTGAGCCAGGGCGAAGAGAAGCTGCGCGAGCGGGTCAGCGATCTGTTCCGTCCAGCAGCCCCTGACAGCGCACTGGCCAATGCTGGCCGCGGTTCGCTGCTGGACAGCCGCTGGGAACTGGCCGAGGACTCCAAGCTGGGCCCGTTCCAGCTGCGCGCCTACAAGCCGGTGTACCTGCTGCCGGCGTTCTGGACCAGCGATCGCAACACCACGCCGCATTCGCCGAACCCGGCCAACACGGTCACCACGCCGCAGGTGCTGGACAGTGCCGAGCTGAAGTTCCAGATCAGTTTCAAGACCAAGATCGCCGAGAACCTGTTCGGCGACAATGGCGACATATGGGCCGGCTACACCCAGAGCTCGCGCTGGCAGGCCTACAACGGCGAGGATTCGCGCCCGTTCCGCGAAACCAATTACGAGCCGGAAGTGATGATGGTGTTCCGCAACGGCTACTCGATCGGTGGCTGGCGCGGGCGCATGACCGGCATCGCGCTGAACCACCAATCCAACGGCCGCGCCGACCCGCTTTCGCGCAGCTGGAACCGGGTGATGCTCAACATCGGCCTTGACCGCGAGAACTGGGCGCTGGTGCTGCGCCCCTGGTACCGCATTCCCGAGACCCGCAGCGACGACAACAATCCGGACATCGAGGATTACATGGGCCGCGGTGATGCGACCCTGACCTGGAACCGCAACGGCCACGAAGTCTCGCTGATGGCGCGCCATTCGCTGCGCACCGGCAGCCGCTCGCACGGTGCCCTGCAGCTGGATTACGGCTTCCCGATCAGCAACCTGCTGCGCGGGCATGTGCAGGTGTTCGACGGTTACGGCGAAAGCCTGATCGACTACAACCACAAGGCCACCTACGTGGGCGTGGGCGTGTCGCTGCTGGAGTGGTTCTGATGCCCGTGACGATCTGGCACAACCCGGCCTGCAGCAACTCGCGCGGCGCATTGAAGCTGATACGTGATGCCGGCTTCGAGCCAGTGGTGATCGAGTATCTCGGCAATCCACCCGATGTGGCCACACTGCGCCAGGTGCTGGCCGAATCAGGATTGAGCGCACGTGATCTGGTGCGCAGCAAGGAAGCGCAGTTCGCCGAACTGGGCCTGGAAGGTGCGGACGAGGCCACGCTGCTGGCCGCGATGGCCGAACACCCGCGACTGATCAACCGCCCCGTGGTGCGCACGGACAAGGGCACACGCCTGTGCCGTCCACCGGAAACAGTGCTGGAGATCCTGTAACCCGCCTCGCCGCCGCGTAGCGGAGCGTGTTGGTAGAGTCGACTGTTGGTAGAGTCGACTGTTAGTCGACTTCCTCCTCACCCTTCATATGCCTCCGCGGAAAAGCCCGCACTGCGTGCGATAGTCGACTGACAGTCGACTCTACCCCAGCGCCCTCTTCTACCCGGATGCCCTCCTCCCCGGCTGGCTTACAGCCAGTCGGTGATGCCTTCGCGGCGGTACACCTCGGCGAACGCGGGGCGCGCCTTCATCAACGTGGCGTGCGCCTTCAGTACCGGCCAGGTGTCGCTGGGCCTGGGCATGTTGCGCGACCAGCGCATCAGCATCACCAGCATGTAGTCGACCACGCAGGGCGTGGCGCCCAGCAGGTAGGGGCCATGTGCATGCAGGTGCGCGGCCACATGCTGCCAGGCCGCTTCCAGGCGCTGCCGTGCCATCCCGCGGCTGGCCTCGATGTTCGCCTCGCCCGCCATTTCGTGTGGATAGAACCAGGCTCGATAGGCCGGCTGCAGCGTATTGGCACACCAGAACATCCAGCGGTAGGCATCGGCGCGCTGCGGCGTGCCCAGCGCGGGCAGCAGGTTGGCGTCCGGATGGCGATCCGCCAGGTACAACGCAATGGCCGCCGCTTCGGTCAGTACCAGGCCATCGATCAGCATTGTCGGCACCACACCGGCCGGATTCAGCGCCAGGTACTGCGCCGACTTGTGCTCGCGCGCGTCGAAATCCAGCAGCACCAGTTCATGCTCGATGCCCAGCTCGATCAGCAGCCAGTGCACCACCAGCGCGGCGGTACTGGTCGAACCATACAGCGTGGTGCTCATGCAGAAGATCCTGTACAGGTGGATCAGCCGATTATGCGCCCGCGCGCACGATCGTTGCTCAGCCGCAGCTGCTCATGCAGGAATCCCGGCGTTCGCCACAGGACATCATCGGCGCGCGCATCGTACAGTCATGCGTCTTCAGTTCGCAGGCATGGCGCAGGTCCGGGTTGTCCACGTCCTTGCAGCGCTTGTCCGGCGCCGGCACCATCCGCTGCTCGCAATTGCTCTGGCGGCTGCCGAGAGAGTCATTCTGCGCCATGCAGCTGCGATAGCCGGCCTGGCACTGCACGCGGCACTGCGCCGATGCAGGGAAATCCGCGCCTTCGTACGACGCTGGGGTGTTGCAGCCGGCCAGCGCCAGCAGCATGCCTACCACGATGAATCGATGCAGGGCCATGGACACGTCCTGTGCGAGGGTGTGCCGACCGTAGCAGAGCAAGGGCTACAGGCGCGTTAATCCTCCCCCCGGATACAACAACGGCGCCACACGGGCGCCGTTGTCTGGACCGAAGCGTGCGGGGAGTTACTCCACCACCACCGGAATCTTGCCGATGCGGGCCTGCCATTCGCGCGGGCCGGTCTTGTGCACCGATTCACCGGTGGAGTCGACTGCCACGGTCACCGGCATGTCCTGCACGGTGAACTCGTAGATCGCCTCCATGCCCAGGTCAGCGAAACCAACCACCTTGGCGGCCTTGATCGCCTTGGACACCAGGTAGGCCGAGCCACCCACGGCCATCAAGTAGGCCGACTTGTGCTTCTTGATCGCCTCGATCGCGGCCGGGCCGCGCTCGGCCTTGCCGACCATGCCCAGCAGGCCGGTCTGGGCCAGCACCTGCTCGGTGAACTTGTCCATGCGGGTGGCGGTGGTCGGGCCGGCCGGGCCCACCACTTCGTCGCGCACCGGATCTACCGGGCCGACGTAGTAGATGAAGCGGCCCTTCAGATCGACCGGCAGTTGCTCGCCCTTGTTGAGCATGTCGACCATGCGCTTGTGCGCGGCATCGCGGCCGGTCAGCAGCTTGCCGTTGAGCAGCAGGGTCTGGCCCGGCTTCCAGCTGGCCACGTCTTCCGGCGTGATCGTGTCCAGGTCCACGCGGGTGCCCTTGGACGCGTCGTAGGTCAGCTTCGGCCAGTCTTCCAGCGACGGCGGGTCCAGCATCACCGGGCCGCTGCCATCGAGGGTGAAGTGCGCATGGCGGGTGGCCGCGCAGTTCGGGATCATCGCCACCGGCAGGTTGGCCGCGTGGGTCGGGTAGTCGTTGATCTTGATGTCGAGCACGGTGGTCAGGCCACCCAGGCCCTGCGCACCGATGCCCAGCGCGTTGACCTTCTCGTACAGCTCCAGGCGCAGCTCTTCGATGCGGTTGGACGCACCACGGGCCTGCAGCTCGGTGATGTCGATCGGCTCCATCAGTGCTTCCTTGGCCAGCAGCATCGCCTTCTCGGCGGTGCCACCGATGCCGATGCCGAGCATGCCCGGCGGGCACCAGCCGGCGCCCATGGTCGGCACGGTCTTCAGCACCCAGTCGACGATCGAGTCGGACGGGTTGAGCATGGCGAACTTGGTCTTCGCTTCCGAACCACCGCCCTTGGCGGCGACGATCACGTCGACCTTGTTGCCCGGCACCACCTTGACGTTGACCACGCCCGGGGTGTTGTCCTTGGTGTTGATGCGCTTGCCGGCCGGATCAGCCAGCACCGAAGCGCGCAGCTTGTTGTCCGGGTGCATGTAGGCACGGCGGACGCCTTCATTGGCCATGTCTTCCACGCCCATGGTGGCATCGTCCCAGCGCACGTCCATGCCGATTTCCAGGAACACGGTGACGATGCCGGTGTCCTGGCAGATCGGACGGTGGCCTTCGGCACACATCCGCGAATTGATCAGGATCTGGGCCATCGCTTCCTTCGCGGCCGGCGACTTCTCGCGCTCGTAAGCGGCGGCGAGGTTCTTGATGTAGTCGACCGGGTGGTAGTACGAGATGTACTGCAGCGCGTCGGCGATGGACTGGATGAGGTCTTCCTGCTTGATCGATGTCACGTCTTGCTCGCTTGCTCGAGGCTGGCGGGGGTAATCCGCCCATTTTACCCCCTCCCCCGGCCCCGGGGTGGTAGTGCCGGCCGCTGACCGGCAAGATCCCCCCGACGCTCTGTCACGCCACGCGCCACTGCGGCGTCCTTGCCCACATGAACGCCGAAACCGCTTTCCAGACCCACCGCCCGCGCCTGATGGCCCTGGCCTACCGCCTGCTTGGCAGCCGCGCCGACGCCGAAGACGTGGTCCAGGATGCCTGGCTGCGCTGGTCCGGCGCCGACCCGGCGGCCGTCCGCGACCCCGAAGCCTGGCTGGTCACCACCACCACCCGGCTCGGCCTGGACCGGCTGCGCGCGGCCAAGCGCGAGCGCGTGCACTACGTCGGCCCATGGCTGGCCGAGCCGCTGGCGGTCACCCTGGAGCCCGACCCGGCGCCCGGCCCGGCCCAGCTGCATGCGCTGGCCGACAACGTTTCGGTCGCCTTCCTGACCCTGCTTGAACAGCTCGGCCCCGAGGAACGCGCCGCCTTCCTGCTGAAGGAGGCCTTCGACCACGACTACCGCGAGATCGCCGAGCTGATCGGCCATAGCGAGGCCAACTGCCGGCAGCTGGTGCACCGTGCCCGGCAGCGCCTGCAGGCCGGACGGCCGCGCTTCAACGCCGATGCCAGCCAGCACCGGCAGCTGCTGGCGCGCTTCATGGATGCCTCGCAGCGCGGCGACAGCGAGGCGATCCAGGCTCTGCTGCACACCAACGCGTTGCTGGTGTCCGACGGCGGCGGCGTGGTTACCGCAGCGATCCGCCCGCTGCTGGGCGCCGAGCGCATCGGCCGCCTGTTCTGGGCCATCGCCCGCCGTGGCGCGGTGCATCCGGCGCAGCTGGGCTATGTCAACGGCGAGCCGGCGATCTTGCGCTTTGTCGGTGATCGCTTGCACTCGGTCACCACCATCGAGGTGGTCGATGGCCGCATCGCCAACGTGTACAGCGTGTTGAATCCGGAAAAGTTGCCGACTATTCAAGGCGCACTCTCCGATTAGACATACGGACTTGGGCTTGGGCAATCTGTCAGCGCAATGGATAGGAAATTGACGGCAATGAATCCCAAGAAGCCAAGAAAGAGGATCAAAGTGAACGTCGGCGATGTATTTGCCGTACCGCTCAATGAAGTCGAGCTCGTTTTTGGCTATTTGCGCACTTACCAAGATCCGGACGTAGCGATCCTTCCATTCATTTCAAAGGGCAGAATGCTCCGTGACTGCGAACTTCCCACGTTGAAGAGCTTCATGGATGTACTGACTATTCGCACCGGAATTGAAAGAGGTGATTGGACCAGAATCGCCTCTTTTCCTTTTCCGAACGAAGAATCAACTTGGGCACCACCAAGAAGGCAACTATCAACGATCCGTCCGGATGTCAGGCTCGTGGTAGTCAAGGGCAACTTTGTTCCTGCTGAAAAATATGGCGAATGGGACACTCTACCCGTGCTCATCAAAGCCGATACTGACCAATTGAAAGCGTTGATTCTCACGTCAGCAGCCGAGTTCCAGATTCTCACTTGAGCGGGATGCACCACGGCTCGATGACACTACAGCAGTCTTTGAGGAGGTCGGCACGCGTATCTGGAGTCGCACTTGGCCCGTCGGCATTTCGCTTTTGACCATTCGATGTCACGAACAGGGACGGCACGGCGTCTTTGTAATGAAAGGCGGCCATCGTGGCCGCCGTGGAGCCCCCGATGTCCAATCACACTTCTCCCCGCGTCCCCTACACCCGCCTGGCCGCCGAGGCCTTCAAGGGCCTGCTGGCCACCAGCCAGGCGGTGCATGACAGCTCGATCGATCCGACCCTGATGGAACTGGTGTTCCTGCGCGTGTCGCAGCTCAACGGCTGCGGCTACTGCATGGACATGCACGGCACGGCGCTGCGCAAGGGCGGCATCGAGCCGCGCAAGCTGGACACACTGCCGGCATGGCACGAGAGCCGCTTCTTCGACGAACGCGAGCGCGCGGCGCTGGGCTGGGCCGAGGCACTGACCCGGCTGACCGACGGCGCGCCGTCGCAGGCGGCGTTCGATGCATTGGCGCCGCACTTCGATGAGAAGGGCATCAGTGACCTGAGCATGGGCATCGCGGTGATCAATGCCTGGAACCGCCTCGGTGCGGGGTTGCTGCCGCCGCTGCCGGCCTGACCCACCCGGCCTTCGACAGTTCATCGGTGCTGCTGGTAGGTGTCGACCTTGGTCGACACGGTGGATCCACGCCATGCGTGGATGCCGGAGAGTCGGATCCCTTCGCTTCGCGAAGGGCCCTGACCCGCTGTGGGTCGCTGGGGTCAGAGCCCTTTGCCGCGCAAAGGGATCTGACCCCAGTGCCGGCCACACGCCTGCACTGACCCCCTCTGCACGTATCAGGCGCGCACAATACGCGCATGCCTGCTACCCCCACCGCTGGCGCTGCCGCCGCGAAGAAGCCCAGCCTGCGCCAGCGCTTCAGGGCGATGCGCAACCTGCCGCCGTTCCTGCGCATGGTCTGGAAGACCAGTCCCGCGCTCACCCTGGCCAGCCTCGGGCTGCGCCTGATCCGCGCGCTGCTGCCGGTGGCGATGCTGTACGTCGGCAAGCTGATCATCGACAGCGCCCTGCACCTGAGCCAGCACGACGCCGGCTTCCCGCCGCTGGGCGAAGCGCTGTCCAGCGGCGTGCTGAATCCGCTGCTGGGCCTGCTGGCGCTGGAATTCGGCCTGGCCATCGCCTCGGACCTGCTCGGCCGGCTGGTCAGCTACGCCGATGCCCTGCTCTCCGAGCTGTTCGCCAACGTCACCAGCATCCGGCTGATGGAACACGCGGCAACGCTGGATCTGGAGGACTTCGAGGACCCGGACCTGCAGGACAAGCTGGACCGTGCGCGGCGCCAGACCATGGGCCGGATGAACCTGATGAGCCAGCTGTTCGGCCAGGTCCAGGACGCGATCACCGTGGCCAGCCTCGCCGTTGGCCTGCTGGTCTACGCACCGTGGCTGATCCTGCTGCTGGTGCTGGCACTGGTGCCGGCCTTCATCGGTGAATCGCACTTCAATGCGGCCGGTTACAGCCTCAACTTCCAGTGGACGCCCGAGCGCCGCCAGCTCGACTACCTGCGCCAGCTCGGTGCCAGCGTGGAAACGGCCAAGGAAGTGAAGATCTACAACCTGCACCGCTTCCTGGTGGAACGTTACCGGCGGCTGTCGGTGGCGCTGTTCCAGGCCAACCGTGCACTGGCCCGGCGCCGCGCGTTCTGGGGCACGCTGCTGGCTGCGCTGGGCACGCTGGGCTACTACACCGCCTACGCCTACATCGCTTGGCGCACGGTACGCGGCGATTTCTCGATTGGCGACCTGACCTTCCTTGCCGGCAGCTTCCTGCGCCTGCGCCAGCTGCTGGAAGGCCTGCTGATCGGCTTCTCGCAGGTGGCCAGCCAGGCGCTGTACCTGGACGACCTGTTCTCGTTCTTCCAGATCGAGCCGGAAATCCACTCGCGTGAAGGCGCCATACGCGTGCCGCAGCCGATCCGCCAGGGCTTCGTGTTCGAGAACGTCGGCTTCCGCTATCCCGATGCCGAACAGTGGGCGGTGCGCCACCTCGATTTCCAGCTGCAGGCCGGCGAAGTGCTGGCCCTGGTCGGCGAGAACGGCGCGGGCAAGACCACGCTGGTGAAACTGCTGGCACGGCTGTACGAGCCGGACGAAGGCCGCATCCTGCTCGACGGCCGCGACCTGCGCGACTACGACCTGGACGACCTGCGCGCCAACCTCGGGGTGATCTTCCAGGACTTCGTGCGCTACAACCTCAGCGCCGGCGAGAACATCGGCGTCGGCCAGGTCGAGGCGATGGACGACCAGGCACGCATCGCCGATGCCGCGCGGCGAGGCATGGCCGAGGAAGTGATCGACGACCTGCCCGGCGGCTACGACCAGCTGATCGGGCGCCGCTTCAAGCAGGGCGTGGACCTGTCCGGTGGCCAGTGGCAGAAGATCGCCATTGCCCGCGCGTGGATGCGCAATGCGCAGGTGATGATCCTGGATGAGCCAACGGCAGCGCTGGACGCGCGCAGTGAGTTCGAAGTGTTCCAGCGGTTCAGGGAGCTGGCGGATAATCGTACGGCAGTGCTGATTTCCCACCGTTTCTCTTCGGTACGCATGGCCGATCGCATCCTGGTGCTGGCCGATGGCCGCATCGAGGCCAGCGGCACCCATGCGCAGCTGATGGCCCAGGGAGGACGGTACGCCGAGCTGTTCGAGCTGCAGGCGGCGGGTTACCGCTGAGAACGCCTCTCGTTCCGCCCAATGAGAACCCATCTCATTTGAGATAGAATCAACCCCGACGACTTTCGATAGATACGCCCATGTCCTCCGCTTTCGGCGCCGAAACGGTGCTTGAGGTCCGTCACTGGACCGATGCCTACTTCAGTTTCACCACTACCCGCGACAGCGGCTTCCGCTTCGAGAACGGCCAGTTCGTGATGATCGGCCTGGAAACCGAGGCACGGCCGCTGCTGCGCGCCTATTCCATCGCCAGCGCCAACTGGGAAGAGCACCTGGAGTTCTTCAGCATCAAGGTGCAGGACGGCCCGCTGACCTCGCGCCTGCAGCACATCAAGCCGGGCGACAAGGTGCTGGTCGGCAAGAAGCCCACCGGCACCCTGCTGATCAGCGACCTGCACCCGGGCAGGAACCTGTACCTGCTGGGCACGGGCACCGGCATGGCGCCGTGGCTGTCGGTCATCAAGGACCCGGAGACCTACGAGCGCTTCGAGAAGGTGATCCTCTGCCACGGCGTGCGCTACGAGAAGGATCTGGCCTACCGCGATTACTTCGAGAAGGAACTGCGTGAGCACGAGTTCCTGGGAGAGATGATCGGCGACAAGCTGCTGTACTACCCCGCGGTCACCCGCGAGCCGTTCGCCAACCAGGGCCGCCTGACCCAGCTGATGGAAAGCGGCCAGATGCAGCGCACCCTCGGCCTGCCGGAGCTGAGCCCGGAAAACGACCGCGCGATGATCTGCGGCAGCCCGCAGATGCTGGCTGATCTGCGCAGCGTGCTCGATGCCCGCGGCTTCCAGGTCTCGCCGCGCATCGGCCAGCCGGGCCACTACGTGTTCGAGCGCGCGTTCGTCGAGAAATGATCTGCAACGGCAGCCGGCCGCCGGCCGGCTCTCCGTGCGCTCCGGGATTGCCGGCCAGCGGCCGGCACTACCCCCTTCACAGCAGCGCTTCGATCGCGCTGCGCAGCTGTTCCGGCCTGGTGGTTGGCGCAAAGCGCGCAGCCACCCGCCCCTGGCGATCGACCAGGAACTTGCTGAAATTCCACTTGATGCGGGCGCTACCCAGCAGGCCGCGCTTCTCGCGTGACAGCCATGCCCACAACGGATCAGCCCCCTCGCCGTTGACCTCGATCTTCTCCGAAAGCGGGAAGCTGACCGGATAATCCAGCGAACAGAACTGGCGGATCTGCGCGGCGTCCCCCGGCTCCTGCGCGCCGAACTGGTTGCATGGGAAGCCGATCACCACCAGGCCACGCTCGCGATACTCCTGCCACAGCTGTTCCAGCCCGGTGTACTGCGGGGTGAAGCCACAGCGGCTGGCGACATTGACCAGCAACAGCGGGTGACCCCGGTACCCGGCGAGGGCCTGTGGCTGGCCGTCGAGGTCGCGGAAGCTGAAATCGTAGGCAGTGGTCATGGCGGTGAACCGTGGGCGGTGAATGCATGGTACCCGCGCCCGGCCGCGGCAACATGCCTTTTGACACAAGTGCGGGCGCCGCCGGCCGGGTTACCCTCGGGCCCTTGTTTGCCTTACCGGAGTTCCTGCCTTGACCACCCGCCTTGCCCTTGCCGTGGCCATGTCCCTCGGCCTTGCCCTGCCCGCCTTCTCGGCCGGCGCCGCCACCCCGGCCGCCAGCAGCACCGCCCAGCAGGCCAATCCCTTCTTCGCCGAAAGCCCGCTGCCGCTGCACTTCCCGCAGTTCGACAAGATCAAGGACAGCGACTTCGCCCCGGCCTTCGACGCCGGCATGGCGCAGCAGCTGAAGGAAGTGGAGGCCATCGCCAACAACAAGGCCAAGCCGACCTTCGACAACACCATCATCGCCCTGGAAAAGAGCGGTGATGTCCTCGACCGCGCGACCACCGTGTTCTTCAGCCTGGTCGGTGCCGACACCAACGACACCCGCAAGAAGCTGCAGGCCGACTACTCGGCGAAGTTCGCCGCGCACAGCGATGCGATCGCGCTGAACGGCAAGCTGTTCGCCCGCATCCAGGCGCTGTATGACACCCGCAGCCAGCTGAGCCTGGACGCCGAAGGCGTGCGCCTGGTCGAGAAGTACTACGACAACTACGTGCGCGCAGGCGCCAAGCTGTCCGACGCCGACAAGGCCAAGCTGAAGGAGATGAACGCCGAGCTGGCCAACCTGGGTACCAAGTTCAGCCAGAACGTGCAGTCGGAGGTGAACGCTTCGGCGATCACCGTCGACGACGTCAAGCAACTGGACGGCCTGTCCAAGGAGCAGATCGCCGCCGCCGCCGAAGCCGCCAAGGCCCGCGGCCAGGACGGCAAGTACGTGATCACCCTGCTCAACACCACCGGCCAGCCGCCGCTGACCAACCTGGCCAACCGCGCCCTGCGCCAGAAGATCTACGAAGCATCGGTGAGCCGCGGCAGCCGCGGCGGTGAGTTCGACAACACCGCTCTGGTCTCCCGCATCATGCAGCTGCGCGCCGACAAGGCCAAGCTGATGGGCTTCCCGAACTTCGCCGCCTACAACCTGACCAACCAGACCGCCAAGACCCCCGAAGCGGTCAACGCGATGCTGGGCAAGCTGGCCCCGGCCGCGGTGGCCAACGCCAAGCGTGAAGCCGCCGACCTGCAGGCGATGATCGACCAGGAACAGAAGGCCGCTGGCAAGCCGACGTTCAAGCTGGAACCGTGGGACTGGGCCTTCTACAGCGAGAAGGTGCGCCAGGCCAAGTACAACTTCGACGAGTCGCAGCTGAAGCCGTACTTCGAAATGAAGAACGTGCTGGAGAACGGCGTGTTCTACGCCGCGGGCCAGGAATTCGGCCTGACCTTCAAGCAGCGCACCGACCTGCCGGTCTACCACGATGACGTCACCGTCTACGACGTGTTCGACGCCGACGGCAGCCAGCTGGCGATCTTCATCTTCGACCCGTATGCACGCGCCTCCAAGCGCGGTGGCGCGTGGATGAACTCCTACGTCTCGCAGTCCAAGCTGACCGGCTTCAAGCCGGTGGTCGCCAATCACCTGAACATTCCGAAGCCGCCGGCCGGCCAGCCGACCCTGCTGACCTGGGACGAGGTGAACACCACGTTCCACGAGTTCGGCCACGCCCTGCACGGCATGTTCTCCAACGTGAAGTACCCGTACTTCTCGGGCACCTCGGTGCCGCGTGACTTCGTCGAGTTCCCCTCGCAGGTCAACGAGATGTGGGCCGACAACCCGGTCATCCTGAAGAACTACGCCAAGCACTACCAGAATGGTTCGGCGATGCCGCAGGCACTGCTGGACAAGGTGCTGGCGGCAGCCAAGTTCAACCAAGGCTTCGCTACCACCGAGTACCTGGGTGCGGCCATGCTGGACCAGCGCTGGCACCAGATCGGCGCCGACCAGGTGCCGGCCGCCAAGGACGTGATGGCCTTCGAGCGCGCCGCGCTGGAGAAGGACGGCATCTACTACGCGCCGGTGCCGCCGCGCTACAAGACCCCGTACTTCAGCCACATCATGGGCGGCTACTCGGCCGGTTACTACGCCTACATCTGGTCGGAAGTGCTCGACGCCAACACCCAGAAGTGGTTCAAGGACAACGGCGGCCTGAGCCGCAAGAACGGCGACCACTTCCGCGCCACCCTGCTGTCCAAGGGCGGCAGCGTCGACGCGATGCAGCTGTTCCGCGATTTCGCCGGCCACGAGCCGCAGATCGAACCGCTGCTGGAAAAGCGTGGCCTGACCGGCGCCGGCAACTGATCGCCCGCGCAGTAGCCTGAAACGAAAAACCGCCCGGGAAACCGGGCGGTTTTTTTGTTGGGACATCCACGCATGGCGTGGATCTACTGGTGGGTGCCGACCGTTGGTCGGCACGATCCATTCGCGCCACGAACCCCGGCATCATCGATCCACACATGACGCACTCCAGTAGATCCGCGCCATGCGTGGATGCGCTTCCAGATCAGCGCCGAAACAGTCGCTCCCACCACCGTCGTTTCGGCGCACCGGGCGCGGCAGCGGCAGTCGATGCGACATCCGGGTGCGCTGCCACGAACTCCGCCAGCTGGGCCGCCGCGGCTTCCGCATAAAGGATCGCGCCGTCCGGCGCGCAGTTCAGCAGATTGCTCAAGCTGGTCGATGCATTGAGATCCATCGGGTTCGGCTCGACCACCTCGCTGGCCTCCAGCAATCCGCATCCGCTGGCGATCGCTTCATCGACAACACGCCAGAAAACGACCAGGCGTCCATCGGAGAACAGCTCCTCCAGGCGCGCAGCAAGTGCGCTGTCCACTGCATAATCAGCGCGTAATTGCTTCAGCCGGGCATGCGTGATGAACACGCCACCACCATAGTTTTCACGTAGATGGTTGCCGGCGGCAGCATCCGCCCACTGCAACGGCACCAGTTGCCGCCAGTCCGCGAAATACCGGGCGACCGCCGGATCGTCGATGAAAAACGAAAGGGCGCTCCCGCGGAGATAGTGATACCGCCGAAGGTGGCCGGCCACGATCGCCAGGTACAAAGCGTGCCCCTTCTCGAAAGGCACGTCGGCGCTGATCGAGCGAGCCTCGTCGATGCGTTCCTGCAACTGCTCCATGTAGAACGGCTCGATCCGGAACCGCTGTTGCAGCGCCTCGACCAGCGTCACGTCCTCCAGAGCACGGAAATAGATGTCACGGATCTCCGAATCCGCGACTGGATGGTAGGTGATGTCCCAACCCATGCTGCAACGCCTTCAGGAATGCGGTAACCCCGCCGACCCAACAGCGTAGCGTCGACGACGCCCACGCGCGGAGCTGACCGTGCAACACACGGATTTGGCGTCAGTAAGTATCGCATCCGGCCTGATCTACCCCTGCGCACCCTCAGCGTGGCGCCACGTACCCACCCGGTACGCCTTCCGGCGACAGCACCAGCTGCCACAGCTGCGCGTGCCGGCAGCGGAAGGTGGCCATCGATCCGGCCAGGTAGAACCGCCACATGCGGCGGAAATGCTCGTCGTAGCGCGCGTCCAGCTGCGGCCACGCCGCTTCCACGTTGCGTCGCCAAGCCTGCAGGGTGAGGTCGTAGTCGGTGCCGAAGTTGTGCCAGTCCTCCAGCACGAAGCGCCCTTCGAACGCCTTGCTGATCTGCACCGCCGACGGCAGCATTGAATTGGGGAAGATGTAGCGCGCGATCCACGGATCGGTGCGATGCCGCGAGATGTTGGTGCCGATGGTGTGCAGCAGCAGCAACCCGCGCGAAGACAGGCAGCGCCTGGCCACCTCGAAGAAACTGGCGTAGTTCTTGTCGCCGACATGCTCGAACATGCCGATCGAGAAGATCGCATCGAACGGCTCATCCAGTTCGCGATAGTCCTGCAGGCGGATCTCGATCGGCAGGCCGGCGCACAGTTCGCGTGCGAACCCGGCCTGTTCCTGCGAAATGGTCACGCCGACGCCGGTGACGCCGTAGCGCTCTGCTGCGAACTTCAGGGCTTCACCCCAGCCACAGCCGATGTCCAGCACACGCTGCCCGGGGCGCAGCCCCAGCTTGCGGCAGACCAGGTCCAGCTTGGCCTCCTGCGCGGCATCGAGATCACCGGCATTGCGCCAGTAGCCGCAGCTGTACACCAGGCGTTGGCCGAGCATGGCCTGGTAGAGGTCGTTGCCAAGATCGTAGTGGCGGCGGCCCACTTCGTAGCTGCCCTGCCCGACCTGCAGGTTGAACAGGCGCGCCTTCAGCGCATCGGCCACTTCGCGCCAACCGTGCACCCGTTCATCCAGGTGTGCCTGCATCAGGTGGACGAGGAATTCATCGAGGACGTTGGCATCCCACCAACCGTCCATGTAGCTCTCGCCGAGGCCGAGCGAGCCGTGCGCCATGACCCGCGCGAAGAAACGCGGGTCATGCACCTGGATGTCCTGTGGCTGGGTGCCGCCGATGCGGACCCCGGCTTCCTGCAGCAGGCCGGCGACCCGCTCCTGCAACCCTGTATCCACGCCACCTCCTCGACTGCGGTCAACCGCGTGCGAACAGCTCCACGTAGTCCTTGGCCACGTGCGGCAACAGCACCGCCGCCGGTACGTCGGCGGTCTGGGTGCCGTCCGAGTATGGACCCACCTGGTACGGCGGGAAAACAAAGCGCAGCGCGGTGATCTGCCCCTTGTCGTTGGTCAGCGGCTGGAACTGGCTGAAATTGTCGGCCTGGGGGCCAGTACCGTCGGCGATCATGCGCGATGCGTTACGCAGCGATTCCTGCAGCTGGGCCGGGTCCATGTCCTCGCCACTGAGGCGGGTGGCCACGCGTTCGCGCAGCTGGTCGGCGACGAAATCACTGATCGCCTTCCAGCCCTTGGCATCGGCCACCAGCTTGTCGGCACTGAGCATCTGCTGCTGCGCCGGCAGCCATACGAAACGCGCCACCAGCGGCTCGCCGTGGGCGCCACCGGTATAGCGGCTGCCATCGGCACTGACCACCACCAGCTGCGGCGTTTCCAGCAGCTTTTCGAAGCTCAGCGACAGTTCGTAGGGCATGGTCGGCTTGTCATTGCCGAGCCCGTCCAGTGCCTGCTGCAGGTCGCTGCGTGCGCTGGTTGCGTAGTTCTGCAGCGCGCGCGCCAGGCCCGGGTAGCGATCGATGCCGGCCGGGTAGCTGATGCCCACCACTTCGCGCTCGTTGTTCTCGATCACGTCGCGCAGGTCCAGCGGCGCTTCCGTGGCCGGCGTTTCACCTGCGGCAGTGGCCTCGGCGGCGGGGGCCGCGTCGGTCGCCGGTGCCTGCTCGCTTTCACGCTGGCAACCGGCCAGCAACAGCACGCCCACCACGCCGGCCAGCACGCTGCCGTGCAATGGCCGGTTGTTTCCAATCTTCATCGGGATCCCCTGTTCATGTTTGTACATCATCGCCTGCCATGGCTGAAGCGTGGCCCGCTGGCATTCAGCCAGCGAGCAGGTCGTGGTACTCCTCGTGCCGCTGCAGGAAGGCCTCGGCGTAGGAACATGCCGGCACCACCTTGTACTTCTGCTCGCGGGCAAAGCGCAGTGCCACGCGGGTCAGCTCACCTGCGATGCCACGGCCGGCAATCGGCTCGGGTACCTCGGTGTGGGTGATGACCATGCGCCTGCGTTTGATCTGGTAATCGAGCACCGCCAGCTGTCCGCGCACACGGGCGGTGAAGCGATGGTTGGCCAGGTCGTGTTCGACCTCATAGGCCAGACCGGGGGGCGTGACCGAAGCCATGGAACTGTCTCCTGCGGCGACTGCGTGGATGGTGCGCAGCCGGGCGCCATGATCGCGTGAAGCCTGAACAGGGGCAAGTCCAATCCATTCACGTCAGTTTTCGACCCTCAAGCTGGAGCGAGGACGGCCGCTATCGCCTGTGGAGGGGTACGGCCATGCTGGCACGGCCCTTGCGACCGTTGATCATGCGCACCACCGCGGAGGCTCCGATGCACCCCAGCGATTCCCATTCCGACACCGACCGCGCCCTGCTGGAGGGCCTGCTGCAGCTGGCGGTGGAAGGGCAGACCGAAGATCAGGATTTCCAGCGCATCGGCGAAGAGGTATTCGCCCGCCTGCTGGACACCTACGGCCAGCAGACCCGCGCCTGACCAGGAGCGGGTCCCTGCCCCAGGGGGCGGATCCAGTGGATCCGACCCCGGCCCCTCAACCGCCGCCGAGGCGGAAGGTCGGGTTGGAAAGCTCGCGCAGGAAGTGGGTGAAGATGCTCGGCTGCATGGCCAGCATGAAGATCACACCGAACGCCGCGCCCGCCAGGTGGGCGCTGTGGTTGATGCGATCACCACCGCGCTTGTCCATCCAGATGCTGTAGCCCACGTAGAACGCGGCATAGACAATGGCCGGTGCCGGGATGAAGAACACCAGGATGATCGACCACGGCTTGATCAGGATGAAGGCGAACAACACCGCCGACACCGCTCCGGACGCGCCCAGGCTGAGGTAGTTCGGGTTCTTCTGGTTCTTCAGGTAGCTGGGCAGGATCGAGACCAGCAGCGCACCGATGTAGAACGCCGGGTAGGTCAGGTAGCTGCCGGTCAGCTGCACCATCACGCTCTCGATGAATCCCCCGAAGAAGAACAGGGTGATCATGTTGAAGATCAGGTGCGACCAGTCGGCGTGGATGAAGCCATAGGTCACCAGCCGGTCGTACTGGCGGTGACGGTCGATGGCCGGCGGCCACAGGATCAGGCGGTCGGCCAGCTTGCGGTTGTTGAACGCCATCCACGACAGGAGGGCGGTGATGGCGATCAACAGCAGATTGACGGGGGTCATGTCAGGCTCAGGCGCTACGGTAGTTGTCGACCATACGATAGCGTTTCGCGTACCAGCCGAAGGCCAACGCCGCAACGAAGGCGAAACCGGCGAAGAAGAACATCAGGAATGCCGCCTCGCTCAGGCCCGTACTGGCGATCTTGTGGGTCACCGCATCGTTGCGCACGGCAGCGTTGGACAGCAGCACCCACAGGTTGCCGATGGTGGTGGTCAGGTTCCAGAAGCTCATCACCACGCCCTTCATCGCCTGCGGCGCCTGGCTGTAGGCGAACTCCAGGCCGGTGGCCGAGACCAGCACCTCACCGAAGGTCAGCAGCGCATACGGCAGCATCTGCCAGAAAATCGACATGGCATTGCCACCATCCATCACCACCTGGATGCCGCCGACCACGATCCAGGCCAGGCCGCTGAAGGCGATGCCGGCGGTCATGCGGCGCAGTGCGGTCGGCTCGAAGCCGAAGCGGCGCAGGGCCGGGTAAAGCACCAGGTTGTTGAACGGAATCAGGATCATCACCAGCAGCGGATTCAGCGCCTGCATCTGCGAGGCGGTGAACCAGCTCGGCATCTGCATCTGCTGGCCCTGCAGGACCCAGGTCGAGGCCTTCTGGTCGAACAGCGAGAAGAACGGCGTGGTCAGCGCGAAGATCACCAGCACGCGCAGCACGGAGCGCACACCTTCCACGGCTTCGGTCGGGTGCAGGCCACGGGCGCGATCGAGCTGCAGCCAGGTGCCACCGCCAATACCGGCCAGGATCGACACCAGCGCCAGGCACAGGCAGATGACGATGCCCAGCGAGCCAACCAGGCCGAACGAGGCCACTGCCAGCACCAGGCCGAGCACGGCGATCACCAGGCCCGGACGGCCCTGGCCGGCCACGCGCGTGGTCAGTGCGGTACGCACCACGTTGGCGAACGAATGCGGGTCCTTCGGCGGCAGCGGTACCAGCACGTAGCGCTTGCGACCCAGCCAGAACACGAAAGTGGCGATGAACATCAGGATGCCCGGGATGCCGAACGCCCACTGCGGGCCCCAGTTCTTCAGCACCAGCGGGATCAGCAGCGAGGCGAACAGCGAGCCGAAGTTGATGATCCAGTAGAAGGCGTCGAAAACGATCTTGGCCAGGTGCTTGTTGCTCTGGTCGAACTGGTCGCCCATGAACGAGGCCACCAGCGGCTTGATGCCACCGGCACCCAGCGCGATCAGGCCCAGGCCGAGGAAGAAGCCCTCGCGGCTGTTCTCGAACAGCGCCAGGCACAGATGGCCGGCACAGTAGACCAGGCTGAACCAGAGAATGGTGTGGTACTTGCCGAAGAACCTGTCGGCCAGCCAGCCTCCGAGCAGCGGGAAGAAATACACGCCGATCATGAAGCTGTGCATGATGTCCTTGGCTTCACCGGCACGGCCTTCCGCAGTGATTTCCTGCAGCAGCAGCGAGGTGATCAGGAACTGCACCAGGATGTTGCGCATCCCGTAGAAACTGAACCGCTCGCAGGCCTCATTGCCGATGATGTACGGGATCTGGCGCGGCATCTTTCCCTGGCCGGCGATGGGGGCAACTGCGTCGTGGCTCATCCTGTAAGGCAATCCTGCAAAGCGAAAGGCGCAAGGTTACCGGAAGCGGGGCTTGCGAAGCACGCTGCAGGGCTGCATGACAACGGTGCCAATCCGTGGCAGGCAACGTCACTACATGCCGGAAGTCACGGCACCTGCACGACAAAAGCGTAAACTTATCGTTATGCGCCCCCTCGCCCACGCCCGTCTCCTGCTCAGCTGTCTCGTGCTGCTGCTGGCGTTGCAGGCACAGGCGCGGCCGCAGGCACCGGCCGCCGCCAGCGGTGAGGCCGAGCCCCGGCAGCTGACCGTGGCCGCGCTGGAATTGCCCAGCCGCGATGATGCGCAGTGGAAGCAGCGCCGCGAACAGGTGGCGCACCTGCTCACCGAGCTGCAGCCGGACGTGATCTCCGTACAGCAGGTGCTGCAGCAGCGGGGCCGCAATCCGGCCTGCTGGCTGGCCAGCCGGCTGCGCTACAGCTGCGACTTCGTTACCGCCGATCCGCCCAGCCAGCCGTTGCGGCACGGCAACGCGATGCTGACCCGGCTGCCGGTCAGCGAGGATGGCGTGACCCTGCTGCACCCACCCGGCACCTTCAGCGCCGCCGGCATGATGCGGCTGAAGCTGGGCCAGGCGCTGGTCAACATCTATGTGGCACGGCTGCGCCCGGACCCGGACGAGGCCACTGCCCGCCAGCACCAGACCAGCGACCTGATGACCTGGATCGGCGCCACCGCCGAGGGCATGCCCAGCCTGATCGCAGGTGATTTCTCGGCAACCACCGTCGAGCTCGTGCGCAGTACCCCGGGGTTCCAGCCGGCCCGGCGCAATCCGGGCGGCCGCCCCGAGCCGCCGGCGGCCAGCGGCGGTGGCGCCAGTGGTCATGGCCTGGACGTGCTGTTCCAGGTCAAGCACTTCGGCGGCATCCGCCAGCAGCCGATCCTGCTGCCGGCCGACGGTGACCTGCCGGGCCTGCGTCTGGGCGTAATGGCCACCCTGCGCCTGCAGGGCGATACGGCCACGGCCGAATAGGTAGTGCCGGCCGCTGGCCGGCATTCCAGGGCTGCCGGCCAGCGGCCGGCACTACCAATGCGGAAAACAAAAAGGCCGGGGTCTCCCCCGGCCTTTTCATTTCATCCAGCCAACGAGATCAGGCAATCGCTTCCTGGTAACGGCGCTCGACTTCGTTCCAGTCGATGACGTTGAAGAACGCGCCGATGTACTCCGGGCGGCGGTTCTGGTACTTCAGGTAGTACGCGTGTTCCCACACGTCCAGGCCGAGGATGGGAGTGTTGCCTTCCATCAGCGGGCTGTCCTGGTTGCCGGTGCTCTCGACCACCACCTTCTTGTCCGGAGTCACGCTCAGCCAGGCCCAGCCGCTGCCGAAACGGGTCAGCGCTGCCTTGGTGAAGGCGTCCTTGAACTTGTCGAAGCCGCCCAGGTCCTTGTCGATGGCCTTGGCCACGTCGCCCACCGGGTTGCCGCCCGCGTTCGGTGCCATCACGGTCCAGAACAGCGAGTGGTTGGCATGGCCGCCACCGTTGTTGCGCACCGGACCCTGCAGGTTCTCCGGCAGCGACTTGAGCTTCTTCACCAGTTCTTCGACCGGCAGGTCAGCGTACTCGGTGCCTTCCAGCGCCGCGTTGACGTTGTTGATGTAGGTCTGGTGATGCTTGGTGTGATGGATTTCCATCGTCGCCGCATCGATATGCGGTTCCAGCGCGTCGTAGGCGTAGGACAGCTTGGGCAGGGTATAGGCCATGATGCATCTCCTGATTGCGAGGGCACCCGACGGTGTCGGGCGTTGCGCGGTGAATGATGGGGACAGACCACCAGATTACCAAGGGGGATGTAAAGGAAATTGCGTCCTGCCGGTGAGCACGACGGCAATTGTTACGCAGCGGTGACGCGGCGCCGTCCTCATGCACCGTGCAGCGCGCAGGCGCTACAGTGCGAGCACCACCCTCGCCCGCTTCCTTGCCCATGCGCAACCCCCGGCTGCTGATCACCGCCATCGCCCTGCTGCTGCTCGGCCTGGTCGTCAACCATTTCATGCAGCGCCCGCCGGCGCCGCAGTTCGCGCCGGACCTGCAGGGTGCGACTGCCGCGCGCGCACCGGCCACGGCCACGCCCGGCAAGGGCAACGGTCTGCCCGCCTTCCTGCCCGCCGAAGCCCTGCAGACGATTGCGCTGATCCAGCGCGGCGGGCCGTTCCCGCACCGCCAGGATGGCAGCACCTTCGGTAACCGCGAACAGCAGCTGCCGCAGCGTCCGCGCGGTTACTACCGCGAATACACCGTGGACACCCCCGGCGCGCGCACCCGTGGCACGCGCCGCATCGTCACCGGCGGCGATCCGCCGGAGGCGTGGTACTACACCGACGACCACTACGAATCGTTCCGCAGCTTCACCGTACCGGCCCAAGGAGCGCAGTGATGAGCCACGACGATTTCGGCCTCGGCCTGCATGACATCAACAATGCCGGCGTCTACGCCATCGACAGCGACGACATCGGCGCACTGGCCGCAGCGATGCGCGATGCCGGCCTGAAGGTGATCCGCATCGACCTGGAAGGCGTCGCCGACAAACGCACCCTGCTCGCCCGGCTGGCGGCGCAGCTGGATTTCCCGGCTGGCTTCGGCGGCAACTGGGATGCACTGTCGGACAACCTGCGTGATCTGCAATGGCTGCCGGCCGACGGTTACGCGCTGTTCCTGGCCGACGTGGATACGTTGCGCGCCTCCACACAGAAGGATTTCGACACGTTGCTGGACGTGATGGACGAAGCCAGCCGCGACTGGGTCGGCCGCGACGTGCCGTTCTGGGTGTTCCTGTCGCAGAGCGCGTAGGGCAATGCCCTGGTAGAGGCCGACCTTGGTCGGCGTTCCTGTGCCAACCAAGGTTGGCACCTACCCAAACGCGAGCCGGCCAGGGCGTGGCGCGCCCCTCGCCTACCGGCTCCCGTTATCTTCCTGCAGCTCTTTCTTGAACGGAATGTCCGGCGGCGGCCGTGCCACCGCCGGCTGGTCCTGCATGTTCGGATTGGTGAGGCCGCAGCCGCCACCCGCCTGCAGGATCGAGATCACGCAGGAGATCTTCGTACCGGTGCCCGGCAACGGAATCTCCATCGACTTGATGCCCTTGCGCACCCAGTCGGCCAGCAGTGATTCCTGCGGCACCCAGTACTTGTCGAACGAGGTCGGCGTGTAATCGTACGGCGGTCGCTTCAACCAGGTGCCAGACTGCGCGATGCGCTCCTTGCTCCAGCCATCGTTGGCGCCACCAGGGGCACCACGTTCGGCGTGACCGCCACCTTCCTGCCCCGGCACGCGCACGCTGCCGTCGGCATTGAACAGGCCATTGTCCTTGCCTGCGGCACTGGCCTGGCTTGCGCCCCTGCTGGCGCCGTCGTGGTTGCGGCTCGACGCGCCCCAGTCGTCGCCCTTGGCAGGCGTAGCCCAGTTGCCCGGGTTGGGAGCCGGACGCGCGCCGGCCTGGGCCGGTGTCGTGCTGGAGGCGGATGGCCGTGGCGTGCTGCTGTTGGCCTGGGTTGCAGTGCTACTGGCCGCAGACGCCGGCGTTGCCGTTGGCGCGCTGCCACTGGACGTTGAAGGCGCCGCCGCGGGTGCCGACGCAACTTCGCGCTCGCGCACCTGCAGGTCACGGCCTGCCGGCGCACGCACGGTCGGCTCGCGCCCGGCCACAGCAGCCATCCGTACCTGCGGATCGACCACGGCCTGCACTTCGCGCTCGCGCACCTGCACATCGCGCTGCGGCACACGGACCTGTACATCGGCCGTGCGCAGCGGCTGCGATATCGCCGGTGCATCGACCGTACTGATTTCACGCTCCTGCACCGGGATGTCACGCAGCTGCGGCGTCCGCACCGCGATCTCCGGCGCACGCAGTGCGGCCGGGGCCGGCGGCGCCTGTACCGGCTGCACGCTGCGCTCGCGCACCGTCGGTACCGTGTCGCGCGGCACGATGCTGATCTCCGTGCGCGGCACGCTGACAGGTGGCACCACGAAATCCGCACTGGCCTCGGCTACTTCGGTGGCCTGCACCGGAGACGGCGGCGGTGCCGCGACCGGCGCCGGCTCGGATTCGGCGGGCGGCGGCGGCACGCTGGCCACTGCAGCCGGAGCGGGTGCGGACGCAGCTGCCGACGCGGACGCCGGACGCGGCTCAGGCGCCGTTGCGGCCCCTGCGTTCTGGCCAGCTGCAACCTGGCCCGGCGGTGCAGCGGCCGCCGCTTCCGCACCTGGCTGATCGCCACCGCCCTCCTGGGTAGCGCGACCGACGAACTCCACCTGCACGCGCTCGCCCTCGGCGCCTTGTTCTTCCGGTGCCGAGGTGCGGATCACTGCCACCCATAGCAGCAGCACGAAGAACAGCAGATGCAGCAGCGCACTGGCCAAGGCCGAGACCCAACGCATCCAGCGCTGGTCGCGCGGCGCAGCATCCCAGTCCTGCCAGAACAGACGGCGCAACGCTTGCAAGGGTGACAACCGGGGCAACTGCCCGGGTGGCCCCGGCAGCGGACGCGGCAGCAGCACCGCGATCAACTCGCTGGCGTGCAGCGGCCTCGGCAACGGACCGAGCGAGCGCAGCCACAGCGCCCAGCCATACGGCAGGCGCGTGGTTTTCTCGAGGACGGCCCTGGGCTGCTGGCGGGCCAGCAGCAGGTCGATGAACTGCTCGGCCCGGGTCAGAGGCACGCGTCAGCGATCAGGCGGCGTTGCCGCGAGGGATATACGGCGCGTGGCCACTGTCGTGGTCGGTCGCGTCGCGCACGGCGGTCACGCCCGGCACGCGGCCCATCAGGGTCTTTTCAATGCCCTGCTTGAGGGTCACGTCGGCCATGCCGCAACCCTGGCAACCGCCACCGAAGCGCAGCAGCACCACGCCTTCGGCCGAAACTTCCTGCACGGCCACCTTGCCGCCATGCGAGGCCAGCTGCGGATTGATTTCGTTTTCCACCACCCAGTGCACGCGCTCGACCAGCGAGGCGGCATCGCCGGGCGCTTCGCCCTTGATGCGCGGTGCCTTGATGGTCAGCTGCTGGGTACCGGCACTGCCGGCGACGATGTCGATCTCGGCGCCATCGAGCCAACCGACGCTGCCAGCATCAACATAGAGCGTGAAACCGTCGCAGTCCACCGCCCACTCGTCGCCGAGCAGGTCGGTCGGTTCGGCGAACTCCAGCCGGGCGTCGGCGCGCGGGGTGCCGGGATCGACCGCGCTCAAGCGCACACCCATGCCGGGCACGCCCTCGCGTTCGATCAGCTTGCGGAAATGGGTCTGGGCAGTGTCGGAGATCTGGATCATCAGGCTATTCTAGCCAAGTAAGCGTCAGCCGCTCATTCGATTTATACACCGTCCGGCGCATTGTTCAGTCAACACGAGGTGGAGATTCCCATGGCCGACCTGATTCCACTGGCCCAGGCCCGTTGCGTGCCGCGCAAAGGCAGCGACCACAAGCTCGGTGAAGCCCGCCTGGCCGAACTGCTGCCGCAGATTCCCGGCTGGGAGCTGAGCGAGGGCGGACAGGCCCTGACGCGCACCTTCCGCTTCAAGGATTACTACGCCACCATGGCCTTCGTGAACGCGCTGGCCTGGATTGCCCACCGCGAGGACCACCATCCGGACCTGGGCGTGCACTACGACCGCGCTGTGGTGCGCTTTTCCACCCACGACGTGGGCGGCCTGAGCGAGAACGACTTCATCTGCGCTGCGAAGACTTCGGCCCTGACGGAGCAACTGCCATGAACGTACGCTTGCTGAGCCTGTCCCTGATTGCTGCGACCGGCCTGGCCGGTTGTGGCCCGTCGGAACCGCCGGCACCACCGCCGCCGCCGCCGACCGAAGTGGCCGCGGTGAAGACGCCGCCACCGCAGTACCCGCTTGAACTGGCCTGCATGGGCGTAGGCGGCACCAGCACCTTCAAGGTGACCATCGGCACCGACGGCAAGCCAAGCGAGGTCGCCCTGTTGACCGGCGCCGGCAACCCGCAGCTGGACGAACTGGCCAAAACGGCCGTTCAGGGCTGGCAGTTCAAGGCCGCCACCCGCAAGGGCGCTGCCGTGCCGGCCACCATCCAGGTGCCGGTCAGCTTCAACCCGCCGCAGCCGAAGCCCGATCAGTGCTTCGCCATCGAAGAACGCCTGCGCCGCGGCGGCTGATCGCGCGCGCCCCGACGAGGCCAGCCGACGCCCGCCTCGCCCTCCCCGCCCCGGGCTCATCCGGGGCGGCTGTCTGTTGACCAGGACCGCGTCGGTACATGCTGCAGATTCCCCCCGAAAATGTCTGGATCGCACTGGCGGTCACCCTCGCGGCCGGCCTGGCCACTGCCATCGGCAGCCTGCTGGTGCTGTTCTCGCGCCGCCCCAATCCGCGCCTGCTGGCGTTCGGCCTGGCCTTCGCCGGCGGCGCGATGGTCTACGTGTCGCTATCGGAAATCCTCAACAAGTCCATCGCATCGTTCGCCCTGGCCTATGGCGAGCGCACCGGCTTCACCTACGGCACGTTGGCCTTCCTGGCCGGCGTGATCGTGATCGTGCTGATCGACCACTTCATTCCCAATCCGCATGACAGCCTGGACAAGCAGGACCCTGCGTTCCGCGAAAACAGTCGCGAGTACCTGAAGCGGGTCGCGCTGCTGACCTCGGTGGCGATCACCGCGCACAATTTCCCGGAAGGCCTGGCGACCTTCTTCGCTACGCTGGAAAGCCCGTCGGTGGGCATGCCGCTGGCCTTCGCCATCGCCATCCACAACATTCCCGAGGGCATCGCGATCGCGGTGCCGGTGTACTTCGCCACCCAGAACAAGTTCTATGCGTTCAGCGCCAGCCTGCTGTCGGGACTGGCCGAACCGGTCGGCGCGGCACTTGGCTACTGCCTGCTGTCCGGATCACTGTCGCACGCCACCTTCGGCTGGGTGTTCGGACTGATCGCCGGCGTGATGGTGTTCCTGGCGCTGGACGAGCTGCTGCCGGCAGCCAAGCGCTATGCCAAGGGCCACGAGACGGTATATGGCCTGGTGGCCGGCATGGGCACCCTGGCGATCAGCCTGGTGCTGTTCAAGTGGTGAGGGGTTCCCGGCCAACGGGCTGAGCCCCCTCGCGGCTGGCACGTTCCGCAGTATCGAGAGGTCACGGGCGGGGCCGGCTTGCAGGGACGCCGTGAACCCGTCCATGGGGGCTTGTCCGCGGCATCCATGCCGCAGACACCCCTGCAAGCCGGCCCCGCCCGTGCCCCGTCATTCTTCCGTGCACGCCAGCCGCGCGATGAAAAGATTGAAGAGCGAAGCGCGCGCTGCGTGCGTGAGTCGAGTACGACTCGAGTCTACAAAGGCTGCGTGCGGGTATGGGCCTACGCTGCGGATGTCCGGGTCCGCCTTGTAGCGAGCCGAGCACCGCAGGTCCGGCGAGGGCGAAGAGGCGCGGGTGTCTGAGCGCTGCGAATGGCGCCGACCAAGCGCCCGGCGCCGCCGAACTGCCGTCAGCGCAGGCGATCCAGCGCCTCGACCAGCTCATCGGCCAGCGGCGCGTTCAGCACATACGGGCTCTTGCCATCGTCCAGCGCGAACTCCAGCGAGGCCGCGTGCAGGAACAGACGCTTCAGCCCGATCTGCTCACGAAGCCGCTTGTTGACCGCCGGATCGCCGTATTTGTCGTCGCCGGCCACCGGATGACCCAGGTGCTGGGCATGCACGCGGATCTGGTGGGTACGGCCGGTCTCGATGCGCACTTCGCAATAGGAATGGCCGCCGCGGCGCTCCAGCACCCGGAAGTGGCTGATCGATTCCTTGCCGATCGCGTTGACCTGCACATGGCGCTCGCCGCCCTGGCGCAGGCCGACATGCAGCGGCGCATCGACCGTCATCACCCCGTCGGGCATGCGTCCGGCCAGCAGGGTCAGGTAGCGCTTGCGGATGCCGGCACCGTGGTCTTCACGCAGCAGCGCCTGCAGTTCGCTCAGCGCCGAGCGCTTCTTGGCCACGATCAGCAGGCCCGAGGTGTCTCGATCCAGCCGGTGGACCAGCTCCAGGGTCTGCCCCGGGCGCAGCGCGCGCAGGGTCTCGATGGCGCCGAAGCTGATGCCGCTGCCGCCGTGGCTGGCCACGCCGGTGGGCTTGTTCAGGGCCAGCAGGCGCGCGTCCTCGAACACGATGGCCTGCTCCAGCCGGCGCATGAATGCCTCCGGGGGACCCACCTTGTCTCCCTCTTCGGTGAGACGAACCGGCGGCACGCGCACTTCGTCGCCCGCCTCCAGCTTGCGCTCGGCCTTGGCGCGGCCGCCGTTCACCCGTACCTGGCCACTGCGCACCAGCTTGTAGACCAGGCTGCGCGGGGCGCCCTTCAGCTGGCCGAGCAGGAAGTTGTCCAGGCGCTGGCCGGCGCGGTCGGCGGGAACGGTGATCATGCGCACGGAAGGCTTGTCGCCAGCGGGCTTGGTGGGGTCTTGGGCGGTCATCAGGCTGTTTATTCTGTTACACTCGGGGGGCGAGATAAGGGATTGATTTCGTTGGAAGTTACTCAGGGCCAGAAGCCCAGCTTCCGACGAATCCGGCACAGTGCGCGACCACCGCCCGCGGGGCGGCCATGTTAGCGGCTCACCGGCCTTCCCGGCCATCGCCGGATGCCTGACACGCAACCGTGCTGAACATGTCCCGCGTGGCGCTCCAGCCTGGCTGACAGCTGCCTGCGGCCCTGCAACACCCAAAAACCATAAGAGTGAAGCGCTCCCGCGGCCTGCCGTGGTGTCGTAGCGCTGGAAACCCAAGCCGCCCTCCCCGCGCTTGCGCGAATGGGCGGCGAGCCGTGTCCAGAGGCGAAACCCCATGGCGTTCCGCGCGGTAGCCGCTTGCGAGGAACGCAACAATGAAGCGAATGCTGATCAACGCCACGCAGGCTGAAGAGCTGCGTGTTGCCATCGTGGATGGCCAGTCGTTGTATGACATCGACATCGAACAGCCGTCGAAGGAACAGAAGAAGTCCAACATCTACAAGGGCCGGATCTTCCGCATCGAGCCCTCGCTGGAAGCGGCCTTCGTCGAGTACGGCGGTGGCCGCCATGGCTTCCTGCCGCTGAAGGAAATCTCCCGCGACTACTTCCAGGCCGGTGTCGACCACAACAAGGCCGGCATCCGCGAGCTGCTGAAGGAAGGCCAGGAGATCGTCGTCCAGGTCGACAAGGAAGAGCGTGGCAACAAGGGCGCCGCCCTGACCACGTTCATTTCGCTGGCCGGCCGCTACATGGTGCTGATGCCGAACTCGCCCAGCGCCGGCGGTGTGTCGCGCCGCATCGAGGGCGAAGACCGGGCCGCGCTGAAGGACGCCCTGGACAAGCTGAACATCCCCGACGACATGGGCGTGATCATCCGTACCGCCGGCGTCGGCCGCGATGCGGAAGAGCTGCAGTGGGACCTGGACTACCTGCTCAATGTCTGGCGCGCCATTGCCGAAGCGGCACTGAGCAAGCCCGCCCCGTTCCTGATCTACCAGGAATCGCGCCTGATCGTGCGCGCCCTGCGTGACTACCTGCGCGCCGACATCGGCGAGATCCTGGTGGACACCGAGGAGATGTACGAGCACGCCCGCGAATTCATGCAGCAGGTGATGCCGCAGACCCTGCGCAAGCTCAAGCACTACAAGGACGACATTCCGCTGTTCAACCGCTTCCAGATCGAATCGCAGATCGAAGGCGCCTACGAGCGCAACGTGCGCCTGCCGTCGGGCGGCTCGATCGTGGTCGACCAGACTGAAGCGCTGACCGCCGTCGACGTGAACTCCTCGCGCGCCACCAAGGGCAGCGACATCGAGGACACCGCGTTCCAGACCAACCTGGAAGCGGCCGAGGAAGTGGCCCGCCAGCTGCGCCTGCGTGACCTGGGCGGCCTGGTGGTGATCGACTTCATCGACATGGCCTCCAACAAGCACCAGCGCGAAGTCGAGAACCGCCTCGCCAACGCGCTGAAGTACGACCGCGCGCGCGTGCAGGTGGGCCGCATCTCGCGCTTCGGCCTGCTGGAAATGAGCCGCCAGCGCCTGCGCCCGAGCCTGGGTGAATCCAGCCAGATCGTCTGCCCGCGTTGTGACGGCCACGGCCGCATGCGCAGCGTCGAGTCGCTGTCGCTGTCGATCATCCGCGTGGCTGAAGAGCATGCGATGAAGGATAACACCGGGCAGGTGCTGGTGCAGGCCCCGGTGGAGATCGCCAATTACCTGCTGAACGAGAAGCGCAGCGCCCTGCGCGAGATCGAACAGCGCCACGAGGCGCCGATCGTGATCGTCGCCGACGAGCAGCTGCACACCCCGCACTACACCGTGACCCGCCTGCGCGAGAACGAGCTGGGTGAAGAAAGCAGCAAGCCCAGCTACCAGCGCGGCACCCCGCGCAAGCTGCCGGTGCACGCGCTGACCAAGGGCCAGCTGAACATCCCGCCGCCGGCGGTGACCCAGGTCAAGCACACTTCCCCGGCCCCGGTGCGCGAGGAAGTGGAGCCGGTCGCGGCCGCTCCGGCCCCGGTCGCTGCAGCGCCTGTTGCGCCGGCCCCGGCGGGCGGCGTGATCGGTTGGCTCAAGCGCGTGTTCGGTGGCGAACCGGCGCCCGCGCCGGCACCGGCCGCCCCGGCTGCACGCCAGCAGCAGGACGGCGGTCGCAAGGACCGCAACAAGGATCGCAACAAGGACCGCAAGGACCGTCGCGACGACAATCGTGGCAATGGCAACGCGCAGCAGCAGAAGGACGGCGGCAACCGCAAGGACCGCGGCGAGCAGCGCAAGGACGGCCGCAACGGCAACAATGGCAATGCGCAGCAGCAGCCGCAGCAGGGCAAGCAGAAGGAGCCGCAGCACAAGGATGGCCAGCAGCCGCCGCAGCAGCAGAACAAGCCGCGCAACGAGCAGCAGGGCCAGAACCAGAACCAGCAACCGAAGCTGAAGCAGCCCAAGCAGCCGCGCCCGCAGCAGCAGGACGGTGACAAGCCGGCCGAGAAGCCGCAGCGCAATGCCGCCGAAGCACCTGCCGAAGCCGTGACCGCAGCTGCAGCCGTAGCCGCTACGGCCGTCGCCGCCAATGGGGTGAACGCGCAGGAAGCCACCGCGCCTGTCGCCCCGGTCGCCCCGGTGGAAGCGGCCGCACCGGTCGACACCGCTGCCAATGCGGCCAGTGCGACCGACGTGGTTGCAGTTGCCGGTGAAGAGGCTGCAACCGACGCCAATGGCGAGCAGGCTGGCGAAGGCGCAACCCGCCGTCGCCGTGGCCGTCGTGGTGGCCGTCGTCGTCGCCGCGGTGGCGCCGAAAACGCCGCCGGCAGCGACGCCCTGGGTGATGACCAGGACGAGGGTGATGACGGTGATGACGCCGACGGCGCCGAGCCGAACATCGACAGCACTGCCGGCACTGCGCCGGTCGCGGCTGTGCAGCCCACGCGTTCGCAGCCGGAGTTCGACTTCGATGACGAAGCCGAGCCGGTCGCTGTCGAAGCCGAGAAGCCAGCCCGTGCTGCCGCCGCTGTTGTCGCCGCGCCGGTTGCCGTGGTGAGCAGCGCTGTGGTCGAAGCCGCCGCCCCGGTCGTGGCTGAAGTGCAGGCACCGGTCGAAGCTGCGAAGACCGAAGCGGTGTCCTCGCCGGTGCAGACCAGCATGCTCGATGCCATCGACGCCGCGACCCCGGTCCAGCCGGTCGCCGCTGCCGCACCGGTCGCCAACGCCACTCCGGTGGTGGACGCTGCTGCGCCGGCCATCGAAGCAAAGTCGGTTGTGGCTGAAACGGCCGCGGTGGTTGAAGCCGCTCCGGTGATCGAAGCGAAGCCGGTCGCAGTCGAGGCCGCGCCGGTCGTGGAATCGAAGCCGCAGGTGGTTGAAGCAACCCCGGTGGTTGAAACCAAGCCGGTGGCCAGTGAGAGTGCCCCGGTGGTGGAGGCCGCCCCGGCCGTTGAAGCCACGCCGATCGTCGAGACTGCGCCGATCGTGGAACAGCCGGTCGCTCCGGTGGCGGTCGAAGCCGCACCGATCGAAGCCGCCGCCCCGAGCGCTGATGCGGTGGTGACGCCGTCGATCGATCCGGTCGCCGATGGCCATGCCGACGCTGCAGCCCAGGCTGCAGAAGCCAAGGCTGATGAAGAAGACGACGAGGCCGCCAAGCGCACGCCGCCGGCGAACTGATCGCTCCTTGATAGCGTGAAAACGAACCGGCGGGGATCAATGATCCCCGCCGTTTTTGTTTGTGCTTCGGGCCGAACCGTGCCAACCAAGGTTGGCACCCACCTGATGCACGCACAGCGCACTGGTAGAGGCCAACCTTGGTTGGCGCCGTTGATCGAGTGCACGCGGACACGCCCGTGCCAACCAAGGTTGGCACCTACCCAAGCGTGTCCCGTCAGGGTTTCGGCGCGAACTGCAGGCGGGTCCACACGCCGTAGTGGTCCGAGGCCCAGCGACCGCTGTCGTCGGGCTGGTCGAACAGGATCTTCGCCTCGCGCGCGACCATCTCGTCCTGCTGGAAGAAGATGTGGTCGATCCGCGACGGCGCCTGGTAATAGTGGCGGTTGAGCGTACTGACCCCGGACAGATCGGTGTTGACGTGCACGCTGCCGTAACTGTCGCCGTAGTGGCTGCGCAGCTCGCTCAGATCGCCGGCATCCACCAGTGCATTGAAGTCACCTGCGATCACCACCGGCGCGCCCGCCGACGTCGCGCTGATGAAGCGCAGCAGGTCCTCGACCTGGCTGCGACGGATGCGTTGTCCGCTCTCATCACTGCGCTCGTTCAGATGCGTGGCGTAGACGTTTACCGGCGTGCCATCGACGTCGATGCGCAGGTGGGCCACGGTGCGGTAGTCGTCCAAGGGCTGCAGCAGATGATCCCCCTGGGAAAGGATCGGCCGCCGGGTCAGAAGCGCATTGCCGTAGCGCTTGGGCGCGCCGACCGCATCGGTGGACACGAACACGTACTTGTAGCCAAGTTGGCTGGCCAGCCATTGCGCCTGGTTTCGCACGTTGCGGCGTTGGATCACCTCCTGCAGGGCAACCGCATCCGGCTGCAGGCGCTTGAGTTCGGCCAGGATGGTGCGGCGCCGGCGTGGCCAGTCCTCGCGGTCATGATGCAGATTGAAGGTGACCATGCTCATGCCTGGCGCGGTGGCGACATCAGCCGCTGCCCCGGCGGCTGGATCGGCCGCCATCGCGGCGCCCGGCAGTGCCAATGCAATGGCCAGCCCCAGGGCGCGCACGATCGTGCGCACTCTTGCCCCCTGCTGCTTCATCGTTACTGCCCCTTGCGCTCGGCGCGGCGCACCGCGATCGGTACATCGATCTCGACCCGCGCCGGCAGCTGGTGCACGTGCAGTTCCTTGTTGACCCATTCGGCCGCTTCGCCGTTGATGGTCGCCTCGCCCGGATCACCGGCGTACGGCCACGGCAACACCACGCCACCGAGCGGTGGCACCAGGCCCGGCTGCACCTCCAGCACCAGCTGCTTGTCGCTGCGCTGCAGGCGGTAGTTGAGCTGGCCCTGCGGCGTGCGCAGGCCCTGCACGGCGATGCCCTCGCCTTGCAGCCAGGCGCTCGGAATGCCGGCGGCCAGCACCAGCGCATCGTCCATGTCACGGCTGTACGCGAACATGTCCAAGGCCGAGCGCACGAAGTCCGAGGCTACCCAGGCGTGCGGCAGGTCACCGACGAAGAACGGCTTGCGCGGCGTGCGCGAGACCACCTCGGCCCACTGGTTCCAGGCCTGCGGCGCACGGTCCCTGAAGAAGAACTCGGTGGCCTGCCAGGCACGGTCACGCCAGCCCAGGCGTACGAACGCCGCCACGTTGCGCCACTCGTACGGGGTGTAGTCCTTCCACTCACGCTTGCCGTCACGGCGGGCCACGAACTCCTTCCAGTAGCGCTCGAAGGTCGCCTCCAGTGCCTGCTGCGGCAGTCGGCCCTGCTCGCCGCCCGGCGCCAGCGCGATGGTGGTCGAGGTCGCATCGAAATCGCCCAGCTCGGCCGAGCCCGGCAGGTAGTCGATGTCGTGCTGCTGCATCGCCGACAGCAGCGAGGCCTGCAGGTCATCACGGAACTGGTCACGCGATCCGGCGATCTGCATCGCCTCGACCTTGCCCAGCTGGGCCGCCAGCGATGCCGCGTCCTTGTAGCCGCGCAACGCCCAGAAATTATCCCAGTACGAATGCATCGGCTTGGCCGAATAGCCTTCGTGGCTGATCGAGGCCGGCATCATCCCGTAGAAGGCAGGATTGCGTGCGCGGTTCTCCTCGGTGCGCTCGCTGGCGCGCAGCTGCTCCATGTAGTTGTAGGCGCCCTGCACGTGCGGCCACATCAGCTCGGTGAACGTGCTGTCGCCGGTGTAGCGTCCATACTCGGCAATGCTGTAGATCAGTTCGCCATGGCTGTCGTTCTCCGGTACCGGGTCGCTGCCGCGCGCGTCGACGCAGCACGGCACCTTGCCGTTCTCGAACTGGTACGGCGCATACCAGTTGATGTAGTCACGCACGGCATCGCTGCGCCCCATGCGCAGCAGGCCCTCGGAAATCATCGCGCCATCGCGGATCCAGCTGCGCGCGTACGAGCGCGTGCCCGGCTGAAGGCGTGGGCCAACCCGCGAGATCAGCATGTGCGCGACGGCCGTGCGCAGGGTATCGACCAGTGCCTGGCCCGCAGCCGGCACCTGCAGCGAGACCACGCCCAGCTTCTGCCGCCATTGATCGGCCACCTGCGCCTGCGCCTTGGCCACGTCCAGCGCCTGCGGCGCCCAGCCACCGGTCTGCGGCAGCACCACCGCCACTTCGCGGCTCTGGCCGGGCTCGAGCTTGATCGTGTACATCAGCGCACCCGACGCCATGCCGGTGCTGTCCTTCACTGCGGTCGTGGCCGGGTACTTGCCGCTTTCCAGATGCATCGCATCGAGCTTGCCATCGAACGTACTGGCAAAGCGCGCATCCGGCGCCTGCAGCGGATAGATGCGCGGCTCACCGTTGACCCGAACCAGCTGTTCGCCCACATCCAGTGCATCGATGCGGCTGAAGCCACCGACGGTGTTGAGGAACTGGGTGGGCGGGTTGACCTGCCACGGACGGATTGCCAACGCCAGGGTGTACTCGTGGGCGACCTTGTCCGGATTGCTCAGCCGGTAGCGGCCGATCAGCTGCGCGCGCTCGGGCGTGCCCTGCACGAAACTGGTCACCGAAAGCCCGGCCTTCTCATGCACCCAGTCGACGGTGGCGATCGGCAGGTAGTGATCCTGCAGCGACTGGGTGATGGCGACCTTCGACCAGTCCAGCAGCTTGCCATCCAGGCGAATGAACGGCTCGATGCTGAAGCTGCCCTTGGCCGGCTCCAGCGCGCCATCCTCGCTGATCAGCGCCTGCTCCTGGCCACCATCGAGGCCGAGCAGGGTCCAGTACGGCTGTTCGCCCACATAGGCACGCGGCAACGAGCCGCGCGGCAGATCGGCGGCCACCGAGGACAAGAAGGCATTGGGCGTGGCGGCGAAGGCCAGCGGCTTGAGTGCGATGTCACGGATGCCATAGCGCCAGTTCGGGCCATCGCGCAGATCGAAACGCACGTAGCGCGCGTCGGTATCCGGCAGCGCCAGCCAATCGCGCCCCCCCGCACCGCCGGTCACCTCGCGCACAGTGCGCCAGTCCCGGCCATCCTCGGACGTCCGCACGGTGTAGCGATTGGCTTCCAGGTTCGGCAGCCAATCGATCACTACACCGCCGATCTCGCGGCTCTTGTGCAGGTCCAGGCTGATGGTCTGCTGCTTGACGCCACCGCTGATCCAGAACGTGTCGCTCTTGCCGTCGATCATGCGGTCCTGCAGCGCGGTGGCCGTATCGGCAATCACTGATGGCACCAACGCCGAATCATCCTGCGGCGGCAGGCCCTGCAGGGTCAGCTTGTCGAAGCACACCGTGCCGCGGCCACCGACCTTGCTGTAGATCGTGAACTCGACGGCGGCGCTTCGTGCCATCTCCTTCTCGGGCGACGGACCCCACGCCTTGTCGATCTGGCGGCGGCGGTACTCGACCGGCGTCCACGCCTTGGGGAAGCTGTAGCCGGGCCGGTTGACCCACCAGACGTTGTCGCCGCTGGCATCGATCAACTTGAACTGCAGGTCGTTGCCCGGCGATTCGCCACGCAGCTGGAATCCGAAGCGGTAATTGACCGGGTATTCGATGTTCAGCGCGCGGCGGATGCCGACGTAGCCGGAGACATCGTGGAAGTCATAGTCCAGGCACAGCGCGCGGCCACCACCGGCACCACTGACCGGGCGCAGCGAACCGCTGACCTGGTCGGACAGCACCAGCGTCCAGGCTGCGATGTCGTCGAAGTCGTCCAGCACCTTCGGTGCCGGCAGCGCCGGAGGTGCGGCGATCGCCAGGGAAGTCCACAACAGGCCCAGTCCAACGGCGATCGCTCGCTTCATCCCTTGACGCTCCCCAGCAACAGACCTTGGATGTAGTACCGCTGCAGCACCAGGAACAGCGCCAGCACCGGGACCACGGTGACCACCGCGCCAGCCATCATCATTTCCACGTCCATGATGTGCTCGCGCGAGAGGGTGGCCAGTGCCACCGGCAAAGTGTAGTGCTCCTGGTCGGTCAGCACGATCAATGGCCACATGAAATCGTTCCATGCGCCCATGAAGGTGAAGATCGCCAAGGTCACCAGCACCGGCTTGAGCATCGGCAGCACGATCTGGAAGAAGATGCGCAGCTCCCCTGCCCCGTCGATGCGCGCCGCTTCCAGCAGTTCGTCCGGGATGGAACGCGCGTACTGGCGTACCAGGAAGATGCCGAACACGCTGGCCAGCGCTGGCACGATCACGCCACCGAAGCTGTTGACCAGGCCCAGCTGCTTCATCAGCAGGAACAGCGGCAGCATCGCCACCTGCGCCGGAATCACCAGCGCCGCCATCAGTACCTGGAACAGGCGCTCGCGGCCGACGAAGTTGAGCTTGGCGAAGGCGTAGCCGGCCATGGTGTTGAGCAGCAGCGAACCGACCGTGATGCCGAGCGACACCAGCAGGCTGTTGGCGAAGTTGCCACCCATGCCAGTGCGCGCGAACAGCTCATGGTAGTTGTGCGTGGTGATGCTGGAAGGCAGCAGCGGCGGCGGGAAATGGCTGGCCTCGCCCTGCGGCATGAACGAGACCGAGAGCATCCACAACAGCGGTGCCAGGCTGACCAGGGCCAGCACCAGCAACGCACCATTGATCAACCACGGGTACCAGCGCGACTGGCCGATTTCACGACTCATACCAACTGCCTCTTGCGGCCGAAACGCAGCATCACGGTGGTCACCGCCAGGATGATCAGGAACAGCAGGAACGCCACGGCGGAGGCGCGTCCCAGGTTCCACCACTTGAAGCCTTCCTCGAACATGAAATACAGCACGCTGACGGTGCTCTGCAGTGGGTCGCCGCGGGTCATCACGTAGGGTTCGGCGAACAGCTGGAAGTAGCCGGACACGGTAATCACGCCGACCACCAGCAGCACCGGGCCGAGCATCGGCAGGGTGATGTGCAGGAACTGCTTCCAGCGCGAGGCACCGTCGATGCGCGCGGCCTCGTACAGGTCATGCGGGATCGCCTGCAGGCCGGCCAGGAAGATCACCATGTTGTAGCCGAAGTTCTTCCACACCGCGAACAGCATGATGGTCGGCATCGCCCAGTTGGGATCGCCCAGCCAGTCGATCGGGCTGATGCCCAGATGGCCCAGGCCGTAGTTCACCAGGCCGTAGCTGGTATGGAACAGGTAGCGCCAGATCACCGCCACCGCCACCAGCGTGGTCACCACCGGCGCGAACAGCGCGGTGCGGAACAACGCCTTGAAGCGTGCGGCCGGCGCATTCAGCAGCATTGCCGCGCCCAGCGACACGCCGATCGACAAGGGCACACCGATCAACACGAAGTAAGTGGTATTCCACAGCGACTTCCAGAACATCGGTGTCTGCAGCAGATCGATGTAGTTGCCAAGGCCGACAAAGCGCAGGTTGCTGCTGTCAGCCAGGGCATACAGGTCGAAGTCGGTCACGCTCAGCGCCAGCGCCGAAGCCACCGGCAGGCCGAAGAACACGCCCAGCACGATCAGCGAGGGTCCGGCGAAAATCCAGCCGGCAAGCGAAGTACGTTTCATTGCGCGCTCCCGGCGGCCACGGCACTGCTCGATTGCGGCGACGGAACGCGCTGCTGCAGGCGTTGTTGTTCATGCATCCAGCGGCGCTTTGCCAGCACCTTGTCCACGCGCTGGTCGAGTTCTTCGACGGCCTTGCCCTGCGGCAGGCCACCGCGCACCACCTTCTCGGTGACGATGCGCATTTCCTGCACGATGCGCTCCCATTCGAGCACCTTCGGCGTCGGCTTGACCCGCTCCAGCTGGTCACGGAACGCTGCGGCCAGCGGATCGTTGGCCAGCGACGGCGCACTCCACGTGCTGCGGCGTGGCGGCAGGTCGCCGATGATCGAATGGAAACGTGCCTGGATCTGCGGGCGCGACAGGAACTCGATCAGCTTCCACGACGCCTCCTTCTGCTGCGACTTGCGGAAGATCACCAGGCTGGTGCCACCGGCGATGCCCGCGCCCGGACCTTCCGGCCCCGGCAGCGCTGCGGTGCCCCACTGCCCTTCCAGTTCCTTCGGCTGCAGCTTCTTGAACTCGCGGATGTTCCATGGGCCGGAAATGTAGAAGACGTTGAAGCCGCGGAAGAACTCATCCCAGACGTTTGAGATCTGCGTCTCGGACATCTTCGGCGCCCAGCCCTGCTCGAACATGTTGGCGTAGAACGCCAGCGTGCGGCGGAAGCCGGGGCTGCTGAAGTTGCCGCGGGTGTCATCATCGCGCAGCAGCGGATCGGGCTGCTGCAGTGCCAGCGACAGCTGCTGCTCGAACTCGTTGATCGGCATCAGCACCGCATAGCGGTTCGGGCCCTGCATGCGCTTGATCGCTGCCATCTGCTCATCCCACTCCTGCCACGTGCGCGGCGGGTGGTCGTAGCCGGCCTTGGCCAGCAGGTCCTTGCGGTAGTAGATCAGGCGCGTATCGACATACCACGGCACGCCGACCAGCTTGCCGTGGATCACGTTGGTGTCCCAGATGCCCTGGAAATAATCCTTCTCATCGACCACGGCAGAGCGATCGACGAACGGCTGCAACGGGGTCAGCGCATCGAGCTCGGCGAACTCCGGCACCCAGGTGTTGCCGAGCTGGCACACGTCCGGCAGGCCGTCGGCGGCGAACGCGGTCAGCAGCTTTTCGTGCGCAGCGGTCCACGGGATGTTCTGCACGTCCACGTTGATGCCCGGGTTCTCGGCTTCGAACTCATGGATCAGTTCGCTGACCACCTCGGCTTCCCGGCCCATTGCCCAGAAGCGCACAGTGGTCGTGTCCGGTTCGGTGCGGGCGCAGCCGGCCACGGCCAGTGCGGCCAGGGCTGGCAGTGTCCAGCGGCGCAGACGGTCGATCCAGTTCGGCATCGGGTTACTTGCCCTGGCCTGTGTTGCGGTTGGCATTGTTCTTCTGTTCCTGCGCGGCAGCCGCGCGTGATTCGGCGATACCCACCGCGCGTGCCGCCGCGGCCTTTTCGTCTTTCTGCAGTTCCAGCGGCTGGAACGAACCTTCCGGCGCCAGCCAGCCACCACTGAACCCCGCCCGCTCCAGGCCCTTGCGGATGTACGGGTTCTTCTTCATCACTTCCCAGACGAAATCATTGCGATAGTTGGCGATCATGGTCAGGATCGGCCCCTGGTCGATGGCGATGTAGTCGCTGGCGACCCAGCCACGATCCGGCACCACGCGGCCGGTCTTGATCGGGATGTCGTAGTTGAAGCTGGGATTGAACGAATCCAGGAAGCCGTAGCTGGAATAGATGTAATCGCCGTAGCGCTTGTGCATCTCCAGCGTGGCCGGGATCACCTGTTCCGGCGCGAACACCACCGACGCGATCGCGGCGGTCGGAGCGATGGTGCCGTCATCGAAGTTCTCGCGCAGGCCAGCGCCGCGCGAAGAGTAATGGCGGAACTGGCGCTGCTCGCCACGATATTCCTGCGTGGTGTTCTGCGGGCCATCGCTGGCGGTCAGGCCCCAGACGTTCTCACCGTAATCCTTCCACTGCATCGGGTTGGCGATGGCGTACTCACGCTGGGCCAGTGCGGCCGAGCGGCTGTTGAGGAAGTAGGTGCTGCCGCGCTCGCGCATGTAGGCGTCCTGGATGTCGCGGAAGTCGATCCAGACGTGGCTGTACTGGTGGCCGAACAGCGGGCCGAAGGACAGGTATTCCTGGCCCTGGTAGACCCCCCAGTCGTTGTCATAGGTGCGCGTCCACACCGTCCACGCATCCGGGCTGACCGGGTGCGTCGGCGAACCCAGGGCAAGGATGTAGACCATCATCGCCTCGTTGTAGCCCATCCAGTCGTGGTCGATGAAACCGCTCTCGGGGAACCAGCCCATCGAGATCAGCGGCGCACGCTGCTGCAGCCAGGGCCAGTCGACCTTCTTGTACAACGTGTCGGCGATCTGGCGGATTTCCTTCTCACGCGGATCGTCACCGTCGTAGTACGACTGCGCGAACAGCACCCCCATCATCAGCAGCGCGGTATCCACCGAGGACAGTTCGACCCAGCTGTCGTAGCGACGGCCTTCCTGCATGTCCAGGAAGTGGTAATAGAAGCCCTTGTAACCCGCCTTGCCGGTACGCTGCGGGCCCATCGGCACATCGCGGAAGAATTTCAGGGTAGTCAGGGTGCGGTCGATCGCCTGGTTGCGGCTGACCCAGCCGTTCTCGATGCCGATCGGATACGCGGTCAGTGCGAAGCCGACCGAGGCGATGCTGGCGAACGGCCGCGACGGATAGCGGTCCGGGGTCAGGCCATTGATCTCGTTGGTGGTATCCCAGAAGAACTGGAAGGTGCGGCGCTCGATGTCATCGAACAGCGGCGGCAGCTCAGGTTTCATCGGCCGCGGCGGTGCATCGGCCTCGATCAGGATCACCGGCGGCCGCGGCTTGGCAGGCTCCTGCTGGGCCGGCTGGCAGGCGGCCACGGCCAGGCTCAACGCTGCGGCGGACAACAGATGACGTGCCTGCATGGCGCGATTTCTCCGGTGGTCTGATCGATGGGAAAGCATACCGTCCAATGATCTGAAATCGTTTACAAGGTGCGTTCTTAAAAAACCACGAAAAACGTGGTTTGACACCGCGATCATTGCCCATGCCGATGCCCCCTGACCGGCAGCGGCATGGGCAATGGACCGGCGCAGGGCCGGCCATTGCCGTTTTCACGCGCCCGATGCCGCCGGCGGAGCGGCGGCATCGGGGTCATGCATCCATCCGGGCTTAGAAGCGGAAGCCCACTTCGGCCTTGACCTGGCGCGGCGTACCGACGATGTCGCCGGTCTCGTTGTAGCTCACCAGCAGCTTGCCGTCGCTCTTCACGTAGTTCAGGTTGGAGAAGTTGTCAAAGTTGAGCACGTTGATGATGTCGATACGCGCATACAACTCGGTATCGCCGGCCAGCTTGAAGGTCTTGGTCGCCTGCAGGTCAAGCGACCGGTAGCCGAAGATCTTGCCGCCGAGCAGGAAGCGGCCATTGCCCCCCGGGTAGCCGGCGGCCGGGGTCGGCAGGCAGTTCGGGTTGCCGGCCTGTGCCACGCAGGACCAGTCGTTGCCCGCCACCGGGGTGGCCAAGGTCAGCTTGCCACCGAAGGTGATGCCCCAGAAGCCATCGTAGGAGCCCGTGACCACCAGACGGTGGCGCGGCGCGCCGTTGGACTTGATGTATGGGTATTCGCCGATGGTGCCGCGATCGAACGAGTAGTGCTCGTCAATGTTGCGGTTGTGGCGCGCAGTGGTCCAGGTATAGGCAATCGAGGTACCCCAGCCGCTTTCCTTGGTGTACGGCTTCTGCGCCGACAGCAGGATCTGGGTAGCGCGGGTCTTGATGCCCTGCTGGCCAATGATCAGGCTGCCGAAGCCGGGGATGTTGCAACCCCACGGTTGGCCGTAGGTTGGCTTTTCGGCACCACACAGCATCTGGTTGTCGAAGAAGTTGCCGTTGCGGAAGCGATTGCCCAAAGTGTAGGCGAAGCCATCATAGGTCAGCGTGCGCGAGATGGTGGCGTCGGTCAGCCACTCCCCGATCTGGTTGCTCATGCCCAGACTGAACTGGTCCGCGTAGGGCACCTTCAAGTTGTTGTTGAGCAGGTCCACTTCCAGGCCTTCGTTGCTGGTACTGCCCAGCAGGGCCTGCACGTTGCCGATGCCATTAAGCAGGTTCGGGTTCCAGTCGAAGCACGGGTTCTGCCCGTACAGGCAGGCTCCGCTGCGCGGGTCGCGGAAGTACACGGTCGGCTGCGGCAGGGCCAGCTTGGTGGTTTCCAACGCCAGGTAATCGAAAAGATCACGGTCGTAGGAACGACCGGCGCCACCATGGATCACATGCTGCTCGTCGGCATTGATGTCATACGAGAAGCCCAGCCGCGGCTGCCAGGCATCCTTGAATGCCTTGCGGTTGTGGCCGTTACTGATGTAGTCGTTGATGTTCAGGCCGCTCAACGCGAGCGTCTGCGCGTAGCTCTGCCCGGCCGGGCCATGCGGATCCTGCGCATTGAGCGCGCTGACCACTTCCGGCGGAGTCACGAAGTCCAGGTAGGTCGGGTTCTTCTCGTAGTCCCAACGCAGGCCCAGGTTCAACTGCAGGTGGTCGTTGACCTGCCAGTCGTCCTGAATGAACAAGCCGATCTGCGTGGTCTTCGAGCGTACTTCCGGCAACACGCCACTGACCCCAGTAATCGGCTTGGTGAATTGCGCCTTGTACGGCGTATCAATGCCGAATTCCGGGTTGCCCACGGTGTAGTAGAACTGCGGGTTGATCTGCTGCGCGTCGGAGGCGTACAGATTGATCTTCTTGTACTTGGCGCCCATCTTGATGGTGTGGTCGCCAGCCCACTCCAAGCCGTCCAGGGTCAGGTTGTCTTCGATCGACCAGCCCTTCTGGCCCTTCACCTGCGAGGCGAAGGCGCTGGCACCACCGATTTCCACAATGGTGCGTTCCTGCGGAGTGTTGCCGTCGATGTCACGGCCGTCCGGCGCGGTGTACACGTAGCCGTTGCCCAGAGTCAGCGGCAGCGGGTTGTTGAACGACTTCTCGTGGGTGACCATCAGCTCGTTGTAGAAGCGCTCACCGCTGTGATTCCAGCGCAGCGCGAAACGACGGTCTGTGTTGTCAGTGACCTTGCCATGTTCCTTGGAGGTCTGGTCACTGAACTGCTGCTGGTTCTCGTCACGATCCTGGACTGTGAACTCGATGCGGTCGTTGTCGGTCGGCTCGACGTCGATCTTGGCGAAGATCAGGTCCTGCTTGAACGGCTGGCTGGCCGGGCCCAGGCCGGCGGCGGCCGCCGCCGGCAGCTGCGAGGCAGCGCTGGTGACCGCGCCATTCGGGGCAATGGTCACTGGCAGATCGAAACGCTTGGCTTCGTAGGTCACGAAGAAGTGGGCCTTGTCCTTGATGATCGGGCCGCCCAGCGCGAAGCCGTATTCCTTCTCCGCCGATTCTTCCTTGCTCTTTCCCGGCTGGCGTTCGGCCGGGGTCATCGCACGCATATTGTCGTTGGTGTAACGATAGAAGGTCTCGCCCTTGAACTCGTTTGTACCCGACTTGGTCGCGGCGGTGATCGCGGCGCTGGACACCTGGCCGTACTCGGCCTTGTAGTTGCCGGTGATGACCTTGTACTCGCCGATGGCCAGCTGCGGGAACGGGTTACCGGCACTGCCGGACTGGCCGGCCACGCCGCCGCCCTTGACGTAGCTCTTCTGGCCCACGCCGTCGATGTAGACATTGGTGCCGTCAGCGTTGGTCGCGCCGCCGCGCAGCGAGGTGTTGCCCTTGGCGTCGCGGGTGAAGATCATGCCCGGCACCGCGTCGGCGAACTCCAGGAAGTTGCGCGAGACCTGCGGGGTGGTCTGGATCTGCTGCAGGCTGACGGTCTTGCCGACTTCGGACGTGCGCACTTCCTGCAGCAGGGTCGGCGCGACGACGTTGACAGTGTCCAGGTTGGTGGCTGCGGTTGTACCCGGGGTGCTGCTGGCAGCGCCGGCAAAGTTCAGGGTAGCGGTCGAGGCCACGGTGACGGTGACCTTCTGCGACTGGCCGTTGGCGACCACATCATAGGTGCCCGGGTCCAGGCCCATCAGCGAGTAGCTTCCATCAGCACGGACGGTACCGCGACGGACGGTGCCGGTGGCCACGTTGGTGGCGGTCACCTCGGCGCCGGCCTGCGCGCCGGAAACCTGGCCGCGCAGGCTGGCATTGGCCGACTGCGCCATGACGTTCGGAGCAGCAGCCAGCATCAGGCAGCTGACCAGTGCGGTGCTCAGCAGCCGGCGTGCCGGCGTGCGGAAGGTGGTGTGCATCATCAACTCAATCTCCGGGTGGCGGTAACCGCTTGCGCGGTCCCTGCGATCAATCAAAAAAGAAGGAACGCCTCCGGCTTCAACGGCCGGATGGCGGAGTGGTGGAATCGCGAACTATCAAGCGGGGAACCAGGGTCTGCTTGTCCCCTGTCCCATCCGTGGAGGTGCCGTCCATCAACTGCATCAGGCGCGTCATGGCCCGATCGCCGAGTTCGGCGATGCTGACCTGCATGGTGGTCAGCGACGGGTGGACGAAACGCGCCAGTGGAATGTCATCGAAACCGGCCAGGGCGACGTCGGACGGAACGTGGACACCTGCCTGCGTGAACGCATACAGGCAACCCAGCGCCATCATGTCGTTGGCGGCGAACACGGCATCAGGCAGCGCTCCGGCTGCCAACAACTCCTGACCGGCGCGATGGCCGGAAGCTTCGTCGAAATCACCGGGCAGCTCGATGCCTTCGGCGTCACTGCCGAAAGCCGCCAACGCGTCACGGAAGCCACGCAGGCGCTCGCGTGCGTCGAAGTTGAGGTCCGGGCCAGAAATGAAAGCGATACGGCGGTGACCCGCGTCAAGCAGATGGCGGGTCATCGCCATCGCACCGGCATGGTCATCGATGCTCAGCACCGGGTGGTCCTGCCCGGGCAGATAGGTGTTGATCAGCACCGTTGGCAACGACTGCGGCAGGTTGTCGGTCAGGAAGCCCGGGCTCTCGGCGTAGGGCGAGAGCACCAGCAGGCCGTCGACGCGGCCGCGCATGGCGCGCAGGGCCGCGCCCTGCTGCTCCTGGTCACCGTGGTAACTGGACACCAGCAGGTGCTGGCGGCGGTTGCGGGCGACGTTGTCGATGCCGCGCATCAGCTCGGAGAAGAATTCGCCGTACAGGTCAGGCAGTACCACGCCCACCGTATTGGTGCGACGGCTGCTGAGGCTGCGGGCGGCGGCGTGCGGGGTGTAACGCAGCCGTGCGGCCACCTCCAGCACAAGCTGGCGGACCGGTTCGGCGACATTTTCATGCCCGTTGAGCGCGCGGGAAACCGTGGCCACGGAGACCCGGGCTTCGCGAGCGACGTCTTTGATTGTGATAGCTGCCTTGTTCACGAAGCCGCCCTCCACGGCTTGGACCTACCAGCATTGGCGCGGAATGTAAGCGTTTCCATCTGGGCTTGTAAACAGTCCGTTAGGCGAATGTCCTGAAATGGACATGGAAATCTGTCTGTGGCGGGCCCGCTGACGGACCCGCCAGGACAGTGTGGGACAAGGGCTCAGCCCTGTTCTGACGGGGTCAATGCGCGAATGGACAGCGCGTGGATGTCGGTCTCCATCATCGCGCCCAGCGCGGCATAGACCGCGCGATGCCGGGCCAGTGGACCCAGTCCGGCGAAGCGTTCACTGACCACATGCACGTTGAAATGGCCGCGACCATCGCGTGCACCGGCGTGGCCGGCATGACGATGACTGTCGTCTTCGATTTCCAGCACGCTCGGGGCCAGCGCCTGCTGCAGTGCGTCACGCATCCGCTCGATCCGCTCCGCGTTCACGGCAGGACCTTGCGGAACGGACGCACCTGTACATGGGTGTAGACGCCCGCGGCTACGTAAGGGTCGGCATCAGCCCAGGCCTGGGCCTGCACGAGCGACTCGAACTGCGCGATCACCACCGAACCACTGAAGCCGGCCGGGCCCGGGTCCTCGCTGTCTACTGCCGGGCACGGTCCGGCCAGCAGCAGGCGGCCTTCGTCGCGCAGCGCGTGCAGGCGCGCCAGGTGTTCCGGACGTGCCTGCAGTCGCTGTGCCAGCACGTCCTGGCCGTCATAGCCTTCAATCACATACCACACGGCATTTCCTCGCTTGCGTTGTCGGGTGCGCAGATTCTAGCCAATGCCGCCCTCGCCCCAGCCCGGCTGGACACTGGCGCGACAAAGGCTTACCCTAGACACCATTGCACGTGGCTGGATGCAGCAGCCCGTCGTCTGTGGCCAACGCAGCCCCCGACGACCGTCCCGCTGCTTCGAACCGGACCACCTGGCCGGGCCACGTAGACGACCTCCCCGTAGTTCCGTCGCTGCCGTTTACTGCGGCGCGTCCTGCTGTTTGATATGTGTGGAATCGCGCCGATCCCGGCGTGTCTGGTGCCGTGGGGCGCCGTGGCGTTGGCCCGGTGAACCCGCTGCCGCGACTGGTCCGATGCAATCCTGATGTCCATTAGATGACTTCCGAACTCGCGCTCGACGCGAACCCGCCAACCCGGCCGCCCGCCCCCCAGCAGCAGGAAATGCCGCTGGCCGTGGTGCATGGGCAACCGGTCCTGCAGATTCCGCAGGACCTGTACATCCCGCCGGACGCGCTGGAAGTCATCCTGGATGCCTTCGAAGGCCCGCTGGACCTGCTGTTGTACCTGATCCGCCGCCAGAACCTGGACGTACTGGACATTCCCGTGGCCGAGATCACCCGGCAGTACGTGGAATACATCACCGTGATGCGCGAGCTGCGCTTCGAGCTGGCCGCCGAGTACCTGGTCATGGCCGCGATCCTGGCCGAGGTGAAGTCGCGCATGCTGCTGCCGCGCCCGGTCAGCGAGGAAGGCGACGAGGCCGACCCGCGCGCCGAACTGGTGCGCCGCCTGCAGGAGTACGAACGCTTCAAGCAGGCCGCCGAGGACATCGACGCCCTGCCCCGCCAGGACCGCGACACCACGGTGGCACACGCCTTCATGCCCGAACGTGCTGCGGTGAAGCTGCCGCCGCCGGTGGACCTGAAGGAAATGCTGCTGGCCCTGCACGACGTGCTCAAGCGCGCCGAGCTGTTCAGTGGCCACGCCATCAAGCGCGAGGCGCTGAGCGTGCGGCAACGCATGGGCGAAGTGCTGGGCCGGCTTGAAGATGGCAAGTTCTACCGTTTTGAAGGGCTGTTCACCGCAGAAGAAGGCAAGCTGGGCGTGCTGGTCACGTTCCTGGCGGTGCTGGAACTGGCCAAGGAACAGCTGCTGGACATCGTCCAGGAAGAGCCGCTGGCGCCGATCTACGTGAAGTCCCTGGCCGCCGGCAACACCAATGCCCCGCTGCAGTTCAGCAGCGAGTTCGACGACAACGACGCCGCCAACGAGAACGAGTGAGCGCTGACTGCCGATGGACCAAACGCTGATCAACCGCATTGTCGAGGGTGCCCTGCTGGCCTCCAGCCAGCCGCTCACCCTGGCCCAGCTGAAAGACCTGTTCCCGGAAGAGGAGCCGGCACCGCCGGGCAGCATCGAACGTGCGCTTGAGCGCCTGCGCGAAGCCTGCGAAGGCCGTGGCGTGGAACTGGTCGAGGTCGCCTCCGGCTTCCGCTACCAGGTGACCGGCGAAGTGCATGGCTGGATCAGCCGGCTGTGGACCGAACGCAAGACCCGCTATACCCGTGCCACCCTGGAAACCCTGGCGCTGATCGCCTACCGGCAGCCGATCACTCGTGGCGAGATCGAGCAGGTGCGCGGCGTGGCGGTCAGCAGCAACATCATCCAGGCGCTGGAGGAACGCGAGTGGATCCGCGTGGTCGGCCACCGCGACGTGCCCGGCAAGCCTGCCCTGTTCGGCACCACCAAGGGCTTCCTGGACTACTTCGGCCTGAAGCGCCTGGACGAGTTGCCGCCGCTGTCGGAACTGAAGGACCTGGGCGAGCTGGAACCCCAGCTGGCCCTGGACCGCGACGCACCGGCCGCCGCCAGTGCCGAGGGTCCGGACATTTCGGCTGGCGCCGATGGCGCTGCTGCCAACGATGACGCCGGCCTGGCCGGCAGCGACACCCCCGATTCCGCCGACGCAGCGTCTGCGTCGGCTTCCGATGAGCAAGCACCTTCGCCCCTTGATGATGGGCACCCCGATTCCGCGCCGGGCGAGCGCGCGGTGCCCCTGAACGAACGCGAAGACAACGCCGTCGCGATGACGACCGTGGCTGTTGACCAAGCCGATTCCGAACCAGAGGCCGACCCCGAAACCGTCGGCCGGAGCAAAACTGATGAGTGACACCCCCCGTAACAAGCTCTCGCTCAAGCGCGAAGCCACCTCCGAACAGTTCAAGCTGGAAGAGCGCCTGCACAAGGTGCTGGCCCAGGCCGGCCTGGGTTCGCGCCGCGCGCTGGAACAGCGCATCGCCGAAGGCCTGGTCAAGGTCAACGGTGAAGTCGCGCAGACCGGCATGTCGGTCAAGAGCGGCGACAAGATCGAGCTGGATGGCCGCGGCTTCGTCGCCACCGCCCTGGCCGAACCGTCGCGCGTGCTGGTCTACAACAAGCCGGAAGGCGAAGTGACCACCCGCGAAGACCCCGAAGGCCGCCCGACCGTGTTCGAATCGCTGCCGCCGCTGAAGGGCGCGCGCTGGATCGCCATCGGCCGCCTGGACATCAACACCACCGGCCTGCTGCTGGCCACCACCGACGGTGAACTGGCCAACGCCATGATGCACCCGTCGTTCGAGGTCGAGCGCGAGTACGTGGTGCGCGTGCGCGCCCCGGAAGGCGAGGAGAAGGCCTCCGACGCCATCGTCGACCGCCTCGCACGCGGCGTGGCACTGGAAGACGGCCCTGCCAAGTTCGACGAGATCGAACGCATCGGCGGCACCGACTCGCACGACTGGTTCCGCGTCGTGGTGAAGGAAGGCCGCAACCGCGAAGTGCGCCGCCTGTGGGAGTCACAGGGCTGCCAGGTCAGCCGCCTGAAGCGCACCCGCTACGGCAAGGTGAGCCTGCCGCGCGAACTGGCCCGTGGCCATTCGGTGGAACTGGGCACCGCCCAGGTTGAAGCCCTGCGTGCGCAGCTGAAGCTGGAAGAAGGCGCGCCGTCGGCTCTGACCCTGCAGCCGGTGATCGGCCAGCGCCGCGCCGCCAAGACCACCGTGCGCGTGCGCGAAGGTGGCCGTGGCAATGCCTACGTCAACGGCCATAACACCGCCGACGAAGGCCGCGAGCTGCGTCGCTTCGACAACGTCCGCGAAGACCGCGGCCGTGGCCGCGGCGGCAAGGGCGGCGGGTTCAAGGGTGGCCTGACGGTCAGCGGTGAAGCAGCAGCCAAGCAGTCGCAGAAGCCGTTCAAGCAGCGCACCCAGAAGAACGACCGTTCGCTGCCGGAAGGCAACCCGGCCGCGTTCCGCACCTGGTACGTGCCGGATGGCGTGAGCACGGGCCCGAGCGGCCATCGCAATGCCGGTCCGGGCGCGCGCGGCCCGGGTGCCCGTGGTCCGGGCGCAGGCGGCCAGGGCCGTCCGTACGGCAAGCCGAAGGGGCCGGGCGCCGGTGGCGGACAGGGCCGTGGCGGTTTCGGCGGTGAAGGCCGTGGCGGCGCAGGCGGCCAGGGTCGTCCGGCCGGTGCCGGCAACCGCTCGCAGGGCCAGGGCAACAAGCACCCGTATGGTCATCCGGGCAATGCCCCGAGCTTCCCGTCCGACCACGCCACGCCGGGCTTCAACCCGTATGGCAGCCCCAAGCCGGCACACGGCGCCCGTCCGGGCGGTCGCGGTCCGGGCGGTGGCAACAACCGTGGCCCGGGCGGTAACCGCGGCCCCGGCGGTCCGGGTGGCAACCGTGGCCCGGGTGGCCCCGGCGGCAACCGCGGTCCAGGCGGCCCGCGCCGCAGCGGCCCGCGCGGCGGCTGATCACCGGCACGCCTGAAATGAAAAACCCCGGCGCAGGCCGGGGTTTTTCGTTGAAAAGGGGACGGAGGGGATTAAGTCGTTTTTGTCACGGCCTGTGTCAAAGGGGCGAGAGCGACTTAATCCCCTCCGTCCCCTTTTGCGTGGCGCTGGAACGCGGCGGGTGTGGTGCCGGTCATGCCGCGGAAGAAGGCGATGAACGGGCTCTCGGCGGAGAAGCCGGTGTCCTGCGCCACGTGCGCCACGCGTTGGCCCAGCAGCAGCAACTCCATGGCCCGCATCAGGCGCCATTGCTGGCGCCAGGCCTGGTAGCTCATGCCGGTATCACGCTGCATCAACCGGCCGACAGTACGCGCGCTCAGGCCCGTGCGCGCGGCCAGCTCCCCCAGTTCGGGCGGCAGCTGTTCGGCCACCGGGAGGCACCGTGCGATCCGCGGATCACGAGGCAGAGGCAGGTCCATCGGCGCCACCGGTGCAGCAGCGATTTCCAGCACGCACAACGCCAGTTGGTGGTGCGCGCGCGGCGACTGCCAGTCATGGTCGAACGGCGCCTGCGCGATCGGCTCCAGCAAGGCCTGCAGCAGCGGCCCCACGCCGATGATCGCAGGCTGCCGGGGCAGCTGAGCCGACAGCGCGGCGTCGAAGTACAACGAACGGTAGTCGACCGCCTGGCGCATCTGCGCGCGATGGCGCAGCCCGCCCGGAATCCACGCGGCACGCGCGGGCGGCAGCAGGCTGATGCGATCACCGTAGGTCAGGCGCGTGCAGCCCTGCCGGGTGTACAGCAGCTGCGCGCGTGCATGCTGGTGCCAACCCGAGTCGTGATCCGCCAGTGAGGCTGCAATCCCCAGCACCGGAGCACTCCAGGCATCGGCGTCGAAGTGCGCGTGCGGCTGCAACCAGGCCATGTCTTATTTCATACATTCGATGACAGGATAGACAGAGTGCGCCATTGCGGACGCGACCACAATGCGCGGCCCTGTTCCTGGAGCGCCCGCATGTCGCGCCGCCTGTTGTTGCTCGCCATTGCACTGCTGATGTTCCCGCAGTTGGCACAGACCCTTTACAGCCCGGCCCTGGCCGATCTGGCCGAACGCTTCGCCCTGCCGCCGAGTGCCGCCAGCCAGGCCATGAGCCTGTACCTGTTCGGCTTCGCCGCAGGCGTGCTGCTGTGGGGGCGCCTGGCCGATCGTATCGGTCGTCGCCCTGCCCTGCTATGCGGCCTGGCCGTGTTCGCACTGGCCGCCTGCGGCGGCCTGCTGGCCAGTACCTTCGGCCAGGTCCTGCTGGCACAGGCACTGGCCGCACTGGGTGCGGCGGCGGCCTCGGTGGTAACCCAGACCGTACTGCGCGACCGCCTGCAGGGACCCGCGTTGGCGCAGGCGTTCTCCTGGATCGGCATGGCCCTGGCCCTGAGCCCGGCCATCGGCCTTGCACTGGGCACGCTGCTGGTCGCCGCCCATGGCTATGTCGGCGTACAGTCCGGCCTGCTGCTGATCGCTGCCCTGCTGGCAGTCGCATGCCTGACGGGCCTGCGCGAAAGCCGCCCTGCACAGATCCCGCACGTGCCCATGCTGCCGCTGCTGCGGGAACTGCTGCGCGATCGCTGGATCTGGTCACACGCGTTGCTGGTGATGGCCTTCAACGTGGCGATGTACAGCTGGTATGTGCTCGGCCCCTTCGTGTTTGCGCGCCTGCACTGGCCAGTCACCTGGTTCGGCGCCAGCGGCGCGGTGCTGGCACTGGGCTCGGCACTGGGCGCGTGGGGCAATGGCCGCCTGCTGCGTGCAGGCGTTGCCGCAACCACGCGCATCCGCATCGCCGCAGGACTGGTCCTGACGGGAGGCCTGCTGGCCGCGCTGCTGCATGATCACCCTGCCCTGATCGCGGCGATGGTGCCGGTGGTGACGGGCTTCGGCCTTGCCATTCCCAATGTGCTCGGCCAGGCCCTGCGCGGCTATCCACACTGTCTCGGCAGCGCAGGCGCGCTGTTCGGCCTGCTCTACTACCTGTTGATCGGTGCGGCAATGGCGCTGGTCGGTGCAGTGCAGATGCTGGCACCGACCGTTATCGCGTGTGGCCTGCTGGCCTTGTGGCTGCAACGGCGGCGTCCCGCTGCAGCCTAGGAATTGCTGCAAAAGCAGCGCACTGTGCTGGCCTTCCGGGAACGGCTTTGATTCCCCGGCTATCGTGCGCGCGCTCCCACACAAGGCAGATGCTCATGATCACCATCACCGCCGAACAGGCCCGCGCCAACGTCGATGCCGCCAAGCGCCCGATCGAACTGTTCTACCGCGACCTCGACAACGCCATCCAGATCGGCTCGGAAAATGGCCGCCGCTACATCGTGTTCGGCTTCAGCCAGGTGATGGCAAGCGCGTCGAAGACGTGGTCGCACAGCTGCTGAAGAATGGTTTCGGTGTCGAACGGTTGTTGAGCGATTCCGAACAGCACTACATCCGCATCAGCTGGGGAACTGCCGCGCCGTCGCGCCTCAGCGCCGGCTGAGGGTGAACGCGGTGCCGTCCACGCCCAGATCCCAGCCCTTGCCGGTACCGGACAGGGCCAGCGAGATGTCGCCCTTGGTCATCACCTGCGCGTTGCTGGACTTCACCGCACCGGCATGCGCGCCCACCGAGGCGTAAGTACCCAGCAGCTCGTTGACGCTGACTGCGCCGGTGAAGCTGCCACGTCCGTTGGTGATCTTCGACTTGCCCACGGTCAGGCCGCCGCCCTTCATCTGGATGCGCACCGGCATGCTGGCGCCATTGCTGCAGGTGAGCGTGCCATTGCCGGATGCAGTCTTGTAGATCAGCGACCAGCCAGAGAGGTTGTAGCGCAGCTCGCAGTCGAGGTTGCCAGCGGCGTGCGCGGCCGGGGCCAGCGATGCGGCAGACAGGGCAAGCAGCAGGGCGAAGGGCTTGTTCATGGCAGGACTTCCAGTTCGGTCGGACTGCCGGCGAATCTAGCAGCGCGCGCGTGCACGTTGGATGCAGGCGCACGCGCTGGTGCAGCAGTGTTCAGGCCGGTGCTCAGGCCTGTTCGTCCAGGTGGAAGGCATCGGCATCGAGCATCGCCGGGAAACGCGCGCGGTGTGCGGCCAGCGACTCGGCCGAGATGGTGGTGGTGACCACCTGTTCGCGTTCGCGGATCTCCACCTGCGGCTGGCCGAGAAAATCCAGCACCGCGCTGTCGCCTGCGTAGTGCAGCTGGTTGCCATCGACGCCGACGCGGTTCACCGCCGCCACGAAGCACAGGTTTTCAATCGCACGTGCACGCAGCAGGGTCTTCCACGCATAGGCGCGTGCCGACGGCCAGTTGGCGACGAAGATCTGCAGGTCGAAATCCAGCTGCTGCGGACGCTCCACGTTGTAGCGGTTGCGGCAGAACACCGGGAAACGCAGGTCGTAACAGACCTGCGGATTGATCCGCCAGCCCTTCCATTCCACGCTCAGGCGGTCGCGACCGGCGGCATAGCGCTCGTGCTCGCCGCCGAAACGGAACAGGTGGCGCTTGTCGTAGTACTGCAGGTCGCCATCGGGCGTGGCGAACAGCAGGCGGTTGTAGACGCCCTCGCCGTCGCGCAGCTGCACGCTGCCGATCACCGCCGCGTTCAAGGTCCTGGCCTGTTCGCGCACCCAGGCCACGGTCGGGCCGTCCATGCCTTCGGCCTGGGCAATGGCGTCGTTGGAGAAACCACTGGTGAAGGTCTCCGGCAGGATCACCAGGTCGGTAGTGCCGGCCAGCGGTGCCAGCAGCGCGCCGTAGTAGGCGCGGTTGCCGGCCGGATCGTGCCAGCGGGTGTCGCCCTGGACGAGGGAAATGCGCAGGTCCTGCATGTTCACGCCTCCGCTCAGAGCAGGCGCAGGCGTTCGATCGCCGCGTCCATCGTTGCTTCATTCTTGGCAAAGCACAGGCGCACCAGGCGCTGGCCGGCCGGCGGGTTTTCGTAGAACGGCGACAGCGGGATCGCGGTTACGCCCTTCTCGATGGTCAGCCACTTGACGAACTCATGGTCCGGCAGATCGCTGATGGCCGAGTAGTCGACCAGCTGGAAGTAGCCGCCGGGGACCGGCAGCGCCTTCAGGCGGGTGCCGGCCAGCTGCTCGCGGAAACGGTCGCGCTTGGCCTGGTAGAACGCGCCCAGCTCCAGGTGGTGTTCGGGTTCGTCGCGGATCATCGCGGCGAAGCCGTACTGCGCCGGGCCGAAGCTGGTGAAGGTGTTGTACTGGTGCACCTTGCGGAACTCGGCGGTCAGTGCCGGCGGTGCGATCGCATAGCCGATCTTCCAGCCAGTGCAGTGATAGGTCTTGCCGAAGCTGGAGATCACGAACGCGCGCTCGCGCAGTTCCGGGTAGCGCAGCGCCGATTCATGGCGGCGGCCGTCGTAGATGATGTGTTCGTACACCTCATCGGAGATCAGGTAGATCTGCGTGCCACGCAGCAGCTCGACCAGTGCCTGCATGTCCTGCGCCGACAGCACCGCGCCGGACGGGTTGTGCGGGGTGTTGACGATCAGCATGCGGGTGCGCGGGGTGATCGCCGCACGCACGCGGTCCCAGTCGACCGCGAAGGTCTGCGGATCCAGCGACACATGCACGGCCTTGGCACCGGCCAGGTCGATCGCCGGTTCATAGCAGTCATACGCCGGGTCGAGCACGATCACTTCCTCGCCGGCACGCACCACGGCGTGGATGGCGTTGAAGATGGCCTCGGTACCGCCACTGGTGACGGTGATCTCGCTGTCCGCATCGACCTGCGCGCCGTAGCAGTCCAGTGCCTTCTGCGCGATGGCCTGGCGCAGCGGCGCCACGCCGGTCATCGGCGGGTACTGGTTCAGCCCGGCGGCCATCGCCCTGGCGGTCTCGTCGATCAGGCGCTGCGGCGCCGAAAAGTCCGGGAAACCCTGGCCCAGGTTGACTGCGCCGTGTTCGGCGGCGAGCTGGGACATCACGGTGAAGATCGTGGTACCGACCTTGGGCAGCTTGGTGTTCGGTTGCATCGGCCTGGGCTGTGGGGGAACAGGCCTGCGAGTTTACGCAATCCGCGCGTCGGTAGTGCCGGCCGCTGGCCGGCACCCCTGGGACGATCTGCGGCGCCGGGTCGCATCTGCCGGCCAGCGGCCGGCACTACCATCGGCATTCACCGCTACAATTGCCATCGCACTCCGGCATGAAGACCCCTGCCCCTTGAACACCCCTGCATTGCTGGCCGCCAGCGGCCTGAGCTTCTCCCGCAATGACGAGCCGGTGTTCGGCCCGCTGGACTTCCATGTGGACGCCGGCGAAGCCCTGCTGGTGCAGGGCGGCAATGGCGCCGGCAAGACCACCCTGCTGCGCGTGCTGGCCGGCCTGGCCCGGCCCGGCGCCGGCCAGGTGCGGATCGACGGCAAGCCGGCGAGCAATGCCGAACGTGCACGCTACGTGGCCTACCTCAGCCATCTGCCGGCCCTGAAGCCAGACCTGGACACGCTGGAGAACCTGCACTTCCTGTGCGGCCTGCATGGACGGCGTGCGCGGCAGATGCCCGGCAACGCGCTGGCCATCGTGGGCCTGGCCGGTTATGAGGACACCCTCGTTCGGCATCTGTCCGCCGGGCAGAAGCGGCGGCTGGCACTGGCACGCATCTGGCTGTCGCCGGCGCCGCTGTGGCTGCTGGACGAGCCCTATGCCAACCTCGACCTGGAGGGCATCACCCTGGTCAACCGGATGATCTCGGCGCACCTGCGTGCCGGCGGCGCTGCGCTGGTCACCACCCATGGCGCCTATGCCGCACCGCCGGTGCGTACCCGCCAGCTCGACCTCGGCGGTGCCGCATGATCGCGCCGGGTACCGAGCCAGGCCTGTGGCAGACCGCAGGCGCCCTGCTCAAGCGCGACCTGCGCCTGCTCTGGCGCCGCCGCGGCGATGCGCTGCAACCCCTGCTGTTCGCGGTGCTGGTAGTGGTGCTGTTCGCGCTGGCCCAAGGCCGCGAACCACAGCTGCTGGCCGCCACCGCGGGCGCGGTGCTGTGGCTGGCCGTGCTGCTGGCGGGACAGCTGTCGCTGGATTCACTGTTCCGTTCCGACGCCGAAGATGGCTCGCTGGAACAGTGGCTGCTGGCGCCGGTGCCGCTGGCCTGGCTGGTGCTGGTGCGCGTGCTGCTGCACTGGGCGACCACTGCGCTGCCGCTGATCGTGGTCAGCCCGCTGTTGGCCGAAATGCTCCATCTGCCGCATGACCAGCTGCCGATGTTGCTGGCATCGTTGCTGCTGGGAACGCCGTTGCTGAGCCTGATCGGTGGCGTGGTCGCCGCACTGACCGTTGGCATCCGACGCTCTGGTATTCTCGTGGCGCTGCTGTCGCTGCCGCTGTACGTGCCGGTGCTTGTGTTCGGCGCCGGCAGCCTGGCGGCAGCCGGACGCGGGCAGGATCCGGTCGGTGCGCTGCTGATGCTGGGCGCTGGCCTGCTGCTCGCGCTGGTGCTGGCTCCGCTGGCCACTGCCGCTGCAATACGTATTTCTCTGAGTTGACCGAGCTGAGAGCCAATCCACCCCTGCTGGATAGCCGCCACGCATGAATCCGATTGTCCGCTGGTTCCACCAACTCGGTTCGCCTCCCACGTTCGACCGTTTCGCTGCCCGCTGGTCGCGGGTGCTCTACCTCGCGGCTGTGCCGGTGCTGCTGGTCGGCATGTGGCAGGCGCTGCTGGTGGTGCCGCCGGAAGCCAAGCAGCTGGACAGCTTCCGCATCCTTTACATCCACGTGCCCAGTGCCTGGATGAGCCTGTTCGTATTCGCGCTGATGGCGCTGTATGCCGCCATCGCGCTGATCTGGCGGATCAAGGTCTGCGAGATCCTGGCCATGGCCTGTGCACCGATGGGCGCCGGTTTCACCCTGATCACCCTGCTGACCGGCAGCATCTGGGGCAAGGGCACCTGGGGCACCTGGTGGGACTGGGACCCGCGCATGACCAGCGAGCTGGTGCTGCTGTTCCTGTACCTGGGCGTGATCGGCCTCTACCACGCCATCGAGGACCGCCGCAGCGCCGCACGTGCGGCGGGACTGCTGGCCATCGTCGGCGTCAGCCTGCTGCCGGTGATCCGCTATTCGGTGGACTGGTGGGGCGGCCTGCATCAGCGCCAGTCGATCAACGTGTTCGGTGAATCGGCGATCAGCAGCGCGATGATCGCGCCGCTGTGGTGGATGGTGATCGGCACCAAGTTCTGGTTCGCCGGTTCGGTGCTGGCCAAGGCGCGCGCCGACAATCTCGACCGCGAGGCCGGCAAGGCCTGGGTCGGTGGACGCGTCGGTGCCGAACGCCCGGTCCGGGAGGCCCAGCCATGACCCACCTTCCCTATGTGATCGGCGCCTACGCCGTGTTCGTGCTGGTGCTCGGCGCCGACGCCATCGGTTCGTGGCTGCGCCTGCGCGTGGCACGCCGGCTGGCACTGGCCCGCCAGCAGCGTCAGCAGACCCGCGCCGGCAGGCAGGACGCAGCTGTGCCGCTGTCGACGGAGCTGGAACGATGACCCCGGTACAGCGTCGCCGCTTGGCATGGGTGCTGCTGGCCCTGCTCGCCTCCGGCCTGGCCACTGCGCTGGTGGCGATGGCACTGGAGCGCAACATTGCCTACCTGTACACGCCTTCGGAAGTGCTGCGCGGTGATGTCGATGCGCAGTCGCGCTTCCGCTTGGGCGGCATGGTGGTGAAGGGCTCTTTCAATCGGCCGGTCGGCTCGCTGGAAGCACGTTTCGAAGTGACCGACGGCGACGCGCAGCTGGCAGTGACCACCTCGCGGATCCTGCCGGACATGTTCGCCGAAGGCACGGCGGTGGTCGCCAGCGGCCGCCTGCAGGGCGGCACCTTCGTCGCCGACGAAGTGCTGGCCAAGCACGATGAGAAGTACGTGCCGAAGGAAGTGGCCGACAAGATGGGCGATGCCCACCGCAAGCACGATGTGCCGGTGACGGCCCCCGAGGTGCGCTGAGTGCTGCCCGAACTGGGTCAGATCCTGCTGATGTGCGCATTGCTGGCCTCGCTGCTGCAGGCCGGCCTGCCGCTGGTCGGCGCACATCGCAACAACACGGCATGGATGGCGGTCGCACGGCCAGCCGCGTTCGCGCAGCTGCTGCTGCTCGCCGGCGCGTTCGCGGTGCTGACCGCCGCATTCGTGCAGCAGGATTTCTCAGTGCGCTACGTGGCCGAGAACTCCAATTCGCTGCTGCCGATGATCTACCGCTATTCGGCGGTCTGGGGCGCGCACGAAGGCTCACTGCTGATGTGGGCGCTGGTGCTGGCATTGTGGACCGGCGCGGTGGCGCTGTTCTCCCGGCACCTGCCGGCACCGGTGCAGGCGCGTGTACTGGCGGTGATGGGCATCGTCAGCGTCGGCTTCCTCGCCTTCCTGATCTTCACTTCCAACCCGTTCCTGCGCCTGAACCCGGCGCCGCTGGAAGGACGCGATCTCAACCCACTGCTGCAGGACCCGGGGCTGATCATCCATCCACCGATGCTGTACATCGGTTACGTGGGTTTCGCCGTTCCGTTCGCATTCGCGGTGGCGGCGCTGCTGGAAGGTCGCGTGGATGCGCGCTGGCTGCGCTGGACGCGGCCGTGGACGAACGTTGCGTGGGGCTTCCTGACCCTGGGCATCGCCCTGGGCAGCTGGTGGGCCTACTACGAGCTGGGCTGGGGTGGCTGGTGGTTCTGGGACCCGGTGGAGAACGCCAGCTTCATGCCATGGCTGGTCGGTGCGGCACTGATCCATTCGCAGGCCGTCACTGAAAAGCGCGGCACGTTCGGCAGTTGGACCCTGCTGCTGGCGATCGCGGCCTTCGCGCTGTCGCTGCTGGGCACCTTCCTGGTGCGCTCCGGTGTGCTGACCAGCGTGCATTCGTTCGCCGCCGATCCCTCGCGTGGCCTGTTCATCCTGGTGTTCCTGTCGGTGCTGGTCGGTGGCAGCCTGCTGCTGTACGCGCTGCGCGCCAGCCAGCTGAGCGTGGACGCCGACGACCCGCGCCGTGGCTTCACTGCCACCTCGCGCGAGACCCTGCTGCTGGCCAACAACCTGCTGCTGGCCACGGCCTGCGCGATGGTGCTGCTCGGCACGCTGTATCCGTTGCTGGCCGATGCGCTGTCGCTGGGCAAGATCTCGGTCGGCCCGCCCTACTTCGGCAGCCTGTTCCTGCTGCTGATGGCGCCAATGATCCTGCTGCTGCCGTTCGGCCCGCTGGTGAAATGGCAGCGTGACCAGCCCTCGCGCGCCTTCGCGCTGCTGGCACCGTGGCTGGGCCTGGCGCTGCTGCTGGGCGCGCTGGCCTGGTGGCAGGCGCCGCAGAACGGCTGGAAGGCCGGCATCGGCGTGGCCGCTGCGGCCTGGGTCGCACTCGGTACCGCACGCTTCGTCTGGCAGCGACTGCGCGGCAACGGCCGCTTCACCGCCGAAATGCTCGGCATGATCGTTGCCCACGCCGGCATCGCCGTGTTCCTGGCCGGCGCGCTGCTGGTGGAAGCCTTGAACGTGCAGCGCGAAGTGGCGCTGGCCCCGGGTCAGCAGCTGGTGGTCGGTCGCTACGAAGTGCGCTTCGAGGGCGTGGACCACCGCGAAGGCCCCAATTTCATCGCCGACCGCGGTCACCTGCGGGTATTCCGCGACGGCCGCGAACTGGCCCTGCTGCACCCGGAGAAGCGCCAGTACGCCAGCGGCGGCCAGGTGATGACCGAGGCCGGCATCGATGCACGCTTCGACGGCGATGTCTACGTGGCATTGGGCGAGCCGCTGGGCAACAATGCATGGGCGGTACGGGTGCATATCAAGCCGTTCGTGCGCTGGATCTGGCTGGGCGCGCTGTTGATGGCCCTGGGCGGATTCATCGCCGCCGCCGACCGCCGTTTCCGTCGTCCGTAGGAGTTTCCATGTCCGAGTCCCCCGCCCCGCGCCCCTCCCGCCCGCTGCCGCCGGTAGCCATCGTGATCGGCGTGCTGTTCTTCTTCGGCCTGCTCGGGCTGATGATCTACGGGGTTATGAAATCGGGTGATCCGCAGCGCGACGTGCTGCCGTCGGCGCTGATCGACAAGCCGGCGCCAGCGTTCGCGCTGCCGGTGCTGCACGACCCGGAAATGATCGTGCACAGCGACGAACTGCGTGGCGCGCCGTACCTGTTGAACGTGTGGGGCAGCTGGTGCGCGGCCTGCCGCGAGGAACACCCGGTGCTGACCCGTTTCGCCGAGAGCAAGCGCGTGCGCGTGATCGGCTACAACTGGAAGGATGAACCGACCGATGCCCTGCATTGGCTGGAACAGCTGGGCAACCCGTTCATGGTCGTGCTCAGCGACGTGGAAGGCCGCACCGCGATCGACTGGGGCGTGACCGCTGCACCGGAAACCTTCCTTGTCGACGGCAGCGGCATCGTGCGCTGGAAGTACAGCGGTGCGATGACCCAACGCGTGGTCGACGAGAAGCTGATCCCGGCGCTGGAGAAGATCGAGAAGGCCCAGGGCAATGCCGGCAGCACGTTGCACACGGCGCCCTGAGCCCATGCGCTGGCTGCTGGCGCTGCTGCTCCTGATGCTGCCGCTGGCCGCGCTGGCACAGCAGCCGCTGCATGATCCGCAGCCGCTGCAGTTCCGCGATGGCGCCGAAGAACGCCGCTTCCACGACCTGGCCGCGCAGCTGCGCTGCGTGCAGTGCCAGAACCAGTCGCTGGCCGATTCCAACGCGCAGATCGCGCAGGACCTGCGCCGCGAGGTGCTGCAGCTGATGCAGCAGGGCCACGACGACGCGCAGATCAAGCAGTTCCTGGTCGCCCGCTACGGTGAGTTCGTGCTCTATCAGCCACCGTTGCAGCCGGGCACCTGGCTGCTGTGGGGCGGTCCCCTGCTGATGCTCGGTGCGGGTGCTCTGGTGGTGCTGGGCATCGTCCGCCGCCGTGGCCGTACGGTTGGCGCCGCAGCGGCCGGCAAGGCCGATGAAGGAGACGGATGGTGAGCCATTGGCTGCCGATGCTGGCCGGTCTGGTTGCTGCGTTGATGGCAGCGCTGGTGCTGTGGCCGCTGCGCCACTCTGGCCGCCGCGGTTTCGTGGTCGGCGTATTCGCACTGGGCGTGGCCGGTGCCTGCCTGTACCTGCTGGTCGGTGATCCACGTGCCGCACAGATGCAACCGACGCCTTCGGTAGCCACCCTGCGCGATGGCGTGCAGGCCCTGCAGGATGCACTGAAGCGTGACCCACAGCGGGCCGATGGCTGGGCGCTGCTTGGCCGGTCGCAAGCCGAACTGGGCAACGCCGCGGCCGCGGCGGACGCGTTCGCGCGGGCCGCCACTCTCGCCCCGGAAGACCCCGGCGTGCTGGTGGAGGCGGCGCAGGCACGTGCGCAGGCCGATGCCGGCAAGCAGTTCGATGACACGGCGATGGCCTGGCTGCAGCAGGCGCGTGCGCTGGCGCCCGATGCCGAGCGTGCCAGCTGGCTGCTGGGTATCGCCCTGCGCCAGCGCGGAAAGAATGCCGAGGCCGCAGATGTGTGGAGCGGCCTGCTGCCACGGCTTGAGCCCGGCGCCGCGCAGGCGCTGCAGGCGCAGATCGCCATCGCCCGTGAAGCCGCCGGTCAGCCGTCCGATGCAGCCGTTGCGGCGCCACCGGCGCTGTTGCAGGTGCGCGTGCAGTTGCCTGCGTTGAAGGGCACCGAGTGGCCGGCCAGCACCCAGGTATTCGTGCTGGCCCGCGCCGTGGGTGGACCGCCGATGCCGGTGGCCGCACGCAAGCTGCCCTTGGCAGGATTCCCGGCCACGGTCGGGCTGGGTGACGCTGACAGCCCGATGCCAACCGCACCGCTGTCGGCCCATCGCGAAGTGGAAGTGCTGGCACGCATCTCGCGCACCGGCAGCGCCAACCGCAGCGAGGATGACCTGCAGAGCGTACCGGTGAAGGTGAGCCTGCCCCACGACGGTGTTGTGGAGCTGCGCTTCCCGTAACGCGCCGCGGTAGTGCCGGCCGCTGGCCGGCAACCCCACAGCCGCATCACGATTCATGAGGTTGCCGGCCAGCGGCCGGCACTACCTGCATCGCCGATGGAAACCAGCGTGTCGCCAGCTCCACATGCGGCCCCGCTAGAATGCCTGCATGACCGAATTCATCCCGCCCGGCACCCGCTTCCACGCCCTGCCCTCGCCCTTCCCGTTCAAGCGCGGCGGCGCCCTGCACGGCGCGCGCGTCGCCTATGAGACCTGGGGAACACTGGCGGCCGACGCCAGCAACGCGATCCTGATCGTGACCGGCCTCTCGCCGGATGCACATGCGGCAGCCAACGACGCCAACCCGGCAGCGGGCTGGTGGGAAGGCATGGTCGGACCCGGCAAGGCGATCGATACCGACCGCTGGTTCGTGGTCTGCGTGAACTCGCTGGGCAGCTGCAGGGGCTCGACCGGTCCGGCCTCGCTCAACCCGGCCACCGGCCAACCGTATCGTCTCGACTTCCCCGAGCTGTCGATCGAAGACGGCGCGCGCGCCGCGATCGAAGTCGTGCGCGCCCAGGGCATCGAACAGCTGGCCTGCGTGGTCGGCAATTCGATGGGCGGCATGACCGCGCTGGCCGTGCTGATGCTGCACCCGGGCATTGCGCGCAGCCACGTCAACATTTCCGGCAGCGCGCAGGCACTGCCGTTCTCCATCGCGATCCGCTCGCTGCAGCGCGAAGCGATCCGCCTTGATCCACGCTGGAATGGTGGCCACTACGACGACGACGCGTATCCCGAGTCCGGCATGCGCATGGCGCGCAAGCTGGGCGTGATCACCTACCGTTCGGCACTGGAATGGGATGGGCGCTTTGGCCGCGTGCGGCTGGATTCGGACCAGACCGACGACGATCCGTTCGGCCTCGAATTCCAGGTGGAAAGTTACCTGGAAGGCCACGCACGGCGCTTCGTGCGTTTCTTCGACCCCAACTGCTATCTGTACCTGAGCCGCTCGATGGACTGGTTCGACCTGGCCGAGTACGCCGATGGCGATGTGCTGGCCGGGCTGGCGAAGATCCGGGTGGAGAAGGCGCTGGCGATCGGCGCCAACACCGACATCCTGTTCCCGGTGCAGCAGCAGCAGCAGGTCGCCGATGGCCTGCGTGCCGGCGGTGCCGATGCGCGCTTCATCGGCCTGGAATCGCCACAGGGCCATGATGCCTTCCTCGTCGATTTCGAGCGTTTCTGCCCCGCCGTGCGCGGCTTCCTCGACGCGCTGTAAGTGGCGTGGCGGCGTAACCTCGCGTTGGCCGCGTTCGGCGCGTTGATCGCGCTGATGGTCAGCGGTGTGCTGCCGCTGTGGCTGGGTGGCTGGTGCATGCTGGCCAGCGCGGTGTCGTTCGCGCTGTACGGCCAGGACAAGCGCGCGGCGCAGCGAAAGCAATGGCGCATTCCCGAACGCACCCTGCAACTGCTGGCCTTTGCCGGTGGCTGGCCGGGCGCGCTGCTGGGCCAGGCGCTGTTCCGACACAAGCACCGCAAGGCCGCATTCCAGTGGGTGTTCTGGTTGTGCGTGCTGGCCAACGTGGCCTCGATCGCGGTGATGCTGCGCGAGTTCTCGCGGTAACCGTTCGAATGGGTAATGCCGGCCGCTGGCCGGCAATTCCGTGTCCGTATCAGGCGCCATGAGGTTGCCGGCCAGCGGCCGGCACTACCGGTTCACGCTTCGCGGACCAGAGTCCCGTCGCGCAACCGGTACTGCGCATCGACCACGCCTTCGGGCAGGTCGTCGTGGGTGATCATCAGCAGGCTGCGCCCGTCCAGCAATCCGGAAAGGTCCTGCAACAGCGCACGTGCGGTATCCACGTCCAGCCCTTCGGTGGGTTCGTCGAGCAGCAGGATCGGCGCATTGCGCAGCAGCGCGCGCGCCAGCGCCAGGCGTCGTGCCTGGCCCGCCGACATCGTCGCACCGTTCTCGCCGACCCAGGCCTGCAGGCCGCCGTTGCGCTCGGCCCATTCGCCCAGGCGCACGCGGCGCAGCACCGCCCACAAGGCGGCGTCGCTGGCATCGGGATCACCCAATCGCAGGTTCTCGGCCACGCTGCCGGCGAACACCGGCGCGTTCTGCGGCAGCCACGCCAGTTGCCGGTGCCAGTCGGCCTGGGCGAAATCACGCAGGTCGCGGCCACCGTAGGTCAGCCGTCCCTGCTGCGGATCCCACAACCGCAGCAGCAGGCTCGACAGCGTGGTCTTGCCGCTGCCGCTGTCGCCGCGAATCGCGATGCGTTCGCCTGGCGCCAGGGTCAGCTGCAGGCCGGACAACACCGGCCGCGCGCCGCTTGGCCACTGGAAATGCACGTCATCCCAATGCACGCGCGCAGCCGGCGGCACCACCTGTGGCGCCTGCGGATCGTCCACCGTCGGCGGTTGCTCGACGATCGCCTGCAGGCGATCGGCGGCAATGCGCCCGGACTGCAGCGACTGCCAGGCCAGGCCCATGCCGGCCCACAGCTCGATCAACGCCACGGTGAGGAACACCAAACCTGCGGCCATTTCCGGTGCGATGCGCTGCTGCTCGGCCGCGTGCAGGGCCAACGCCAGCATCGCCACCAGGCCCAGCCCCGCCACCAGGCCGTGCAGGGTCGAGGCCGCGATCAGGCGCCAGCGGCGGCGGCGGTCACGCGAGGCCAGCTGCTTGGCAGCTACGCGTACCTTCAGCTGCCAGGCCGCATCGGCGTGCAGCGCGGCCAGGTCACCCGCACCTTCCAGCCCTTCGAATGCAGCGGTACGCAATGCGGCACGATGCGCGGCACGGTCGGCCTCTTCGTCGTCATGGCCACGCACGCCCAGCCACGGCACGCCGAAGGCGATCAGCAGCGCCAGCACCGCCAGCAGCACCGCAGCCGACGGCAGGATCAGTGCCGCCGAAACGATCGCGACCAGCGACAATCCGCCCAACGCCACCAGCGGCCCGATCGCACGCACCAGCAGGCCGTCCACTTCACCGATGTCGCCGAGCAGGCGCGCCAGAAGGTCGCCGGTGCGCGTAGCCCCCAACCGTGCGGGTGCCAGCGGCAACGCGCGGCGGAAGAACCACACGCGCAGGTCGCGGGCGATGCGCAGCGTGGCGTCGTGGCCGACCAGCTTCTCGAAATAGCGCGACACGATGCGCGCCATCGTCAGCCCGCGTATACCTGCGGACGGTGAGAAGAAGTTGAAGCCTTGGCCGAGGCCGGCCGCACCAGCCAACGCGGCGGCGGTGAGGAAGCCACCGGACAGGCCAAGCAAGGCGGTGCCGGCCAGCATGGTGGTCCACAGCAGCAGCACGGTCAGCAGCAGGCGCGGCCGATGGCGCAGGAACACCGCGCGCAGCGAATCAGGCGAACGGCTCATGCGCGCACCGCCTGTGCCGGTTCGACCAGGCGCCCTTCCGGCAGCAGCAGGCAGCGGTCGGCCCAGGCGATCACCGCCGGGCTGTGGGTGGCGACCACCACACTGCGACCCCGCGCATAGGCAGCCAGGCTGCGCAGCAGTGCGGCCTCGGTATCGGCGTCGAGAAACGCGGTGGGTTCGTCCAGCAACAGGACCTGCGGGTCGCGCAGCAACAACCGGGCCAGGCCGATACGACGGGCTTCGCCGCCGGACAGGCCGAAGCCACGTTCGCCGATCACCGTGTCCAGGCCCTGCGGCAGCCGCTGTGCGAACTGCAGCACCTGCGCGGCCTCGGCCACCGCACGAAGACGCGCATCGCTGGCACCGGGATCAGCCAGGCGCAGGTTGTCGGCGATGCTGCCGTGGAACAGGTAGGGGCGCTGGCTGGCATAGGCCACCTGCACACCGGGACGCAGCTGCAGCTTGCCGGCGCGCGGCGGCAGCCAGCCGGCCAGCGCTTCCAGCAGGGTGCTTTTACCGGAACCGCTGGGACCAACCAGGGCCAGGCGCTGGCCCGGCTCCAGCCGCAGGTCCAGATCCTGCAGCACATCCTGCGGCGCGCCCAGCGGGCGCAGCACCAGCCCTTGTGCCTGCAGCGGCGGCAACGCGGCCTCGGCCGGCTCCACCGCCAGCGGTGCAACCTCGTTCTCGACCAGGCCCTGCTCATCGGGCAGCGACTGCAGCAGGCGCTCCACTTCGGCGGCGGCGGCCAGTGCATTGGCGCGATCATGGTAGTGCGCGGCCAGCCGTCGCAGCGGCGCATAGAATTCCGGTGCCAGCAGCAGGCAGAACAGCCCCGCACCCAGCGTCGGCACCGCTGCATGCAGCGACATCATGCCCAGATAGCTCAGGCCCAGGTACAGCGCCACCATCGCCACGCTCACGGAGGCGAAGAATTCCAGCACCGTGGACGACAGGAAGGCAATCCGCAGCACCTTCAGCGTGCGCACGCGCACGCCTTCAGCGGCGGCCTCGATACCCTCCAGCTCGGCGTCACCGCGGCCATACAGGCGTAGCAGGCCCAGGCCCTTGATCCGGTCGGCGAAATGGCCGCTCATGCGTGCCAGCTCACCCAGCTGCGCACGGCCGGCCGCTTCGGCGCCCCAGCCCACCAGCATCATGAAGAACGGCACCAGTGGCGCGGTGAACAGCAGGATCAGCGCCACCACCCAGTCCACCCAGGCCACCGCGGCCAGGATCAGCAGCGGCACCACCACCACTTCAGTGCGCACCGGCAGGAAGCCGCTGTAATAGCTCTCGATCGCATCACCGTGATGCAGCATCAGTTCGCCCAGTTCGCCGGTGCGGCGCTGCCGCAGCCACAGTGGGCCGTGGCCCAGCAGGCGTGCGAACACGCGTTCGCGCAATGCCAGGCGTGCGGCGTCGGCCACGTCACCGGCGGCGGCCTGGGTGGCGCTGCCCAGCAGGGTGCGCAGCACCAGGATCACCGCCAATCCCGCCAGCACCGGCAGGCCAGAGGCCAGCGGCACGCGCTCCACCAGCACCCGCTGCACCAGCCAGGCGATGGCGGCAGCCTGGCCGATCAACAGTGCGCCGGACAGGCTGATGCACAGCGCGGCCAGGCGCTGGCGGCCCCGGGCGGACCGTGCCAGGTCGGCCAGCCAGGCCGTGCGCACACGCCGCTGGCGGGCGGTTTCAGCTTCCGGGGACAGGCCGTCAGGGGTCGTTTCGGCAGCGCTCAAGAGGTCTTCACGGGCAACGAGGGAGACACGGCATTGTAGGCGCAGGCAATAGCCCGCCCCTGCGGCCGGCGGTCGCAGTCTTCATCAGGTTGGCATACGATCAACCGGGGCACCTGTTCATACATTGATCTGGATCAAGGCTGTTTGAAGTAGTCGGTCACATCATTCACGTCGTAGACCACCCTTCCCGCCACCTGCAACGGCACTATCCAACGAGGTAGCCAGGCCATGATTGATCAGACAGTCGTAGAACTGTCGCGGCTGCAATTCGCGCTGACCGCGATGTACCACTTCCTATTCGTACCGCTCACCCTCGGCCTGTCCTTCATGGTGGCCATCATGGAGAGCGTGTATGTGATGACCGGCAAGGAGATCTGGCGCAGGATGACCCTGTTCTGGGGCGTCCTGTTCGGCATCAACTTCGCCATGGGCGTTGCCACCGGCATCGTCATGGAATTCCAGTTCGGCATGAACTGGTCCTACTACAGCCACTACGTGGGTGACATCTTCGGTGCGCCACTGGCCATCGAAGGCCTGATGGCGTTCTTCCTGGAAGCCACCTTCGTCGGCCTGTTCTTCTTCGGCTGGAACCGCCTGAGCAAGGTCAAGCACCTGATGGTGACCTGGCTGATGGCGCTGGGGACCAACCTGTCGGCGATCTGGATCCTGGTGGCCAATGGCTGGATGCAGAACCCGACCGGTGCGGTGTTCAACCCGGAAACCATGCGCATGGAAGTGGTCGACTTCATGGCGGTGGTGTTCAACCCGGTGGCGCAGGCCAAGTTCGTGCACACCGTCAGCGCCGGCTACGTGACCGGTGCGGTGTTCGTGATGGCGATCAGCGCGTTGTTCCTGCTGCGCAACAAGCACAAGGACCTGGCCCGCCGTTCGTTTGCGGTGGCCGCGGCGTTCGGCCTGCTGTCATCGCTGTCGGTGGTCGTGCTGGGTGACGAGAGCGGTTACGCCGCCAGCGAACACCAGAAGATGAAGCTGGCCGCGATCGAAGCGATGTGGGAGACCGAGCGTGCGCCGGCCGACTTCACCGCCTTCGGCATCCCCAACCAGGAGACCCACCAGAACAACTACGCGGTGAAGATCCCCTACCTGATGGGCCTGATCGCCACCCGCTCGTTGAACCAGCCGATTCCCGGCATCCTGGAACTGGTCGAGCGCGCCGAACACCGCGTGCGTGGCGGCCAGCTGGCCTACGGTGCATTGGAACGCCTGCGCGCCAACAAGAACGACGTTGAAGCGCGCGAGATGTTCGACCGTCACTGGCAGGACCTGGGCCACGGCCTGCTGCTCAAGCGCTATCGCGATGACATCCTCAACGCCACCCCGCAGGAAATCTCGCAGGCGGCGATGGACACGGTGCCGCGCGTGATGCCGTTGTTCTGGACCTTCCGCGTGATGGCCGGCCTCGGCTTCTACCTCATCGCTTTCTTCGCCCTGGCCTTCTACTACTCCTGCCGCAACAATTTCCAGGACAAGCGCTGGTTCCTCAAGCTGGCCCTGTGGACGCTGCCGGCGCCGTGGATCGCGATCGAGTGCGGCTGGTTCGTGGCCGAGTATGGTCGCCAGCCGTGGGCGGTCGATGGCGTGCTGCCGACCTTCTATGCAGCATCGGGGCTGGCCCTGCATGAAATCGTGCTGACCCTGGCCGGCTTCACTGCCATCTACACCGCGCTGATCGTGGTCGAGATCAAGCTGATGCTCAAGGCGATCCGCAAGGGTCCGGACGAGGTGCTGCCGTCACTGCAGTCGCCCCAGCCGCATGCTTCCCACAATGCCTCGGCGCCGGCCGCCGGCCAGGCCTGAGGCAGGAGAACCAAGATGGATTTCATTCTTCTGGACTACACCACGCTGCGCGTGATCTGGTGGCTGCTGCTCGGCATCCTGCTGATCGGTTTCGCCGTGATGGATGGTTTCGACCTGGGCGTGGGCACCCTGCTGCCCTTCGTCGCCCGCAACGACGCTGAGCGCCGGCTGGTGATCAATACCATCGGTCCGGTATGGGAAGGCAACCAGGTGTGGCTGATCCTGGGCGGCGGCGCGATCTTCGCCGCATGGCCGCCGCTCTACGCGGTCAGCTTCTCCGGGTTCTACCTGGCGATGTTCGTGATCCTGTTCGCGCTGATCCTGCGACCGGTCGGCTTCAAGTTCCGCAGCAAGATGCCCAGCGAGCGCTGGCGCAACACCTGGGACTGGGCGCTGTTCATCGGTGGCTTCATCCCGGCGCTGATCATGGGCGTGGCGGTGGGCAACGTGGTGCTGGGCGTGCCGTTCCACTTCGATGACAGCATGCGCATCTTCTACACCGGCTCGTTCTTCGGCCTGCTGATGCCCTTCGCGCTGCTGGCCGGCCTGCTCAGCGTGTCGATGCTGGTCGCCCACGGTGCCGCCATGCTGGTGCTGAAGACCGACGGCCCGGTGGCCGAACGTGCGGCCCGTTTCGGCAGCATCGCCGCGATCATCGCCTTCGTGCTGTTCGCGGTGGGCGGTGCCTGGGTGGCCTTCGGCCTGCCGGGTTACCAGATCACCTCGCAGGTGGTCACCGACGGCGCCACCAATCCGCTGCTGAAGACCGCCGAACTCGGCGCCGCCGGTGGCTGGATGCGCAACTACAGCGCCATGCCGGCCACGATCCTGGCGCCGCTGCTGGGCCTGGCCGGCCTGCTGGCCAGTGCGGTACTGCTGCGGGCCCGTCGCGGCGGCCTGGCCTTCATCGCCTCCGGGGCAGCCATCGCCGGCATCATCCTGACCGTCGGCTTTGCGATCTTCCCGTTCCTGCTGCCGTCCTCGAGCCAGCCCACCTCCAGCCTGACCGTGTGGGACGCCTCGTCCAGCCACCTGACCCTGTGGATCATGCTGCTGGCCACGGCGGTATTCCTGCCGATCATCCTCGCCTACACCACCTGGGTGTACCGCGTGCTGAAGGGCAAGACCACCACCGAAGAGATGGGCAACAACCCGAACGCGTACTGATTGCTTGCACGTGTGCCGACCAACGGTCGGCACCTACCCGGAATGAAGGAGACTGATCATGTGGTATTTCGCCTGGATTCTCGGTGCCGGCCTCGCCTCGACGGTGGCCATCCTCAACGGCATGTGGTTCGAAGCCCGCGAGCAGAACCGCATCGAGAAGGAAAATCGTCGCTGAGCTGTAAAAAAACCTTGCCGCCTTGGCCTTCACACGGTATCTTAGGCGGCTCCTTCGGGGTGTAGCTCAGTCTGGTAGAGCGCTACGTTCGGGACGTAGAGGTCGCAGGTTCGAATCCTGTCTCCCCGACCACTCACGTGGTCGCATTGAAGCCTGGTGAAGTCGTCCAGGCTTTTTTGTTCCCTGAAGTGGCACTGCTTCGGCAGTGTGAAGAAAACAGCATTCACCCCTTGCCGCCATCGGGGTGAATCGCTAGAATAGGCGGCTCCCTTCGGGGTGTAGCTCAGTCTGGTAGAGCGCTACGTTCGGGACGTAGAGGTCGCAGGTTCGAATCCTGTCTCCCCGACCACTTCGGTGGTCACCAAGAAGCCTGGAAGACATCACTGTCCTCCGGGTTTTTTTGTATCAGGGCACCTGGCCGCCCGCATGACGGGACCTTGCCGGAGCCCGCACGTACAATGGCCGCGCTGCCGGCCCGCCAGCAGCCCCGCCCCCACCTGCCGCTTCGGCGTAGACCGATGCCGGCGCTGCATGCCATTGCCCCGGCGTGCGACACCTGCAAGGACCACCGATGAGTTCCTCCACTTCCGATTCGCCGTCGCTGCTGCACGGCCGCGTCCTCGCATTCGCCGCGATCCTGCTGGCAGCGATCAACCTGCGCACCGCGGTCACCTCGATCACCCCGCTGCTGGACGTGCTCGGCCAGCAGTTCGGTTTCGGTACCACCATGACCGGCGTGCTGGGCATGCTGCCGACCGCGTCGTTCGCACTGTTCGGCGTGGCCACGCCGGCGCTGGCACGGCGCCTCGGGCTGGAGCGCACCACGCTGCTGGCGATGGTGATGGCGATGGCCGGCCTGCTGCTGCGTTCCAGCGCCGGCAACGTCGGCACGCTGCTGTTGGGTTCGGTGGTGGCACTGGCCGGCATGGGCATCGGCAACGTGGTGGTGCCGCCGCTGGTGAAGCGCTATTTCGCCAACAAGGTCGGTACCATGAGCACGCTCTACATCAGCGTGCTGCAGCTGGGCACCATGCTGCCCGCATTGCTCGCGGTACCGATGGCCAACGCCGCTGGCTGGCGCGTGTCGCTGGGCATGTGGGCACTGCTGGCACTGGCTGCCGCACTGCCGTGGCTGGTTCTGGCCAGGCGCGCACCGAAGCCGCAGGCAGATGCCACCGACCCGGCCGCACAGCCGCATGGGAAAGTCTGGCGCACCTCACTGGGCTGGAGCATGACGCTGATGTTCGGCATGACTTCGCTGATGACCTATTCGATGTTCACCTGGCTGCCACGCATCGTGGTCGAGGCCGGTGGCACGCCCGCGTTCGGCGGTGTGATGGTGGCCGTGTTCTCGGCACTGGGCCTGCTGCCGTCGTTGGTCATTCCGTCGATGGCGGTGCGCCTGCAGAACCCGTTCCCGCTCGTGCTGATCGGCTTCTTCTCGTTCGTGATCGCCTTCACCGGCCTGCTGCTGGCCCCCATGAAGGCGCCGCTGCTGTGGGCCTGCCTGCTCGGCGTCGGTCCGTCCACCTTCCCGCTGGCACTGACCCTGATCAACCTGCGCACGCGCACCCCCACCGGCTCGGCGGCGCTGTCCGGGTTCATGCAGGGCGTGGGCTACAGCTTCAGCTGCCTGGGGCCGTTCCTGGTTGGCTGGCTGCACACCGTCAGCGACGGCTGGACGATCCCATTCAGCTTCCTGTTCGGCTGCGCCACGCTGATGCTGTGCGCCTCATGGGTGGCCTGCAAGCCGCGCAAGCTGGAAGACCTCTGGTAAGCCACGTGGGGCCTCGCAACCGGCCCCACCTACCGCTCGTCAGCCCGTCTGCGCATTTTGACGCCGGGCTGACAATTCCGGGCGGATAGTGCCCACGAATGCCCATCCTTGCCGCGTGCCGGCATCGGGCATGGGGGCGGCAGCGCCGCCCAGGCCACCACTCGGTGTGCGGGGGACTCTCGTTTCAGACAAGACATTGCAGGTCGCTGTCCTGGTTCCGCCCATCCCTGTTGGATGGGAGTTCGCGAGGGGAGTGACGCAGGCCACGGCCATCCCAAAATCTGGCATGTGATGTGCGTCACATTTTTCAGGTTGTCTGGTTCGGAAGCCAAGGGGGTCCCCAATGGTTGTCCACCGCCGGCTGGCGCTCTGCGTCGGCCTTGCCTGTACCGCCCTGGCCTGGGCCAGCAGCGCTGCCCCGCCCGACCGCGAGGCGGCCCTGGCCGAGATCGGCCGCTACCGCGACCAGGCCCGCTGGCTGGATGCCCTCGGCGCGATCGAGCGCGCCAGCCAGCAGCAGCCCAACGACGACCTGCTGTTCAAGCTGCGCGTACTGACCCTGGGCGACATCGGCAATGCCTGGCGCGCCTGGGAGCTGTACCAGCAGCGCCCGCAGCTGTTCGACGCAGCACAGAAGCAACGCATCGAAGGCGACTACCTGGCCAAGCTGGTGGTCTGGAGCCTGGCCTACAGCAGCAGCGAAGACAGTCGCCTGGAAGAAGCCGAATCGACCCTGGCGCGCATGCAGCGCTACCTGGGCAGCGAAGGCACCCCACCGGCGCAGGCGCCACTGCGCATCCGCATGGACCGGCTGATCCTGCTCAACCGGCTGGGCCGCCATGCGCAGGTGCGCCAGGAAGCCCGCGCACTGCAGGCCGAAGGCCATGCCCTGCCCGACTATGTGCTGCCTGCGGTCGGCGATTCGCTGATGGGCACCCTGCATCCGGAAGAAGCCATTCCGGTGCTGCAGGCGGCCGTCGCCGGCGATCCAACGCGCGACGCCTCGCACTCGGAACTGGCTTACGCCTACCTGGAAAGCGAGCAGCAGGAAAAAGCCGTCGACCTGCTGCAGGCGTGGCGCGACAAGGAACCTGCCTGGCGCTGGAGCAACGGGAAGTCGCCGTATCCAAACTGGTCGCGCTACGAGGCCGACCTCAACCTGGCGATGGTGCGCGCCTACAGCGGTGACCTGCCCACCGCGCAGCGCGATCTGGAATCGATGGTCGACATCGCACCGGGCAACGGCGGCCTGCAGAGCGCGCTGGGCAGCGTCTACATGATGCGCGGCTGGCCACGCAGGGCGCTGCAACGGCAGCAGATGGCGCATGCGCTGGACCCGCGCGACATCGAGCCACGGCTGGGCATGCAGGAAGCCTACGTCGCCCTGCAGCGCGATGACCTGGCGCGACCGCTGCACGACGATCTGCTCGCACGCTACCCCACCCAGCCCGCCGTCGAACGCATGGACCAGGCCTGGCGCGCGCATCGCGGTTGGCAGCTGAAGGCATGGACCGACATTGGTCGCAGCTCCGGCGGTGGCGGCACCTCGCCGCTGGGCAACAACGACCGTCACTACGGCATGGAAGTGCAGACACCGGTGCTCGACGACCGCTGGCGGTTGTTCGCCTTCGCCGACAGGCGCTCGGTCGACTTCCAGGACCAGCGCATCGACCCGCTGTGGCTGGGCGCGGGCGTACGCTACCGCTTTGGCCAGCTGGACGCGGAAGCGGCGGTACTGCGCGCCAACGACCACATTGGCGATACCGGCCTGCGCATCGGCGTGGGTTGGCAGTTCAACGATTACTGGCATGCCGGGCTGGTGGCCGCACGCAATGACCCGGAAGCCTCGATGCAGGCGCGCGTGGCGGGCATCACCGCTGACAGCGTGAGCGCGCAGGTCGACTACCGGCGCAGCGAGCTGACCCACTGGATGTTCGGCGCCAGCCGCTTCCGCTACGAGGACGGCAACCACCGCGAGCTGTTCAGCACCAGCATCGAACAGCGCCTGCTGACCCGCCCGCGCTGGTTGATCGACGGCCTGGCCAGTGCCTACACCAGCCGGGGCAGCCGCGACGACGCGCCCTACTTCAACCCGAAGCGCGACCGCATGGTCGAGATCGGGCTGCGCATCGACCAGCAGCTGTGGCGGCACTACGAGCGCCACTTCCGGCACCGCCTGACGGTCTCGCTGGGTGACTACTGGCAGGACGGCTTCGGCAGCGCTCTGGTCCCTTCGGTGTCCTACATGCACGAATGGCAGCTGGGCCAGGGCCGCGTGTTCGAGTACGGCGTGCGCTGGTCGCGGCCGGTCTACGACGGCCACCGCGAGCGTCATATCGGCTTCGAAGCCGCACTGCGCTGGGGAGAGTGACATGGCCCGCATCCTGCGACTGATCGTACTCCTGCTGCTGGCCGCCACGCCGCCGGCGTTCGCGCAGCAGGCCCTGCATCTCGATGCCACTGACAACGGCCTGCTGATCCTCAGCTACCACGACATCCGCGACCGGGTCGCGGCCAAGGGCGACGCCGATGCCTACGCGGTGAGCACGCAGAACTTCGCCGCGCACCTGGATTGGCTGGGGGCACACGGCTACCACCCGGTGTCGCTGTCGCAGGTGATCGACGCCTCCCAGGGACGCGCCACGCTGCCACCGAAACCGGTACTGCTGACCTTCGATGATGGCCTGCGCAGCGTCTACGACAAGGCGTTCCCGCTGCTGCAGGCGTACCACTACCCGGCGCTGGTGGCAGTGATCACCGATTACGTGGACATGGCGCCCGGGCGCACGATCGACTATGGCTACCGGCCGTTCGGCCACGATGACTTCGTTACCTGGGCGCAGCTGAAGCAGATGCACGACAGCGGCCTGATCGAAGTGGCCAGCCATACCGACGACCTGCACCACGGAGTGCTTGCCAATCCGCAGGGCAATTCGACGCCAGCGGTGGTCACCCGCATCTACCGGCCGGCCACGCGCAGCTACGAGAGCGAGGCGCAGTATGAGCAGCGCCTGCGCGCCGATCTCGGCCGCAGCGTGCAGCGCATCCAGCAGCACCTGGGCGTGCGCCCGCGCGCCATCGTCTGGCCGTACGCCGCCTACAACCAGTTGAGCAACGACATCGCCGAACAGCTGGGCATGCCGGTGTCCTTCGATCTGGAAGGCCGCAGCACGCCAGTGGCCAGCGACCTGCATGGGCTGGCGCGCTTCCTGGTCAGCGACAACCCGACCGTGGAGGGCCTCGCCTACGAGCTGCGGCGCGACGTTGCGCTCGACGGCATCCGCGCGTTGCAGGTCGACCTGGATGATGTGTACGACCCGGACCCGGCGCAGCAAGGGCGCAACCTCGATGCGCTGATCGAGCGGGTCAAGCGCATCTCGCCCACCCACGTCTACCTGCAGGCGTTCGCCGATCCGGACGGCAACAACACCGCCGATGCACTGTACTTCCCCAACCGGCACATGCCGATGCGCGCGGACCTGTTCAGCCGGGTCGCCTGGCAGCTGAAGTCGCGCGCGGGGGTGAAGGTCTACGCATGGCTGCCGGTGCTCGGCTTCGAGCTGCCCGACCCCGTGCAGCGCAAGGCACTGGCGATCCACAACGGCGATGCCGACGGCATGTACCGGCTGGACTTCACCAATCCGAAGGCACGCCAGATCATGCTCGACATCTACGAGGATCTGGCCGTCAACTCGTACTTCGAAGGCCTGCTCTTCCATGATGATGGCTACCTGCGCGACACAGAACTCCCGACGCTGGCGGCCGGCGACGATGGCAGCGCTCGCACCCGGGCGCTGATCGACTTCACCCTGGCCCTGCGCGGCAGTGCGCAGCGTTGGCGGCCGAAGCTGGCCACGGTGCGCAACCTGTACGCGGAGCCGGTACTGCGTCCGCAGAGCGAAGCCTGGTTCGCGCAGCGCCTGGACCTGTTCAACAAGGCCTACGACCAGACCGCACTGATGGCGATGCCGTGGATGGAAGGCAGCAGGCATCCGGAACGCTGGCTCGACCAGCTGCTGGCCGCGGTGCGTGCGCACGATCCCCAGTTGCAGCACACCCTGTTCGAACTGCAGACCGTCGATTGGCGCAGCGGGCAACCGATTCCCGCCGAGCGGCTGCGCGCGCAGATCCGCCAGCTGCAGGCGCAGGGCGTGCACCACTTCGCCTGGTACCCGGATGACTTCATCGCCGGCCAGCCTTCCACCCATGATGCCCGCGCGGCGATGTCCGCCGGCAACTTCCCGTACCCGGAGAAGTGACATGGACATGCACCCGCTGCTGCAGGTCCTGTTCCAGTTCGCCTTCTACTACCCGATGGTGATGGCGTTCTTCTGGATGTCGGGCGGCCTGTATTACTACTTCCGGCGCGAACGCCATTCGCGCCCACGCAACGACCCGCCGCTGATGGTCGATCCACCGTTCGCGAGCCTGTTGATTCCCTGCCACAACGAGTCCGCGAACCTCGACGACACACTCGGCGCGGCACTGGCACAGCGCTATCCGGCCGACTACGAGGTGATCGCCATCGACGATGGCAGCAGTGATGACACCGGCGCCCGGCTCGACGTGCTGGCGGCGAAGCATCCGCGGCTGCGCGTGCTGCACCTGGACCGCAACCTCGGCAAGGCCAACGCGCTGCGCATGGGTGCGCTGGCGGCCCGCTCGGAGTACCTGGTGTGCATCGATGGCGATGCCATGCTGGAGGAACACGCCCTGCACTGGATGGTCTGGCACCTGGTCAGCGGCAACCGCGTCGGTGCGGTCACCGGCAACCCGCGCATCCGCAACCGTTCCACCCTGCTTGGACGCCTGCAGGTGGCCGAATTCTCCTCGATCATCGGCATGATCAAGCGCGCGCAGCGCGTTTACGGGCGCATCTTCACCATCTCCGGAGTGATCGCCGGCTTTCGCCGCACCGCCCTGCACCAGGTCGGCTGGTGGTCGGACGACATGGTGACCGAGGACATCGACATCAGCTGGCGCCTGCAGCATGCGCATTGGGACATCCGCTACGAACCCAACGCGCTGTGCTTCATCCTGATGCCGGAAACGCTGAAGGGTCTGTGGCGGCAACGGCTGCGCTGGGCGCAGGGTGGCGTGGAAGTGATGCTGCGGCATGCGCGTTCACTGCTGCACTGGAAGGAACGGCGCATGTGGGGCGTACTGCTGGAGTACGTGCTGAGCGTGATCTGGGCCTACACCATGTTGTTCATCGTGGTGCTGTGGGTGCTGGGCAAGCTCATCGACGTACCGCCGCAGCTGTACATCGCCAGCCTGCTGCCGCAATGGCATGGCGTGATCCTGGCCCTGGTCTGCCTGATGCAGTTCGCCAGCAGCCTGATCATCGACCGTCGTTACGAAACACAGATTGGACGCAACTACTTCTGGGTCATCTGGTACCCGATGGCGTACTGGCTGATCAGTCTTTCCACCACCCTGGTGGCGTTGCCGAAGACCCTGCTGCGCCGTCGCAGCAAGCGCGCCACCTGGACCAGTCCCGATCGGGGGATCCGATGAACGCACAACGCCCGTCCAACCGCTTCGACTCGCGGATGATCCGCAAGCCGCATCGCCAACCACGCTTCCAGCGCACCGCCTGGGGCTTCGTCACCCTCGCGTTCTGGGGGTTCTACTTCTACCTGTGGGCACCGCTGGTGACCCTGTTCTCGTGGCTGATCGGCGGCCAGCTGGCCTGGCAGCAGCTGTACGAACGGCAAAGCCAGTTCGACCCCTATGTGCTGGTGGCACTGCCGCTGATGCTGCTGTGTGCCAGCGTGCTGCTGATCGGCTGGGCCGAGTACAACCGCGCGCGCTTCCGTGGCCACGAGCGACGCCTGCCGCGGCCGCTTGCCAGCCTCAATGAAGTCGCGGCCGATCTGGGTGCCAGCACCGGCCTTGCCGAGCGCCTGCTGGGCTGCAAGGCCGCCACGCTGCACATGGACGATCACGCGCGGCCGATCGGTATCCGCCGCGAGGTGGTGTGACGCCCCGGTAGTCGCCGACCCTGGTCGGCGCTTGGGCCTGGTGGGCGCCGACCTTGGTCGGCACCGGGGTCTACCGCGAAGAGCATCCGCGCATCGCGTGGATCTACTTGCGCGTCTGCCCTTCACCGCGCACGACGAATCGTTCGACGGTGAGTGCTTCCAGGCCCATTGGGCCGTACGCATGCAGGCGCGTGGTGGAAATGCCGATCTCGCTGCCCAGGCCCAGCTGTCCACCGTCGGAGAAGCGCGACGAGGTATTGACCATCACCACCGCCGAGCGCAGTGCGTTGACGAAGCGCTCGGCATGGCCGGCGTCTTCGGTGGCGATCACTTCGGTATGGTCGGAGGTATAGGCACGGATGTGCGCGATGGCCGCCTCGAGGTCATCAACCACGCGCACGGCCAGCACCAGGTCGAGGAACTCGGCAGCGTAGTCGTCTTCGCTGGCGGCGGTGCTGCCCGGCAGCAGCGGCTGCGCGTTCGTGTCGGCGCGCAGCTCCACGCCACGCTCACCGAGCGCCTGCGCCACGCGCGGCAGGAAGGCTTCGGCCACATCACGATGCACCAGCAGGGTTTCCAGCGAGTTGCAGGCCGACGGACGGCTGCACTTGCCGTCCACCAGAAGGTCGATGGCTTTGCCGAGGTCGGCGCTGGCATCCACGAACAGGTGGCAGACACCCTTGTAGTGCTTGATCACCGGCACCCGCGCATGCTCGGCAACGAAGCGGATCAGGCCTTCGCCGCCGCGCGGAATCGCCAGATCGATCAGTTCATGCAGCTGCAGCAGCTCCAGCATTGCTTCGCGGCGCAGGTCGGTCAGCACGGTCACTGCCGCCGCCGGTACGCCATTGGCCTGCAGGGCGACGGCCAGCGCCTGGGCGATGGCGGTGTTGGAGTGGACCGCTTCGGAACCACCGCGCAGGATCACGCCATTGCCGGCCTTCAGGCACAGCGCAGCCGCTTCGGCGGTCACGTTCGGGCGCGCCTCGTAGATCATCGCGATCACGCCCAGCGGCACGCGCACCTTCTGCACGCGGATGCCGTTTGGACGCACATCGTCGCGGGTGATCTGGCCGACGGGATCGGGCAGCGCGGCGACCTCACGCACGGCTTCGGCCATCGCGAACAGGCGTGCCGGGTCCAGCGCCAGGCGGTCGAGCATGGCACTGCCAATGCCTTTCTCGCGCGCAGCGGCAAGGTCGCGCGCATTACCGGCCAGGATCAGCCCGGCATTCACTTCCAGCGCCTGGGCCATCGCCAGCAGCAGCGTGCGGCGCGCCGCACTGTCGAGGCCGGCAACGATCTGGGCCGCGTCACGGCAGGCACGCGCCTGCGCTTCGATTTCGCTCATCGGGGAGTCCTTCAAACCGGTCATGGCAGCACCAGATCGTCGCGATGGACGACACTGCCACCGTAGTTGTAGCCCAGCACGGCCTCGATGTCGCGCGAATGGCGGCCGGCGATCCGGCGCACATCATCGGCCGCGTACTGGCTGACACCGCGCGCCACGCAGACGCGGCCCTGTGGCGCGTTCCAGCACACCTGCACCATGTCGCCACGGCGGAACATGCCCTCCGCGCCGGTGATGCCGCCGGGCAGCAGCGAGGCGCCCTTCTCGCGCATCGCCTGCGCAGCGCCGGCATCGATCACGATCGCACCCTCGACCAGCGGCGCGTGCCGCAGCCAGTGCTTGCGGGCCGCCTCACGGCTGCGCGCGGCGTGGATACGGGTACCGAACAGGCGGTCCTGGGCCAGCGCGCGTACCACGTCACCGCTGCGGCCATTGAACAGATAGGTTTCGATGCCGAGACGACCCGCCTTCGCTGCCGCTTCCAGCTTGGTCCGCATGCCGCCGGTACCGGCGCGCGAGCCGGCGCCGCCGGCCATCGCCAGCACCTCGTCACTCAGTTCCGGCACGTCGTGCAGCGGCCGCGCGTCGGCCACGGTGCGCGGGTCGGCGCTGTACAGGCCATCGATATCGGTGGCGATGAACAGCGCATCGGCATCGACCAGCGCCGCCACCGTCGCCGCCAGGTTGTCGTTGTCGCCAAGCTTGAGCTCGTCCACCGACACGGTGTCGTTCTCGTTGACCACCGGCAACGCGCCCAGCCGCAGCAGTTCGTTGAGCGTGGCGCGGGCGTTGAGGTAGCGGCGGCGGTTGCGCAGGTCGTCATGGGTCAGCAGCACCTGCGCCACCGGGCGCTCGAAGAAGCGCTGCCAGAGCCCGATCAGCTGGGCCTGGCCGAGCGCAGCCAGCGCCTGCCGCGCCGCCATCGCCGCGCCAGGTTCATCGGCCCGCGGCAGGATCGCGCGCCCGGCAGCGACCGCGCCGGAAGACACGATCACCACCTCGCGCCCGGCCAGGACATTGGCCGAGACGAACTGCGCCAGGCCCAGCGCGTGGCGTGGTGACAGGCCGCCGCCATCGGCTGCCAGCAGGCTGCTGCCGACCTTCAGCACCGCACGCCGCCATGGCGGCAGCGCTTGTTCGGGGAACGGCGAGGCGACGTTGGCAGCGTGCTGGATCATCGGTCAGTGTCTCAGCGGGTGTTCCATTCGTGCACGGTCAGCTCGGAGGCCTGCATCGTCACCAGCGGATCGGTGGCGACGATGGCCTGCGCCTGCGCCAGGCTGTCCACGTTGCACAGCACATAGGCGCCACCACTGCCGTCGGCGAAACCACCAGTCAGCTGCAGCTTGCCCTGCGCCTGCAACGCATCGAGGAAATCGCGGTGCGGCTGCACCGCTGCATCGTTGAAGTCCGGCCGGCGCATCGCCATCACCAGGTAGACAGTGCCCGTCATCAGGACAGCGCCTGCCAGCGCGCGCGCAGTTCGTCCAGGCGCAGGTCGGCGGCCGAACCCGGCGACACGCGCGCGGCGAGGCTGCCTTCCGGGGTACGCCCCTGCCCTGCACTGTCGGCACCGGCCGCAGCGGCCTTGTAGGCCTCACGGAACGGCACGCCGGCCACGGCCGCTTCCACCGCCACGTCGGTGGCATACATGCCCGAATCGATGGCCGCACGCAGCTTGTCGTCACGCCATTCCAGGTTGGCCAGCAGCGCCGGCAGCAGCTCCAGCGCGGCCAGGCCACGGCCGAAGCCGTGGAAGATGGCACCCTTGGACGACTGCAGGTCGCGGTGGTAGCCCGAGGGCAGCGACAGCAGCTGCTCGATCTCGGTGCGCGCGGCGGCGACGCTGGCGTGGGTCGCACGCATCAGCTCGATCACGTCCGGGTTGCGCTTGTTGGGCATGATCGAACTGCCGGTGGTGTACTGCGCCGGCAGCGCGACGAAGCCGAACTCGGCGCTGGTGAACAGCGACAGGTCCCAGGCGATGCGGCGCAGGTCCAGCGTGGCACCACCGAGCGCTTCCAGCGCGGCCAGCTCGAACTTGCCGCGCGACAGCTGTGCGTAGATCGGCGAGATCTGCATGCGCGCGAAACCGAGCGCGGCCGTGGTGTGTTCGCGGTCCAGCGGCAGGTTCACGCCGTAGCCGGCAGCCGTGCCGAGCGGATTGGCATCGACCAGCGCATGGGTGTCACGCGCGCGGATGGCATTGTCGATGAAGGCCTCGGCCCAGCCCGCCCACCACATGCCGGCCGAGGACACTACGGCGCGCTGGATGTGGGTGTAGCCGGGAATCGGCAGGTCCTTCTCGGCCTGTGCGCGGTCCAGCGCGACCTTGGCCACTTCGGCGCTGAGCTGTGCCACGCGCTGCAGCTTCTCCTTCAGCCACAGGCGGGTGGCGACCAGGATCTGGTCGTTGCGGCTGCGGCCGGTGTGGATCTTGCGGCCGGCATCGCCGAGGCGTCCGGTCAGGCGCGCTTCGATCGCCGAGTGGCCATCCTCATACTGGGTATCGAGCACGAAGCGGCCTTCGCGGAAGTCCTGCGCCAGCACCTCCAGTTCGCGCAGCAGGCCGTCCAACTCGTCGGCACTGAGGATGCCGATGTGCTGCAGGCCTTGTGCATGTGCGGCGCTGGCGGCGATGTCATGCAGGAAGAACTCGCGGTCGAGGATCACGTCGTCGCCGGCGAGGAAGGTCTGGATCTGGGCGTCGACAGCGACGCCGGGCTTCTGCCAAAGAAGGTCTGCCATGGGGGCTCCGGAAGGCGTGTTCAGTGCGGGATGGACATCAGTTCATCGATGCCCAGCGCGAGGTTGAGGTTCTGCATGGCCTGGGTGGCCGCGCCCTTGAGCAGGTTGTCCAGGGTCGCCACCACGACGACCCGCTTGCCGCCCGGCGCGAGCGTGAAGCCACCGACCTGGGCACCGTGTCGGCCGGCGATACGGCTGACCCACGGCGCTTCATCCACCACGTCGATCAGGGGTTCGCCGGCATAGGCCTGCTGGAAGCGCTCGACGATCTGTTCGCGGGTCTGCACGCGGTTCAGCCACAGGTTGGCGGTAAGCGTGATGCCCCGGAAATGCGGCGCGACATGTGGCATGAATTCAACAGCCACACCCAGCTGCACCGACACCTCGCGCTCGTGCACGTGGTTGGTCAGCGCGTAGGGCATCAGGTTGTCGGCCAGCAGTTCGACGTTGTTCTTGTCCGACGGCGTGGTACCGGCGCCGGAGTAGCCGGAGACACCGAAGCACTGCGGCGGACCGGCCAGCAGGTCCAGCAGCGGATGCACCGCCAGCTGCATCGCCGTGGCATAGCAGCCCGGGTTGCTGATGTGCTTCTGGCCGTTGTAGCGGCCGCGGGTCAGCTCCGGCAGGCCGTAGTACCAGCTGTTGTCGAAGCGATAGTCGGCCGAGAGATCGACGATGACGGTGTCCGGCTTCGCCGCTTCCAGCGCAGCCACGAACGGTGCGGCCAGGCCATTGGGCAGGGCCAGGATCACTGCGTCCACACCCTTGGCCGCCACCGCGTCGGCGTCCAGGTTCTCGTACTGCAGATCGCCCTGGAATTCCGGGTGATGGTCGGACAGGCGCTGCCCGGCGCGCTCGCGCGAGGAGACGAAAGCCAGTTCCAGCCGCGGATGGGCGGCCACCAGCTTGATCAGCTCGGCGCCGGTATGGCCGCGGGCACCGACGATGCCAAGGGTAAAGGTCGAATCGTTCATGCGTGGCTGTCCAGGCGGTACTGCAGGTGGCGCTTCACGCCCTGCCATTCCGCGTCGATGATGGAGAAGATGACGGTGTCGCGCGGCGTGCCGTCGGCATGCCGCTTGTGGTTGCGCAGCACGCCATCCTGCTTGGCGCCGAGGCGGGCGATGGCAGTGCGCGAGGTGGCGTTGAACCAGCTGGTTTCCAGCACCACGCTGATGCAGTCCAGCGTTTCGAAGGCGTGCTGCAGCAGCAACAGCTTGGCTTCGGTGTTGGCGCCGGTACGCTGCACGCGCGGCGCATACCAGGTGTAGCCGAGGCTGAGTTTCGGCACACCGGCATCCATGTCATAGAAACGGGTACTGCCAACGATTCCGCCAGCCGCATCACGGATCACGAACGGCAGCACCTTGCCTTCGCTCTGCGCCTGCAGCGCGGCCCGCACATAGGTCCCGGCCTGTTCCGGCGACGGCACCTGGGTGTACCAGAGCTGGTCCAGGCCGCTGCCTTCAAGCGCATCGCGCAGGCCGGGCACGTGTTCCATCTGCAGCGGCTGCAGGGTTACGTGCTGGCCGCGCAGGGTAGGAACCGTGTTCCAGGCATCGAGGTTGCTCATTGCTCAGCCCTGCAGGCTCGGGGTGCGCTGCGCGCAATGATCGACATAGGTCTTGATCCGGTCGATGCCATCGGCACCGAACCAGAATACCTTCCAGTGGTCCTGCTTGTAGCAGCCGTCGGATTCGGCGTAGTAGAAGTGATTGATCGGGTTGCCATGGCGCGAGCGCCAGAACAGCTGCGGCGTCTCTTCCAGCATCACGTTCCAGACCGCACGGCCCAGACCCTCGCCCTGCGCGTCGTCGAGCACGGCGAACTTGTCCAGGTAGACGCCCTCTGCCTCGTCGGTGAGGATGACCGCGGTGCGGTAGTTCTCGCTGACGTAGGCACGCAACAGCTTGGTCTTCTCGAAATAGTCCGGCACCAGCGCGCGGCCGAAGCTGGATTCGATCAGGCCCTTCAGGCGCGGCAGGTCCAGTTCGTTCCAGGCGGTGGCGCGCAGCACCTTTTCACCCTTGCGCACCAGCGTGCCCGAACCCTTGTGGGTGAACAGTTCCTTGGCCAGGTCGGCCGGGCGCGTGATCGACACCGACGATTCCAGCGGCAGGCGGTCGAGCAGATCCTTGATCTGTTCGATCTTCACCTTCATGCCGCCGTGGATCCACGGCTGCGCGATCAGGTGGTCGTACTCGGTGGACAGATTGATCGAATCGATCACGTTGCCCGCCTCGTCCAGCAGGCCGCCCGTGCCGGTCAGGAAGATGATCTTGTACGGCTGCAGTTCCTGCACCAGCTCGTTGGCGGCGAAGTCGGCGTTGACGTTGAGGATCTGGCCGCCGGCGGTCTCGCCCAGGCTGGTGATGACCGGGATCGAGCCAGCGCGCAGGCTGGCCTCGATCGGTGCCAGGTTGACCTTCTTCACCTCGCCGACCAGGCCGTAGGTATCCACATCCAGGTACTCGGCTTCGAACACGCCGCCGGTGATCGAGGTGGCGCGCGCGCCGTTCTGCTGCAGCGCCTCGACCAGCCGCAGGTTGGACTGCTGGAACACCCGGCGCACGATCGCCAGCGCTTCCGGCGAGGTCACGCGCAGGCCGTTCACGGTCTGCTTCTCGATGCCGGCGGCCGACAGTTCGGCATCCAGCTGCGGGCCGGCGCCGTGCAGCACGATCGGGGTCAGCCCGACTTCCTGCAGAAACGACAGCGAAGAGGTCAGCGCGTCGAGGTCGTCGCGCAGCACCGCGCCGCCGACCTTGACCACGGCGAAGCGCTTGGCATCCAGCTGCGAGAAGCGCTTGAGGTACTGGCTGATCTCCTTCGCGCTGGCCATGCTGGAAAGCAGGCGCACGATGGTCTGGCGGGTCTGGCGATGGGGCTGGAGGGCAGGAGACATTTCGGTTTCGTCGGAAAGGGAGGAATCAGGCGCCGGCGGCGATGATGCGGTGCACGGCGTCGGTGTAGCGCTGCAACTGCTCCAGCGTCACGAACTCATCGGCGGTGTGGGCCTGGGCGATGTCACCCGGGCCGAACACCAGCGTGGTGTAACCACCGGCCGAGAACAGCGAGGCCTCGGTCCAGAAGTCCACCGCGTTGCCGATCGGCAGTTCCAGCGCATCGGCCACGTCACGTGCCAGCAGGCGGCGGTTCTCGGCTTCGGCGATGTCGCCGGCCGGCAGGCTGGGGCCACGGAAGGTTTCGGTGAATACCGCCGCTTCCGGCTCGGCGAAACCGGCGAAGGTGGCCAGCAACGCGTCGATGTTCATCGACGGCAGCGGCCGGAAGCCGAAGCGCACTTCGGCAGCGGGCGCGATCATGTTGGCCTTGATCCCGCCTTCGACGCGGCCGATGTTGAAGCGCAGGCCCGTCAGCCCACCGAAGCGCGCCGATGCCAGCGATTCCACATGGTCCAGCGCGCGGTTGCCCCAGCGCATCGCCTGGTGCAGCGCGCTGGCAGCCGCATCCTGCTTGCCCGAGGCGTGCCCTGCACGACCGGCGAACTGCATCAGCACCGAGCTGATGCCGCGATGCGCCAGCACCGCTTCGCTCATGGTCGGCTCGGCCACCAGCACCGCTTCGTACGGCAGGCCACGGGCCAGGAACGCGGCGATGCAGCGCGGATCGTTGGCTTCTTCATCGCTGGAGAACAGGAACGCGGCATCACCATCGCTGGCATTGGCCGCAGCCACCAGTGCAGCGGCCGCGCCCTTGATGTCACACACGCCCAGGCCGACCACGCGGTCGTCCAGGCGCCGCATCACATGCGGGTCGGCACTCCAGTGCGGCGAGTCCGGCACCGTATCCAGGTGCACGTTGAACAGGTACTTCGGCGTACCACGCACGGCGTACAGGCTGACCGCGCCCGCGCCATGGTCGATCACCTCGACGTTGAAGCCGGGCAGGTTCGCGCGCAGGTAATCGAAGATGCCACCGGTGGTGATCGCACGCGGCGGGTTGCGGGTGTCGAAAGACACCAGGGCCTGCAGGTGATCGAGCGTCTGTTCAAGCATGTGTCTGAATATCCGTAGGGTTCGAAATCGGTAGTGCCGGCCGCTGGCCGGCTCCGCAATGATCCAGCCGTGCCACGAGCCGGCCAGCGGCCGGCACTACCCTCCATCGACGTTGCGAGGCGCCGGCCAGCGGCCGGCCCCCCGTCACAGGTCAACCACGATTGACCTGCGCATAGACAGTGGAGCTCATCCCGAACAGCTTGATGAAGCCTTCGGCCTCCTCCACGCCCCAGTCGGCCGACTGCGCGTAGGTGGCACCCTTGGTGTTGAGCAGGTGCGGCGACTTCACCGCCACTGCATCGACGCGGCCACCGCGGGTTTCCAGCACCACTTCACCGTTGACCTTGGCCTGCGAGGACTTCAGGAAAGCTTCGATGTCGGTCTTCAGCGGATCGTGGTAGAAGCCTTCGTACACCAGCTCCACCCACTTGCGCGCCACGTCTGGCTTGAAGCGGTTCTGCTGCTTGGTCAGCACCGCATCTTCCAGCGCGCGGTGTGCGGCCAGCAGCGAAACCAGGCCCGGGGCCTCGAACACGATGCGGCCCTTCAGGCCGATCACGGTGTCGCCGGTGTACACGCCGCGACCGACACCGTACGGGGCGAACAGCTTGTTGAGCTGGGCCAGGATCTGGTCGCCCGGCAGCGCCTTGCCGTTCAGTTCAACGGCTTCGCCTTCAACGAACTTCAGGGTGACGGTCAGCGCCTGCTCCGGCCACTCGCTGCGCGGTGCGCACCAGCCACGGGCGCCCTCGCCCGGGGCTTCCCAACGGTCGATCTCGCCGCCGGACATGGTCAGGCCCAGCAGGTTCTCGTTGATGGTGTAGGCCTGCTGCTTGGCGCGCACGCCGAAGCCGCGCTCTTCCAGGTACTTCTGCTCGTAGGCGCGGGTCTGGGTGTGTTCCTTCTGGATCTCGCGGATCGGCGCGATGATCTGGTAGTCACCCAGCGCCTTCACGGCCAGGTCGAAGCGGACCTGATCGTTGCCCATGCCGGTGCAGCCGTGGGCGATGATGTTGGTGCCCAGTTCGGCGGCACGCTTCAGCGCGGCATCGACGATCAGGTAGCGGTCCGAGACCAGCAGCGGGTACTGGCCCTGGTAGCCTTCGCCGGCCCACACGAACGGCTTGACGAAGCCTTCCCAGATGGCCGGGCCACCGTTGACGGTGACGTGGCTGGCCACGCCTAGTTCGGCGGCGCGCTTTTCGATGAAATCGCGCTCTTCATCATCCACGCCGCCGGTGTCGGCGAACACGGTGTGCACGTTGTAGCCGCGCTCCTGCAGGTACGGCACGCAGAAGCTGGTATCCAGGCCGCCGGAGAAGGCGAGAACGACGTCTTTGTTGCTCATGGGAGTCAGGTCCACTTGGGGGATGGGAATTCGGTAGAGCCGACCGTTGGTCGGCTGGAATGATGGATGCGCCGCTGCGGGAGCAGCCGACCAACGGTCGGCTCTACCCCTTGTTCGATCTAGCGCCCGGCAACCGCCGCCATGATCGCCTTCTGCACGTGCAGGCGGTTCTCGGCTTCGTTGATGGCGATGCACTGCGGCGAATCCATCACCGCGTCGGTGGCCTTCACGTTCCGGCGCAGCGGCAGGCAGTGGCTGAACACACCGTTGTTGGTCAGTGCCATCTTCCGCTCGTCCACGATGAAGTGCTTGAACTGGTCGCGGATCGGCTTCTCCGGCTCCCAGTTGCCGAAGAACGGCAGCGCGCCCCAGCTCTTGGCGTAGACCACGTCGGCGCCGGCGTAGGCGCTGTCGATGTCATGGCTGATCTTCAGCGAACCGCCGCTCTCGGCCACGTTCTGCTCGGCCCAGCCCATGTAGCGATCGTCGAGGATGTAGTCGGCGGTCGGGCACAGCAGGGTCACGTCCATGCCCATGCGGGTGGCGATGGTCAGTGCCGAGTTGGCCACGGCGGTGTTCAGCGGCTTGGGGTGGTAGGTCCAGGTCAGCACGTACTTCTTGCCACGCAGGTCCTGGGTGCCGAAGTGCTCCTGCAGGGCCATGACGTGGGCCAGCTCCTGGCACGGGTGGGTGATGGTCTCCATGTTGATGACCGGCACCAGCGAATACCTGGCGAAGCTATTGAGGACGATGTCCTGGCGGTCGTAGGCCCAGTCGATGAACTTGGGGAACGCACGCACGGCGATGATGTCGCAGTAACGCCCCAGCACCTTGGCCACTTCCGCAATGTGTTCTTCGGTATCGCCGTCCATCACCGTGCCGAGGTTGAACTCGATCGGCCACGCATCCTTGCCCGGCTGCAGCACCACCGCGTGGGCGCCGAGCTGGAACGCGCCCAGTTCGAAGCTGGTGCGGGTGCGCATGGAGGGGTTGAAGAACACCAGCGCGATCGACTTGCCCTTGAGCTGGTCGCCGAGCTTGTTGCGCTTGAACAGCGCGGCCTGGGTCAGCAGCGCGTCAAGATCGCTGCGGCTCCAGTCCTGGGTGTTCAGGAAGTGCTTGGGGGACATCATCTTTCCTTGCGTGGCGGCGCCGGGTTCGACGCGGTGGAAGGGAAAAGCAGGAAGCAAAGGTGGATCGAAAAGGTTGCAGTTGCAGCTTTCAGCACATGCATTTTTGAAGCGCGGAAACGAAAAAACCCAGCCGGCGGGCTGGGTTTTTTTCGGACGAACAGCAGAAAGCTCCGGTTACCCAGCGAGGATGTGGGGTTCCGGTCGACGCGCACGCGAGGTCATGCCCGACGCCTGCCGGGCTGCGCTGCTGTCGTGCTGGAAGTCGGTGAGCTTCATGGCCGCCAATCTTTGCATGCGGCCGGGGCCGACGCAAGGGGCCGGGGTCGCAGAATCAGGGATTACCGGCGGCGCCCTGCTCGGGGCCGACCCAGGGGGTGATCGAAACCCGGATCTTCAGCCGGTTGCCGGGGTCTTCCGGCAGGCGCGACCGGTACTTGGTGCCCTTGTAGACGTAATCCACGTCATAGGCGATCGGCCGGCGGAATTCACGCCCGACCGGCACGATGCGGCAGTCGCGGGTCAGCATCGGGCCGTTGTTGGCCGGTGCCGGGGCAGGCGTCTCGGCGGCGGTCTCCTCGGAGACCTCTTCATCGCTGCGCTTGAACATCGAGCGCACCGAGTCCCAGAAGCGGCTGATCCGGCCCTTGTCCTCGACCGGCTCTTCACCGGTGACGTTGACCGGGGCCAGGGTGCGGGTCGAGATCGGCTCGCAATGCTCCTCGGTGCGGGTCGCGCGCAGGGTCTGGAACACCGGCTCGACGTTCAGCACCTGCGCATAGTCGAACTTCACGTTCTCGACGATCACCACCCGGTTGCGCGGCTCGGCCTCCTGCGCCTGGGCCACGGCGGCCGTCGCCGACAGGCAGGCCAGGGTCAGCAACGCGGTGGATTTCAATGGCGACGGGAGCAAGGACACGGCAATAGTGTAGGCAGTGACGAGCGCAAGGGGCTGAACATTACCCGTCCACGCCGCTCCTGCCCACCCCACCTTGGGTAGAGCCGGCGTCCACCGGTGGCAATCGGCGCCCCAAAGCGGGCCGACACGTTCTAAAATCACAGGCTTGTACCCCAGCCACAGCCCCATGACCCTGCGCCTGCACAACAACCTGACTCGCCAGCTCGAACCGTTCACCCCGCTCGATCCGGCCTGTCCGACCCTGTATGTGTGCGGCCCCACGGTCTACAACTACGTGCACATCGGCAACGCCCGTGGCCCGGTGGTGTTCGGGGTGCTGGCCGATCTGCTGCGGCGGCGTTTCGGTGGCCTGCGCTACGCGCGCAACATCACCGACGTGGACGACAAGATCAACACCGCTGCACGCGAGCAGGGGGTGCCGATCAGCACCATCACCGACAGGTTCGCCGCCGCCTACCGTGAAGACATGGCCGCGCTGGGCGTGGTGCCGCCGGACATCGAGCCGGAAGTGACTGCGCACATGCCGCAGATCATCACCATGATCGAGCAGCTGATCGCCAATGGTCATGCCTATGCCGCCGAAGGCCACGTGCTGTTCGCGGTGGCCAGCTTCGACGGCTACGGCAAGCTCTCGCGACGCGATCCGGAAGAGATGCTGGCCGGCGCCCGCGTCGATGTCGCACCCTACAAGCGTGATCCGGGCGATTTCGTGCTGTGGAAGCCGTCCAGCGACGACCTGCCCGGCTGGGAATCGCCCTGGGGCCGCGGCCGCCCGGGCTGGCACATCGAATGCTCGGCGATGGCGGCCGCCCATCTGGGCGAGACCATCGACATCCATGCCGGCGGTGTCGACCTGCAGTTCCCGCACCACGAGAACGAGATCGCGCAGAGCGAATGCGCGCATGGCGGCAGGATCTTTGCCCGCTACTGGCTGCACAACGGCATGCTCAACTTCGGCGGCGCCAAGATGAGCAAGTCGCTGGGCAACATCGAGCGCGTACACGACCTGGTGCGCCAGCATCCGCCGGAAGCGCTGCGCCTGGCCCTGCTGTCGGCCCATTACCGGCAGCCGCTGGACTGGTCCGATGGCCTGATCGAGCAGTCGGTGCGCACCCTGGACCGCCTGTACGGCACGCTGCGCGAGCTGGCGTCGATCGAAGCCAGCGCGGTGATCCCGGCCAGCGTCGAGGCGACCCTGGATGACGACCTGAACACCCCGCAGGCACTGGCCGAAGTGGCCCGCATCGCCGCCGATGCACGCCGCGCCACCGACCCGGCCGAACAGGCACGGCTGAAGGGCGAGCTGCTCGGCGCCGGCCTGGCGCTGGGCCTGCTGCAGGCCGATCCGGCGCAGTGGTTCGGTACCGCTGCGGGCGACGGCGGCGACGATGCCCGCATCCAGGGCCTGATCGACGAGCGTGCTGCGGCCAAGAAGGCGCGTGATTTCGCCCGTTCCGATGCCATCCGCGACCAGCTGGCCGCCGAAGGCATCGTGCTGGAAGACACCCCGCAGGGCGTGCGCTGGTCGCGCAAGCGCGGCTGACCTGCCCTGCCCCGTGGCCGGCCCGCCGGCCACGCCCCCACTGTAGAGACTGTTGTGACCGACTCCCCGTTCCCGCTTGAACCTACCGCCGCCGAGGCCCAGACCGCCATCGCCGAGGAATTCGGCTTCTTCGGCGACTGGTCCGAGCGCTACCAGTACCTGATCGACCTCGGCCGCAAGCTGCCCGCCTTCCCGGACGAATGGAAGACCGAAGAGCACCGCCTGCTCGGCTGCCAGTCGATGGTCTGGATCGTGCCGGAAGGCAACGCGCAGTCGCTGCGCTTCCATGCCATCAGTGATTCGGCCATCGTTTCCGGCCTGATCTTCCTGGCCCTGCGCGTGTACTCCGGGCGCTCGGCACAGGAAATCCTGGACACCGAGCCCAGCTACATCCAGGACATCGGCCTGGCCCGTCACCTCTCCCCCACCCGCAGCAACGGCGTGGCGGCGATGCTGGCCTTCATCCGCGAGACCGCGCAGGCCCAGCTGCAGCGCGACCCGTCGTGAGCGAGCCTGCCACAGCCGAAGACACCGCGCTGGGCCTGCTGTCCCGGCCCGGTTTCGCCAAGCTGCTGGCCTACCGCATCTTCGCGATGCTGTCCTAGCAGGTGGTGGCGGTCACCGTCGGCTGGCACATCTACGAAGTCACCCGCAATCCGTTCTCGCTGGGCCTGGTCGGCCTGGCCGAGGTGCTGCCGTTCTTCTGCGTGGCGCCGTTCGCCGGCTATCTGGTCGACCACCTGCCGCGCCGTCGGCTGGGCATGGTCGCCTGTTCCGGGCTGATCGCCACGGCGCTGGTGCTGACCGGCGTTGCGACGGGTTGGCTGCCGTTCGAGGGCGTGTGGCCCATCTACGCGGCCATCGCCCTGACCGGCATGGTCCGTGCGTTTCTTTCGCCCATCTACAACGCACTGTTCGCCCGCGTGCTGGCCCGCGATCAGTTCGCGCGCGGCGCCGGCCTCGGCGCGGTGGTGTTCCAGGCCGGCATGGTGGCCGGCCCGGCGCTGGGCGGCGTGCTGGTTGGCTTCGGCGGCAAGGGCCTGTCCTACGCGGTGGCTACGGCCTTTGCACTGGTGGCGATGGCCTGCCTGGCCACGCTGAAAGTGGAGGAGCCGGTGCACACCGGTCCGGCCGCGCCGATCTTCAAGAGCATCGCCGAAGGCGCGCGATTCGTGGTCGGCAACCGGATCATGGTCGGCGCGATGGCGCTGGACATGTTCTCGGTGCTGCTGGGCGGCGTGGTGGCGATGCTGCCGGCCTTCCTGCACGAAATCCTGCACCACGGTCCGGAAGGCCTGGGCATCCTGCGCGCGATGCCGGCGCTCGGTTCGGTGTGCGTGGGCCTGTGGCTGGCCCGCCACCCGCTGCACCGCAATGCCGGCCGCGTGTTGCTGTTCGCGGTGGCGGGGTTCGGCCTGTGCGTGATCGGCTTCGGCCTGTCGCAGCACTTCTGGCTGTCGGCGCTGATCCTGCTATTCTATGGGGCCTTCGATGGCGTCTCGGTGGTGATCCGCTCGACCATCCTGCAGTTGGCCACGCCGGAAGAAATGCGCGGACGGGTGTCGTCGATCAACGGCATCTTCATCAGTTCGTCCAACGAGCTGGGCGCGTTCTATGCCGGCACGATGGCCCGTCTGCTGGGGCTGGTGCCTGCAGTGGTGCTGGGTGGGTTTGCGGTGCTGAGCGTGGCCGGGATCACCGCGTGGAAGAACCCGACGCTGCGGAAACTGAATTTGCGTGATCTGCAGTGACCCTGCGGAGAGCGCGTTCGGCGGCGCCGGGCGTTTGACTGGCCACGTCACTTTCCCTCGATGAATGGGTTTGTCACTTTCTTTGCGCGCGCAAAGAAAGTAACCAAAGAAACGCGCCGCCATCCGCGAGCCGGTGCTGCGCACCAGTGCCCTGCGCTCCTCGGTGAATCAGGGGACGGCGCCGAACTCGCTGCGCTCAAACAGCGGCGCCTCTTCGCCCCCGATTCCCCTGCGGTGCTCGGCTCGCTACAAGGCGGACCCAAGTCAACGGCCACAACTGCCCGTGCCAGCCACGGTCGCTTACCAACGATCCCCCAACAAAAAACCCAGCCGAAGCCGGGTTTTCTGCATGACCATACAACGAGCGGGAATCAGTCGCCCTGCTGCTTCTGCAGGTGCTCCCAACGCTCCTGGGCGTCGATGGTGCGTTCGGCGGTGAGGCGCGCTTCCAGGCGCTCCAGGCCGATTTCCTCGCCGGTGTCGACGCAGTAACCGTAGTCGCCCGCTTCCAGGCGCTTCAGGGTGCTGTCGATCTTGCCGATCAGCTTGCGATAGCGGTCGCGGGTACGCAGTTCCAGCGAGTTCTCGGTCTCGCGGGTCGCACGCTCGGCTTCGTCGCCGATATCACGCACTTCCTCGCGCAGGTTCTCGATGGTCTGCTTGGACTCTTCCACCAGGTCCGCGCGCCAGTTCTGCAGGCGCTGGCGGAAGTACTCCTGCTGCAGCGGGCTCATGTATTCCTCTTCCGAGGACGGCTTGTAGCCAGCCGGCAGGATCGGGCGGCCGGTGGCCTCGTCGGTCTTGTACTCGACCACCTTGTACTTGCTGCGCGGGGCCGGTGCCGCCGAGCGGGCGGCGACGGCCACGGCAACCTTGCCGACAGGGCGCGACACGGTCTTCGGGGCGGAATCGGATTTCACGGCGGTTTTGGCAGGCGATTTCGAAACGGGCACGGGATTCTTGGATTGCGGGGCCTTCGAGGCGGCAGGAGCGGCGGCCGGGGCCGGCTTGGAGGCCGGTTGGGCTGCTGCCACTGCCACGGTCTTGGCCGGGACAGGCTTGGCCGGAGCCGGCTTGGCAGCAGGCTTCGGTGCGGACTTCACTACTGGGGCCGGGGTCGGCTTTACGGCCGGCGCGGCAACATTCTTGGCAACCTTCTTTACAGCGGCAGGCGTGGCGACCGGCTTGGCCGCAGCGACCTTCTTTGCTGCGGGCTTGGCGACCGGCTTGGCTGCAGCCTTCTTCACCACCGCCTTCGGCGCCGGCTTGGTTGCTGCCTTCTTCGCCACTGGCTTGGCGGCAGCCTTCTTCACCGGCGCGGCCTTGCTGGCGGCCTTCTTCACCACCGGCGCCTTCTTGCTGGCAGCGGCAGGCTTGGCCTTGGCGGGCGCAGCAGCCTTCTTGGCCACCGGCTTGGTTGCCTTGACCGGCGTTTTCTTTGCGGTGGCCTTCCTGGCCGCCGGTTGCGAGGACGCTGCCTTGGTCGCCGGCTTGCTGGCCGGTTTCCTGGCAACGGGCTTTGCCGCCAACTTCTTCACAACAGGCTTGGCGGTTTTCTTGGCGGCCGTTGCGGCCTTCTTTGCAGTTTTTTTAGCAGCCACGAAACGCTCTTCCTTGGATTCCCCGGGGCCCGGGAAAGCGGGCCTTTATAGCCTACCCGACCCGCAGCAGCAACCTCGGCACCCTGCTCCATTCAGTCCTGGAGTCAAGGCGCCCTTGGAGGCAGTCCGACGAACACGGACCGCCTTGCGCGGTACGGAACCTGGCCAGCACCCGCAGGTGCTGGTACCGGTCGCAGGCCATCGGCGACATGCGACCAACGGCCCATCCTGCACAAATGCGGCCTTCATGCCAACTGGCATAAGATGACTGGGTGATCTCGCGCCTGCTCATTGCCCTGCTGCGCTTCTACAAGCGCTTCATCAGCCCCTTGCTGGGGCCACGCTGCCGTTTCGTGCCGAGCTGTTCTGAATACGCGATGGAAGCCATCTCGCGGCACGGCCCGCTGCGCGGCAGCTGGCTGGCTGCACGCCGGCTCGGTCGCTGCCACCCGTTCCATCCCGGCGGCTTCGACCCCGTGCCCGAGTCTCCCAACGCCCCCTCTTGCCGTTGCACAGGAAAACACTGACATGTCCTCCACCCTCATCACCAACGCCCGGATGGTCAACGAAGGCCGCACCTTCGACGGCGACCTGCGCATCGAGAACGGCCGCATCGCGCAGATCGGCAGCGGGCTGGCGCCGCGCGACGGCGAGCAGGTGGTGGATGCGGCCGGACGCTGGCTGCTGCCCGGCATGATCGATGACCAGGTGCACTTCCGCGAACCGGGCCTGACCCACAAGGGCGACATCGCCAGCGAATCGGCCGCGGCCGTGGCCGGTGGCCTGACCAGCTTCATGGACATGCCCAACACCAACCCGCCGACGCTGGATTCGACCATCCTGGAAGCCAAGTACGAGCTCGCGCGCGGCCGCGCCTGGGCCAACTATGGCTTCTACCACGGCGCCAGCAATGACAACCTCGACGCGATCCGTGCCCTGGATCCGAAGAAGGCCCCGGGCGTGAAGGTGTTCATGGGTGCTTCGACCGGCAACATGCTGGTGGACAACCCGGAAACGCTGGATGCGATCTTCCGCGAATGCCCGACCCCGATCATCACGCACTGCGAAGACACGCCGATGATCGATGCCAACCTGAAGGCCTTCCAGGAAAAGTACGGCGATGCGCTGACCCCTGACATGCATCCGGACATCCGTTCGCGCGAGGCCTGCATCAAGTCGACCCGCCTGGCGATGTCGCTGGCGCGCAAGCACGGCACCCGCCTGCATGTGCTGCACATCTCCACCGCCGACGAGCTGGCGCTGTTCGAGAAGGGCCCGCTGATCCGCGCCGACGGCAGCCGCAAGCAGATCACCGCCGAGACCTGCGTGCACTTCCTGCACTTCGCGCGCCCGGACTATGCGACCAAGGGCAACCTGATCAAGTGCAACCCGGCCATCAAGGAAGTGTCCGACCGCGAGGCGATCACCGCTGCGCTGGCCGACGACGTGCTGGACGTGCTGGCCACCGACCACGCGCCGCACACCTGGGAAGAGAAGCAGAAGCCGTACGCGCAGGCACCGTCGGGCCTGCCGCTGGTGCAGTACGCGCTGGTGGCCGCGCTGGAGCGCGTGCACGAAGGCAAGCTGACCCGCGAACAGGTGGTGCAGAAATTCGCCCACGCGCCGGCACAGTTGTTCGACGTGGAAGAACGCGGCTTCCTGCGCGAAGGCTACTTCGCCGACCTGGTGCTTGTGGAAGACGTGCCGTTCACCGTCAAGCGCGAGGACGTGCTGTCCAAGTGCGGCTGGTCGCCGTTCGAAGGCACGACCTTCCGTTCGCGCGTGGCCTCCACCTGGGTGAACGGCCAGCTGGTGTGGGACGGCAGCAAACTGGTGGGCGAGCCCGCCGGCCAGCGCATGACCTACGACCGCTGATGCGCGCGGCTCTATTTACCGGGGCGCTGCTGCTGGCGGCACCCCTGCTCAGCGTACCGTCGGCTCACGCGCAGGATGCCATCGGCAGCCTGATCGACAGCCGCGTGGTGTTCCCGGCCAGTGCGTCGCAGGGCGCACTGGTGATCGGCAAGGTTCCCGCCGGCAGCCGCGTGCAGTACGCCGGTCGCCAGCTGCGGGTGAGCGGCTACGGCAGCGTGGTGTTCGGCATCGGCCGCGACGAGAAGGGACCATTGCGCGTGCAGGTGCAGCGCCCTGATGGCGGCAGCGAGACCGCGACCATTGCGGTGACGCCGCGCGACTGGCCCACCGAGCGGGTCAACGGCGTGCCGCCGAAGACGGTCAATCCGCCGCCGGCGATTGCCGAGCGGATCAAACGCGAACAGGCGCAGGTGACCGCCGTGCGTGCCCGCGATGACGACCGCACCGACTTCACCCAGACCTTCATCTGGCCGGTGCAGGGCCGCATCAGCGGTCGCTTCGGCAATGCGCGCGTGTACAACGGGCAGCCCGGTGCCGGTCATTCCGGCATGGACATCGCGGTACCGACCGGCACGCCGGTGAAGGCACCGGCCGCCGGCATCGTCACCTTCGCCGGGCCGGACCTGTACCTGACCGGCGGTACGCTGCTGCTCGACCACGGTTTCGGGGTCAGCTCCAACTTCCTGCACCTGTCGCGCATCGACGTAAAAGTTGGCGACCGTGTGGAACAAGGCCAGGTGATCGCCGCGGTCGGCGCCACCGGCCGCGCCACCGGCCCGCACCTGCATTGGGGCATGAACTGGTTCGATACCCGTATCGATCCGCTACTGGTACTGGAACGCAAATAACGCGCGCAATGCGCTTTGGTGGGTGCCAACCTTGGTCGGCACAACCTCACAGAGCTTGCGGACCAAGGTCCGCACCCACCAGAAGCAGTCAACAGCGCCGATCGATCAACCGCGCGCAGCCCACCACACGCGCAACAAGGTGCGCACCGGGGTCGCTTCAATCGGCTTGCCTGCGGCCTGCGCGGCCACACGGGCGCGCGCCAGGCTGGACCACACACGGCGTGGGCGCGGGCCGGGCACGCGCATGCCCCAGCCCTTCAACAGATGCTGCGCCCAGCGCTGTGCAGCCGTGCTGGCATCACCGTCCAGCAGGCTGCGCGGTACACCGGCCACGCCGGCGTCCTGCAGGCGCTGGGCCAGGGTCTGCAACTGCACCGCGCGACCGGCACCGGTGCGCGGCTTGTCCGCGAACAAGGCCGCCTCGACCGCAGCCACGGCTTCAGCGTAGTTGGCCAGCGCACGCTCGGCACTGGCGGCGTCCAGCGCGACGGTGCGTGCTTCAACCAGATCCGGCAACGCCTCGGCCAACTGCGCCCACGGCGCACGCACCGGCTCCAGCAGACGGCCCAGTGGATGGCGCGAACGATGCCCGGCCCAGCTGCGCAGTTCCTCGCCCCACCATGCCAGCTTGGCATCGGCCGGCAGCGGATCGCCGCCGGTATTGAGCATGTCGTCGAACTCCTGCAGCAGCGCGAACCACGCCACGGCAAGTTCGCGTTGCGATTCGGCCACGAACGGGGCGGCCACCGACCATTCCGGCCAACGGCTGCGCCACTTGTCGAGGAAACTGTCCAGCGCGGTACTGCTCACTACGTGATTCCTTACGGCTGGGCCGGGGCTGCCGGCCGGGTCGGCCAGAGACTGGCCAGTTGCAGAAGTTCGGCGTTCTCGACCAGCACGTCGGCCTGCCAGGCCAGCGGGTCGTCGCTGTGCAGGCGGTAGCCCCACAGCGCCGCCACCGACGGCATGGCGGCAGCGCGTGCGGCGATGATGTCGCGCTCGTCGTCACCCACGTACACGCAGTCTTCGGCGGCGATGCCGATCGCCTGTGCGGCGTGCAGCAGCGGCAACGGATGAGGCTTGCGTTCGGCCAGGCTGTCACCACCGACCAGTACTGCACAGCGCTGCTGCCAGCCGTGCTGCGGCAGGATCAAGCGCGCCAGGTATTCAGGCTTGTTGGTGACGATGCCCCACACCGTACCGGCCTCATCCAGCGCGGCAAGCATGCCGGCCACGCCGTCGAACAGCACTGCGTGCTGGCCGATCAACGCTTCATAGCGCTGCAGGAATTCCGGGATCAGTGCATCGCGCGCAGCGGCATCCAGGTCCGGGAACGCGGCCGAGACCATCGCCCGCGAGCCCTTCGACACCACCGGGCGCAGTGCGGCCGGATCGATGGGTGCACGACCACGTTCGGCCAGCATCGCGTTGCAGGTGGCGACGAAGTCCGGCGCGCTGTCCAGCAACGTGCCATCCAGGTCGAACAGCACCGCACGCGGGAAGCGGGCGGAGGTCATGCCGGCTTGACCGCGTAGGCCAGGTAGTTGATGTCGGTGCGGCTGCTCAGGCGGGCGTGGTTGCGCCACGGCTCGTAGGCCATGCCGCTGACGTCCACCAGCTGCATGTCGGCCTCGCGCAGCCAGCGCGCCAGCTCGGCCGGCTTGATGAATTCCTGGTAGTGGTGCGTGCCCTTGGGCAGCAGCCGCGCCACGTACTCGGCACCGACAATCGCCACTGCGAAGGCGGCAGCGGTGCGGTTGATGGTCGACAGGAACAGGTGGCCGCCCGGCTTCAGCAGGCGCTTGCAGGCCTCGATGATCGCGCCCGGGTCCGGCACGTGCTCCAGCATTTCCATGCAGGTCACCACATCGAAGCTGCCCGGCTGCTCGGCGGCCAGGTCCTCGGCGGCCTGCACCCGGTAATCGACCTTGGCGCCGCTTTCCAGCGCATGCAGGCGCGCGACCTTGACCAGCTCCGGGGCCAGGTCGATGGCGGTGACGTCGGCGCCGGCCTGGGCCAGCGCTTCGCTCAACAGGCCGCCACCGCAACCGATGTCGAGTACGCGTGCGCCGCGCAGCGGAACGCGGTCGGCCACGTATTTCAGGCGCACCGGGTTCAGCGCATGCAGCGGCTTCTGCGGGCCGTCAGCGTCCCACCAGCGGTTGGCCAGCGCGGCGAACTTGTCCAGCTCGGCCTGATCGAAATTGGAGGAAGCGTGGGGGGCAGTCATGAGGGAGTCCTTGCGGCGCCGGGGTTCAGGCGCGGATATGACGGATGCGCTCGCGCCACTGGCGCGCGTTGGCGATGATGCCCGGCAGGTCCATGCCGACCAGCTCGCGCTGCACCAGCTTCGGCTTGCCGGCGATCCAGACGTCGCTGACCTGCTGGCGGCCGGTGGCGTACACCAGTTGCGACAGCACGTTGTGCAGCGGCTGGGTTTCCAGTGCGGACAGGTCGACGCAGACCAGGTCGGCCTGCTTGCCGACTTCGATCGAACCGATGCGCTCGCCGAAGCCCAGCGCGCGGGCACCGCCCAGGGTGGACGCGCGCAGCGTGGTTGCCGCGTCCAGCGCGGTGGCGTCATCGGCCACGGCCTTGGCCAGAATCGCCGCGGTGCGGTTCTCGCTGAACATGTCCAGGTCGTTGTTGCTGGCGCAGCCGTCGGTGCCGATCGCCAGGTTCACGCCGGCGCGCTGCAGGGCGCAGGCCGGGCAGAAACCGGAGGCGAGCTTCAGGTTCGATTCTGGGCAATGCACCACGCTGACGCCACGCTCGGCGCACAGGTGGATTTCCGCATCGGTCAGCTGGGTCATGTGCACCGCGATCAGGCGGTCGTTGACCAGGCCGAGGCGATCCAGCCGCGCCAGCGGGCGCTGGCCGTGCAGCTTGATCGAATCGTTGATCTCCTGCGCGGTCTCGTGGGTGTGCAGGTGCACCTGCATGTCGAGCTGGTCGGACAGCATCCGCACCCGCTCGAAGTTGGCATCGTTGACCGTATACGGCGCATGCGGCGCGAACGCGGTGCCGATCAGTGGATCGGTGCGCCACTGGTCATGCAGTTCACCGGCCTTGGCGAAGTACTCATCGTCGGTCTTGGCCCAGGCAGTGGGGAAATCGATGATGACCGCGCCGACCAGCGCGCGGAAACCATGCTTCTTGTAAACGGCGGCCTGCACATCGCCGAAGAAGTAGTTCTCGTTGGCGCAGGTGGTGCCGCCGCGCAGCATCTCGGCGATGGCCAGGGTGGTGCCGTCGGCGACGAATTCGGGGCCGATCACCGCCGCTTCCACCGGCCAGATGTGCTGCTGCAGCCAGGTCATCAGCGGCAGGTCGTCGGCGACGCCGCGCAGCAGGGTCATCGGGTTGTGCGTGTGCGCATTGACCAGGCCCGGCATCAGCGCCGCCTCGGGGCGGCTGACCACCTGGGTGGCGCGGAACCGTGCGCGCGCCTCGGTACGCGGCAGGATGGCCACGATCTCGCTGCCACGCACGGCAACGGCATGGTCTTCCAGCACCACCGCATGCGGCTCGATCGGAACGACGTAACCGGCTTCGATGAGCAGGTCGCAGGCTTCGGGGAGGTGCGGGCTATCGCTCATGCGGGCTCACTGGCTGGGGGGCGGCGAGATACTTCTGGGGACACGCCCCTGAGTCAGGGGCTGCCGCGAAGCGGCGGGGTCTGGAGACCCGTGAAGCGGGGGCCCATGATCTGCCGAAGCAGATCATGGGAGCGCCAGCGCGAATGCGATGGCGCGTATCCGGCCAGCGGCCGTCACTACCGTAATCCGGCTGCGCCGGATTACTTGACGCGTGCGGAGTATTCGCCCGAACGGGTGTCGACGCGGATCACTTCGTCCTGGTTCACGAACAGCGGCACGCGGACCACGGCGCCGGTTTCCAGGGTGGCCGGCTTGCCGCCGCCGCCCGAGGTGTCGCCACGGACGCCCGGATCGGTTTCGGTGATCTTCAGCTCGACGAAGTTCGGCGGCTGCACGAAGATCGGCTCACCGTTCCACAGGGTGACCACGCAGGACTCCTCGCCCTTCAGCCACTTCTCGGCGCCGCCCATGCCGGCCTTGGTGGCCTGGACCTGCTCGAAGGATTCCGGGTCCATGAAGTGCCAGTACTCGCCGTCGCTGTACATGAAGTTCATGTCGGTATCGACGACGTCGGCTGCATCCAGCGAGTCGGTCGACTTCATGGTCACTTCCTGGGTACGGCCGTCCTTGATCAGGCGGTACTTCACGCGGGTGAAGGCCTGGCCCTTGCCCGGCTTGACGTATTCGGTGTCGATGATGACGGCCGGTTGGTTGTTGACCAGGATCTTCATCCCGTTCTTGACGTCGTTCATGCCGTAGCTGGCCATGCGTAAACTCCTGAGTGGCAAAAACGCCGCGGGTGCGGCGAGCCGTTAGAATGGAAAGCCCACCGGATGCCGGTGGGCGACTGTTTTTCTGCCCCCATGATAACCGCAGGCCCCCTCTCCATGCAGCTTTCCGCCTTCCCCCGGCCCCAGTCGCCAGGCGCGCCCGCGCGCTGGCAGCAGCTCTGGCGCCAGGCACTGCGCGACCCGCAGGCGCTGCTGGCCCGGCTGCAGCTGGACCCGGCGGCACTGGGCGTCTCCGAAGCGGCCATGGCCCAGTTCGCGCTGCGCGTGCCGGAGGGGTTCGTGGCCCGCATGCGCAAGGGTGATCCGGCCGATCCCCTGCTGCGCCAGGTGCTGCCGATCGATGAGGAAATGCGTCCCGCGCCCGGGTTCAGCTTCGATGCGGTAGGCGACGGGGCGGCGAAGAAGGCCACCGGCGTCATCCAGAAGTACCGTGGCCGCGCCCTGCTGGTGGCGACGGGCAGCTGTGCGATCAACTGCCGCTACTGCTTCCGCCGCCACTTCGACTATGGCGCGGAGAACGCCGCCAAGGGTGGCTGGCAGGAAGCCGTAGCCGCCATCGCCGCCGACCCGGACATCGACGAGGTGATCCTGTCCGGCGGTGACCCGCTGTCGCTGGCCACGCACAAGCTGGTCGAGCTGACCGACGCCCTGCGCGCGATCCCGCATATCCGCCGCCTGCGCATCCATACCCGGCTGCCGATCGTGCTGCCCGAGCGCGTGGACGATGAACTGGTCTCCTGGCTGGGCAGCCTGCCGTGGCCGCTGGCGATCGTGGTGCACGCCAACCATGCCAATGAATTCGATGCCAGCGTGGACGCGGCGATGGCCCGCCTGCGCGGCATCGGCGCCCAGCTGCTGAACCAGGCGGTATTGCTGCGCGGGGTCAACGACAGCGTGCAGGCCCTGCAGGACCTGAGCGAGCGCAGCTTCGCCGCCGGCGTGCTGCCCTACTACCTGCACCAGCTGGACCGGGTCGAAGGTGTGGCCCACTTCGAAGTGGACGACACCCGGGCCAAGGCATTGATTGCCGGGTTGACCGCGCGCCTGTCCGGCTATCTGGTCCCGAAGCTGGTACGCGAACTGCCCGGCGACCCGAGCAAGCGCCCGGTGTAATTCCGTAGCGGGGGTCATCCCTTTTCCTGCGGAAAAGGGATGACCCCCGGCACAACGTCAATCGGTCAAACGCCCGATTCGATCATCCGCACCACTTCGGTGGCAGTGACCGGGTGGCTCAGCCAGTAGCCCTGCCCCAGATCGCAGCCGCGCTGCGCCAGCAGCTCGAACTGCGCCTGCTGCTCGATGCCCTCGGCCACCACCGTGATGCCCAGCGCGTGGGCCATGGCGATGATCGCCGTGGTCAATGCGAGGTCGTCGGGATCCCGCTGCATGTCGGCCACGAAGCTCTTGTCGATCTTCACGCCGTCCACCGGCACCTGGCGCAGGTGGCTCAAGCCGGAGAAGCCGGTGCCGAAGTCGTCCAGCCATACCTTCACGCCGGTGCGGTGAAGCTTGTCCAGCAGCTGCGCGGCGACCATCTCGTCACCGATCACCGCGGTCTCGGTCAGCTCCAGATGCAGGCGCGACGCTGGCAGCCCGGACTCATGCAGGCATTGCGCGACCAGCGCCGGCAGTTCGCCGCCGCGCAGCTGCCGCGGTGACACGTTCACCGACACGAACAGGTCGTCCCCGGCCGCCCCGCGCGGCCACTGCGAGGCCTCCATGCAGGCCGCACGCAGTACTTTCGGGCCGATGATCTCGATCAGACCACTCTGCTCGGCCACCTCGATGAACACCGATGGCGGAATCGTGCCCAGGGTCGGATGCTGCCAGCGCAGCAGCACTTCGACGCCGACCATGCGGCGGTCGCGCATGCGGAAGATCGGCTGGTAGGCCAGGCGCAGTTCGCCGCGCTCCCAGGCCCCGCGCAGCTCCTGTTCCATATGCACGCGACGTTCGACCGCGTGTTCCATCGCCCGGCTGTAGTAGCGATAGCAGTTCTTGCCGGCCATCTTCGCCTGGTACATGGCGATGTCGCCGTTTTTCAACAGGGTGGTCGCATCGGCCGCATCGTCGGGGAACAGGGTCACGCCGATCGAGGTGCCCAGAAACAGCTCCCTGCCCTGCACCACCAGCGGCCTGCCCAGCTCGCGCACCAGCACTTCGGCCAGCAGCCGCGCGTTGGCGGCCACATCACCGTCGCCCACCAGGATCACGAACTCGTCACCGCCGAAGCGGGCCAGCAGGGCCTCGTCGCCGCCTGCCTCCGCAACGGCGCGGCCGATGCGCTGTGCGAACTGCAGCAACGCCTCGTCACCGGCCTCATGGCCAAGCGTGTCGTTGACCCGCTTGAAATCGTCGATGTCGGCGAACAGCAGGCCCAACCGGTGATTGGCGGCACGCGCGGCCATCAGCCGATGGTCCAGCGCTTCGCGGAATGCCAGCCGGTTGGTCAGCCCGGTCAGCGCGTCGGTATAGGCCATGCGCCGCACTTCACGGTCATGGCGGGCGATCGCATCGCGCATGCGGGCGAAGCCGCGCACCAGCTCACCCACTTCGTCATCACGGGTGTTCTCGGCCAGGGGCGTCTGGTAGTCACCGGCCTCGATGCGGCGCGCGGCCGCGGCCAGATCGCGGATCGGCGCGACCAGCGTGCGCTGCACGTACAGGATCACCACCACGCCGATCACCACCAGCAACCCCAGCATCAGCAGCAACCAACCCAGGTGGCGGCTGCCGACCAGTTGCAGGCGCTCGCCAAGGGTGGCGTTGGCCGCCTGCTCGCGTTGCTGTACTTCGTCCAGCGCCATGCCGACGCGGACGCCGCCTATGCGCTGGTTGCCGACCATGATCGGCATCGTGTTGTCCAGCACCTTCGGCGATTCCTGCACCAGCAAGGCCTGCGCCGCCGCAGCCTTGGGTGCCAGGGGATCGGCCATCGGCTGGCCGAATCCCGGGACCTCGACCGAGCCGTCGTGCACCAGCCGGCCGCGCTCGTCGAACACCAGTACATAGCGCACCACCGGCTGTCGCGCCGTGCTGCGCACCAGCACGCCGACCTGGTCCAGGTCGCGGTAATACAGCGGGTTGGCCAGCGCATCGGACAACTCGCGCGCCATCGCCTCGCCGCGGCTGCGCACGCTGCGGTCGAACAATTCATGGATGACGCCACCGCTGAGGGTGCGCACCTCGCTCTGCATCGCCGTCTGGCGCCCCAGCAGCACCGCCAGAATGGCGACCACCACGACCATCGCTCCGCCCATCGCCAGCAGGAACCGGGCCTGCATCCCCGAGCCGAGCCACTTCATTCCACTTCCATCCGCACGCGCGTCAATCCTTGTTTCAATTCATCCAACCGCTGCTGCGCATGCGCATCGACACGGTGGAAACCGGAAGTGCCAAAAAACCGATGCAACGCGCCCTGTGCCTGCGGGTCGCTGGCTGCCTGCAGCAGGACTTCCTGCAGGCGGTCGCGCACCCGGGCATCGAGGTCGGCGCGGACCATCTCCACCGCACGCGGATAGGGTTCGGTGCGCAGCAGTTCGCGGAAATCGCGCCGGAATGCAGCCGGCACCCGCCGCTCGTCGTTCCAGTCCACGCTGCTCACCGCCCCCACATCCGCCATCCCCTTGTGCACGTACGTCGCGATGTTCAACTCGCTGCGCGCGAACACATACCCCACGCTGTCAGGCCCTGGCACGTCCCAGACCCCGGCCAGGATCTGCGGCGACAGGCCATGGTTCAGCAGAGTCATCACCGGCACCAGGTAGGCGCTGGTGGATGCCGTGTTCTGCAGGGCCAGGCGATGGCCGCGCAGATCCTGCACCCGCTGGATGGGACTGTCGCTGCGCACGAAGAACACCGTCTGGTATTCGCGCACCCCGTTGCGCTCGGTCAACAGCAGCGGCCGCGCACCACTGCGCTGGCCCAGTGCCACCGCCGTACCGGAGGTTTCCGTGACCCAGTCGACCCGTCCCCGCCGCAGATAGCTGGCCATCTGCTGCGGGTCGCGGGCCATCAGTACCCGCCCCTCCTGGATGCCGACGTCATGCATGCGCGCCACCACGTAGTCCAGCAGGGGTTGCAGCTGCTCGTAGTGAGCCTGGGGGTCATCGCTGATCCGGCCCAGCACCAGCACCGGATCCGGTGCCGCATGCACGGCTCCGGCCAGCAGGACCATGGCCAGGCTCAGCAGTCCCCCCTGCATTGCCTTTCGCAGACCCGACACAGACGTCATCCCCCCTGGGTATCCAGACAGACTACCCGAAAAAATGAGAACGTCGTCAGCTGTCCTTGCTGCCGGCCTGGGCCAGACGCGCCATGCGCTGGGTATCGGCGAGGATGCCGCGCAACAGGCGCACTTCCTGCTCGCTCGGCTCGCTGCGCAGGAACAGGCGGCGCAGCTTGCGCATCGCCGATTCCGGCGCGCGGCCCTTGTGGAAATCGATCTCGTCCAGGGTGTCGCCGAGCTGGGCGAAGAAGCTCTCCATCTGCTCATGGCTGGCGGCCTGTTCGCGGAAGCCCGGCTCGGCGTCGGCGGCCGGCTGCGCGCCCAGCAGCTGCATGCGCGTTTCGTACGCCAGCACCTGCACGGCGGCGGCCAGGTTGAGCGAGCTGAACTCCGGGTCTGACGGGATGTGCACTGCGGCGTGGCAGAGCTGCAGCTCCTCGTTGGTCAGGCCGGTACGCTCGCGGCCGAATACCAGTGCGACCTCGGCACCTTCGCCCGCCTTGGCCACCGCACGGGCGGCAGCGTCGGCCGGCAGGTATTCCTCCAGCTGGACGCGGCGGGCACGGGCCGTGCAACCCAGTACCAGGCGGCAATCCGCCACGGCCTCGGCCAGGGTGGCCACCACCGGAGCGTCCCCCAGCACGTCTTCGGCACCGGCCGAGCGGCGGAAGGCCTCCTCGTCCAGCGGCTTTTCGGGGGCGACCAGCACCAGGCGGGCCAGGCCCATGGTCTTCAGGGCGCGGGCGGCAGCCCCCATGTTGCCGGGGTGCTGGGTACCGACCAGGACGAATCGGAGGCGGGTGGCGGCGGGAAACTGGGACATGAACAGGGAAAAGGTCGAGCTGGACGATGACCAATGGTAAACTGTGCGGCCGGCCACTGCGCCGGACCCGCTCTTTTCCCCCGCCAGTCCATCTCTTCTGCCTTTCCGGGAGCCCACGCCATGCAGAAACCCGCCGTCACCGTCATGGTCAAGGCCGCCCGCCTCGCCGGCAACGTCCTGTTGCGCAACATCAACAAGCTCGAGGCACTGAACGTGGTGCAGAAGGGCCGGATGGACTACGCCAGCGAAGTGGATGCGGACGCGGAAAAGGTCATCGTCAAGGAACTCAAGCGCGCCTACCCGGATTACGGCATCTTCGGTGAAGAAGGTGGCGTGCAGGGCGAGCGCCGCCAGATGTGGGTCATCGACCCGCTGGATGGCACCAGCAACTACCTGCGCGGCGTGCCGCACTACTGCGTGTCGATCGCCCTGGTCGAGAACGGCGAGCCGACCGATGCCGTCATCTTCGATCCGCTGCGCAATGAACTGTTCACCGCCAGCCGTGGCGCCGGCGCCGTGCTGAACGACCGCCGCATCCGCGTGGCCGACCGCAAGGATCTGGAAGGCACCATGATCCACACCGGCTTCGCCCCGCGCGAACGCAGCCGCGCCAGCGCGCAGCTGAAGTCGGTCGACACCCTGCTGGTCCAGGCTGAGGACATCCGCCGCACCGGTTCGGCCGCGCTGGACCTGGCCTACGTGGCCTGCGGCCGCGCCGACGCCTATTTCGAAGCCGGCGTGAAGGCGTGGGACATCGCTGCCGGCCTGCTGCTGGTCCGCGAGGCGGGTGGCAAGGTCTGCGACTTCAAGGGCGCGACCCTGGGCCGGATGGACAACCGTGGCCCGGAGACCCACCAGATCGTTGCCGGCAACCTGAAGGTGGCCGAGTCGCTGCAGAAGGTGCTGGTGAACACTGGCTACGCGGCGGAGTTCGACGCGAAGTTCTGAGGTTTCGCCTGAAGCGGTTCATGGAGACGGCACCTGCGAAGGTGCCGTTTTCGTTTGTGCGCACGAAGAGTCATTTCCGCGACCGCGGAGGGGTGTCACTTTCTTTGCGCGCAAAGAAAGTAACCAAAGAAACGCTCCGCCAGCCGCGAGCCGTCGCTACGCGACGGTTCCCTGCGCTTCTCGGAGAATCAGGGGACGGCGCCGAACTCGCTGCGCTCAGACACCGGCGCCTCTTCGCCCCTGATTCCCCTGCGATGCTCGGCTCGCTCAAGGCGGACTGGAAGATCAAGATCAAGATCGACAGCATCCACACGGGGCGTGGATCTACTGGGTGCAGCTGTGGCATTTGACGTTGGGTCCGCCTTGAGCGAGCCGAGCACCGCAGGTCCGGCGAGGGCGAAGAGGTGCGGGTGTCTGAGCGCAGCGAGTTCCCGCACCGTCCCTCGACGGGCCGAGGAGCGCAGGGTACCGGCGTGCGCAGCACGTCGGCTCGCGCCCTGGCGGCGTGTTTCTTTGGTTACTTTCTTTGCACGAGCAAAGAAAGTGACACCTCCCCGCAGGCGCGGAAACGATCCCCCGGGCACGATCCGGCATCAGCAATGCACCGCGCAAACAAAAACGCCCGGCGCGGGGCCAGGCGTTCCTGCACTACCGTAGAAGTACGGAGACTTACGCCACCGTCGACGCCCGCAGCGCGGCGATGCGCTCTTCCAGCGGCGGATGGCTCATGAACAGCTTCTTCGCCGTCGAACCGGCAATACCGAAAGCGGCAATCTGGGTCGGCAGCGTGCTCTGGCCGTGGTTCAGCTGCAGCCGCTCCAACGCGGCGATCATCTTCTGGCGGCCGGCCAGCGAGGCACCGCCGGCGTCGGCGCGGAACTCGCGGTGGCGCGAGAACCACATCGAGATCATGGTGGCGAACAGGCCGAACACCATCTCCAGCACGAACACGATGATGTAATAGGCGAAGCCACGGCCGCCGCCTTCGCGGTTACCCGACAGCGCGCTGTCGATGATGCCGCCGACCACGCGGGCCAGCACGATCACGAAGGTGTTCAGCACGCCCTGCAGCAGCGCCATGGTGATCATGTCACCGTTGGCGACGTGGGCGATCTCGTGGCCCAGCACCGCTTCGGCCTCGTCTTCGCTCATGTTGTGCAGCAGGCCGGTGGACACCGCCACCAGTGCGTTGTTGCGGTTGGCGCCAGTGGCGAAGGCGTTGATCTCCGGGCCTTCGTACACCGCTACTTCGGGCATGCCGATACCGGCCGCCTTGGCCTGGCGCTCGACGGTGGCCAGCAGCCAGCGCTCGGTCTGGTTGCGCGGCTCGGTGATCACCACCGCACCGGTGGAGCGCTTGGCCATCCACTTGGAGAGCAGCAGCGAGATGAAGGAGCCACCGAAGCCGAAGATCGCGGCCATGACCAGCAGGCCGCTCATCTGGCTTGGATTGACCCCGAGCAACGACATCACGATGCTGGCGAGAATCAGGACCGCGAAGTTGGTCGCCAGGAACAGGGCAATGCGGGTAAACATGGGAAAATCCGGCTCGGAAGGGGTCGATACCGGTCAATTTGCGGTGTGGTCAGCTTGAATTCAAGCGCCAACCTGACCGACGATTCAGCCAGCATGACCTCCCCCATTCCCTGCGGTCGTTTCGCGCCCTCGCCGACCGGCCTGCTCCATCCCGGATCCCTGCTCGCCGCCTTCGGCAGCTGGCTGCTCGCGCGACATAACGGCGGCTTGTGGCGGCTGCGCATCGAAGACGTCGATCCACCACGCACCGTGCCCGGCGCCGCCGAGTCACAGCTGCGGGCGCTGGCCGCGTTCGGCCTGGTCCACGATGGCCCGATCCTCTGGCAGAGCACCCGCGGCGAGGCCTACCAGGCCGCGCTGGACGTGCTGCTGGCCAGCGACCAGGCCTTTGTCTGCCACTGCAGCCGCAGCGACCTGGCCGCCAACGGCGGCATCCACCATCGTTGCGTCGCCCGGCAACCTCGACCGGACCCTGCCGTCCGCTTCCGCGTGCCACCGGGCAGCATCGTGCACTTCGACGATGGCCTGCGCGGCCCGCAGCAGCAGGACGTGCACGCCGAAGTCGGCGACTTCGTGCTGCGCCGCGCCGATGGCTGCTGGGCCTACCAGTTGGCCGTGGTGGTCGATGACGCCGCACAAGGAGTGACCGAAGTGGTGCGCGGCGCCGACCTGCTCGACTCCACCGCGCGGCAGATCCTGCTGCAGCAGGCATTGGGGCTGGCGGTGCCGCGCTACTGGCACCTGCCGCTGCTGCTGGATGCGCCGGGCCACAAACTGTCCAAGTCGCTGGCGGCGCTGCCGGTGGACAGTTCGCACCCGCTGCCCTTGCTGCGCCAGCTCTGGAAGCTGCTCGGCCAGGCACCCGGGGCGCTGGAACCTGCGCACGACCTGGATACGCTGCTGGCCACCGCTCGGCAGGCCTTCGACCCGGCACGACTGCCGCGGACCGACATCCTGTTGCCAGCCGGCGCACTTTCCGCGCCGATGTTGCAGAATCCCCCTTCCCCCACCCGACACCCGGACAACACTCCATGACATCTCGCGTCGCACTGGTCACCGGCGGAACCGGCGGCATCGGCACCGCCATCTGCCAACGCCTGGCCGACCAGGGCCACCGGGTCGCCACCAACTACCGCGACGAGGCCAAGGCCCGCGCCTGGCAGCAGGCAATGACCGAACGCGGCTACAGCGTGTCGATCTTCCCGGGCGATGTCTCCGATCCAGGCAGCGCCGAAGCGCTGGTGCGCGCCGTCGAGGCCGAGCTGGGCCCGGTCGAGATCCTGGTCAACAACGCGGGCATCACCCGCGACACCACGTTCCATCGCATGCGCGCGGACCAGTGGCACGATGTGATCAACACCAACCTCAATTCGGTGTTCAACGTCACCCGCCCGGTCATCGAGGGCATGCGCCGCCGCGGCTGGGGCCGGGTCATCCAGATCAGCTCGATCAACGGCCTGAAGGGCCAGTACGGCCAGGCCAACTACGCGGCGGCCAAGGCCGGCATGCACGGCTTCACCATCTCGCTGGCGCGCGAGAACGCCGGCTTCGGCATTACCGTCAACACCATTTCGCCCGGCTACGTGGCCACCGACATGGTGATGGCGGTGCCGGAGGAAGTGCGCGCCAAGATCGTCGCCGACATTCCCACCGGGCGCCTCGGCAAGCCGGAGGAAATCGCTTACGGGGTGTCCTTCCTGGTGGCGGAGGAAGCCTCGTGGATCACCGGCAGCAACCTGGACATCAATGGCGGCCACCATATGGGTTGGTAAGCCGCGCCGGCGGCCTCGGCGGCGCACACCCGCCGCCCCTGCCGATGGTCATGCTGCGCAGCACGCAAACCCTTGTTGCGCAACATGATCCCCTGTGAAAGCCAAGCCTGGCGGGGGCTGAGGCGGTTGCAACGGCTGCTGCACTGCGCCATGCTTCGCATCTACTGTGACGAGTGACCGCTTCAATGGCTGCGACCCGCATCATCAAGAAGTATCCGAACCGCCGTCTCTACGACACCGAGATCTCCAGCTACATCACCATCGAGGACGTGCGCCAGCTGATCCTGGACGGTGAAGACTTCGAAGTCCGTGACGCCAAGAGCGGCGACGACCTCACCCGTTCGGTCCTGCTGCAGATCATCGCCGACCAGGAACAGGACGGCGTACCGATGCTGTCCACCCAGCTGCTGAGCCAGCTGATCCGCTTCTACGGCGACTCCCTGCAAGGCTTCATGGGCAACTACCTGGAGCGCAGCATGCAGGTCTTCCTCGACCAGCAGCAGCAGTTCCGCCAGCAGATGGGCAACCTGCTGGGCCAGACCCCGTGGGCGATGATGAACCAGCTGACCGAGCGCAACCTGGAGCTGTGGCAGGAATTCCAGCGCAGCATGGGCAACGGTTTCGGTGGTCCGCGACCGGGTGGTACCGGTACCGGTACCGGCAACAAGCCCAACGAACCCGGTACCGGCACCGGCGGCAAGACCCGCCGCTGAGCCGATGTACCGGCGGATACGAAAACGGCGCGCCCAATGGCGCGCCGCTTTGTTTTGTGCCCCGGGGGAGCATCAACGTTTCGCTTTGCACCCCGTGCACACGCGTTCGACCTTGTAGCCCTTCGCCTTCAGCTTCTCGACCACGCCGTCACCGCCCAGAAGGTGCAGCGTACCGACCACCACCAGCGTGCCACCCTGCCCGGCCTGCAGGTACGGCAGCAGCTTCGGTACCCACGCATCGTTGCGCCCGGTGTTGATGCGCTGGTAAAGCTGCGGGTACTGCTGGCGCATTTCCGCAGCCATCTTCGTCCACAACACGCGCTCATCGCCTCGCCGCCAGGCATCATGCAGCTGGCGCGCCTGCTCATCGCCCTTGCCCGCCTGATCCAGCGCCTCGGACAGCATCTGTCGCTGCTCCTGCACGGTCATGCCGTCGAGCATGCCGATCTGGGTATCGATGTCTTCCAACCCAGCGGTCCTGCGGCCGGTCTTCTGCGCGCGCTCCATGAAATGACGGTCCAGGCCCAGCGCCGGGTCCAGGCCCATCTTCTGCATCTGCCCGACCGAAATGCTCAGGCCGACGAACCAGGGCTTCATGCCCTGCATCTGTGCCAACGGAAGCTTGTTCTCGGATGCGAACGCCTGCAGCTTCTGCCAGGTGGCCGCGTCGAGATCGCGCTTGAGCTCGCTGCCATCGGTGCGCACGGCAGCCTGCACCATGCGGCTGGCCAGCTGCGGCGACTGCATGTCCTCCGGCGACAGTTCGAACACGACCCGCTGCGAGGCCTCGAAGGCCTGCTCGACATCGGGCGACAGCGGGTAGTCCTGCGGTTTCAACAGGTGGAATGATCCAAGCAGGTATACGCGTGAATCACCCGGGCCGGTCACCTTCCACAGCAGCGGCACCGGCGGCTTGGCCGCCGCCGTGGCCGCGGCGTCGGTGGCCGGTGCATTGCGCGCCGGTGCCAGCGGTGCGATTGCAAACGCTGCCATCAGCAGCGTTGCACGGAACAGTCCCTTCAACGGCATCTCAGCCCTCTCCTTCAGACAGGTGGTAGGCCTTCTCGCCCGCTTCCATGCGCAGGTCCAGCCGGTTTTCCGGCGGCGCCAGCGGGCACGTGGCATAGGCAGTGAATGCACACGGCGGGTTGTAGGCATGATTGAAATCGATGCGTAGCGTGCCGTCGGCTGCCGGCGCATCGGTATCCAGGTAGCGCCCGGCCGGATAACTGCCGCGGCCACTGGTGCGGTCGGCAAAGATCAGGAACAGCGGCTGCCCGGTGGCTCCGATCGCCTCCAGCCGCCATGTGCGGCCGTCGCGTTCGAATTCGACCGCGCCCGCATTGGGCATCTCGGTGGTCAGGCCGGTGATGTCGACAATGGGCAGGGTCTTGCCCACCGGATGCGGGATGAAGCGTGCCTGCACCTGCCAGTCCGGGCCACCCGGCCAGTACTCCAGCCCGGCGAAATCACGGCGCGCCGGCGCATCGGCATGCTTGACCCGCAGCGCATCGCGCGGCCCGCGCCGGATGATGCTGAGCTGGCCCTTGCCACCGTCGAAGGCCAACAGGGTTGGCTGCGGATCCTTGTCGGTGTCGATGCGGATGCGGCCGCGCACCGGCTGGCCATCATGGCTGACATCCACACCGGCTTCGGGCGTGAACCACCACTGGCTGCCCTCGCGACGCAGCAGGCCCAGCTTGTCCGGGCCAACCGTCAGGCGGATGCCGTTGGTGGCACCACTGCCGACGAAGTGTGATTTGTTCTGCAGCCAGTGCAGGCCGACCAGGGCCGTCCAGCCATCGGGCCGGGTCAGGTCCTGGTAGCGGGCCACCCGCCATTGCTGCTGCGCGGCCGCATAGGCCGGATCTTCGGTAACCTTCGGCGCCGGCGGTGTTGCCGGACTGCACGCGGCCAACAGCAAGGCGGCCAGCAGGCCGCCCATTCCCCGATAACGCATCGATGCTCCCCTCAACGTCCGCGCAGGAACCAGCGGTCGATCTCCGCCAGCGAAAAACGGGCCCAGGTCGGCCGGCCGTGGTTGCACTGGCCAGACCGTTCGGTGATTTCCATGTCGCGCAGCAGCGCGTTCATTTCCGGCACGGTCAGGCGCCGGTTGGCACGCACCGCACCGTGACAGGCCATGGTCGACAGCAGTTCGTCACGTGCGCTGGCCACGCGGCGGCTCTGGCCGTGCTCGCGCAGGTCGGTCAGCACATCGCGCAGCAGCCCCTCCGGTTCGGCATGCGCCAACAGCGCTGGAATACTACGCACGTGCAGCGATCCGGGACCGGCACGGGTCACCTCGAAGCCGAGCGCCGCCAACGTTTCGGCTTCACTTTCGGCGGTGTCGGCTTCGCGCTCGCCCACGGCGAGTGTGATCGGCACCAGCAGCGGCTGCGACTGCAGGCCGATACCATCGTGCGCGTTCTTCAGGCGCTCGTAGCCGATGCGCTCGTGCGCGGCATGCATGTCGACCACGATCAGGCCTTCTGCGTTCTCGGCCAGGATGTAGATGCCGTGCAGCTGCGCGATCGCGTAGCCCAGCGGCGGTACGCCGGCGTCGGCACTGGTCACCGGCAGTCCGTTCTCGGTCGGCATCGGCGGCAGCGCAGCACCGCGTTCGGCGCCGGCCGGCGCGGCATACAGCGCGGCATAGGCCGCCGGTGCATCGGCCACCTGCAGTCCAAGGGGCTGCTGCGGGCGCCAGCCGGAAAAACCACCACCACCGCCACCCGAGCCGGCACCGGGCGCAGGTCCACGCGCCAGCCCGAAACCCGATGCGCCCGCGCTCGATGCCATCGGTGCAGCAGCGGCGTCCACCGGATGCACCGGACCCGCACCGATCTCCTGCGCCGACATGCCGGCGCGGGTATCAGCCAGCGCGTCCTTCAGCGTGCGGTAGACGAAATCGTGCACCAGCCGCGAATCACGGAAGCGAACCTCGTGCTTGGCCGGGTGCACGTTGACGTCAACGCGGGTCGGGTCGAGCTCGAGGAACAGCACATAGGCTGGCTGGCGGCCGTGGTACAGCACATCGCCGTAAGCCATCTTCACCGCATGGGCGACGCTGCGGTCGCGCACCGAACGGCCGTTGACGTACAGGTACTGCTGGTCGGCGCTGGCGCGCGAGTAATGCGGTTGCGCGATCCAGCCGTGCAGGCGCAGGCCGGCACCACTGTGGTCGACGCGCACGGCCTGGTTGGCGAAATCCTCGCCCAGCGTTTCGGCCAGGCGCGCATCGGAATACAGATCGCCCGGCTTGTAGCGGCGCGAGGCCTTGCCGTTGTGCGACACGCGCAGCTCGACATCCGGTCGCGCAAGCGCCAGCGAACGCAACCACTCTTCGATATGCCCCAGTTCGGTACGCTCGGCGCGCAGGAACTTGCGCCGCGCCGGTACGTTGTAGAACAGCTCGCGCACTTCCACCGTGGTGCCCGGCGCATGCGCGCGCGGCGTCACTTCGCCGATCTTGCCGCCTTCGATCTGCAGCGCCGAACCGTGTTCATCATGTGCGCGACGCGAGGACAGGGTGAAACGGCTGACCGAGGCGATCGACGGCAATGCTTCGCCACGGAACCCGAGCGTGGCCACCGATTCGAGGTCGTCCAGATCGGCGATCTTGCTGGTGGCGTGGCGCGAGACCGCCAGCGGCAGCTGTTCCGGCGCGATGCCACTGCCATTGTCGCGGATGCGGATCAGGCGGACACCACCCTCTTCAAGATCGATATCAACGCGGCTGGCACCGGCATCGATCGCGTTCTCGACCAGCTCCTTGACCACTGACGCAGGACGTTCGACCACTTCGCCGGCGGCGATCTGGTTGATCAGGATTTCCGGCAACGGCCGGATCGGGCGCGGTCCGGGCGCGCTCATGGGAGAGGATGGGCAGCAGACTTCATGGGTTGATGATAGCGGAGCCGCCCCGTGTAGAGTCGACTGTCAGTCGACTGCCCTCCGCCGGGCGGCGAAAACCCCGCGCTGCGCGCGTAGTCGACTGACAGTCGACGCTACAGAAAGCAGTAACCTGCCTTCGGCGGGTTACTTGCTGCCGCCGGCCATGGTCCCGGCAGCGTCGATCTCGGCCTGGGCACGGGCTGCGTACAGCGTGCCCGGCGGTGGCTGGCGGCTGAAGAAGGTGTGCACGCCATCGAGCACGGCGCCGGCGATCTTGCGCTGGTAGGCCGGGTCGATCAGGCGGCGCTCTTCGTCCGGGTTGGAGATGAACGCGGTTTCCACCAGCATCGCCGGCATGTCCGAGGTGCGCAGCACCGCGAAGTTCGCACGTTCGATGTTCGGCTTGTGGTTGTTGCCGATCCGCTTCAGGCCGCCCAGCACGTGGCCGGCGGCATCTTCAGATGCCTTCATGTAACCGCTCTGGGCAAGGTCCAGCAGCACGTTGGCAAGCGTGCCTTCGGTCTGCTGCAGGCGCACGCCCCCCACCAGGTCGGCCGCGTTTTCCTTGTCCGCCAGCCAGCGGGCGCGCTGCGAAGAGGCGCCCTTGGTCGACAGCACGTATACCGACGAACCAGTGGCCGAACGGTTTTCGGCCGCGTCGGCATGGATCGAAATGAAGATGTCGGCCTTGTTTGCACGTGCCTTCTGCGCACGCATCGGCAGCGGGATGAACACGTCGCTGTCGCGGGTCAGATAGGCCTTCAGGCCCGGCGTCGCATTGACCTGGCGGGCCAGCTCACGCGCCACCGCCAGGGTGACATCCTTTTCGCGCTTGCCGGTCGGGCCGATCGCGCCGGGATCCTGGCCACCGTGGCCGGGATCGATGGCGACCACCAGATGACGCATGCCGGCCTGCATGCGGATGCGCGAGGCATCGCTGGGCATGGCCGGGCGCGGCGGTTCCACCGGCGTCGGCGCCGGTGCAGGCACGGTAGCCGGCGGCGTGGTCACCACGGCGGCGGTGCGCTGGCCGGCCAGGATCGCGGCCGGCGAGGAAGAAGGTGAGCTGCTGGCCACGGTACCGGCCGCCGCAACCTGGGCCGGCGCGGTGGACGGCGCCGGGGTCGGCGTGGCCGGTGCGGCGGCAGTGGCACTGGCCTGCTGCCGCACCTGCGCGGTCAGCAGTGCGGTCGCACGTGCGGCATCGGAACGCGACTGTGCGCTTTCAGCCGGGGTCGGCCCGGGCGTCGCCACCGGTGCCTGCGGCTGCACCGCCGGTGTCGCTGCCGGACGGCTGGCGGCCATGGCCGGGCCATCGCCCGGCCATTCGATCACCAGCTTGGATTCATTGCCCTCGCGCTGCATCTGCGGGCGGAACGGCGCCACCGATTCAGCGAGGTCGAAAACGACACGGAAGGTGCCCGGCACCGGCTGTCCGGTACGCACCGCCGTGACCACGCCCTGCGCAGCCGGCATCTTCAGGTTGCGTATGGCGCTGGAGTCAGGGAAGTCGACCACCAGACGGTTCGGACCGGCCAGAGAAAGCGTCTTGTAGCCGCCACTGCCGACCAGCGAGATCTCGGCACGGGTGCCGGTGGCGCCGGTATTCAGCAGGACCTGGCGGACTTCACCGGCCCACGCACTGACGCTCGCCAGACCCAGTCCGACGGCGGCACAGACAGCGATGAGACGGTTCCCCGGGCGCATGGCTCAGGATTCAATCACCGCGCTGAACGGAATGCAACACCTTTTTCCTTAATAATCCGTAACCTGCCGGTCTTTGTTCTCGTCAGCCGACAGAAATGGCCTGCAAGTCGCCCCCTTGGGGAAGCCGCTTCAGCCACTCATGTCCGACGTCGCTGGCTCCGGTGAGACGGACGCGGCGCCCCTGCCCCTCGATCTCCAACGCCACCACCAGGTCGGTCGGCGGCAGCGCGCCAGCGCCGCGTTCCGGCCATTCCACCAGCCACAACATCGCGCTGCCCTCGTCCAGGCCCAGGAAATCGAGTTCGCCGGCCTGGCCGATCCGGTACAGGTCCAGGTGCCAGGCCTCGCCACCGCTGGCAAGCGGATAGCGCTCGACCAGGGTATAGGTCGGGCTGCGGATCGCGCCCTGCACGCCCAGTGCGCGCAGCAGTGCGCGTGCGGTGGTGGACTTGCCAGCGCCGAGGTCGCCGCGCAGTTCGATCAGCGCCTGCGGCGGTCGGGTTGCCGCCAGCCACTGCCCGAGCAGTTCGGTGGCATCGCTGTCGGCAAGGAAGAATTCAGTCATGAAGAGCGTTCCGGGTTGGCCAGTTGCCGCAGCGGCACCAGCAGATCAGTGGGAAGCATGCCGCGCGCGCCGTCGGCGGCCGCAGCGTCGCCGGCGAGCGCGTGCAGCAGTGCGCCAGTGGCGGCAGCGTCGAAGGCGGCCAGGCCCTGCGCGCGCAGGCTGGCAATGATGCCGGTGAGCAGGTCGCCCATGCCCCCCACGGCCATGCCGGGGTTGCCTGCAGCAATCAGCCGTGGCACCTGCCCGGGCGCCGTCACGATGCTGCCCGCGCCCTTCAGCACCACCACGGCGTGGAAGCGCTCGGCCAACGCCTGCGCACAGCGGTAGCGATCGGCCTGGATGTCAGCGGTACTGCAGTCGAGCAGGCGCGCGGCCTCGCCCGGATGTGGCGTAAGGATCGCCTCCGGCAGCGCGCGCGGATCCTGCGCCAGCAGATTCAGCGCATCGGCATCAACCACCAGCGCTTTGTCGCTGTCCAGCAGCTGCGCAAACATTGCGCGTGCCCATTCGTCCTGGCCCAGGCCGGGGCCGATCGCCACCACCCTGGCCTTGTCCAGCAGCGCCGGCAGCACATCGCCATCTTCAAGCGCATGGGTCATCGCCTCGGGAAGCCGGGCCAGCAACGGGCCGACGTGATCGCGCCGGGTGGCCAGGCTCAACAGTCCCGCGCCGGCACGCAGTGCCGCTTCGGCCGCCATCGCGATGGCCCCACCGCTGCCATGGTTGCCGCCGACGCATAGCACGTGCCCGGATTCGCCCTTGTGGGTATTGGCGCGGCGCGGCGGCAGCAGTGCCGGCAAGCGAGCCTGGGTCCAGTGCTCTGCGGCGGGTGACACGCCCTGCCATGCGGCCGTGGGTAGCTGCAGCGGCGCCAACGCCTTCCGCCCGCAATGATCCAGCGCATCGCCGGTATACAGCCCGCGATGCGGCACGATGAACTGCAGGGTCAAAGCAGCCTTCACCGCCTCGCCCGGTACGGCGCCCCGGTCGGCATCGACGCCACTGGGGACGTCCAGCGCCAGAACCGGTGCCGTCTGCGCGTTGAGGGCGGTGATCAGCGCCTGCGCCACACCTTCCGGCGCACGGTCGAAGCCCAGACCGAACAGGGCATCGACCCAGATATCGACCTCGGGCAGCGCGCCGTCGAAATCGGTGATGGTGCCGCCGTCGGACGTGAATTCCGATGCTGCACGCTGTGCCAGCGACGTCGCCGGTGGCTTGCCCGGCAAGGCGATCACCGTCACCGCGCGCCCGGCCTTCCGTGCATGGCGGGCCAGCACCAGGCCGTCGCCACCGTTGTTGCCTGCTCCGACCACCACGCCGATCCGCTGCGCCTGCGGCCAATGCTGCAGCAGGCACTGCCAGGCGGCCTGGCCGGCCTGCGCCATCAGGCCCCAACCACTCTCGGCGGCCAGCGCCGAGGCCTGCGCATCAAGCGCACGCGCGGCAGCGGAATCGAAAAGATCGGCAAGGTTGGCCATGCAGGGATTTTATACTGGTGCACATGTCCCCCGCCCCCATCCCTGTCGATCCGGCCCAGGCCGTGCAGCGCATCCGCGAACTGGCGCGTGCGCATGGCTTCCAGCGCTGCGGTATTGCCGGCATCGAGCTGGGCGAGGACGAGGCGCACCTGGCCGACTGGCTGGGCCAGGGCCTGTACGGCACGATGGACTGGATGGCGCGCCACGGCACCCTGCGTGCGCGCCCGGCCGAGCTGCTGCCCGGCACCGTACGGGTGATCTCGGTGGGCATGGACTACAGCCACAAGGACGACACCGAAGCCTGGGCAACCCTGGCCGACCCGGGCCGCGCCTACGTGGCCCGTTACGCATTGGGCCGCGACTACCACAAGCTGATGCGCAACCGCCTGCAGAAGCTGGCCACGCAGATCAACGATGAAGTGGCACCGCTGGGCTACCGCGTGTTCGTCGATTCGGCGCCCGTGCTGGAACGCGCACTGGCGCGCAATGCCGGCCTGGGCTGGATCGGCAAGCACACCTGCCTGATCGACCGCCATGGCGGCTCCTGGTTCTTCATCGGCGAGATCTACATCGATATCCCGCTGCCGATCGATGCACCGGCCACGGCACACTGCGGCACCTGCACGCGCTGCATCGATGTCTGCCCGACCCAGGCCATCACCGGCCCGCAGCGGCTGGACGCGCGGCGCTGTATTTCCTACCTGACCATCGAGCACGACGGTGCCATCCCCGAAGACATGCGGCCGTTGATCGGCAACCGCATCTACGGCTGTGACGACTGCCAGCTGGTCTGCCCCTGGAACAAGTTCGCCAAGCGTACCGACGAAGCCGATTTCCGCGCGCGCAACAACCTCGACACTGCCCGTCTGGACCAGCTGTTTGCCTGGGACGAAGCTGAATTCCTGCGCCGTACCGAAGGCAGCCCGATCCGGCGCAGCGGCCATGAACGCTGGCTGCGCAACATCGCCGTGGCACTGGGCAATGCACCGTCCTCGGCCGAAGCGTTGGCCGCGTTGCATACCCGCGTCGATGATCCCTCGCCGCTGGTGCGTGAACACGTGCAGTGGGCGCTGGGCCAGCACACGGTGCGCTGACGTGCGATCCTGAGCCCCCGTTCCGCCCGCAGCACGCCGTTCCCATGCAGCCACGCAACAACGACATCCTCACCCCCAGCCAGCTCAACACCCTGGCCCGCGACCTGCTGGAAGGCAGCTTCCCGGCGATCTGGGTCGAGGCCGAACTGGGCAGCGTGGCGCGTCCCGCCTCCGGGCATCTGTATTTCACCCTGAAGGATGCGCGTGCGCAGCTGCGCGCGGCAATGTTCCGGATGAAGGCGCAGTACCTGAAGTTCGTGCCGCGCGAAGGCATGCGCGTGCTGGTGCGCGGCAAGGTGACCCTGTACGACGCCCGTGGCGAGTACCAGATGGTGCTGGACCATATGGAGGAAGCCGGCGAAGGCGCACTGCGCCGCGCCTTCGAGGAGCTGAAGGCACGCCTGGAGGCCGAAGGCCTGTTCGACCCGGCACGCAAACGGCCGCTGCCGGCGCACGTGCAGCGCCTGGCGGTGATCACCTCGCCCACCGGCGCCGCCGTGCGCGACGTGCTGAGCGTGCTCGGCCGCCGCTTCCCGCTGTTGGAGGTCGACCTGCTGCCGACCCTGGTGCAGGGCAGCAGCGCCGCGGCGCAGATCACCCGGCTGCTGCAGGCCGCCGATGCCAGTGGCCGCTACGACGTGATCCTGCTGACCCGTGGCGGCGGTTCACTGGAAGACCTGTGGGCCTTCAACGATGAAGCACTGGCCCGCGCGATCGCCGCCAGCCGCACCCCGGTAGTGTCGGCGGTGGGCCATGAAACCGACTTCAGCCTCAGCGATTTTGCCGCCGACCTGCGCGCACCAACGCCGTCGGTGGCAGCCGAGCTGCTGGTACCGGACCAGCGCGAACTGGCCCTGCGCCTGCGCCGTACGGTCGCGCGCATGGTGCAGCTGCAACGGCATGCGATGCAGCAGGCGATGCAGCGTGCCGACCGCGCCCTGCTGCGCCTGAACGCACAGAGCCCGCAGGCGCGGCTGGACCTGTTGCGCCGCCGCCAGCTCGATCTGGGTCGGCGCCTGCATGCGGTCTTCAACCAGCAGCAGGAGCGCCGTGCCGCACGCCTGCGCCATGCGGCCGCGGTACTGCGCGGGCACCATCCGCAACGCCAGCTCGACGCGATGCAGCGCCGCCTGGCTGCCCTGCGCGGGCGGCCGCAGGCAGCGATGCAGCGTCTGCTGGAGCGCGATGCACTGCGACTGCGCGGACTGGCGCGTTCACTGGAAGCGGTGAGCCCGTTGGCCACCGTGGCCCGTGGCTACAGCATCCTGACCCGCACTGACGATGGCACGCTGGTACGGAAGGTCAACCAGGTGCAGCCCGGTGACGCGCTGCAGGCCCGCGTTGGCGACGGCGTGATCGACGTGCAGGTCAAGTAAAGGGGTGGTCGGCAGGGCTGCGCCCTGCACCTGCAGAGGCTTCAAGCAACGGCCGAAGCAACAGCCAAAGCGGCTCTGGATTGCTGATGGTTTGGCGGGGCGGTGTGGCTGTGCAGGACACGCCGTAAACCCATCCCTGGGGGCTCGATGGCGCCATCCATGGCGCCAACGGTCCTGCACAGCCACACCGCCCCACCCTCGACAGTTTCCCGATGACGGTCGGTAGATCCACGCCATGCGTGGATGAATCTCTGTCAGATATCGAATCAATTCGGGGTCAGATCCGTTTTCCGTAGGAAAACGGATCTGACCCCACGCTATTCCGACAGATCGCGAGAATCTGTCGAAGGCGGGGTGGGTCCGGTTGCGGGGGCGTGAGCCGCATGGATGCGGCGACCGAGCTACATGGACGTACTTGCAGCGGCCCCCGCAACCGGACCCACCCCGCCATCCCACGGAATGCACGCTGTTGCTGTTGCTTCGGCAGGTGCAGGGCGCAGCCCTGCCGAACACCACCCTACTTCGCCTGCTCGCAGAACTTCTGCCGGTACTCGAGCGCCTTCGGCATCAGCGCCTGCAGGTTCTGGATGCGGGTGCCCGGGTTCGGGTGGGTGGAGGCAAACTCCGGCGGTGCCTGGCCGCCACTCGCCTGGCCCATGCGCTGCCACAGCGGCACCGCCTCGCGGGGATCGAAGCACGCCGCTGCGGCCAGCATCAGCCCCACTTCATCCGCCTGTGTCTCGTGGCTGCGCGCATACGGCAGCAGGTAGCCATAGCCCATCGCCGACATCATCATCTGTTGCTGCTGCGCATCCATGCCGCTGGCGGCGCCGGCCACCTGGCCGATCTGGGTCAGCTTCTGCTGGGCCATGCGCTGTGCACCATGGCGCAGCAGCGCATGGGCGATCTCATGCCCCATCACCACCGCCATCGCATCGCGGGTGCGTGCTACCGGCACCAGCCCGGTGTAGACCGCCATCTTGCCGCCCGGCAGGCAGAACGCATTGGCCTGGTCGGACGGGATCACATTCACTTCCCACTGGAAATCCCGCGCGAAATGCGCCGGCTGCACGCCGTGCTCCTGGGCCAGCGCGGTCTCCACCACGTCCACCTTGGCAATCAGGCGCTGGGCGATATCGCGCACATCGCGCGCGATCGGTGCATTGGGGTCTATCGGCCGTTCCTGCGACAGGATCTGCTGGTAGGCCTGCAGCCCCAGCGCGGTTTCCTGGCGCGCGTCCAGGCTGCTGTCGATCATCACCTTCTCGCCGGTGTACGGATCGACCGTGCGGTTGGAGAACCAGTAGAACAGCGCATAGCCGGCGGCCAGCAGCAGCACCCACCAGCGGATGTTGCCGAACAGGCCACGCCGCTGTGGGCCTTGCGACGAGCGGGAGAAGGGATCGTTGCGCATCGGGGGACTTCCTGCTGGCCCCGCCGGCTGGCGGGCACGGCGCAATCTTAGTGCGCCGCTGCCCGCAGCGGGTGAAGCCGGGTGCCGCTCAGATGCCGCGCACCAGGCGGAAGCCGATGCGGGCATTGGTGGTATCCGAATCCTGGGACTGCCGCCAGGCCGCGCGGGTCTGCTCGGGGGCATTGGCCCAGTTGCCACCGCGGATCACCCGCGACCGGCAGCCCGGGTTGAACCAGGCGACGCCATCGGACGGTGCGCGGCGGTAGCTGGCATGCCAGCAGTCGGCCACCCATTCGCTGAGGTTGCCGCCCATATCGTGCAGACCGAAGGCATTGGCCTGGAAGCTGGCCACCGGCGCCGGCCCCCACCAGCCATCGCCGTACCCGATAAACGCGTTGTGCCAGTGCCGTCCCGAAGGCGAAACGTCCTTGCTGCCGGTGAAGTTGCCGCTGCCTGGCGGCGGCACGCCGGCATCGCCCCACGGATAGCGGCCACTGCTGCCAGCGCGCAGCGCGTACTCGAACTCGGCTTCGCTGGGCAGCCGGTAGCTGCGGCCAGTCTGCTCGGACAGCCACGCCGCATAATTCTCGGCATCACGCACACTGACGTGCATCACCGGCGAGTTGCCCAGCGCGCGACCGCCGTCGTAGTCGGAACGCCAGTCCACGCCGCTGCGGCGGATGAAATTGCCGCTGCGTTCGTCGTAGACCACCGAATGGCCACGCCGGGTCGCGCGCGGGCGCGCATTGGAGGCTTTCACGTAGCGCTCGAAATCGCTGACGGTGATCTCGGTGATCGCCATGGCAAAGCCGCGATCGAAGCGCACGTAGTGCGACGGACGCTCGGCATCACTCGAGCCCGGCTCGGCATCGCCTGCACCCATCTGGAAGCCACCGTGGGGCACCACCACCATCTGCGGTCCGCGCCCCCCATCGCGCATCGCATCACTGAACACCTGTCCCGGCCGGAAGCTCCCGTAATGGGTGGCCAGGTCGATGCGCTCGCGAAGCTGGCCCACCACTGCATCACCCGGCAGAGCGATGCGAAGCGCCTCGGCCAGCTTCTCGCGCGCCGGCTTCAGGCCTTGTGGCGTGGCAAGGTCAAGCAGTCCGTCATCACGCAGCTGCAGCAGCGTGGCGGCGCGGATCTGCTCGATGCGTTCGAAGGCGTCGGCGATCGTCGGCGACGAATCGCGCACTTTGCTGGCTTCGGCCAGCCAGGTACCCGCACTGGCGAAATCGCGCGCCCGAGCAGCCTGTTCGGCACGGCGGATCAACCCGCTCTCGGCTGCGGCCAGGCCCTGCCGTGCGCGGCTGTTGTCTTCATCCAGCGCCAGCGCCTCACGGAAGTTGCCGATGGCACCGTCGCCATCCTCACCGATACGGTCCGAGCGCAGGTCCTCCTCGCCAGCACGGTTGTAGGCCACCACCCGTTGCGCCAGCTCCACCCGCGCCTGCAGCGCACGCACCTGCTCGTCCTTCGGCGACAGGGTCAGCAACACCAGTGCCTGGCGGCTGGCCTCGGCCAGCGCCTCGCGCTGCTTCAGCGGCCGCACCAGCAGGGCATCGGCCAGCTGCTGCAGTCGCTGGCGGGCACGCTGCAGGCCCAGCCGGGCCTGGCGGTCATCCGGGTCTTCTTCCTGCACCGCCAGCCACAGCGGAATGGCGGCATCCGCATCTTCATAGAGCCGGCCTTCAGCGAACGCCTGCTCGGCGGCGCGCCGCAACTGGGCAAGGCTGCGGCCCTGGCGGTCCACCCGTGGCGGCGTCCACTGCTGTACGTCCTCGGCGGCATCTTCACCGGCGATGGTCACGCTGCCCTGCCCGGCCTGCGAACTGGCATTGGCGCCGGTGTCGGCGCCCTCGGCCGCGCGCGCCTCTTCGCTGGCGGCCCGTTCCGCCGGCGCGGACGGCGACGGCGTGCAGCCGGCCAGGGCCACGGCCAGGGCGGTGCACAACACGGGCGACAACGGAAAACGCAAGCAGAGCCTCCTTCGGCACAGACGCGGACCGACGTTAGGCTATTCTCCCCTGCCTGAGCAAACCCGAGTAGTAGGCCCTGACCCGTGGCAACCTGGATCACCACCCCCGCCGAGCTGGAAGCGTACTTCCAGCAGCGCCCGACCCGCATCGGCCTGGACACCGAATTCATCCGTGAACGCACCTACTGGCCGCAGCTGGCCCTGGTGCAGATGGCGGTCGGGCAGGACATCCTGCTCATCGACCCGCTGATCCCCGGCATGACCGAGGCGCTTGCGCATTGGCTGGCCGATGAATCCATCACCAAGGTAATGCACAGCGCCAGCGAAGACCTGGTTGCCTTCAAGTGGGCCTGCGGCGTGCTGCCGCGACCGCTGTTCGACACCCAGATCGGGGCATCGCTGGCCGGCATCGGCGGCGGTATGGGCTACCAGAAGCTGGTGGCGGAGATCACCGGAGTGGCGCTGGCCAAGGGCGAGACCCGCTCGGACTGGATGCGCCGCCCGCTGTCCGAGTCGCAGCTGCAGTACGCCGCCGACGATGTCGAGCACCTGTTCGCACTGCACGACGCCATTGATGCCAGGCTGCAGGCGCTCGGCCGCCAGCAGTGGTTGCACGACGATGGCGAGCGCCTGCTGGCCAGTGTCGCCAACGATGAAGATCGCTGGCCGCACCTGGCGATGCGCTCGGCACAGTTCCTTGATGACGCCGCGCAGCACCGCCTGTTGCGCCTGCTGCGCTGGCGTGATGTGCAGGCACGCAGCAGCGACCGCCCGCGAAGCTGGATCCTGGACAACGAACTGGCCGCCACTCTGGCGCGCACGCCTCCGGCCGACGAGGCAGCGCTGGGCAAGCTGTTCGAGCAGTTCCCAAAGGCACCGCGCAAACTGGCCGGCGCCGTGTGGCAGGCGCTGTCCACGCCGCTGGCCGACGAAGCCGACGCGCCGCTGGCGCTGCCGGCCAACGACAGCAACAAGCAGGCGCTGAAGAAGCTGCAGGATGCCGTGGCCGAACGCAGCCGCGAACTGGGACTGCCAGATGGCATCCTTGCCTCGCGCAAGCACCTGGAAAGCTATCTGGAACGTCGCCAATGGCCCGCCGCACTGGCCGGCTGGCGCCAGCAGGAACTGGAGTCGCGCCTGCAGGCGCTGCTGCCGGCGAACTAGCAACCCGCATCGGCCGCCTCACGGGGCGGCCCTGCCAATGCTCGACAAGGACATTGCTGCATGCCTGCATGGCCCTCTTCCGGCATATTGCGATGGACGATCGTCACGCTGCTGGCCGGCGGCACCCCTGCATGGATCGCAGCAGCCAGCTCAACGCCTACGCGGCACTGACGGGCGGGCTGGACCTGGCCCGTTCGGTTCACTACCTCGCGCTTTCGGCACGCCTGATCGAACAGCCCCCCGCTGCCGGCGCAGGACAAGCTCGAACCCTGGCTGCATCCGCACGCCCTGATGCACGGCTATTTCCCGGAATCGAGGCGTAGAGACAGGGCCAGGGCACACTCGCCTACCGGCCCGAGCTGCTGCTTGCCTTTCCGCTGCACATGGACGATCCGCAGCGCGAACGCCTGTTCCGGGTGACGGGATTCACCTTCAAGCCTCCTGCTGAATGCCACCGACATGGCAGCCGCATGTCCTGCTTGCCGCCGCTAACGACCGCGCTTCTAATGTCCAGCCTCGTACTCGCTGGATTGCAGCAATGACAAACGGATTTGCAAAAGACGGGCTTTCCCCCGAAGACCTTGCCTGGCGCGTGCAGGCGCGCACTGCGCTGCAGGAACGGCGCTATGCCGAACTGGATGCGTTGCTTGCTCCACATGAGCTGGCCTGGCTGCAGGGAGAGAATGCGCTGCCCGGCATCCGCTGGCGGCTGCGCAACCTGCACGACGCCACGCTGACGCTGGAAGCCCGCCTGCAACAGGCCCAGCAGTGGGCCTCGGCCGCCCCCGACAGCTACTACGCCTGGCTTTGCCTGGGCGCCTGCTGGCAGGACGCTGCCGGCGAACTGCGCAGCGCCGATGTTGCAGCACTGGTCGAAGACAGCCAGTGGCTGGCGGCGCAGCTGGCCCGCGACCATGCCGTGCACGCCTACCTGCAGGCGATGCCGCTGTCGCCACGACCTGCGTTGGCGCTGGATGGCATCAAGCGCATCACCAGCTACCTGCGCGAACCGAACTGGCTGCGTGCGCTGCAGGCCGGGGAACCCGCCGCATCCGATGACGCCACGCTGGCCGAGCACTACCCTCAAGCCTGGCCAAAGGCATTGCAGCTGCTGTCGCGCTTCGGCACGCCGTTGCAGACGCTGCCGGATACGCTGCCCCCGTTGCTGCGCGAGCGCAGCCAGGACGATTTCGACGCACCACTGGCGTACTGGATGCGCCTGGTACTGGAGCAGCGCCCGGACGATCTGGCCACGCTGGAGGACACCCTGTACTTCCTGTACCCGCGCTGGGGCGGCAGCCATGAGGCGATGGAGAACTTCATCGAGGGTAGCTGGTGCCGTGGCCTGGAACTGGCGCAGAGCAACGCGCTGCGGTGGCACAAGGAGCAGGACTGGATGGGCGATCTGCCCCACCGTGAGGATGCCGAGGCCGTGGCCGCGCACGAGCGCGCCTACACGCAGATCCTCGACTGGCACCTGGACCGCCACCTGCGCGCGCAGGTGCTGGCCCAGCGCGCCGGGCTGCGCTACCGTCTTGGCCGCGTTGAAGACAGCGAAGGCGTCGTGCAGTGGGATCAGGACCACATGCAGGCGGTGCTTGAAGATCTGCAGCAGGCATGGACATTGGACCGCGATGTGGTCCTGCATGAGGGGCTCAGCAACCTCGAGGCCTGCACCTCGTTCGCCCATGTCGACGGTGCCGAAGCACTGTTCGCACAGGTGGTGGACTATGCCGCGCGCGAAGGCGATTCGGCGATCGGCCTGCTCTGGGCCGCCACCGCCATCGAGCATGGCCTGCTCGGCCAGGCCAGCGACCCGACACGCGCCAGTGTCCTGCTGCAGCGCGCGTTGAAGCTTGCGCAGCAGGACGACACCTCGGCGGTGACGTTCGCCGCCAATCTGTTCTGTGATGTTTCGCAAGCCGCAGGCCTGTCGCTGCTGCAGCGCATGGCGGACGATGGCGACGCCGGCGCGATGTCGGCGCTGTGCGACCTGTACAAGGGCCGCCTCGGTGGCCGCGACCAACCGCAGTTCGCCGATGCGGAAAAGGCCGCCTACTGGCAGGAGCGTGCGGTGGAAGGCGGCGACCTGATCGCCACCTACAACCTGGCCGTACGCCTCGTCGCCGCAGGCGGCGCGGAGAATGAAGCGCGTGCGCGCGAGCTGTACCTGCGCTGCCTGGATGAGGCCGAGGCCGGCGAGCGCGTGTGGGGCCCAACCTGCCGCAACCTGGCCTGCCTGGCATTCGATGGCCGGAACGACGCGCACAAGCGCGAAGCGGTCGAACGCGCCTTGATTCCGCTGTGGTGGCGCGGCGACGACGACGACAAGCTGTGGGCTGCCGGCTATCTGGCCGACATCTACCACTTCGGTAACGGCGTCCCGGCCAATGCATTCCTCGCCCTGACCTGGCTGCAGCGTGCCAGCGAGATCGATCCGGAGTATGTGGACGTGGTACGCATGGCACCGCTGATCAACGGCGAAGGCCGCTGGTTCGGTGCCAGCCGCGCACGCAAGCAGCAGGAACAGGACCGGCAGCAGGTGGACAGCGCCACCTGGGCCCTGACCTTCGGCCAGCGCAGCCAGGACAGCAACCTCACTGCGGTCTGAAGCAACGAAAAGGGCGGCCCGGTAATCCGGGCCGCCCTTTGCATTCCAGCAGTGCGATGGCGGGATGCTCCGCCGTCGCGACAGCGCATTACCAGTTCATGTTCAGCGAGACACCGACGGTACGTGGTTCGTTGTAGACCGCGGCCATGTAGTTCTCGATCACACCCTTGAGGTTCTTCTCGTTGGTGATGTTGCGCGCGAACAGCGCCACTTCGTAGGCACCGTAGTTGCCCGAGTAGCCGATCTTCAGGCCACCCTCGAAGTCGCCCTTGGAGTTGAACTCCTTGCTGTCGTACAGCACGAAGCTGGTGTAACCCTGCTTGTTCCAGTCGGTGGACACGAACATGGTGCCCGCGTCGCTGACCGGGAAGTCGTAGCGGGCGGCCAGGTTGACGTTGTACTTCGGCGCGTTCGGCAGCGGGTTGCCGTCGATCTGGGCGAAGGTGTTGGCACCGACCTTGATGGTCGGGTCATTCACCGTGCACACCACCTGGCCGTTGAGGCCGCAGACCTGCGCGTACACGCGCTTGTCCTTGATCTCGCTGTGCAACAGGCTCAGGCCGGCGCTCAGGGTCAGGTTCGGGATCGGGCGCAGCTCCATGTCCGCTTCGAAACCGTAGGCCTTGGCCTTGTCGGCATTGAACAGCACGCCATTGCCGTCCGAATCGTTGCCGTTGAGCTGGATGTCGTTGACGGTGTAGGTGAACGCGGTGGCGTTCAGGCGCAGGCGGTTGTCCCACAGGCTGCTCTTCACGCCCGCTTCCCAGGACAGGATGGTCTCGGAATCGGCGGTGGTGAAATCGGCGTTGAACACCGCCGAACGCCCCTGGATGGTCGGGCCGCGGAAGCCACGCGCGACCTTGGCGTAGACGCTCACGTCCGGCGTGATCTGGTACATCGCGCTCAGATCCCAGCTCGGGGTGGTGTCGGACATCCTGACGTCGGTGCGGCCCTTGTAGGTGACCACGCCAGCGGCAGTGTCAGCGGTCTTCAGCAAGCGGGTGTGCTTCTCGTCCTTGGTCTGGCGCAGGCCGGCGGTGACGGTGAACTTGTCGGTGAAGGCGTAGCTGATCTGGCCGAAACCGGCCCACGAGGTATTCTTGTTGCGCAGGCGCACCCAGTTGTTCGGGTTGCGGGCCGCGCCCTGCAGGAACCACGCGCGCTGGTAGAAGTCGGTGGTGTCGCTGCCGTTGAAGTAGAACGCACCGGCCTGCCACTGCAGGGCGCTGTCATCATGGCTGGCCAGGCGGAATTCCTGGGTCCACTGGTCCAGGTCACGGATGCGGCCCATCGACTGGCCGTAGCCGTTCGGCACGCCGTTGACCGGGAAGTTCACCGCGGCGCCGCCGTCGGTGTCGCCGCGGCTGTAGCCGGAGGTGGTTTCGTAGGCGGTGATCGAGGTGAAGTCGATCGCGCCGAAGTCGTAACGCGCCTTCACCGAGCCGCCGTAGGTCTTGTAGGCCTGCGGGTTGTTGTCGGCTTCGTCGTAGGCGACCTTGTCACGCGGCACGTCGGTCTTGTTCGAGCCCTTGGTCAGCGCACCGCGCAGGAACAGGGTCGAGGTGCCCTCGTAATCACGGGCGTGGGCCGAGGCCAGGATCGAGAACTGGTCGCTCGGGGTCAGCAGCAGCTGCGCGCGTACGTTGCGGTCATCGAAGCCGCCCATGGCGTTCTTCTTTGGGCTGACCGTGCCGTCGGCGCTCGGGCCGCGGTAGGTGTTGTCGACGTAGTCGTCGCGGTGCTGGTACAGGGCCGACACGCGGAACGAGGCGATGTCGTTGATCGGGCCGCCGAAGCCGCCGTCGATCGACACGCTGTTATAGGTCGCATAGCTGGCACTGACGCGGCCGGTGTAATCCTGGGTCGGCTTCAGGGTGTCGAACTTGACGATGCCGGCGGTGGTGTTGCGGCCGAACAGCGAACCCTGCGGGCCGCGCAGCACTTCCACCTGGTCGACGTCATAGACCGGGTTGGACTTCAGCACCACGTGCTCCAGCACCACGTCGTCCTGGATGATCGACACCGGCTGCGAGGCACCCAGGTAGAAGTCGATGTTGCCCAGGCCGCGGATGTAGAAGCGCGGGAAGATGCGGCCGGTGGTGGTTTCCGCATACAGGCTCGGCACGCGGCCGGACAGCGCCAGCAGGGTGTCATCGCCGCCGGCGGTGAAGTCGCGCATGCGCTCGCCCTGCACCACGCCCACCGAGACCGGCACTTCCTGCAGGTTCTGCTCGCGGTGTTCGGCGGTCACGGTGATCGTGTCCAGCCCGGTCGGGGTCGGCGCGCTGTCCTGCGCGGCGGCACCGAAGCTCCCGACCAGAGCCAGGCCGGCACAGGCCAGGGCCAGCGGATGGCGGCGGAAGGAAACGAAGGAAGACGACAGACCCGACAGGCGGCGGGAATCGGAATGGGAGGGCATGAAATGCTCTGAGGAGGCGTCCGTGCGGCCTGCGCGAGCCGGGCGGCAAAAAGGAGGAGAACTGCGCAAGCCGCCATTATCCCCCAAATTGTTACGATTTCGTTGCGCGGCGCCCAAACCCGGCGAAACAAGCGGTTTCGGCACAGTCACCCGCTGATGTGCCTCGCGTCTCGACACGAAATTCCTTTGATCGGCTTGGCAAGCGGCAGGCGCTTGGCTAGACTGAAGCCCTGCCGTGGGGCCATAGCTCAGCTGGGAGAGCGCGTCGTTCGCAATGACGAGGTCAGGAGTTCGATCCTCCTTGGCTCCACCACTATGCAGAAGAACCCGTAGATCTCCGTGATCTGCGGGTTTTTCTTTTCAGCGCCGGCAACTCAGGCCGGCTCCTGGTCGCCGTCCTTGCGCTGCGGGCCGCGTGAGTGCGCATCGCGCACCTGTTGGTCGCGCTGCCCGGGCCGCTGCTTGGCCACATCGTCCTGCTTCCTGTCCTGGCGGCTTTCCTGGACGCCCTGCTTCGGGTCCTGATCCTTGTCTCGCTCGTTCATCGAAAACTCCCTCGTCGGCGGCAGGCCAACGCTGTGCACCACGCTAGAGGCTGGCGGGTAATCCACAGGTCAGTCCTGCGCCAACGTCATGTGCAGGCACTGGCTTGCCGCCACTGCCCCCGCGCAGCCAGAATCCGAGGAACAACGCCCACCGGTACGCCATGCCCTCTTCTGCCCAGCGCGCAGCACACGCCGTGCCGATGATCATTGATGCGACCGACGGCAGCATCCAGCTCGGCAATCTGCCGACTCTGATCGGCCCCACCCTGGCACGGGATGAGGCGCGTGTCGCCTTCGTCACGCTGATGCATGGCGAGCGCGATGTCGGCACCGGCTACGTCTGGCTCAGCCTGCACCGGCTCAGCCTGGGCGGCGCGCCCGCTGGCATCAGCCTGTGCTTCCACGGGCAACAGCTCGACATGGTGACGATGGGCGTCGATCTACCCGGTGCAACGTTGGAAGACGGCTGGCCGACCCAGGCCGCGATCGATGCCGAAGTCACCTTCATGCGCCGCACGCTGGGTGCGGCGCTGGGGCGCAAGCTGGCCGGCGGCCACGCCCGCTTCGACTGGGGCGAGGCATGGGCCCGCTTCGATCCGAAGGGCTTCATGGCCAGCAGCGGTATCCGCTACCGGCCACGTCGGTGACCGTGCTCAGGTGCGGGTGATCGATACCCCGCCCTCCACACGCATCGCGGTTCCGGTAACGAAACTGCTTTCATCGCTGGCCAGGAACAGCGCCGCGTTGGCGATCTCCTCCGGCTCGGCCATGCGCTTCAGTGCGTGCAGCGAGCGCACGAAGTCGCGCGCATCGCCGGTCGGTGCCGCCTGCCGGCCCATCTCGGTATCGGTGCCACCGGGCAGCAGCACGTTGCTGCGCACGCCGCGCGCACCGTATTCGGCGGCGATCACCTGGCTCAGGCCGATCAGCCCGGCCTTGCTCGACGCATAGGCCGCCATGCCGGGGAAGCCCACCGTGTGGCCGACGAAAGTGCCAACGAACACCAGCGAGCCGCCCCCGCGCGCCAGCAGTGCCGGCAACTGCGCGCGTGCGGCATGGAAGGCCGCATCCAGATTGGTCGCCATCACCTCGCGCCAGGCGTCCACCGGGAACTCCGCTGCCGGCACGCCCGGCCCGAGCATGCCGGCATTGTTGAGCGCGATGTCCAGGCCACCAAATGACTGCCGGGCCAGATCGACCAGTGCCGGGGCCGTGGCCGGATCCGCCACGTCGGCGGCATGCACCACCACCTCGCCGCCGGCGGCACGGATCTGCTCGGCCAGCGCCTGCAGCGGCTCCGGCCGCCGTGCGTTGAGCACCAGCTTCGCCCCTTCGGCGGCGAAGCGCAGCGCGGCGGCGCGGCCGATGCCGGCGCTGGCTCCGGTGATGAGGGCGATCTTGTTGTTCAGGCGCATGGTGGCAGTACCGGTTGTGAAGTGGCCGCCACGATGCCGCGCATCTCCCCTGCCGACACTCCGTTTCCGGGCCTGGCCCGTCGGTGCAGGAAACGGAGTTTCCGCAGCACCGGCACGTGCCAGAATCCGGCCATGGACAGTACCGCCACCACCGCCTTCGATGCCCGCGTCGAACGGGTCTGCCGCCACCTTCAGGCGAGCCTCGACGAACCTTCGCTGCAGGAGCTGGCCGACATCGCCGGCTGCAGCCCGACGCGCCTGCATCGTCTTTTCAAGCAGGCCACCGGGCTGACCCCCAAGCAGTACGCCGCCGCGCTGCGCGCCGACCGCCTGCGCACCGGACTGGAACAATAGGAGCGCATCACCGATGCCTTCCACGATGCCGGCTTCGGTTCCAGTGGACGCTTCTACGAGAACGCACCGAAGTTGCTGGGCATGACTCCCAAGCAATGGCGCGCAGGTGGTCGCGGCGAAGTCATCCACTTCGCGCTTGCCGAAAGCTCACTGGGCAGCGTGCTGGTGGCCAGCAGTGCCACCGGCGTGGTTGCGATCCTGCTCGGCGACGATCCGGAGACGCTGCTGCAGTCATTGCAGCAACGCTTCCGCCAGGCCGAACTGGTCGGTGCCGACCAGGGCTATGAGCAACTGGTGGCACAGGTGGTAGGCCTGGTCGAGGATCCTTCGCGAGGCGCCACGCTGCCGCTGGATATCCGCGGCACCGCGTTCCAGCAACGGGTGTGGCAGGCACTGCAGCAGATTCCGCGCGGGCAGACTGCGTCGTATGCGGATGTCGCCGCGCGCATCGGCGCCCCGCGCTCGAGCCGTGCGGTTGCCCGCGCATGCGCGAGCAACCCGCTGGCGGTGGCGGTGCCCTGCCACCGCGTGGTGCGCCGCGACGGCGACCTGTCCGGCTATGCGTGGGGCGTAGCGCGCAAGCGCGAACTGCTGCGCCGGGAAAAGGCCTCGACTGCCTGAAGCAGGTGCCGACCTTGATCGGCACGCTCAGCTTCCGGCAGGTGCCGACCTTGGTCGGCACACCACCAAGCCCTCAATCCAGCTTCACCACCAACTTGCCGAAGTTGCGCCCCTGCAACAGCCCGAAGAACGCCTCCGGCGCATTCTCCAGCCCTTCCACCACATCCTCGCGGTACTGGATGCGACCTTCGCGCAGCCACTGCCGCATCTCGCGTTCGAAGTCCGGCCACAGGTGGTTGAAGTCGTGCACGATGAAACCACGCACGGTCAGGCGCTGGCGCAGGATCTGGCTGAACAGTGCGGGCAACCGGTCCGGGCCGGGCTGCTCGATGCCCCGCTCGTTGTAGGTGGCGATGGTGCCGCACACCGGAATGCGGGCGAAGTCGTTGAGCAGCGGCAGCACTGCATCCAGCACATGGCCACCGACATTCTCGAAGTACACGTCGATGCCGGCGGGCACTGCCGCGCGCAGTTGATCGGCAAAATCAGCCGCGCGATGATCCAGCGCCACGTCCACGCCCAGCGTCTGCAGGTAGGCACGCTTGGCTTCGCCACCGGCGATGGCGACCACGCGCGCGCCCTGCAGCTTGGCCAGCTGGGCGACGGTCGCGCCCACCGGCCCGGTCGCGGCAGCTACCACCAGCGTCTCACCCGGCTTCAAACGGGCGATTTCGTGCAGGCTGGAATAGGCGGTGAAGCCGGGCATGCCATATACCCCCAGCGCGGTACTCAGCGGCAGTCCGGCCGGATCCAGCCGACGCCCCAGCGCCTTGGCCGGCAGCACTGCGTGGGTCTGCCAGCCACCCGGCGCCAGCAGCAGATCTCCGACCGCCACACCTTCGGCGCTGGATCGCAGCACTTCGGCCACGGTCTGCCCTTCCATCACCGCGCCCACCGCCACCGGCGCGGCGTACGACGGGCCCTCGTCCATGCGTCCGCGCATGTACGGGTCCAGCGACAGGTAGCGGTTGCGCAGCAGCACTTCGCCATCCCCCAATGCCGGCAGCGCAGCCTGTTCCAGGCGGAAGTTGGCCGCGCTTGGTGCGCCCTGCGGACGCGAGGCCAGCACGATACGGGAGGTAGCGAGGGAATCGGACATGGTGACCGGCTCTGCTGTTGCCAGCATCAGGAAAGGAATGCCGACACTACGCCGCAACGATCGCCGGCAACGGCCATGAAAACAGCGTTCCATGGACCGGCGCGGCGCGGGTCCGGCGCAGCCCTTGGCCTTGCAGCTTTGGCGATCGCGGCGATCTGCTGATTTCCACCGCAGACGATGATCGACTGACCACGCCCCCGTCCCACAACGGAGGATCAAGCACTTGCGAGCCCGCAGACGGCAATGTGAAGAAATCTTGGCAAAACGCTTGCCGAAGGCAGCCGACCTCCGTAATATACGCGTCCTTGGCAGCGACCTCGCTGCAACGAAACATGTGGCCGAGTAGCTCAGTTGGTAGAGCAGGGGATTGAAAATCCCCGTGTCGGCGGTTCGATTCCGTCTTCGGCCACCACTTTCGAAGGCCTGCAGAAATGCGGGTCTTTTTTTTCCGGAAACCGGGTTTGATCACGGTTCCACACAATTTGGCCGAGTAGCTCAGTTGGTAGAGCAGGGGATTGAAAATCCCCGTGTCGGCGGTTCGATTCCGTCTTCGGCCACCAAAATTCAGCGCCCAACTGTTCTCAGTTGGGCGTTTTCATTTGTGCTTCCCGCATGACACGCGGGGTTCCCGCACATTCTGCGTGTGCGACCAGGCTCCTGTGGCCTGGCAGGAACATCCCCGGTTGCCCTCCGTTCCGCCCTCTCTTCTCTCGAAATCGGCGCTAACTTCTTCGCCGTGGCACACGCACATGGCCTTTTGCGACCATCATTTGCGCGCGTGCCATTGCCATTCGTTGTCGGGTGGGCTTGGAGCAGCAATCCATCACGCCAACACAGCCGCCGCGCAAGGCATGGAGTACAAGCCTGCGCGTTGCTGCGTGACGACGAGTGCTCCGTAGGCCGCCAGCCTCGCCTCGTGCTCCGGCTTGCCCTTGTCCTTCGACTTGATCTTGAACAGGTCAATTGGCTTGTCGCTCTTCTGGCCGGCACGCTGCATGACCCTTTCGCCGTCCACCTCGCCCCCCTTGAACGACCACAGCGACTCGAACACTTTGGCCTGACCATCGGTGAACCGGATCGGCGTTGCCTGCACGTCCGGCAGCGTCGCCCACTTGAAGTCCGCCGAGAATGGCCCGTTCACAGGTGCGGCCGGATCGGCCACTGCTGGCGCTACAGACGGTATCGAAGGGATGAAGGCGATCCCGCCGCCATAGAACGTGAATCGTTCTTCCAGCGCCAGCCATTCCACACCGGAGCAGAAGGGCGATCCACGGGTCGTGCGCGGCCTGGGGGTGATTACCCGGATGTTGCTTCCCGCCACCCGAACACGATCCAGCAAGGACGGCTCATGCAGCACTCTCGTCAGCTCTCGGGCCAGCACGACCGGCGAGCTGCGGGCATTGCCGAGCCGCCAAGCACCGTCGCCCAAGTCATCGATGTCGTCGCGGCTCTCGATGTCGAGCGCGAGGCGCATTTTCTGCCGCAGCCAGTCTTCGTCCAGGGCCAACGCCGCACCGTCGATTGCCTCGACAGGAACCTGGCCACACTCCGGGCACCGGCAGATTCGACCGCCCCGTCCATCGCCCCAGACCTGCGCCCGATGCTGCTGACAGTGGGGACAGAGCACAAAAAACTGATCCACCACTGTTGGCCTGACGGTTTTGCCGAGCATAGACAAAGCAGATACCTCGCGTGGCGACAGCGTGGCCCGCAGCACCGGCGTGCCGCCTGCGAACAGTCGGCAAACCAGGGCCCAGGCATCGTGCGTCGTCATTGGTCAGTCCTCGAAAGCGGATGAAGAACTGACTGGGTCGGTCTCCGGCGGCAACTCCTGGGCGCTGAGGGTCTGGCCCTTCTGCAAGATGCCCACCGCAACCAAGTAGCCTTCCAGCTGCGCCTGCATCTTGGCGTCGAACTTGTGCAGGTTCAGCCGCCCTTTGCTGGTCACTTCGATGGTGACCACCTTGGGGCGAGTCCTGCCCGGCTCGGGTGGGTAGTAGAGATTTACCTGCGCCGCCGTCACCGCCCACTGCCCCTCCAGCGGGCCCGGCAGCTTTTCCTTCAGCAAATCGTGCACCGAGCGTTGCTGGCTGGATTGCATCGCCGTGCATTCGATCTTCAGCGCCGTGTCAGGGCTGAGCAGGGTGAGTGCCTTCAACTGAACCATCGAGAAGCCGTCCTCGAACGCATCCGGCACATCGAACCCGGTGCGCAGCATCGACAGATCCAGAGTCGGCGACTTGATCTTGTGAGCGCTTGCTTTCACGCCCAGCACATGTTCCGCAAAGGCCTCGACCAGCATTTGCTGATACTTTGCGCCGCCGCGCACCAGCGTGCGCACCACACCGGTGGACTTGGCGTACTCCAGCACCATGTGGATGTTGGGGTTGCCGACCCGGCGTTTCAGGGTCGCTCCCTCGAACTCCAGACGCAGCATCGCCATGTCCTTGACATGGACCGACAGCAGGAACACGCCCGGGCTGCGCTCGACCAAGTGCGCCACGCTGCCGTCTCCGCATTGGAGTTCGCGCTTGTAGAAGGCCGAGATGGCGTGACGCAACGCGGTCAGATTGGCATCCGAACCGTTCGGTTGGCGTTTCAGGCCAAGATCGTATTGCTGTGTCTGTTGCCCATGCTGTTCCCAAAAGCTGAAGTCATAGGCACGCTCGAACAGTGCCGGGTGGTGGACGTAGAGCCAGAAGGAACGGTGGATGTCGCTTGCACACAGCGCCAAACCCGCAAGCGCAGCACCATCGGCCACGGCCGCCTCAAACATCGCCTGCTTACCAGCCGCATCGCCCAACTGAACGCTGGCCATGAGGTTGGCCGTCATCCGGTCGCGGGCAGCAATGTCGGGCCAGACTTTGACCGCTTCGACCAAAAACTGACTGGTCTCCGGTGTGTCATCCCAGGCAAAGCCATCGGGCACTGGCAGGCTGTGGGTGGTCAGGAAGTCGCGCAGCGTGGCGTCCACCGGCAGCTCGAGCATCACGTCGACAAAGGTCTTCTTCATCTTGATCGTCCTTTCTGGATCGGCGTCGAAGGTCTGCGACCGATGTACGGACTGCACTGGCCAGCGACTAGGTTACTGAACACGCACCTCGCACAAGTAAAGCAGCGAGATACAAGCGCAATTCTGAACCTCAGATTTCCGCTTGTCAATCAAAGCGGCACATCTAGACGTTATTTGTATCTCGCAGCTATACTAGCGGTCTTGTTTTTGTTAACTGACTGTTTTCCCCTACAGGAGCATCGCTATGGCTTCAGCGTTCGGAGCACGCCTGCGACGCTTACGCGAGGCGAAGAAATTGACCTTGCAACAGGTCGCCGACGAAGTCGGCTGTACCAAGGCGTATATATGGGAACTGGAGATGAAGGACGGCCAGCGTCCCTCCGCTGAACGGGTCCAGGCCTTGGCCAGGGTGCTGGGCGTGACGATGGAGGACATCATGGGCGAGCCCATTGAACAGGTTCCTCAGGCCAGTCCAGAAGATGTGGCCTTCTTCCGCGAGTACGCTGGAATGACGGACGAGGAGAAGGATCGTTACCGTCAGGCACTCAAAATCATGTTCCCCGACAAGAACTAAGGCGGTCTGACAATTGAGCTCATCCCAGCCCCTAACCGGTTCCATCGCGGCCAGCACCGTCTTGAGATGGTTGCGGGCGTGGCACGCCGACGGCATGCCGGATGCCGTGGATCTGGAAGTCGTCCGGCAAATGCTTCCAGAGACGCCTTACGGCAAAGGGGTGCGGGAGATCAAGGCCCCGATGGTGCTGGACATCAATAGCTGCGAAGGCATGTTGGTGCGCAACCCACAGGACACCGCAGAGTGGGGCATCTTCTATAACGGCAAGGCAAACCCCGAACGCCAGCGTTTCACCATCGCTCACGAACTGGGCCACTTCATCCTTCACCGCGATCAGCGGCAAAGTTTCAACTGCGACAAGGAAAGCGTGTACTCCGGCGCTGACACTATCCGTGTCATCGAACGTGAGGCGGACGACTTTGCCAGCAACCTGCTGATGCCTGGCGACTTGCTGCGCGAGTGGATCTCGAACCAGCGCATCGACTTGCATGTCCTGAGCGCCCTTGCCAAACGGTTCCAGGTGTCGTTCGAGGCGCTATGCATTCGGTTCATCAAATTCACCACGCAGCGGGCAATCCTTGTCTATTGGGACAACGGCTTCGTGAAGTACGAATGGCGCAGCAGCAGCGCGGTCAAGACGCGCGCCCGCATTCGGCGCACTGACGATCCGCAGGAACCATTACCCGGCACCCTGGCTGCTGATTCCACCGTTGAGCAGGAGTGGGATGGCACGGAGATGTCTGCCGCGATCTGGTGCCCGGAGGAGGCACCACACATGAAGTTGCGCGAGTTCAAGCACAGCTACACCACAGGAGATCGCGTCCTGACCCTTTTGCTACTGGAAAGTGCTGAACCACGGTCATGGGATCGGTCTTGGCAAGACGGCGAGAGCTTTGACAGCTTCGATCAGTTCGTCTCGAACGGGCAATTGCCAGTACGGTGAGTCCCTCGATGACAGGCTTGCCGATCCAACCCATAGATGAAGAACTGCAGACCTTGCAACGCGAGGTGCAACGAATGCTGGGCCGTTGTCTCTTGCGTCTGCAGCAGTACGAACAGTTGATGAAGGCCATCGTGGCCCACCACGAAATCTCCGCGTCAGGATCACCCCTCGAATCGAACCAGGCGGAGCGCATTGCGGATGCCGCAAACAAGACTCTGGGTACGTTGGTTGGCACGCTGCTCGGAACGTATGTCACCAGCGGCGACCAAGACGAGGTCGCCGAACCAGATGCGCCCGACAACATCATCTCGTTCAAGATGAAGATGAGCTTGCGGATGTCTGCCGAGGATTTCGATACGACGCAAAACGATCTGAAGGAACTGGTTCTGCTGCGAAACAACCTGGTGCACCACTTTATCGACCAGCACGACCTTTGGAGTCTGGACGGATGCCGTGGTGCGCAAGAGTCCTTGGTCGCGGCCTACAGTCGCGTCGATCAACACTTTGAGCAACTGCGAGGCTGGGCGGAGCACATGGATCAGGCCCGTCGTCTGGCGGCGGAGTTTGCCCAGTCCGATGCCTTCCGCGATCTGGTGATCAACGGCATAGCGCCGGATGGCTCGGTGGATTGGCCCGCAGCCGGAATTGTTCGCGCATTGCGTGAAGCGGCAGATCAGTTGGCTGTCGACGAGTGGACGCCGGTCGCTACTGCTGGACGATGGATTGCAGAAAGGTATCCCGATCAACTGCCGGCCAAGTATGGGTGCAGCAGTTGGCGGCAGGTCGTGCACGAATCCCGCCTTTTCGAGCTTCGGTATCGGGAAGTGAATGGCCAGCGCGCGGCTTGGTATAGGCCCAAAGAGACATAGCGCCAAACCCGCGCATTCACGCTAAATCACGTTACGCGAAGTGCCCTTGGTTTCTAGCATGAGCAGCGTTTTCGATCGGAACGCTTGCCATGACAGAAATCGAACCTATCTCCATTTGCTCATCACCTGACCGGCCACGGCACGGGCATCAAGAAATCGCTGATCTGTTGGCTGCCGCGCTGCTGCGCCTTCGTGCCCGCCAATCGCGCGACATCACCAAAAACAGCGAGCAGGTTTGCCTTGGCTTCCCCGGCCAACAGCGCGTGAATGCGAACCCCGATCACAACAACGGAGTTCGCCCATGACAGCACACGCAACCTCACCAACGCCCGCCTCAGTCGCCGCCCGCGTCGCGGCTATTCCCCATCTTTCGATGGATGATCTTTGGGCTCTCTGGGACGACCATTTCGATGAACGGCCGAATCACCACCATCGGGTCTGGCTGGAAAGTCGCCTGGCCTACCGGATGCAAGAGCGCGCGTTTGGCGGTTTGAAACCGTCACTGCGCAAGAAGCTCGAGGATGTTGGCGAAACCGGCATCTTGCCCAAGCAACTGCGCGGCGATAGCCAACGCCTACTGCCCGGTACCGTCCTGACACGCATCTACGACGACATTGAACATCGTGTGCTGGTGCGCGGATCGAATGATTTCGAGTACCAGGGGCAACGCTTCAAGAGCCTGTCCGCTGTAGCCAAACGCATCACAGGCAGCCATTGGTCAGGCCCGGTGTTCTTTGGTTTGAAGGCACCTGCTTCGAAGAAGGGGGCAGCATGAGCTCAGTGCGTCGAAACCAGATTCCCGCAGTCACGCCAAAGAAGCGATGCGCCGTCTACACACGCAAGTCCACTGACGAAGGCCTCGACCAGGAATACAACAGCCTCGAGGCACAGCGTGATGCGGGCTTGGCCTTCATTGCAAGCCAACGACATGAAGGCTGGATTGCCGTCGACGACGGATACGACGACGGCGGCTACTCGGGCGGCAACATGGAACGGCCCGGGTTGCGCCGCCTGATGATCGACATCGAGGCGGGGAAGATCGATACCGTGGTCGTCTACAAAATCGACCGCCTCACGCGCAGCCTGCCGGACTTCGCAAAGCTGGTCGAGGTTTTCGACCGCAACGGCGTCTCCTTTGTCGCGGTCACGCAGCAGTTCAACACCACCACATCGATGGGGCGATTGACGCTCAACATCCTTTTGTCATTCGCGCAGTTCGAACGCGAGGTCACCGGCGAACGAATCCGCGACAAGATCGCCGCCAGCAAGGCCAAGGGCATGTGGATGGGCGGAGTCCCGCCTCTTGGATACGACGTGGTCGAACGCAAGCTCGTCATCAATGAACGTGAAGCCGCGCTGGTGCGTGACATCTTCCGCCGCTATGCCGAGCACGGCTCGGCTGCGCGACTCGTCCGCGAATTGGAAATCGAGGGGCATACCACCAAGGCATGGGTCACCCAGTCCGGTCGGGAGCGATTGGGACGCAGCATCGATCAGCAGTACATCTTTACCTTGCTGCGTAACCGCATTTACCTCGGTGAAATCTGCAATCACGAGACGTGGTACTCGGGCCAGCACGACCCCATCATTTCTCAAGAATTGTGGGACGCGGCACACGCCTTCATTGAGAGGCGAAAGCAGGCACCGCGCGAACACCGAGCCAAGCATCCGGCACTGCTGGCGGGACTTCTGTTTGCACCGGATGGCCAACGGATGTTGCACTCCTTCGTCAAGAAGAAAAATGGTCGGCAGTACCGCTACTACGTGCCTTACCTGCACAAGCGGCGCAACGCCGGTGCCAGCCTGGCTCCACATACTCCGGACGTGGGCCACCTGCCAGCCGCCGAGATCGAAGATGCCGTGTTGGCGCAAATCCATGCTGCGCTCTCATCGCCGCAAATGCTGATCGCAGTGTGGAGATCCTGCCAGCAGCATCCGGCGGGGTCGACGTTGGACGAGGCACAGGTGGTGGTCGCCATGCAGCGCATCGGTGACGTTTGGTCGCAACTGTTCCCCGCCGAGCAGCAACGGATCACACGGCTGTTGATCGAACGCGTGCAACTACACGGGCACGGCCTGGATATCGTTTGGCGAGAGGACGGTTGGATCGGATTCGGTGCGGACATCAGCACGCATCCCTTGATCGAAGAGTCCCAAGAGCGTGTCGAGGAGGCTTTGGCATGAATGCCACGACCCACCAGCGCCAGCGCGCCGTCCGCATCGAGATAGGAGCCGAGGCGCGCAGTTATGTCAGCGAGGGGCAGCGGGTCACCTTGGTGCCCCTGACGATCAAGCGCCGCCAGAACCGGAAGCTGCTGATACCGCCAGCCCCCGAGATCGCGGACCGAATCGGTGGCTTCGATGTGCCGATGATCAAAACGCTGGGCAAGGCCTTCTACTGGAAGCGCTTGATCGACGATGGCACCTACTCCACGACAACGGACTTGGCGCACGCCTTCAAAGTGGAACCGGGCTGGGCTGCCGAGGTCTTGCGCATGACCATGTTGGCCCCCGATATCGTGGAGGCGGTATTCGAAGGACGTCAGCCACGCCACCTGAATCTGCACACCTTGCGTGGCCGCCAAGAGCAACTGCCGCGCGATTGGGCTGCGCAGCGTCGATTGCTCGGTTTCTCCGACGCCTGATCTGCTTCCAGACACATCCGATGACGGCGAGCCATGTGCTCGTCGTTTGCTTTTCTGCCGTGGGCCATTGGCGAACCTGGAGTTCCGTCGTGGTTCGCCATTGCGTCCCTTAAAGGTTCGCCACCCGAAGTTTGGAATGACACCTGTTACTCAACAACGTCACAGGAGCATTCCATGCAGACACCAACCAGCGGTATCCCCCGGTCGCCACAGCAGGCGATCAACACCATGTCACCCGGTGATCGCCGCGTGCTCAACGAAAACGAGCTCGCGCAACGCTGGGGCGTTAGCCCCAAGACTTTGCAGCGCTGGCGCAGTGAGGGTCGCGGTCCACGCTACCTGAAGCTGTCCAAGCGTGTCGGCTACCCGGTCGACGCGATCCTCGAGTTTGAGCGCGAAGCGCTGCACGACTCGACATCCGAACGCGCGGCGGTTTGAGGAGAGATGCGATGAATGACATCACCATCTTCCCTGCCGACATCGCCGAGATGTCGGTCAGCCAACTGGCCGCATTGCCGCCCGCGCAGAAACACGAGATCGACAAGAACCTCGATGCAGCCATCGACTGGCTGAAGAAGGCGCGCACCAAGTTCGATGCGGCACTGGATCAGTGCTACGGCGAGCAGGCACGCACCGCGCTGCGCGAGTCCGGCCGTGACTTCGGCACCGCACACATCAGCGTTGGCCCGCTGCACCTGAAGTTCGAGCTGCCCAAGAAGGTCAGCTGGGATCAGAAGCAACTGGCTGAGATCGCTGAACGCATCGTCGCCTCAGGCGAGAAGGTCGAGTGTTACCTCGACATCAAGTTGTCCGTCTCCGAATCCCGCTTCACGAACTGGCCGCCTGCTTTGCAACAGCAGTTCGCCGCCGCTCGCACTGTGGATTCCGGCAAGCCGTCTTTCACCCTTTCCATTGATTCGGAGTAATGACCATGAGCACCAATCTCATCGCCTCGCTGCGTCAACAGCTGCCGTCCATCTACGGCGAACACCTCCCTGACGAAATCCGGTATCGCCGCGCGGACGGTCAGTACGTCGTTGTCCCGCTTGATGTCGCCACTGTGGACGAGCTGGCTTTTGCCATCCAGACAGCCAACGCGGAATCGCTGGCGCTCGGTCGCCGCCGCACCGCGCTGGAAGAACTCCACACCGAGGTACGCAAACGTGCCGCGCGTGGAGTCGACCGTATCGCCGACGTGTCGTGGGAGGGCTGATCATGAGCGCGATCATTCCCTTCCAGTTCGAAGCGCACGCCGTGCGCGTCCAGGTCGATGAACTCGGGCTGCCGTGGTTCAACGCCACCGATGTCTGCGACGCACTGGAGATGGGCAATCCGTCTCAGGCGATCAAGTCCCACGTCGATGCCGAGGATCTCCAGAAATTGGAGACCCTTACGGCGGGTGGCCGTCAACGCCAGAACCACGTCAATGAATCGGGCCTTTACGCCCTGATCCTCGGTAGCACCAAGGATGCCGCCAAGCGTTTCAAGCGCTGGATCACCAGCGAAGTGTTGCCTGCGATCCGCAAGACAGGCGGGTATTCGGCCGCCACCACGATGGCAGCCTTGCCCGCGCCGACCCACGACCGTGTCACGGCCATCCTGTTGATCGGCGAAGCTGTCGCCAAAGTGCCGGGCGTCAAGACTGGCATTGCGATGGCTGCCACGTTGACCTGCATTCAGGAAAACACCGGCCTGACCACGGAAGTGCTGCGCCGCGCTTTGCCTGCCGCCAACGAACCGATCTGCTCGCTCAACGCCACCCAGCTCGGCAAATTGCTGAGTCGCTCAGCCAAAGCCACGAACCAGTTGCTGGCATCTGGCGGCCTTCAGTTCCGCAACGACCGGGACGAGTGGGAGCTGACCGAGGCCGGTGAAGCATGGGCCGAAGCCATGCCGTACTCGCGCAACGGCCACAGCGGCTACCAGATCCTCTGGAATCCGGCGGTCGCGGAACAACTGAAGGAGGTGGCGTGATGTCCCTCCCGATCATTTCCGCGCAGCAGCGCTTGGCCGAGCGCAAGGGTGTGAAGTTGCTGATGCTGGGGAAATCCGGCATCGGCAAGACCACCCGGCTCAAAGACCTCGACCCTGCCACCACCCTGTTCCTCGATATCGAGGCGGGCGATCTCGCCGTGGCCGATTGGCCGGGCGACACCATCCGCCCGGCATCGTGGCCGGAAAGCCGCGACTTTTTCGTGTTCCTCGCAGGCCCGGACAAGTCGCTGCCGCCGGAGAGCGCGTTCTCGCAGGCGCATTACGACCACGTCATCGAGAAGTTTGGTAACCCGACGCAGCTCGACAGCTACCAGACCTTCTTCCTCGACTCGATCACGCAGTTGTCCCGGCAGTGCTTCGCGTGGTGCAAGACGCAACCCGGTGCCACCAGCGACCGTTCCGGCAAGCCAGATCTGCGCGCCGCATATGGCCTGCTTGGCCAGGAAATGATCGGCGCACTGACCCATCTGCAGCACGCACGCGGCAAGAACGTGGTGTTCGTTGCCATCCTCGACGAACGTCTTGATGACTACAACCGCAAGGTGTTCGTGCCGCAGATCGAAGGCAGCAAGACCAGTCTGGAGCTGCCCGGCATCGTGGATGAGGTCGTGACGCTGGCCGAGATCAAGGCCGACGACGGCAGTGCCTACCGCGCCTTCATCACGCACACCGTCAATCCCTACGGCTTCCCGGCCAAAGACCGCAGCGGTCGCCTCGACCTGCTGGAGCCGCCGCATCTCGGCGCATTGATCGCCAAGTGCGCAGGCCAGTCGCCATTGCCCATGCCCGGCTGCACCGGCACCCCCACTACAGCAAACACCACCGAATCCAAGGAGTAATCGCCATGTCGTCCAACTATTTTGATTTCCAAGATGCCGATCCCCAACAGTCGGGCTTTGACCTGATCCCCAAGGGCGCGGTCGTGCCCGTGCGCATGACCATCAAGCCCGGTGGCTATGACGACCCGGAACAAGGCTGGGGCGGCGGCTACGCCACCGAGTCTTTCGATACCGGCTCCATCTATCTCGCCGCCGAATTCGTGGTCACGGCTGGTGATCACGCCAAGCGCAAGATGTGGAGCAACATCGGCCTGCACTCCAAGAAGGGGCCGACCTGGGGCCAGATGGGGCGCAGCTTCATCCGCGCCGCACTTAACAGCGCCCGCAACGTCCACCCCCAGGACAACAGTCCGCAGGCGGCCGCTGCGCGTCGCATTCAGGGCTTCCATGAACTGGATGGCCTGGAGTTTCTGGCGCGCGTTGACATTGAGAAGGATGGCAAGGGCCAAGACCGGAATGTGGTCAAGATCGCGGTCGAGCCTGATCACCCCGACTACGCAAAACTGATGGGCGTGCCACCCAAGGCTCCGGGCAGTGGACATTCCGGCGCTCCTGCGCAGGCGGCTGCGCCTGCGTATCAGGCACCGGCTCCACAACGCGCACCGGTGACCGGCAAGCCGTCGTGGGCACAGTGAGGGAGGCCGATGAAATGCTGGGTCTGCAAACGACAGGCCCGGGGATTCGGCCATACCGACAACCGTCACGGTGTCGGCCATCCCCGGCGCTATCCCATCGACTGGGTGTTCTGCTCACAACGCTGCCAAAACGCGTTTCATGCGCTGTACGGCAACTGGCTGCGGGTCAAGGAAGGTCGCGTCGACAGTACGGAGGTCGCCATGATCGATCCATCTGATGTCGAACTAGCAGCGATGAAGAAGTGCCTCAAGGCCTTCGGCGAGGCTGCGGGCGAGATTGGCTTCACCAAGCCGCTGGGCGACTACTCCGAAGCCGAGGCGCAGCAAGTGATCGACGCCATCGTCACTTGCTACACCGAGGCAATGGTCGCGCACCACGAGGCGAGCAAGTACCCACCGGTACGCGGCATGACGCCTGCGCCCGACCCTCTGGCCAACCCGTTCGCGGATCTGGAGGACGACCTGCCCTGGGAAGAGCCGAAGGGGAAGAAGCCATGATCGACTTCAACTCCTCATCGAGCATATCGGGTCAGGTCACCACCCTGGTGGACACGGGCCTGCAACAGGCTCGCGCCCGCCAGTCCGAGCGCCAGTACCTCGGGGCCTCACGTCTCGGCGTGGCCTGCGAGCGAGCGCTGCAGTTCGAGTACGCCAAGGCACCCATCGACCACGGGCGTGACACCCCGGGCCGAATGCTGCGGATCTTCGAACGCGGTCACGTCATGGAGGACTGCATGGTCGCGTGGCTGCGGGACGCGGGCTTCGACCTGCGCACCCGCAAGGCCGACGGCGAGCAGTTCGGTTTCTCGGTGGCCAACGGTCGCCTGCAGGGCCACATCGACGGCGTCATCGTCGGCGGCCCCGATGGCTTCGCCTATCCCGCGCTCTGGGAATGTAAGTGTCTCGGCAACAAGTCCTGGAGCGATCTGGACAAGAAGGGCCTGACTCTATCCAAGCCCGTCTATGCCGCGCAAGTGGCGATCTACCAAGCCTATCTCGAACTGCACGAGCACCCGGCGATCTTCACGGCACTCAACGCCGACACGATGGAGATCTACACCGAGCTCGTGCCCTTTGACGCAGCACTGGCCCAACGCATGTCGGATCGGGGGGTCAAGGTCATCACGGCGACCGAGGCGGGAGAGCTCCTGCCGCGCGCCTTCCATGACTCGACCCACTTTGAATGCCGGATGTGCGCGTGGCAAGACCGCTGCTGGAGGACACAAGCATGAATACCTCGAATTTGAATCACGTACTGGGCGAGCAGCTGATCGACGTGCGCCAGGCTGCACTGATGTTCAACCTGCCGTCGTATTGGCTCTCACAAGCCAAGGAGCGACAGGAGCGTCGCATTCCGCATTACCGCGTCGGCAAACTGGTTCGCTTCAAACCCAACGAGCTGGAAGCCTGGATCGCTGCGCAGCAGACGTCACACGAGGGTGGTGCCGATGCTTGATTTCAATGACACATCACCACCGGGAGAAACGGGTCGGCGAAACATCAATGACAGCGAGCGGGACGAGATTCGCACTGAACTGATCGCACGCATGGAATCAGTCCTGACCACGATGTTCCCGGCGGGAAAGAAGCGTCGTGGCAAGTTTTTGATCGGGGACATCCTGGGCAGCCCGGGCGACAGCCTCGAGGTGGTACTCGAAGGCGACAAGGCAGGTCTCTGGACGGATCGTGCCACGGGTGATGGCGGTGACATCTTTGCTTTGATCGCCGCCTACCTCGGGGCTAACGTCCACACCGACTTTCCCCGGGTGCTCGACGAGGCTGCTGATCTGCTCGGTCGTTCGCGATCAGTGCCGGTTCGCCGCGTCAAGAAGGAAGCTCCGGTTGATGATCTCGGCCCGGCCACGGCCAAGTGGGACTACTTCGATGCCACCGGCAAACTGATTGCGGTCGTGTACCGCTACGACCCACCCGGGCGCAAGAAGGAATTCCGGCCGTGGGATGCCAAGCGGCGCAAGATGACTCCGCCCGATCCGCGCCCGCTGTACAACCAGCCGGGGCTGGCTGCCGCTGGTCACGTTGTGCTGGTCGAGGGCGAGAAGTGTGCGCAGGCCCTGATCGCCATCGGCGTGGTGGCAACCACGGCCATGCATGGCGCAAATGCTCCCGTCGATAAGACCGACTGGTCGCCGCTGGCGGGCAAATCCGTGCTGATCTGGCCTGACCGGGACGCGCCGGGCTGGGATTACGCTGACCGTGCATCGCAAGCAATCCTGAACGCGGGTGCGACCACGGTCGCCATCCTGGTGCCACCCGATGACAAGCCGGAAGGCTGGGATGCGGCTGACGCCATTCCGGATGGCTTCGATGTGGGGGGCTTCCTTGCCGTCGGCGAGCGGATGCCGGTGATGCGCTCGGTAGAGGAAGCACCTTCGCCAGACTTGCTGACGGGCATCGATTGGACGACCGAGGATGGCTTGTCCAGCGCTTTCACCCGCCGCTATGGCGAGGACTGGCGCTACTGCGCGCTTTGGGGCAAATGGCTGGTCTGGACCGGCGTGCGCTGGAATCCGGATCAGGTGCTCTATGTGTCTCATCTGGCGCGCGGTATCTGCCGGATGGCGTCACTCAAGGCGGACAGCCCTCGGCTCACAGGCAAGCTGGCCAGCTCCGCCACGATCTCGTCCGTCGAGAAAATCGCACGCTCCGATCCCAAGCACGCGTCCACCGCCGAGGAGTGGGATGCCGACGTCTGGGCGCTCAACACACCAGGCGGTGTGGTTGATCTGCGCACGGGCCGCATGCGACCGCACCGGCGCGATGATCGGATGACCAAGGTGACCACGGCCACACCGCAGGGCGACAGTCCGACGTGGCGCGCATTCCTGGCCGACGTCACAGGCGGCGACGCTGAACTGATGGCCTACCTGCAACTGATGGTTGGCTACTGTCTGACGGGCGTGACCAGTGAGCACGCGCTGTTCTTTCTGTACGGGACAGGCGCGAACGGCAAGTCGGTGTTCGTCAACGTCCTGACCACCATCTTGGGCGACTACGCGGCCAACGCGCCGATGGACACGTTCATGGAGGCGCGCACCGACCGGCATCCGACCGATCTGGCGGGCCTGCGCGGCGCACGCTTTGTGTCATCCATCGAAACCGAACAGGGTCGGCGCTGGAACGAATCCAAGGTCAAGGCCATCACCGGTGGCGACAAGGTTTCCGCACGTTTCATGCGACAGGACTTCTTCGAGTACGTGCCACAGTTCAAGTTGGTGATCGCGGGCAACCACAAACCATCGATCCGCAACGTGGATGAGGCGATGAAGCGGCGACTGCACCTGATCCCGTTCACGGTGACGATCCCGCCCGAACGGCGCGACGGCAGGCTGACCGAAAAGCTGCTCAAGGAGCGCGACGGGATTCTGGCGTGGGCTGTCGAGGGCTGCAGTCTTTGGCAACGGCAGGGCCTGAAGCCGCCCGCCAGCGTGGTGTCGGCGACCGAAGAGTATTTCGAGGCCGAGGACGCGCTCGGGCAGTGGATCGAAGAGCGCTGCCTGCTGGCCAAGACCCACCGCGAAGGCGTGTCCGAACTATTCGCCGACTGGCGCGAATGGGCAGAGCGCGCGGGTGAATACGTGGGCTCGGTCAAGCGCTTCTCCGAACTGATGGCGGCCCGCAAGTTCGAGAAGTGTCGGTTGACCGGGGGCGCACGTGGCATCACGGGCATTGCCCTCAGGCCCAAGCCGTACAGCCACGGCTACCCCTACCGCGATGACTGAGCAATCCGGGCGAGTGACGGATTTGACGGGTTTCCTGATTGACGCGCTACGCGTGCGCGCACGTAAAGGCTGTTCTACAGAGAACCCGTCGCATCCGTCACTCGCCCCCGAACTGGAGCACGACGATGAACACGACAATCTTGGCCCTTGATCTGGGCACACACACCGGGTGGGCTTTGCAGCACCTGGACGGCACGATCACCAGCGGCACGGAGCACTTCAAGCCGCAGCGATTTGAAGGGGGCGGAATGCGTTTCCTCCGTTTCAAGCGCTGGCTCAACGAATTGCTCTCGGCCAGCAACCACATCAACGCGGTGTTCTTCGAGGAAGTTCGACGGCACGCTGGCGTTGATGCGGCGCACGCCTACGGTGGCTTCATGGGACACCTGACCGCGTGGTGTGAGCATCACAACATCCCTTACCAGGGTGTTCCGGTCGGCACGATCAAGAAGCACGCGACCGGCAGGGGCAATGCGGGCAAGGACGACATGATCGCGTCCGTCCGCCAGCGTGGTCACACCCCAGTCGACGACAACGAAGCCGACGCCCTTGCCTTGCTGCACTGGGCTGTCGAGACGCAGGAGGTGTGACATGAAGGTGCCGATACCCCAATACCGCTGCCCCCTGGGTCGTCTGCAGCCTCAGGCCACGGATCTGGATGCGATCAAGGAACGTGGCTGGCGTGACCAACACATCCTGGTGGTTAACGCATCCGACGAACGTCTGGACTTCATCGAACGCGAGATCGTGCGACGCATCGGTGACCGGCTCTACGGAGGGCAACGCAATGACTAAGTGGACTATCGAGGACGTTGCTGCTCGGTTTGAAGAGGCGGCAAGCACCAGTCGACGGTTGCCTCCTGTTCGAGTGCAAGGTTACTTCAACTGCTGGCCTGCCATTGTCCGAAACGAGTGGGAGACCTTTGCTGCTGACGAGAGGGTTTACCGATCCTTTCCGCCGAGTCCAGACGCGATTGAACGAATGCTGGAAGTCATGCGCTGGGTGCAGTGGCTCACAGTTGAGCAACGTCATCTCGTATGGATGCGCGCGAAGCGCTATGGCTGGCGGGACATCACGATCCGTTTTGCCTGCGACCGCACGACGGCATGGCGGCATTGGCAGCGGGCATTGCAGACGGTCGCAGATCAACTCAATGGTGTGGTGGTCGCGTAGGGTTTTGGCGTGATTTGGCGCGTATGGTCGGGGATGTGCGTAATCACGCGGCAATCAGCGGTTTTTACCCCTGCAACAAAACGACCTGATCTTGCGTAGTATTCATTTATCGTCTGGACAGAGGTGACGGCAGAGGAAGCAGCCCAGAAATCAACGGGTCCTTCCTGGCCAAAAACCAATGCGGGGGGCGCGAGCGCGGCGCTTTTTTAGCGTCAGGGTGCGAACCAAGGTTCGCACGGTTCGCAGTTCGCACCCCGTCAGTTCGCACCAACCCCAAAACCCGCCCACGGTTGTCGTCGGCGGGTTTTCTATTTTCAGGACACCCTCTTTGAATACGCTCAACGTCGAGTACCGCAAGGTCGAGGCGCTGATTCCCTACGCCCGCAATCCGCGCACACATTCCGATGCGCAGATCACCAAGATCGCCGCCAGCATCGTCGAATATGGCTGGACGAACCCGGTACTGGTTGATGGCGACAACGGCATCATCGCGGGCCACGGTCGTTTGGCTGCTGCACGCAAGCTGGGGCTGGATCAGGTGCCGGTGATCGAACTGGCCCATCTCACCACCGCGCAAAAGCGCGCCTTGGTCATCGCCGACAACCGGCTGGCGCTTGACGCTGGCTGGGATGAGGAGATGTTGGCGCTCGAACTGGCGGAGCTTTCCGAAGCGGGTTTCGAACTGGCGCTGACCGGCTTCGAGAACATCGAGATCGATGCGCTGCTGGCAGATGCCCCGTCTTCTGAAGGTGAACCGGCGGCGCAGGATGGTGTAGACGCCGATGAACCCGATACGACCGAAGACGTACCTGACACGCCAGTGGTGGCGGTGTCGCGCGAGGGAGATGTCTGGGCCATCGGCTCGCACCGGTTGACCTGTGGCGACGCCACCGACCCAGCCGTGGTCGCCACGCTGATGCAGGGTGACACCGCGCAGCTTTGCTTCACCTCGCCGCCGTATGGCAACCAGCGCGACTACACATCCGGCGGCATTGCCGATTGGGATGTCCTGATGCGCGGTGTGTTCGCACATCTGCCGATGGCGGGCGACGGACAGGTACTGGTCAATCTTGGGCTGATCCACCGCGACAACGAAGTCATCCCCTATTGGGACGGCTGGCTGTCCTGGATGCGTCAGCAAGGGTGGCGGCGCTTCGCGTGGTACGTCTGGGATCAGGGGCCAGGCATGCCCGGCGACTGGCAGGGCCGATTAGCTCCCAGCTTCGAGTTTGTTTTCCACTTCAATCGCAGCACCCGCAAACCCAACAAGATTGTTCCTTGCAAGCACGCGGGCCAGGAATCGCACCTGCGCGCTGACGGGTCGTCCACAGCGATGCGTGGTAAGGATGGCGAGGTCGGCGGCTGGACGCACAAGGGTCAGCCGACGCAGGACACCCGCATCCCCGATTCGGTGATTCGCGTGATGCGCCACAAGGGCAAGATTGGGCAGGACATTGATCACCCGGCCGTGTTCCCGGTCGCATTGCCTGAGTTTGCCATTGAGGCTTACACCGATTCGGGCGACGTCGTGTTCGAGCCCTTCGGCGGCAGTGGCACGACGATGCTGGCCGCGCAACGCACTGGTCGTATCTGCCGCAGTGTGGAAATTGCGCCGGAGTACGTGGACGTGGCCATCAAGCGTTTTCAGCAAAACCACCCCGGCGTGCCGGTCACGCTCATCGCAGGCTGTGGAATCAAATCGGGCCAGTCCTTCGACGACGTGGCCACAGAACGGCTGGCGACCACGGAGGTAGAACAATGAGCGCGTCCTGGTTGGCAGACAAGATCGAGCAGTGGCCGACAGCCAAACTGCTGCCCTATGCCCGCAATGCGCGGACGCACTCGGATGATCAGGTGGCGCAGATCGCCGCATCGATTGCCGAGTTTGGCTTCACCAATCCGATCCTTGCAGGCAGTGACGGCATCATCGTCGCTGGGCATGGCCGCTTGGCCGCTGCGCAGAAACTCGGGCTGGAAATCGTGCCCGTGGTCGTACTGGATCACCTGAGCCCGACCCAGCGCCGCGCCTTGGTCATCGCAGACAACCGCATCGCGGAGAACGCTGGCTGGGATGCCGCGATGTTGCGGATCGAACTTGAGGCTTTGCAGCTGGAAGGTTTCGATCTGGACATCACCGGCTTCGACGCCGACGCGCTGGCCGAACTGATCGCGGGCGACGAGCCGGACAACGAGGGCCAGACCGATGAGGACGCGGTACCGGAGGTTGGCGAAATTCCAATATCGCGCCCGGGCGATGTCTGGATCATGGGCCAGCACCGACTGCTGTGCGGCGACTCGACCGTGGCAGAGAGCTATGCCCGGCTGATGCAAGGCGACATGGCAGACATGGTCTTCACCGACCCACCGTACAACGTGAACTACGCCAACAGCGCCAAGGACAAGATGCGCGGCAAGGATCGCGCGATCCTCAACGACAACCTGGGTGACGGTTTCTACGACTTCCTGCTTGCAGCATTGACGCCCACCGTGGCGAACTGCCGGGGCGGCATCTATGTAGCGATGTCATCCAGCGAGCTGGATGTGCTGCAGGCCGCCTTTCGCGCCGCCGGTGGAAAGTGGTCGACGTTAATCATCTGGGCCAAGAACACCTTCACGCTGGGCCGTGCCGACTACCAGCGCCAGTACGAACCGATCTTGTACGGATGGCCCGAGGGTGCGCAACGCCACTGGTGTGGTGACCGCGATCAGGGCGATGTGTGGGCTATCAAGAAGCCGCAGAAGAACGATCTGCATCCGACGATGAAGCCGGTGGAGCTGGTCGAGCGAGCCATCCGCAATTCGAGCCGCCCGGGTAACGTGGTGCTCGATCCGTTCGGTGGTTCTGGCACAACGTTGATTGCGGCCGAAAAATCGGGACGCGTCGCGCGGCTGATCGAACTCGATCCGAAGTACGTGGATGTGATCGTGCGCCGGTGGGAGGACTTCACCGGTCAGACGGCCATCCGCGAGGCAGCAGACCAGGAAGTGTGCGCCAGTTGAATGGCTGGCCGGGCTGCTTGGCCTCTTCTTCCTCGGCGATACGCCGTAGGATTTGCAGGGTGGTGAGATCGCGCGGCAGTGCCATGCACATGACGCGCACAGCCTGCTCGATGGAGATGTCTGGACGCCGGTTGGCAATCAGCCAACGCAGCGCCTGCTCGCGTTCGGTGGCGAGCGCTTTCATCAGGCAGCCATCTCTTCGCAGACTTCGCAGTGGATCACAAAGCCTGTCAGGTAAGGCAGGCCGCGCGGGATGCCGTACTGCTTGCTGGTCTGGCGGCCAATCGTCCAGCCCATCCAACGTTGGGTGGCGGCCTTGATCGCATCCTGCAAGGCTTGGCCTTGGTACAAGCCGTTCTGGACGTCGTCGGCAAAGTGGCGTCCGTGGCGACTGTCGAGGAAGGTCCGCACCGATTCGAGGGGCTGGTGGGTGGCGTCCGAAATAGCGTTCATGGCCAGGGGCCATGCGGCGCTGGCGTGTTCGTTCATCGTGCCCCAAAAACCCCAGGCTTCGTTTTGGGTGGCGGGTATCTGGTTGGTGGTCATGGTGTCTTCTCCGGGTTGATCGTTGCGACACCTGTAGTAACGCGCTGTTCGATTGAGAAGCCAAGCTGTTCCGGGCCTCTTTCTCGATCAATTTCGCTTACCCGAGACGGGCTACGTAGCGGGCGTAATCACCGCCCTCGGGATTGACGTAGAGGTAAGGGCGTCCGGGAGCAGTGACCTCGACGCAGAGGTAGCCGTCGCCAGTGCCGCCACCCTTGCCACGCAGCCAGTCGCGTGACACCAGCAGGCTGCGCCCAAAGGCGTCGAATTCGGCAGGGGTGAGCTCCTTGGTCTCGGTGACGTAGACATTGTGCTGGTCGCTCCCGCCCAGTTCGCCGAGGTCGGCAGGTTTGCGTGCAAACGGTAGGCGGATGCTCAACTCTTCGACCTGGAGGCTTTGGCCTGCGAACTGCAGAGTGCGTGGGGTGCGTTCGATGGTGATGGTCATGGTGCTCATGGCGGTTTTCCTGGTTTGGCGTCGTCAATCACGACATCTGTATGAACGCGCTGGTGGGGAGAGAAGCCAAGCTATTCATGGCTCCTCTCGCCATCTTTTTGGCTTCGCCGAAACTCGCTGTGCTCGTTTTCAGGCGATGCGGTAGATCCGCTCGCCACCCTTCGGCTTGTCCGAGACGATGTTCAGGCCGAGCTTTTTCTTGAAGGCTCCGGCGAAGGTGCCGCGCACCGTGTGCGCCTGCCAACCGGTGGCGGTGCAGATCTGGCCGATGGTTGCGCCCTCGGGGCGTTGCAGCATCCTGATCAATTCGGCCTGCTTGCTGTTCTCGCGGGTGCGCGGCTTGACCCACGTTGCTTCTGCGGCGGTTACGGCGGCTTCCAGTTCGGGATCGCTCGCGGCCGCAGGCGCGCCTTCAGCGTTGGCGATGATCCGGTCGAGATTGGCTTCGAACTGACCGATGCCCTTCCTGTTCACGTCGGGACGCGGAATGCCCAGGGCGTCGTAGCCCTCCGCAGCGACAAACCAGTTGGTGCCGTCGGTTGTGATTAGTGCGCGGTTGAAAAGTCCGTCGAGCACCTTCTTGCGTGCGCCGCCTTTGATGTTGTCGGGGAACCAGTCGATCTTGCCGCTGGTGTGTTCAACCGCGTGGGCCAGGATCGCGTGCTGGGCAGGGGTCAGTTGAGTGGTGGTCATGTTTTGCTCCTTCGATGTGGTGGACGGTGATGTGATGAACGCGCTGTTCTCAAGTGAAGCCAAGCGCTTTTTGCTTGGCTTCTTCGCTTCGCAATCAGGTGTTGGCCTTGTCTGACGGGTTGGCATTGCGCCCCTGCTCGAGACCCGCGTTGAAGGCGGCTTCAAGCGCATCGCGTAGGCACCAGACCGCCACATCGTGGAAATCGAGGCTGTCCGAGCTGCGGGTTTCCAGGGTTTCGATGCCCAGCTTGTTTTGCGCGATCTGGGTCAGGAGTTGTTCGAGCTTGCTCATGTCCGTGTCCTTTCATGGTGTTGATGACGAACGTATGAACGCGCTGTTCCAGATGGAAGCCAAGCTCAATTCGCATGAATGACGAACAAATGATTGAAGGTGCCCCGAAGGGGAAATATGGGTATTTCGATTCGTGCCTACGCACGCCACCGAGGGGTGTCCGATGCAGCGGTGCGCAAGGCCATCGCTGCTGGGCGGATCACGCCGGAGGCAGACGGAACGATTGATGCCGAGCGCGTCGACCGCGAGTGGGCGCGCAATTCCGATGCACCGCGCAATGGCACGGCCACCCGCGCGGTCAAGGTTGCTGTGGCGGAATCCAGCGGCACCACGGGTGACGGGCCTGCTGCCTTGCCTGCAGGCGGCACGTCCTTGCTCCAGGCGCGCACGGTCAACGAGGTGGTCAAGGCGCAAACCAACAAGGTGCGTTTGGCCCGCCTCAAGGGCGAGCTGGTGGATCGGCCACAGGCCATCGCGCACGTTTTCAAACTGGCGCGCTCCGAGCGCGATGCGTGGCTGAACTGGCCCGCGCGCATTTCGGCGCAGATGGCCGCCAAGCTCAATGTTGATCCGCACACGATGCACATCGCCCTGGAGGCAGCCGTGCGTGAGCACCTGCAGGAACTGGGCGAGATGCGACCGAGGGTGGATTGATGGACATGGATTACGAAGGCGCTGCCGAGATCGAACGCGCATGGCGTGAGGGACTGACTCCCGACCCGCTGCTCACCGTGTCCGAATGGTCGGATCGCCACCGGATGCTTTCCAGCAAGGCGTCCGCCGAGCCCGGGCGCTGGCGTACCAGCCGCACGCCTTACCTGAAAGCCATCATGGACTGCCTGTCGCCGACCTCGCCGGTCGAGCGTGTGGTGTTCATGAAAGCGGCACAGCTTGGCGCGACCGAGATGGGATCGAACTGGATCGGCTACGTGATCCACCACGCGCCGGGCCCGATGATGGCGGTGTGGCCAACAGTAGAGATGGCCAAGCGCAACTCCAAGCAGCGGATTGATCCGCTGATCGAAGAGTCATCGGCATTGGCCGAACTGATTGCACCGGCGCGCAGCCGGGATTCCGGCAACACCATCCTGGCCAAGGAGTTCCGGGGTGGCGTGCTGGTGATGACTGGGGCCAACAGCGCGGTCGGACTGCGCTCGATGCCGGTGCGGTATCTGTTTCTCGACGAGGTCGACGGCTATCCGTTGGACGTTGAGGGTGAAGGGGATGCGATCTCGCTGGCCGAGGCGCGTACACGCACCTTCGCGCGGCGCAAGATCTTCATCGTCTCGACGCCGACGATCTCAGGGGCATCGGCTATCGAGCGCGAGTACGAGGCCAGTGACCAACGTCGCTACTTTGTGCCGTGTCCGCATTGCTCCCACCGTCAGTGGCTGCGTTTCGAGCAGCTGCGTTGGGACAGAGGGCAACCGGAGACCGCCGCCTACATCTGCGAGTCATGTGACACCGCGATTGCCGAGCACCACAAGACGTGGATGCTGGAGCACGGCGAGTGGCGCGCGATGATCACCGATGGCGCGGGTAAGACGGCAGGCTTCCACCTGTCGTCGCTGTACAGCCCGGTTGGCTGGCGTTCGTGGCGAGAGATCGCCGCTGCGTGGGAAGCCGCCGTCAGTAAAGAGTCGGGATCGGCCGCCGCCATCAAGACCTTCAAGAACACCGAGTTGGGTGAAACCTGGGTCGAGGAAGGCGAAGCGCCGGACTGGCAACGACTGGTCGAACGCCGCGAGGACTACCGCGTCGGCAGCGTGCCGCAAGGCGGTCTGCTCTTGGTCGGCGCGGCCGGCGTGCAGAAAGATCGCATCGAGGCGTCGGTCTGGGCCTTTGGGCGCGGCAAGGAGTCCTGGCTGGTTGAGCACCGCGTGCTGATGGGTGACACCGCCCGCGACGCGGTATGGAAGCGCCTTGCTGAAATGCTGGCCGAAACCTGGACACACGCCTCCGGCGCGGCGATGCCGCTGGTGCGTTTTGCCTTGGATACCGGCTTTGCGACGCAGGAGGCCTACGCCTTTGTGCGGGCTTGCCGCGATTCGCGTGTGATGGCGGTCAAGGGGGTACCTCGTGGTGCAGCCTTGATCGGCACGCCGACCGCCATCGATGTCTCGCAGGGTGGAAAGAAGCTGCGCCGGGGCATCAAGGTGTACTCGGTGGCGGTCAGCATCGCCAAGCTCGAGTTCTACAACAACCTGCGCAAGAGCGCCGATGTTGGCGAGGACGGATTGACCACGGTGTTCCCGGCCGGGTTCGTCCATCTGCCCAAGATCGATGCTGAGTTCATCCAGCAACTCTGCGCGGAACAACTGATCACCCGCCGCGACCGCAACGGCTTCCCGGTGCGTGAGTGGCAAAAGATGCGTGAGCGCAATGAGGCGCTCGACTGCTACGTCTACGCCCGCGCGGCTGCATCGGCGGCGGGACTGGATCGCTTCGAGGAACGCCACTGGCGGGAACTGGAGCGACAACTGGGGCTGTCTAGTCCGCCAGCCCTTGAAACACCTACTGAATCGATCAACGAGGCCACCCAACGCGGTGGCCTCGCTGTTTCTGGCAACCGTAACACCGGTCGGCGCGTGATCAAAAGCCGCTGGCTGTCCTGACACATCAAGGAGAAAACATGAGTCTTGCTACCCGTATCGAAAGCCTGGTCATCCGCGTCGCGCAGGAGTTCAACGACGTCCGCGCCAAGGCAGGCAACCTGGCCAACCTCACCACCACCGACAAGTCGAATCTGGTCGCGGCCATCAACGAACTGAAAGCCGCCGTGGTGTCGTCGGCGGTGATCGACGATGCGCACGTCGCGGCCACGACCACTTACTCGTCCAACAAGATCGTCTCACTGCTCGATGCGCTCAAGACCGAGATCTTGGGCGGTGCCGATGCCGCGTACGACACGCTGGTGGAAATCCAGCAACTGCTGCAGAACGGCACCAGTGGTCTGGATGCGCTGCTCGCCGCCGTCAACAACCGCGTGCGCTTCGATGCGGCGCAGTCGCTGACCGTGGCCGAGCAACTTCAGGCACGCAGCAACATCGGTGCCGTCGCGACCAGTGATGTCGGCAACACCGACACTGACTTCGTCGCGGTCTTTGTGGGTGCGCTGGTCTGATGAGCCTCGCATCGCGCATCAGTGCGCTGGCCAGCCGCGTCGGGCTCGAGGTCAAGACTAAGATCGACGCCACCCACCCCGGCGTGGCCCGGGCGTGGGTGTGTTTCGGCTATGTCGGCACGCAGGTCGTCGTGCGTGCATCGCACAACGTGGCCAGCGTGACCCGGACGGCGGCGGGTCGCTACCGCGTGACCTTCGCCGTTGCCATGCCCGACGCCAACTATTGCTGGACGGCGCTTGCCCGCAGCAGCACCAACAGCGGCACGCAGCGCATCGCCATCGTGCGATCCAGCTCCGACCAGAAAACCGCCCAGTACGTCGACGTCAGTTGCGCCACCACGGCCGCATCGTTCGACGACTCCACCGAAATCAACCTCACGGTGTACCGCTGATGGCCTACACACAAGCACATCTCGACGCACTGGAAGCTGCGCTGGTCAAGGGCGAAAAGCGCGTGACCTTTGGCGACAAGACCGTCGAGTACCGCAGCGTCGATGAACTCCAGGCCGCCATTGCGGCTGTCAAGCGCGACATCTTCGAGCAGGCCGTGGATACCGGGCTGTGGCCCGGTGCGCCACGCCAGATCCGGGTCACCACCGGCAAAGGGTTCTGAACATGCAATGGTTTGACCGAATGCGCAGGCGCGTCGGCATGCGTCTGCTTGGCGGCACCCCGTTCTATGACGGTATCGGTGGCGGCCGTCGCGCATTGGCGTGGCAGGTCGGCAATCCAGGCGCAGTCGCAGCACTGGCGTTCACCCAGAACGAATTGCGCGCGAAGAGCCGCGATCTGGTACGCCGCAATGCCTGGGCAGCGGCAGGCGTTGAAGCCTTTGTCTCGAACGCCATCGGTACTGGCATCAAGCCGCAGAGCATGCTGGCCGATCAGTCCTTGCGCGAAGCGATCCACAGCCTGTGGTGGGACTGGTGCGAGGAAGCCGATGCCGCCGGACTGACCGATTTCTACGGCCTGCAGGCCTTGGCCTGTCGCGCCATGCTCGAAGGCGGGGAATGTCTGGTGCGGCTGCGCTATCGCCGTCCGGAGGATGGCCTGCCGGTAGGCCTGCAATTGCAGTTGCTCGAACCCGAACACCTGCCAGCCACGCTGAATCAGGAATTGGCTTCGGGAAATGTAATCCGTGCGGGCATCGAATTCGACAAGCTCGGACGGCGGGTGGCCTACCACCTGTATCGCTCACACCCGGGTGATGGCTCACTGGCTCCGATGTCGGGCACTGGTGGCGTGGTGGGCGGTCTCGACACAGTGCGTGTCCCGGCCAGCGAAATCATTCACCTGTTTCGTCCCTTGCGGCCCGGACAGATCCGGGGCGAACCGTGGCTGGCGCGCGCACTGGTCAAGCTCAACGAACTCGACCAGTACGACGACGCCGAGCTCGTGCGCAAGAAAACCGCCGCGATGTTCGCGGGCTTCATCACGCGCCTGTCACCTGAGGACAACCTGATGGGTGAAGGCTTGCCGGATGCCAGCGGTGCGGCATTGGCCGGGCTGGAGCCGGGCACGATGCAGATCCTGGAGCCCGGCGAGGACGTGAAGTTCAGTCAGCCCGCCGACGTTGGCGCGAGCTACGCCGAATTCCTGCGCATGCAGTTCCGGGCGGTGGCAGCGGCGATGGGCATCACCTACGAGATGCTGACCGGCGACCTGACGCAAGTGAACTATTCGTCGATCCGGGCCGGGCTGCTGGAGTTTCGCCGCCGCTGTGAGGCCATCCAGCACGGCGTGATCGTCCACCAGCTGTGCCGCCCGATCTGGCGTGCCTGGATGGAGCAGGCGCTACTTGAAGGCGCGCTGGCGCTGCCGCAGTTCACCGAGAAGAAGCGCGACTACTTCGCGGCCAAATGGATTCCACAGGGTTGGCAGTGGGTCGATCCCAAGAAGGAATTCGACGCGATGCTGACCGCCATTCGCGCCGGGCTGCTGTCTCGCTCGGAAGCCATCTCGGCCTTCGGCTACGACGCCGAGGACATCGACCGCGAGATCGCCGCCGACAACCAGCGTGCCGATGAGCTCGGTCTGGTCTTTGACTCCGACCCGCGCCACGACAAAGCGCCCCAACCATCGGCATCGGGCGCTCCCATAAATGCGGCCGCCACAGTGGCCGTGCCGCAAGACCAACAGGACAACTGACATGCAACTCGTTCATCTGGCGTCCCGCCTCTACGGGACGCCGCTCCTCATTGCGCGTCCCAAACTCGACGTGATCCTCTCCGTGCTGGGTTCCCGCATCGGCTTGCCCGATCTGGACATGGCGATGCCGCTGCCCATGCCGCGCCAGAACGCCACATCGGGTCAGGCGGGCATTGCCGTCATCCCGGTGGTCGGCACGCTGGTCAGACGTTCGATGGGTATCGAAGCCGCCTCTGGCCTGATGTCCTACGGCGAGATCGAAGCCCGGCTGGACGCCGCGCTGGCCGACCCACAGGTGGCGGGCATCCTGCTCGATCTGGACTCGCCCGGCGGCGAGGCCTCGGGCGTGTTCGAACTGGCCGAGCGCATCCGCGCCGCCAGCACCATCAAGCCGATCTGGGCGCACGCCAACGATGCCGCGTACTCGGCGGCTTTTGCCATCGCGGCGGCATGCCAGCGCCTGACGCTGTCGCAGACCGCTGGCGTCGGGTCGATTGGCGTGATCGCGCTGCACGTCGACCAGTCGGTGAAGGACGCCAAGGACGGCCTGAACTACACCGCAGTCTTCGCGGGCAGCCACAAGAACGACTTCTCCCCGCACGAGCCACTTACCCCCCAGGCCACCACCGCGTTGCAGACCGAGGTGGATCGCCTCTACGACATCTTCGTGAATCAGGTCGGGCAGATGCGCGGCCTCGACCCGGATGCCGTGCGCGCCACCGAGGCGGCTCTCTTCTACGGCGAGCAGGCGGTGGCAGCAGGCCTCGCCGACGCAGTGATGCCGCTCGAACAGGTGATGACCGAGTTCACCGACGCGTTGGCGGCCAAGCAGCGGCTGGCGCAGCCCGGCGTGGCCCGTGCGTCGCCCCGAAGTCTGTCCACGCAGCCCATCGCAACCCCGTCCCAAAGCAAACCTCTCACCCTGGAGAACACCATGACCGACCCCAAAAACGACCACGACAACCCAAACGATCCGACCGACACCGACCCGCAGGGCGACCAGCCGCAGACCGACAGCGATCCGCAACCGACGCCTGCCGCCCAAGCAGCACTGGCGCAGTCCTTCGCCAGTGGGCGCGGCCAAGCACAGGCCATTGCAGAGATGTGTCTGATCGCGGGCCAGTCCCAACGCACGGCGGAATTCCTCGCAGCAGGCTTCTCGGAAGCGCAGGTGCGCCGCGCCTTGCTGGATGCCCGTGCCGACCAACCCGAAATCGCCTCGCGCATCACCGCCGATGCAGGAACCAGTCAGCGCCCGGAAAACAGTCCAGTGGTCGCTGCCGTCAAGAAACTCACCGCCAAGGAGTAAGCCATGCCCACTGTCTCTCAACCCAAGAACCTCGGTGACCTGTTGAAGTACGAAGCGCCGAATCTCTACTCGCGTGACCAGGACACCGTCGCTGCCGCGCAGAACCTGTCGCTGGGCACCGTGGTGGGCCGCGAAACGGCCACGGCCAAGCTCAAGGCCCTCGACCCGAGCGCCACGGACGGTACGGAAATCGCCGTTGGCGTGCTCGGCAACGACGTCGATGCGATGCTGATCGACCGCGAGGACGCGATCTTGATCGCCCGCCACGCCATCGTCGCGCGCGGCGCATTGGTCTGGCCGACCGGTCTCACGGTTGCGCAGAAGGCAACTGCCGTTGCCCAACTCACCGCCCTTGGGGTGCTGGTGCGCGATAGCGCCTGATCCCGTCCCAACGATCCATCTCACTCCCCCGAAAACCCGCCACTGGCGGGTTTCGTCATTTCTGGAGATCCCAAATGCAGAACCCTTTTGAAAACCCCGGCTTCTCGATGGCCAGCCTGACGGCCGCCATCAACCTCCTGCCCAACCGCTACGGGCGGCTGGAGCAACTCAACCTGTTTCCGGCCAAGCCGGTGCGCACTAGGCAGATCATCGTCGAGGAGTACGCCGGTCGTCTGAACCTGCTGCCCACCCGCGCGCCCGGTTCACCCGGCACCGTCGGTGAACGTGGAAAGCGCAACCTGCGTTCCTTCGTGATCCCGCACATCCCGCACGACGACGTGGTGCTGCCGGAAGAAGTGCAAGGCCTGCGCGCCTTTGGTTCCGAAACTGAGATGGAAGCCATTGGCGGTGTCATGGCCCGTCATCTGGAGACCATGCGCAACAAGCACGCGATCACCCTGGAGCACCTACGCATGGGCGCACTCAAGGGCAAGATCCTCGATGCCGACGGCAGTGAGCTGGTCGATCTGTTCGACGAGTTCGACATCACCGCGCAATCAGTGTCCTTCGAGTTTTCGACGGCGGCCGACAACGGGCAAATCAAGAGTGCCTGCCTGGAGCTGCTTGGGCTCATGGAAGATGGGCTCACGGGCGAGTTTTCGACCGGCGTGCATGTGTTGTGCTCGACCGAGTTCTTCCGGGCGCTGACCACCCACAAGGAGGTCAAGACCGCTTACCAGAACTGGCAACAGGGCGCGGTGCTGATCAACGACATGCGCTCGGGCTTCAGCTATAGCGGCATCACCTTCGAGGAATACCGGGGTCAGGCGTCCTTTGTGCAGGCCGACGGCACGCTGGGGTCGCGCCGCTTCATCGCTGCCGGTGAAGCCCATGCATTCCCGGTCGGCACGGTGGACACCTTCGCGACTTACTTCGCGCCAGCGGACTTCAACGAGACCGTGAACACCATCGGCCAGCCGCTGTATGCCAAGCAGGAGCCGCGCAAATTCGACCGGGGCACTGATCTGCATACGCAATCGAACCCACTGCCGATGTGCCATCGCCCGGGCGTGCTGATCAAGCTGATCTCTGCCTGATGGACGTCGCGACGCTGTACGAAGCAGCACGCAATGCCGGATTGCTCACCGTCGTCACGGTGGCGGGCAACACGGTGCACTGCGCCTTCCTCGCTCCGGACGAAACCGTGCTGGATGGCTTCGCACTGTCGCGGGACTACCAGATCGACTACCCGGCGTCCTGGTTGACGCTGGCTGCCGGGGACACGGTCAAGGTGGCAGGCAACACCTATCAGGTGCGCGACGTACGTGCCATCGGCGACGGCACCGAGCGTCGCGCCTCGCTCTCCCAACTCTGAGGAACGCCCCATGAACTCCGTCCGCGAGCGCGTCTTGCGGGAGATCGTCACGCGCCTGGCATCTGCGATTGCCCCGATCCCGGTGCTGCGCATGCCTGCCGTGCCGGTCACCCGCGAGGCCAGTCCAGCGCTGCTGCTGTTCGTTGATGGCGACAGCATCACAGCCCACGCCAACCACCTCGTCGACCGGCTGCTGATCGTCCGGCTTGCCGTGGTGGCACGCGGAGCGGATGCCTTCGACGTGGCCGACCAGGCCCTGGTCGCGGCCCACGCGGCAATGCTCGCCGACCCGAATCTGGGCGGTCTGGCCATCGCCGTGCGCGAGATCGACTGCGAATGGGAGTTCGACGACGCCGATGCCGGGGCCGTCGCGCTGCCTGCCCGCTACGAGATCCGCTACCGCACCCACGCCATCGACCTCACCCAAACAGGATGAACACCTTATGCAAACCCTCTCCATCGAACTACTGAAACCCCACACCCACGCAGGCAAGCGCCTCGCCGTGGGTGAACGCCTTGATCTGAATGACGCCAGCGCCCGTTGGCTGATCGCGCAAGGCACGGCCAAAGCGGCCATCCCCGCCACCGATTCCAAACCCACCCGCCGTGATGCTACGTCCGGTGTTTCCACAACTGCAGCCACCCAAGGAGACTGAACATGGCTTACTTTTCCGGACAAGGCCGCGTCTACATCGGCGCACGTGATGAACTCGGCAACCCTGCTGGGCTGACCTTCGTTGGCAACGTGCCCGAGCTGAAGGTGTCGCTGTCGGTGGACACCATCGAGCACCAGGAAGCGCAGTCGGGTCAGCGCTTAACCGACCTGCAACTCATCAAGACCAAGAAAGGCGAGTTCGCCTGCACGCTGGAGGAACTGATCGCCACCAACCTGGCGCTCGCGCTCTACGGCACCACGACCACGATCACCCCTGGTACGGTGACTGGCGAAGCATTGCCCCTCCCGGTCACGCCGGGCAGTCTGTACCCGCTGGCCATGCAGAACGTGTCCGCCGTGCAGATTCAGGACTCCGATGCCACGCCCAAGACGCTCCCGGCCAGCCAATACAGCGTCAATGCGAAGCACGGTTCGCTGGTAGTGCTCGATGCCACGTCGGGTGGCCCCTACACCGAGCCGTTCACAGTCGATTACGCCTATGGCGCGGCGCAGAGCACGGCGATGTTCACCCAGCCCTTGCCCGAGCGCTGGATTCGCTTCGAGGGGCTCAACACCGCCGACGGCAACCGCGAGGTGGTGATCGACCTCTACCGCGTGGCCATTAACCCAGCCAAGGAGCTCTCGATCATCACGGACGAACTGCTCAAGTTCGAGCTGTCGGGCCAAGTGCTGGCGGATCTGACCAAGCCGGTCGGTGGTGATCTCGGTCAGTTCGGCCGTCTGGTACTGCTGTGATGGACGGCTTCAAGACCTTCCCCCCTGAGCCTGTGGTCGTGACGCTGTCCGGTACGGCGCTGGAATTGACGCCGATCCGGCTGGGCGAATTGCCACGGTTGCTAGCCGTGGTGCGCCCGCTGGCCGAGGAAATCACCAGCGATCCGGACTGGATGGCGCTGCTAGGGCGGCATGGCGATGCCGTGCTCGACCTGCTGGCGATTACCACCCGGCGTGAACGCGCGTGGATCAACGACCTTCAGCTTGCGGACGCCGTGCAACTGGCCGCCGCTGTGTTCGAGGTGAACGCGGATTTTTTCGTGGCGCACGTCGTACCGAGCATTCAGGGCGCAGCCCAGCGACTCGCGCCGACGCTGCGCTCACTGACGAACTCGGGTGGGACGCTGCCGTCGCCCGCCTGATCCGCGCCGGTCACCGCCTCGGTGACTTGATGGGCTACACACTCCCCCAAGCGCAAGCCTTTCTGGATGCCGACGGACAGATCGAGCGGCAGCAACTGGCCCAGCTGCTCGGCATTCATGCCGTGGCAGCGCAGGGCGAGAAGCGGGGCATCGAACAACTGCAACGCGATCTTCTGAAGGACTGAGCCATGCGTCTCTCGCTCACCACCACCGGCTTGCTGGACCCGCGCCAGTTGGCAGCGTGGAGCACAGAGCGGCGTCGTGCCATCCACACCGCCGTCGCCAAGGGCATGCAATCGGGCGGGCGTGAAGTGCGTGATGCGGCGCGATCCGAGATGCGCAGTGCCTTCACCGTCAAACGCAACAGCTTCATCTCCTCGATGGGCGTGAAGGTGTTCGACAAGAAGTCGGAGCAACTGCCCGCCTTGCTGGTGGGCAGCAAGATTCCGTGGCTCGGCCTGCACGAAAAAGGCGGCACGGTGAGTGGCAACCTGCTGATCCCACTGTTGCCCGGGCGCATCGGTCCGAAACGCTTCAGGGCCGTCATCGATGGCCTGATGCGTTCGGGTAATGCCTTCTTCATCGAGAAGAACGGTCGCGTGCTGCTGATGGCCGAGAACATCAAAGAGAACGCCGGGCTGCTGGGCCGCTTCAAACGGGCCGAGCGTGGTCGTACCGGGGCCAAGCAGATCAAGCGTGGCCAGGAGATTCCCATCGCCGTGCTGGTCAAGCGCGTCGATCTCAAACGGCGGCTGAATCTGGCGGGTGGCGTGCAACGCGCACTGCCTGCCTTGGCTCGGGCGATTCAACAAGAACTGGACAAAGTCTGATGGCAAGCAACCGTGCCCAAATCCTGATCAGCGCCGTCGACCAGACCAAGACCGCCTTCGACTCGATCAAGCGGGGCTTGGGTGGCATCACCGATACGGCCAAGAGCGTCAACGGCGTGCTGGCCAATCTCGGCGTGGCCGTGTCGGTTGCGGGTCTGACCGCGATGGTGAAATCGGCCATCGACACTGGCGATGCACTGGATGAGATGTCGCAACGTGTCGGTGTCAGTGTCGAAACCCTGTCGGTATGGAAACCGGCAGCCGAGCAGTCAGGCGTCTCCGGCGAGTCCTTCGAGAAGGGCCTGCGCAAGCTGTCCACCACGATGCTGGAAGCCGCGACCGGGTCGGAAGATGCCGCTCGCGGATTTTCTGCGGTGGGCGTCGAGTTCAAGAACCAGGACGGCACCCTGCGTGCCACCGATCAGGTGCTACTGGATCTGGCCGAGCGCTTCAAGGCCATGCCCGATGGTGCGGAGAAGACTGCGCTGGCAGTGCAACTGTTCGGCAAGTCAGGAGCGGAGCTGATCCCGTTTCTGAATCAGGGGCGCGACGGCATCAATGAGCTGGCTGCCGAGATGCAGGCGCTCGGCGTGCAGATGAGCAGTGAGACTGCAGCACAGGCTGGCAACTTCAACGATGCGCTCGACAAGCTTAAGCTGGCCACCACCAGCATCGGCAACCAGATCATCGCCTCCTTGCTGCCCGCCCTGAACGACATGGCCGGTGGCATGGTCGAGTCTGCAAAGCAAGGCGGCACATTGCGCGCGATCCTGGATGGCGTGGTGCTGGTGCTCAAGACCTTGGCGCTCGGTGCCGCCACGGTTGGCAAGGCCTTTGTCGCCTTGGGCGAAGCCATCGGTGCCGGTGTTGCGGCGGCGGTCGAAGCGCTCAAGGGCAACACCGACGGAGCGAAGGCCATCATTGCCGACCTCAAAGGCAATCTGGTCAAACGGCTGGATGAACTGGCGTCCTTCCGTGACAGCCTGTTCGACCCCAAGCCCATCGAGGTCAAGGCACCCAAGATCCAGGCCGATCCAGAACTGCTGCAGCGCCTGACCAAACCCAAGGCCGTCAAGCCAGTGCAGGACACGACCGGCGCGCAGACCACGCTGATGAAAGCGCAGCTGGACGCCGAGTTTGCGCTGCTCAAGGACGGACTGGCGCGGCAGCAAACTGCGCTGGACGCTGCGCTCGAAGACCGTCTGGTCTCTGTGCGCGACTACTACACGCAGAAGACGGCCATCGAGCAGCGCGAGGTCGATGCCGAGATCGCCCGCAAGCAGCAGGAATTGGCCCGCAGTCAGCAAGTCGCCTCCACGGGCAAATCGGAAAACGACCGCCTGCGCGCCAAGGCCGAGGTCGCCAAAGCGGAAGCCGACCTCATCACACTCAACAACCGGCGCACGGACATCGAGCAAGCCAACGCCCGCAAGGCGGCACAAGCCGAGCGGGAACTGGCTGATGCCTTGGCGCAGGCGCGTGAGGAACTGGCGCAGATCACCGGTACGGCCACAGATGCCGACCGGCAGGCTGCCATTGAGCGCAGCTACCGCGACCTGCGGGCGCGACTGGCCGCCGAAAGCGATGCCGACGGCGTGTCACTCGTTGACCGGCTGATCAACGTGAAGGCCGCACAGGCCAATCTGGCGGCGCTCGAAGCCCAATGGCGGCAGGTCACTGAGCGTCTGCGCAATGCGCAGGAGGGCATTCAGACCCAGCAGCAGGCTGGGCTACTAACCGAAACACAGGCGCGCCAGCAGATCGTGGCCTTGCAACAGCAATCAGCCACAGAGATGGAGCGCCTGTTGCCGACCATGCAGCAAGCTGCGCAGGCCATCGGGCCGGATGCTGTGATTCGCGTGCAGGCGTGGCGCAACGAGCTGGATCGCACCAAGCTCACCGTCGATGAAATGGCACCGCTGTGGAACCGCATCGGTGAGAGCTTCGGCGGTGCGCTCAACGGGATGATCACCGGCGCGCAGACCTGGCGCAGTGCCTTGGCGAGCATCTTCCAGCAGGTGGCCGACGCCTTCCTGCAGCAGATCGTGATCCAGCCGTTCCAGCAGTGGATCGCCATGCAGGCTCGGATGCTGGCGCTCAAGCTCGGTTTCATTCAGCAGGAGCAGACCGTCGATGCTGCGGCCAGCGCCGCCAAGGTCGCCCAAATGACCACCGAAACCACCGCCGTGGTGTCGATGGATGCCGCCAAGGCGGGAGCCGGGGCAGCGGCGTCTCAGGCTTCCATTCCCTACGTCGGGCCTGCGCTGGCTGTGGCCGCGATGGTAGCCATGGTCGCCGCCGTGATGGCGCTCTTGGGTGGCATCAAGAAGTTCGCGGGCGGCGGACTGGTCTCCGGGCCGGGCAGCGCCACCTCGGATTCGATCCCGGCGCGTCTGTCGGCAGGCGAGTACGTGGTGCGGGCGGCCGCTGTGCGCCAGGTCGGCGTGGCTTTCCTCGACTCGCTCAACGGCTTGTCGGCAGGCCCGCGCTTCAAAGGTGGTGAGCTGGCCTTTGCTGCCGGTGGTCTGGTGCCGGAAGTGAAAGTGCCACCCGCGCAGCCGCAGATGAATCAGGCGGTGCGCATCGTCAACGCGGTCGATCCGGGCGTGACGCACGACCACCTGCAGTCGCCTGCCGGAGAGAAAGTCATCGTCAACATCATCGGGCGCAATGCACGGGCCATCCGTGCGGCGCTGCAAGGGTAAATCTCATGGCACTTCTGTTCATCGACGGTTTCGATCACTATGACCCGCAGGCCGTGGACAGCTTTGGCGCTCCGTGGCTTGCGCGTGGCAAAGCGGCGTATCTGTCACCGCAGGCCATCCGCATCAATGGCCGTCGCCCGTCCTCCTATGCCCTGCGTTTGCCGGAAGGCTCGGGTGGTGGCTACGTCAAGAACCTCGACGCCACCAAGACCAGCCTGATCGTCGGTGCGGCCATTCGCGTGGTGCCGTACGAGAACACCTATACCGAACCCTTGCTGCTCGGCGTGCGCGATACCAACTCGCAGGTCGCACATTTGGTGAAGATCGGCGAGGACGGGCGGCTCAAGCTCTACCGCTGGCAATACGGCTATGACCAGTTGATCTCTGTCTCAGTCGCCAGCGCTCCGGCGCGCGGCTGGCACTACATCGAGTTGCAGGTCACGCAAGGCACCAGCAACGGCATTCTGTCAGTGCGTATCAACGGAATCCTGGCCATCCAGATGACGGCGCAGAACACCATTCAAGGTGGTGGCCAACTGCTTACGGCATTCGTGGGCGCAGTGCCCGGCCAGAACTGCCCGCTCACCATCGACGTCGACGACTTCTACATCGCCGACACCAGCGGCACGATCAACAACACCTTCCTCGGTGATGTGCGCGTCGATGCCTTGCAGGCACAGGCCGATGGCAGCCTGAACCAGTGGACAACCAGTCCGGTCGGCACCGCTGCCTGGGAAGCCGTGAGTGACGAAGACGAGGCTACGGCAATCAGTGCGCCCAGCGTGGGGCTGCGTCAGTCCTTCGATGTCGAGCCGCTGCCGGTGATGGCCACGCCCGCCATCTACGGCGTGCAACTGACGATGCTGGCACGCAAGACCGACGCCGGTCTGGGTAAGGTCAAAGGCCTCGTGGTCAGTGGTGCGCAGAGCGCCGTCAGTACCGACATCATTCTGCAGGAGCAACTGGCCTGGCAGAGCACGCTGTTCGAGCGCAACCCGAACGGCAACTTGCAGTGGACGGAGGCCGCGTTCAATGCCGCTGAGTTCGGCGTGGAGTCGGCATGACGGATCGCATCATCGTTCAAGACATCGCGGAGGTTTCCAGCAAACCGACGCCTGGAAGCGAACTGCCCGCCTTCCAAGGTGAAGTGCTCTCGCGCGCCACCTTCGGGGCGAGCGCAGCCAGCTTCACGCCGGAAACAGCTGTCGCTCCGCTGCCGCCCAATCTGGCGGCCAGCCTGCTGGCGGAATCCTTGGCAGGCCCCTGGCCACCCATCGATTCACCGACATTCTTGGTCGAAGTGCTGCGCCGAGATACGGCCTCAAGCGCCATCGTCACCACTGGTATGGATACCTTTGGCGACCAGCCGTGGCCGGATGCGCAACGCGGCGTGTTTGCCTTCCGCCACGATTGGATGGAGCCCCTCGTCGAACGGTTGGAGTGGCAGACCAGCGTCACGCGGCTGGCCAGCGGCAACGAATCCCGGCAGGCGCGCCGACGCGTTCCCCGGCGTTGGCTCACCTACAAGGTGGGTAACGCTCGCCAGACCGATGCCCTGGTGGCTGACTGGCTGGCCGATCATCTCGGTCAAATGGCGCTGTGGCCGCTGCCGCAGTACGCGGTTCACCTGACCGAGTCCTGCGAACGTGGCGCACTGGCACTCAATGTGACGGAGGCTGACGGGCGACAGTTCGGGCCGATCTCAGCGAATGTGCGCCTGACCTACGACGGGGTACAGGGCTGGCAGGAAATTGAGGGCAATGGTCGCTGGATTTTGATCATCGCCGCCGACGGCTGGCAGATCGCGCAACTCAGCGATGTGGAAAGCGACCTGCTGTGGCTGATGGAACCTTTGGCACGCGCCGCAGCCGTAGGCAGCACCGTCATGCCCTTGGTGTGGGGCAAGGCCATCGACCCGGCCGATCTCACGCAGTGGGTGCCGGGCATGGTCGGCGGCAACATTCCCACGCAGATCCAGTCTGCACCATTGCCCGACCAGGATGTCCTGGATGACCCATGGCTCGACGAGATCCCGATCTGGCCGGATGGCAACTGGCGTGACGATCCGACGGCCGCCGCGCAAGCGACGATCACCCGCCAGGACTTTTCGCCTGCAGATCCGTGGGTGCGCCGGGACGATCCGTGGGCGACCACGACTTTGCAGCGGCGCTATCTGGCCAGCTCACTTGATGAAATCGAAATCTGGCGGGCGCGGTTGTGGCGCACCCAAGGCCGTCTGGAAGCCTTCTGGCTGCCCGATGGCTTGGCCCCGATCCTGTGGGTGACCGCAGAGGCCGATCCCGAAGATGGCTTCCTGCGCGTGGATGGCAAAGACATCTCCGCGCGAATTTCGGATTTTTGGCATCGCCCCGCCGCCTGCTTGATCGTGCACCCAGACGGCTATCGGCAGTACGCCCTGACGGCGACCTGCCATCTGGATCAAGGCGGTGTGCTGGTGCTGCGCTCGGGTCTCGACGACTGGGTGCCCGCAGGCAGCCGCGTCATTCGCCTCGTGCGCTGCCGCCTCGACCACGACGCAGTCGATCTGTACTGGCACAGCCCGACGCTGCTGGAGATCACCTTGACCGCGCGCCAGTTGCCCGAACCGCGCGGGAATGACCGTCAAACCTACGAGGGAGAGTAAGCACGATGAGCCAGAACCCCTTGCTGGAAGTCGAGCTATACGCCTTCGCCAGCGACAGCGCGCAGTTCTATCTGACGCCGCACGAATTCGACGTCGATCTGGACGGCAATCTGTACGCAAGCCTGCCCATCGAACGCAACGAACTGGCGCTGGGTGCTGAAGCTGCGAAGGCTGGGCTGGATCTGAAACTGCCGCCGAACTGTGATTTGGTGCGCCATCTGCTCGCCAACTCGCTGACCGGTGACACCACCTCGATCACCCTGCGCATCGGACGGCGTGACACTTGGGGCGACTACTGGTGGATCTCAGGTACGCGCTGGATGGGCCGGGTGCTGGGCGTCGAAGTCGCTGACGATGTGGCTCGCGTTCGCTGCGAGTCGGCGCAAGTCAGTTTGAAGCGCATCGGGTTGCGGCGGCTCTACAGCCGCAAGTGTTCCCACGTTCTGTATTCGGCAGCCTGCGGTGCGTCACCGATTGCTGTCAGCGCCTTCGTGAGCAACAGCTATGGCCGCAACGTCGATCTCGATGGCGGCACGCCCGGTAGCGTCAACGGTGGCTTGGCCGGTGGTTGGCTGCAAACCCCGGAAGGTGCCCGCCACATGATCGTCAACGATTACGGTGGCGGCGTGGAGTTGCTCTATCCGGTAGCCATTGAGGTCGGCACCGAAGTGCTGCTGACGGTCGGTTGCGACCACAGCACGGCCACGTGCGAGTCGCGCTTCGGCAACCTCGACAACTACGGCGGCTTTCCCGCCATCCCAAGCAAGAACCCGTTTTCGACCGGCGTGTTCTGAATCCCTGGAGAAATCGCCATGTGGTACCTCGTCGTCATCGTGGTGGCGGCGCTGGTTTCGGTCGCGCTCGCCCCGAAACCGCCCGAACCCAAACCGGCGTCCCTGTCCGACGTCGATGCCCCAACCGCAGAAGAAGGCCGACCGATTCCCGTCGTGTTCGGCACCGTGCTGCTGCGCGGCTCTAACGTCGTCTGGTACGGCGATCTGGAAGCCGATCCGATCAAGAAGAAAGGTGGCAAGAAATGACCACGCAGACCGTCATCACCATCGATCATGTGCGCGCCGTGGGCCTTTGCGTGAACGGCACGCGCACATGGTTTGCGCGTCACGATCTGGACTTCCGCGCCTTTCTGCGGGATGGCTGTGACGCCGACACCCTGCTGGCCACAGGCGATGCAATGGCGCAGCGGGTGGTCGAGCACGCCCGCAATCAGTCCAGCCAGCGGGAGCAAGGCTGATGGGTGGCAGCAGCAAATCGCAGACCGTCGGCTACCGCTACCGGATGGGGCTGCATCTAGCCCTGTGCCAAGGGCCGGTCGATGCCGTGCAGGAAATCCAGATGGGCGACCGTACAGCGTGGGGTGATGCCGACCGTGCGCCGCTTCCGAACGGGCATGGACTGACCAGTCTCTCCATCAACAAGCCCACCCTGTTTGGTGGTGACGAGCGTGAAGGCGGCGTGGTGGGCACCATCGATGTGCTGTCGGGCCATGCTGGTCAGGGGCGTAACGACTATCTGATGAGTCGCCTTGGGCCAGCCATTCCGGCATTTCGGGGCGTGTTGTCCTTGGTCGCACGCAAGATCCTGTTTGCGGCCAACAACCCGTACATCAAGCCTTGGGCTGTGCGGGTGCGTCGCTTCAATGCCGGTTGGCATGACCATGCCTGGATGGGAGATTCCGAAGTCCGCATCTGGGATGAGGACGAAGGACAGGAGATCAGCGTCGGCATGAATCCGGCGCACATCCTGGTTCAGTGCCTCACCGATCCGCACTGGGGCATGGGCTATCCGCAGAGCACCATCGGCTGGAGTTTCTGGAATGCGGCATGGGCTTTGTCGAGTGAGGGCTTCGGCCTCAATTTGATCTGGACGCGCCAGCAGCCCATCGAGAGCTTCATCGGCCAGGTCATCGACCACATCGGCGGCATCCTCTACACCGATCCGGAGCAAGGCACGTTTGAGCTCAAGCTGCTGCGCGACGACTACTGGATCGATAGCCTGCCGCAGTTGGGCCCTGACGAAATCGTGCGGCTGGAACGCTTCGAGCGCGCCCAGTGGGGCGAGCTACCCAATGAACTGACCGTGGTCTACACCGATTGGCAAACCGGCGGTGATGCGACGGTCACAGTCGAAAATCTTGCCACCATCCAGTTGCAAGGCGGCGTGATCAATCAGCGCCGCGACTACCCAGGCGTCAACTACGGGCCACTCGCTGCCCGGCTGGCCTTGCGTGACCTGCGCGCCTTGGGTTCGCCGCTGGCCCGGATGAGTCTGACGGTGGCACGCGACACGTTGGAGCGTGCGCCGCTGCCGGGTGATGTATTTCTGCTGAACTGGCCGCGCTTGGGTGTGGATCAGATGGTGGTGCGCGTCACCGGCATCGACACCGGCACCTTGGGAGCGGCCGAGTGGCGCATCGAAGCGATGGAGGATGTGTTCGGGATGAGCAATACCGTGCTGTCGCCCCCGCCACCGCACGTCGAGGAGCCGACCATCGAACCTTTGCCGCCCGCCGTGGTGCTGGCCGTCGAGGTGCCGTATTGGGAACTGGCCCGGCGCTTGTCGCGCGCAGAGCTGGCCTACCTGACCGACACGGACACCTATCTCGGTGCGTTGGCCGCCGCCGGTGGGACCGGGCAGTTGAACTGGCAACTGGCCACCGGCGCATCTGGCGGCGACCTCGCAGTCGTTGTGGGCGAGGACTACGCGCCGCTGCTGGCGCTCGATGCAGCCTTGCCTGCCAGCGAAGCCGATGCCATTGGTGTGCCGGTGACCGCCATCAGCCAACCAGAGAGGCTGGCCGAGGGTGACTACGCCTATCTGGTGGATGCCAGTGGGGCGATTGCAGAGGCCGTCGCTGTCCTGGCCTTCGATGCTGCAAACGCAACCATCGATCTCGCACGCGGCGTGCTCGACACCACACCTCAGGCACATGCGTCTGGAACTTGGCTGATCGGTGTCGGCGAATGGCTGGCATCCGAAGGTGCGGAGCGCGCCCCGGGCGAATCGGTGTTCGTGGGCGCGATTCCTCGCACGTCGACCGATCAGGGCGATCCTGTGCTGGCCGCTAATGGGCAGCCGATGGTGCTGGCCGGTCGGCAGTCCTTGCCGTATCCACCCGGTCGCATCCGTCTCAATGGCCAGACCGAGCCTGCCGTGGTGGCCGGTGATCTCGCCGTCGCGTGGGTCCATCGCGACCGCACGCAGCAGACCGCCTATCTCGTGCAGCAAGACGAGGGCGACATCGGGCCGGAACTGGGCGTGACCTACACGCTGCGTATCCGCAATCGCAACAACGTGCTGGTTTGTACTGAGACGGGGTTGCTTGGCACCACTTACATCTGGACCGCAGCCGTGGCCGCGCTGGATGCCGGTGCGCTGGGCGACCGCATCACGGTCGAGATCAGCGCCGAGCGCGATGGTTTGAGTAGCTGGCAGCCGCAGGTCCGGGTCATGGATCGCGCGGGCTACGGCCTGCGCTGGGGACAGTATTGGGGAGGTGTGTGATGGAAGCACGCATTGATGTTCATCTGCTCACCCTGAACGAGCCTGCCGAATGGCGGGAGGCCTGCATCGCCAGCCTCGAGGACGCACCGATCCAGTTGCACGTTTTGCCGGGCATTCCGGGACGCATCGGTGAGGCACGCGCGGCAGGTTATGCGCAAGGCACGCTGCCGCTGGTGTCCTTCGTCGATCCCGACGATCTGTACGAAGCCAGTGCCTTCACACAACTGGCCGATGCGTTGGACGCCTGCCCGCAAGCCGTGATGGCCTACACCGACGAAGCACTGACCGACGGAAACGGTCAGGACATCGCCGTGCGTCGTCTGGCCTACAGCCGTTGGCAGCACGCCAACAGCGCCAGCCACGTTCACGGCCTGATCGTGATGCGCCGATCTGCCGTGGAAGCCGTGCTCAAGGAAACCACCGACCTCAATAACTTTGCCGATTGGCTGCTGACCCTGCTCGTGGCCAAACGTGGCGGCGTGCTGTACCTGCCCATCGTCGGGCGGCATTGGCGACAGCACCCGCAGCAAAGTCATCGCATCGGCGACCCGGAAGCAGTCCTGCGTATTCGCCAAGCATCGAATCTTTGGAGATAACCCATGTCATCAATCGATCCAAACCTGGGGCTCAACTACGGCTGGACGCTGGGCGAAAGCGGCTGGGACACCGGCATGGACGCCAACCTCAAGCGCTTGGGGGCAGTGGTCGGACTGTCCGTGAAAGACCGCGACCTGACCACGCCACCGGCCAGTCCCGCCAATGGCGACCGCTACCTCATTCCTGCCGCCGCCATCGGCGCGTGGGCTGGTAAGACCAACCAGATCGCCGTGCGCATCGCCGATGCCTGGGAGTACCACGTGCCCAAGATCGGCTGGCTTTGTTTCATCGAGGACGAGGCCAAGCTCTCGGCCTACAAGCCTACCGGCTGGAGCGCAGGCATCGCCATCTGATTTCCCATCTTTGTACCCACCGGAAACCCGCCCACGAGGCGGGTTTCGCATTTTTGGAGACTGCTATGACCGAACCCGAACAACAACAGCCTGCGCTCGTCGAGAACATGCTCCTGCTGAGACGCGAGGACTTCGACGAACTGCTCGACCGCGCCGCTGAACGCGGAGCCGAACGTGTCCTGACCCACCTTGGCCTGGAAAACGGCCATGCAGCGCGCGACATCCGCGAATTGCGTGACCTGCTGGAAGCATGGCGCGATGCCCGCCGCACGGCTTGGCAGACTACCGTCAAGGTCATCACCACCGGCATCCTGGCCGCGCTGCTGGTCGGAGCCGCCATCAAGTTGAAACTGATGGGAGGCCCACAATGATCGAGACCTTGCTCGGTGGCCTCCTCGGGGGGGCCTTCCGTCTCGCACCTGAAGTCCTCAAGTGGCTCGATCGCAAAGGTGAGCGCGGCCATGAACTGGCGATGCAGGACAAGGCGCTGGAGTTCGAGAAAATTCGCGGCGCACAACGGATGTCGGAAATCGGCGCGGGTGCCGACGCCACGTGGAATGTCGGAGCCATCGAGACCCTGCGCGAAGCCGTTCGCTCCCAGGGCGAGAAAACCGGCGTGCGCTGGGCCGATGCACTGAGTTCCAGCGTCCGCCCAGTCATCACCTACTGGTTCATGGCACTGTACTGCGCCGCCAAGACGGCAACAGTCGCAGCCGCCGTAACAGGTGGCGCTGGCTGGGGCACGGCCATCCTGCATGCCTGGACGGATGCAGATCAGGCGCTGTGGGCAGGTGTGCTGAACTTCTGGTTCCTCGGGCGCGTGTTTGAACGGGTGCGGCCGTGATCGAAGTACCGAAGGCGGCTATCGAACTCGCAAAGCGCTTCGAGGGATTCGAACGCAGGGTGAAGCGCGCTATCGAGATCACCGCCGTTCCCTATATCTGCCCAGCAGGGTTCTGGACGATTGGGTACGGCCACCTCTGCGACCCCAAGCACCCACCGATTACGGAGACGGAAGCAGAGGTCTATCTGGCGCGCGATCTCCAATCGGCACTCGCTGCCACGCTGCGCTACTGCCCGGTTTTGGCCACAGAACCCGAAGTGCGCCGAGCGGCCATCGTGGATTTCACCTTCAACCTCGGCGCTGGGCGATTGCAGACATCGACGTTGCGACGGCGCGTCAATCAGCGGGATTGGACTGCTGCGGGCCAGGAGCTGCGCCGGTGGGTCTATGGGGGCGGAAAGGTGCTGCCCGGGCTGGTGACTCGGCGGGAAGCGGAGGTTGCTCTGCTTCTCTGACCTGCCGATTTACGCGCGGAAGATATCCACCTTCGTTTCAAGGCACTTGCGCAAGCTCAGATCATTCGCGCCCACCTCGAACCAACCTCCGGGCTTCTGGAAGAAATCCAGCCCCCGGCCAATCTTGATCACCCAGCCGTTGTCGATACGAATCTCTCGATCGTGCATGTTCGGGTTCAACTTCACTTCCAGCTCGACATCCAATTCCAGCAAGCTCTGCTTTAGCTCATCGAGCTTCTCGGCGATGTCAGCCAACTGGGTCTTGTCGTCGTAGCCGGTGATCAGGCTGATCTTCTTCACGGTTCCAGCCTTCAGCACTGTCTCGCAGAAGCGCACAAAGTTCTGAATCTGGTGCTGCAAGCGAATGTATGGGTCCTCGATCACGACGGACTTCGCACCCTGCAGATACGGACCGATGATCGACTCATAGCTGTAACCGGTATCGCCATAGAGAATGGTAAAGTGCTGTTCCTTGAGTTCGACTAGTGGCAGCGAAATTACAATAGGGGCCGGTGATATCGGTGCCGGCACTGCTGGAGATTCCGTAGTAGCAGGCGCCGGTTGCTCAGTGGGTTGCACCGCAACCACCTCTGCAGGCTGCCCATCCGCCTGATTCAAGCGACGGCGAGCTGGCTCCTGTGTTGCCGATGCATCCTTGGACTCAGGGCAGAAGACCACCACCTCCTCACCGCTGGCCTTGAAGTAAGACAGATTGATCCGGGCAAACTCGTCATCCGGTTTGCGCTTGTTCATCTGCTCCTTGACGCGGCGGCGACACTCGGTCGCGTAGGCCACGTACTCTTCGAACTCTTCGTCGGTCGGAGGCCCGTTCGGGTGCAGCACCTTCAAGAACGCGCAGACGGTCTTCTTGATGCCTTTTTCGTCGCGTCCCTCAATGGCCTTGCCAAGTCGGATGCGCTTGCTGACTTCCTCGTACCGGTTCGTGTGCTTGAACTGGTAGTGAAAGGCCTCTGCCAAGTAGTCGGTGATGAATCCGTAGTTACTGGTCAGAAACTCGCTGCTGTTCTTGGGCATCTCCCAGCCTGGGATATACGCGGCAAAACGGTCCATCACCGCCAAGTCGAGCTCTGGTGGCAAGGGCTGAAACAGATCGTGCTCATTCGAGTTCACGACCTGCTGCACCGATACATCAATGTTGCCGACAAAGCTCAGGCTGGCATCGGCGATCACTTCGGCCCCGCGCGAAAAGCGCCCGTTCGCCATGAAGTCCTTCATGATCTGGATGGTGTCCGGATCGCGCACCTTGATCCCACCGACCTCGTCAAAGGCCACCGTGTCCCAAAATCCGACCAAACCTACCTTGCGGCGCGCGTTGTTATAGAACAGCGTGGCCTTGGTCGCCTGGCCGCCCGAGATCAGTGTGGCGTAGGGCGAAAACTCGCTGAAGAAATAGGACTTGCCAGTACCACGCGGACCCAACTCGATGTAGTTGTAATTGGGCTCCACCAGCGCGGCAAGCCTGGCGATGAAATGCATCTGAACGCGTTTCGAGAGTTTGCTGGGTTCCAAACCGACGGAACGCAGCACCGCTGCGATCCACTCATCGCGAGTGAAGGCTGCTCGGCCTTCTGCGTAGCGGTCGAAGTCGAAGCGGGTCAGTTGGATCGGGCGCAAGTCCTCGATGGAAAACGCGTAGTCGTCCTCATCGATGTCGTTGTGCGCCAAGGTGACTTCGGCCCAAATGCCGCCTTCCAGCAACCTGTCGTTGTCGCGGTAGAACTTCTCACCAATCGCGATGCGTTGCGAGTTGAAGTTCTCCAGCGATGCCCAGTGGCGCTTCTCTTTCTCGACGTAGCGAACGTGAACCTTGTCGATGAACCGGTGCTTGCCCTTGGTGGCGACCTTGGACTGCGCCGCATTCGCCTCGTCCGGCCTCACATAATTTTCCTGCAGCGACGACAGCACGGCCTCCATGCCGGCATCCATTTCTGCCTGGTCATTGCTGGCGCAATACTTAGCGAGCAGGAACTCCAGGACGAACGTCGGGACATTGGTGCCTTTTTTGATTCGATGCAGCAGATCCTTACGAAGGACTTTGCCGTCGAAAGTGGCGTTTAGTTTTTGGTCGAGTTCGTCCATAGGGCTCATTCCGTATAGTCGGTTTCAAGCGCCAGATTGCTGTAGGCAGCCAGAGTCGTCGGGTTAAGCGCCTTAACCGAGAACTTGCCTCTGAACTCATCATCCATCCGCAGCGCAATCTGTTTGCGCTGGCCTGGCATCAGGGTCACGGTTCTGGTCGCAGGGTTCACATCCCCGCCTGGGCGCGGCTCTCCCACCACATTGCCCTTGCTGTCTTGCGCTTCCAGCAAGATCTCCACGCTCATGTCTTGCGAGAACATGTCGTCGGCCACCAGTATCACTTCGATGACCGGCAATCGCGTAGTTATTCGTTTGGCGCCGTTCTTGTAGCTCAGCTCCACCACCACCTTGCGCAATTCCGCATGGGCGGCGGTATCCAGCCTGGCCACCAGCACGGGCACAACGGCCTCGGTCAGGGATGCCCCGCCGTGGAAATACAGGTGCCCTGAGCGATAAGGAGCCATGCTGCGCGGTAGTGCCACTTGCGTGAAATCACCGCGAATGCCGACCTTCTCAGCACTGACCACCAGGCTGTGACCATCCGCTGTGCCGTCGCCCAGCATCATGCGGTCGTGGGCATTCACGGGCCATTTCCCCTGCGGTTTCACGCACACATCGCCAGCTTCTGCTTGCGCGTTCAGGAAGAAACCATGGTCTGTGACGATCACCGCTTCCTTGAAGCCCATACCACGCAGCTTGTGGAGTGCGACGCGAATCAGCTTCAGCGTGCCCGGAATCAACCCGAGCGTCGTCTCGGGGTTGCTTTCCAGTTGGCTGTCGATTTCCGTGGAGCGCAGCACCAGCAGATCGACTGTCTCTGCGATCTTGGGTTTGCCGCGAACAAAATCGTTGAGCGGCATCTCCGCGAAGCGGTCGCCATACTTCTTGCTCAGGACGCCCATTCGCTGCGTGACATTGCTGACCGGCGCCCCTGCCAGCTTCGGCACCAGGGAATCGTTCTCAAGCTCTAGGGTCAGACCCGTGCGAGCACCCGGCAGCAAGCTCGCCATGCCCACCAGAGTGATGGTCGGTAGCTGCGCATAGGCCGCTTGCAGCTCGACGGGACCGTCTTCCGCCAGCAGTTTTTCGAGGGCCACGCCCAACTCATAGCGCAGGGCGTCCACCATCAGGTAGGCCACCTTGCGCCCGCTTTCCTTGAGGCGATCCGCCACCAGGCGATCAAATGCATCGGCATTGGCCAGGCGTCCAGTGGGTGGCCAACCGGCGGTCTCGACGTGTTTCACAAACACGCCTTGAACCTTTTCCGCCAGACGCCTATAGCGGGCGCGGGCCTGACTGATCACTTCATGCATCAGACCATGCGGGTCAAGGAAGTCACCTGCCGCTTGCTCAAACTCGCGCTGCAAGCGATCTGCTTCACGCAGGCTGCCCAGGTAGAAGTCGATCAGCTCCGCTTGCGAGCGGGCGTGATCCGGCAACTGGCGCTCGAAATCATCGCAAGCCTCTACCAGGCTCAAACCAGACCGCACCAACTCCCACTGCGCCTGGCTTTCGCCCTTGCCTAGCCATACCGAGCTCTTGTGGCGGGTCAGTACCCGGCGCGTGGCATCGGTGTCGCCGCTGACAATGCCCTTGATCGCGGTGCGCAGGAAAGTTCGTTCCTCGAAGGGGAAGGTGTCGCGCTCGCCCAGGTCCTCAATCGCCCCACAAAGATCGGTCAGATTGAGTTCCACCTCGATGGCTTCTGCACGTTCGATGTACGCCGCGCGTGACTTCGGGTCGCTGCGCAGACGGTCGCACACATCCTCGACGATAGGTCTGGCCTCCATCGGCGCATGCGGCACCCCCTTCAGGGTGTCCGGCAGTGCGACTGGCAAATCAAACACGAATTCACTGAACAGCACGTAGCGCCACAGCTCATCCGCCAGCGCGGACCACGTCTTGCCGCGCGTCTTCACGCTCAGACCCAAGGTAGCGCGGAGGAAGTCACGCGCTTCTTGCACCCAGCCTTCCTGCCCCTTGAGCGCTTCGGATTGGCTGGTACTCGGGGCCAGCAGTGCGGCCAGAATCTCGCGGCCGGACTCCACCCGCAATGTGGCTCGCAACTGGGGCCAGCTCACGCCGCCGCCAATCGCGTCGATCACTGCAAAGGTCGGCCCAGAGGGAGAAGTGGCAAAGACCTGCCGAATCTCGGTAGCGTGATCCGGCCTGGCGCGCAGACACAAGCTCAGGTATTCGTCGCCATCATCTTGCGGAAACAACGCGCCGCATTCTGCGTACAGCGCGAACGGATCAGCTTGCTTCTGCTCGTCGGTTTCCGGGCGCTTGGCAGGCACATAGATCAACACACCTTCCAGCGGCGCTTTGGGCTGACCCACCTCGCGCAGTGCAAGCAACGCCGCCTCACGACTTTCGATGCTGCTTTCGGACGCGTCCACCACCCGCACCTTGTCGGCCGCCAAGTCGAAACACTGCTCGCGGTAGCGCTTGTCGGCGTCATACACCACCAAGGCGCCAGCTTGCTTCAGACGCGGCCGCAGCACGCTTTCTCGAATGAATTCCGCAATGCTCATAGATGCACGATCTCCAGGTCACCCCAGCGGGACTTCAGGTATTCAGCAACCAACCGCCGGTGGCAGTGTTCAGGAGTCGACTCACTGCAGAGAAGGCATCCGCCATCAATGAGATCTTTAGGGACCTTTTCCTCAACTTTTCTCCGAGCCATCAAGTCCATGAATTGCTTTTCATAGCTAGCCCAGTCCCCCCCGTTTTTCTTGTATTCGTCGAGGATCTCTTTGGTTGGCGCGAGGTCCGGCCGATGAACATAGTCAATGCGGTTGATCTCGCGAAGGAAGAAGCGCAGATCATCTTTCTTCGTAAACCCCGCGAGTTGGGACACATTGTTCAGGCGAGCATCAACCAGCCTTACCAGGCCTGGCTGTTTGAGGCGCGTGAAGAACTGTTCGGCGTTCTTCTTTGTGAATCCGATGGTAAATACCTTCATTGTTTGGCCCCTTCTCGCAGTTCTTCCTGCAGCATTGCCTCATCCTGATAAGCGATCTGCTCACCGTGAATCCGATATGCATCGATGAGAATTTCTTCGCGCGTGTGGAACATGTCGTTTTCGGACATCTTATGGAGCTGGAGCATTCGCGCCTCCATTGCGCGATGCTCTTCCAAATGCCCGTCGGCATGTATGTGCTGCACTGGCGTTCCGGATTCGAACATGCGCCGCGCGACAAGTACTGCACGATGACAATCAAGCGGGTCTTTTTCCGCGCACATCAGCGCGATTTGATACTTTTCCAAGCCCTGGCGCAGACGTTCTAGACCTTGTGCAAACAAGGGTTCCTTGGCCAACAGGTCGTACTGCACCTTTCCTTGGCGATAGCAAGCAGGGTTTTCACTTCGAGCCCCTAGCTCCTTGCCGAGGAACACATAGGCTATCTGCGCCTGAGCAAGCGCATTCTTAAGCGCATCCTTGGAATACTGCGGAAAATGCCGACTGTAGGGATGCGAACGGACATCAGCCAGTGCGGTAACGCCATGCTGCTTCAATAGGGCAATAAACGCATCGATTGGGTGCGTGGAGTGCCCGATGGTCAAAAGTTCGCTCATCCGCCCGCTCTCTCTTTGGTGATGATAGAAGCCACGAGCTTGTACGCGAACGTCTCCCCATTCTGGTTGGTGTGGGGCTCAGACAGGCTGATGCATGCAACGACTGAAGGAATACGATACTCTCCAGCTCCTTTTTCCAAGCATGCGCGCTCATACTCTGGATCGGTGACGTCCAGTTTGTAGTGCTGCCCACGGTAATTGAAACTGGCCCGCACGATCGGTTTCATGTCGCCGAAATCCGGGGCCTTAGGGCCCGCATGAAGAACCATCTCGTCAAGTTCGATCAAGCGCAAGGAGCCGCCATCTTCGTCGATGAGTCCTTCTGGAACGCGATTGTTCCGGTTGTAGTAGGCACTGAATCCGTTCGCCCAAAGGTCCGCAGCAGGGTCAACCAATTCAAGGACGTCGTCCCATGATGCGCTCCCTTTCTTCTCCCAATAGAATCTGTCGTCGATCAGAACATTCTCGCTCTGGTGGCCGTGGGGGCGTTCCTCGATACACGGAATCTCAATGACATCCAGTAACTGTGCCGTTTTGCCGTCCGAATAACGACGATCAAACTCAGAGATTTCGTGCCCTGCTCGATTGCTGATTGGGCGGAGCCAGGAGTTATCGCCCGTACGCTTGCCAGCAACACAGCGCCCTGAAATCTTCCTTGAGTTGGCCAGGCAAACGATCGTTTCAATACTGTTCGGCGCATCGCTGCTCATTTCACTCTCCCTTTTTCCTTCCGCGAGTTTTCTTCGGCACTGCCTCGGGCTCGATGTACAAATCCTCCATACCATGCGCGATGGCCAGGCTCTTGTCGGTCTTGCACTTTTCACGTACGCGCTCGGGCCAGTAGTTCATGGCCAGGTGCGCCCAGTCATAGTCGCCTTTTTCCAGCTTGGTCCAGGTGTCCTTGAGCACCTTTTGCCAGGGCTTGTGGCGGAACAACTGCCACAGCGGCGCCGCGCTGATTTGCACGCCGTCCTCGTGGTTGGGTTTGTAGGTGGGCGCGAGCTTGAGCAGGGTGTCGCGCAGCTCGATCAGCTCCAGCTCAAAGGCTTGCAGGGCTTCGAACTGCTTTTCGTCGTCGCGGCTGCGAGCCGATCCCTTGTTGCGCAGCACCGTCACGTCGGCGCCGACTTGCTTGAGCTTGGGCTCGACGAAGTCGTTGATGGCGGTGTAAAGCGTTTGGCTGGTGAGACTGGGGTAATAGACCCACAGCGTGTAGCTGCCGGAAGTCGTGCTCAGCGGCCAATAGATGGGCGCTTTGCGGCGGCTCTTGGAGTAGCGCTGTAGATGAAAAGCGAAGAAGTCGCGCTGCAGCCACCGGCGCACGTCATCCGGTACGGTCACGTCGACACGAGCTAGAACCTCCTCAATCAAGCGCGCGAGGTCGTGCGGATGTCCTTGGTCGTCGACCAGGATGCCCGCATGCGCGTGGAAGGGATCGGCACCGTCCGGCAGCATGCCGGGGCTTTTCGCCGGAAGCGGGTCGAAGGGCTCCGGCTCGGGTGGCGCCGCACGCTCACCAGTGGCCAGACGCCAGTCGAATCGCCCGAAAGCTACACCACAAGCCCAAGACAAGACACTTGGCAACAAGTCGATGGCGCTACTTTGCTCAACATCCTCCTCAGGCCCACCGTCGTCCTCGTCGGAAGACTCATCTTCTGCTCGGTATAAATCATTCCCTCGATTGATAATTTCTTGGTCTTCTGCGCTTAGGCCGTACAGGCCGAACGCGATGGTATCTATCGCTTCTTTGATTTCAGACAAGCGATTCTCAGTGCTTAAACGGTCGAAGCCAAACAATCGGTTTTGTAAGAATTCAGGCAACAAGAAAGCATTACTTGTTTCCTCAACGGAATTTATTGAGCGCATCAAGCTCCAGCCCTCTAATGAGTGCAACCCCAGTGCCGGGTCGAACGTGTCGGGCACCGGTAGGGCCTGCAGGTAGTTGTAGGCCTTGTGCTGTGCGCAAACTAAAGAGAGCCAGTATGAAACAGGCTTCGAATTTAGGAGGCCAAGAAGCACCCAAGCGTCGATAGAAGCACTCTGTGTTGATATTGCCGTTCCCTCGAAAGAAAATAGGTGCTTCGAGGGCATGACCTGGACAGAAAAATTTGATGTACGCTTCCCGTAGCAAAGTCCAGGCTCAAAATAAAGGTCCTCTGCCTGGATCTTGAATCCATAGTTTCCATTCAAGTATGGATATCGATGGGCAATGTCCGCCTTCGCCTCCGCCCCATCGCCACCCCATTTGAAACGAAAATAACTAGCCTTGTAAAAAGGAGAGTAAGGGGTTCCGTGCGCCATGAATGGCCACGCCAAGCCGTCCTGGTCCTCCGCAGATTTATCCAGAACTTCCCACCAAAGTCGGTGGTACCTAGTAGGCGCGCCATTCCCTTGTCTTGCCTGTGCTCCGATTCTTGAGAGAGTTTGTTTTTTGATGGCGAATTCGTAAAGCTTCGCTGGCATCGAATAGAGGATGGCGCAATCTTCAGTTGCGGAAAAATAGTCCGCATCCCTCTCGAAGACCCCATGTCCCTGTCTGCCTGACTTCAGTTGCCTCAATGCCGAATGAAGATCGGATTCTTTGTCCGTCGAAGTGAGGAGGTTAATGAAAACAGACATTATTGGTTGACCTCCAGGCAATATGCTGCAACCTCAACATTTGCATCATCAAGAACGCCCTCGCCGAGATCTATGAACTCGCAGAGTCTCGTATTTGCGAGCAGTACGTTCTTTCGCCATTTTTTGTAACTTGAGAGAAAGAATGAAGTTCTGGATGTAATGGCCCCTAACCGACCCTCATTTCTTAGCAAAGAGATTCCGCGCTCTACGAAAATTGTGAGTAAATTGGTCTTTGAATTCGGGTAAGCGCCTTCCAGATATTTCTTGACGCTCTCACTCAGTTCGCCAAAAGGCGGATTCATCACTACGACATCGAACACTTCACGGCACAGATCGATGAGGCGAAGCCCTTGCAGGGCATCCTGCGCAAACAGGCGCCCCTGATATGTCGACTTGGCTGCCTGCGCGAATTCAGTGAGCGCCGTGCGCAGACGCGCCTCCGCCTGCTGCCAGCTCTCCTGCTCCTGCGCAGCAAACAAGCCCGTACCCTTGCCGACATAAACCTGGCGGATCAAATGTGGCAGCTCGCGTTCGACCTGGAGCAACACCCCTAACTCCGGCAGCCCCTTGAGCAATTGGAGGGTTCTCTCGAACAGTTCGGCATCGCGTTGATCGAGGTTGGCGGCGAACTGCTGACGCAGCTCACGCTCCGCCGGCGGCGCAATGGCCGCGACCACATGGCCACGCCCGATCAACGGGCGGTCTTTGGCCTTCACGCCTGCGTCGTGCCAGGCACGCTGCGCCCGCAGCCACAGCGCCAGCGATGCGATCTGCGCGGCGCGCGGGTCGATATCCACGCCGTAGAGGTTGTGCTCGATGATGAGGCGCGGCACGTCGCGCAGAAAGGCGGCTTCGTCTTCGTAGGTTTGGCTCAGTGGCTTGAGGGCCGCCTGCGGCTGGGTGGATACATCCAGCGAACCTGGGCCGTGCTGCTGTTCCCAGGCCCAGGCCTCGCGATAAATCTCCGCAAACAGATCGAAGGCATACAGGCCAAAGTGCATCGAGCCGCAGGCCGGGTCCAGCAGCTTGAGCGTGCGCGGGTCACGCAGCTTGGTGGCAGCTTGGGGGGCCTCGTCAGGTTTCACCAGCAGGTACTGGCAGCGCTCGCGCAGGCCGGTAGCTCCTCCGGTGGCATTGAACCAAAGCCGCCCGAGCGTGTTGTCCACCAGAAACTCGACCACATAGCGCGGCGTGAAGAACTGGTTGCGTACCGCCAGCTCGCGGCTGTTGCGCGGTGCCTGGCTGGCATCGCGCATGGCCTTACGTTCTTCCTTGGAGTTGAAGTACTGGTAAATCCAGCCGATGGTCTCGTCCTCGCTCCACAGCGGGGCGATGTCGGCATCGTTGATCAGATTCAGCACTTGCAGCAGTGCGGCTTCGCGCGGGAACAGGCGGCCCTGCGGTGAGTAGCGGTCGAACAGGCCTGGCAGGTCTTGGGAAAGTTCATCGAACACGCTGAACAGGTAAACGCGGTAGGCGTCGCCGGTTTCGCCCAGGCCGGTGCCGGCCAAGCGCGCGTAAAGTTGGAACCCCTTCGCCTGGAAGCCGTTGCCCACCGATTCAACCAGCAGTCCGCGCGCCTCCGCCATGCGCAGTGCGGCCAGGCGGTTGAGCACGGTAAAGGCCTGCTCGCGCACGATGCGGTCCAAGCCCTGCATGGCATTCATGTCGCCACTGGCGGTGTAGTGCGCCAGCGTGTCGCGCAGGATGCGGGCGGTTTCGCGCTGGGCGTCGTTAATGTGCCGGAGGCTAGCCAACTCCGCGACAGAACCCGCATTCGGGTCCATGCCGTAGTCGTTTTGCAGCTGGCGGGTGAATTCCTCCTCCAGCACACGGCGCGCATCGTTAACGAAGCGCTGCAGGCGGTTTCTTGTTGTTTGGTCGAAGGCCATTTACTGATCGCCTCCATTGCCCACAGAGAACGTAACCTCGATCTCTGCATAGAGGCCGAGCTGCGCTTTGATTTCGTGGAGTTGCTGAATCAGCGCATCGATGTCTGCTGCCGATGTCATCTTGGTCGGCACTGCGATTGACTTGGAGAGTTTGGCCGGGCCCTTCTCGCCGGTCTTGGCGCGCTCTTCTTCCATACGCTGACGCAGACGCTCCTGACCCTGGCGCTGGATCGACCGCTTCAGGTCATCGAGGGTGCTATTGATGTCGTAGTCGCGAGCCAGCAGTTTCTTGAGTCCGGCCAGATCCTGTGTGGCGGCCAGGGCGAGCCCATCCAGCCGATTCACCGCGTTGCCGCGCTCCTCCTGGGTGAGCTCTTCCCACTCGGGAATACGCTGCAGACCCTCAACACCTTCCTTCAAACGCAGTTTTTGCTGGTCGGAGAGCGTGATGACGGCGTCGCGCACGCGGCACTTCAGATGAGTGAGCTGCGAATTGAAATCGGCGGTGTGTTTGTAAAAATCTTCTTTGCCCAGGCGCTCTGACAGGGTTCCCAGGTCTTCGGCGAGTTCGCGGCGCAATTCCCCTGGCACGCCAGTGTCCGGCAAAGCCTCGATGTCTCGACGATGGGCTTGCAAGTCGCGCAGGGTGACGTCGAGCCCGTTATCGAGCACGCGTTTCACTTCCTGCGCCCACTTGAGGTTGTCGTAAATGGCGGAGGTTTCGGCGCCCAGCCGTTGAGGGGCGTCTGAGGCATCGGTGAACAGGACATCGGCAATGTCCTGGTTCAGGGTGCGGATGCGGTCACTGCCCGCCAGTCCAAGGCCGCTGAGCTTTTCGGCCAAAGAGCCGTAGTCGTGCTGGAAGCGCGGGAAGTGCTTGGCCGCCGCCTTGCTGATCTCTTGCTCCAGCGGGATCACCATGTCGCCCACCAGTTCAGTGAGCCGCTCGGCGGCGCGACCGAGCGTTTCGATGGACGGACGCTCGTCGCGCAATGCAACGCCGATCTGCTTGAAGGAGTTGTTGGTCTTGAGCGCGTCGATCGCCTGTTGTCCAGCAGCTGTGACTTCGCGCCCTGAGACCTTGAGCTTGATCTCGCCGGCCATGAGCATGGCGGCCACGATGTAGCGCGTGGTGTCCGGCGACCAGCCGAACGGATCGCTGCTGAAGTCGTCGAGCAGCCGCTTGCCATCGACCGTGCCGCGCTTATCGATGTAGTCGCGGATGCTGATCATCGCCTTGTGGTCGGTCTTGAACGAAGCGCGACCTGCCACGGTTTGCACCAGGCCGAGTGGGTCCAGCGCACTGCTGATGGCGGCGGGGTTGGCGACCTTGAGGAATTTCTCGGCGGTGTCGGTTCCCGCACGTACCGGAGCTTCTACGTACCGGTCGAACACCTGGTCAGCTACGTCGGAAAGCAGCTTCTTGGCTGCCTCCAGCAGATCGGCATCTAGCGCCGACACCGCCGTGGCCTGTCCCCGGAACACAAACGAGCCGGCTTGCAGGGTTTGCTTAATCTTGCTCTGCAGCTGGGTAGCCAGCTTGGCAGCACGGTCGAGCTGGCCGGTGCAGTAGTCTTTGACCTCTTGGTCAGGCTCGTTGCGATGCAATTCGGCGATGCGCTGGCAGCGATAGATTTCGTTTGCCAGATCGTCGAGTTCGGAATTGGCGCGAGCCAGAAGCCCGATGACATTTCGACCCGCCCGGCTGCGGGAGTCATCCAGCATACGGTTCTTGGCGGTGTCGTAGTCGCTGGCGGGCACCAACTCGACAACGGTCTGGATCGTGCTCTGATCACCGGCCAGGCTGGTGATGGCGCTACCGGCCTGGACCTTCAGGCCCGTCGCGACGGCCATTGTGCCGTGGAGGCTGACACGGGGCAGCGGATCGAAGGACTCGCGCAGTGCATCGTTGAAGATGCGCTTCACGTCCACGGTGCGCAGTGCAATGGCACCGCGCTCCTGCTCGATATCTCGCAGCTTCTCGCTGAGGAACACGAGATTGCCATCCTTCTCGCCGAGCGGCACATGCACGTCGTTCAGCATTTCTTCAACTGCTTTCTTGACCGTGTCGAGCTGCGATGCTGCCGTGACGGAGGGGTGCATCAGGCTGGCGACGTTCTGCACGGAAACTGGCAAGTTGCCAAGGATCTGCAGCACGGCGACGGATTTGGCGATGTCCTGATGGAGTTGTGAATCCGGGAAGCGAATCTGCACCTTGCCGACCGCCTGGTGGATGGACGTGAAGGCGCGGCGGATGTCTTTTTCCAGTTCGTCGTACAGCGTCACCGTGGTGGCCAGCCAGCCCACAGGCTGATCGGCCATTGCCTTGGAACCGCCTTCACCTTTCAGGACGTCCTGGATCACCTTGATCGCAGAGCGAAGGCCGATGCCGCCGGTGGACTTTGCGAGCGCGCCGAGTAGGTGCAGCAGGATGTCGAAGTGCGCCGGCAGGAACGGGTAGAGATTGGTGAAACTCTCTTTGCTGAAGTCCGCGTCGTAGTACTTGGCGTCCTGCAGCTTGGTGTTGTGTCGCAGCGCCTGACCATGGGCATCGAACAGCTTGCCAAGCTCAGTCTCGCCGGTCGGTGATTTGCCGAGCAGGCGGCGGTAGCAGATCTCCTTGATGTCGCTCGATTCCAGGTCGATCTGGATCGGGAAGCGGTCTTTCAGCTTGTAGAGCTTGTCCGAGTTCAGTGCTGCGCGAGGGTCGTCCTCTGTAAGGGTCTGCTGCGCAGTCGAGATGATCCAGGCCTTGCCGTCGCCCAGGCGCTTGAGGTTCTTGGCCAGGCCATCGAGGTTAAGGATCAGGTTGTCACGCGAGGCCACGTACTGGCCGACTTCGTCGACGATGAAAATGATGTTCTGCTTGCCGCTCTTCTCGCGGACGATGTCGATCATCTCCTGCACGCGCTGGTCTTCGAACTGGAAGAAGCCTTCGGTGCTGGAAGAGAAGGACTTGGCCTCCGGGAACAGTGCCGGGTACATCTCATGGGCGATTTTTGGGATCAGCCCGTCGATGGCCAGCGGGTTGTTTTGGACGCGTGCCCAGGTGGCACCGGGCAACGCCTGGGCGATGCGCTCATGCAGTTCGTGCGTGCGGCCGTCCTTCTCGACCATGCGCTCGAAAGCCGCAACCTTGAGGTTGCGCGAGTAGCCGGCCCACTGCAGCACCTTGAAGTAGAGGACCGTGGAGACGTCTTCCATGGTGGCGCCGGCGAGCATTTCACTGGCGAGGTCCAGCATGACCACAGCAGCCGGGAAGCGCTTCGCCACGGTGCTGAGGAGGGCCTTGGTCTGTGGCTTGTGCAGGCGGTCTTGCAGGTAGTTGATGAACGGCGTGCCGTCAATGGTGCGCTGATCGTCAAACGCCAGGCCGAGGTATTTGGTGAACGAGCTCTTCCCGGAACCGTAGAAGCCCGAGACCCAAACGCCCACCTCATTTTCACCACCGGACTCCATCGCAAGCTGCATGCGATCGAGGAGCTTGCGGAACTGCTCCTCAATGCTTTCTGTTACCACGTATTCGGAGATCTCAGCCTTGAGGCGGCCTTCTTGCGAGGCGCCATAGGTGATGACCTTCTCAATGGTCCGGTAGATGTCCTTGCTTGGGTCGAAAAGCGAGCGAATGGTCATATGGTTTGTCCCAGGGTTCCTTTGTCTGTTCAGCCGCCGACGTGGACGGAGCGGTAATTGCCGTCTTCCGGATAGAAGCCGAGAAACTTCAGGCGTGTCTTGCCGGTTCGCACGCCGGGGTACAGAAAAATCGTTGGCACGTGAAACTTGCCCTGGAGTTGGCTTTCTATGGCGCCGATGCGCATAAACGGATGCAGCGCCTCAAGGTCCGTTACCAACAGCAGCGCGTTCTGCTGGCCTTCGAGCGGCTGTAGGGCATCCTCGAGCCGCTTCAGCAAGCCGTTATCCGCCGTCAGAATGTCCGCCAGCGCCTTGTTGGTACGTGGCCAATCCAAGGGCGCTGACTTGTCCTCCATCACGCACAGCGACCAGAACGGGTCGTCTTTCAGTAGAGCCCAGATCTGCTCAGCGATGGAGAACGTGTGCACATCCCAGCCTTCCTGGTGCAGCTTGGCCACCCAAGCGGGCGTTTGCCGCTTCACCTCAAGGATTTGTTCCGGCGGGAAGACGAGGTAGTAGATCGGCTCGAAGCTCGCATGGCCAAGCTCGCGCCCGTGCCGGATGCGCTCGCGCAGCTCGTCGAAATCAGCTTTGAGTGAGGACATCGCAGAGCGCCTCCATATCTTGTTGTTTCCAGCTGATGCGGATCACGTCACCCGCCGCTTGGATGATGAGTAACCCTTTCAGCGAAAGTCGCTTGAGCTCTTCCAGCACGTCTTCGCGTGCCAGTCCAAACAACTGCCAGTCTTCGTGGGTCAGCAGAGCGTTGTCACCTACGCCAGAAAAGTGCAGCTCATAGGCTAAGTAAGCAGCTGCAGACGGCGAGATGCGGAACGGCAGGATGCGGCGGCTCGAACGCAACCCGCGCTCAAGCATTCCATAGTCGGCAAGGCATCCTGTCAGGTAGGCAGAGACGCGCCGCACGGTGGTTTCCGACCAGCGCTTGATGGTTTTGCCATCATCGATGCCTCGCTCGACAAAGGCGCGAGCGTCTTCATTGGTGATCTGTGTATATCCGCCCGCATACCGAGCCCAGTAAACGTGGCGCACGAAGTCACCAAGAATGGGATTGGCGCGGCTCGTGAAAACCAGCATGAGCTGCGTCAGATCAGCAGTGGAAATCGTTGCCGACAGCCGCTTGAGATGAGCAGCCGGTGTTCCGCCATTGACCAGATAGCGCGGGGCAAAGCATTCGACGACGATGTTGCGGAGTCGGCGCGCGGTAACGGTGGGGAACCGACCTGATTCCAGCGCGACTTGATGCAACTGATTCGCCGACATGCCTGGCGACCACAGGTCGAGCAACGTCTTGGTCTCGTTGACGAGTCCAAGGCCTGCTTGTAGCTGAGTCGTGTAGGGCTTGTTGTCGGTCACGATCACCCCACCAGATACGGATAAGTTTTGGTGTTCTGCGTGAACGCCGATAGATAGGCCGCAGCGATAGTCTTCAGGGTGTCAGTGGAATCGAGATCCTTGATGCCCCCGACCGCCGTTGGACCAACGCTGGACGTGCCACCCGTGGCAGCCAATCGCTTCAACGCATCCAGCGCAGCCTCTATGCTTTGCGGCGCCTGGCTGGTGAGTTCTTCTCCCACGCTGCTTTGCACAGTCGCGTGCAGGTCTTGCTCGATCTCCTCAGGCAACCGGAACAGGTGGTAGCTACCCACGCTCAGATGCTCGTCGTGCAATCGTCGGGCTGCTTCCAGCACACCGTGGTACTGAGCAAGGCGAGACGTTTTCGAGAAGACGGGTTCCAGGAAGAGCTTGCTTGATGCCTCATAGAACGCCGTGGGCCACCAGGCGCACTGAGCACGCTCGCCGAGGAAGCCCACAAGGAGCCTCATTTGCAGCAAGGTAGACAGGTAGGATTCCTTCATTTCATTTCTCTTTGTTCGTTGGTTTTGCCGACGCGGCCCGCGTAGGCTGTTGCATCTGTTGATCAGTCATTTGCAGCTCCTGCGCCAGAGCCTTCAGGTGTTGCATATCCCGGGGCCAGAACAGCATTGCGCACACCGTAGATGGCAAGGTGGTCTCTCAGCCAAAGCCGGTACTCATGCCCGCGCAGGCTGTGGTCAGGAGAGCAGTCGACACTCCATTTGCGCAGGATGTATCCAGCCGTGGCGGCGCGCAGCTTCATCCGCAGCACGCCGTCGCGCATGCCGTAATCCATTTCGGTGATCTCCGGCCGGGGCTGATCCGGGTGCGGCACCAACTCCAGTTCGACGATCCGCGTCCACTGAATGTCTTGATCGCTCATCTCATGGGCTGCAACTGGCTGCCCCTTGAGCACGACAGGGTTCTTGATCCGGGTAATGACGAAATCCCGGAACTCCTGAGACTTCCGGTCGAAGGCGCGAACATGCCAGCGCAGACCGTTGTCGATCAACGCAAAGGGGACGACTTGCCGCTCAGTACAGCCGCTAGATATCGAGTAGTACTCAACACGGAGCGGACACCCCTGATGGATCGCACGGGTCACGCTGGCCAGCACATCCAGATCGGGGTGCGTAAGCCTTGACGGGCTTTCGCTGGCCACCCACGCCTTGAGCCGCATCGGCTCGCCGTCTCCAAAGCCCTGCGTCAGCCATGACAGCACACGCTCAGGAGGAAAGTCGAAGATGGAGCGAAAGTCCGGCCCCAGGACGTAGGCCTTGCCTTTGGGGTCGTAGTCGATGTTGCCCGGAGACAACTCCTTATAGAGCGCCAAATCCCGGGTTGCCGCTGCGGATTGGATGCCAAACCGGGCGACCAAGTCCTGCCGACGGATCTCCCCCACGAAGCGCACACGCAGCTCAATGAACGCGAGCCGGTCGCGCTGAGGCTGGGTCAGTTCTGCTAGTTGGTCTTTGGGCATTCCTGAGTGCTCTATCGGGTTAACGAATACTTGTGCGGGTTATTGCGGGAAGTATATAAGCTGCTCTAGAATGTGGCAACGCAATGTTTTTAATTCTTGTATGCGTTGCATTGTGATTACCACATGACGGGCAATGCCCGCACTTTGGAGCATGGGAGTGAAAGCAGACAAAGCCATCGCGACCTACCGGCGCATGCGGGCGCAGCCGCTGTGGCGTCTGCTTGCCTCGACTACCGGGCCTACCGTCATTGGCCTGCTTCAATCTCATCTGTATGAGAGCGAGCGAAGCCTGCCTGCCTCCATTTTTCACGAACGCATCGCAAGGGATCTCGAAGAGCTGCGCGCCCAAGGCGAAGACTTTCCCCAAACGGCACAGGCGTATGTCGCCAGCTGGCTCGCCGATGGCTACTTGGAACGACGCTTCCCGGCTGGGGCTTCAGAAGAAGAATATGAACTATCCACAGCGGCTGTCGAAGCCATTCGATTTGTCTCTGGACTGGCGCAGCCGCATTCAGCTGCGACCGAAAGCCGCCTGACCCTCGTTATCGAGGCCTTGGCCCGACTGGCCGAGGACACCGACACCGACAAGTTCCGCCGCATCGACCGGCTAATGGCCGAGCAAGCCCGCATCGACAAAGAGATAGACGCCATCCAGAAGGGGCAGATGCGCGTGCTGCCCCATACAACGGCGCTTGAACGAACGCGGGAGATCATCACGCTGGCCGACGATCTGGCCGGTGATTTCCGTCGCGTCCGCGATCAGTTCGACCAATTGAATCGCGATCTCCGTGAACGCATCATGGACAACGATGGCAATCGTGGGGATGTGCTGGATTCGCTGTTCGCCGGAATCGACCTGATTTCAGAGAGCGACGCAGGCAGGACTTTCTCCGCTTTCTGGCGTTTGCTTACGGACCCCGAACAGGCGGCCACGCTCGATCAGGCGCTCGATAGTGTCATGTCGCGGGAGTTCGTGGGGCAGCTCGAAGCCAAGGAGCGACGATTCCTTCTGCGGCTAACGCGCACCCTTCTTGAGCAGGGCGGCATGGTTCACGAGGTGCTCCAGACCTTCGCGCGCAGCCTGAAGCACTTTGTCCAGAGTCGTGAATACCTCGAGCAACGTCGACTCAATCACCTGCTGAAAGACGCTCAGCGCGCAGCACTGAGCCTGAAAGATGAAGTCAGGGCCACTGAAACGCTCCAGTACACATTGGAGCTCACGAGCAGTCGGTTGCGATCCTTGTCTCAATGGGTTCTGCACGACCCATCCCTGCAAGCATTGCCTGGGCAGATGGCAGAAGGGGATGCGCCGCCAATCGACCTTGAGTCTGTGAGCGAACTGGTCGCACAGTCCGAGATCGACTTCCGAACACTGAAGGCCAATGTGCTGGCTGTCCTGGAGCAACGCTCCCATGCATCCATTGCCGACGTGCTGGAGCAGTTCCCCGCTGCACAGGGGCTGGGCAGCGTCGTCGGCCTGCTGGCGCTGGGCAGTCGGCATGGGTTCAAGGCCGACCATAGTGAAACCGTAGGCTGGGTTGGAGGCGACGACGAGCGTCGTAGCGCCCGAATTCCAAAGATCTTCTTTTTGAAGGAGCGGGCCGATGAACTGGTCTGAGAACGACGAATCGGCAATGCCAGCCGAAGCACAAGAACCCGATGCTGCTCAGGCACCTGCCAACACCCTGTTCCTGGGCGACAGCGGCGAGTTGGCACTGGACACCCGGCGCGCCTTGGTGCAGCTGCTGGCAGGGCCGTCGCTCGATGGACGTCGGCATCCAAAACTCTGGCCGATCTTGGTGCGAGACGAAGCGGTGATCCGTCGGCGTCTTGCCGAACTGTTTCTCGAACTGGTTATCGACCGGGATGTACAAGTGGCTTTCACGCGCCAGGCAGATACCGGTGACCTCGAAGTGCCCCTCCTGCTGCGTCGCGCCCAGCTGACGTTCATTGATTCCATTCTGCTGCTCCACCTACGGCAGCGATTGACCCAAGCCGATTCGCAGGGTGACCGCGCCGTGGTTTCGACAGACGAGATCACGGAGTTTCTCTCCCTCTATGAGCGCGCCGCCAACACCGACCGTGCAGGGTTCGTGAAACGGGTTCACGCCTCCATCGAGAAGATCAAGAAGCACAGCATCCTGCAGAAAATTCGCTCAAGCGAGGATCGCTTCGAGATTTCGCCGACGCTGAAGCTCCTATTCTCAGCCGAGGAAATACAAGCGCTGACGCACCTGTATCAGCGTATGGCCGCCGGAGAGACGCCAGCGCAACTGACTCAGACCGACGCTGACGAGGAGGCCGACCAATGATCTCGGAACCCCAAACCGTCTCCTTGTTTGCCCGCGAGCAGTTCCGCATGACCCGCCTGCAGGTATACAACTGGGGTACTTTCTCCGGCCTGCACGACGTGCCGATCAGCGAGCGAGGCTTTTTGTTTGTGGGTCGATCCGGCGCAGGGAAGTCGACACTGCTCGATGCATTTTCGGCGTTGCTGACGCCACCTCGCTGGATCGATTTCAACGCTGCTGCGCGCGAGGCAGACCGCAGTGGCCGAGACCGGAACCTCGTCACCTACATACGTGGTGCGTGGGCAGAACAGAAGGATGGGGAGTCGGGTGAGATCGCGACGCGCTACCTGCGCTCGGGGACAACGTGGTCAGCCTTGGCACTGAGCTACCAGAACGCCTTGGGCCAGTCTGTGGTGTTGGTTCAGGTGTTCTGGCTGCGCGGTAATGCAAACGGTAGCGCCGACGTCAAACGCCACTACCTTGTGATGGAGCGGGCCTTTGACCTGCGCGAGCTGGAGGACTTTGGTCAGTCAAACTTCGACATCCGAAAGCTCAAGCAGTCCTTCCCGGAGGCATTCGCCCGCGACGAATTTCGTCCCTATTGCGAACGGTTCTGCCGTCTGCTCGGCATCGAGAGCGAAATGGCGCTGCGTTTGCTGCACAAAACCCAGTCGGCTAAAAACCTCGGCGACCTCAATACCTTTCTGCGCGACTTCATGCTCGACAAGCCCGAGACCTTCGAGGTAGCGGATCGCTTGGTTAGTGAATTTGGCGAACTCAATGCTGCCCACCAGGCGGTAGTCACGGCCCGCGAACAGGTTCAAACGCTCGCGCCAGCACGGGAGCAGCATCAGCGTAGGGACTCGTTGATGCTGCAACGTAATGGACTGGAGGAGCTTCGGCTGGGCGTTGATGGCTACCGGGAAACCCGACGCATTGAGCTTCTCAAGGAGCACGTGGCAGCCCTGGAGGTGCAAGCCAACGGCTCAGAAGGTGAAGTGGGGCGACGTCAAAGCACTCTGGATAACCACGCCGCAACCTTGCGCGATCTGGAGCGACAGCACCGTGAGGCAGGCGGTGATCAGATCGAGCAATGGGAGGCTGAGAAATCGGGGCTGGAGGGCCAGCGCACAGATCGCCTGCGCAAACGTGGTCAGGCTGAAGAGGCTTGCAAGAAGCTGGGCTGGAGCCTCCCTGATTCGCCTCAAGCCTTCGCGGAACTGTTGGGCAACGCGCGGCAGGAGGTTGAAAACTGGGAGCAGCGAAGCAACGCGAACCGCGAAGAACAGTTCCGCCTGGCAGGAGAAAAAAGGGACGCTGAGGCAGCATTTTCGCAAGCAGTGAAAGAGGTGCAGGCACTCCAGCGCCAGCCATCGAACATTCCAGCCGACATGCTGGAAATGCGCCGAAATATCGCCACCGCCATCGGGATCGCGGAGTCGGCACTTCCCTTTGTTGGCGAACTCGTCGAAGTGAAACCTGACGAGGCCGAATGGCAGGGGGCCATTGAGCGCGTCCTGCACGGCTTTGCGCTCTCACTCCTTGTGGACGAGCGCCAGTATTCCGCGCTGGCCAATCACATCAACACCACCCACCTTGGGCAGCGCTTGGTGTATTACCGGACTGGCCGTCCGGAGACGTGGCAGGCCAAGCCAATCGGGGCTAACTCGCTCGTACTCAAGCTGAACGTCAAAGAGGGAGCCTACGCTGATTGGCTCCAGGCAGAACTGCGGCAACGCTTCGATTACGCGTGCGTCGATTCCATTCAGTCGTTCAGGAGCGCAGATCGCGCCATCACCCGCGAGGGCCAGGTCAAGCACAGCAAAACTCGGCACGAGAAAGACGACCGCAGAAGTGTCGGCGACCGACGAAACTGGGTGCTCGGATTCGATAACCGGGAGAAGCTCGGGCTGTTTCAAGCTCAGGCGCAGGAGCAGGCTGACGCGATTGCGCGCCTCGGCGGGGAGATCGACAAACTCTCCGACCAAGACAAGAACCGTGCAACCCGAGCGATGCAGTGCCAAACGCTGGTGAATCTCCAGTGGCAGGAAATAGATCTGCTCCCATTGCTGGATCGCATCTCCACCATTGAGCGGCAAATCCGCGAAGCGCGGGAAGGCAACACCACCCTACTGCAGCTCAGTGAGCAGATCGAGAAGCAAAAGAAGCTCGTCGAGGATGCTGATAAGGAGCTTCGCCAGGCAACGCGCGCGCACGACTCGATTCTTGACCAAATCAAGACCAGTACGCAGAAACTGGAATCGCTCCTACAGGACGCGTCTCTCGTTCCTTTGACGCCCCACCAGGTTTCGGGACTCGACGAGCGCTTCGCCAAGCAGTCAGATGCAGTCCGGCTCGACAACCTCGACAAGGTGACAACCTCTGTAGAACGCGCACTCAATGCGGAGATCGAAGAGGTCAACCGTGGGATTGGTGCCTGCGAGAAGGAAATAGAAGCGCGCTTCGCCGATTTCAAACGTCAGTGGCCCATGGACGCGGGCGACATGGACACGAGCCTCGCCAGCGCGCCAGACTTCTTCGCCAAATTGGTTCGACTGGAAACGGATGGCTTGCCTGCCTATGAGCAGCGGTTCTTCGAGCTGCTTCAAAACCAAAGCCACCAGAATCTGGCGGCACTTTCCACTTACCTGAACGATGCGCGCAAAGCCATCCTTGAGCGGATGGATCTCGTCAACGACAGTCTTGGCCAGGTGCCTTTCAATCAGAGCGCCAATCAACGCACCTATCTCCACATCGATGCCAGCGACCGGCAGCTTGTCGACGTCAAGGAGTTCAAGCAGGAAATCCAGCAGGCTCTGAGCCATGCGTGGACGGAGGACCGCGAGTTTGCCGAGGCACGGTTCCTGGCCCTACGCCGACTTGTTGATCGACTCGCCAGTCAGGACCCCGAGCAAAAACGTTGGCGTGAAACCGTGCTCGACGTTCGACAACATGTGGAGTTCATCGGAAGGGAAATCGATGAAAGCGGCGTCGAGGTCGAGATCTACCGCAGCGGAGCAGGCAAGTCTGGCGGTCAACGACAGAAGCTGGCCACCACGTGCTTGGCCGCTGCATTGCGGTATCAGCTGGGCGGGAACGACCACGGCGTGCCGATGTACGCGCCCGTCGTGCTTGATGAAGCCTTCGACAAGGCTGATAACGAGTTCACCGCTTTGGCGATGAACATCTTTACCAATTTCGGATTCCAGATGGTGGTCGCTACACCGTTGAAGTCCGTCATGACCCTTGAGCCATTCATCGGTGGCGCCTGCTTCGTCGATATCAGCGATCGGAGAGTATCAGGCGTTCTGCTGATCGAGTACGACGGTGACCGTCAGCGGTTGAAGCTGCCGGAGCACGCTCGAGAGGAGGCTAACGTTGAAGCTCCCTGAAGATGTTCGGCAGCTTCTTGCCCGTCGCTTTCAAAGCAAGCACCGCGAGTGGTTGATCGGTGATCCGGGTGAGGTCCACTGGCCGCTGGAAGTTCCCCTCGGCATTCCGACGGAGCAGGCTGCACTGAGACAAGTTGACAGCGTTCGCGCTTGGGTGAGCGCATGGCAAGGTTGGCAAGGAGTCGGCTCCTTGTCGTGGAGTGAGCGCCGGTGGAAAGCGCTTGGTGTTCAGCGACTGCCCGAGAAACTGGCGTTACGAGGCCCTGAAGATGTTGCCCTGTGGATCGGTGCATCTGCACGGTGGGTTCGCGCCCTGTCTCGGTATCAGACGCTGACTGCTCGCTGGCCGGTTCTTGCGCAGCAGTTGCCGAAATATTTTGATGTCCTCGCAGATTACAGCGATGCCGACTATCAAAGGCTGACAGAGATGCTGGATTGGATTGCGAGCCATCCGAACTCCAACCTGTATCCCCGCCAGCTGCCGGTATCAGGACTGGACAGCAAATGGCTTGATGGGCGCAAAGGGCTGCTGACGGATCTGGTGGCCGCAATACAGGAGGACTCATCCAGCGACGTGGATTTTTACCAGCGGTGTGGCCTGAAGGCTCCACCACTCCTTGTGCGCATGAGGGTGCTGGATCAGTCGTTGCGAGCTCATGTCGGCGGCGTGGGTGACATCACTGCGCCGGTTGACGACCTCGCGGGTATCAGTTGGCCTGTCTCGCATGTGTTCATTGTCGAGAACCTTCAAACGGGACTGGCAATGTCCGACATGCCGGGCGCTGTCGTGTTCATGCGCCTTGGCTATAACGTCGACGTGTTGGCCCGGCTACCTTGGCTTGCCCGCGCGAAGTGCATCTACTGGGGTGACTTGGACACCCATGGATTTGCCATTCTGCATCGCGCCCGTTCATACATTCCAGAGTTGCAATCCGTGCTCATGGACGAAGAGACTTTGCTTCGACACAAGGCACTGTGGGTGGACGAGGCGGCGCAGCATTCAGCAGCGGAACTGACGCTCCTGACCAAGGATGAGCAGCAACTTTATCGGGATCTCAAGCAGCAGCGCTGGGGGCAAAACGTTCGCTTGGAACAGGAGCGGATCGACTGGACTGCCGCATGGAACGTGTTGCAACGGTCATTTGCCTAGAGCCAGCGGCCTGTAGCAGTTGGCTGCCGATGGCGCCCCCAGATCAGCGCAGCGCGTTCAACACTTTTTCGGCTTCTGGCCAGGGCAGCCGTCGCTTGCCCGACTTCATTCGGTCGAGTGCCTTGAAGGCGTCGTCGACAGTCAGCAGCTGGTTCTCGATCATGGCGCACAGCAACCCAATGGTGCCCATGACGTTGACCTGTTCCTTGTTGGCAACAATTCGCAAATTGGTGTCGCCCGTGAGTAGGGTGCAGGCCTCTTGCTTCGCAAGCGCCAGTGCCAAGTAGTCGTTGTGACTGGGCTTGGGGCCGTTTTTCGCGGGAAGTAGGTGATTGTGCTGGCCTGGCAACTGCTGGGCATAGGCTACGAAGTCGCCGCTGACCTCCATGACCTGCAAGCCCAAGTCTTCAAGGCCCGGACTGCCCGGTTCAATTTCTTCGTAGTACAGCAGATCAGGGATGCCAAACTGCATCGGAAGCTGAAAGAGCGTCTCCATCAACGCTCCCGCTTCCATATCGATCAAGATGTTCGCATCACTGATGAGCAACCGCATCCGATGACTCCAGCTGGCGTTCTTTGTGGAAGCGCATCATCGGGATGCCCAGCAGTTCCGCCGCCTTGCCTTCGGAAATGTATTGCTCGGCCAAGGCGCGGTACACCAACTGATCAAACAGTCGTGGATGCTCTTGCGGCAGTGGCTCGCCAGGCTCAGTCTTGCGCCAGCCCTTGGCCGAAAACCGCTTGAACATAGAGACGTGAGCGGCCTCGGTGATCACGCCACACTGTTTGGCGCGCTGCAGCCATCCGGTCATCGACAGACCGAACTCGTGCTTGAGCACATACAACTCTTGCCATTCCAAGGCATGGCGTTGTGCGCCAAGCAACTGCAACACCGCGACACGCGGAGCCAGGAAGGCACCGGCGAACCGGTCGCAGGCTTTCTCTTCATTGATGCCGTCAGCCAGCCGTCCTTCGAGCAGCAGGTGCCCCAGCTCATGCGCCAGCGTGAACCGCTGCCGATCACCGGGCCAGCGCTTGGAGACAGCCACGACCGGATACTCCCGGCCATCTTCGGTTCGTGCCTTGGCCGTCAAGCCAGAGAAGCCCGGATTCTCTTCATCGACCACGATGACCAGCAAGCCAAGGCCTTCGAGGGTGTCGGTTAGGTCAGCAATCGGATTCAGCCCCAACTGCCAAGCGTTGCGGACCGTATCCGAGAAGGCGTCGATCTCATCGAGCGAGGTGATCTGCTCAGGCAGATTCGCGGGCGGTGCAAACGCCGGGAACGGCAATTCGGGAAATGCGCCGAGCAACTCCACGCGCTTTTCCACCAGTTCGACGACCTTGATCTTCAGCGCATCCTGCGCCGTCTTGCCAAAGGTCGAGAGCTTGCGGAATTCGGGCTGCAGCAGTGCAACCGTATGCGTTCGAAAGAAGTACTCGGTCCGGATGCCGCAGGCGCGGGCCAGCTTGAGCAGTTGAGACGACGAGGGCGTCAGCAGACCCTTCTCGTACTTCTGGATGGCGGTGTGAGAAACACCCACCTGTTCACCCAACGCACCCAGGGTCAGACCTGCCGCCAATCGTGCTTGACGAATGCGATCTGCAATCATGACGCCTCCTTGGGTTGGGTTTAAAACAACCGTGATCCTACCAAAAATTTAAACCAAAGAGAAGCCCGTCCGTCTCGAAGGCTGTGGCGTCACTCGTGGGCGACTGCCTCCATGTAGGGTCGAATCACAGTGGCGACGCGGCAGTCCTGAGCGTAGCGCCACAGATCGTCTGCGGACGCCTTGCGCGTCCTCCAGGCGTCTTTCAATGCCTCCAGAGCCACATCTAGCCCGATCTTGTTGCGATGTTTGAAGCAATCGACCACGGTCTTGGCCGGGTTGTAGATCCGCACCTTCACCCCATTGCACAAGTGCTCCTCGATGCCTGCCAGATGAGCGCTACCGGCCATCTGAACCATCCGGATCGGCGGATAGTCGATCCGGGGTGAGTGGCTACCGCGTGGCATGGCGATCCAGACTTGACGAGGTAGTTGGGTGGTCAGCCCGTGAAACTGGAGTGCGGAGAGCAGGCAGAACACGGCTTGTGGCACCCTGGTGGCGACAAGGGCAAGACTCTCGAATTCCGTTACCTGTGTGCCTGGCAGACGGTAAAGACCACGCCCGACCCGTTCCAGCAGTCCTGCGGCAGTCATGCGCGTCAGGATGACCCGGGGCGTGCCGATGGCGTCCAAATCGCTGGCGCGCAGCAGCCCTCTCTGGCTAGCCAGATCAAGGATGCGCTGGGTGTGGGTCTCGGAGAGCATTGATGGAGTGTGTTCCATTTGTTCTCCAATTTCAAATAATCAACGAAATATCGGAACGTATGGCCATGCACATCGCCAAGGACTGCATCAACTACGGGGCATCAGCATTCCCTCTCGCCGGGTACCGGCATGGGCGCAGGTGGTGCATCTCCCAGAGAAAGATCTCCTCGATGCTGAAGCGGATGACGTCACCGTTTGCGATCCGATAGAACGGAATGCCCAGCCGCAGGCGTTCCTGATTCTGGTGAATCCAGTAACCGGGCAAGCCAGTGATGTCGACTACATCTTTGGCGGAGTAGAAAACCCGATCACGGCGTTCAGGCCGCTTCTGCATCATCTGCTCGATGGCGTCTTCACGTGCTGTGGGAGATGATTCGGACAACGGGCGTCCGCTAGGGGATTTCCAAGTGACCCGAGCCTTGCGCTCGAAGGTCTCGACCTCCATCAGAAGGTAACGAACAGATCTGTTGAGGTGCCAGGCGGGTGGGCCGATTCCTTCCGAGCGCCACTTTTGCAGCGTCTTGGGTGAGAGATTCCACCTCGAGGACAACTGGTTTTCATCGAGGACCGGATACGTGATGACTGGCTCATCCGGGCTGACCACAACACCCTGTCTATCGGCATCAACCTTGGGCTTCATCGCGCGCCTCCGTCAGCGCGGCCTCGGCCGCTTCAAGACTGCCGTACTGCGCGATGAGTGCGAAGGCCTCGCTCAAGTAGTACCGCTTTGGCTCAGGGGCGGCGGGCGCGGGAGATTCGACAACGGGCTGCGCGTCGTTCAAGGATGGCAGCGGCACTTCGTTGGACATGCCCTGGCGGTTCACCTGCTCATAGGTGACGATCTCATCCACTGGATAGCGGACGGCCTTTGAGAGCTTGATATACGGCGGGCCTCGTTCTTCGCTGCGCCAGCGTTGTAGGGTCTTGATGCTGACGTTCCACCGCCGAGCAAGCTCGGTTTCGGTGAAGGCGGGTTCGGTTTGCATGGCATGTCCTTTCGTCGTTCGTGCCGGGCATTACGGCGACAAACGAGAGGAAAGCCAAGTTGCAGCCCCGAGATTCCTTGGCAGTCACGGCAACTGCGAGTGCCAATCAGCCTCTCTGAATTTACAATCATGGGCATGCGCGGCTGCGCGAAATCCTTCCCCGGAATCGCGCGAAGGTCTCAAGGCTTCCGACCGGGGCTGAGAGACTGCTGATATGTGGGTTTGGTTTTCTGTTAAACTACACCACCATCTTCAGAGACCTGCAGAAATGCAGGTCTTTTTTTTGCGTGCGGCCTGCCATCCACGCATGGCGTGGATCTACCTGGCGCTGGCCCCTTCCATGGCCTCGATCCATGCCGGGCCACCGCCGTCTGGTTGACGAAACATTTACACCGGTACCCGCCGCGGCACCTACGCTGCAGATTCCTGCCGGAGCCTGCCGATGCAATTGCGCCCCACCCTGCTCGCCTGCCTGCTGCTGGCCGCCGCCCCGGTGATCGCCGCCGAACCGGTGCGTGCAGTCGACACGCTGGACATCGACCGCTATGCAGGCCAATGGCACGAGATCGCTCACCTGCCGGTGTCATTCCAGAAGCAGTGCGTCGGCGAGATCACCGCCAACTACGGGCTGCGCCGCGATGGCCGCATCAGTGTCACCAATGCCTGCCGCAAAGCCGACGGAGAACGCGTGATCGCCGAAGGCGTTGCACGCCCGGTGGCTGGCCATCCCGGCCAACTGCAGGTGCGCTTCGTTCCGGACTGGCTGAGCTGGGTGCCACTGGTCTGGGCCGACTACTGGGTGCTGGCGCTGGACCCGGACTACCAGTGGGCCCTGGTTGGTGAACCGGACCGGAAATACCTGTGGATCCTCTCGCGCCTGCCGGAAATGGACCGCGCCCGGTTCGAGCAGTTGAAGGAAAAAGCCGAAGCCATGGGCTACGACCTGCGCCCGCTGCGCCTGATGGCCCCGCTTCGCGATACGCCCGCCGATTGAGCCGCAGTTCAATCCGTACGCGCACCGTGCGCCCGAAGATCCAGCGCTGCGCACGCCCCGCCGCCATCTTCACGCGCTACCCTCTGCGACGGCTCGCCACAGGCGATCCAAACGACCATACGCCGTAGTATGCTTATTCCAACGCACCGCCTCCAGAGGACCTGCGCCCATGCTCCACCGTTTCCGTATCGCCTTGATCGTCCTGAGCACCCTCGCCCTTGCCGCCTGTGGCAACGGCATCGTCAAGCGTGTTTCGGAACCGGCGGCCAGCCTGCAGCAGCTGACCGTGCGCGCCGACGGCAACTGGACCGTGGCGCTGCGCCTGCAGAACTTCAGCTCGATGCCGATGACTTTCGATGATGTGTCGCTGGCGCTGACCGTCGGCGATGCCGAGGCCGGCACCCTGCAGGCCAAGCCCGGTATCTCCATCGGCGGCACCTCCGCGGATGTCATCAATGTCGACCTGGTGCCCAGTTCGGCCGCACGCCTGGTGGTGGCCGATGCACTGGCCGGCAACCGCACCCTGGCCTATGGCCTGAAGGGAACGGTCGCGGCCACGCCGCAGGAAAAGAAGCAGCGCAGCTTCGACATCAGCAGCCGCAGCACCCTCAACCAGGCCCCGGGCCTGCCGGGCGTGCTGCGCTGATTTCCACCTTCCGTCGCGGCGCCTGGCGCCGCTCTCCCCTGCCCTGATCAAATCGAGACGTACCGATGAGCAGCTACACCGCCCCGCTTTCCGACCTCCGTTTCGCCCTGCACGACGTGCTCAAGGTCGAACCCCTGTTCGCCCGCCTGGGCTTCACCGACGCCACCGCCGACGTGGTCGATGCCGTGCTGGAAGAAGCTGGCCGCTTCAGCGCCACCGTGCTGGCCCCGCTCAACAGCGTTGGCGATGAGATCGGCTGCGTGCTCGACCAGGCCACCGGTGAAGTGACCACCCCGCCCGGCTTCAAGCAGGCCTACGACCAGTTCGTCGATGGCGGCTGGACCGGCCTGACCGCCTCGCCGGAACTGGGTGGCCAGGGCCTGCCGCACACCCTTGGCGTGCCGCTCAACGAAATGATCAACGCCGCCAACCTGGCGTGGGGCAACTTCCCGCTGCTCTCGCACGGCGCCATCGAAGCGCTGAAGCAGCACGGCGAGGCCTGGCAGCACGAGGCCTTCCTCAAGCCGCTGATCGAGGGCCGCTGGACCGGCACCATGTGCCTGACCGAGCCGCACTGCGGTACCGACCTGGGCCTGCTGAAGACCAAGGCCGAGCCGAACGCCGATGGCAGCTACTCGATCACCGGCACCAAGATCTTCATCACCGCCGGCGAGCACGACCTGACCGACAACATCGTGCACCTGGTGCTGGCCAAGCTGCCCGACGCCCCTCCGGGCGCCAAGGGCATCTCGCTGTTCGTCACGCCCAAGTTCAAGGTCGACCGCGATGGCAATGTCGGCGAGCGCAACGCACTGCGCTGCGGCTCGATCGAGCACAAGATGGGTATCAAGGGTTCGGTCACCTGCGTGATGAACTTCGACGGTGCGCAGGGTTACCTGGTCGGCCAGCCGCACAAGGGCCTGCAGGCCATGTTCACCATGATGAACACCGCGCGCCTGGGCGTCGGCCTTCAGGGCATCGGCCTGTCCGAGCGCGCTTACCAGAACGCACTGAAGTACAGCCGTGAACGCCTGCAGTCGCGCGCCCTGAGCGGTGCGAAATTCCCGGACAAGCCGGCCGACCCGATCCTGGTGCACCCGGATGTGCGCCGCATGCTGCTGACGGTGAAGTCGCTGGTCGAGGGCAGCCGCCTGCTGGCCCTGCACGCCGCCACCCTGATCGACGTTGCCCATCACGCCGAGGACGCCGCCGAGCGCGAGCGCGCCGATACCCTGGTGAGCTTCCTGACCCCGATCTCCAAGGCCTGCCAGACCGAATGGGGCATCGAGAACACCTACAACGCCCTGCAGTGCTTCGGTGGCCACGGCTATATCCGCGAACACGGCATGGAGCAGCTGGCCCGCGATGCGCGCATCACCACGCTGTATGAAGGCACCACTGGTATCCAGGCGCTGGACCTGATCGGCCGCAAGACCGCCTCCAGCCAGGGCGCCGGCCTGAAGCTGATGCTGGCCGAGATCGAAGCCTTCGCCAAGGAGCATGAAGGCAACGAAGCGCTGGCCGAGTTCATCGGCCCGCTGCGCGCCAAGGCCGCCGAATGGGGCAAGCTGACCCTGGACGTGCTGCAGCGCGCGGCCGGCAATCCAGACGAACTGGGGGCGGCCAGCTACGACTACCTGTTCTATTCGGGCTACGTGGTACTGGCCTACTGGTGGGCCCGCAGCGTGGCCGCCGCCGACGCCAGCGCGCACGGCGCCGCCTTCGCCGAGGGCAAGCGCGAAACCGCTCGCTTCTACTTCGCCCGTGTGCTGCCGCGCACCCTCAGCCACGCCGCCGCGATCCAGGCCGGCGCCGCCCCGCTGATGGCGATGGACGACGAGCGCTTCGGCGCCTGAGCCGGGCTGCCGCCCGGCACCCGCGGTAGTGCCGGCCGCTGGCCGGCAACCGCAACAGCTGGCTTCCTGCGGGATGGCGAGGTGGGTCCAATTGCGGGGGACGGCGCAAGTCCCCCTCCGGGGCCCGGCCCAGCCGCTGGCGGCTGTGCGTTCGGGCGCTTGCGAAGCAGTGCTTCGCAAGCAAAGCGCCCTCACCCATGTAGCCTTGATCGCGCCATCCATGGCGCTCACGCCCCCGCAACCGGACCCACCCCGCCTTCGACAGATTTCCGCTACTGCAGATCCATGCCACGCGTGGATGAGACCCCCCTAAATCCCTCTGGAGAAGAGCCCCCTTTTGTTAAAGGGGGCGCGCCGACAGGCGCGGGGATTAGGAAGAATGCGCGGGCAACCCAGCGCGCCAACGGCGGGCTGGGTTGCTAAAGGGGGCGCACCGACAGGTGCGGGGGATAGGAGGAATGCGCGGACCTGAATCGTTGCGATTTGCGTATCGCCGACAGGCGATACACAAATCGTCAACATTCAGGTATAAGCTGTTCTCCCGATGGAGACAGACACTACACGCTTGGGTCTGATCGAAGCCGGAGCTCCGTTTTCTGCTCCGGGCGCCGAAGCATCGCCCAACGCCACGACGCTGCATCGCCCCGGTTCGGTCCGGCTGCTCTCGCTTGATGCCCACGGACGCGTACTAGACTGGATCACCTGGCAGGATGCGGCGTGCCTCTACGCCCGCGAAGCGGTGGCCTGGACGCTGGGCGATCCCTGCCTGCACATCCACGGCGGCACCAATCGCTTCAGCGGCCTGCAGAGCGGCATGGACCTGCACCCGATCATCGCCGCGCGCGGCCATGCCCGCTCCCGCGCGATCGACCCCACGCCGAACCTGACCAACCCGGCCCTGTTCGCCCGCGACGCCCACCTGTGCATGTACTGCGGCCAGCAGTTCAACCGCCCCACGCTCACCCGCGACCACGTCGTGCCACTGTCCAAGGGCGGCCTGGACTGCTGGGAAAACGTGGTCACCGCCTGTTTCCACTGCAACTCGCGCAAGAGCGACCGCACCCCGCAGCAGGCCGGAATGCCGCTGCTGGCCGTGCCCTACCGGCCCAGCTGGATCGAGCACCTGATCCTGTCCAACCGCAACATCCTGGCCGACCAGATGGCCTTCCTGAAGGCGCAATTGCCCAAGCGGTCGAAGCTGAGCACCTGAACGCCTGAAAATGCAACCCTCACCGTCCTGTCACGGACGGCGGCGTTTGCTTGCCCCACCCCCGTTTGAGGGCGAAAATGGGCATTCAGAAAAAGTGCGAACATGATGATCGACTCTGCCCGCTATCCCCGCCTCGCGCGCATCCAGACGCCGGATGACCTGCGCACGTTCGACGAATCCGAACTGAGGGCGGTTGCCGACGAACTGCGCGCCTACCTCATCGAATCGGTGGGCAAGAGCGGTGGCCACTTCGCCGCCGGCCTGGGCGTGATCGAACTCACCGTGGCCCTGCACTACCTGTACCAGACTCCGGTCGACCAGCTGGTCTGGGATGTCGGTCACCAGACCTACCCGCACAAGATCCTGACCGGGCGCCGCGACCAGATCCACACCGTCAAGCAGAAGGACGGCGTCGCGCCATTCCCGAAGCGCGAGGAGAGCGAATACGACACCTTTGGCGTCGGCCACTCCTCCACCTCGATCTCGGCGGCACTCGGCATGGCCATTGCCCGCCAGTCCGAAGGCGACGACCGCAAGATCGTGGCGGTGATCGGTGACGGTGCGATGACCGCCGGCATGGCCTTCGAAGCGCTGATGCACGCAGGCGGCATGGACCCGGAACCGAACCTGCTGGTGATCCTCAACGACAACAACATGTCGATCTCCGAGGCGGTCGGCGGCCTGACCAAGATGCTCGGCCGTGCCACCGGCAGCCGCACGCTCAATGCGCTGCGCGAAGGCGGCAAGAAGATCCTCGGTGACAAGAAGAACAACCCGGCGCGTTTCGTGAAGCGCTGGGAAGAACACTGGAAGGGCATGTTCGTGCCGTCCACGATGTTCGAGGAGATGGGCTTCCACTACACCGGCCCGATCGACGGCCACGACATGCCCGCCCTGCTGTCCACGCTGAAGACGCTGCGCGCCTCCAAGGGCCCGAAGCTGCTGCACGTGATGACCACCAAGGGCAAGGGCTACGAGCCGGCCGAAGGCGACCAGATCGGTTACCACGCCGTGGGCCCGTTCGATCCGGACAAGGGCCTGGTGGCCAAGGCCGGTGCCAAGAAGCCGACCTATACCGATGTGTTCAGCGACTGGCTGTGCGATGCCGCCGCCGCCGAGCCCCGCCTGTACGGCATCACGCCGGCGATGCGCGAAGGCTCCGGCCTGGTGCGTTTCAGCAAGGAATACCCGCAGCGCTATTTCGACGTGGCGATTGCCGAACAGCATGCGGTCACCCTCGCCGCCGGCATGGCCACCCAGGGTGGCAAGCCGGTGGTGGCGATCTACTCGACCTTCCTGCAGCGCGCGTACGACCAGCTGGTACATGACGTGGCGATCCAGGACCTGGACGTGCTGTTCGCGATCGACCGCGCCGGCGTGGTCGGCCCGGACGGTGCGACCCATGCCGGCAACCTCGACCTGAGCTTCCTGCGCTGCGTGCCCAACCTGGTGGTGATGGCACCGTCCAACGAAGCCGAGTGCCGGCAGATGCTCAGCACCGGCCTGCAGCACCCGGGCCCGGCCGCCGTGCGCTACCCGCGCGGCACCGGCACCGGCGTTGCAGCCGGCACCGACCTTTCCACCCTGCCGATCGGCAAGGGCGAACTGCGCCTGCAGGGCAGCCGCATTGCCCTGCTCGCCTTCGGCAGCACCGTGGCCGCCGCCGAGCAGGTCGGCCGCGAACTGGGCCTGAGCGTGGTCAACATGCGTTTCATCAAGCCGCTGGACCGCGAGCTGGTGCTTGCTGTCGCCGCCCAGCACGAAGGCCTGGTGACGATCGAAGACAACGTGGTGGCCGGTGGCGCCGGTTCAGGCGTCGGCGAGCTGCTCAATGCCGAAGGCGTGCTGCGCCCGATCCTGCACCTGGGCCTGCCCGACAGCTACCAGCATCATGCCAGCCGCGAGGACCTGCTGGCCGAAGCAGGCATCGACGCCGCGGGCATCCGTGCGGCCGTGCTCAAGCGTTGGCCGCAGCTGGCCACAGGTACCCCGCCGCTGAGCGCGGCGGGCTGAGGTCGATTGCCACCCAGTGGATCCGCGCATGGCGTGGATCTACCTTGCGTCTGCATCCACGCATGGCGTGGGTCGACCCCGGTTCCGCAGTAGATCCACGCCATGCGTGGATAGCGGGACCCGGAAACAGGATCTGGCCTGACACCCCCGCCCTCAGCCGTAGCTGACCGCTTCCACGAAGGCGCCGCTGGCTTCCACGCGCACCGCGGCGCGCTGCCCGGTATCGACAAAGTGCAGGCGCGCCAGGGTTTCAGCGAAGTCGAAGGCGCGGGCACCGTCGCGGAAATCGATCGGCTCCGGCCGGTCCGGATGCAGCACGCGCCATTGGCGCTGTTCGCATTGCAGGCGGATCAACATGCGGCTCACTCCTTGAGGCAGCGTATCGACGGTAGCGGGACATTCCTGCCGATCACGGCAGGCATCGTCGCAACAGATCAGGGACACACAGAGATGCCCTGATCGCAGAAGATACGGCAATTCAAAATGTGAGCTGTATCAGATTTTTCTGATTTTAGAGGGGCACGCTCAGTTCACCTGGAACTGTGCCCGGCAGCCGTCGCTGACCCAGATGCCACGACGATCCCAGCCCCAAGTCTGGCCCTCGATGCAGGCACTGCGCGAATCCTGGCGAACCAGGCGCACGCCGCGGCGGATGCGGGCGTCGCAGTACTCCTGGCGATGCCCATTGGAATGACAGGTGATCACCTCACCGCCGCCCCAACCGTTGCCGTTGCCGTTGCCGTTGCCCCAACCACCCCCATTGCCCCAGCCGCCACCACGACGGTACTCGCCGACGAACTCGGCGCGGCAGCCCTGGGTCACCCAGACGCCATAGCGCGACTGGCCCCAGGTCTCACCTTCCACGCACGGCGAGCCGGACAACTGGCGGATCATCCGCGCGCGGCCCTCCAGACGGCACTCGTTGCTACGGTTCTTGATCGACTCGCAGCGCACGATGCCGCTGCCTTCGCGGCCACCGTAGCGGTCGTCGTCATAGCCGTAGCCATAGCTCTGCGCCTGGGCGCCACCCGCCGCCGCCAGCATCGGCAGCAGGGTGCAGGCCAGGGTACGCCAGGTGAGTGCCTTGCCCATCGAGATCTCCAGATGAATACGATGGCGCAAGCATCCGGGATTCCCGGCACGGCGCACAGGGGGGCGCGTGACGCCGGTTTTTCCCCATTCAAACAACGCAACCGTAGCTGACTGCACGCAACGACCGGCATCAGTCTCCTACGTGCAGGGCATCCACCGCGCTGCCGAGCGCCTCGACCCGCACCGTGCTGCGCTGGCCGGTGCGACGGTGGTGCTCGAGGGCCCGCGCCGCGGCGACATCGAAAGCCTCGGCGCCCCGCGCATATCGGGTTGCGTCATGCACCTGCGGATCCAGCACGGACCAGTGCCGGGCGTTGCGTTGAACGGTAATGACCATGAGGGGCTCCTGCGGATGGAAGGATGCGACGGCAGGCGGACGGTCCACGTGCCGGTACACCTTCAGGCTAGCGATCACGTCAGGGGTGGCCCATCAGATTTGTACGAAAATGCCGCGCCCTCCGGTCAGCCCTTGCCTGCCCTCACATCCCTGAGTCCATTTAGCCTGTTCATTCCGTGATTCTTGTCACGGAGTCAGCCGGGCTTCACACTACCGTCATCAACAGGGGCCCCTTCCACATGCGCACCTTCTTCTCGCAGCAGCGTTGGACGCTGCTGAAGTTCTATTTCGTGGCCAGCTACCTCGTGCTGATCGAGGAACTGATCCGCGCCGCCATGCACTGAGCGCTTGCTGCAGGGCTATTTGCGACAGACACTGTCGCTTTAGGCACGGAGTCCGCCCGATGAAAGCGCTTCTTCTGATTCCAGCCCTGCTGGTGCTGTCCGCCTGTGCCAACCAGCATCAGGCCGCTGCGCGTGCCGATACGGCGGCCACTTCGCCCGCCACGCCGAAGGTCGGTGGCGACCGCGATGCCCACGGTTGCATCGGTTCGGCCGGCTACCAGTGGTGCGAGCACAGCCAGCGTTGCGAACGTCCGTGGGAACTGGCGCAGGCACAGGGCCTGGCCAACACCGCCGAAGCCATCGATGCCTACTGCGCGAAGCCGGCCAGCCAGGCGCGCAAGTGAGTCGCGCCGCCCATGGCTGAGCTGAGTCCGCTCCCCACCCTGGCCCTAGGCCGCTACCGCCACTTCAAGGGCGGCGAGTACGAAGTGCTCGACATCGTCCGCAGCAGCGAGACCCTGCAGCCGATGGTGCTGTACCGCGCGCTGTATGGCGAAGGTGGCCTGTGGGTACGCCCGTACGCCATGTTCGTCGAGCAGGTGCCCGGCGAGCACGGACCGCAACCGCGTTTCGCCCGCGTCGACGCATGAGGGTTCCGCTGCCGGCCATGGCCGGCAGCGCGCGGTAACGCGGCGGGCCTGCGTTACAATCGTACCGTCCAGTCGGTTTCTTCCCGCCATGTCCGCATCCCCCTCCCGTTCGCGCCGCAAGGCGCCCGACAGCGTGCGCCAGTCACTGCTGCAGGCCACCATTGAAGTGATCGGCCGTAACGGCCTGGCCGCGCTGACCGTGCAGGACGTCGCGCAGGCCGCCGGTGTCAGCAAGGGTGCGTTGTTCCATCATTTCAGCAGCAAGCAGGTGCTGGTGGATGAAGCCATCGGAGCGCTGATTGGAGAATTCGAAGCGCGCGTGCGCGCCCTGCTGCAGGAAAACCCCGAAGGCCATGGCCGTTTCAGCCGCGCCTATGTGCAGGCCAACTTCGAGCATCTGCTGCAGCAGGAGCAGGACAACGACATCGGCCTGACCTTGGGCAACCTGATGGAACCGGGCCTGCTTGCGCACTGGCGCAACTGGAAGCGCGCGATGCTGGCCGAGTTCCCTGGCGAAGCCGGCGACCCACGGCTGTACGCGGCGCGCTGCGCTGCCGATGGCTACTGGGCCACGGCCTATGGGCGTCCGCTGGACGAGGAAGAACGTGCCAATGCATTGGCCATGGCCGAGCAGGCCCTGAAACTGTGCGACCCGCAGTGAGCTGGAGCGCTCGATGAATCCCTACCTCTACCTTGCCGCTGCCATCGTGCTGGAAGTGATTGCCACATCACTGCTGAAGGCATCCGACGGCATGAGCCGGCTGGCGCCGACACTGGGCGCACTGGTCGGCTACGGGCTGTGCTTCTACCTGCTGTCGATGACCATGAAGTCGATCCCGACCGGCATCGCCTACGCAATCTGGTCCGGCGTCGGCATCGTGCTGATCTCACTGATCGGGCTGGTGGTGTTCAAGCAGCGCCTGGATGCACCGGCGTTGACCGGCATCGGCCTGATCTGCGCCGGCGTACTGGTGATCAACCTGTTCTCGCGCAGCAGCGCGCACTGAGCACGCTGCTGCGCGATCAACGCTAGCTGACCTTCTTCGCTACGGTCATGCCGAGCAGGAACAGCACCACGGCGATGATGATGCCGGCCCAGAACAGGAACTTGGCGATACCGACCGCGGCACCGGCAATGCCACCGAAGCCGAGCACGCCTGCGATCACACCGATGACGGCGAAGATGATGGCCCACTTGATCATGTCAAACCTTTCCCTGCGGGGACTGCGTACTGGATGATCAGGCTAGGCCGTGGCCGATGCGGCAATCGTGAACAGGCCGCGTGCGCGGCGTGAATCAGCGCGGACGGAAGCGCAGCAGCGCGACGGCAAACGCCAGGAACACGCTGCCCACCAGGCGCTCGAACCAGCGTCGCGCAAACGGCTTGGCCAACCAGCGGCGAAGGCCATGGCCACCGGCCGCATACATCACGTACCAGAACAGTTCGCACGCGGCGAAGGTGGCCACCAGCACGCTGTACTGCAGCGCCTGGCCGCGTGATGGGTCGACGAACTGCGGCAGGAACGCCGCCGCGAACAGCAGCAGCTTGGGATTGCTCAGGCCCACCAGAAGGCCACCACGGAACACCTTCCACGCGCCCAGCGAGGCCGCAACCGGCGGCGTAGCATCGACCGTCACCGGCGGTGCCGGCCGGCAACTGTCACGCCATGCCTTCAGGCCCAGCCAGGCCAGATAGGCCACGCCCAGATAGCGCAGCACCTCGAACAGCATCGGCGAGGAATGCAGCAGCGCACTCAGGCCTGCTGCGGAGGCCGCCAGCACCAGCAGCATCGCCAGCAGGCAGCCGGCCATCGCCGGCACACTGCCACGGAACCCCAGCCCGACGCTGCGACCGAGGATATGCAGCATGTTCGGCCCCGGCGTACCACACAGAACGAACACCGTGGCGAGGAACCACCACCAGGTATGCAGGGCCATAGCGCACATCCACTTCAGAAGATCCAACCAGCATAGAGTGCGCCGGGCCTGCCGCGGCACACACAGCGCAGCATGGATGTGGTGGTTACAGATCGCCGCCATCGGCAACCGGGCACCATCTGTGCTGCAATGAGGGCTCCTGGCACGGAGCGGCGCATGAAGACCCTTGGCCTGATCGGTGGCATGAGCTGGGAAAGCTCGGCCCAGTACTACCGGTTCATCAACGAGGAGGTACGGCGGCGGCTCGGCGGTGCGCACTCGGCACAGCTGCTGCTGTGGTCGGTGGATTTCGCCGGCATCAAGCAGCTGCAGCACGAAGGCGACTGGGACACCCTGGGTGACCACATGGTCGATGGCGCGCGGCGCCTGCAGGCGGGCGGCGCCGACCTGCTGCTGATCTGCACCAATACCATGCACAAGCTGACCGATCGCATCGAGGCGGCCTGCACGCTGCCGCTGCTGCATATCGCCGACCCCACCGCCCAGGCCATCGTGCAGGCAGGCGCACGCAAGGTGGGCCTGCTCGGCACCGCCTTCACCATGGAACAGGACTTCTACCGCGGCCGACTGCAGGATCGCTTCGGACTGGAGGTGCTGGTACCCGAAGCCGATGATCGTCGCAGCGTGCACGACATCATCTACCAGGAGTTGATCGCTGGTGTGGTCAGCGAGCACTCACGGCAGGTCTATGCCGGCGTGATCGCGCGACTGGTGGCGCGCGGTGCCGAAGCAATCATTCTTGGCTGCACCGAGATCATGCTGCTGGTACGCCCGGAAGACAGTGCAGTGCCGCTGTTCGATACCACCGCCCTGCATGCGCGGGCCGCCGTGGACACGGCCCTGGCTTGAATCAATGCGCGCCGGAGCGCGGAATCAGTCCGCGCCCTGCACTTCCAGCGCGGTGATCAGCCACTCGACCACCGCCGATGAATCGCACAGGAAGAAGATGGCGTCACCGGAGCGTGCTTCGGTAAGCAGCCGATAGACCGTGATCGCCACCGCCGACTGGTTGGCGATGAACACTTCCGGGCTGCGCGGCCCTTCACTATGCCCGGCAACGGCATGCAATGCCTTGCGCGCAGCCACAGTGGCAGCCGGGTCCGCGCTGCGGGTCAGTTCCGGCCCGCGCAGCCCCCAGGCAACGAACACATGCTTGCCCTTGAACGTAGTGTCCAGGACCCGCACCTCGGCGCCACCTGCGTCGGCCGAGCGATGAATGACGGTACTGCTGATCAACGCAACCCCCTGTGGTCGTCGTGGTCCGCGCATCCTCCCCCACAGTCCGCCCGCATACCAGTGACGGCAGCCACAGGCTGCGCCGACAGGCGTGGAAGACATGTAAGAAGGTGTAAACCGATGCGATCGGATGTGCAGCGATGATACGGGATGTAAGCCTCTGCATGGGCTGGTGCGCACTACTAAATCCCTCCTGAGCCGCTTCCGGAACGATGCGTTCCGACGGCCCCGTGCTGGGTCATTCTTGCCGCCCGAATCCCCGCCCGAGGCTCCCCCATGACCCTTCGCCCGCTGCTGCCGATCACCGGCGCCGCCCTTGCCCTGCTGCTGGCCGCCACCGCCGTGGCCGCCCAGGACTACGACACTGATCACATTCCAGCGCTGCGCTGCGAATCCCAGTTCAACAAGACCGAGCAATGCCCCATCGAGGGACCGATGCGCCTGGCCAGGCAGCTGTCGGTGACCCGTTGCGTGGAAGACCAGAACTGGGGCCAGAGCCGGCGCATGCTGTGGGTGACCGACGGCTGCCGCGCCGAGTTCGTTGCCGACGAACACGGCCGCTGGCCGGGACGTGGCCGCAGCCGTGATCGCGACAACGAGGGCGAACGCCTGGTCTGCGAGTCCTACGAGAACAAGGACAAGGAGTGCCGGATTCGCGTGCGCCATGAGGTACGGCTGGTCAGGCAGAAATCGGTGACAGCCTGCATCGAGGACCGCAACTGGGGCTGGGACCGCCGTGGGATGTGGGTCAGCGACGGCTGCCGTGCCGAGTTCCGGGTGTATTGACTGCCGGCCGCGCGCTGGCTGCATCGAGCAGGCGTGCGTGCCAGGCGGAGTCGATAGACTATGGCCTGCACGGCAGGGAGCACGACATGGAACGATGGTATCGGGCGACGCTGCTGGCGTTGATCCTGCATCAGATCGACGCTGCGTTCTGGCAGGAATGGGCCATGTTCCATGTCCCCGGTGGCATCCAGGGCTTCCTGCTGTTCAACCTGTTCGCAGTCGGCGCCGTGCTTTGGGGTTATCGCCAGATCGTGCTGGGCACATCCACGGCGCGCAGCTATGCACTGGCGTGCGGGGGGCTCGGCATTGGCACGGCACTGATCCATCTGGCCTTTGCCCTGTTCGGTCGCAGTGAATTCCACCTGCCGCTGTCGACTGCCGTCCTGCTCGCCTGCTTTGTGTCGGGTGGCGGCCTGTTGCTGAAGCTGCGCCCGCGATGAACCGGACGTCCTCTTCTCCGCACCTGCGCGACGGCATTCCGCAGGACGCAGATGCCTTGATCGCGCTCGACAGCGTGGCAGCCACTGATCCACGGCGGATCATGCAGATTGCCGACTGGCTGGCGCACGGCGTCGTGCAGGTCGCCGAGCAGGACGGCAAGATCGTCGGCTACCTGGTCATCCATCACCACTTCTTTGGCGAAGCCTTCATTGACATGTTGATGGTGGCGCGCGAACAGCGCAGCCAGGGCATCGGCGCCATCCTGCTGCGGCACGCGATCACGTGGCGTGGTGGCGGCAAGCTGTTCACCTCGACCAATGCCTCCAACACGGGCATGCAACGCCTGCTCGCTGCCGCCGGCTTCGTGGGCAGCGGCATCGTGCATGGCCTGGATGAAGGCGATCCGGAACTCATCTACCGCTTCGCGGAAGACTGATCAGCATCTGCAGAACGCACAAAAAAGCCCACGCATTGCTGCGCAGGCTCCTTGATTCATCACAGTGGTCGGGACGGCCGGATTCGAACCGACGACCCTCTGCCCCCCAGGCAGATGCGCTACCAGGCTGCGCTACGCCCCGACTGATGCTGCGATGTGCCCGCCAGTGCGGCGGGCCGTGAAGTATAGCGGATTACGATGGAAATGGGATCAGCGGCGCAACAACTGCAGCACTTCTTCCAGCTCCATGCGCACCTGCTTGATGATCTGGTTGCTCAGCGCCGATTCCTCGCGGGCATCGGGGCCATCCAGGCGCAGGCGGGCACCACCGATGGTGTAGCCCTGTTCGTACAGCAGGCTGCGGATCTGCCGCACCATCAGCACGTCATGGCGCTGGTAGTAGCGGCGGTTGCCTCGGCGCTTGGCCGGCTCAAGGCTGGGAAACTCGGTTTCCCAGTAGCGCAGGACGTGCGGCTTGACGTCGCACAGCTCGCTGACCTCACCAATGGTGAAGTAGCGCTTGGCCGGGATCGGCGGTAGTTCGCGGTTACTGCCCGGATCCAGCATAAGCCTCCACCCTCTCCTTGAGCTTCTGGCCCGGACGGAAGGTGACCACCGTACGGGCGGAAATCGGAATTTCCTCGCCAGTCTTGGGGTTGCGACCCGGGCGCTGGTTCTTGCGCCGCAGATCGAAATTACCGAAGCCCGACAGCTTCACCTGACGTCCCTGTTCCAATGCTTCACGCAGCACATCGAAAAACGCGTCGACGAATTCCTTGGCTTCACGCTTGTTCAGACCGACTTCGTCGAACAGCTTTTCCGCCATCTCCGCCTTGGTCAATGCCATTGCCTGCTACCCCCGAGTGCTGCCCGCTCAGCCGCGGATCCGGGCGTGGTGTTCACGCTCGATGGCAGTGACCGCCTCGGCCACCACCGCATCCACGTCGCGGTCCGTCAGAGTGCGCGACTTGTCCTGCAAAATCAAGCCCATAGCGAGACTCTTGAAGCCCGGCTCGACGCCCTGGCCAACATAGCGGTCGAACAGGTTCAGGTCGCGCAGCAGCGGGCCGGCGGCCTGGCGGACGGTCGCCGCCAGGTCGGCCCAGGCCACCTGCTCAGGCACCAGGAACGCCAGGTCGCGGCGCACCGCCGGGAAGCGCGACAGCTCGCCGGCACGCGGCAGGCGACGGGCGGTCAGCGGCTCCAGGTCCAGCTCGAAGGCGTACACGTCGGCCTCGATCTCCATCGCCCGCGCCAGGCGCGGATGGATCTGGCCGATCCAGCCGATGGCCACGCCATCGCGGAACACCTCGGCCGAACGCGCCGGGTGGCCGTAGGCGCGGGCCGACGGACGGAACTCCAGCTGCGCGCCACTGGCAGCCGCCAGTGATTCCAGGTCGCCCTTCAGGTCATGGAAATCGACCTTGCGGGTCGGCAGGCCCCACTGCACCGCCTGCGCCTCACCGCAGACCGCAGCGGCCACGCGCGGGGTTTCCAGCGGCGCCGGTTGGCCGTCTCCGCCCTGCTGGGCAAACACACGGCCGATCTCGAACAGGCGCACGCGGCCCAGCTGGCGCGTGGCATTGCGGCCAAGCGTGGCGACCAGGCCCGGCAGCAGCGACGGACGCATCACCGCCAGTTCCGCCGACAGCGGGTTGGCCAGCGGCACCAGACCGTCGCGCAGCTGCCACTGGGTCAGCAGCGCGTCGTCGACGAAGGCGAAGTTGACGGTTTCCTGCTGGTCACGGGCGATCAGCTGGCGGCGCACGCTCAGCGCGTCCAGCTGGGTCTCGCTCGGCATCGCCACGCGCGAGGCACCGCCCGGCAGCGTGGTCGGGATCTGCTCGTAACCGTGGATGCGGGCCAGCTCTTCGATCAGGTCTTCTTCGATGGCGATGTCGAAGCGGCGGCTCGGCGCCGTGACCTGCCAGCCCTCGGCGGTGGCAACCACGTCCATGCCCAGCGCGCGCAGGATGCGCTCGACTTCGGCATCGTCGATGCTGATGCCGAGCACGCGGGTGATGCGGGCGCGGCGCAGCACGATGGTCGCCGGCTGCGGCAGATCGGCTTCACGCACGGCCTCGGTGACCGGTGCCGGGGTACCGCCGGCCAGGTCCAGCACCAGGCGGGTGGCGTACTCGATCGCGGTGCGCGGCAGCGCCGGATCGACGCCGCGCTCGAAGCGATGGCCGGCATCGGTGTGCAGGCCCAGCTTGCGGCCACGGCCCATGATCGCGGCCGGCGCGAAGTGCGCGGCTTCCAGGAACACGGCGGTGGTCGCGTCGGTGACGCGGGTGTCGAAGCCACCCATCAGGCCGGCCAGGCCGACCGCACGGTCAGCATCGGTGACCACCAGGAAGCTGTCGTCCAGCGCAGCATCGCGGCCGTCCAGCAGCTTCAGCGTCTCGCCCGCGCGCGAACGGCGCACGGCGATGCTGCCCTGCAGGGTGCCGAGGTCGTACGCGTGCATCGGCTGGCCCAGCTCCAGCATCACGTACTGGGTGATGTCGACCAGCAGCGAGACCGGACGCACGCCGCTGCGGCGCAGGCGCTCGGCCATCCACAGCGGGGTCCTGGCGGCAGCATTGACGCCTTCGATGACACGGCCCAGGTAACGCGGCGCTTCGGCGCCGGCGTCGAGCTGGATGGCCAGCTCACGGCTGCCGACAGCCGCAATGGCGTCGGCCGCGAAGTCCAGCACTTCACTGCGGGTGGCGGCGGCGACGTCGTAGGCGATGCCGCGCAGGCTGAAGCAGTCGGCGCGGTTCGGGGTCAGCTTGATCTCGATGCTGGCGTCCGGCAGGCCCAGGTACTCGACCAGGGTCTGGCCGATCGGGGCATCGTCCGGCAGTTCCAGCAGACCGGACGCATCGCTGTCCAGGCCCAGCTCCTTGGCCGAGCAGAGCATGCCGTTGGACTCGACGCCACGCAGCTTGGCCGGCTTGATCTTCAGCTCGCCGATCTGCGCACCAACCATCGCCAGCGGCGCGACCAGGCCCGGGCGTGCGTTCGGTGCGCCGCACACGATCTGCAGCAGTTCGCCCTGCCCGGCATCGACCCTGCACACCTGCAGGCGGTCGGCTTCCGGATGGCGCACGGCTTCAACGATGCGTGCCACGACCACGTGATCGAGGCCTTCGCCAAGCGCGGTTACTTCTTCCACTTCCAGGCCGATGGCGGTCAGCACCGCGCTCAGCTCATCGCGCGAGGCGGAGGTCGGGACGTGGCTGCGAAGCCAGTTTTCGGAGAATTTCATGGTGTCACCCTGGTGGGAGGCGTGCCTCCCGTTGCGGTTTTTGGGGTCGCCCAGCGCATGCGCAAGCAGGCGTCCATCCAGAAAGCAGCCGAGCATGGCTCGGCTCTACACGGTTGCGGCTTACGCGAACTGCTTCAGGAACCGCACATCGTTCTCGAAGAACGCGCGCAGGTCGTTGACGCCGTAGCGCAGCATCGCGAAACGCTCCACGCCCATGCCGAAGGCGAAGCCGGTGTAGCGCTCCGGATCGATGCCGACATTGCGCAGCACGTTCGGATGCACCATGCCGCAGCCGAGCACTTCCAGCCAGCGGGTGCTGCCATCGGGCTGCTGCCAGGCGATGTCCACTTCCGCGCCCGGTTCAACGAACGGGAAGTAGCTGGGGCGGAAGCGCATCTCGAAGTCGCGCTCGAAGAACGCGCGCACGAACTCGGCCAGCGTGCCCTTCAGGTCGGCGAAGGTCGAATGCTCGTCGACCAGCAGGCCTTCCACCTGGTGGAACATCGGCGAGTGGGTCTGGTCGCTGTCGCTGCGGTACACCTTGCCGGCGGCGATCATGCGCAGCGGCGGCGCGTGGTCGCCCATGTAGCGCACCTGCACACCGGAGGTATGCGTACGCAGCAGGCGGCCGTCGCCGAAGTAGAAGGTGTCATGCATGGCGCGCGCCGGGTGGTGCGGCGGGAAGTTCAGCGCCTCGAAGTTGTGCCAGTCGTCCTCGATCTCCGGCCCTTCCGACAGCTCGTAGCCCAGCCGGCCGAAGATGCCGGTGATGCGCTCCAGGGTGCGGGTGATCGGGTGCAGGCCGGCACGGTCGCCATTGCGGCCCGGCAGGGTGATGTCGATGGCTTCGGCGGCCAGGCGCGCATCCAGTGCCGCGTCTTCCAGCAGCGCCTTGCGCTCGCCCAGCGCGCGGGTCAGCACGTCGCGGGCCTGGTTGATCGCTTCACCGGCGGCCTTGCGCTCGTCGGCCGGCAGGGCACCGAGCTGCTTGAGCTGCGAGGTGATGCTGCCGCTCTTGCCAAGCAGGGCCACGCGCAACTGCTCCAGCACGTCGGGGCTCTGTGCGGCGGCCACATCGGCCAGCGCCTGGGTGGTGAGGGATTGGATGTCGCTCATGGGGGGCTGGAACTCCAGTCGATCTGCCATCGCGATGCGCGAAGGGCCGACCCCTGTCGCCACCGCCGTCCCCGCGCTGCCGTCGTGGCCTCGCCGGGACCCAAAAAAGAATGGGGAAGGACTTGCGCCCTTCCCCATGCATTGCCTTGACCTGACACCGTCCGAGTGAACGGTTACGGCATCGGGAAGGACTTATGCCGCCAGCGCGCCCTTGGCCTTTTCGGCCAGCGCAGCAAAACCGGCTGCGTCGTGCACGGCGATGTCAGCCAGGACCTTGCGATCCAGGGTGATGCCGGCCTTCAGCAGACCGTTCATGAAGCGGCTGTAGCTCAGGCCGTTGATGCGGGCAGCCGCATTGATACGGGTGATCCACAGCGAACGGAAGTTGCGCTTCTTCTGCTTACGGCCGATGTAGGCGTACTGCTGTGCCTTGATGACCGCCTGCTTGGCGACGCGGAAGACCTTACGGCGGGCGTTGTAATAGCCCTTGGCGAGATCCAGGATTTTCTTGTGGCGGCGACGCGCCTGTACGCCACGCTTAACTCGTGCCATTTTTCAGTTCCTCAGAGGTAAGGGAGCATGCGGTCCAGACGGCCTGCGTCTTCTGCACGGACATGGCCCGTCTGACGCAGATTACGCTTACGCTTGGTCGCTTTCTTCGTGAGGATGTGGCTACGGTTGGCGTGGCCGCACTTGTACTTGCCCGAGGCGGTCTTGCGGAAACGCTTGGCCGCTGCCCGGTTGGTCTTGATCTTGGGCATTGCAATGTCCTTGATGGGATATGACCCTGGTTTCTGACTGATCTGGCGGCGGCCTGGGCCGCTCTTTCCGTCCTGCCATGATCGGCGTACGACCCGTCCTGGGTGGGTCGAGCCGGGCATGATACAGGCAAAACCGCCCTGCCACCAGCCCCTGCAACCCTTTACCGGCGATTCACCGGCGTCCAGCAAAAGCAAAGGGACGCCAGCGGCGTCCCCTTACCCTGAACCCTTCAGCCAGGCGCCCCGGAAGGCGGCCCGTCAGGCCTCAGGTCTTCTTCTTCGGCGCGATCATCATGACCATCTGACGCCCTTCCAGGCGCGGACGGGATTCAATGACGATGTCCTCGCCCAGATCGGTCTCGATCCGGTTGGCCATTTCGCGGCCCAGTTCCTGGTGGCTCATTTCACGGCCACGGAAACGGATGTTGACCTTGATCTTGTCACCATCTTCGAGGAACCCGCGCATCTTGCGCAGCTTGATCTGGTAGTCGCCCTCGTCCGTGACCGGACGGAACTTCACTTCCTTGATCTCGACCTGCTTGGTCTTCTTCTTGGCCTCGCTGGCCTTCTTCTGCGCTTCGAACTTGAACTTGCCGAAGTCCATGATCTTGCAGACCGGCGGATCGGCCTGCGGCTGGATCTCGACCAGGTCCAGGCCTTCATCTTCGGCCATGGACAGCGCTTCGTCGCGCGACAACACGCCGATCATTTCTCCGTCACTGCCGATCACGCGGACGCGCGGCACACGGATTTCCTGATTCTTGCGGTTCTGTTTGTTGTCAGGGGTGCTGATATTACGTTCTCCCAAGGGTATCGAACCGGCCCGGGTGCCTGTGCGCCCGGACCGGACCTTTGCTTACGCGCCCTCGGCGTGGAGCCGCTCGATGAAGGCCTGCAGGCTCATGCTGCCCAGGTCTTCGCCAGAACGCGTACGCACCGCCACAGCCCCATTTTCCTTCTCGCGGTCACCGATGACCAGCAGGTAGGGCACGCGCTGCAACGTATGCTCGCGGATTTTATAGCCGATCTTCTCGTTACGCAAATCCGAGCTGACGCGGAAGCCTTGCTCCGCAAGGGTTTTGGTCACGCCCGAGACGTAGTCGGCCTGGGCGTCGGTGATGTTGGCCACCACCACCTGGGTCGGCGCCAGCCAGGCCGGGAACTGGCCGGCATGGTGCTCGATCAGGATGCCCAGGAAGCGCTCCATCGAGCCGACGATGGCGCGGTGCAGCATGACCGGGTGCTTCTTCTGGCTGTTCTCGTCCACGTACTCGGCGCCCAGGCGGCCCGGCATCATGAAGTCGACCTGCATGGTGCCCAGCTGCCAGGTACGGCCGATGGCATCCTTCAGGTGGTACTCGATCTTCGGGCCGTAGAAGGCGCCCTCGCCCGGCAGCTCCTGCCATTCCACGCCACAGGCGGTCAGCGCCGAGCGCAGCGCGCCTTCGGCCTTGTCCCAAGTGGCGTCGTCGCCCAGGCGCGATTCCGGGCGCAGCGCGATCTTGATCTGGATCTCGTCGAAACCGAAGTGCTGGTAGACCGCCAGCGCCTGCTGGTGGAAGGCCGTCACTTCCGACTCGATCTGGTTTTCCGTGCAGAACACGTGGCCGTCGTCCTGGGTGAAGCCACGCACGCGCAGGATGCCGTGCAGCGCGCCGGACGGCTCGTTGCGATGGCACGAACCGAACTCACCATAGCGGATCGGCAGGTCGCGGTAGCTGTGCAGGCCCTGGTTGAACACCTGGATGTGGCCCGGGCAGTTCATCGGCTTGACCGCGTACGTGCGCTTCTCCGATTCGGTGAAGAACATGTTGTCCTGGTAGTTGTCCCAGTGACCGGACTTCTTCCACAGGCTCACGTCCAGGATCTGCGGGCAGCGCACTTCGCCGTAACCGCTGTTGCGGTAGACCTTGCGCATGTACTGCTCGACCACCTGCCACAGCGCCCAGCCCTTCGGGTGCCAGAACACCAGGCCCGGTGCTTCTTCCTGCAGGTGGAACAGGTCCTGCTGCTTGCCGATGCGGCGGTGGTCGCGCATTTCAGCTTCTTCGATGCGCTTGATGTACGCCTCGAGCTGCTTCTTGTCGGCCCAGGCGGTGCCGTAGATGCGCTGCAGCTGCTCGTTCTGCGCGTCGCCGCGCCAGTAGGCGCCGGAGATGCGGGTCAGCTTGAAGGCCTTCAGGAAGCGCGTGTTCGGCACGTGCGGGCCACGGCACATGTCCACGTATTCCTGGTGGTAGTACATGCCCATCGCCTGGATGTCCTCGGACATGTCCTCGATCAGGCGCAGCTTGTAGTCCTCGCCACGGGCCTTGAAGATCTCGATCACTTCGGCGCGCGGGGTCATCTTCTTGATGACGTCGTAGTCCTGGGCGATCAGCTCGCCCATGCGCTTCTCGATCGCGGCCATGTCGTCCGGGGTGAACGGGCGCTCGGAGTAGATGTCGTAATAGAAGCCTTCGGCGATCACCGGGCCGATCACCATCTTCACGTCCGGGTAGAGCTGCTTGACGGCGTGGCCGACCAGGTGGGCGCAGGAGTGGCGGATGATCTCCACGCCCTCCTCGTCCTTGGCGGTGATGATGCGCAGGCTGGCATCGTGGTCGATGACGTCGCTGGCATCGACCAGCACGCCATCCACGGCACCGGCGATGGTGGCCTTGGCCAGGCCGGCGCCGATCGACTGGGCGACCTCCATGACGCTGACGGGGTTTTCAAATTCGCGGCGGCTGCCGTCGGGAAGAGTAATGTTGATCATCGCAGTGGCTTCGTGCGGGGCCCGCTGAGCGGGCTGGAAAGCGTTCCCGGGGCGGCGCCCGGGCAATAAAAAAGCGCCGCGAGGGCGCCTGGAACACAGGGCCTTCGGGGGCAGGTCAACAGTGGGCGGTGGTAGTGCTCATGTCGCACGCTCGGCCGGCGCTGGGCGCGGGCCACCTTGTTCCAGTCAGGGTTCTACGATGATCTTAAACCAGCGCACGGGAAAGCCCAAGGGCTACCGTACGGTCGGCTGAATGTGCCTCGCTGGCGGCGTGAAATTGCAATGATTACCATGTCGGCGCAGGCCGCTCCGTGCCAGCCTGCCCGCTTTCCCCCAGGACCCCGTGATGCGCCACCCGCTCCGACCGGCTTCCGCCGGCCCCGCCCGTGCCCCGCGTTCGCCGGCCCGCTGCCAGGCCGGCCGCCCGCAATGATCACCGTCGGCCTTTCCACGCTCGGCTTCTGCAGCTTGGGCATGCTGGCAGCGATGTTCTCGGCGCTGGCCTTCTATGCCGCTTCGCCGCATTGCCGCTGGCCGCGCCTGCGCCGCGCCGGCCGCCTGGGCCGCCAGATCGGCCTGGTCGCCGCTGCCGCCGCGCTGTGGCTGTGGATGGCCGAGCTCGGCTTTGCCGCCGGCCTGGTGGCGATGTTGTGCACCTGGATGCTGGCCGCGATGCTGCTACCGGCGCTGGCCGCCTGGCACCGTCCCGGCACGGAGTCGCCCTGATGTGGCCGCGCGCCTTCGCTGGCACCGTGGCCGGCTTCTTCCTGGCCGCGGCCGCGACCGGCCTGCTGGCATGGGTACCGCCCGGCCCCTGGCAGCGGGCGCTGGTGCCGACCCTGATCGCTTTCATCCCGCTGTGGATGCTGGCCGCCCTGTGGGCGTTCAGTTTCCGCAGCGCGCTGCGCGCCTGGCTGGTGCTGGGTGGCAGCGCCGCCGCCGGCTTCGCCATGCTCGGGCTGCTGCGCCTGACCGGCGCGGTGCAATGAGACCTCTCCCATGAAGTTCAGTTCGCAGACCCTGCGCACGTTCACCACCCTGCATACCTGGGTCGGCCTGGTGGCCGGCTTCGGCCTGTTCGTGGCCTTCTACGCAGGTGCGCTGACCCTGTTCCATCACGACCTGCCACTGTGGCAGACCCCGGGAGCCGCCACCGCACTGCCCGCCGGGCTGGACGATGCGCAGTACCTGCTGGAAGACGTGCTGGCTGCGCATCCGGAGGCACGCCGCCACGTCGGCATGACCTTCCCCGGCGCCGAACACCCGCAGCCGCTTGCGTACTGGCAGGCCGATGACGGCAGCTGGCGCTATGCCTGGCCCGGCCAGATCGCCGGCAGCCCCACACCACCGCAGACCGGACTGGCCGAACTGGTCAACGAGCTCCATTACAGCCTCGGCCTGCCCGTGGCCGGGATCTACGTGATGGGCATTGTCAGCCTGCTGTACGGCATGGCACTGCTCAGCGGCCTGGTGATCCATCTGCCGAAGCTGCTCGGCGACCTGTTCGCGCTGCGTCCGGGCCGCAACCTGAAGCAGCTGTGGCAGGACGCGCACAACGTGATCGGCGTGCTCAGCCTGCCTTTTCACCTGATGTTCGCGGTGACCGGTGCCCTGCTCTGCCTGGTGTTCGTGCAGATGGCCCTGCTCAACCCGTTGATCTACGACGGCAAGGCGCTGCAGGCGGTGCCGACGGCGATGGACACCGCGCCCGTGCGCGATGCCAGTGGCATTCCGGCACCGCCGGGCAGCCTGCGCGTGCTGCATGCGCGCGCGCTTGAAGTCGCCCGCGCACAGGGCGTGGCCAACTTCGAACCGGCCTACCTGAAGCTGGCCAATGCCGGCGATGCCAATGCCACCATCGAGATCACCGGCGAATCCACCGGCACGCTCGGCCCGCTTGGCGCGGTGGCGCTGGACGTGGCCACCGGCGACGTTCTGGCCTCGCAGCTGCCGGGCCAGCGCGACGCCAACCACGCCACGCTCAGCGCCGCCTACGCGCTGCACTTCGGCGAATTCGGCAACGGCGTGGTGGTCTGGCTGTACTTCCTGCTCGGCCTTGGCGGTGCGTTCCTGTTCTATTCGGGCAACCTGCTGTGGATCGAGTCGCGGCGCAAGCGTCGCCAGCCGCAGCAGCCGCGCGCCGGGGTGAACATGGCGCGGGCGACGGTCGGCGTGTGCATCGGCCTGTGCGTGGCGATCTCGGTCGCGTTCGTCACCGCGCTGGTACTGGAGCGGCTGGCGCCGACGGCGGTCGATCGCGGCATCCGCTGGGCCTGCTTCGGCAGTTGGGCGGCCTGTGCGCTGTGGGCCGCGCTGCGACGCCCGGCGCAGGCCGCACGCGAGTTGCTGTGGGCGGCGGCGATCAGTACCGCGCTGGTACCGGTGCTGCACGGCGCACTCAATGGTGACTGGCTCTGGCGCGCCGCCGCGCGTGGCCACTGGCCGCTGTTCTGGGTCGACGCCATCGCGCTGGCCATGGCCTTCGGCTTTGCCCGCCTGGCAGTGGCCAGCCAGCGCCGCGCCCGCAACGGCGATCCCAACAGCGTCTGGGCCAACTGAACCTTCGCCGGGCATGGCCCGGCGCTACCTACCGTTGCGCGCAACGCCCCCTGTAGCGTCGAGCTTGCTCGACAGCTGTTGATTTCGCGCCAAGCACCGTCGAGCAAGCTCGACGCTACCCAAGCAGGATCATGCCTCGCCGGGGTAACGACTCACTTCGATCAGGTTGCCATCCGGGTCGCGGAAATACACCGATTCGATCGGCCCCAGCGCGCCGGTGCGTGCAACCGGCCCCTCCTCCACTGCAACGGACTGCGCCTGCAGGTGGGACAGCACATCGACTGTCGCCATGCGCGTGACCAGGCACAGGTCGGCACTGCCCGGCGTGGGCCGCAGCGCATGCGGCTGCAGCGGAGCACTGGCCGCATGCAGATTGATCTTCTGCTGGCCGAACTGCAGCGCGGTACGACCCGCGCCGAAGCGCACGACCTGCATGCCGAGCACGCGCTGGTAGAAATCACAGCTGCGGTCGATGTCGGCGACGGTGAGGACCAGGTGGTCCAGGCGTTCAAGATGGATCATGCCCGCAGCGTAACGCTGCGGGCGTGGCGATGCTGTGCGGGGTTGGGCCAATGGTATTGCGGCATTGCGCCGGGCATCGCCTGATGCAGCTCAATCGCCGATGCGCGCCTTCTGCCAGGGGCCCAGCATGGCGTTGAGCAGGCTGGCCTGTTCGTCGTCGCCGGTCAGCTCCCACATGAACACCCCGGCCAGGCCCTGCTCACGGGCGAACTGCGCACGCAGGCCGACCGAGCGCGGGTCTTCATAGCTGATGAAGATCTTCTGCCCGGCGTTGTACAGCCACGGGCTCTGCGCCTGCGGCTGCCAGTGTTTCGTCCAACCCGGCTGATCGAGATAGCGCGCCTTGATCACCCGCCAGTCGCCGGCGTCGGCCGGCGCACTGTAGGACTGGTACAGCCCATCCGCTGCATCGCCGGTGACCTTGAAGCCGCGCCCGTAGAACGGTACGCCCAGCACCAGCTTCTCGGCCGGCACGCCGTGCTCGCGGTAGTACTGCACCGCGCCGGCCACGTTGTTCCAGCGCCGCAGCTCCGGGGCCAGCGGATCGGCCGGAACCTCATGCAAGGGCGCGTTGAACGTGGACACTGCCGAGAAGCCGGTGCCCATGTCGTAGCTCATCAGGTTGATGAAATCGAACACCTTGGCCAACGCCGGCAGGTCGTAGCTCGCTGCTGGATCGTAGGGGCCATCGGTCTGCAGGCGACCGGCGGCCAGCGCGGCGGTCAGCAGCATCGGCTGTCGCTCCTTGCGCCCGTGCGCGTCGAGTGCCATGCGGAACGCCTGCGCGAGCCGGGTCAGGTTGGCGCGATCCTGCGGGCGGTGCGCCAGCTCCTTCGGTCCGCCACTGACCGGGAACTCCCAGTCGATGTCCACGCCATCGAAGCTGCCGGCATGGCGGTCGAAAAACAGCGCCATGCACGAGTCGACCAGGCGCTTGCGGCTGGCCTCGGTCAGCGCTGCATCGGAGAATCCACCTGCGCCCCATCCACCAATTGAGATCAGCGTGCGCAGATGCGGGTGCGCCTTCTTCAGCTCGGCCAGCGCAGCAAAATTCTTCGGCGCTTCGGCGCCGACCGTGCAGCGGCCGTCCTCGATGGTGGAGAACGCGTAGAACAGGTGGGTGAGGCGCTCGGCCGGAATGCCCGACACCGGGTAGCGCGCGGCCGAGCCGCCGGGGTAGTAGGCACCGAAGATCGGCGGCTGTGCGGGCGCGGCATGCGAGGCAATGGGCAGGGCGCCGGCAATCAGCACGGCAAGGACGGCCACGGTCTGGCGGAACATGGGATCTCCCGGTTCGAAGGCGCCGCCACGTTAGCAAACGGATGGGGCTGCGGGATGGTTGTCGCGGCATGTCGTCCAGTGGACAGGCACGCCGCATCCCTTGACGACATCGGGGCAGACATGCGATTGCCGTCATGCACTGCAGCAGGACACACACCGACGCCGGTCTCCCATGCATCGGCTAAGGTAGCCGCGGACCTCCAACCGTGCATGGACATGAGCACCGACCACAACGACATTGACGACGGCGACCTGCTGGACGACGAAATCCTCGACGAACACCAGGCACTGGAGGCACGCGCCTACGCCGTCTTCCGCGAGGGCGACCTGCAGCAGGCAGTGGCGCTGTTCGGCGAGCTGATCGCACTCGCTCCCGAAGTGCCGTATCTGCATTACATGCGCGGATTGGCGCACAAATACCTGCGCGACTGGGCTGCCTCGCTGCAGGACAACCGGCAATCAGAACAGCTGCGCGGCGAGTTCGATGAAGCCACCGCGTGGAATGCCGGTATCGCCGCCACCGGCACCGGTGACTGGGCCGAAGCGCGCCGCCAATGGGCCCGCTGTGGCATCACCCTGCCCGAGGGCGAAGGTCCGATCGAGGGCAACTTCGGCGTGGCCTGTGTGCGCTTGGCACCGTGGTCCGATGCCGAAGTGGTGTATATGAGCCGCATTGATCCGGTGCGTGCACGCATCGACAACGTACCGCTGCCCGAAAGCGGCTTCCGCTTCGGCGACATCGTGCTGCACGACGGCGCATCAACCGGCCAGCGCACCTACGGCGAGCGCCAGGTGCCGGTGTTCAACGCGATGCAGCGCCTGCAGGCATCGGACATGACGACCTTCACCGTGTTCGTGCAGTGTGATTCGGCCGATGACATCGCTGCCCTGGAGGCCATCACGCTGCCAGGCATCGGCATGGTCGAGGACTGGACGGCCACCGTGCGCCGGCTGTGCCGCCGCTGCAGCTACGGCACGCCGCACCAGCATGGTGATGAGGCGCCAGATGAAGACCAATGGAGACGCGAACGTGACCTCGGCGTGGCCGCACAGGGCCGGGCTGCGGTGGAAAAGCTCATGGCGGTGTGGGTCGCTGCAGCCCCCAGCCGGGTGCTGGAGGCCATCGAACAGCGCGAGCACCCGATGAGCGCCCCGGAGCCAGGCCAGGTCTGGTGGCTGGGGGAGGACGAAGAAGGCGCGTAAGTGCAAGGACCAACGGTCCTCATCCACAGGATTCCAGGCAAAGAAAAAGCGGGCCGAAGCCCGCTTTTTCATTTGCGAAAGCGTGAGGACCAACGGTCCTCACCCACCGCACAATCAGCAATACCGATTATTCGGCGCTGGCGGCGTCGCCTTCTTCCACGGCCTTCATCGACAGGCGGATACGGCCCTGCTTGTCGACTTCCAGCACCTTGACCTTGACCACATCGCCTTCCTTCAGCACGTCGCCGACCTTCTCGACGCGGTCGCTGGAGATCTGCGACACGTGGACCAGACCGTCCTTGCCCGGCAGGATGGTGACGAACGCACCAAAGTCCATGATCTTGGCGACCTTGCCTTCATAGATGCGGCCCGGTTCGACGTCCGAGGTGATCTGCTCGATGCGGGCCTTGGCGGCCTGCGCAGCGATGGCGTTGACCGAAGCGATGACGATGGTGCCGTCGTCCTGGATGTCGATCTGGGTGCCGGTTTCCTTGGTGATGGCCTGGATGGTCGAACCACCCTTGCCGATCACTTCGCGGATCTTGTCCGGGTGGATCTTGATGGTCAGCAGGCGCGGCGCGTAGTCCGACAGCTCTTCACGCGGAGCGGTCAGGCCGTGGGCCATTTCGCCCAGGATGTGCAGACGGCCAGCCTTGGCCTGCTGCAGGGCCTGCTTCATGATCTCTTCGGTGATGCCTTCGATCTTGATGTCCATCTGCAGGGCGGAAATGCCCTCAGCGGTACCGGCGACCTTGAAGTCCATGTCGCCCAGGTGATCTTCGTCACCCAGGATGTCGGACAGGACGACGAAGCGCTCGCCTTCCTTGACCAGGCCCATGGCGATACCGGCCACCGGAGCCTTCACCGGCACGCCGGCGTCCATCAGGGCCAGCGACGAGCCGCAGACCGAGGCCATCGACGAGGAACCGTTCGACTCGGTGATTTCCGAGACGACGCGGATGGTGTACGGGAAGGCTTCCAGCGACGGCATGACAGCCAGCACGCCGCGCTTGGCCAGGCGACCGTGGCCGATTTCGCGGCGCTTCGGGCCCATCATGCGGCCGCACTCACCCACCGAGAACGGGGGGAAGTTGTAGTGGAACAGGAAGTTTTCCTTGTACTCACCGGCAACGGCGTCGATGACCTGGCCGTCACGGGCGGTGCCCAGGGTGATGGTCACGATGGCCTGGGTTTCGCCACGGGTGAACAGCGAGGAACCGTGGGTACGCGGCAGCACGCCGGTCTTCACGGCGATCGGGCGGACGGTGTCCAGCGCACGGCCGTCGATACGGACCTTGGTGTCCAGCACCGAGTCACGCATGGTGCGGTATTCCAGCTCGCCGAATTCCTTCGACAGCTCGGCCGGGTTCCAGCCTTCGGCGGCCACGCGGCCAGCCAGGGTTTCGAACACGTCCTTCTTGATTGCCGAGATGGCGTCACGGCGCTGCAGCTTGTCACGCACCTGGAAGGCTTCGCCCAGGCGCGGGCCGATGGCTTCCTTCAGGGCGGAGATCAGCGCGTCGTTCTTGGCCGGGGCTTCCCAGGTCGACGGCTTGGTGCCGGCTTCGACGGTCAGCTCGTTGATCGCGTTGATGACCTTCTGCATTTCGCGGTGACCGAAGGTCACGGCGCCCAGCATCACTTCTTCGGACAGCAGCGCGGCTTCGGATTCAACCATCAGCACGGCGTTGGAGGTACCGGCGACGACCAGTTCCAGCTGCGAGTCAGCCAGTTCGCTGACGGTCGGGTTCAGGATGTACTCGCCGTTCTTGTAACCGACCTTGGCAGCGCCGATCGGACCCATGAACGGGGTGCCGGCCAGGGCCAGGGCAGCGGAGGCACCGATCAGGGCCGGGATGTCGCCGTCCACGTCCGGGTTCAACGACATGACCGTGGCGATGATCTGCACTTCGTTCTTGTAGTCTTCCGGGAACAGCGGACGGATCGGACGGTCAATCAGACGCGAGATCAGGGTTTCCTTCTCGGTCGCACGGCCTTCACGCTTGAAGAAACCACCCGGGATACGGCCGCCGGCGTAGAACTTTTCCTGATAATCGACGGTCAGCGGGAAGAAGTCCTGGCCTTCGCGCGCGCTCTTGGCGGCGACGGCGGTGACCAGCAGTACGGTGTCGTCCATCTTGACGATGACGGCGCCGCTGGCCTGACGGGCGACTTCGCCGGTCTCAAGCGTGACGGTGTGCTTGCCGTACTGGAAGGTTTTGGTGATTTTTGCCACGGAGGGTGTCCTTGGGGATGCTGTCTGCGAATTTGGACCGTCGGCGACCCTTGCCGCCAGCGGGTGGCCGGATCGTTCCGGCCTGAATCGGGGATTGCGGTACTACAAAACAAAACCGCGGCGCATCGCTGCGCCGCGGGGGATTCGTTGCTTAGCGACGCAGGCCAAGCTTCTCGATCAGGGCCTTGTAGCGCTCGACGTCCTTCTTCTTCAGGTAGTCGAGCAGGCTGCGACGGCGGTTGACCATCTGCAGCAGGCCGCGGCGGCTGTGGTGGTCCTTCTTGTGGGTCTTGAAGTGGCCGGTCAGCAGTTCGATGCGGGCGGTCAGCAGCGCAACCTGGACTTCCGGGGAGCCGGTGTCAGCCGAGCTGCGCTTGTTGTCTTCAATGACCTTCTGGGTGTCGATCGACATTTCTTTTTCTCTGTGATGCGTGGCCGGCAGGAACGCGCTTCGCGCACCGCCAGGCTCGCCGTGGACTACGAGGATGAAACCTGCCAGGCAGGCTGCCGGAAAACGGCCGCGAAATTGTAACGGTCGGGGGCTTCCGGGACAAGGACCGGGGCTGAACCGCCCGGGCCCGGTCAGAGGTTGAAACGACGCTGCGGGGCCAGCAGGCCGCTTTCGTCGACCTGGCCCAGGCCCTGGACAGCGTCGTCCGGACCAAACACCGCCACCAGGCCACGCGGCCAGGACAGATCGCGCTGGCGCTGGCCGACGCAGAAGCGGTGGGCCTGGTCGGCATCCAGGTCGACCCGCGGGTACTCGGCCAGGCCGGCCGCCAGCGGCAGCAGCAGCGCGTCCATGCCCGCCTCGTCCCCCGCCTCGACCATCGCCCGCAGCTGGTCCAAGGTGACCATCACCGGCTCACGGAACGGCTCGACCCAGAGCCGACGCAGTGCGCTGATGTGGGCACCACAGCCCAGCGCCTCGCCCAGGTCGCGGGCCAGGCTGCGGATGTAGGTGCCGGAGCCGCAGGTCACGCGCAGCCGCAACCGTTCCGGCTGCTGCTCCAGCACCTCGATGGCATGTACCTGCACCTCGCGTTCGGGCGCTTCGATGACATCGCCGCGGCGGGCCTTCACATACAGCGGCTCACCGCCCTGCTTCAGCGCCGAATAGATCGGGGCACGCTGGCGGATGTTGCCGGTCAGCGCCGCCAGTGCGGCCTGCAGCGCTTCGGCACTGATGGCCGGCACCGGGCGCTGCAGCAGCACCTGGCCTTCGGCATCGTCGGTATCGGTGGTCTGGCCCAGAACGATCTCGGCGTCGTAGGCCTTGGCCGAGCCGAGCAGCAGGCCGGCGATCTTGGTTGCCTCGCCGAAGCACAGCGGCAGCAGGCCGGTGGCCAGCGGGTCAAGGCTGCCGGTGTGCCCCCCTTTCTCGGCGCGGAACAGGCGGCGGGCTACCTGCAGGGCGGCGTTGGAACTCATGCCGGTCGACTTGTCGAGCAGCAGGATGCCATCCAGGCGGCGGAACGGAATTCGGGTCATGGCAGAATTTTGTAGGGTCGAGCCATGCTCGACTGCCGCAGCGCGGTCTGCATCAGACATCGCGCAGCCGGAATGCAACAACGCCGGGCATGCCCGGCGCCACGCGGTTATTCTTCGTCGCTCTCGCGACGCTTCTCCGCGGCCAGCGTATCGGGCAGGTCGCGCAGGATGTTGTCGATGTGCTCACCACGGTCGACCGAGTCGTCGTAGTGGAAATGCAGCTCCGGCACGTGGCGCAGCTTCATCGCGCGGGCCAGGTCCATGCGCAGGCGGTAGCCCAGCTCCTTCAGGCCGGCCACGGCTTCGGCCGAACGTTCCGGCATCAGCGCGGTGACGAACACCTTGGCATGGGCCATGTCGCGGGTGATTTCCACGTCGGACACGCTCACCGAGGGCAACCCATGCTCGCGCACGGCGTTGTGCACCAGGGTGCCGAGTTCACGGCGCAGCTGGGCGGAGACACGGTCGGTTCGATGGAAAGTCTTGGGCACGAGGAGCTCTTGGTTCAGTTGTCGCCCGACCAACGGTCGGGCGCTACCTTTGATTCAATTGTCGCCCGACCAAGGGTCGGGCGCTACAGGTCCATGGTGGGGCCCGACCGTTGGTCGGGCCACCTTGCAGCATTACAGGGTGCGCGGCACTTCGATACGCTCGAAGCACTCGATCTGGTCACCCGGCTTGACGTCGTTGTAGGCCTTCACCGCGATACCGCACTCGGTACCGTTGCGGACTTCCTCGACGTTCTCCTTGAAGCGACGCAGCGACTCCAGCTCGCCCTCGAAGATCACCACGCTGTCGCGCAGCACGCGGATCGGCTTGTTGCGCCTGACCACGCCCTCGATGACCATCGAGCCGGCAACGGCGCCCAGCTTGGAGCTGCGGAACACGTCGCGGACCTCGGCGATACCGATGATCTCTTCGCGGATCTCCACGCCCAGCAGACCGGAGGCCACCTGCTTCACCTGATCGATCACGTCATAGATGATCGAGAAGTAGCGCAGGTCCACGCCGTTGGATTCGATGATGCGACGGGCCGAAGCATCCGCACGCACGTTGAAGCCGATGACGGTGGCCTTCGAAGCGGCCGCCGAGTTGGCGTCCGATTCGGTGATGCCGCCCACGCCGGAGTGGATCACGTTGATGCGGATGTCTTCGTTGGACAGTGCCACCAGCGCCTGGCTGAGGGCCTGCACCGAACCCTGCACGTCGGCCTTGATGACCAGGTTGAGGACCTGCTGGCCCTCGCCCTTGCCCAGGGTCGCCATGATGTCTTCCATGCGGCTGCCGGCGGTGGCGACCAGACGCGATTCACGGCGCTTGGTCTCACGCTGCTGGGCAACGTCCTTGGCCAGGCGCTCGTCCTCGACCACCACGAAGTCATCACCGGCTTCCGGCACGCCGGACAGGCCCAGGACCTGCACCGGGATGGACGGGCCGGCGAACTCCGGCTGCTTGCCGGTTTCGTCGAACAGCGCACGCACGCGGCCGTACTGGATGCCGCACACCAGGTAGTCGCCCTTCTTCAGGCGACCCTGCTGCACCAGCACGGTAGCGACCGGGCCGCGGCCCTTGTCCAGCGACGATTCGATCACCACGCCCGAGGCGCGGCCTTCGTCGACGGCCTTCAGTTCCAGCAGTTCGGCCTGGATCGAGATGGCGTCCAGCAGATCGTCGATGCCCAGGCCGGTCTTGGCCGAGATCTCCACCATCTGGGTATCACCACCGAAATCTTCGGCCACGACCTGCTCGGACAGCAGTTCGTTCTTGACCCGCATCGGGTCGGCGTCGGACTTGTCGATCTTGTTGATCGCCACGATCAGCGGCACACCCGCCGAACGGGCGTGCTGGATCGCTTCCTTGGTCTGCGGCATGACGCCGTCATCGGCGGCCACGACCAGCACCACGATATCGGTCAGCTTGGCGCCGCGGGCACGCATCGAGGTGAAGGCAGCATGGCCCGGGGTATCCAGGAAGCTGATCACGCCCTTCGGCGTATCAACGTGGTAAGCACCGATGTGCTGGGTGATGCCGCCGGCTTCGCCGGTGGCGACCTTGGTGCGGCGGATGTAATCCAGCAGCGAGGTCTTGCCGTGGTCGACGTGGCCCATGATGGTGACCACCGGCGGACGCTGGGTGGCTTCGCCCTGGTTTTCACCGGTCGAGGCCAGCAGTGCGTCCTCGGCGTCGTTGTCGTTGGCACGGATCGCCTTGTGGCCGAGTTCTTCGGTCACCAGCGCGGCGGTGTCGTGGTCGATGGACTGGGTGATGGTGGCCATCACGCCCATCTTGAACAGCGCCTTGACCACCTCGCCGCCCTTCAGCGCGAGCTTCTGCGCCAGGTCGGCCACGGTGATCGTGTCGCCGATCGCCACTTCACGCACCACCGGCGCGGTCGGACGCTCGAAGGCGTGCGGACCGGCATTGTTGCCACCGCGCGACATGTCGCGACGGCCACCGGCCTGGTTACGGCCACCCGGCCGACCACGGGTGTTGCTGTTGTTGCTGTTGCCACGACGCGCACGGTCGGCAGCCGACAGATGCATCTGGCCGGCGAAACGGTCGCCCGGGCCACGCTCGTTGCGCGGCGCGCTGCGGTTGTTGCGGTCGTCGTTGCGCGGCGGCGGCGGCGCACTGCGCGGCGCAGCCGGAGCGGCGGCCGGCGTGCGCGGCGGACGCGGCGCGGTTTCATCGATCGGAGCGCGCTTGGGCTTGGTGGCCGCCAGTGCCTCGGCAGCCTTGGCGGCGGCCGCAGCTTCCTCGGCAGCCTTCTTCTCGGCCTCTGCGCGTTCCTTGGCCGCAATCTCTTCCTCACGGGCACGGACGATGGCTTCGTCGCGCAGACGATCCTTCTCGGCCAGGGCCTGCTGTTCGGCGAGGTTGCGGGCGCGCGACTCTTCCAGCTTGCGCAGGATGTCGGCGCGCTCTTCGTCCGGCGTCATGGCGCGCGCACCATCCTTGACGTAGGTGCGCTTCTGGCGCACCTCGACATTCACGGTCGTCTTGCTGCGACCGGAATTGACCGTCACTTCCTGCTGCTTCCGGCGGTTGAGCGTGATCTTCTTTGCAGACTGATCGCTCTCTTCCGGGGCCTGCTCGGGCTTGCCGTGCGAACGACGAAGGAAGCCCAGGAGCTTCACCTTCTCGGAGCTGGTCACGACCTGGTCGGGACCGCTGAACTTCATGCCGGCACCGGCCAGCTGTTCCAGCAGTTTTTCGACCGGCGTGTTGACCAGTTCGGCAAGCTTGCGGATGGTGGTTTGCTGCGACATTCGGATCCTATGATCTTGTGGGCGCCCCCCCGCATCTGGAGGTGGCGCGGATTCTACGCCCTGAGCGGCTCAGGGCCCTGTTCATTGCCGGCTCATTCGCCGCGTTCCAGTCGGGCGATCTCTTCGGCACGGGCGGCCAGGATCAGCGCAGCGGCGCGCGCCTGATCCAGTCCTTCGATGCCGAAGTCCATGACCTCGTCGGCGGCCAGGTCGGACAGGTCCTCGCTGGTACGCACGCCGTGGCCGGCCAGCGCATATGCGGTGGCTTCGTCCATGCCCTTCAGGGACAGCAGGTCCTGCGCCGGCTGGCCGTCTTCAAGGCCTTCTTCGACTGCCAGGGCCTCATTGAGCAGCGCATCGCGGGCACGAGCGCGCAGCTCTTCGACGATGTCTTCGTCGAAACCTTCCACGGCCAGCAGTTCGCCGACCGGGACATATGCGATTTCCTCGACGGTGCCGAAGCCTTCGCTGACCAGGATGCCGGCGATTTCCTCGTCCACTTCCAGCTTGTCCATGAACAGCTGGCGGGCCGAAGCCTGCTCGGCCTCCGACTTGGCGGTGACCTGGTCCTGGGTCATCACGTTGAGCTGCCAGCCGGTCAGGCGGCTGGCCAGGCGCACGTTCTGGCCGCCCTTGCCGATCGCCTGGGCCAGGCGGTCTTCGGCAACGGCCAGGTCCATCGAGTGCTTGTCTTCATCGACGATGATCGACTGCACTTCGGCCGGCGCCATCGCGTTGATGACGAAGTTGGCCGGGTTGTCGTTCCACAGCACGATGTCCACGCGCTCGCCATTGAGCTCGTTGGACACGGCCTGCACGCGCGAACCGCGCATGCCGATGCAGGCACCGATCGGATCGGTGCGCTGGTCGTGGGCGAGCACGGCGATCTTGGCGCGGTCGCCCGGATCACGGGCGCAGGCCTTGATTTCCACCAGGCCCTGGCCGACTTCCGGCACTTCCAGCTTGAACAGCTCGATCATGAATTCCGGGGCGGCGCGGCTGATGAACAGCTGCGGGCCACGGGGTTCCGAACGGACTTCGGCCAGGTAGCCGCGCACGCGGTCACCGGCGCGCAGCACGTCGCGCGGAATGCCCTTGTCCTTCGGAATGAAGCCTTCGGCATTGCCACCGAGGTCGACATAGATGTTGCCGCGCTCGGCGCGCTTGACCACACCGGTGATCAGTTCGCCGACGCGATCCTTCCACGCATCCACGACCTGCTGGCGCTCGGCTTCGCGCACGCGCTGGACGATGACCTGCTTGGCGGCCTGGGCGGCGATGCGGCCGAAGTCCGGGTTCTCGATCTGCTCTTCGATGTAGTCGCCGACGTCCACGCCTTCGGCTTCGTCGACGGCGTCCATCAGGCGGATCTGGCGGTCCGGCGATTCCATGACCACGTCGTCGGCCACCACTTCCCAGCGGCGGAAGGTTTCGTAGCTGCCATCCTTGTGGTCGATGACCACGCGGGTCAGCACTTCCTCGTCGGGATAGCGCTTCTTCGCTGCCGAGGCCAGGGCGGCCTCGATGGCATCGAAGATCACTTCACGCGGCACGCCCTTCTCGTTGGCGACCGCGTCGACTACCAGCAACAGTTCCTTGCTCATTGGCTCACTCCGCGCGCGGCTTCTTTGCCGCCGGCTCGTTGGAAGAAGAATTCGTGTTCGGCTTCGGACGCTTCGGCGCCGGACCGGTCGGCTTGCTCGGGGCCAGCCCCAGCGCCACCCAGTCGGGCATGATCCGTGCCTTGTCGATGTTGTCGGCCGACACCACCACTTCGGTCTTGTCGACGATGAAGGTGATGGTGCCTGCGGCCTCGTCGGTTGCCTCGATACGGCCCTGCAGGCGACGACGGTTGTCCTGCGGCAGCTTCAGCGTGACCTTGGCCGATTCGCCCTGGTGGCGAGCGAACTGCTCCAGGTTGAACAGCGGGCGATCCACGCCCGGCGAGGACACTTCCAGCGTGTAATTGCCGCTGATGGGGTCTTCGACGTCCAGCTGCGCCGACACTTCGCGGCTGACCCGCTCACAGTCGTCGACATTGATGATGCGCTCGGGCTGTTCAGCCAGCGGCACGTCGATGTAAAGGCGCAGGGTCGCACCGCCGGGGGCCGGCAGATACTCAACGCCCAGCAGCTCCAGGCCCAGCGACACAACTGTCGGGGCGAGCAGATTCGCGATGTCGGTTGCCTTGTCGCTCACAGCCTGCCTTGATCTCTTGGTTGGGTGCCGGCCTTGGCCGGCGTGAAAACATGACGCCCCGGAAACGACAAAGGGCCCGCTGGGCCCCTTTTCCGGAAAGACTCCGGTGACTGGATTCCGGTTGCAACCTGCAGTGCCTGCCGGTTGCGGCCCTCCTTCCGGGTCCGGACTCCCGCCGGGAGGCCGCCTTCAGGGGTACTGCTAGGCCGCTGATGATAGCGGCTGCACCGCGCTGGTGCAAGGTGCGGACCTGGGGTCAGATCCCTTTCCCGCGGAGAAGGGATCTGACCCCGATCACGCAGAAACGACGCAGCCACCCAAAGAAAAACGCCTTCGAAGCAGGACTTCGAAGGCGATCTCTTTACTTGGTAGCGGGGGCAGGATTTGAACCTGCGACCTTCGGGTTATGAGCCCGACGAGCTGCCAGACTGCTCCACCCCGCATCAGAAGCGGAATTATGAGCTTTGGCTCCAAAAAATGCAAGCTTTCCCTCATTCATCAAACCGGTTGGCGCCGATCTGAGGTTGGTAGCGGGGGCAGGATTTGAACCTGCGACCTTCGGGTTATGAGCCCGACGAGCTGCCAGACTGCTCCACCCCGCACCGGAAGTGTTTGAACTGCTGCCCTGCTCTCTTTCGAGGAGGGCTACCGCAACGATGTTCTGGCTGAACCGCTGCAGTGACAACTCAGGCTGCGCATATTACACGAATCGCGCAGCTTTGTGTCAACTTTTATGCAAGATGCGCAAATGCCTGCTGGCACCAGACCATGATCGGGTTCCAGGCCAGGCCCAGCGCCAGCAGCGCCAGCGCGTTCACGCCCAGCACCAGGCCCAGCACGCGGTCGTTGCTGCGCGGCATGGCCTCGCCCACCGGCTCATCGAAGTACATGACCTTGATGACGCGCAGGTAGTAGAAGCAGCCGACCACGGCACACAGCACGCCGAGGATGGCCAGCCACAGCAGGCCCCCGTTGACGGCCGCGCCCAGCACCGCCAGCTTGGTCCAGAAGCCCAGGAACGGCGGAATGCCGGCCAGCGACGCCATGATGCACAGCACCAGGCCGGCCATCCACGGGTTGCGGGCATTGAGGCCCTTGAAGTCCTCGATGTTCTCGGCTTCGAAACCGGCACGCGACAGCGCGATGATCGCGCCGAAGGCGGCGGTGGACATGATGGCGTAGGCCAGTGCGTAGAACAGCGCGGCGGCATAGCCCTGCGCGCCACCACCGGCGACGCCCATCAGCAGGAAGCCGATATGCGAGACGGTGGAGAACGCCAGCATGCGCTTGAGGTTGCTCTGCGCGATGGCCATCAGGTTGCCGATGACCAGCGAAACCGCGGCCAGGCCGGCAATCAGCAGCTGCAGTTCAGTCGACAGCGGGCCCACGCCCATTTCCAGCAGGCGGTAGGCCATGCCGAAGGCGGCCAGCTTCGGCGCCGAGCTGATGAACAGTGCGATCGGTGCCGGGGCACCCTGGTACACGTCCGGCAGCCACATGTGGAACGGCGCGGCACCCAGCTTGAAGGCGACGCCGGCGATCATGAACACCGCACCGGTGATCAGCAGCACGCGCTCTTCCGAGTGCGGGATGGCCTCACGGATGACGTCCAGGTGCAGGCTGCCGGTGGCGCCGTAGATCAGCGACATGCCGTACAGCAGCAGGCCCGAGGCCAGCGAACCCAGCACGATGTACTTCATCGCCGCTTCCGAGGCCAGGCCGTTCTCACGGTTGCTGGCAACCAGCGCGTAGGAGCACAGCGCCAGCAGTTCCAGGCCCAGGTAGACCATCAGCAGGCTGCCGGCCGAGACCAGGATCATCATGCCGGCGGTGCCGAACAGGATCAGCACCGGGATCTCGCCCTGGAACAGGTTGCGGTCACGCAGGTAACGCCAGCCGTAGACCAGGGTCAGGCCGCTGAGCAGCACGATCCCGGTCTTCATCACGTCCGCGGCGGTATCGCGCACGAACATGCCATGGAAGACCTCCCCCTGCCCGCCCACGCCAGTGGCCAGCATGAACAGCACCACGGCCAGCGCAGCGAGCGAGAACAGGTGGGTGACGATCTTGTTCCGGTTGCTGACGAACAGGTCGAGGATCATCAGGGCGAAGGCGCTGCCGATCAGCACCAGCTCGGGAGCGAGCGGTGGCAGGTCAGCGGCGGTCAATGGCAGCAGCGGCGAGGTGGTCATCATCAAATCCTGGAATTACAGCAGCTTGCTGGATGCGATCTGCATCGCCAGCTTCGCGATCGAGGGCTCCATCAGGTCGGTCAGCGGCTTGGGGTAGATGCCCAGGGCCAGCACGCCGATGGCGAACACGCCCAGCACCAGCCATTCGCGACCGTTGATGTCCTTCAGTTCGGCAACGTGGCTGTTGGCCACTTCACCGAAGAAGATGCGCTTGTACAGCCACAGGGTGTAGGCGGCGCCGATGATCAGGGTGGTGGCCGCGCCCAGTGCGATCCACGGATTACGCTGGAAGGCCGCGAGGATGACCATGAACTCGCCGACGAAACCGCTGGTGCCCGGCAGGCCCGCATTGGCCATGAAGAACAGCATGGCGAAGGTCGCGAACCAGGGCATCACGTTGACCACGCCGCCGTAATCGGCGATGCGGCGGCTGTGCATGCGGTCGTACAGCACGCCCACGCTGGAGAACATCGCGCCGGACACGAAGCCGTGCGAGATCATCTGCACCATGGCGCCCTGCAGGCCCAGGCGGGCCGCATCGGCGTTGCCGGCTTCACGCACCAGCCACAGCGCGATGAAGGTGCCCAGGGTGACGAAGCCCATGTGCGCGATCGACGAATAGGCGATCAGCTTCTTCATGTCGTCCTGCACCAGAGCGACCAGGCCGACGTAGATCACGGCGATCAGCGACAGCGCAATCACCAGCCAGGCCCATTCCTGCGACGCGTCCGGGACGATCGGCAGGTTGAAGCGCAGGAAGCCGTAGCCACCGATCTTCAGGGCGATGGCGGCCAGGATCACCGAACCGGCGGTCGGCGCTTCGACGTGGGCGTCCGGCAGCCAGGTGTGGACCGGGAACATCGGCACCTTGACCGCGAAGGCGATCAGGAAGGCAAAGAAGATCCAGGTCTGTTCCTTGGCCGACAGCGGCAGCGCGTACAGGTCGGCCAGCTGGAAGCTGCCGCCCTTCATGTACAGGTAGATCAGCGCCACCAGCATCAGCACCGAGCCGAGGAAGGTGTACAGGAAGAACTTCAGTGCTGCGTAGATGCGGCGCGGGCCACCCCAGACACCGATGATCAGGAACATCGGGATCAGCATGGCTTCGAAGAACACGTAGAACAGCATCGCGTCCGTCGCGGCGAAGATGCCGACGGTGACGCCTTCCAGGATCAGGAAGGCCGCCACGTACTGGTTGACGCGCTTGTCGATGGCGCTCCAGGCGCCGATCAGGGCAAGCACGCTGACCAGGGTGGTCAGCAGGATCAGCGCCACGGCAATGCCGTCCACGCCCAGGTTGTAGCCGATCTTGTACGCCGGGATCCAGGCATGGGTCTCGACGAACTGCAGGCCGTCGATGCCCGCGTTGTAGCCGCTCAGCAGCGAGAGGCTTGCAACGAAGGTGAGCACCGCGACGCCCAGCGACGCCCAGCGGGCAGTCTGTGCATCACGGATCGCAAGGATCAGGGCGCCACCGATGATCGGCAGCCAGATGAGGACACTGAGTAGAGGCCAGTTCGACACGTCTTCTTATTCCGTACAGGTCATCAACGCAGGTAATGCATCAGCACGCCCAGCAGGGCAATCAGGCCGATGATCATCGCGAAGGCGTAGTGATAGAGGAAACCGGATTGGGTACGACGCAGCACGCCGGCTGCAACGTCCACAACACGTGCCGAGAGATTGACCACGCCGTCGACGATGTTGCTGTCGATCCAGCGCGAGACCTTGCCCAGCTTGACGCTGCCACCGGCAAAGCCATCGATCCACAGCTTGTCGAAGCCGTACTTGTTTTCCAGCACCGAAACGATCGGGGCGAAGGTCTTGCGTGCCTTGCCCGAGAGGTCCGGCTTCCACAGGTAGAACAGCGCAGCCAGCAGGAAGCCCGCCAGGGTCAGCCAGAACGGCGGCAGCATCATGCCGTGCAGCGCGAACGCGACGGGGCCATGGAACTCTTCACCCAGGAACGCGACGGTGTTCTTGGCCGGATCGTAGAAGTCGACGATGCCGGTGAAGAACGTCTGTGCCTGGCCCTTGATCGCCTCGTGCGCATGGTGGCCGGCCCAGTCGGTGCCGTGCAGCATCGGACCGATGCTGAAGAAACCGATGGCGATCGACGGGATGGCCAGCAGGATCAGCGGCAGGGTCACCACCCACGGGGTTTCATGCGGTTCATGCGGACCGTGGCCATGGCCGTGGTCGTCATGGGTATCGCCATGGTGGGCATCGGCGGCGTGGTGATCGTCATGGCCGTGGCCATGATCGTCGTGCGCGTCGCGGAAACGCTCCTTGCCGTGGAAGGTCATGAACAGCAGGCGGAAGCTGTAGAAGCTGGTCACCAGCACGCCACCCAGCACCGCCCAGTAGCCATAGGTGGCCACCCAGCTGTTCTGCATGTGGGCGTGGATCTCGGCCGCCTCGATGATCGTGTCCTTCGAGTAGAAGCCGGAGAAGAACGGCGTACCAACCAGGGCCAGCGTACCGATCCACATGGTGATGAAGGTGATCGGCATGTACTTGCGCAGGCCGCCCATCTTGCGCATGTCCTGCTCGTGGTGCATCGCGATGATGACCGAGCCGGCGCCCAGGAACAGCAGGGCCTTGAAGAAGGCGTGGGTCATCAGGTGGAACACGGCGGCCGAGTAGGCCGACACGCCCAGGGCGACGGTCATGTAGCCCAGCTGCGACAGCGTGGAGTACGCGACGACGCGCTTGATGTCGTTCTGCACGATGCCGATCAGGCCGGTGAAGAACGCGGTGGTGGCACCGATGAACAGCACGAAGTTCAGCGCCGTCTGCGACAGCTCGAACAGCGGCGACATGCGGGTGACCATGAAGATACCGGCGGTCACCATCGTCGCGGCGTGGATCAGTGCCGAGATCGGGGTCGGGCCTTCCATCGAGTCCGGCAGCCACACGTGCAGCGGGACCTGGGCCGACTTGCCCATGGCGCCGATGAACAGGCAGATGCAGATGACGGTGGCGATCGACCAGATCACCGGCTCGTTCAGCAGCTGCATGCCCAGGATCGTGCCGTCCCAGATCTGCAGCTGGGCGCGCGGGTCAGCCAGCATGCCGGCCTGCGAGAACACCTGCGAGTAGTCCAGGGTGCCGAACACCCACAGCACGCCGGCGATGCCCAGCAGGAAGCCGAAGTCACCGACGCGGTTGACCAGGAACGCCTTCATGTTGGCGAAGATCGCGGTCGGGCGCTTGAACCAGAAGCCGATCAGCAGGTACGACACCAGGCCCACCGCTTCCCAGCCGAAGAACAGCTGCAGGAAGTTGTTGCTCATCACCAGGGTGAGCATCGAGAAGGTGAACAGCGAGATGTAGCTGAAGAACCGCTGGTAGCCCGGGTCGTCCTGCATGTAGCCGATCGTGTAGATGTGGACCAGCAGCGACACGAAGGTCACCACCACCATCATCATCGCGGTCAGCTTGTCGACCATGAAGCCGACGTGCGCCGAATACTGGCCGACTTCGAAGAACGTGTAGATGTTCTGGTTGAACGGCTGCGCGCCGCCCCACATCAGCTGGTAGAACGTGTACATCGACAGGCCGCAGGCTACCGCGACGCCGAGGATGGTGATGGTCTGCGCGCCGAAGCGCTTGACCTGGCGACCGAACAGGCCGGCGATGATGCTGCCGAACAGCGGTGCAAGCACCACTGCGATCAACAGACTCTTGGAGAGAGTGATTTCCATCTGTGGATCAGCCCTTCAACGAATCGACTTCGCCGACATTGATCGTGCGGCGGGTACGGAACAGGGTCACCAGGATCGCCAGGCCGATGGCGGCTTCCGCGGCGGCGACGGTCAGGATGAAGAACACGAACAGCTGGCCGGACGGATCGCCCAGCTGACGCGAGAAGCCGACGAAATTGATGTTCACCGACAGCAGCATCAGCTCGATCGACATCAGCAGGACGATGACGTTCTTCCGGTTGAGGAAGATGCCGGCCAGGCTGATGGCGAACAGCACCGCGCCAAGCGCAAGCATGTGGCCAAGGGTAATCACGGCTGGGTCTCCTCGCCGGTGGCCGGCTTGCTGTTGCTGTGCACGACCGGTGCTTCGGCGCCCATCTTGACCATGCGCAGGCGCTGGCCGGCCTTGACCATGGTCTGCTCACCCGGGTTCTGGCTCTTGACGCCGGTACGGCGACGCAGGGTCAGCATCACGGCGGCGACCACGGCCACGGTCAGGATGACGGCGGCGAACTCGAACGGCAGCAGGTATTCGGTGAACAGCGTGCGCGCCAGCCAGGTGACGTTAGAGCTGTCGGCAGCGACCGCAGCGGCGTTGTCGGCCGGGAACGGAGTGACCGCCCTGCCCTTCACGCCGATCAGGATCAGCATCTGCACCAGCATCGCCACTGCCACGATCAGGCCGACCGGCAGGTAGCGCACCCAGCCCTCACGCATCTTGGTGGGATCGATGTCCAGCATCATCACCACGAACAGGAACAGCACCATCACCGCGCCGACGTAGACCAGCACCAGCGCCACGCCGAGGAACTCGGCGCCCACCAGCAGCCACACGCAGGCAATGGAGAAGAAGGTCAGCACCAGGCACAGCACTGCATGCACCGGGTTGCGCACGCTGATCACCGCACCGGCCGAAACCGTTGCCGCGATGGCGAACACCCAGAAAGCGATATTTACCCAATCCATCTCTCGACCTCAGCGGTAAGCGGCATCGGCGGCACGACGCTCGGCGATCTCGTTTTCGAGACGATCGCCAAGGGCCAGCAGCTGCGGCTTGGTAACGATGTTTTCGCCACGGTTCTCGAAGTGGTACTCGAGGATGTGGGTTTCGACGATCGAGTCCACCGGGCAGCTTTCTTCGCAGAAGCCGCAGAAGATGCACTTGAACAGGTCGATGTCGTAGCGGGTGGTGCGGCGGGTGCCGTCCTCGCGCTTGGCCGAGTCGATGGTGATGGCCAGGGCCGGGCACACCGCTTCGCACAGCTTGCAGGCAATGCAGCGCTCTTCGCCGTTGGGGTAACGGCGCAGCGCGTGCAGGCCACGGAAGCGCGGCGACTGCGGGAACTTCTCCATCGGGTACATCATCGTGTACTTCGGCTTGAAGCTGTACTTCAGCGTCAGCCAGAGGCCCGCCAGCAGTTCGAGCAGCAGCAGGCTCTTGAAGTAATGGGTAATCCTGTTCATCACTTTAGACGCCCTTTTGAATCACGCCGAAGAACACCATGACGGCGGTAACCGCGATCCACAGAATGGCCAGCGGGATGAAGACCTTCCAGCCCAGGCGCATGATCTGGTCGTAGCGGAAGCGCGGGAAGCTGGCACGGAACCAGATGTAGGCACTGGCGAAGAAGAACACCTTGACGAACAGCCACGGTGCACCACCCTTCCAGATCCAGTCGACCAGCGGCGAGACATCGCCGAAGTTGACCCAGCCCTGGACCGGGCTCAGCCAGCCGCCGAGGAAGAAGATCGAGATCAGGAAGCTGATCAGGATCATGTTCGCGTATTCGGCCAGGAAGAACAGCGCGAAGGCACCGCCGGAGTATTCGACCATGTGGCCGGCGACGATTTCCGATTCGCCTTCCACCACGTCGAACGGCGCGCGGTTGGTTTCAGCCACGCCCGACACCCAGTAGATGACGAACAGCGGGAACAGCGGCAGCAGGAACCAGTCGAAGAAGCCGGAGCTGCCGGCCTGCGCCATCACGATATTGCTCAGGTTCAGGCTGCCAGCGGCGATCATCACGCCGACCAGGGCGAAGCCCATGGCGATTTCGTAGCTGATCATCTGCGCCGAGGCGCGCATGGCACCCAGGAACGCGTACTTCGAGTTGGACGCCCAACCGGCCAGGATGATGCCGTAGATACCCAGCGAGGTCATCGCCAGCAGGTACAGCAGGCCGGCGTTGGCATTGGACAGCACGATCTGCGAATCGAAGGGAACCACCGACCAGGCCGCGAAGGCCGGGGCCAGGGTGATCAGCGGTGCCAGCAGGTAGATCGCCTTGTTGGCGCTGCTCGGCTGGACCACTTCCTTGAACAGCAGCTTGAAGACGTCGGCGAAGGCCTGGAAGATGCCCATGCCCACGTACATCGGGCCGTGGCGGACGTGCATCCAGCCGATCAGCTTGCGTTCCCAGACCACGTAGAAGGCCACCGAGATGATCACCGGAACGGTGATCACCAGGATCTTCAGGATGATCCAGATCAGCGCGCCGATGTCACCGAGGCCAAGCAGCCACTGGTGCAGCGGGTCGACCGCGTTCAACAGCAATTCGTTCATGCAGCCACCACCGTTACGCGAGCGGCACCCAGCGGCGCGGTCGCGCCGTGGCCCGATTCAATCCAGACCGAACCCGCAGCGACGCGGGCGTCGACCACCACCGGCAGGGTGGCCTTGCCGGCATCGGTGCCGACCTTGGCCATCTGCCCTTCCTGCAGCTGCAGGCGAGCGGCATCTTCAGCGTTCAGCACGATGCGCGGGGCGTTGTTGAGCGGATGCGACTGCAGCGCCGGGGCGCGACGGACCACCGCATCGGTGCGGTAGATCGCGGCGGTCGAAGCCACTTCCAGGCCTTCGCCGGCAATCACCGGCTGCGCCGAAGCGGCAACGGTGACCGACACCGGGGCCAGGCTGGCACGCAGGCCGGCCAGGTCGGTGAAGTCGAAACCGGCCAGCGCCATGTCGCCGCCCAGTGCGCGCAGCACGCGCCAGCCTTCACGGGCCTCGCCCGGCAGCTTGCCGCCGGCACGGGCCGACTGCTCGCGACCATCGAGGTTGGTCAGGGTGGCGTCGATTTCCGGCAGCGCACCGATCGGCAGGATCACGTCGGCGACGTCGCGGGTCGAGGCACAGGCGAACTGGCTGAAGGCCACCACCTGGGCACCGGCCAGCGCCTTGCGCGCGGCAGGTGCATCGGCGAAATCCAGGCCCGGCTCCAGGCCGTACACCACGTAGGCCTGGCGCGGCTGCGCCAGCATCGCGGCGACGTCCTTGCCGGCCGGCAGCACGCCGGCGCGGGTCAGGCCCACGGCGTTGGCGCCCTGCGGGATGCGGCACAGCCTGGCACCGGTGGCGGCGGCGAAGTCACGCGCGGCGGCGCGGATGGCGGCAGCCTGCGGGTGGTTTTCGGCGATGCCACCAACGATCAGCACGGTGTTGTTGCCGCCCTGCACGGCCGAACGCAGCTCGGCGTTGGCCAGCGCGTCGACGAACTTCGACGGTGCAACGATCTGCTTGCCGGCAATGCTGAAGGCGAAGTCGAAGTCCACCGGATTGACGACGTGGATCTTCGCGCCCTTGGTGGTCTGCGCCTTGCGCAGGCGGGCGTGCAGCAGCGGCAGTTCGTGGCGGATGTTGCTGCCCAGAACGACGATGCGGTCGGCGCCTTCGATCTCGGCCAGCGGCAGGCCGAACACTTCGGCGGTTGCAGCGTCGGAGAAATCGCGGTTGTTGATGCGGTGGTCGATGTTGCTCGAGCCCAGGCCCTTGGCCAGGCGGGCCAGCAGCGCGCCTTCCTCGTTCGAGGTGGACGGATGCACCAGCACGCCCAGGTTGTCGCCCTGGTTGGCCTTGAGGATCTCGGCGGCCGCGGCCAGGCCTTCGGCCCAGCTCACTTCCTTCCACTCACCATTGACCTTGCGCAGCGGCTTGACCGCACGGTCTTCGCTGTACAGGCCCTGGTGCGAGTAGCGGTCACGGTCGGACAGCCAGCACTCGTTCACCGCTTCGTTGTCGCGCGGCACGGTGCGCAGCACTTCGCCGCGACGCACGTGCAGGAACAGGTTCGAACCCATCGCGTCGTGGTAGCCCAGCGACTCGCGCGCGGTCAGTTCCCACGGGCGGGCGCGGAACTGGAACACCTTGTTGGTCAGTGCGCCGACCGGGCAGACGTCGACGACGTTGCCGGACAGTTCGGTGGTCAGCGGCTTGCCGTCGAAGGTACCGATCTGCAGGTTCTCACCGCGGTACATGCCACCCAGTTCGTAGGTACCGGCGACGTCGGCGGTGAAGCGGACGCAGCGGGTGCACTGGATGCAGCGGGTCATCTCGGTGGCGACCAGCGGGCCCATGTCCTCGTCCGGCACCACGCGCTTGCGCTCGTTGAAGCGGCTGACCGATCGGCCATAGCCCAGCGACACGTCCTGCAGCTCGCACTCGCCGCCCTGATCGCAGATCGGGCAGTCAAGGGGGTGGTTGATGAGCAGGAACTCCATCACCGAGCGCTGGAACTTCAGTGCCTTCTCGCTGCGGGTGGCAACCTTCATGCCATCCATCACCGGAGTGGCGCAGGCCGGCGCCGGCTTCGGCGACTTTTCCACGTCCACCAGGCACATGCGGCAGTTGGCGGCGATCGGCAGCTTCTCGTGGTAGCAGAAGCGCGGAATCGAAATGCCGGCCTTGTCGGCCGCCTGGATGATCATCGAACCCTTGGGCACAACCAGCGACTTGCCATCGATTTCGATGGTCACGTGATCCGGTGGCACGTTCGGGTTTACGGGTTGCGCGCTCATGCGGCGGCTGCCTCCACCTTCTTGCCGTCAACCATCGAATGACCGTTGACGATGTAGTACTCGAATTCGTCCCAGAACTGGCGCAGGAAGCCCTGGATGGGCCATGCAGCCGCTTCACCGAACGCACAGATGGTGTGGCCTTCGATCTGGCCAGCCACCGCCTTCAGCTGGTGCAGGTCTTCCATCGTGGCCTTGCCGGCGACGATGCGCTCCAGCACGCGGTGCATCCAGCCGGTGCCCTCACGGCACGGGGTGCACTGGCCACAGGATTCCTTGTGGAAGAACTGGCTGATGCGGCAGGCGAACTTGACGCAGCAGACGCTGTCGTCCAGCACCACGATCGCGCCCGAACCCAGGCCGGAGCCCAGCGCGCGGATGGTGTCGTAGTCCATCGGCAGGTCCTTCAGCTCGGCCGCGGTCAGCACCGGCATCGACACGCCGCCCGGGATCGCGCCCTTCAGCGTGCGGCCCGGACGCAGGCCACCGGCCATTTCCAGCAGGTCGTGGAATTTGGTGCCGAGCGGCACTTCGAAGTTGCCGCCATTCTGCACGCAGCCGGACACCGAGAAGCACTTCGGACCGCCGTTGGCGGTCAGGCTCAGGCCCTTGAACCACTCCGGACCGTTGCGGATGATCGCCGGCACCGAACCATAGGTTTCGGTGTTGTTGATCGTCGACGGCTTGCCATACAGGCCGAAATTGGCCGGGAACGGCGGCTTGTAGCGCGGCTGGCCCTTCTTGCCCTCCAGCGATTCCATCAGCGCGGTTTCTTCGCCGCAGATGTACGCGCCGGCGCCCAGCGCGCCGTAGATGTCGATGTCCACGCCGCTGCCGAGGATGTTCTTGCCCAGCCAGCCGTTCGCATAGGCGTCGGCCAGGGCCTGCTCGAAGTGCTCGAACGGCTCGTGGTGGAATTCACCGCGCAGGTAGTTGTAACCCACGGTCGAACCGGTGGCGTAGCAGGCGATCGCCATGCCTTCCACCACCGAATGCGGGTTGTAGCGCAGGATGTCGCGGTCCTTGCAGGTGCCCGGCTCGGATTCGTCCGAGTTGCAGAGGATGTACTTCTGCATGTTGCCCTTCGGCATGAAGGACCACTTCAGGCCGGTCGGGAAGCCAGCGCCACCGCGGCCGCGCAGGCCCGAGGCCTTGACCATCTCGATGACCTGCTCCGGCGGGATCTTCTCTTCGAGGATCTTGCGCAGGGCGGCGTAGCCACCGGTCTTCAGGTAGCTTTCGTACGACCACGGGGTGTCGTAATGCAGGGTGGTATAGACCACCTGGTGCGGCAGCGGCGCGGGGCCGACCGGACCCTTGGATTCGTGGTGATGTGCCATGCCCTTACTCCAGCCCGTCCAGCAGCTCGTCGACCTTTTCCAGGGTCAGACGCTCATGGTAGTGACCGTTGATGACCATCATCGGCGCGCCACCGCAGCCAGCCAGGCACTCTTCCTCGCGCTTGAGGTAGACGCGGCCGTCCGGGGTCGATTCACCGTGCTTGATGCCCAGCTTCTTCTCGCAATGGCGCACGATGTCCTCGGCGCCATTGAGCCAGCAGCTGATGTTGGTGCAGATGGCCACGTTGTTGCGGCCCACCTTCTCGGTCTCGAACATCGAGTAGAAGCTGGCGACCTCGTAGGCCCACACCGGCGGCAGGTCCAGGTACTTGGCCACGCCGGCGATCAGCTCGTCGGTCAGCCAGCCCTGGTTCTGCTCCTGGGCCGCATGCAGGCCCTGCAGCACGGCAGAGCGCTTGCGGTCCGGCGGGAACTTGGACAGCCAGTGATCGATGTGAGCGCGGGTCTTGTCGCTCAGCACCACCATCGGGTCGACGTCGCGCGCCGCCTCGAAATTACCTGTCGCCTTCATCGGCCGACCTCAGCGAAATGCATAACGTGAAATTCCAGAAACTGCGGCGCCGGCTTGCGCCGGCTGCCTGCGGCGGGCGTTGGCGTGGCGGACGGCATTACCGGTCAACCTCGCCGAACACCAGGTCGTAGGTACCGATCATCGCCACCACGTCGGCCAGCATGTGGCCGCGCACGATCGAATCGATCGAGGACAGGTGGGCGAAGCCCGGTGCGCGCAGGTGCACGCGGAAGGGCTTGTTGGCGCCATCGGAAACCAGGTAGCAGCCGAACTCGCCCTTCGGGGCTTCCACCGCCGAGTAGGTCTCGCCGGCCGGCACGCAGTAGCCTTCGCTGAACAGCTTGAAGTGGTGGATCAGCGCTTCCATGTCGTCCTTCATGTCCTCGCGCCTGGGCGGAGCGACCTTGAAGTTCTTCACCATCACCGGGCCGGGGTTGGCCTTCAGCCATGCCACGCACTGCTTGATGATGCGGTTGGATTCGCGCATTTCGGCAACGCGCACCAGGTAACGGTCGTAGCAGTCGCCCTCCTTGCCCAGCGGGATGTCGAAATCGACGGCATCGTACTTGGCGTACGGGCGCTTCTTGCGCAGGTCCCAGGCGACGCCCGAGCCACGCAGCATCACGCCGGTCATGCCCCACTGGTGCGCCAGTTCCGGCGTCACCACGCCGATGCCGACGGTACGCTGCTTCCAGATACGGTTGTCGGTCAGCAGGGTTTCGTATTCGTCGATGCGCTTGGGGAACTCGACGGTGAAGTTCTCCAGGAAGTCCAGCAGCGAGCCCTCGCGCGAAGCATTGAGCTGCTTCAGCGCCTTGCCCTTGTGCCAGCGCGACTCCTTGTACTTCGGCATGTGGTCCGGCAGGTCGCGGTAGACACCGCCCGGACGGTAGTACGCCGCGTGCATGCGTGCGCCGGAGACTGCTTCATAGCAGTCCATCAGCTCTTCGCGCTCGCGGAAGGCGTACAGCATCACCGCCATCGCACCCAGGTCGAGCGCGTTGGAGCCCAGCCACATCAGGTGGTTGAGGATGCGGGTGATCTCGTCGTACATGGTGCGGATGTACTGCGCACGCTCCGGCGCCTCGATGCCCATCAGGGTCTCGATCGCGCGCACGTAGGCGTGCTCGTTGCACATCATCGACACGTAATCCAGTCGATCCATGTAACCGATCGACTGATTGAACGGCTTGGACTCGGCCAGCTTTTCGGTACCACGGTGCAGCAGACCCACGTGCGGGTCGGCGCGCATGATGGTTTCACCGTCCATTTCCAGGATCAGGCGCAGCACACCGTGAGCGGCCGGATGCTGCGGGCCGAAGTTCATGGTGTAGTTGCGGATTTCCTGCCGGCTTTCGGCGGCGTTGCTGGCGAATGCTTCGCCGGCCTGGTGTACGTGGCTCACTTCACTGCCTCCTGCGCGCGCTCACCTTCTGCGGTCTGCAGACGGGCGTCGTCGCGGATCACGCGCGGCACGCCGACGCGCGGCTCCACCGAGGTGACCGGTTCGTAGATCACGCGCTTCTTTTCTTCGTCGTAGCGGACTTCGACATTGCCGATCAGCGGGAAGTCCTTGCGGAACGGATGGCCGACGAAACCGTAGTCGGTCAGGATCCGGCGCAGGTCCGGGTGGCCTTCGAAGATCACGCCGTACAGGTCGAACGCTTCGCGCTCGAACCAGTTCAGGCCCGGCCAGATGCCGGTCAGCGAGGACACCACCGGCAGTGCTTCGTCAGGGGCGAAGCAGCGCAGGTGCATCATCAGGTTGTGCTGGTACGAGCGCAGCTGGGCGACCACGGCGAAACGCTGGGTCGGCATGTGCTGCGGGCGGGCACCGTCGGCACCGTTTTCCTCGGTGGGGAACTCACCCCACGCGAAACGGCCCTGGGCCTTGCCTTCGACGCCACGGCTGAAGCCCTGCGAGGACACGTCGGCGGTGTCCCATTCGTCGGAGCCATAACCCAGGTAATCGACGCCGCAGAGATCCACGGCCTGCTCGAAACCAAACTCGTCACGCAGCGCCAGGGCGGTGGCGTGCCACTCGGCGGCAGGCACTTCCAGCGTCACTTCGCCGCGGGGTTCGACCACGATGACCTTCGCACCAGCGAAACGTGCGGAGAGTCGGTCGATGAAGGATGCTTGCTCTGCCATGGGGGCTTGGCGCGCTCTTGTCAGGTGAAGGGGTCAGCGGGCGATGGTCTGTGTACGCCAGATCTTCTTCTGCAGCTGCAGGATCCCGTACACCAGCGCCTCGGCGGTCGGCGGGCAACCCGGGACGTAGACGTCCACCGGCACCACGCGATCACAGCCGCGCACGACAGAATAGGAGTAGTGGTAATAGCCGCCACCATTGGCGCAGCTACCCATCGAGATGACCCACTTCGGGTCCGGCATCTGGTCGTAGACCTTGCGCAGCGCCGGGGCCATCTTGTTGACCAGGGTACCGGCCACGATCATCACGTCGGACTGGCGCGGCGACGGGCGGAACACCACGCCATAGCGGTCAAGGTCCAGGCGCGCGGCGCCGGCATGCATCATCTCGACCGCGCAGCAGGCCAGACCGAAGGTCATCGGCCACATCGAGCCGGTGCGCGCCCAGTTCAGCAGTGCATCGACGCTGGTGGTGACGAAGCCCTTTTCCAGCAGCGGGTTGTCGCCTTCCGGCCGCAGGATGTCATCAACCCGGCCTTCCGGCGTGGGGTTGTTCATGAGGCCATCGAGAGTCTGAATCACTCCCATTCCAGCGCTCCCTTCTTCCAGACGTAAATGAAACCGAGGAACAGCATGCCGACGAACAGGCCCATGGTGACGAGCGAACGCGCGCCCAGCTCCATGAAGACCTGGGTCCACGGCACGATGAAGATGATTTCCAGGTCGAAGACGATGAACTGGATCGCGATCAGGTAGTAGCGCACGTCGAACTTCATGCGCGCGTCTTCGAAGGCCTCGAAGCCGCACTCGTACGGCGACAGCTTTTCCAGATCGGGGCGGCGGGGACCGAGGAATCGACCAACCAGCATCAGCGTAATGCCGATACCGGTGGCAACGATCAGAAACAGCAGAGACGGCAAATATTCGGCCAGCACAGCGATTCTCTCTTGCCTCTGCCGCTGCGCCTGCAGGCGCTTTGGCATGGGGGAGTGGACGGGAATCTACCTGGCGCCTTGCGCGCCAGGCGAACCCGCTTTACTTACAAATGGTGCCCAAGAGGGGACTCGAACCCCTACGACCTAAGTCGCTACCACCTCAAGGTAGTGCGTCTACCAATTCCGCCACCTGGGCAAACGATCACATCAGACTATCTTCCCGATGCGCCGCGTATTGTAACCGGCTTCAGTGTTTCTGGGAGCCTTCCGAAGGCTTTTCTTCACCAGAAACCGAAGATTCCGCCTGAGCCGGCACATTCGCGGCCGGAACCGGGGCGGCCGGGACCGCATCAGCCTTCGGAACGGCCGGCAATTCGCCTGCCGGAGCCGCCGGAGCGACCGCCGCCGGGGCGGACATCAAGCCCAGATCCTGGTCGGCCGCCGGACGGCTGCCATGACCGGCATACCAGGCCATGAAGAGGCTGATGCCGAAGAACACGACGGCCAGCCACTTGGTCGACTTGGACAGGAAGTTCGAGGCGCCACGCGCACCGAACACCGTACCCGAGGCGCCGGCACCAAAGCCCGAACTCGCCGCCGCACCCGAGCCACGCTGCATCAGGATCAGCGCGATCATGGCCACAGCGACCAGCACGTAGACGACATTGAGGATCAACATCAGCATTGGAAACCGCCCTCGGACAATACTTCTAGGATTAGTTCGCGGCCGCCGCCCTTGCGATGGCCAGGAAGTCCGCAGCCACCAGGGAGGCGCCGCCGACCAGCCCACCATCGACATCCGGCTGCGCGAACAGTTCCCCGGCATTGTCGGGCTTCACGCTACCGCCGTAAACAATGGGCAGTGAATCAGCGATTCTAGCATCGATACGCGCGACTTCGCCACGGATGAACGCGTGCACCTGCTGTGCCTGCTCCTTGGTGGCGGTACGGCCGGTACCGATGGCCCAGACCGGCTCATAGGCGACCACAGCCTGGGCGAAACCGGCCGCGCCAACCAGCTCCAGCACCGGTGCCAGCTGGCTGGCGATGACCGCTTCGGTCTGCCCGGCCTCGCGCTGTTCCAGGGTCTCGCCCACGCACAGCACTGGCACCAGGCCGGCGTGCTGGGCGGCGGCGAACTTGCGCGCGACCAGCTCGCTGCTCTCGTGGTGGTACTGGCGGCGCTCGGAATGGCCGACCAGGCCATAGCGGGCCCCGACCTCGACCAGCATGGCCGCGCAGACCTCGCCGGTGTAGGCGCCCTTTTCGTTGCTGCTCACGTCCTGCGCGCCAAAGGCCAGGCCGGTCTCGCCGAAGTCCTCGACCAGCTCGCCCAGGTACGGCAGCGGCGGCAGGATCACCACGTCCACCCCCTCCAGCGGCAGCCCGGCAGCCACCTGCCCCAGCAGTTCATTGGCGAATTGACGGCTGCCATGCAGCTTCCAGTTTCCGGCGACGATCTTGCGGCGCATGAGCGGGTGGCTCCTGTGTGAAGTCAGCCGGTCATGATACCCGCTGCGGCAAAAATCCGTTTCCTTGTAAGCGATTACATGGATTTTCAGCCAACGGCGCAGCCCCTCGTGGCGGGGGGCGGGTTGGTCGCGTATCACCGGTTGGATTGGTGAGCTTGGCCGGGCGGGTGGGGATGCCGGGGGACGCCGTAAACCCGTCCCTGGGGGCTTGGCCGCGGCATCCATGCCGCGGACACCCCCGCCATCCCCACCCGCCCGGCCTCTGACACAGTCCGGCGGTTCCGCCCGCCACGGAAAGAAAAAAGAAGAGCAGGAGCAAAGGCAAAAGCTGCATTCCGGGTTGCTGCCGGCTGGACCAACCCCTACCCCACTTCGATCCGACAGATCTCATCCACGCAAGGCGTGGATCTACCGCGTCGACCAAGGTCGACACCCACCGGGAATCGCGATTTACCCACCGTCACCGGGAAACTGTCGAAGGCGGGGAGGTGTGGGTTGGCAGGACCGTTGACGCCATGGATGGCGCCATCGAGCCCCCAGGGGTGAGGGCGCTTTGCTTGCGAAGCACTGCTTCGCAAGCGCCCGAACGCACAGCCGCCAGCGGCTGGGCCGGTCTGGGGGTTCACGGCGTGTCCTGCCAACCCACACCGCCCCGCCCAACACGCAGAAACCCAGAGCCGCTTTGGCTTTGGACTTGCCGGCCAGCGGCCGGCACTACCGCGGGTGCAGAGTGCAACCCTGCAAAGAAAAAGGCCGCCTTTCGGCGGCCTCACTTTTCTTTACTTCAGCTTGATCTCGCGCAGGCGCTCCTCGAGGAAGCCGTGGGCGGTGATCGGCTCCGGGTACCGGCTCGGGTTCTCCGGGGTGATGCACGAGGGCAGCACGTCGATCAGGAAATCCGGGTTCGGGTGCAGGAAGAACGGCACCGAGTAACGGGGCTGGCGGGCCAGCTCGCCCGGGGGGTTGACCACGCGATGGATCGTCGACGGGTACACATGGTTGGTCAGGCGCTGCAGCATGTCGCCGATGTTGACCACGATGGTGTCCGCGTCCGAGGTGAACGGCACCCACTCGCCCTCATGCGACTGCACCTCCAGGCCCGCGGCGCTGGCGCCGACCAGCAGGGTGATGAAGTTGATGTCGCCATGCGCGCCGGCACGCACGTTCGGGATGTCGTCGGTGGTGATCGGCGGGTAGTGGATCGGGCGCAGGATCGAGTTGCCGAAGTTGGTCTTGTCGGCGAAGAAGTCTTCCGGCAGGCCGATGTGCAGGGCCAGCGCGGACAGCACGCGCGAACCCAGGTTGTCCAGCGCCTGGTACAGGCCGTAGCCGCGCTCACGGAAGCCCTCGACCTCGGTCGGCCACAGGTTCGGTGCCATCACATCGCGGTACTTGGAGTCGTCGGCGATTTCACGACCGATGTGCCAGAACTCCTTCAGGTCGAAGTGCTTGGAGCCCTTGGCGGTTTCCACGCCGAAGGGGGTATAGCCGCGGGCGCCGCCGCTGCCGGCCACGTGGTACTTGCGCTTGACCTCTTCCGGCAGGGCGAAGAAGGCCTTGAAGGCATCGTAGGCCGCGTCGATGTCGGCCTGCGGAATGCCGTGGTTGCGGATGCCCGCGAATCCCCATTGGCGGTAGGCCGCGCCCAGCTCGGCCACGAAGGCCTCGCGGTCGCTGTCGAAACGGGTGATGTCGAGGGTGGGGATCTGGCTCACAGCAATTCCTGGCTTGTCATTGGGTCTGGGGGGCCTGCGCATTCATGGCCCGCCTGAACATTGTGACAGATCACCCGGCGGACGCTACTCGATCCTCGGAAACAAATCGATACAATGCGCGACCTGCGCACAATTTAACGAATCCATCACGTTGGCAGCGCAAGCCCCGACCGCGCCTCCCCGACCCGACGCACCATGCCCGACGCCCCAGCCGCCATCGCCCTTCCCTCTGCGGGCCCTGCCCTTCGCTGGCGCCGGCTTGCGTGGTGGTCCCTGTTCGTCCTGGGCAATGCGCTGCTGGCGACGATGATCACCCTCGGCAACGTGCCGCTGTACGACAACCCGGGCGGCCACCAGGGCCTGGCCTATCTCGCGATTGCCCTGCCCGGGCACCTGCTCGCCTTCGGCGCGCTGGCCGGCGCGCTGCCACTGCTGCTGGGCCTGTGGCCGCGCAGCGCGCGCACGCTGAGCATCAGTGCGGTACTGCTGCAGGGCTTGTGGTTGTGCCTGCTGCTGGTCGACGCCAAGGTGTTCACCCTGTACCGCTTCCACCTCAATGCCATGGTCCTGAACATGGTGTTCGGCGGCGCCCTGCAGGACCAGGTTGCGTTGTCGTGGAAGACCTGGGTGCAGGTCGGCCTGCTGGTGGCGGCCATTTTCACCGCCGAGGGCATCCTGGCCTGGGCGTGCTGGAAGCTGCTGCCGGCCGCGCCCCGCCGGCGCAGGGTGCTGCAGGCCTGGGCGGTGGTCGCCCTGCTGATGGCGAGCGGCCAGGTGGCCACCGCCTACTACGACGCACGCGGCGACCGTGACGTGATTGCCCAGTGGAACTACCTGCCCTGGGCCCAGCCGATCACCGCCAAGAGCTTCATGCGCAGGCTGGGCGTGGTCAGTGAACAGCAGGTCGGCCTGCCCGATCCTCGCCATGCGCAGCTGCTGTATCCGCTGCAGCCACTGCGCTGCCAGAGCCCACAGCGGCCCAATGTACTGATGGTCGTGCTGGAATCGCTGCGCCACGATGCGCTTACTCCGCAGATCATGCCGAACACCTCGGCACTGGCGGCCTCCGCTCGTGTCTACGACCGCCATTTCAGCACGGGCAACGCCACCCGCTATGGCCTGTTCGGCCTGCTCTACGGCCTGCCGGGCGGCTACTGGCAAAGCATGCTTGACGAACAGCGCGGCTCACAGCTGTTCAAGGTGCTGGGCCAGCAGGGGTACGACCTGCATCTGTACGGCAGCGCGCCGATGTACAGCCCGGAATTCGACCGCACTGCATTTGCGGACGTCCGCGACCAGCTGCACCAGGGCCCGCCCGGCCTGGGTTCGGAAGGCCGTGACAGCAGCATCGTGGCCTCGCTTCAGAAGGACATCCGTGCAAGCCAGGCAGCGCACACGCCGTGGTTCGGCTTCGTCTTCCTCGATTCCACCCATGCGCCCTACCACATGCCCGCAGGCTACCCGCCGCTGGCGACCCCGATGGCGCAGGAAATCGACTTCCTCAGGTTCGGTCCGGACCACGACCCGGCCCCGGAACTGAACCGTTACCGGACCGCCGTGCATTACGCCGACAGCCTCGTCGGCACCCTGCTGGACGATCTGCGCGCGCAGGGCCTGGATCAGAACACCATCGTCCTGGTCACCGGCGACCACGCCGAGGAGTTCAACGACCTGAAGCTGAACTACTGGGGCCACAACGGCAACTTCTCCGACTACCAGCTGCAGGTACCGTTCGTGCTGCACTGGCCCGGCCAGGCCAGCGGCCATAAGACACGCACCAGTTCACATGAGGACTGGGTGCCGACGTTGATGCGCCACGCCCTGGGCTGCGAGAACGCACTGAGCGACTTCAGCACCGGCCAGGATCTGCTGGCCGAACCCGCAGGCGAGCGCGCACTGGTGGTGGAAAGCTGGTCACAACGCGCCGTCCGCCATGGCGATGCCATCTACGTGTTCGACAAGTTCGGCAACGCCACCGCGCTCGACCGGCACTACCGCCCGCTGCCGCGCCAAGCCCCGGATGCCGGCGCCGTCCGTACCGCATGGGAAGCGCTGACCCGCTTCCGCAACCGCTGACCACAGAGGATGGATTCCATGAAACGCTCGCTGCGGATCCTGCATACCGAAGCTGCCCGGGGAATGGGCGGCCAGGAGATCTACATCTTCCGCCACATGCAGGTGATGCGTGCGCGTGGGCACCAGGTGTCCCTGCTGTGCCAGCCCGATGCCCGCCTGGCCCAGCTCGCGCGCGACGATGGCTTCACCGTGCATACCCTGCGCATGGGCGGCTTGGCACGGCTGCTGCGCGGCATCTGGTCGGTGTCCCGCCTGGTACGCCGCGAGCGCTACGACGTGGTCAACACCACCAGCCGCCGCGACGCACTGATCGCCGCGGCCGGCGCACGCCTGGGCGGCACGCCACTGGTGGTGCGCTCGCGCCACCTGATGAGTCCGGTCAATTCGTTGCTGACCTATACCGGTCTTCCGCACCGGATCATCACCGTCAGCGATTTCGTCAAGCGGCTGCTGGTCGACCGCGGCATTGCCGCCGAGCACATCGGCATCGTGCCCCCCATGGCGACGCCGCCGCGCTGGGGCATGACCGAGCAGGGCGATCCCTGGGAGAACCTGCAGGCCACCCGCGCACAGGTCCGCGCCGAACTCGGTTTCGCCGAGCGCGACATCGTGGTCGGCTGCGTGGCCGTGCTGCGCGAGCCCAAGGGCCATGCCGAGCTGCTGCGCGCCATGGCGCCACTATGCAAGACCAATCCCGACCTGCACCTGGCCGTGGTCGGCGACGGCGAGCCGGTCATGGGCCGCCTGCAGGCCCTGCGCAGCGAACTCGGGCTGGAGCGCCAGGTGCACCTGCTCGGCTTCCGCAGCGACGCACACCGGCTGATGGCCGGTTTCGACATCTTCGCCCTGGCCACCCACAAGGAAGCCTCGGGGACCGTGTTCCTCGAGGCGGCGCAGGCCGCACTGCCGATCGTCTCGCATCGCGTTGGCGGCGTGCCTGAAATGCTGGTGGAAGGCAGCAATGCCATCCTCACCCGGCTGGGTGATGACGCCGCCCTCACTGGTGCGTTGCGGCTGCTGGTGGATGATCAGGAACGTCGCCGGCAGATGGGCCGCGCCGGTTGGGACTGGATCCGCAGCGCCAAGCAGTTCAGCGCGGCCGGCCACGGAGAGGCCACTGAAAACTACTACCTCCAATGGTTGAAGGAGCTGGGTCATGGCTAACGCCAGAACCGTACCGGTGCTGATGCACCACCATGTCAGCAACTCGCCGGGAATGATCACCGTATCCCCGGAGAACTTCGAGAGCCAGATCGCCTGGCTCGCACGGACCGGCTGGACCTCGCTGACGCTGGACCAGTACGCCGGCTTTCTCGCCGGGAAGCCGGTGCCGCGCAAATCGATCGTGATCACGTTCGACGACGGCTACCTGGACAACTGGGTCTACGCCCATCCGATCCTGCAGAAATACGGCATGCATGCGGTGGTCTTCGTGGTCACCGGCTGGATGCACGAAGGTCCGATCCGCCCGCATGCAGGCATCGAAGGCGCCGAGCTGCCGGCCACGCCGGAACATCGCGCCTGCGAGGACCTGATCTACAAGCAGGGCCGCAGCGACGAAGTGATGATGCGCTGGAGCGAAGCGCGTGCGGCAATCGAAGCCGGCACGTTCGAGGTCCACTGCCATACCCACAGCCACACCCGTTGGCTCAAGCGCGATGACCTGGACCGTGCGCAGCGCCGCGAAGGCATCAGCGGCGACCTGGCCATGGCGAAGCAGACGCTGCTGGAGAAGCTCGGCGAAGTCTCCGATACGCTGTGCTGGCCCTATGGTGACTTCGACGATGACTACATCGAAGTGGCACGCGAACAGGGCTTCCGCTACCTGCACACCACCCATCCCTTCGGCCGCAACGTGATTGGCGGCGATCCGGAGCGGATCTATCGCTTCGCGATCCGCAACCGGCCGGCCAGCTGGCTGCGCAAGCGCATCGCATGGAGCTACAACCCGTTGATCGCGCCGATCTTCAACGGCTTCAAGGCGCGGCAGAAGAAGATGGTGCCTGGCCCGTAGGAGGCCACGTTCATCTTGATCGCGGCAGCACCCGTTTTTCGAATGGACTCAAAGGAACAGTGAAGGCAATGAACGTACTGGTGACCGGCGGTGCTGGCTACATCGGCTCGCATGCATGCGTGGAGCTGCAGCAGCAGGGGCACGGCGTGGTCATCGTGGACTCGCTGTGCAACAGCGACGCCAGCGTGGTCGAGCGCATCGGACGGATCACCGGCACGGCACCGGTGTTTGTGCAGGCTGACATCCGGGACCGGCCGCGCATGGCCGCCTTGATGCAGGAGCACGCGATCGATGCCGTACTGCACTTCGCAGCGCTCAAGTCCGTGGGCGAATCCCAGAAGATTCCACTGCAGTATTTCGACAGCAACATCAGCGGTTCGATTGCCCTGCTCGGTGCGATGCAGGATGCAGGCGTGCAGTTGCTGGTCTTCAGCTCTTCGGCAACGGTGTACGGCAACCAGGACCACTGCCCGGTGGCCGAGACCGCTTCAACCTGTGCGATGACGCCCTATGGGCGCACCAAGCTGGTGGTCGAGCAGCTGCTTGCCGACCTGGCGGCAACGGGCCAGGACCTGCATATTGCGACGCTGCGCTACTTCAACCCGGTCGGCGCCCACGCCAGCGCGCTGATCGGCGAGCTTCCGCATGGCACGCCGAGCAACCTGATGCCCTACATCGCGCAGGTCGCCGCCGGGCTGCTGCCGGAGGTCCAGGTCTTCGGGGACGACTATCCGACCCATGATGGTACCGGCGTGCGCGACTACATCCATGTGCAGGACGTCGCCAGCGCCCACGTACTGGCCCTGCAGTTCCTTCGCGACCAGCGGCGCAGCATCACCCTCAACCTTGGCACCGGCCAGGGCCACAGCGTGCTGGAACTGATCCAGGCCTTCGAACTCACCACCGGCGTGCGGGTTCCGTTCCGCATCGTACCGCGGCGCGATGGCGACATCGCGGTCAGCTTCGCCGATGCCTCGCTGGCGCTGCGCGAGCTGGGCTGGAAGGCGCGTCACGATCTCACCGACATGTGCCGGGACACCTGGAAGTGGCAGCGGGCGATGTCACGCACCGCACAAGGTGCAATGCCAGAGCACCTGCCCGCGCGCTGATGCGGGCAGGACCCAGCGGTCGGAAACGCCCGTACACGACGCGTCACAAGGTGCGCAGCCGCAGCTGAACGCGATCGCGGGTCGCGCACGGTTGAATCCCCCCTCCCAGAAAAAAACATGGCCGCAAACGCGGCCATGTCGGGTGCAACACGCGGTATTGCCACGCTGCTCAGGCAGCGGCTTCGCGCACCGCAGCGGACAAGCGATCGAGTGTCTCCTGCATCAGCGTGGCGTCATCGGCTTCGACGGTAACCCGCACCACCGGCTCGGTACCCGACGGGCGCAGGAACGCGCGACCGCGGCCGGCCACCGACTGCTGCGCGGCCGCCAGCGCGGCCTGCACACTGTCGGCCTGCACCGTGGCCTTGGCCGAGGCATTGCCCAACCGCACGTTGACCGTTTTCTGCGGCACCCGCTCCAAACCCTTCAGCGCCTGGCGCAGGGTCTGGCCGCCGTTGCGCAGTGCCACCAGTACCTGCAGGGCACTGACAATACCGTCGCCGGTGGTCGCCCGGTCCAGGCACAGCAGGTGGCCCGAGGCCTCACCGCCAAGCACGCCCCCGCCTTCGACCAGCGCCTGGTGCACGTATCGATCACCAACGTTGCTGCGCACGAACGGGATCTGCAGATCGGCGAAAGCTTTCTCCACGCCGTAGTTGCTCATCAGCGTGCCGACCACCGGGCCGCGCAGGCGGCCTTCGTCCTTCCAGGCGCGGGCCAGGATGTACAGCAGGTCATCGCCGTCGACCGGGTTGCCCTGGTCGTCGGCCATCAGCACTCGGTCGCCATCACCATCGAAGGCGATGCCGAGATCGGCGCGGGTCTCGCGGACTTTGGCCGCCAGGTTATCGATATGGGTGGAACCCACACCGGCGTTGATGTTGACGCCGTTGGGCTCGGCACCGATGCCGATCACCTCGGCGCCAAGTTCGCGGAACAGCAGCGGTGCGATCTGGTAGGTGGCACCGTGCGCGCAATCCAGCACCAGGCGCACGCCACGCAGGTCGAACGCGCGCGGCACGCTGGCCTTGCAGAACTCGATGTAGCGGCCGACCGCTTCGCGCGCGCGCGACGCCTTGCCCAGCTTCTCCGATTCGGCGGTGGTGAACGGAATGTCCAGCGCCGCTTCCAGGGCCAGTTCGGTGGCGTCGTCGAGCTTCTCGCCCTGGGCGGAGAAGAACTTGATGCCGTTGTCGTAATGCGGGTTGTGCGAAGCGCTGATGACGATGCCGGCGTCCACGCCCAGCGTGCGGGTCAGGAACGCCACCGCCGGGGTCGGCATCGGCCCCAGCAGCTGTACGTCGGCGCCGGCAGCGACCAGGCCGGCCTCCAGCGCCGCTTCGAACATGTAGCCGGAAATGCGGGTGTCCTTGCCGATCACCACGATCGGCCGGCGCCCGTCCTGGCCGCGCTGGGCGACCAGGACACGGCCCAGGGCGTTGCCCAGGCGCAGCACGAAATCGGCCGAGATCACGCCCTGGCCGACCCGCCCACGGATGCCGTCAGTACCGAAGTACTTGCGGCCTCCCATCAAGCCACCTCCGGCGCCGGCTGACGACCCAGCATCGCCAGCAGATCGGACAGGCGGTCGCGCATCTCGCGACGGTCACAGATCTGGTCGATGGCACCGTGTTCCAGCAGGAACTCCGAACGCTGGAAGCCTTCCGGCAGCTTCTCGCGCACGGTCTGCTCGATCACGCGCGGACCCGCGAAGCCGATCAGCGCCTGCGGCTCGGCGATGTTGATGTCGCCCAGCATCGCGAACGAGGCCGACACGCCACCGGTGGTCGGGTGGGTCAGCACCGAGATGTACGGCAGGCCCGCTTCACGCAGCTTGCCCAGTGCGGCCGAGGTCTTGGCCATCTGCATCAGCGAGAACAGGCCTTCCTGCATGCGCGCGCCGCCACTCTGCGAGAAGCACACGTAGGGGGCACCGATTTCGACTGCGGTTTCGGCGGCCAGCGCGAAACGCTCACCCACCACCGAGCCCATCGAGCCGCCCATGAAGGCGAAGTCGAACGACGAGGCCACCAGTGCACGGCCCTTGAGCAGACCGCGCATGGCGATCAGCGCGTCGTACTCACCCGTGTTCTTCTGCGCGATCTTGATGCGCTCGCTGTACTTCTTCTGGTCCTTGAACTTGAGCAGGTCGGTCGGCCCCAGGCGCGCACCGATCTCGGTGGTGCTGTCGGCGTCGAACAGGGCGGCCAGGCGCGCACGCGCGCGGATCGCCATGTGGTGGCCGCACTTCGGGCAGACCTCCAGGTTCTCTTCCAGTTCCGGACGGTACAACGCGCTGCCGCAGTTGCTGCACTTTTCCCACAGGCCCTCGGGGACACTGCGCTTCTTGCTGGGGGTGTTGTCGGTGCGGATGCCGGACGGCATCAACTTGCTGAGCCAACTCATGCGGGAGGACACTTCCGTTCAGGGCGGCCCGAGGGCCGCAAAGGCGGACAGTCTAGCTCCGCTTTCCCTGCCCGTGCACCCCCTTGCCGGCCACGGAGCCGCCGGAAAAAACCATGCTGGGACGTACGTTTAGGTGCTGGGTCATGCCGGCCGCTGGCCGGCAGCCCCTACGTGCAAACCCATGGGTAGTGCCGGCCGCTGGCCGGCAGCCCCCACGTGCAGACCCATGGGTAGTGCCGGCCGCTGGCCGGCAGCACTTGCATGTGGCCGTCAGGCAGATGCCGGCCGGCGGCCGGCACGACCGTTACGCGTCCAGCGCCTGCCGCAGCGGGGCCAGGAAAGCTCCAGCGCGCTGCGCGGCCTCTTCAGCCGAGCCCGCTTCGGCCAGCACCGCCACCAGCGCACTGCCAACCACCACGCCATCGGCCTGGCGCGCCATCGCCGCAGCACTGGCGGCGTCCTTGATGCCGAAGCCAGCAACCACCGGCACTGAAGCGCGCGCGCGCAGGGCCTGCAGGCGGGCACTGGCGGCATCGCTGTCCAGGCGTTCGGACGCGCCGGTGACACCGGCAAAGCTGACGTAGTAGAGATAGCCACGGGCCAGCGCCAGCAGCTTGTCGGCCCGCGCTTCGCTGGTGGTCGGCGACGCCAGCAGGACCAGTGCCAGGCCGGCTGCATCGAAGGCCTGCTGCGCTTCACCCGCTTCTTCCGGCGGCAGGTCGACCAGCAGTACGCCGTCCACGCCTGCGTCGACGGCGGCCTTGGCGAAGGCCGCGTAGCCATGGATCTCCACCGGGTTGAGGTAGCCCATCAGCACCACCGGGGTCTGCGCGTCGCGCTCGCGGAACTGCGCCACGGCCTGCAGGACGTAGCGGCTGCCAGCCCCCCGTGCCAGCGCGCGCTCGGAGCTGCGCTGGATGGTCGGGCCATCGGCCATCGGGTCGGAGAACGGCACGCCCAGCTCGATCACATCGGCACCGGCATCGACCAGCGCGTGCATGACCGGCACCGTGGCCTCCAGCGAGGGATCACCGGCGGTGACGAAGGGGATAAGTGCCTTGCGCTGCTGCTCGCGCAGGCGCTGGAAACAGGCATCGAGTCGGGATACGGGCATCTCAGGCACATCCTTCAATCAGTTCAATCGCATCGCTGGTCCCCCAGTACATCCGGGTGACCTTCCCTTCATAGAGTTCCAGGCGGATGCCCAGGTCCGAGCCCGGGTCCTGCCAGGTGAGGTACTCGCCCTGGTCGCCGTCATAGGCATGCGGACTGGACACCGGCGGATTCGGAAACTGCGCCATGGCCTGTGCGCGGGTCATGCCGACGCGCAGGCCAAACGGACCGGGCTGCTCAACCGGCAGCTCCGGGTCGTCACCCGGCTTCAGATCGAAACGCACCACGCGCTCGTCATCGGTCATCATCGACACGCCGGCCGGCAGCGCCTTGCCATCGTAGTACTCGCAGTCGCCTTCGAAGAACTCCTTCGCGCCCTGCGCTTTCCAGGGACCCAGGGCCTTCAGGTCACTCATGTGCTGGCCGACCAGCACCTCGCCGGCATGATCCAGCGCCACCGAGGCCACTGCAGGCACGTCGTCGCTGTCCGCGCCTTGCGCAGACGGTGGATCGACGATCGGCGTACGCGCCATCGGGTCGAGGTCATCGTTGGCGGCCGGCTGCTGGGCCGGCTGCGTGGTGGCCTTGGCGGCCGGCGCCAGTACCGGTGGCTCCGGCGGCTGGCACGCGGCCAGCCCAAGCGCCAGCAGCAGCACGCCGCTGTTCCGCAGCCGCGCGCTCACAGCACCAGCCCTTCGCGCGCAGCGATGGTGTGCACGTCCTTGTCGCCACGGCCGGATAGATTGCACAGCACGATCTGGTCACGCGGTCGCTCACGCGCCAGCTTGATCGCCTGTGCCAGCGCATGGCTGGACTCCAGTGCCGGCAGGATGCCCTCGGTATGCGCCAGCAGGTGGAAGGCCTGCAGCGCTTCCTCGTCGGTGATGCCCAGATAGCGTGCGCGACCGGTATCGGCCAGGAACGCGTGCTCCGGGCCGACGCCCGGATAATCCAGGCCGGCTGATACCGAGTGGGTCTCGATGATCTGGCCGTCGTCGTCGCACAGCACATAGGTGCGGTTGCCGTGCAGCACACCCGGGCGACCGGCAGCGATCGACGCGGCGTGACGGCCGGTGTTGATGCCATCACCGGCGGCTTCGGCGCCGACGATCTCGACCTGGCGGTCGTTGAGGAAGGCATGGAACAGGCCGATGGCATTGCTGCCGCCGCCCACGCAGGCGGTGATCGCATCGGGCAGGCGGCCGTACTCGGCCAGCATCTGCTCGCGCGCCTCACGGCCGACGATGGCATTGAAGTCACGAACCATGCGCGGATACGGATCCGGGCCGGCCACGGTGCCGATGATGTAGAAGGTGTCCTGCACGTTGGTCACCCAGTCGCGCATGGCTTCGTTGAGTGCGTCCTTCAGGGTGGCCGAGCCGGAAGTGACCGGCACCACCGTCGCGCCCAGCAGCTTCATGCGGTAAACATTGATCTTCTGCCGCTCGATGTCGGTGGCGCCCATGTACACCACGCATTCCAGGCCCAGCCGCGCGGCAACCGTGGCACTGGCCACGCCATGCTGGCCGGCACCGGTCTCGGCAATGATGCGCGTCTTGCCCATCCGCGCGGCCAGCAAGGCCTGGCCGATGGTGTTGTTGATCTTGTGCGCGCCGGTGTGGTTCAGGTCCTCGCGCTTGAGCAGGATCTGCGCGCCACCGACGTGATCGCTCAGGCGCTGGGCGTGATAGATCGGGCTCGGCCGGCCCACGTAGTGCGCCAGGTCGCGGTCATAGGCCAGCTGGAATGCGGGATCCTGGCGCGCCTGGTCATAGGCCTGGGCCAGTTCCTGCAGCGGGCCGACCAGGGTTTCGGCAACGAAACTGCCGCCATAGCGGCCGAAGTGGCCCTGGGCATCCGGGAAGGCGTGATAGTCGGCAATGGGGGAGGCAGACATGGATACGACCGGTGGTTCAGACAGGTGGATACTCTAGCGCACGGGTCACGACCGGAAAATGGATATTATCTGGCGCATATCGTCAGGAAATCTCACATGAGCCGTTCCCTGCTGCCTCCCCTCAATGCGCTGCGCGCGTTCGAAGCGACGGCCCGCCTTGGCGGCGTTGGGCGTGCCGCGCAGGACCTGCACGTCACCCACGGCGCGGTCAGCCGGCAGTTGAAGCTGCTGGAGGATCACCTTGGCCTGGCGTTGTTCCAGCGGGCCGGCCGTGGCCTGCGCCTGACCGCTGCGGGCACGCGGCTGCAGGCAGCATGCAGCGAGGCCTTCAGCGGCATCGAAGACTGCGTGCGCGAACTGCGGCGGCCGACAGCAGCCCCGGCGCTGGTACTGGGCTGCAGTGGCAGCGTGCTGGCGCGCTGGATGATTCCACGACTGCCAGCATTGCAGGCTGCCCTGCCCGGCGTGCGCCTGCAGTGGTCGGCGCTGGATGGCAGCTTCACCGAGGCGCAGGCCGCACTGGACGCGGTGCTGCTGCTGGCGCAGGGGCCGTGGCCCCGGGGCTGGCAGGTGCGCGAGCTGGCGCCGGAACGGGTCGGCGTGGTGGTGGCGCCATCGCATCCGGCCGCGCAGCGCCTGCGGCATGCACCGCCGTCGGCGCTGCTGCAGGAGACGCTGCTGCACACCAGCTCACGGCCGCAGGCATGGCCGGCATGGGCACAGGCGCACGATCTGGACGTGTCGAAGCTGCAGCTGGGCACCGCCTTCGAGCACCTGTACTACCTGCTGGAAGCCGCGGTAGCCGGGCTGGGCCCGGCGATCGCACCGGAACCGCTGGTGGCCGAAGACCTGGCCGCAGGCCGGCTGGTCGCACCGTGGGGATTTACCGCCACCGGCGGCTTCTGGGTGCTGGCGCGGCCGGATGGCCCGGCCGATGCACGGGTGGACGCCCTGGCCGACTGGGCAGCAGCACAGCTGCGATGAGACAAGGCTCCGGGTGGCGTTCGCCCCCGAAGCCGGCAACACAAGCCTCAGCGACCGCCCATCGCGACCCGCTGCTGCTCCTCATGCACCTGCTGCTGGTGCGGCGGATCTGCCAGCAGCTTGGCACTGGCCTGCTCCAGCGGCGGTGGCGCCTGAGCCAGATCGATGGCGGTGCGGAAGCCCGGCGTCGCGCCGATCACGAACGCCTTGCCATCCTGCACCGTGATGCTCTGCAGCTTGTCGGCCGCATCGATACCGTAATTACATTCCGTTGGAAAACACGTCGAGCACGTCCGCACTGACCCAGCCCTGCGCGCAGTTCCCGGCGTAACGTCCCGGCGCCGCCACATGGCAGGCCTCGCCCCCCGTGTTCGCCAGGCCAGTGATCGGCCTGTCGCCATAGGTGTCACACAACGTGTTGCCCTTGCACTTGCCGACCGTTGCTGCGGGAACCGCCACGACGTAATAGAACAGCGGATTCTGTCCGGTACGCCCGATGCCCTGCACGCAGACCAGCTGCCCCTTCGACAGCTTTGCGGTCACGCTGGCCTTGCTGCCGGTGGATGGCACCGCATTCAACGTCTCCACGCCCTTGGCGTCGGCTACGCCCGCGAAGAAGCCCTGGTCACCACAGTCCGGCGACAGTTCGACATCGTAGAAATCACCGCTGTCCACATCGCCGGCCGTGCAGCCGCTGCCCGTACTGGCGTTGCTGCATTTCACGCCACTGGCCTGGATCAGCGCCGCCAGGCCGTCGGCAGCCGGTGCTGTGGCGGGTGCGCCTGCCGGTGTGGCAGCGGCCGGTGCCGATGCAGTCGGGGCGGACGAGTCACCGCCCGCACACGCGCCCAATGCAAGCAGCAGGCCGGGCATGATCGTCAGGCGGGCCAGGCGGATACGGTGGGAAGAGAGATGGGGCATATCCATTGCGTCCTCGTTCGAAAGCCAAGGCGTATCTCAGGGGTGCGGCCAGCGCCACGCACACCGCATCGCACCCAGCCAGGTCAGGCCGGGCCCATTGTGTCCGATCAGATGCTCGGGTGTGTCGACTTCCTGGCGCTGGATCCTGAATTACCCGAAAGTGGGATGCTCACCGCATTCAGTAGACGTCCGCCTTCATGGCACGGCACGCGACAGGCAAGAACACAGACCCGGCGGAATGCACCGTCGGCGATGACGTTCCGGGTGCGCCCTCAGGGGGCGCGGATCACTCCAGGACCGTGCAGTCCGCGCGGCGCACTTCCTCGACGAAGGTGCGCATCCTGTAGCCGTCCTTGATACCCGGCTCCAGTTCGATGCCGCTGGACACGTCCACGCCCCAGGGAAGCGTGGCCAGCACAGCGTCGTAGACGTTTTCCGGGTTCAGGCCACCGGCCAGCAGGAACGGCCGGTGCAGGCCGGTCGGGATACGGCCCCAGTCGAAGGCCACGCCGGTACCGCCGCCGCCGCCGGGAGCGTGGCTGTCGAACAGGAACCCCGCCGCGCTCGGGTAACGCAGCTGCAACGTGCGCGCATTGACCTCTTCCCGGCCCCCCATGGCGATTGCCTTCAGATAGGGCATGTTGAAGCTGCGGCAGAAGCTCTCGTCTTCCTCGCCATGGAACTGCAGCAGGGTTGGCCGCACCGTGCGCAGCACCTCACGCACCTCTTCCTTGCTGTTGTTGCGGAACAGGGCCACCACATCGACCATCGACGCGATCGCCTGGCGCATCGCGCGTGCTTCGGCAGGAGCAACCCGGCGGCTGCTCTCGCGGGCAAAGATGAAACCCACTGCGTCCACGCCCAGCTCACCGGCCAGGCGGACATCGCCGGCACGGGTCATGCCACAGAACTTGATGCGCGTGCGGTAGTAGGAGCGGCTCATAGCGTGACCTCGGCGGGCAGATGCCAATTGTCGGGGTACAGGGGCCCAAGGAACACCAGGCCCTGCGGCGGTGCGGTGGGACCGGCTACGGTGCGATCGCGCCCGGCCAGCAGTTCGGCGATCCATTCCACCGGTTTTTCACCGCTGCCCACCAGGATCAACGATCCGACGATATTGCGGACCATGTGATGAAGGAATGCATTGCCCTGCACGGCCACTTCAATCACTTCGCCCTGGCGGCTGACCTGCAGTGATTGCAGCTCACGCCGCGCATGCAGCGCCTGGCACTGCACGGAGCGGAACGCGCTGAAGTCATTTTCGCCGATCAGGGCCTGGCCGGCGGCGTGCATCAGCGTCTCGTCCAGCGCCCGGCGCTCCCAGCTGAGGGTCTGCCGGTCCAGCGCCGGCCGCACCTCGCGGTTGAGCAGGCGGTAGCGGTAGCGGCGCGCGCGTGCCGAGAAGCGGGCGTGGAAATCGTCGGCCACCGGCACGCACCAGCGCACCGCGATCGAGCGCGGCAGGCGGGTGGTGGTGCCCAGCATCCAGGCGCGCGGATCGCGCACCACGTCGGTATCGAAATGGACGACCTGGCACTGGCCATGCACGCCGGCATCGGTGCGGCCGGCGCAGACCACCTGCAGCGGCGAATCGGCCACCGACGACAGGGCCTGCTCAAGGCTGGCCTGCACGCTGGGACCGCCCTCGCCCAGGTTCTGCCAGCCCCTGAAGTCGCTGCCGTCGTATTCGACGCCAAGCGCGTAACGCATGTGCTACCTCGATATTGCGTATGGGGCGGCGCTCAGGCCGGATCGCGTTCGGACCAGACCGCCAGTTCGTTGCCACCGGGCTCGACGAACTGGAAGCGGCTGCCACCGGGGAAGGAAAATACCGGGCGCACGATCTCGCCGCCGGCGTCGCGCACGGCGGCCTCGACCGGTGCCAGTGCGTCGGCATACAGCACCAGCAGCGGTGCGCCGCTGTCGCTGGCCCGCTGCGGCTGGCCGCGGAAGAAGCCGCCCTGCAGGCGGCCATCGTCGAACGCCGTGTAGTCGCTGCCGTAATCGACGAACGACCAGCCGAACACCTTCTCGAAGAAGGCGCGGCTTGCGGCCGGTTCGCTGGAAGCGAATTCAACGTAGTCGATGCGACGCTCGCGGCTCATGGCAGGGTCCTTGTCGGCAGGTTCGGTCACGGCAGGCGGGCCAGCAGTTCGCGGGCCTGGGCCTGGCTGTGCAGGTCACCGCCTTCGGCGACTTCCAGCAACAGGGTGCGCGCAGTCTGCGCGTCGCCCAGATCGAGGTAGGCAATGGCCAGTTCCAGGCGCTCCTGGCCGGCGCGCGGCGACCAGCCCGCGTCGCCGGCGGGCGCGGCCGCGCTCGGCGCGATATCGTCGGAATGAGAAGCGTCGACGCTGCCGTGGTCGATGCTGTCGATGGCCTCGGGATGTACGGTATCCGCCGGAGCCTCGTTCTCATGCGCGTCAGCCGGCAGATCGAACACTCCGCGGAACTGAGGCTGCTGTTCGGCATGCAGTGCGTAGTCCGGCACCGCCACTTCGGCCGGCGCCTGCGGTACAACGCGTTCGTCCTGCAGCGGCTCGGCGACGACAACCTCGTCGCCGGTGGTTGCGGAATCGTCCCAGCGCGGCAGATCGGTCACCGCTTCGGGCAATGCCACCGCGTCCTCGTCGCGCAGTGTCTCGGCCTGCCATTCGGCCCGCACCGCGTGCTCGGCGACGGGTTCGGCGACCACCACGTCGTGTACTTCGGTTTCGGTCGCCCAGGCAGGCATCGCCGGTTCCTGGCGACCATTGTCGGCAACAGCCGACGACCACGAGGACTGCTCGGCCAGCGTATCCAGCGCCGCACCTGCCGGCACCGCTGCGGCCAGGCCGGCGGCATCGTCTTCCTCACGCAGCGGCGGCAGCGGCGACGGCTTGCGACGACGCAGCAGCCAAGCCGCGCCCGCGGCCAACAGCAACACCGGCAGCCCCAGCCAGTACCACGGCGTTGCCGCATCACGGGAACCCGGCGCCTGTGCCAGGCGCTGCTGCGCGGCAGCCAGGTCGTTGTCCTTCATCGCGATCAACGACTGCTGCTGCTCCTTCAGCTTCTCCAGATCAGCCACGCGCTGCTTCAGTTCACCGATCTCGGCATCGCGGGTGGCGATGTCCTCACGCGCCTGTCGCAGTTGTTCGTTGCCCAGCATGTCACCCTCGCTGCCGGCAGCGGTGCCGGTGGTTGTGCCCGCGTGCGCGGCGTCGGACGCCAGCGCCGGAGCGATCTCAAGTCGTGCCCCATTGGCGGCAGCCGGGGAAGAAGCGTTCGCGGTTGCCGCCCTGGCGGCCGGCGCGACCGCACCCGCCGGTTGCGGCACGGTACGCGCCTGCCGCCATTGCGCAGCGTGCTCGCGCACCAGCGCGGTGGCCTCGGCGGCATCGACAGCGGCAAGCGCATCGCTGCCCGGCACGCGCAGCACCGCGCCCTGCTTGAGCAGATTGACGTTGCCACGGATGAAGGCTTCGGGATTGGCGCGCAGCAGGGCGATCATCGCGCGGTCGCGGCTGACCTGGTTGCCACGCGCCACCGCGCTGGCGATCTGCGACAGGGTCTGACCGCGCTGTACGGTGACGCTGCCATCGGCCGCCGGTGCAGCGACCGGCGCGGAGGCCGCACGCGGGCGTGCCGGTGCAGGCGCCACCGCAGGTGGCGGCGTAGTGGGCGCCTCTGCCGCTGGCACCGTTGCCGAAGCCGGTGCAGGTTCGCGCACGATGGTATTGGAGAGCGTGCCTGCCGGCGCGACGATCTCCGGCTCGGCCACGGCCAGCGCGCTGGACGGCGCGTCGACCAGCGCGGAGTACTCGCGCACCAGGCGGCCCTGGCCCCAGTCAGCTTCGATCAGGAAGCTCAGCGATGGCGTCTCCACCGGGGCCTGCGAGGTGACGCGCACCACCGCCCTGCCCTGCGCATTGCGGGTCAGCTCGAACTGCAGCTCGCTGACCAGCCCGGTCGGCCGTTGCAGGCCGACGCGTTCGAAGGTGACCGGCGAGGCCAGCGCCACGCGCAGGTTTTCCAGTTCGGACGGGTCCGCCGACACCACCGGGATTTCGGCCAGCAATGGCTGCCCCGGCTTGGACAGGACACGGATGTCTCCCAGGCCCAATGCGAGTGCCGAACTGCTGGCCAGGGCCAGCAGCGCGGTGGAAAGATAGAGGAGCGGGCGCTTTGCGCCCCTGGCCCGTTTATTCATGGGCGACACTATAAAGCGTGCGGACCGGGGTCCGCACCCACCGGAAAGACCCTTGAGGTAGTGCCGGCCGCTGGCCGGCATGCACTCCGGCACAAGGATCACGGCAATGCCGGCCAGCGGCCGGCACTACCGGTGAGGCAACCGCTGTGATCAGCGCTGCTCGGCGGCGACCAGCTCGGCCAGCTGCACGGCATTCAACGCCGCGCCCTTGCGCACGTTGTCCGACACGATCCACAGGTTCAGGCCGCGCGGGTGCGAGAGGTCCTCGCGGATGCGGCCGACGTACACCGCGTCCGTGCCCGAGGCGTGGGTGACCGGGGTTGGGTAACCACCGGCTTCGTGACGATCCACCACTTCGATGCCCGGCGACTGCTCCAGCAGCGCGCGCGCTTCGGCGACGGTGACCTTGTCGCGGGTCTCGATCGCCACCGACTCGGAGTGGCCGTAGAACACCGGCACGCGCACCGCAGTCGGGTTCACCAGGATGCTGTCGTCGCCGAGGATCTTGCGGGTTTCCCAGATCAGCTTCATTTCTTCCTTGGTGAAGCCATTGTCCTGGAAGTCGTCGATGTGCGGGATCAGGTTGAAGGCGATCTGCACCGGGAAGCGCTGCGGATCGATTTCCTGGAAGCTCAGCAGCTGGCCGGTCTGCTTGCCCAGTTCCTCGGTAGCCGAACGGCCGCCGCCGGACACCGACTGGTAGGTGGAGACGTTGATACGCTCGATGCCGTACTTGCGGTGCAGTGGCGCCAGCGCCACCAGCATCTGCATGGTCGAGCAGTTCGGGTTGGCGATGATGCCGCGCGGACGGTTGGCCACCTGTTCCGGATTGACCTCGGACACCACCAGCGGCACGTCATCGTCGTAACGGAAGGCCGAAGAGTTGTCGATCACCACCGCACCGGCAGCGGCGAACTTCGGTGCGTATTCCTTGGACACGCTGCCACCGGCCGAGAACAGCGCGATCTCGACACCGCTCGGATCAAAGGTGGCCAGGTCCTGCACCTTGACCTTCTGGCCGTTGAATTCGATCTCGCCGCCGGCCGAACGCTCGGAAGCCAGGACGCTCAGGGTACCGACCGGGAAACCACGCTCGGCCAGGATCGACAACATGGTCTCGCCGACCGCACCGGTGGCACCGACGACGGCAACGTGGAAACTGCGCTGTGCATTGCTCATGGGGGAAAACTCTCACGAAAACGGGAATGGGGAAGAAACACGCACGACAGCTGGGTTCGGGGAACCTCCTCAGGCGGGGCGCGCGGAGGTTCCCTATCGTTTCCCGGTTTTTTTGCCCAGCGTCACGCGCGCAGCCATTGCCGCGTCAGCGTTGATCGCGCTCGGCATGCACGAGGGTGCGCCATCCAGGCCGAGCCCGGCAACCAGATTATCGACGGCCAGCTGTACCATCGCCGTGCGCGTGGCCAGCGAGGCACTGCCGATGTGCGGCGTGAGCACGACATTGCGCAGCGCCAGCAGCTCCGGACGCACCGTCGGCTCGCCCTCGTAGACATCCAGGCCGGCAGCGGCCAGACGGCCTCGGGCAAGCGCGTCGGCCAACGCCAGTTCGTCGACAATGCCGCCGCGGGCGATGTTCACCAGGGTGGCTGAGGGCCTCATCTTCGCCAGCGCAGCCGCATCGATGATGTGATGCGAGGCCGGCGTGTAGGGCAGCACGGTGACCAGGTGGTCGGACTGCGCCAGCAGCGTGTCCAGGTCCACGTAGGTCGCGCCGAGCGCAGCCTCGGTCTCGGCCGGAAGGCGCGAACGGTTGTGGTACAGCACCTTCATGCCGAAACCATGCGCGCCGCGGCGGGCGATGCCCTGGCCGATGCGGCCCATGCCGAGGATGCCCAGCGTGCTGCCATGGATGTCTGCGCCGAGCATGGTCTGGAACGACCATTGCTGCCACTGGCCTTCGCGCAGCCAGCGCTCGGATTCGGTGATCCGGCGCGCGGTCGCCATCAACAGGGCGAAACCGAGATCGGCGGTGGTTTCGGTCAGGACGTCCGGCGTGTTGCTGGCGAGGATGCCGGCTGCGCTGAGCGCATCGACATCCAGGTTGTTGTAGCCGACGCCGACATTGGCGATCACCTGAAGCTGCGCGGCATCGGCCACCTGGGCCGCACCGATGCGCTCGTTGAGGGTGATGATCGCGCCGTCGACGCCGGCCAGCTGTTCGGCAATCTGGTCGGGCGACCAGGCGGTGACCGCATCGGTGCTGCGCAGCTGCACGCGATCGCGCAGCGGCGCGATGGCCGCGTCGATCAGCGGCTGGCTCACCCACACGGTCGGCCGCGTGTCAGCCATCGATCTGCCCGGGAATGCGCGGGGTGATCGTGCCGACATCGCCGCACTGCGCGCGATGGCGCAGCGCCTGGTCCATCAGCACCATCGCCACCATCGCCTCCGCGATCGGGGTGGCGCGGATGCCGACGCAGGGATCGTGGCGACCGGTGGTGACCACCTCGACCACGTTGCCGGCGGTGTCCAGCGACGGGCCCGGCAGGCGCAGGCTGGAGGTCGGCTTCAACACCATCGACGCAACCACCGGCTGGCCGGTGGAGATGCCACCGAGGATGCCGCCGGCATGGTTGCTGGCGAAGCCCTGCGGGGTCAGCAGGTCACGGTGTTCGGTGCCCTTCTGTGCGGCGCTGGCGAAGCCGTCACCGATCTCAACGCCCTTCACCGCGTTGATGCTCATCAGCGCGGCAGCCAGTTCGCCATCGAGCTTGCCGTAGATCGGCTCGCCCCAGCCCGGCGGCACGTTGTCGGCGACCACGTCCACGCGCGCGCCGACCGAATCACCGGACTTGCGCAGCGAATCCATGTACGCCTCCAGCTCGGGCACCTGTGCGGCATGCGGCCAGAAGAACGGATTGTCTTCCACCGCCGACCAGTCGAAACCAGCCGGGGTGATGTCGCCCAGCTGCGACAGGTAGCCGCGCACGGTCACGCCGAAGCGTTCGGCCAGCCACTTCTTGGCGACCACGCCGGCGGCCACGCGCATGGTGGTCTCGCGCGCCGAGGAACGGCCGCCACCGCGCGGGTCGCGGATGCCGTACTTGTGCCAGTAGCTGTAGTCGGCATGACCCGGCCGGAACTGCTGGCCGATGTTCGCGTAATCCTTGCTGCGCTGGTCGGTGTTGCGGATCAGCAGCGCGATCGGCGTGCCGGTGGTCAGGCCCTCGTACACGCCGGACAGGATCTCGACCTCATCGGCCTCGCGGCGGGCCGAGGTGTGCCGGCTCTTGCCGGTCGCGCGACGCTGCAGGTCATGGGCGAATTCGGCCGCGTCCAGCGCCAGCCCCGGAGGGCAGCCATCGATCACGCAGCCGATGGCCGGCCCGTGCGACTCGCCGAACGTGGTGACGGTGAACAGCTTGCCGAACGAATTGGAGCTCACGGGCGCTGCGCCGCCAGTTCGGTGATGCGCGCGCTGTGGGCGATCAGCTCGCGGCACTCGACCGCGAAGATGCCCATCTGGCCGACCTTGAACTCGATCCAGGCGAAGTCGACTTCCGGCAGCAGCTTGATCAGGTGCTGCTCGGATTCGCCCACTTCGCAGATCAGCAGGCCGTCCTCGCTCAGGTGCAGCGGGGCGTCACGCAGGATCTTCAGCACCAGGTCCAGGCCGTCGTCGCCGGCACGCAGGCCCATTTCCGGCTCGTAGGAGTACTCCTGCGGCAGGGCATCGGTCTCGTCGTTGGTGACGTACGGCGGATTGGTGACGATCAGGTCGTAGTGGCGGCCGGTCAGGCCGTTGAACAGGTCCGACTTGAGCAGAGTGACGTTGTGCGCCTGCAGGCGCTCCTTGTTTTCTTCGGCCAGCGACAGTGCATCGTCGCTCAGGTCGACGCCGTCCACTTCCCAGTTCGGGTAGTAGTGGCCCATGGCAATGGCGATGCAGCCCGAACCGGTGCACAGGTCCAACGCACGGCTGACATCGCGGCCGGCCAGCCACGGCTCGAAGCCGCATTCGATCAGTTCGGCGATCGGCGAGCGCGGCACCAGGGCGCGCTTGTCGCTCTTGAAGCTCAGGCCGGCGAACCAGGCCTCACCGGTCAGGTAGGCGGCCGGGATGCGTTCGTCGATGCGACGCTGGAACAGCTCCAGCACGCGCAGCTTCTCGGCCTGCAGCAGGCGCGCCTGGCCATAGGCCGGGCCGAGGTCGTGCGGCAGGTGCAGGCTGTGCAGCACCAGCTGGGTGGCCTCGTCCAGCGCGTTGTCGTAGCTGTGCCCGAAGGTCAGTCCGGCTTCGTTGAAACGGCTGGTGCCGTAGCGGATCAGATCGATGATCGTGTGGAGTTCGGCGGCCGTTTCAGCGGTCATGGCGGTACTGCGGGCAAAGTGGTCCCCGATTATAGGGGCTGGCGCCCGTGGCGGCATCCGTTGCGGCGGAAACGATTCGGGCCACAGCCGGTATGATGGGGCCCACTTCGCGCGGGAGCCCCCATGTTCAATCGCAACGCCGGCATCATCCTGCTGATCGCCCTGGCGGCGGGTCTCGGCCTGCTGGCCGCCCAGCAGCTGTTCGCGCCGAAGCCGCCGGCCAATGCCCCGGCCACCGAAGCGATCACGCTGTACCCGCAGCCGCGCGAACTGCCCGACTTCAACCTGGCCCAGTCCGACGGCACCCGCCTGATCCCGGGCGAACTGAAGGGCCACTGGACCCTGGTGTTCCTGGGCTTCACCTTCTGCCCCGACGTCTGCCCGACCACCCTGGCCGAGCTGGCCGGCGCGCAGAACCAGTGGGAAGCCCTGCCCGACAGCCTGCGCCCACGCGTGCTGTTCATCTCGGTCGACCCAGACCGCGACAGCGCCACCCGCCTCGGCGAGTACGTGCACGGCTTCCACAAGGACACCCTGGCCGCCACCGCTGACGTTCCCTCGCTGGAGCGCTTCGCCACCTCGTTGGGCTTCGTGTTCCAGAAGGCGCCGGGCAAGCATTTCGACGAGAACCCCGAGGATTACACCGTCGAGCATTCGGCCAGCCTGGCCGTGCTCGACCCGCAGGGCCGCCTTGCCGGCCTGGTACGCCCCCCGTTCAACGCGCCGGCCATTGCCCGCGACCTGCAGAAGCTGACCGAGAAAACCGCCCCATGAGCCTCACCACCGCCCTGACGTACGCCCTGCCACACCGCCTGCTGTCCTCGATGGCGCGTTCGCTGGCGTACTCGGACGATCCGCGCGTATCGCGCTGGCTGATCGACACGGTCACCCGCAAGTTCAACGTCAACCTGGACGAAGCGGCCAACCCGGACCCGCGCAGCTATGCGACCTTCAACCAGTTCTTCACCCGTGCGCTGAAGCCGGGTGCGCGCGTGGCTGACGCCGATCCGCGCAGCCTGGTGATGCCGGCCGACGGCCGCATCAGCCAGCTGGGGAAGATCGAGGCCGGCCGCATCTTCCAGGCCAAGGGCCAGTCATTCACCGCTGCCGAACTGCTGGGCAGTGACGAGGACGCCAAGCCATACAACGATGGCCTCTACGCCACGGTGTACCTGTCGCCGCGCGATTACCACCGCGTGCACATGCCGTGGACCGGCACCCTGCGTGAGACCGTGCACGTGCCGGGGCGCCTGTTCAGCGTTGGTCCGGCGGCAGTGAACGGCGTACCGCGCCTGTTCGCCCGCAACGAGCGCCTGGTCTGCCACTTCGACACCAGCTTCGGGCCGATGGTCAGCGTGATGGTCGGTGCGCTGCTGGTGTCCGGGGTGGAAACCGTGTGGAGCGGCGAGGAGATTCCGCACTATGGCGACCGCATCACCCGCAAGGACTACCGCGGCCAGGGCATCAGGCTGGAGCGCTTTGCCGAGATGGCGCGCTTCAACTACGGCTCCACCGTGATCGTGCTGCTGCCGCCGGGCGTGGCTGACTTCGCCCCGCAGTTGGGCGCTGAAAGCCCGGTGCAGCTGGGCCAGGCGCTGGCGAAGCTGCGCTGAGGCTTCGGTAGTGCCGGCCGCTGGCCGGCATCTCCGCTGATCCAACGCGTCGAGCATTGCCGGCCAGCGGCCGGCACTACCGGTACGCGCGTTACTGCAGGGACGGGGCCGGACCGACGTCCATGCCGTCGTAGTCTTCCACGCCCTTCTCCGCGGCCAGCGCTGCGAATTCCTGGTTGCGGCGGTCAAGCGAGGCTTCGTCGTGGATCTCCACACGCTCCACATGCAGCACGTGGAACGGCGCGTCACCCTCTTCCGGATCCTGTTCGAACAATTCCACGAAGGTGTAGCCCTGCGCCTGCAGGTGCTCTGCCAGTGCCTGCAACGGCTCAGCAGTGGAGTGCACGAAGAAGTACCCCCACAGCAACGGGCCGGTGATGTCCCAGTCGGTGTTTTCGCGGAGGTTGGCGAACAGGTTGCGGGTGTCTTCGAGGTCCATGCGGATTCCAGGGTCGGGGGGATTACTTGTCGCAGCCCTGCAGCTTCAGCGTCTGGCCGTGGCGCAGGCTGTAGGCCGGGGCCTTCAGGCCATTGGCGCGGGCCAGGGTGGGCACGTCGCACTGGAACTTGGCCGCGATGGCACCCAGGGTTTCACCGCGGCCCACCTTGTGGCTGCGCACCGGCTTCGGGCGCGCCGCCGGGCGCGGCGTGGCCACCGGAGCAACCGGCGTGGTCGGCACGCTGGTGGACGCGGCCGCATCGGCCACCGGCACCACGCCGCCCACGGCCACGCTCCCGGTGTAGCTGGTCGCGGCCGGGCGCTTGATTGCTGCGTTCAGATCGGCGGTGATCAGCGTGCGGGCCAGGTCGGCACGCGGGCCACTGACGCAGTTGCGCTGGTACAGGCCGGCGATGCGGGTGGTGGCGTTGATCAGCGTGCCGGCCGGGATCCAGCCATCGGCCTCATAGCGCGGGTTGAGGTTGCGCAGCGCGCGCATGTAGCCATCGCGGGTGCCGTGGCTGCCCAGGCAGATGGTCAGTTCGTAGATGGTGGTCGACTTGGCCAGGCGCAGCGTGGCCGGCTGCGCGCTGATCTTCGGGAACTCCACGCCGTATTGCTGCGGGTGCAGGAAGATCCAGGCCGCGGCGATCACCATCGGCACGTAGTCCTTGGTCTCGCCGGGGAACTGGTTGTAGACGCTGTCGGTCCAGAAGCTCTGCCCGGCGCTCTGCTTGAACACGCGCGCCGCGCGGCCTTCGCCACCATTGTAGGCGGCCACCGACATTTCCACGTTGTTGTTCAGTTCGCGCAGGCGTTCGTTGAGGTAGCTGGCGCTGGCCTCGGCCGCACTGCGTGCATCGAAGCGGGTGTCAAAGCCGGTGCCATCCGGGCCGAGGCCGAAGCGGCGGCCGGTGGCCGGCATGAACTGCATCAACCCGGCGGCGCCAGCGCGCGATGAAGCATGCACGCGGCCATTGGACTCCTTGGCCATGATGCCGAACAGCAGCGCTTCAGGCAGGCCACGCTTCTCCCACTCCGGCCACATCACCGCACGCAGGTTCTGGTAGTTCTCGTAGCTGGTCAGCAACGCCGGGCGCATGTCGGTCAGCCAGCGGCGGATGCCGGCCTGCACCGCCGGGTTGTATTCGACCATGCTGTCGAAGGCGTGCCGCTTGTCGTTCAGCAGCGCGGCAGCGCGCGCGGCCTCCGGTACGTCGGCGGTAAGCGGGCCGATGTGGTCGGGGTCGGCTTCCAGGCGATCACCGCCCTCGTCGGCCACGTCATCGCTGGCGGCCGCGTCGGCGTCGTGCTTGAGCAGGCGCTTGTAGCTGGCCAGCAGGGTGCCCATCTGGCAGCCCTTCTGCTTCACGCAGTCGTTGAGGACATCTTCCATGTCCTCCAGCGCGGCGTCGGCTTCGTTGCTGCCCTTGGGGTCGGCATTGGCGACCAGCAGCAGCGCATCGCTGTAACGCTTCTCGGCGACGGTCATGCGCTGCTGCAGCGCATCCACCTTCACCTTGTCCCGGGCCGAAACCCGCTGCGCATGGGCGTCGGGCGCCAGGGAAACCAGGCCGGCCAGGGCCAGCAGCGGCCAACCGCGGGAAATCAGGACAGGAACGGGCATTGATGGCACTGTGTGCGAAACAGGCAGGCAGAGTAGCGGCGCCGCCAAGGTCCGGGCAAGCCGACCTTCGGACCGTCACCGCCGGCGGTTAACATTGGCTATTCACCACAAGGGCTGGACCATGGATCCGATTCTGCTCGGCAAAGGCATCACCGACGATGTGGCCGTCACCCTGCTGCCGAAACTCGGCAACCGCCACGGCCTGGTGGCCGGCGCCACCGGTACCGGCAAGACCGTGACCCTGATGACCCTGGCCGAGGGCTTCTCGCGGCTGGGCGTGCCGGTGTTCCTGGCCGATGTGAAGGGCGATGTGTCCGGCCTGGCGGTGCCCGGCACCGGCGCCGAGAACCTGCTCAAGCGCGCCGCCGAGATCGGCGTGGCCGACTACGCACCGGCCGCCAGCCCGACCATTTTCTGGGACCTGTACGGCAAGCTGGGTCACCCGGTGCGCACCACGGTCAGCGAGATGGGCCCGACCCTGCTGGCGCGCATCCTCGAGTTGAACGACACCCAGTCCGGCGTGCTCGACATCGTGTTCAAGCTGGCCGACGACCGTGGCCTGCTGCTGCTGGACATGGACGACCTGCGCGCCCTGCTCGGCCTGGTGGCCGAGGAGCGCAAGGACATCTCCACCGAGTACGGCCTGGTCAGCGCGCAGTCCATCGCTGCGATCCAGCGGTCGGTGCTGCGCCTGGCGCAGGATGGCGGCGAGAACTTCTTCGGTGAGCCGGCCCTGGAACTGGCCGACATCATGCGGGTCAATCACGACGGCCGCGGCATGATCGGCATCCTTGCCGCCGACCAGCTGGTGCTCAAGCCGAAGCTGTATTCCACCTTCCTGTTGTGGCTGCTGTCGGAGCTGTTCGAGCAGCTGCCGGAGGTGGGCGACCTGGACAAGCCGAAGCTGGTCTTCATCTTCGACGAAGCGCACCTGCTGTTCGACGATGCACCGCCGTCGCTGGTGCAGCGCATCGAGCAGGTAGTGCGCCTGATCCGCTCCAAGGGCGTGGGCGTGTACTTCTGCTCGCAGTTCCCTGATGACGTACCGGCCAACATCCTCGGCCAGCTCGGCAATCGCGTGCAGCATGCGCTGCGTGCATTCACCCCGCGCGACCAGAAGGCAGTGAAGACTGCTGCCGAGACCTTCGTGCCGAATCCGAAGCTGGACGTGGCCAAGGTGCTCAGCCAGCTCGGTACCGGCGAAGCGCTGGTGTCCACGCTGCAGGACAAGGGTGTGCCGATGCCGGTGCAGCAGACGATGATCGCGCCGCCGCGCTGCCGGATGGGGCCGATCACCGACGCAGAGCGTGCCCAGGTGCGTGCCGGCAGCCCGGTCGGCAGCCGCTACGACACCGCGATCAACCGCGAATCGGCCGCCGAACTGCTGGCCCAGCGTGCGCAGAAGACCGTCGAACAGGCGCAGGCACCGGCCGCGCGCAGCCGCGAGCAGGACGAAGCGCAGGAAGGCGGTTTCGGCCAGGCGATCAAGGACGCGATCTTCGGCACCAAGCGCCGCCAGGGCATGATCGAAACCATGGCCAAGCAGACCACGCGCACCTTCGGCACCAAGCTGGGCAACCAGATCGTGCGTGGCATCCTGGGTGGCATCTTCGGCGGCAAGCGCTGACCTGCCCTCCCGGGGTCGGCGCCCTTTCCTGCGGAAAGGATCCGACCCCATCGTTCCCCTGAAAAGAAGTCGCACCACATGTCGCGTTGGCGTCCCCCTGCAGAAAAGAGTACCGCCCTGATCACCGCCTCCGGCCACGCGCGGCTGAAGGCAGAACTGGATGACCTGTGGCGTGTGCGCCGCCCCGAGGTGGTGAAGGCACTGGCCGCGGCCGCCGCGGAAGGCGACCGTTCGGAAAACGCCGAGTACACCTATCGCAAGAAGCAGCTGGGCGAGATCGACCGCCGTGTGCGCTACCTGACCAAGCGGCTGGAATCGCTGCGCGTGGTCGATACCACGCCGACCGATCCGCAGGCGGTGTTCTTCGGCGCGTGGGTGGAACTGGAGAACGTGGACAGTGGCGACACCAGCCGCTATCGCATTGTCGGGCCGGATGAGACCGATGCTGGGCTGGGTTGGATCAGCATCGATTCCCCCCTGGCGCGTGCGCTGCTGAAGAAGCGGCTGGATGATGAATTTTCGGTAGAACTGCCCGGCGGCCAGTTCACCTTCGCGGTGATCAGCGTGGAATACGAACCGCTGTAGCGTCGACTGTCAGTCGACCACCGCGCCAAGCGCGGCACAAACCTCCGCAGCCGGACGGTGAACGCACCGCGCTCCTCATCGCGGTTGATGACTCGCCGAAGCCATCTGTCGGGCGTTCACGGCCTCGGAACGAAGAGCAGTCGACTGACAGTCGACTCTACATAGCCCTGTGCAACGGCGGCGGGTACTGGCGGCCGGCCCGCAGCGGGCGGAAGTACGCGGCATCTGCATAGAAGGCGGCATCCTGTCCCTGGTGCCAGCCCGGGATTCCCGCCAGCGGCAGCGGACGCAACTGCAGGGGATCGGTCACTGCCCTGCCCTCGACGATGGCCGAAGCCACTGCGTCAACGCAGGCATCATCGACTTCGCCGTGCACCACCACGCACTTGCCGACCAGCAGGCGCCCCGGTAGCAGCGCCTGCTCCATCAGCGCGTGCCCGAATATCGCAGCGATAGCGATGTCACCACTCTGCCAGCGCGCAGGCTCGAACAACGCCGGCCAATCATGCACGTCCCATGCGGCCAACACGTCCTCATCGCGCACACGCACGATCACCCCGGTTTCGTCGAACTGGGTCAGCGCGGCCTGCGCGCGATTGCGCTGGCCCGGCGGCATGGATGCGATATGCCTGCACTGCTGCACATTGAGCACCTGCTTGAGCTGCGGGTAACGGGCCCACACCAGTGCATTGAACAGGTCATGCCAGTTGTCGGCGCGGGTGGCGATGCGCCCCTGTGCGATGCGGGCTTCGTAGTGCAGCCCGTCGGCCAGCAGCGCGGCATCCTGCTCGACCAGGTGCTTGCCGGGCAGCGTGAGGCGTGCCTCGAGCGCTGCAATGGACGGCCACTCAGGGCTGGCCAGCAGGTCATGGACGTCGCGCAACCCGGCAAACACCGGGTGCGCGAACACCTGCGGATCGACCGCCGCACGCGGCGGCGGCACGAAGCGGCGCACACCGCTGCCGTCACCGGCGGCGGTCGTCGCTGCGGTCACAGCATCTTGAGATCGAATGCCGGGCGGGTAGCGGCCGGCAGCGCATCACCGTACAGGTCGTGCTCATCGCTCTCGGTGATTTCCACGTCGACGAACTCACCCACGCGCAGCGGCACCTGGTCGGCATTCTGGATGTGCACCAGGCCGTCGATCTCCGGCGCATCGGCCTTGGAACGGGCCACGGCGATGTCACCTTCGATGGCATCGACCAGGCACTGCTGCACGGTACCGATCTTGGCTTCCAGGCGTGCGGCGGAAATCTGCGCCTGCTTCTCCATGAAACGGGCCAGGCGTTCCTGCTTCACTTCTTCCGGCACGGCATCGGGCAAGTCATTGGCGGTGGCGCCCTCGACCGGCGAGTAGGCGAACGCACCGACGCGATCCAGCTGTGCCTCGTCCAGGAACGACAGCAGTTCTTCGAACTCGGCCTCGGTCTCGCCCGGGAAGCCGACGATGAAAGTCGAACGCACGGTGATGTCCGGCGCGATGCGGCGCCAGTTCTGCACACGCTCCAGGGTCTTCTCGACCGCACCCGGACGCTTCATCAGGCGCAGGATGCGCGGGCTGGCATGCTGGAACGGAATGTCCAGGTACGGCAGGATGCGGTTCTCGGCCATCAGCGGCACCACCTCGTCCACGTGCGGGTACGGGTAGACGTAGTGCATGCGCACCCACGCATCCAGCTCGGACAGGCCTTCGCACAGCGCCTTCAGGCGGGTCTGGTAGGCCTTGTTTCGCCACATCTTCTCGGCGTACTTCACGTCCACGCCATAGGCCGAGGTGTCCTGCGACACCACCAGCAGCTCGCGCACGCCACCACGCACCAGGCGCTCGGCCTCACGCAGCACCTCGTCGACCGGGCGCGAGACCAGCTTGCCGCGCATCGACGGGATGATGCAGAAGCTGCACTTGTGGTTGCAGCCTTCGGAAATCTTCAGGTAAGCGTAGTGGCGCGGAGTCAGCTTGATGCCGTAGTCAGGCACCAGGTCCACGAACGGATCGTGCTTGGGCGGCAGTGCCTCATGCACCGCTTCCATCACGCTCTGGTAGTCCTGCGGGCCGGACACCGCCAGCACGTTCGGATACGCCTCGCGGATCTGCTCCGGGCGCTTGCCCAGGCAGCCGGTGACGATGACCTTGCCGTTCTGGTTCATCGCCTCGCCAATCGCGTCCAGCGACTCGGTCACCGCCGAATCGATGAAGCCGCAGGTGTTGACCACCACCACATCGGCCGAATCGTAGGACGGGACGATGTCGTAACCTTCCGAGCGGAGCTGGGTGAGGATGCGCTCGGAATCGACAAGGGCCTTCGGGCAGCCAAGGCTGACGAAGCCGACTTTGGGGTTCAGCTGGGACATGGAATCGCGGGACTCTGGGGGCCTGGGCCCCTGCCGGCATGGCAGGGGTTCCTGGGGGCCGGGGCCTGAAAGGGCGCCAGTATACCGGGGTTGGCGGCCGGGCTCTGAATGGCCAGCCGCCCGATCGCGCACAGCCGCTGACACCGCGCTAACCCGCGCAGCACCGACAATGCAGTCCTGTCCCTGCAACGAGAGTAGATGACGATGGCCGAGTGGATCACCCTGGATACGCACCACGGCGCGGTACGGGCCTGGCAGGCACTCCCCGAGGGCACCGCGCGAGGCGGGCTGGTGGTGGTGCAGGAAATCTTCGGCGCGAACCCGCACATCCGCGGCGTGGCCGAACGCTTCGCCGCCGAGGGCTATGCGGTGCTGGCACCGTCGTTCTTTGACCTGATTGATGGCCCCGATGCCGACCCGGATGCCCTGCCCTACGACGCCGACGGCGTGAAGCAGGGCCTGGAACGGGTCAGCGCGCTGGGCATGGAGAAGGCGCTGGAAGTGGTCCGCGCGGCAGCCACCCGGCTGGCCCCCTACGGCAAGGTCGGCACCGTCGGCTACTGCTGGGGCGGTACGGTAGCGATGCTGTCCGCAGTGCGCCTGGGCCTGCCCTCTGTCAGCTACTACGGCGCGCGCAACGTCCAGTTCCTCGATGAGACGCCGAAGGCGCCGGTGATCTTCCACTTCGGCGCCCAGGACCGCAGCATCCCGCCGGAAGCGGTCCAGGCCCATCGCGAGAAGCTGCCGCAGATGGCCACCTTCGTCTATCCGGCCGACCACGCCTTCAACCGGGAGGTCGGACATGCGTATGATCCAGACAGCGCCGCCCTGGCGCTGCAACGCACCCTGGACTTCTTCTCGGAGCATCTTGGATGAGCGAATTCGAACTCGATTCACGCCTGGCCACCGATAGCGTGCTGGTGGCCGAAGGACCGTTGTCGCAAGTGCGGCTGATGAACGACGAACGATTCCCGTGGCTGGTACTGGTACCGCGCCTGGCCGGGGTCACCGAGTGGATCGAGCTGGACGGCGAGCAGCAGGACAAGCTGCGCACCGAGCTCAATCGCGCCTGCAAGGCCCTGAAGGGCGCCGACGGGGTGGAGAAGATCAACATCGGCGCGTTGGGCAACATCGTGCGCCAGCTGCACTTCCACGTGATCGGCCGCCATGACGGTGATCCGGCCTGGCCGGGCCCGGTCTGGGGCAGCGGTCCCGCGCACCGCTACGAAGCGGCCGCACTGGACCAGCATGTCGCCTACTGGAAGGAACGGCTAGGATATCCGGCCCACACCTGAGCCTTCGCCGACCCGATGCGATTCAACCTCGTTGCCGCCATCCTGCTGATCCTGATCGGCCTGTTCATGCTCGCCAGCAACCTCGGCTGGACGCACCTGAACCTGTCCAAGCTGCTGCTGACCTGGTGGCCGGTGGCGCTGGTGGGTGTCGGGATCGCGATGCTGTTCGGGCGCGGAAAATAACGAAGGCGGCGCATTGCGCCGCCCTCGTTCATGCAGAGCCGAGCCATGCTCGGCTGCCCCGCCTTGAAGCCGAGCATGGCTCGGCTTCACAAACCGCCTGCAATCTTCAGGTCCGCGGCAGGGTCACACCGGTCTGGCCCTGGTACTTGCCGCCACGATCGCGGTACGACGTCTCGCAGATGTCATCGGCTGCGGCCTGGAAGAACAGCATCTGTGCAACGCCTTCGTTGGCATAGATGCGAGCCGGCAGCGGCGTGGTGTTGCTGAATTCCAGGGTGACGTGGCCTTCCCATTCCGGCTCCAGCGGCGTCACGTTGACGATGATGCCGCAGCGCGCATAGGTGCTCTTGCCCAGGCACACCACCAGGGTATCGCGGGGGATGCGGAAATACTCCACGGTACGCGCCAGCGCGAAGCTGTTCGGCGGAATGATGCACTCGTCGGCGGTGATGTCGACGAAGCTGCCCGAGTCGAAATGCTTGGGATCGACGATGGTCGAGTTGATGTTGGTGAACACCTTGAACTCGCGCGAGCAGCGCACGTCGTAGCCATAGCTGGACGTGCCGTAGCTGACGATGCGCTCGCCGTTGGCCTGCTTGACCTGCCCGGCCTCGAACGGCTCGATCATGCCGTGCTGCTCGGACATGCGGCGGATCCAACGGTCACTCTTGATGCTCATGCTTTGTCCTGGGGGATACGAGGGGGCGCGAGGATTCTAGCAGGGGGCCGGGCATCGCCGACGGACCCGGCCGAGGTGCTTACAGCAGCGAAGACAGGATCGGAATCGACGCCCGCGGGCGCTTGCCCACTTCCTCGATCAGGCGCTGCGCGGCATGGCGGTAGGCCTGCGCCGGCACCGAATCGGGCTGCGCCACGGTGATCGGGGTACCGCTATCGCCCTGCTCGCGGATGCCGATCTGCAGCGGCAGCGATCCCAGCAGCGGCACGCCGTACTGCGCGGCCATGCGCTCGCCACCGCCCTCGCCGAACAGATGCTCGACATGCCCGCAGTGGCTGCAGGTGTGCACGGCCATGTTCTCGACAATGCCCAGCACCGGCACCTCGACCTTCTCGAACATCTTCAGCGCCTTCTTCGCATCCAGCGTGGCGATGTCCTGCGGCGTGGTGACGATCACCGCACCGGCCAGCGGGATCTTCTGGGTCAGGGTCAGCTGGATGTCGCCGGTGCCCGGCGGCAGGTCGATCAGCAGGAAATCCAGGTCATCCCACAGCGTGTCGTTGAACAGCTGGGTCATTGCCGAGGTGGCCATCGGACCGCGCCAGATCATCGGCGTGTCCTCTTCGATCAGGTAACCGATCGACATCGTGTCCACGCCGAACGCGCGCAGGGGCTCGATGCTCTTGTTGTCGGGACTTTCCGGCCGCCCGGACAAGCCCAGCATGGCGGGCACGCTGGGGCCGTAGATGTCCGCGTCCAGCACGCCGACACGTGCGCCCAGCTGCTGCAGCGCCACGGCCAGATTGACCGCGGTGGTCGACTTGCCCACGCCGCCCTTGCCGGAGCCGACCGCGATGACATTGCGGATGCGGGCATGTGGCGTCAGTCCCTTCTGGACCTGGCTGGCATGGGGGCGGCGGGGGGAACTGTTCACAACGGGCACCAGCTGTATCAGGGGGAATAACCCAACATCATACAAGCTGGACGTAGCCTGACTGAAATTCAGGATTGCTACAGATTCGTGCACAGATTGTTAAGTTCATGTTACGTTCCTGGAGCACTGTTTTGGGCTGCGGAGCTGGTTTCCAGCGCGCACGATGGCGCATGCGCAGTGCCGATTTTTGTTTTTGCTCTCTATTGGAACTACATGAAATACGCAAGCAACACCGCACGTCGCAACACGCTCGCCGTCGCCCTGATTTCCGCCCTGATGGCCGCCGCCCCGGCAATGGCCCAGGACAAGGCGACCAACCTGGACAAGATCACCGTCACCGGTTCGCTGATCCCGCAGACCCAGGTTGAAACCCAGACCCCGGTGATGTCCATCACCGCCGAAGACATCCAGACCCGCGGCTTCAGCAGCGTTGCTGAAGTGCTGCAGCAGTCCTCGCTGACCACCGGCGGCCTGCAGGGTGGCCAGACCTCGGGTTCGTTCACCCAGGGCGCTGAAGCAGCCGGCATGTTCGGCCTGAACCCGGGTTACACCAAGTACCTGATCAACGGCCGCCCGATGCTCTCGTATCCGGCGCTGTACAACGGTAGCGACACCTTCAACAACATCAGCGGCATTCCGATCGACATCGTCGAGCGCATCGAAGTGCTGCCCGGTGGCCAGTCCTCGCTGTACGGCTCGGACGCGATCGCCGGTGTGGTCAACATCATCCTGAAGGAGCGCATGGACGGCGGTACGATGACCGTCCGTGGCGGCACCTACACCGAAGGCGGCGGCAGCAATATCCGCTTCAGCGCAGCCAAGGGCTTCAACGCGTTCGACGACCGCTTCCACGCGCTGGTCAACGTGCAGATCGAGAACGGCAGCCCGATCTGGGGCTACCAGCGTGACATCACCAAGCAGAACAACCCGGTCGGCTACACCGCGCAGGTGCCGTCGAACGACTTCGCCGTCATCACCAATGCAGACAACAAGCTGCTGATGATGGACCCGAGCCGCTGCGCCAACGTGGCGGGCCTGTACGACGGCACCACCGTCGTCGGCAAGCGCGCGTCGGGCGAGTCCTGCGGTTCGGTGTACAGCGCCGGCTACAAGACCCTGAAGAACGGCAAGAACAGCGGCCAGTTCTACTCGTCGATGACCTTCGACGTGAACGACAACTTCCAGCTGTTCGCCGACGTGCTGTACAGCAAGGAAAAGACCGAGTTCACCTCCGGCTCCAGCGCCCTGTGGTGGGGCACGAAGTCGGTCATGGGTGGCTTCTACGACCAGGGCGCAGGCAAGGTCGTGAACCTGCAGCGCGCCTTCGCGCCGGAGGAGATCGGCGCGGGCGACTACAACAACATCCTGAACTCCGATGAGAGCCGCGCCTACCAGGTCACCCTGGGCGGCAAGGGCATGGTCGGCGACTGGGATTACAGCGCCAGCTTCACCCGTGGCGAGTACCGCCTGGACCAGAACCGCTTCGTGCGCTGGAAGGACAAGATCGAGGACTTCTTCGGCCAGACCGTGCTGGGCCCGCGCCTGGGCACCTACACGGACCCGAAGGACCCGACCGCCACGTTCGGCATCTACAACCCGAACTACGCTGCCTTCTACTCGCCGATCACCCCGGACCAGTTCGCCAGCTTCACCGGCTACGGCACCCACCGCAGCAAGACCTGGCAGAACCTGGGTCGCGTGCAGGTGACCAACGGCTCGCTGTTCAGCCTGCCGGGCGGTGACGCCGGCCTGGCCGTCGTGCTGGAAGGTGGCAGCGAAGGTTGGGACTACTCGCCGGACCAGGCCTTCGTCGACGGCAACGTGTGGGGCACCACCGCCGTCGCGGGCGCCGGCCACCGCAGCAACTACGCGGTCACCAGCGAACTGCGCATGCCGCTGCTGGAGAAGCTGACCGTCAGCGCCTCGGGCCGTTATGACGCGTTCAAGATCGCCGACAAGACCGTCGACAAGGCCACTTACAGCATCGGTCTGGAATTCCGTCCGATCGAGAGCCTGCTGCTGCGCGGCAAGTACGGCACCGCCTTCCGTGCACCGACCCTGTCCGATGCCTTCCAGGGCATGAGCGGCTCGTACTCGTCCGGCCAGAACGACTACTACCGCTGCAGCCAGCTGGGCTACGGCCTGCGTGACGAGGCCTGCTCGTTCTACAAGAACACCTCGGTGTACAGCGAAAAGTCCGGCAATCCGGACCTGAAGCCGATCACCGCCGACGTGTGGAGCGCAGGCGTGGTGTGGGCCCCGGTGAGCAACTTCTCGCTCTCGGCCGACTACTACAACTGGAAGATCAAGAACGAGGTCAAGACCCTCAGCACCGACCAGCTGCTGCTGGCCGAGTACCAGTGCCACAACGGGCTGCCGAACAACACCTCGGCCAGCTGCCAGAACGTCACCGACTGGGTGTCGCGCGATGCCGGCGGCAACCTGACCCGGGTGTACACGCCGAAGCTCAACGTCGCCAGCCAGAACCTGGAAGCGGTGACGGTGGCGGCCAAGTACCAGCAGGATATCGGCCGCTTCGGCTCGCTGATGTTCTCCGGCAACTACACGAACATGCTGAAGCGTGAAGTGCAGCCGATGCCGGGCGCCGCCAAGCTCGACCTGCTGAGCGATCCGTACAACATGTGGTACTACGACAACTTCGCCAAGGTCCGTGGCGATCTGTCGGTAGCCTGGAACATCGCCAAGTTCACCACCACCGTGTACGCCAACTACGTCGGCAGCACCCCGAACTACCTGGCCTACACCGGCCGCAGCTACGGCTATGTCCACTCTTCCGGTGCCAAGGCCGGTAAGTGGGGTTCGTACACCACGTACAACCTGAGCATGAACTATCAGGCACAGGACGATCTGGTCCTGTCGCTGATGGTCAACAACGTGTTCAACAAGCTGCCGGAAGGCCAGCGCTACAACTACCCGGGCAACGAATCGACCCCGTTCAATGACGGCTTCTACAGCGTCTACGGCCGCCAGATCTCGGCCCAGGTCAAGTACAACTTCTGATCCCGTCGTTTCCCGGACTTCGTGTCTGGATCAGGCCCCGCTTCGGCGGGGCCTTTTTTTTCCTTCTATGCGGCATGGGGAAAGCCCGCGACGTATCGATTGTTAATGTCAGTTGAATTTATCAAATATTCATTTTCCCTGCTTTCCGATAATCCGGAAAACGGCAGAAATGCCTGTGGAGAAGGGCCTTTTTACGAAGCGCGCAACCGTCCGTCACCGACCGTTACAGAACTGCGCAAGGCACGTTAAGCGTGTGTTACGTTGACGCCACGCCGCTAAACCGCATAGGCAAAGTAGCTGAACAGAATCGAAATCCCAGGAAAGGGATACACGCGTCATCACGATCACACGGAGTAATCGCATGTCTCGTCGTCGCTTCGCATTCTCGCACCACCCGCTCACCCACGCCGTCGCCTGCGGCTTGTTGCTGGCCGGCAGCAGCGCCACCGTACTCGCCCAGGACAGCAGCAAGGCCGCGACCAACCTCGACCGGGTCACGGTCACCGGCTCGCTGATCCCGCAGACGCAGATCGAAAACCAGACGCCGGTGCTGACCATCAGCGCCGAGGCGATTCAGGCGCGCGGTTTCTCCAGCGTTGCCGAAGTGTTGCAGCAGTCCTCGTTGACCACCGGCGGCCTGCAAGGCGGCCAGACCTCAGCATCCTTCACCCAGGGTGCTGAAGCGGCTGGCATGTTCGGCTTGAACCCGGGCTACACCAAGTACCTGATCAACGGCCGCCCGATGCTCTCGTATCCGGCGCTGTACAACGGCAGCGACGCGTTCAACAACATCAGCGGCATCCCCATCGACATCGTCGACCGCATCGAGGTGCTGCCCGGTGGCCAGTCATCCCTGTACGGTTCGGACGCGATCGCCGGCGTGGTCAACATCATCCTCAAGGAACGCATGGACGGCGGCACGCTGAACGTGCGCGGCGGCGCCTATTCCGATGGCGGTGGCGCCAGCTTCCGCGTGAGCGGCGCCAATGGCTTCAACAGCAAGGACGATCGCTTCCGCGCCCTGGTCAATGTGCAGTATGAAAAGACCAACCCGATCTGGGGTTACCAGCGCGACATCACCAAGCAGAACAATCCGCATGGCTACACGCGCCAGCTGCCCTCGAACGACTTCCTGGTCTTCGACGCGGATACCAATGATTTCCTGATGATGGATCCGAACAACTGCGCCGGCGTTTCCGGCCAGTTCGGCGGCACCACCATCCTCGGTACGCGCCGCGCTGGACAATCCTGCGGCTCCGCGTTCGGTGCGGGTTACAAGACGATCAAGAACAGCAAGGAAAGCAGCCAGTTCTATTCGTCGCTGACCTACGATGTGAATGACAACCTGCAGCTGTTCGGCGATGTCCTCTACAGCTACGAAACCGTCAAGTACAACACCGGTGCCGGCTACAACTACTGGGGCACGGACATCAGCATGGGTCCGTTCTTCGATCAGTCCAGTGGTCGCTATCTGGGGCTGCAACGCGTGTTCGCACCCGAAGACATCGGCGGCATTGGCTACCGCGACATCATGAATACCGACCGCAGCAAGTCCTATCAGGTCACGCTCGGTGCACGCGGCGCGATCGGCAGCAACTGGGACTACGAGGCCAGCGTCACCCGCGGCGAGTACAAGCTCAACGAGCGTGGCTATGCACGCTGGAACGACCCGATCAACAACTGGTTTGCCGACAACGTGCTGGGACCGGTGCTGGGCCAGACCGACGACGGCTACAACATCTACAACCCGAACTGGGGCGCTTTCTATTCCCAGCTGCCGCAAGGGGCCTTCCAGAGCTTCACCGGCTTCACCACCAGCCGCAGCCGCACCTGGCAGACCCAGACCCGCGCGCAGATCACCAACAGCTCGCTGTTCAAGCTGCCCGGTGGCGACGCCGGCTTTGCCGCCGTGGTTGAAGGCGGCAGCGAAGGGTGGAACTACACGCCGGACGTGCGCCTGACCGACGGCACAGTGTTCGGTACCACCTCGGTGGCGGGCAACGGCCATCGCAGCAACTACGCTGTCACCAGCGAACTGCGTCTGCCGTTGCATGACATGCTGACGGTCACCGCTTCCGGCCGCTACGACAACTTCAAGATCGCCGGCCATACCGTAGACAAGCCCACCTACAGCATCGGCCTCGAGTTCCGCCCCTTCGAAAGCCTGCTGGTCCGCGGCAAGTACGGCACCGCGTTCCGCGCCCCGTCCCTGCCCGATGCCTTCCAGGGCAAGAGCGGCTACTACGCCAATGGGTCCAAGGATTACTACCGCTGTGGCCAGCTCGGGTTCGATCCGTCCAACACGGTCGACTGCCGCTACGGCAGCGTGTCGGTGTTCGGCACCCAGTCGGGCAATCCGGAGCTGAAGCCGATTACCGCCGATGTGTGGAACGCGGGCCTGGTGTGGGCGCCGATCAACGACCTGTCGGTGTCCCTGGACTACTACAACTGGAAGATCAAGAACGAGGTCAACACCCTCAGCTCCGACCAGTTGCTGCTGGCCGAGTACTACTGCCGCAACGGCCTGACCAACACCGCCGGCGCCACCTGCGAGGAAGTGGCCAACTGGGTCACCCGTGATGCCACCGGCGCGCTGGAGGAGATCTACACGCCGAAGCTGAACGTGGCACGGCAGAACCTCGAGGCGGTCACTGCCAGCTTCAAGTACGTGCAGGACATCGGTCGCTTCGGTTCGCTGCAGTTCTCCAGCAACTACACCAACATGCTCAAGCGTGAACTGCAGCCGCAGCTCAACGACCCGTTCCTGGATCTGCTGGGCAACCCGTACGCAATGTGGGTGTACGACTCCTACGCCAAGGTCCGGGCTGACGGCTCGATCGGCTGGGCGATCGACAAGTTCACCACCACGCTGTACTTCAATTACATCGGCCGCACGCCGAACTACCTGTCCTACCTGGGCCGTGGCTATGACTATGTCGATCCGACGTCCGGCTACAAGGCTGGCAAGTGGGGCTCTTACACGACGTACAACCTGAGCGTGAACTACCGCGCGATGGACAACCTGACGTTCTCGCTGATGGTCAACAACCTGTTCAACAAGCTGCCGGACAACCAGCAGCACTCCTACGCGGGCAACATCGACGTGCCGTACAACAACTCGCTCTACAACGCCTACGGGCGCGCTATCTACGTCCAGGCCCAGTACGACTTCGGCAGGAAGTAAGCACAGCCAAACACACATGGAAGCAGAGGCCCCGCTCCGGCGGGGCTTTTTTTTGCCTGCGTGGGTCTTCCACCGCTTCTCTCCGGATGCTGCGCGTCGGTGACCATCCTTGATCGTTCGCGGCTGGATTCATGAATGTCAGAAAAATATGACAATTCCACCTCATGCAGCGATCGCGCCGCCCATCACATGAAAATGATTTTAGCCTTATTTTCGCCGAAATTAGCTTCACGATGACGCACTTTATCAACCCGTGGCTTTTCCAAACCTTTTCACCTAAAAAATTTCATTCAGGATTCATTGCATTTTTGTTCACGAGGCATTTATAAATGAGGCACGCCGTTTGTGACCGCGTTCCTGTTTGGCCACGAGGCGCACCCACTACACCCCGGAGAGAGTCCTGATGCAAACGAAGTTCTGGCGCCGCGCGGCGCTGGCTACCGCCCTGTCTGGTTGCCTTTTCTCGATCGCCCACGCTCAGTCCGTGACCGGTTACATCTACGGCCAGGCGCCGGCCGGCACGGGTTCGAGCGTGGTTGTCCGCAACCTGGGGACCGGCGCCACGCGCACCCTGCCGGTTGATGCCAATGGTCGTTACCGCGTGTCCGACCTGCCCAACGGCCGCTACTCGGTGGAACTGCGCCGTGACGGCGCCACGGTCACGACACAGAATGACGTGGCGGTCAACATCGCCTCCGGCACCGAGGTCTCCTTCGCCGGCGGCAAGGCGACTGATCTGGACGGCATCGTGGTGCGCGCCGCGTCGATGGCATCGATCGACGTTTCGCAGGTCGATACCCGGACCGTCTTCAGCTACGAAGACCTGCGCAGCCTTCCGCTGCCGCGCGACATCACTGCTGTTGCCCTGCTGGCACCCGGTGCGATCGCCAGCAACAGCTACAGCGGCGTACCCAGCTTCGGCGGTTCTGCTGCGTCGGAGAATGCCTATTACATCAACGGCTTTGCGGTAACCAACCCGCTGACCAGCATCGGCTCGACCACACTGCCCTTTGAGGCCATCGCCCAGGAACAGGTCCTCACCGGCGGCTATGGCGCGGACTTTGGGCGCTCCACCGGTGGCGTGGTCAACATCGTGACCCGTCGCGGCACCAACGAATGGAAGGCCGGTGCGTACGAGATCTGGAGCCCGGAATCGCTGCGCGCATCTCCGCGCAACATGTATTACGCCAACACCGGCCACTTCACCGCCAATGATCCGCGCGGCGCGGCTTACCAGACCGATGGCAAGCTGTATCAGTACCGCAACAAGAACAACTCCTGGCAGAACACCACCGGTGCCTATGTCGGCGGCCCGATCGTCCAGGACAAGCTGTTCTTCTTCGTCAACGGCGAGTTCACCAAGACTGACGGCACCAGCGCCCGCTACGCGACCAACACCAGCCCGGCCAACCTGACCCGCGGTTGGAACGAGTACACCTATGAATATCCGCGCTGGACGGCGAAGATCGACTGGAACATCACCGACAACCACGTCATCGAGCTGACAGGTGTGTCTGACGTTACCAAGTACGACGCCGAGTACTACTCGTTCGACTACAACAAGTTCACACATGGCGACGTGCAGACCGGCGGCATCAGCACCAAGGAAGACTCCAAACTCTACATCGGCAAGTACACCGGCTACCTGACCGACAACCTGACCCTGTCGGCGCTGTACGGTCGCCAGAAGATCGAACACTCGCAGGGCCTGTACAACTACGACGCAAGCTGCCCGTACATCAGTGCCGGAACCACTGCACGCGTGCCGGGCCTGAACTACAGCGGCTGCCAGAGCACGACCTCGCTGGTCAACGCCGACGGCGCCTTCGACGAGACCAAGGGCGGGCGTATCGACCTGACCTGGCGTCTGGGCAACCATGAACTCCGCTTCGGCTTCGACCGCCAGGATGCAGAGTCGCTGACCGGCACCGAGTATCCCGGCGGCTACGGCTGGATCTATCGTCGCTCCACCAACCCGAACACCCCGATCGATGCATCGCACGGCGTGAGCTCGGCAGCTTCCGGTGGCGGCCTGGGCGCACAGGGCTACTACGTCTATCGCCTGTACAGCACCAAGCTGGCACAGCCGAAGACCGAGCAGGCCTCGCAGTACATCGAAGACCGCTGGCAGGTTTCGGACAACGTTTTGCTATCGCTGGGTCTGCGCAACGAACAGTTCACCAACTACACCGGCACGGGCGAGAAGTATGCGAGCCAGAAGACGCAGCTGGCACCGCGTCTGGGCGTGGCCTGGGACGTTCATGGCGACTCGTCGCTGAAGTTGTTCGCCAATGCCGGTCGCTACCACCTGGCCATGCCGAACAACGTGGCAGTGCGTGCAGCCTCCGGCTCGCTCAACACCAACGAGTACTTCACCTACACCGGCGTCGATCCGACCACCGGTGCACCGACGGGGCTCAATTCCATTCCGGTCGATGCCTCGAAGGGGTACCTGTGCCCGGGTACCAACGCTGTCGCCAGCAACCTGGAATGCGGCAGTGCGCCGAATCCGCGCACCTTGGCCGCAGTGGACATGAAGTCGCACTACCAGGACGAGTACATCATTGGCATGGAGCAGCAGCTTGCGGCTGATACCGTCTGGGGCGCGAAGTTCACCTACCGCGAACTGAAGAGCGCGATCGACGACACCTGCACCCCCGCGCTGGGCGGCGCATGCTTCCTGTTCAACCCTGGCGTGGGCAACACCTTCTGGGAAGAACAGGCCGATGGCAGCTACGAGAAGGTGCACTATTCGGCAGCTGACCTTGGCCTGCCCAAGCTCAAGCGCAAGTACTACGCGCTGGACCTGTTCCTGGAGAAGCGTACGGACAACTGGTACGGCAAGGTCATGTACACCTTCAGCCGCAACTACGGCAATACCGAAGGCCAGCTGAACTCCGACCTGGATACCGGTACCGGTGGCCAGGAAGATGTGTCGGTCACCCAGGACTGGGATCTGCCGCAGCTGATGCAGGGCGCCAATGGGCTGTTGCCGAACCACCGTGGCCATGTGCTCAAGGCGTTCGGCTACATGAAGCTGACCCCCGAGTGGCGCGTGGGTGGCAGCCTGACCGTTGCCGAAGGTCGTCCGAACAACTGCACCAGCATGTACCCGACCCCAGACAAGGGCCTCTACGATGGCTCCTACTATTGGTACTGCGGCCTGCCGGGCAGCGGCACCACACCGGGCACGGCCGGTTACGTGCCGCCGTCGGCGGACTACGGTTCTTCGCCGCGCGGTTCGCACGGCAAGGCGCCGTGGCAGTTCAACCTGGGGCTGAATGTCGCGTACACGCCGGATTGGGCGAAGGGCCTGACCCTGCAGGCCGATGTGATCAACCTGCTGAATCGCCAGGTGGCTGGCAGCACGTACTCGCGTTACGCCGCCTCGCCGTACCGCGGCGCAGCGGACTACAACCCGGAGTACGGTCGTGACCTGAACTACTCGACCCCGCGCTACTTCCGCTTCACTGCCCGATACGATTTTTGATCATCCGGCAGCATCGTTGACCCCGAGGGCCCGTGCGATCCGCACGGGCCCTTCTTTTTTCCTTTCGTGGCGCGTCGCCGTCGGCCCCTTGCGCCCGGCCATGACCTTCGACACCCTTGCAGGGCAGGCCGGCGGCGTATCGTTCGGCCCACGGCCGTCCCTGCGGCCCTTCCCTGACTCACTCGGCCTGGAGGCCATCAAAGTGACCCGTACTCCCAAGATCGTGCTGCTGACCCTGGCCGTTTCGGCCGCGCTGGTTGGCTGCGGCAAGAACGAAACCCCGGCCAAGGACGCCACCGCCTCCACGCCGGCTGCGGCCGAAGCCACAAACTACACGCTGGACGAGAGCAAGCTGCCGGCCTACAACGCCTTCCAGCCCAGCGACCTGGATGCCAGCAAGGACGCCTGTGGCGCCTTCGGCGACTACGTGAACAGCAAGTGGCTGGCCGCCAATGAAATCCCGGGCGACCGCACCAGCTGGGGCGCCTTCACCATCCTCGACGAGCGTTCGGTGGCCGTGCAGCACCAGCTGGCCGAGCAGGTGGCACAGGTGAAGACCCCGAACCACATCGAGAAGATCGTCGGTGATCTGTGGGCCACCGGCATGGACGAGGCCAAGATCAACGCCCAGGGCATCGAGCCGCTGAAGGCCGACCTGACCGCGATCGATGGCCTGCAGGACAAGGCAGCCATCGCTAATTACCTGCGCTCCAGCGCCGCCAAGGGTGACAACGTTCTGTTCGGCTTCGGCGCCGAAGCCGACTTCAAGAACTCGGCCGTGAACATGGCCTACGCCAGCCAGGGCGGCCTGGGCCTGCCGGACAGCACCTACTACACCGATGCCAAGAACGCCGACAAGCTGAAGGCCTACCAGGCGCACGTCGCCAAGGTGCTGGAGCTGTCCGGCGTCGCCGCTGCCGACGCTGCCAAGCAGGCCGAGGACGTGGTCAAGTTCGAGACCCGCCTGGCCAAGGCGTCCAAGTCGCGTGTCGAACTTTCGCGCAACGTCGAGCTGTACTACAACCCGGTCACCGTGGCCGACGCGGACAAGCTGACCCCGAACTTCAGCTGGACCGAGTTCTTCAAGTCGCAGGGCGTGGCCGCACCGGAGAAGTTCTCGCTGGCCATGCCGGCCTTCCATGAGGAAGTGAGCAAGGCGCTGGGCGACACCGATCCGTCGGTGTGGCGTGCCTACCTGCGCTTCCACACCGTGGACAGCGCCTCGCCGTACCTGGCCGATGCCTTCGTGCAGGAGAACTACGAGTTCTACGGCAAGACCCTCAACGGCCAGAAGGAGCAGAAGCCGCGCTGGAAGCGTGTGCTGGGCACCATCGAGAATGACGCCGGTGAAGCCTTCGGCCAGCTGTACGTGAAGGTGGCCTTCTCGCCGGAAGCCAAGGCGAAGATGGAAGAACTGGTGAAGAACCTGGCCGCCTCGCTGAAGGACCGCATCCAGGGCCTGAGCTGGATGAGCGATGAAACCAAGGCCAAGGCCATCGCCAAGTGGGAAACCTTCACCCCGAAGATCGGCTACCCGGACAAGTGGCGTGACTGGTCGGGCCTGCAGACCCAGCGCGACAGCTTCCTGGGCAACGTGCGCGCGGCCAACGAATTCAACTACAAGTTCAACCTGTCCAAGATCGGCAAGCCGGTGGACAAGACCGAGTGGGGCATGACCCCGCAGACGGTCAACGCCTACTACAACCCGCTGCAGAACGAGATCGTGTTCCCGGCCGCCATCCTGCAACCGCCGTTCTTCGATCCGAAGGCCGACGACGCACTGAACTACGGCGGCATCGGCGCGGTGATCGGCCACGAAATGACCCACGGTTACGACGACCAGGGCGCACGTTTCGGGCCGACCGGCAACATGGAAGACTGGTGGACCGCCGCTGACAAGAAGAACTTCGAAGGCCTGACCGGCAAGCTGGTCAAGCAGTTCGACCAGTACAAGGTCGACGGCCAGGCGGTGAACGGCCACCTGACCCTGGGTGAGAACATCGCCGACCTGGGCGGCCTGGCTACCGCCTACGATGCCCTGCAGAAGGCCAGCGCCGGCAAGGACGACCCGAAGGTGGACGGCTTCACCCGCGACCAGCGCTTCTTCTTCAACTGGGCCACCGTGTGGCGCACCAAGTACACCCCGGAGAACGCCAAGGTCCGCCTGGCGACCGACCCGCACGCCCCGGCGCAGTTCCGCGCCATGGGTGCGCCGTCGAACCTGCCGACCTTCGCCGCCGCGTTCCAGTGCAAGGCCGGTTCGCCGATGGCCCGCAGCGGCGACCAGCAGGTGGTGATCTGGTAAGCCACGGCTGACGCCGCGGCAGACCTGCAGAGGCCCGGGAATTCCCGGGCCTTTGTTTTTCGGGGGTGTTTTTCGTCCACGCATGGTGTGGATCCAATGATCTCGGCGCTCCCCGCTAGCGGCCGACCCTGGTCGGCGAAAGCAGCGTGATGCGTACATGCCGCGTCGATGCGCGGCTTGCTATAGTGCGCGCGCCCTCAATCCATCACGGATTCGTTCCACATGCCCAATTTCCGTCCGCTTGCCATCGCCCTGGGCATCAGCCTGGCGACCCTGGTCCCGACCCATGATGCGTTCGCCGCCGCCAAGAAGAAGGCCGCGCGCGCCCCGGCCGTCAGCGCCCAGTGCAGCGACTTCTATGACGCCACCAACGCAGGCTGGCTGAAGGCCAACCCGGTGCCACAGACCGGTGCCACCACCGCGCTGGGCCAGCTGGTCGACCGCAGCCGTCAGCAGCAGCGTGAACTGCTCGACGCAGCGATGAAGGCGCCGCAGGGCAACGTACAGAAACTGCTGGGCGACTTCTGGGCCAGCGGCCTGGACGAAGCCGCCGTGGAAGCCGACGGTTCCAATCCGATCGCCCCGCTGCTGACCCGCATCAACGCGATCAAGAAGGCCAAGGATGTGCCGGCCTCGATCGCCGCGCTGCACCAGGTCGGCATCCCGGTGGCCTTCAACTTCGGCCCGGACGTGGACCTGAAGGCGCTGGACCGCCACATCGGTTACTTCATGCAGGGCGGCATGGGCCTGCCGGACCCGGCGTTCTATACCCGCACCGACGCCGACACCGTGGCGCTGATGGGCCGCTACCGCAATTACGTCAAGCAGATCCTGGCACTGACCGGCACTCCGGCCGCCAAGCTGGATGCCGAGTCGCAATCGGTGATCGCACTGGAAACCGAACTGGCGCGCAACGCGCAGTCGCTGGCCGGCATCAACAACCCGTTCAACAACTACGCGCCGATCTCCACCAAGGAGCTCAACAGCCGCTACCGCAACCTGCAGCTGGATGCCTTCCTGAAGGCCCAGGGCGTGGACGACGATCTGGTCTCGCTGGCCGACCCGGGCCTGTTCAAGCAGCTCGATGGCATGGTCACCAAGCTGAAGCCGGACCAGTGGAAGGCCTACCTGCGCTGGCGCGTGGGCGACTCGATGGCGCCCTACCTGTCCAAGGCCTACCGCGACGCCGAATTCGAATTCCGCGGCCGCGTGCTGCGTGGCGAAACCCTGCCGCCGCAGCGCTGGGAAGACGTGCTGGAGGCGATCAACGTGGCCGCCGGCCCGATGCTCGGTCGCGAATACGCCGCCCGTTACCTGTCGGCCGAAGACCGTCGCCAGGCCGCATGGATCGTCGACAAGGTGCGCGAAGTGCAGATCGAAGCGGTCAAGAACAGCAGCTGGATGAGTGCCGAAGCCAAGACCGAAGCGCAGGCCAAGCTGGCCGCGCTGAAGATCGAGATCGGTACCCCGTTGCGTGATCTCGACTACAGCGTGCAGCCGATGGGCCGTGGTTCGTTTGGCGGCAACATGCTGATCGCGTCGACCTGGCGCCACCGTGAGGAAATGAAGCGCATCGGCAAGGGCAACGCCGACCGCCGCTGGGACGTGCTGCCGCAGCAGCCGTCGCTGGCCTATGACCTGGCGCAGAACCGCCTGATCGTCACCGCTGCGATCCTGCAGGGGCCGGTGTTCAACGCCAAGGCCGACGCTGCCGACAAGTTCGGCAGCTTCGGTGGCCTGGTCGGCCACGAGCTGACCCGCGCGATCGATGCCAAGGGCGCGCTGGTCGATGCCAAGGGCGAACTGCGCAGCTGGTGGACGCCGGCCGACAAGACCGCCTGGACCCTGCTCGGCAACCGCGTCGCCGCGCAGTACGGCGCCTACGATTTCCCGGGCGTGAAGGGTGCCAAGGTCAACGGCACGCTCACCCAGGAAGAGAACCTGGCCGACATCGCCGGTCTGGAACTGGCCTGGGCCGCGTACACCGCGCAGGAGCCGAAGGCCAAGCAGGCACAGCAACAGGGCTTCTTCCGCGCCTGGTCGGCACTGTGGGCGCAGCAGCTGTCGCCGAACGAGGCCGTGCGTCGCCTGACCGCCGACATCCGTGCACCGGGCCTGTGGCGCAGCAACGGCACGCTGGCCAACCTGCCGGCGTTCGGTGCCACCTTCAGCTGCAAGGCCGGCCAGCCGATGCAGCGCAGCGAAGCCGAGCAGATCAAGGTCTGGCGCTGAGCTAACTGCTGCAACTGGTAATGCAGAGGGCGCCTTCGGGCGCCCTTTTTTCGCTTGGCGACCCAAAAAAGGGACCCCGGCATGGCCGGGGTCCAGGTCGTTTTCTGGAGAGATCGATCAGGTGCTGCGATCAGAAGTCGTAGGACGCACTGACACGAACCGAACGAGGCGCGCTGAAGTAGGTACCCATGCCGTAGGTGTTGGACACCGTGTAGGGGCCATCTTCATAGACCGCGTCAGACTGCACGGCGCGACGCTGGTTCAGCACATTGAAAACATCCAGGCTGAAAGCCAGCTTGTGATCGGCAAACGAAGGGCGATACATCACGCCCAGATCCAGGCGGGTCGTCCAGGGCTGCCGGCCGGCGTCACCCGGACGCGACGGCTTGCCACCGCAATAGTGATAGGCCGCGTCGTAGCCCAGCGGATCACTCTCATCGGTGCCGTAGTAGCCCAGGCAGCTCTTCGGCGCCCCCGACATGATCCGCAGGGTGGCCGACGCCGACCACTCGTCGTTGAACATATAGGCGCCATAGCCCTTCAGCTGGTGACGGCGGTCGTTCGCCAGATAGCCACCGGCGTATTCCATCAGTGCCGCGGCATCCCAGTCCTGGGTCTTGGAGACGTCATCCTGGCCGATATCCGACTTCACCTGGCCTTCGGTATTGCCGAAGCTGCGCGACCAGGTGTAATCCAGACGTCCGTACCACTTGTCGCTCAGCGGGTGCTCGATGAACAGATCGACGGCGATGTAGTCACGCTTGGCCTTCTTGTTGCCGTAACCCCAGTCGGCGGAGCTCATCTGCACCGGCGTGTAACCCGAGCCATCCGCGTGTCGGATCATGAAGGTGTTGGTCTTGCCCGGATTGAAGATCACACAGCCCGGGACATCGAGATTGCTGTCGTCGACGCCCATCGCGGCAAGCTTGTCGTGGATGCGATCGGAGTCACAGGTATCGTCGATGGCCGTCTGCAGGCGACGATAGGTGAACTTGGCACCGGAGCTCCAGCGCTCGCCCAGCGTCTTCTCGAAGCCAAGGATCAGCTCGTCCTGGTACTGCGACTTCAGGTCGGTCGGCGCAATCGACAACGGATCAGGGGTCTGGCCATATTCATTGTTGGCTGACACCGGGCCCGGGCCCAGAGCGGTCAACCCGGTCGGGTTGCCGTTGGCATCAATTCCGCTATAGGTGAAGTACTCGCGGGTGAACGTCGAGGCGGAAGCACCACGAATAGCAACGCTGTTGGGCAACGCCAGGTAGTAGCGGCCCAGGTTGGCGAACACCTTCAGCGACGAATCGCCAAACACATCCCAGCTCGCGCCCAGACGCGGCGCCCACTGGTCACCGCTGTCGACGTAAGGCTTGGCCGCACTGTTGTAGTTGGTGAACTTGTCATTGCGGATGCCGAGGGTCACCAACCAGTTCGGCGTGACCTGCCAGCGGTCCTCCAGATAGTAGGCCTTCTGCTTGACCGACATGCTGGTGGTCGTGGAGAAGATGTACTTCTGCACGAAGTAGCCATTGCCGCCCGGCGGGGTGATATCAAAGCCCGGATTCGGCGACGAGGCCGGATCAACACGACCATAGATCCAGGCATACCCCGGCCCGGTCATCGCCTGACCTTCGTTATGCCCCTGGAAGTACATGTTATCGATACCACCGGTCAGCTCGTGGTTGCCGATGCGGTACTGCAGGTCTACACGCAGGCCTCGGGTCTTGCTGCCCGCATCTGACGACTTGGTATAGAGCGCCGACTGGTCGTTGCGGATGGGGCGGCCACCGGTAATGGACGGATCCTGATTGCCCGGGCTGCTGAGATAGGGGTTGGCCGTATCCAGCGGATTCGACTCCAGATTGCTCTCCTTGCTGCGACCCCATACCGCACTCAGGGTCAGGTCATCGTTCAGGTAGCCGGTGTACTTGAAGATGTCAAAGTCGTCCTTGAGCTTCGTGGTGTTCGGGAACGTGCCGGTGCGATCACCTTCGGCCAGGTCCTCGTAGTCGAACGATCGGTAGTAGCCACCGTTGCGATCGGTGTTCTGCACGCGGGTGTATTCCAGCGTATTGCTATCGTTGATGTTCCAGTCGATCTTTCCATAGAACTTCGGCGCATCAATGGTGTAGTGGTTGCGCACCTGCTGCGTTGCTGCAGAGCTGTTCGTGGACACACCTTCGGTGCGGTCCTTTTCCGCAGCCAAGTGAATGAACAGACGATCCTCGATCAGCGGGCCACTGGCATAGCCACTGTAGGTGGTACGCGTGGCGACATCGTCCTTGCGGTAGCGATAGAGCGAACCAGGCAACGAGTCATCGGTGTAGCTGTATCCATCTGGCAGCTGGCGATTGGGATAGATGACAGTGGCCGCAGAAGCCGACAGCGAGTCCGGGGCCCAGGTGGCCTGCACGCCGAAATGCCATTCATTGGTGCCGCGCTTGCCGAGCTGGTTGATCACACCACCGGTGGAGCGCCCGTATCCCGCTCCGTAGCCGCCCATGAACGTTTCCTGCTGGTCGATCGACCCATAGGGCAGGCTGATACCACCCAAGTTGCTGAGCGGATTGTTGGCCAGGAAGCCATTCAGATAGTAGGCATTCTCAGTAACACTGGAACCACCGAAAGACAGCACCGAACGCGAGCCGTTGCTGAACGCGCCACTGCCTGCGACAACACCTGGCGCGAGCAATGCGATGGCTTCGGCGCTACGCCCCAGTGGCAACACATCCAGTTGCTCGGACGTAATGACCGACTTGGACACCGTATTGGTGACATCGATCTTCGGCACATTCGCCGCGACGACGTTCACGGCCTCCAGCGTGGTGGCGGCACTGCTGCCACCGGCAAACGACACCTCGGTGCCAACGCCGACCTTCAGCAGAACATTCTCGCGCTGATCGACGGTCTGGCCGTCACGCTGCTGGATGATGGTGTACTTGCCCACCGGCAACGAGCCGAGGTTGTAGCGGCCATTGCTGTCGACGGTCGCCGAGCGTTTCAGGCCCGTATCGCTCTGCACGACGATGGTCGTGCCGGCAGGCGCACTGCCGTACAACGAACCGGTCGTGCTCTGCGCGGCTGCGGCGCCGATGAAAGAAGTCAGGACGACCGCCAAGGCGGTACGCTTCAACCTTGCGACGTGCTTGCTGCTGGTCATGGAGTTTCCTTGATTCGGTGAAGATCAGGCTGCAGTTGCAGAATTGCTGCACGGAAGCGACAGCTCCATGTAGCTGAACCAAATATTAATTTCATCAATTCTTAATTTGCAATGGCAGCTGAACAAAAATAACCAATTGAAATTGAAGGAAAAGTTTTGATACAAACATGAACTTTGTTCAAGTTTTGTTTATTAATCAGCCGCTTGCAGCCCGCTCCTCCCGTTTCCGCCCCCAGTCTCCGGTCACCGTGATACCCATCCCGGCTTAACACCCGGCGTGCTATCGCTGCGGCCTCGTCCATCGCGGAGCCCCGACATGGCACACAAGAACACCATCTGTGTCTGGTACGACAACGGCGCGCTCGAGGCCGCCACCTTCTATGCCAGCCTCCTGCCCGACAGCGCGGTCACCGCCGTGCATCACGCGCCGGGCGACTACCCGGATGGCAAGGAAGGCAACGTGCTGACCGTCGAATTCACCGTCTGCGGCGTTCCCTGCGTCGGCCTCAACGGCGGCAGCGCGTTCAAGCACAGCGAAGCGTTCTCCTTCCAGATCCAGACCGAGGACCAGGCCGAGACCGACCGTCTGTGGAATGCGATCGTCGGCAACGGTGGCCAGGAGAGCCAATGCGGCTGGTGCAAGGATCGCTGGGGCATCTCCTGGCAGATCAGCCCGCGCATGTTGATCGAAGCAGTGACCAGCAAGGACAAGGCACTGGCCAAGCGCGCCTTCAACGCGATGATGCCGATGAAGAAGATCGACATCGCCACCATCCAGGCCGCAATCCAAAAAGGCGACGGAGGGGATTAAGTCGTTTCTTCCCATCGCCGCTGGTCCCGTGCCAATTGCGACTTAATCCCCTCCGTCCCTTTTTTCAGAGGTGCTGATGTCCTGGGATGCAATCATCATCGGGGGTGGCCACAACGGTCTGGTCTGTGCGGCCTATCTGGCGAAGGCCGGAAAGAACGTGCTGGTCCTTGAACGGCGCGGCGTGCTCGGCGGAGCGGCGGTCACCGAGGAGTTCCATCCCGGCTTCCGCAACTCGGTGGCGTCGTACACGGTGTCGCTGTTGCAACCGAAGGTGATCGAAGACCTGCAACTGCATGCGCATGGGCTGCGCATCGTCGCGCGCCCGGCCAACAACTTCCTGCCATTGCCCGACGACCGCTACCTGTTGTCGGCACCTGGCCGCACCCAGGCCGAAGTCGCTGGATTCTCCGAGCGGGATGCACAGCGCCTGCCAGCGTACGAAGCACGCCTGGAGATCTTCGCCGATGTACTGCGCGCGTGGGCTCTACGCGCGCCACCGGACATCGGCGTTGCCGGCGGCTGGCGCGGCCTGCCCGCACTTTGGCAGATGGGGAAGCTCGGCCGCGAACTGGCGGCGCTGGATGCACCGCTGCGGCAGGAGCTGCTGGACCTGTTCACGCTGTCGGCGGCGGAATACCTGGACCGCTGGTTCGAGAGCGAGCCGATCAAGGCGCTGTTCGGCTTCGATGGCATCGTCGGCAACTATGCCAGTCCATACACACCGGGCAGCGCCTACGTGTTGCTGCATCACGTGTTCGGCCAGTGCAATGGCGTGAAGGGTGCATGGGGCCATGCGATGGGTGGCATGGGCGCGATCAGCCAGGCCATCGCCAGCGCGGCGCGCGAGGCCGGGGCCGAGCTGCGCGTGGATGCCGGCGTGCGACGGGTACTGACCGAACAGGGCCGCACCGTGGGGGTGGAACTGGCCAACGGCGAAACCCTGCGTGCACGCGCGGTGGTCGCCAACGTCAATCCGAAGCTGCTGTACGAACAGCTGCTGGAGCCGGCGCAGGTACCGGCTGCCACACGCGAACGCATGACGAACTGGCGCTGCGGTTCCGGCACCTTCCGGATGAACGTGGCGCTGTCGCGGCTGCCGGAGTTCCGCGCCCTGCCCGGTCCGGGCGATCACCTCAGTGCCGGCATCATCATGGCACCCAGCCTGGACTACATGGATCGCGCCTGGCTGGATGCGCGCCGCGACGGTTGGTCGCGCGAACCGATCGTGGAAATGCTGATACCCAGTACGCTGGACGATTCACTGGCACCGCCCGGGCAGCATGTGGCCAGCCTGTTCTGCCAGCATGTGGCGCCGGTACTTCCTGATGGGCGTCACTGGGATGACCACCGCGAGACGGTAGCCGACCTGATGATCGCTACCGTTGAACGCTATGCGCCCGGCTTCGCTGACAGCGTGCTCGGTCGTCAGGTGCTGTCCCCGCTCGATCTGGAACGCACCTTCGGCCTGGTCGGCGGCGACATCTTCCACGGCGCACTGAGCGCCAACCAGTTGTTCTCGGCGCGGCCGATGGTCGGCCAGGCCGGCTATCGCGGCGCCCTTCCCGGCCTGTATCTGTGTGGGTCGGGTACCCATCCCGGCGGTGGTGTTACCGGTGCACCGGGGCACAATGCGGCGCAGGTGGTGCTGCGGGACCTGTAGCGGTGTGCCGACCAACGGTCGGCACCCACAGCCTCAAATGATCCTTCGGATCATTTGACGCTGCGCAGATGGTTCGGGCGCTTCGGTGGGCCGGGCGGGCGGCGCTTGTTGAACGGCGGCTGCCCGCGCCAGTAACGGATCAGCAACCAGCCGAACAGCATGCCGCCCAGGTGCGCGAAATGGGCCACGCCCGGCTGCCAGCCGGTCATGCCCAGCACCAGTTCGCCCACGCCGAACAGGATCACGAAGGTCCGCGCCTTCATCGGGATCGGCGGGAACAGCAGCATCACCCGCTGGTTGGGGAACAGCATGCCGTAGGCCAGCAGCAGGCCAAACACGCCACCGGAGGCGCCCAGCACCGTCGCCGGGTTTTCCAGCAGCGTGCCCACCAGCAGCTGGCAGACGCCTGCACCAGCCACGCACACCAGGTAATACAGCAGGAAGCGCTTCTCGCCCCAGGTCTGCTCCAGCGGCGCGCCGAACATGAAGACCGCCAGCATGTTGAAGAACAGGTGGCCGAAGCTGCCATGCAGGAAGCCATAGGTCAGCAGCTGCCACGGCTGGAAGTTGCCGCCCGGCGAGAACGCATCGAAGCCCTGCTGCAGCGGTTGCAGCATGAACGGCTCGAAGGTCTGCATGCCGAGCAGGAACGGCTGCTGCAGCAGGAACAGGATCGCATTGGCGATCAGCAGGGCCTTGGTGACGGTTGGCAGTCGCGGGAACATGGGAGTACCGGCATGGAACGGCCTCCATCATAGCCGCAGCACCGTGTCTTGTTGGCGGCCCTCAGGTCCGGCCTGTTCAGTCGCCAGCGGTGCTCATCCCGGGCCCCACACAGCGGCATCCAGTGCCGCTGCCGGATCAGCCGCCGGCATCCGCACCCGGCCGTTCTCCACCACTACGCCCTCCGCGCGCAACCGCTGTGACTGCTCGCGCCATCCGGCCGACCCTTCTTCCATGGCAATTCGCCCATCCGAGCGCAGCACGCGGTGCCAGGGCAGGTCCGGGTCGTCGTTCTGGCCCAGGATGCGCGCGGTCAGGCGTGCACGCCCGGGCAGGCCCGCGCGCATCGCCACCTGGCCGTAGCCCATCACCTGGCCCACGGGGATCGCGCGGATCACCGCCAGGATGCGCGCACGCGCCTGCTCCGGTGTCAGCGCCGCAGGCGGGTCACCAGCAGTACGCCGATCAGTACCAGCACGGTGCCGGCGATCTGCGCCGGTCCCATCGGTTCGTCGAGCAGCCATAGGCTCATCACGATGGTGGAAACAGGGCCCAGCATACCGACCTGCGCGGCCAGCGACGAACCCACGCGCTGCACCGCCAGCATGATCGCCAGCACCGGCAGCACCGTGCACGCGGTGGCATTGACCAGCGACAGCCATTGCACTGGCGCCGGTGCCTGCCACAGCAACGGCAGCGGATGGGTCACCGCGAAATGCAGCAGCACCAGCACGCTGGCCACGCAGCTGGCATAGGCGGTCAACCGCACCGCGCCGATGCGTGCGACCACCTGCCCACTGCCGAACAGGTACAGCGCGTAGCTGAGCGCACTGCCCAGTACCAGCAGGCTGCCGACGATGATCTGCCCGCCCTCGCGCTGCAGATCGTGGCCGAAGGCGAGCAGCACGCCGAGGTAACTCAGCACCAGCGCGCCGATCTGCCACCGACCCGGCCGCTGGCGCGTCAGCAGCACGTTGATCAGCAGCACCAGGGTCGGGTTCAAGTAAAGAATCAGGCGCTCAAGGGTCACGCTGATGTACTGCAGGCCCTGGAAGTCGAGCAGACTGGACAGGTAGTAGCCGGTGAAGCCCAGCCACAACACGCGGGCACGGTCGGCCCAGGACAGCGGCTCGGCCCGGCGCGCGGCCCACAGTGCCATCAGCACGAACAGCGGTAGCGCCATCAGCATGCGCAGGGCGAGCAGCGTGGTGGCATCCACGCCGTGACGCAGGCCGAGCTTGACGATGATGGCCTTGCCGGAGGCGGCGATGGCGCCGATCGCGGCCAGGCCGATGCCTCCCAGCGCGATGCGTGGGGAAGCGGTGGCGATACGGGAAGCGGGGCTGGACATCAGGACGACGGCGGGCCGCACGGGGCGGCCAGGGAAGGCGCAAGGGCGTCCATTGTCGCATGGGTGCGCCTGGTGACCTGGAGAGCCGAGCATAGGCTCGGCTCTAGAACCGTCCAGCTCAGCGCATCAGCACCACTTCCTCGGCCGAGGTCGGGTGGATCGCCACGGTGTCGTCGAACTGGGCCTTGGTCGCGCCCATCTTCACCGCCACCGCAAACCCCTGCAGGATCTCGTCGGCCGCTTCGCCCAGCAGGTGGATGCCCACCACCCGTTCTTCCGGACCAGCACAGACCATCTTGAACAGGCTGCGCTGGGTGCCATTGGCCAGCCCCTGCAGCATCGGACGGAAACGGCTGTGGTAGACGCTCACCTGATCGAACCGCGCGCGCGCCTCTTCTTCGCTCATGCCCACCGCGCCCAGCGGTGGATGCGAGAACACCACGCTGGCCACGTTCTCGTAATCCATCTTCGACTGCGGGCGGCCACCGAACAGGCGGTCCATCAGCCGCCGCGAAGCGGCCACCGCCACCGGGGTCAGGCCGACCTTGCCAGCGATGTCGCCCACCGCGTGCACGCTCGGCACACACGTGGTCTGCCATTCGTCCACCTGCACCTGCTGGTGTTCGCCGATACCGATGCCGAGCGCTTCCAGGCCCAGATCGCGGCTGTTGCCACGGCGGCCGGTGGCAAAGAACACCGCGTCGAACACGCTGTCGAGCGGGCCATCATGGCCGAATGCACGTACGCGTTCGCCATCGCGCTGCAGTTCGCGCAGGCGATAGCCGAAATGGATGCGCACGCCCTGCTGCTTCAGGTTCTCGGCCAGCTGATCGGTCAGCTCGTAATCGAAGCGATCCAGCAGCCGCTGGCCACGCACCAGCAGGCTCACCTTGCTGCCCAGTGCCTGCAGCAGGCCGGCCAGCTCCACCGCGATGTAACCGCCACCGATGATCGCCACCTCGGCCGGTGCCGCGCGCAGATCGAAGAAATCATCGGAGACCAGGCCCAGTTCGGCACCGGGGATGTCAGGCCGCAGCGGGTGCGCGCCGGTGGCGATCAGGATGTGTTCAGCGCTGTAACGCACGCCATCGCTGCAGGCCACGGTATGCGCATCGAGCAGATGACCGCGCGCCGGAATGCGCACCACGCCGGTTTCGTCCAGGCGCTTGTGGTAGCTGGTGTGGATGTTGCTGATGTAGGCCTGGCGATGGATCACCAGCTCCTTCCACGACAATGCCGGGCGTGCCTTGACATCGAAACCCATCGCACTGGCCAGGCCGATGCGCTCGTGCAGGTCGGCCGCCAGCCACATGGCCTTCTTCGGCACGCAGCCGACGTTGACGCAGGTCCCGCCCAGTTCACCAGGCTCCAGCAGCGCCACGCGCTTGCCGTGCTGCGCGGCGCGGATCGCGCCAGCCAGGCCGGCGGAACCACCGCCAAGGACGATCAGGTCGTAATCATAGGGTGCAGTGCTCATCGGAATCGCTCGGGTCGGTAAGGGGCAGGATCGATCGCTGGCGTGCGGCCGCAGACGAGATCGGCGATCAGCTGGCCGGTGCCGGCGCTCATGCTGATGCCGAGCATGCCATGCCCCGCTGCAAGCCAGACGTGAGGATGCGCGGGCGCGCGGCCGATCAACGGCACGTCGTCCACGCTCATGGGGCGCCACCCGCACCACTGCTCCTGCAGCTGCACACCACGTGGCGCGCGCAGGTAGTGGTCGGCGGCCTGCTGCAAGGCCTGCAGGCGGGTCGTGCGCAGCTGCGGATCGGCACCGGCGAATTCCATGGTGCCGCCCAGCCGCAGCGCTTCGCGCCACGCGATCACGAACACGGAATGGTCCTTCAGCACGACTGGACGCTGCGGCACCTGCGCCGGTCGTGACCAGGTCAGCGAGTAGCCCTTGCCGGGTTGGATCGGCACGCGCAGATCCAGTTGCCGCGCCCAGCGCGGTGACCACGGCCCGGTCGCCAGCACCAGCTCGCGCGCCAGCAGCATGCGTTCACCGACACGCACGCGCACACCCTGCGCATCGGCGCTGAAATCCTCCACGTCCGACTGCTCTTCGATCACCACGCCCTGTGCGCGCAGCACGCGCGCCAGTTCGGCGGTGTAGCGGTCCGGACGCAGCTGGGCATCGCCGGGGAAGTGGATCGCACCGGCAAGGCGATCATGGAACGCCGGATTGTCGCGCGCGTAGTCGGTGCCATCGATGCGCGCCGAGGCAATGCCCTGTGCGTTCAGCGCCTCACACTCGGCAGCGTGGTGATCGAAATTGCGGGCGTCACCGAACACATAGTCCAGACCGCGCGCCTCGAACTCGCAGTCCAGCGCATGCGTCTGCACCCACTGCGCCAGGCGCAGCCGTGAATCATTCAACAATGCGCCGCGTGCCCGCGTGGCGTGCAGCCAGTCGCGTGCGTTGCAGCGCGCCCCGAACTGCAGCAGCCAGCGCCACAATGCTGGGTCCAGGCGTGTACGCACGTACAGCGGCGCACGCGGATCGAGCATCCAGCGCAGCGCGCGCAACGGCACGCCGGGCGCTGCCAGCGGTGGCGCGTGGCTGGGGGTGATGGTGCCGCAGTTGCCATGCGAGGTCGCGCCGCCGACACGCCCACGGTCGATCACGCGTACCTGCCGGCCCTGTGCACGCAGCGCGAGTGCGGCAGCCAGTCCAATGGCACCGGCGCCGACCACGATCACATCCTCGCGCGCGCGCTGCATCGATCAGCCCTGGCCGGCCTCGCGCCGCATCGGCGGCCACTGCCGATAGGTCATCGCGCGCCACAGCCATTCCATCGGCCCAAAGCGGAAGCGGCGCAGCCATACGTGCGAGATGCCCACCTGCACGGTGAACAACAGCAGCGCGAACATCAACTGCACGCTGCGTGGCATCGTTTCGAACGCGCCCAGGCCGTAGTGGTAGAACAGCCAGGTGCACAGCAGCGACTGGCCGAGGTAATGGGTCAACGCCATGCGCCCGACCGGCGCCAGCCAGCCCAGCCGCGCGCGGCAGTGTACGATCCAGGCCAGGTAACCCAGGCACATCGGCAGGCCGCCGATCGTCACCAGCGCCATCGCCGCCGTAACCGGCAGGTCGTAAGCGCCCGGCGCCAGATACGGCTTCCAGGCAACACCCAGCAGCGTGACCAGCAGGCCGAAGGGCAGCGCCCCCCAACGCAACACCGCATACAGCCGCGGGAAGCGATCCGGCGTGGCCAGCGCGCCGCTGCCGGCAAACCAGCTGCCGATCAGGAACATGCCCAGCACTTCCGGGCCGGTGATCAGCATCGCCCCCATCGACGTGCCGAACTCGCTCAGCCGCTGCGCATTGGCCTGCATCCAGCTGCCCTGCCCGTACACCAGGCGCTGCAGATCGATGCTCTGCTGCGCGTCGGTGAGCATCTTCCGCACGTCCTCCGCCGAAGCCATCGACACCATCGCGCCGACCAGCAGCATCATCGCCACACCGCCGAGATAGACCGTTACGCCCATCCACGGCAGCCAGCTGCGCGGCGCCTCGCGGCAGGCCAGCAACGGCAACGAGACCAACGCGTACATCACCAGGATGTCGCCGGACCAGACCAGCAGCGCGTGGCACAGGCCGATCAGCAGCAGGCCAGCGCTGCGGCGCAGGTAGAACGGGGTGAAGTCACGCCCGGCCGCCTCGGCGCGCTGCGCCATCACCGCGAACCCGGCGCCGAACAGCAACGAGAACAGGGTGAAGAACTTCCCCTGCACGAATACGTAGACAAAGGCATCGGCCCAGTAGTCGATACCCTGCCAATGCACGTCGATGCCGGTGAAGGCCAGGTCCAGCGGTCCGCTGAAGGCCTCGATGTTCATCAGCAGGATGCCCAGCAGCGCAGCACCGCGCAGCACGTCCAGCACGGCGATGCGTTCGCCGGAAGCCACCGGTTGCAGGGAAGGAGAAGCGGCGTTCACGGGGCGTCCGTCGGGCAGGTCCGCCATTATGCCGCCGGCCCGCGTGCCATGGATGGCCGCGCCGTGTTCCAGAAACGCAATGGCCCGCCGAAGCGGGCCGTTGCTGCCATCATGATCGCGCTGCGATCAGTGGTGGTGACCGCCGTCGCCGTGGACGTGGCCGTGGTCGATCTCTTCCTTGCCGGCTTCGCGCACATCGACGATTTCCACGTCGAAGTGCAGGTCCTTGCCGGCCATCGGATGGTTCAGGTCGACGTCGACGACGCTCATGCCGACCTTCTGCACGGTCACCGCACGCGGGCCGAAGTTGGTCTGCAGCACGACCTGCTGGCCCGGAGCCAGCTTGGTGTTGCCGAAATGCTTCTTCGGCACGCGCTGGGACAGGCCCTCGCGGCGCTCGCCGTAGGCATCGGCTGCGTTGACGTCAACGCTGAAGGTCGCGCCGGCTTCCTTGTCCATCATGGCGTTTTCCAGGCCCGGGATGATGTTGCCGTGGCCGATCAGGATCGCCAGCGGCTCGCCGCGGTCCTTGGACGATTCGATCGGCTCCTGGCCGACTTCGGAAACGGTGTAGTGGAAGCGGACAACGCGGTCTTTTTCGATCTTCATGCGCAACTCTGTCTGGATCTGCCGGAGGCAGGCGGGTTGGGGCGGGTTGTCGCCCGGCGGGGACGCCGCCATCATGACGGCCAATCCCAAGGTGGCGCATTATCCGGAGAACATGCACATCACGCCAGTTTCGTCCGGCCTGCGCCGGCTCCTCGCCCCGGCCCTGCTGCTGGCCCTGCCCGTGCTGATGACCGCCTGCGGCGGCGGCAAGGCCACCCGCCCCGCTCCGCCCCCGCCGACCGCGAACTGGCCGAAGACCGTGCCGGACAACCCCGAGGCGGCCAACTCGGTGCTGATGCGTGCCATCAGCCTGGTCGGCACCCCCTACCGCTATGGCGGCAACACCCCGGATTCCGGCTTCGACTGCAGCGGCCTGGTGGCCTATGTCTATCGCGAGATGCTGGACCTGAAACTGCCGCGCACCTCGCGCGACCTGGCGGCGGTACAGGGTCCGAAGATCGATCCGCAGCGCCTGGCCACCGGCGACCTGGTGTTCTTCGGCAGCCGCGGCAGCGTCACCCATGTCGGTATCTATGTCGGTGAAGGGCGTTTCGTGCATGCGCCGAGCACCGGCGGCACCGTGCGCCTCGACTCGCTCAGCGGTCCCTACTGGAAGGACCACTACACAGGGGCGAAACGCGTCCTTCGCTAAAATGAACAGGCGATATGTTCAAAACTGTGACGAACATCACCGTGCAACTAACGAATTACTAACGGAATTTTTAACTTATCCGCGCTTTTACAGGGCATGATGCCCCATCGTTTTTTTCCTGTGACCGACGCGTGACGACTGACGACCTGAAAAGCGAAGGCCAGACTTCCGTATCTTCACGTAGTGCCCGCCCGCTGTTGCTTGGCCTGGCACTGTGTCTGACCAGCCTTCCGGCCTGGTCGCAGACTGCTCCGAACCGTTCCGATGTGACCCCGGGCCCGGTGGCCGAGAGCACCGCCCGACCGGCCGCCAAGGCCGAGGCTGCCGCTCCGCAACGCAGCCGCGTCGACGCCGCCGCCAGCGCTACCCTGGCCGCCCTGCTGCCTCACCTTGCCGCCAACGACACCATTCCGCTGATGGACCGCTCGGCCGTGGTGGCCGGTGACCTCAGCCGCCTCCTCGCCAACTACGACACCAGCAGCGCTGCCAATGGCAGCGTTGTCGGCACCGCGGCCGACAATGGCAAGGTGCAGTCGCTGCTGCGTCGCGCGATGACCCTGCTGGGCACCCCATACCGTTGGGGCGGCAGCAACCCGGACAGCGGCTTCGACTGCAGTGGTCTGGTCGGCTACGTGTTCCGCTCGGCCCTGGGCATTGAGCTGCCGCGCGTCTCGCGCGAAATGGCACATGACGACAACGCCGAACTGATCAACGACCGCACCGCGCTGGCCGCCGGTGACCTGGTGTTCTTCGGCCGCAAGGGCCGCGTCGATCACGTCGGCATCTATGTGGGTGATGGCCGCTTCCTGCACGCACCGAGCTCGGGCAAGGACGTGCGCGTGGACACCCTGCTCAGCGGCTACTGGGGCAACAAGTTCATGCAGGCCCGCCGGGTCGATCTCTGATCTGACCGGTTGGCGCTACCACGCCGCCTGACACGAGAAAGCCGCTGCCCTGCAGCGGCTTTTTTGTTAGGCCCACGCAATGGTGGGTAGCTGCCGATCTTGGTCGGCACCGCCTTCATCCACGCATGGCGTGGATCTACCGACCTCTGGTGGGTACTGACCTCTGGTGGGTACTGACCTCTGGTGGGTACTGACCTCTGGTGGGTACTGACCTCTGGTGGGCACTGACCTCTGGTGGGTACTGACCTCTGGTGGGTACTGACCTTTGGTGGGTACTGACCTTTGGTGGGGGCCGACCGTTGGTCGGCACCGCCTCCATCCACGCATGGCGTGGATCTACCAGGCCCGGCTTGACCGCCACCGCGCCAGCCAGCTCCCAAACAAAAAGCCCGCCGTTCAGGGCGGGCCTTTCGTCTCCACACACCCTCAGCCGCGTGGCGGCGTCGGATCGGGGTCGTCCACACCCACATTGCTGGACGGATTGTCATACACCGCCTGGTCGAGCAGCCCGGTTTCCTTGGCCACGATCACCGGCACCAGCATCTGGCCGGTCACGTTCGTCATCGTGCGCATCATGTCGAGGATGCGGTCGATGGCATACAGGTAGCCGATCGTCTCCAACGGCAGGTTGGCCGCGCTCAGCACCACCGTAGCCATGATCACCGCGGTACCCGGAACACCGGCCGTACCGAAGCTGCCCAGCACCGAAGCAATCAGCACCACCACGTACTGTTCAGGGGTCAGCGGCACACCGCTGTACTGCGCGATGAACACCGCGCACAGCGCCGGGTAGATGGCACCGCAGCCGTCCATCTTGATGCTGGCGCCCAGCGGCACCGCAAACGAACCGTAATCCTTGTTCACGCCCAGGTTGTGGGTGATCGAACGCAGTGCCACCGGCATCGCCGCGAAGCTGGAAGAGCTGACGAACGCAACCTGCATGCCCGGCGCCGCACCACGGAAGAACTTCAGCGGGTTCAGTCCGTGCGCCAACAACAGTGCGCTGTAGACCACCACGATGTGCAGGGCGCAGGCCACGTACAGGGCCAGCACGAAATGCCCCAGCGGCAACAGCTTCTCGAACCCGTAGCTGCCGACCAGGCCGGCGATCAGGCCAAAGGTGCCGATCGGGGTGACTTCCAGCACGAAGCGGGTCACCTGGATCATGATGTCGCTCATCTGGCCGACCAGCTTGCGCGCCTCGGTCACCTTCTCGCCGAGCTTGACGATGGCGAAGCCGACCAGGCCAGCGAAGAAGATGACCGGCAGGATCGAGCCACGGCCGGCGGCCAGCACGGTTTCGCCGGCCGCGTTGACCTTGGTGCCGATACCGGACAGCGCATAGAAGACATTGGCCGGTACCACGTCCAGCAGCACCTGCACCACGCTGGGCACTTCGCGCGGCACGTAATTGCTGGCCATCGTCAGCTGCAGGCCACCGGCGCCGGGCTGCAGCACGGTGCCCACGCCCAGTCCGACGCACACCGCCAACGCAGCAGTGATCACGAACCACAGGAAGGTGCGGCCACTGAGCGCGGCAACCGACTTCTGGCCGTGCAGCGACGAGATCGCATTGATCACCGCGAAGAACACCAGCGGCACGGCGATCATCTTGATCAGGGTGACGTACAGCTCGCCAAGCGGGCCGAACCACGTTTCCGCGGCCGGGCCGAGCGCCCAGCCGGCCAGCGCGCCGAGCACGAAGCCACCGACCACGCGCTGCCAGAATGGAATCCGCAGCCAGGCAGAGACCAGCTTCATAGGCAATCCAGAGGGAAGGAAGGGATGCTGGCACGATAGCCCATCAACGGCTGGGGAACGACCGCCCGACCGGCAAATCAGTGTGTCATCGGCGTGCCTTGCGAGGGCGGGCATAATGAACGTCCCGTTACAGTTTGTGAGATCCCAGCGTCCATGCGCCGTTCCGTCTCCCTGTTGGCCGCCTGCGCCACCACCCTGCTGCTGGGCGCCTGCGCCAGCACCACCCCCGCCACTGCCCCGGCCAGCCTCAAGGTCGCCGTCGACCCCGTCGCCCACCCGGCCGGCGAGACCCCGCAGTGGTGGTACCGCAGTGGCGCCGCCCAGGCCGCCGCCAACGGTGCGATGTCCGGCAAGGCCAAGAACGTCATCCTGTTCCTCGGCGACGGCATGAGCCTGACCACCGTGGCCGCCTCGCGCATCTACGAGGGCCAGCGCAAAGGTGGCTCCGGTGAAGAGAACCTGCTGTCCTGGGAGCGCTTCCCGGCCACGGCATTCAGCAAGACCTACAACACCGATTCGCAGACGCCCGATTCGGCCGGCACCATGACCGCCATCACCACCGGCGTGAAGACCCACATGGGTGCGATCGGCGTCAGCGCCGGCAGCCGGACCGACTGTGCCGACAGCCTGTCCAAGGGCCTGCTGACCTGGCTGCAGCTGGCCGACAGCGCCGGTCTGGCTACCGGCGTGGTCTCCACCGCGCGCCTGACCCATGCCACCCCGGCCGCCACCTACGCGCACTCGCCCGAGCGCAACTGGGAAAACGACACCGACCTGACCGAAGCGGCCAAGGCGGCCGGCTGCAAGGACATCGCCCAGCAGCTGCTGTCGACCTCACGCTATGGCCGCGGCCCCCTGGTCGCCCTCGGTGGCGGCCGCGGTGAATTCACCACCGTGGAAGAGCGCGATCCGGAATACGACGACAAGGTCGGCCAGCGCCTGGATGGCCGCAGCCTGGTGCAGGAATGGCAGCAGGCACACCCGCAGGGTGCCTACGTGTGGAACAGCAAGCAGCTGGCCGCCGCCGCCAACGCACCGGCCATCCTTGGCCTGTTCGAGCCGGACCACATGCGCTACGAGTACGAGCGCCCGCAGGATCCGGGCGGTGAGCCGAGCCTGGCCGAACTGACGGCTGCAGCGATCAAGAATCTGGCCAAGCACCAGGAAGGCTACGTGCTGATGATCGAAGGCGCGCGCATCGACCACGCCAACCACAGCGGCAACGCCTACCGTGCACTGACCGAGACCGTGGCCCTGTCCGACGCAGTGCGCGTGGCCAACGAGCTGACCTCCGCCGACGACACCCTGATCATCGTCACCGCCGACCACTCGCACACGCTGAACTTCGTCGGCTACCCGGCGCGCGGCAACCCGATCCTGGGCAAGGTCAAGGACAAGGGCGGCGAAGATGGCGCCGGCAAGCTGGACTACGCGCTGGACGGCACCGGCCAGCCGTACACCACGCTGAGCTACGCCAACGGCCCGGGCCACACCGGCAGCAGCAACCAGCAGCCGGCCGGCCCGAAGCGTTACCCGCACAACCCGAGCAGCTTCGAACCGGCCAACGGCCGCCCGAACCTGCGCGAGGTCGACACCGAGCATCCGGACTACATGCAGGAAGCGCTGGTGCCGATGAAGTCCGAATCGCACGGTGGCGAGGACGTCGGCATCTGGGCACGCGGCCCGGGCAGCAAGGCGATCCGCGGCACGCTGGAACAGAACGCGATCTATCACATGATCGTGCAGGCCACCCCGGCCCTGCGCGAGCGCCTGTGCCAGGCTGGCACTTGCGATGACAAGGGCGTGCCGGTGCAGCTGCCGGCACCGACCGCGTTCGAGCGCAAGGCCGAGGCCAAGTGATCGCACGGCAGGCCCGCCCTGACGCTGCCAGCGGCCGCTTCGCGCGGTCGCTGGCCCTGCTTGGCGTGCTGGTCAGCGCCACTGCAGCGGCACAGGCACCGGCATGCAAGCTGCTGACCGACGAACACGGGTTGTGGCCGCTGCCCAACTGCGAGGTGATCGATCACCGGCCGAAGATCAGCGCCGACACGCTGAAGGACCTGAATTACGACGACCACGGCCTGGCAGTGGTGTACGCCGACCAGGGTTTCCACTACGTCGACCGCAAGGGCCACAGCCTGCCGGTGCTGACCTGGGACAACGGCCCGGAAACGCCGCAGGAAGGCCTGCTGCGCGCCCGCGTAGGCGACCGCGTGGGTTACTTCGACCTGACGTTCCGCCAGGTGGTACCCGGCACGTTCGATTTCGCATGGCCGTTCCAGGACGGCGTGGCCGAGGTCTGCAATGGTTGCCGTCGTGGTACGCCGGATGCCGATGGCCACACGCCGATGGAAGGCGGAGAGTGGTTCCGCATCGACCGTTCGGGTCGTCGGGTGAAGTAGGGTTTTCGGCAGGGCTGCGCCCTGCACCTGCCGAAGCCGAAGCCAAATCAAGATCAAAAGCGGCTCTGGTTTTCTGTGAGTTGGGCGGGGCGGTGTGGGTGGTCAGGACACGCCGTAAACCCGTCCATGGGGGCTCGATGGCGCCATCCATGGCGCCAACGGTCCTGCCCACCCACACCGCCCCACCCCCGACAGATTTCCGATGACGGTTGGACCATCCACGCCCTGCGTGGATGAAATCTGTCAAATATCGAAATAAATCGGGGTCAGATCCGTTTTCCGCAGGAAAACGGATCTGACCCCAAGAGCAATTCCGACAGTTCGCAGGAAACTGTCGAAGGCGGGGTGGGTCCGGTTGCGGGGGCGTGAGCCGCATGGATGCGGCGACCGAGCTTACATGGACGTACTTGCAGCGGCCCCCGCAACCGGACCCACCCCGCCTACCCTCAGGAAACCAGCTTCTGCTGTTGCTGTTGCTGTTGCTGTTGCTCTGGATCGTAGCGGGTGCAGGGCGCAGCCCTGCCGAGCAACCCTATACTTGCCACCGTGACTGCCTTCCCTGCCCTCGTTCCGCTGGATGCGCCGCTGCTGGTGGGCTACAGCGGTGGCGTCGACTCCACCGTGCTGCTGCACTGGCTGTGGCGCTGCGCGCAGACTTCCGGCAGCGCCCTGCGCGCGGTGCACGTGCATCACGGCCTGCAACCCGATGCGGATGACTGGGTGCTGCACTGCCGGCAGCAATGCGACGCCTGGGGCATTGAGCTGGCCGTGCACCGCGTGCAGGTCGAGAACGGCACAGGCCTGGGCACCGAAGGTGCCGCGCGACAGGCACGACGCGCCGCGTTCGCGGCTGAGCTGCGCGACGGTGAGACGCTGGCACTGGCGCAGCACCAGGACGACCAGGCCGAGACCTTCCTGTTGCGCGCCCTGCGCGCTTCCGGCGTCGATGGCCTGGCGGCGATGTCCACGCACAGCCGCCTTGGCGAACATCCCTTGTGGCGCCCGCTGCTGGCGGTACCACGCAGTGCACTGCTCGACTACGCGCGCCAGCACGCGCTGCGCTGGATCGAAGACCCCAGCAACGCGGAAGACCACGCCGATCGCAACTTCCTGCGCCTGCAGGTGTTGCCGTTGCTGCGCCAGCGCTGGCCGCATGCGGCTGCAGCATTGGCGGGCAGCGCGACGCATTGCCGGCAGACCCGCGAACTGCTGGACGAGGAAGACGCCGAGCTGATCGCGCATCTGGAAGTGGCACCGCGCGTGCTGTCACTGGAACTGCTGCGCCAGATGTCGCCGCGCCGCGCAGCACGCGTGCTGCGCGCGTGGGTGCTGGGCCATGATGCGGCACCGTTGCCGGCCTCGGTGTTGCAGCAGGCGCTGGAGGAGCTGTTGCCAGCCGACACCGACCGCCAGGCGCGTGTGCGCTGGCAGCAGCACGTGATCCAGCAATGGCGCGACCACGCCTATCTGCTGCCGGCCCGGCTGCCCTCGCTGCCCCTCGACTGGCAGGCCGTGTGGGATGGCCGTGCACCGCTGCCATTGCCCGACGGCGGCCAGCTGAGCCTGCTGGGCGCCGGCGCTTTCGAACAGCCACTGCAGGTCCGTGCACGCGTGGGCGGCGAGCGCATCCTGCTGCCGGGTCGCCAGCATTCGCACGCGCTGAAGGACTGCCTGCAACGCGAGCACCTCGCCCCCTGGCGACGCGCGCAGCTGCCGCTGATCTTTGATGGCCCGCAGTTGCTGGCCGCCGCCGACGTGGTCATCGCCGCACCGCTGCAGGCCTGGTTGCAGGCGCATGACGCGCAGTTGCAGTGGCGCCCGGGCGGCTGGTGAATTGACCCCCGCGCGCGGCCCGTCCACACTTGCCGCATGGCCAAGAAGTCCCCCGAAAACGCCTCCCCCGTCGCCCAGTTCGAGCAGTCGCTCGAATCGCTGGAGCAGCTGGTGGAGCAGATGGAAACCGGCGAGCTGAGCCTGGAAGCTTCGCTCAGTGCTTACGAGCGTGGTGTCGGTCTGTACCGCCAGTGCCAGCAGGCACTGGAGCAGGCCGAACTGCGCGTGCGCCTGCTCAGTGATCCGGCGCAGCCGGAAGCCTCCGAGCCCTTCGACCCGCCCAGCCATGACGGCTGAGGTTCTGTTCGCGCGCTGGCGCGACCGTATCGAAAGCCAGCTCGATGCCGCCCTGCCCTCGCCTGCCGAGGCGCCGCAGCGCCTGCATCAGGCCATGCGCTATTCGGTGCTTGGTGGCGGCAAGCGCATGCGGCCCCTGCTGGTCTACGCCAGTGGTCACCTGTTCGGTGCGCAGCCGGAAAGCCTGGATGCGGCGGCCATGTCCGTCGAGCTGATCCATGCCTATTCGCTGGTGCATGACGACCTTCCGGCGATGGATGACGACGCCCTGCGTCGCGGCAAGCCCACCACCCACATCGCCTTCGACGAAGCCACCGCGATCCTTGCTGGCGACGCCCTGCAGACCCGCGCCTTCGGCCTGCTGGCCGATGCGCCGCTGCCGGCCACGTTGCGCGTGGCCTGCCTGCAGACCCTGGCCCACGCCTCAGGCGCGTCCGGCATGTGTGGCGGCCAGGCGCTGGACATCGATGCCACCGGCCAGCAGCAGACGCTGGCGGCGCTGACCCGCATGCACGCGCTGAAGACCGGCGCGCTGATCCGCGCGGCAGTGCGCATGGGCGCGCTGTGCGGCCAGGCCCACGAACCGCAGTTGGCCCAGCTCGACAGTTTCGCCGATGCACTCGGCCTGGCCTTCCAGGTCCGCGATGACATCCTCGATGTCGAAGCCAGTTCCGAACAGCTGGGCAAGACTGCCGGCAAGGACCAGGCGCAGGACAAGAGCACCTTCCCCGCCCTGCTTGGCATGGACGGCGCAAAGGCACAGCTGCACGAGCTCGCAGCGCGCATGCAGTCGATCCTGGCCGGGTATGGCGAGGAAGCCGACGCGCTGCGCGCGCTGGCGACGCTGGCGGTGGAACGCGATCACTGATCGCTGCACGCGGCCCGGCATTCCCCGCACACGAAAACGCCCGGCAGTGCCGGGCGTTTTCAGTTCCGCGTGCGGACGATCCTACTTGATCAGGCGCAGCGCGAACGGGTAGCGATAGGCTTCGCCGTTGTTGGCCTTGACCGCAGCGATGATGCTGAACACCAGGCTGATGATGCCGACGATCGGGGCCAGGAACACGCCGATGATCACGATGGTGAGGATCATGCTGATGACCATGGCGATGGTCACGGTGATCTGGAAGTTCAGGGCTTCCTTGGCCTGGTCGGTCACGAAGGCCTTGCCAGCATCGTCCTTGTTGATCAGCCAGATGATCAGCGCGCCGATGAAGCCGGTGAAGATGCCCAGCAGGTGCGCGGCCAGGGCCATGGTGCGCTGATCGGCCGGAACGTCGGCGGTGGCCGGTGGCGGCGGCGGGACGTTATCGAATTCACTCACGACAAAACTCCTTTTCATTGGGTGGTCTTGACCAACCAGCACCCAGCTGATTGCGTCAGGCGGGCATAGCTTACGCCATCGACGGCATCAATCATTACCTGCGATGGTCATCCGCCCCAACAGGATCGAACCGGTCCGGATGTGCGAGCGGGGATCGACGTCGCTGCCGACCGCCTCGATGCTGCTGAACATCTCGCGCAGGTTGCCGGCGATGGTGATGCCGTCCACCGGGTACTGGATCTCGCCGTTCTCGACCCGGAAGCCACCCGCGCCACGCGAATAGTCGCCGGTCACGCCGTTCACGCCCTGCCCCATCAGCTCGGTCACCAGCAGGCCATCGCCCATCTGCCGCGCGATGTCCTGCAGCGGGCCGGCATTGGCCGCCAACTGCAGGTTGTGCACGCCACCGGCGTTGGCGGTGGTCTGCAGGCCCAGCTTGCGTGCCGAGTAGCTGCCCAGCACATAGCGCTGCAGCACGCCGTCGCGGACCAGAGCCGAGGCCCGGGTGGCCACGCCGTCGCCGTCGAAGGCGGCCGAGCGCAGGCCACGACGCAGGTGGGGCAGCTCCTCGATCTGCATCCATTCCGGGAACAGGCGCTGGCCAACGCTGTCCAGCAGGAAGCTGGCCTGGCGATACAGAGCACCGCCGGACACCGCCGAGAGCAGGTGCCCGACCAGGCTGCGCGCCACTTCCGGGGCGAACAGCACCGGCATGCTGCCGGTGGCCAGCGATCGTGGCTGCAGGCGGGCGACAGTACGCTCGGCGGCACGACGTCCGACCAGGCCGACGTCCTCCAGGTCCTCGCGAGCCAGCGCACTGGTGTACCAGCCGTCACGCTGCATGCCATCGCCCTGCCCGGCGATCAGCGCACAACCGACCGAATGGTGGGTGCCGCGCTCACGGCCGATGAAACCATGCGAATTGGCATAGACCGACAGGCTCTGCATGCTCGACACCGAGGCGCCGTCGGAATTGCGGATCTGCGCATCGGCCTCACGGCCTGCGGCTTCGCAAGCCAGGGCCAGGTCCACCGCCTCGTCGGCCTGCAGCGCCCACGGGTGCCAGCCGTCCAGGTCCGGGAAGTGGGTGGCCATCAGGGCCGCCTCGGCCAGGCCGGCGGCCGTGTCATCTTCGGTATGCCGGGCGATGGCGCAGGCCTGCTCGACCGTGGCCGCCAGGCTGGCCTCGTTCAGGTCGCCGGTGCTGGCGCTGCCCTTGCGTTGGCCGAAATACACAGTGACGGCGATGCCGCGGTCGCGGGTGGACTGCACGGTTTCGACCTCGCCGAGGCGGACATTCACCTCCAGCCCGCGGTCTTCGCTGCAGCTGACTTCAGCCTGGCTGGCGCCCAGCGCGCGGGCGCGGTCGAGCAGCTGCTGGGAGAGGTCGGCCAGCCGTTCCAGCCGGGCCGGGCTGTCGTCGCCGACGGCGGCTTCAGGGGCGATCACGTTCAATGCTTTATCCTGTACGGGTTGGGCCCGGCATCACGCCGGGCGACTTTTTTTGAAATCAGGTATGGACGATGCGCGGACGCGACGAAGAAACCGGTGAATTCCACGACAAGAGCCGCAGCCAGAACCGGCGCGACGCGCTCGACGTCCTGGCCCTGGGCGAAAAACTGGTGTCGCTGACACCGGCCCAGCTGGCGCGCCTGCCGATCCCGGAAGACCTGCTGCCGCACATCGCCGAGTGCAAGCGCATCACCGCGCACATCGCCCACAAGCGCCAGCTGGCGTTCCTGGCCAAGCACATGCGCCGCGAAGAAGAAGCCACGCTGGATGCGATCCGCGATGCGCTGGATGCCAACAGCGAAACCGGCCGCCGCGAAGTGGCGATGATGCACCGCGTGGAAGACTGGCGCGAGCGCCTGCTGGCCGAAGGTGACAAGGCGCTGGCCGCCCTGCTGGACGATTACCCGCAGGCCGACCGCCAGCAGCTGCGCACGCTGGTGCGCAATGCGCAGGCCGAGAAGGCGAAGAACAAGCCGCCGCGTGCCTATCGCGAGATCTACCAGGTGCTGCGCGCACTGATGCTGCCGGCGGCGCTCGGCCTGAAGGCCAGCGCCGAAGACGCTGGCCACGTCGAAGCCGACGAGGCCGACGAGGACTGAGTCCGCGCTGGAGCGGGCGGTGGCGCTGGCCATCGCCCGGCTCAGGCCTGGGTACCGCCGACGGTGATGCCCTCGATCAACAGCGACGGCTGGCCGACACCCACCGGCACGCTCTGCCCGTCCTTGCCACAGATACCCACGCCCTCGTCCAGGGCCAGGTCGTTGCCGACCATCCGCACCTTCTGCATGGTTTCCGGACCGTTGCCGATCAGGGTCGCCCCCTTCACCGGCGCGGTGATGCGGCCATCCTCGATCAGGTAGGCCTCGGTGGCCGAGAACACGTACTTGCCGCTGGTGATGTCGACCTGTCCGCCGCCGAAGTTCACTGCATACAGGCCCTTCTTCACCGAGCGGATCATTTCCTGCGGGTCGTGCTGGCCGGCGCGCATGTAGGTATTGGTCATGCGCGGCATGGTCAGGTGCGCGAACGATTCGCGACGCCCGTTGCCGGTCGGTGCCATGCCCATCAGGCGTGCATTGAGGCTGTCCTGCATGTAGCCGACCAGGATGCCGTCCTCGATCAGCGTGGTGCACTGGCTCGGGTGGCCTTCGTCGTCGATGTTGAGCGAACCGCGACGCCCGTCCAGGGTTCCATCGTCGACGATGGTCACGCCCGGTGCCGCCACGCGTTCGCCGATGCGGCCGGCGTAGACGCTGGTGCCCTTGCGGTTGAAGTCGCCTTCCAGGCCGTGGCCGACCGCTTCATGCAGCAGCACGCCGGGCCAGCCAGGTCCCAGTACCACCGGCATCACGCCGGCCGGCGCCGGCACGGCGTCCAGGTTCACCAGCGCCTGGCGCAGGGCCTCGCGCGCAAATGCTTCCGGGCGGCCATCAGCAAACAGTTCCCCGTAGCCATAGCGGCCACCGCCACCGGCATAGCCGGACTCGCGGCGGCCGTTGTGTTCGACGATCACCTGCACGTTCAGGCGTACCAGCGGGCGCACGTCAGCGCCCAGCACGCCGTCGCTGCGCGCGATGAGCACCGTGTCCACGCCGCCGGACAGGCTCACCATCACCTGCTTCACGCGCGGGTCGGCGGCACGCAGGTAGCCGTCCAGGCGCTTCAGCACCTCGACCTTTGCCTCGTTGCCGACGCCATCGATGGGATCCAGCGCCGGATACAGCGCGCGTGAATTGCCGCGCAGCAGCGAGCGCCCGGACTGCGCGCCACCCTCGCGCGAAATCGCACGCGCCGACTGCGCCGCGGCCAGCAGCGCGTCGGCATGGATGTCGTCGGAGTAGGCGAATCCGGTCTTCTCGCCGGACATCGCCCGTACGCCCACGCCTTGCTCGATGGAATGGGCACCGTCCTTGACGATGCCGTCTTCCACGCTCCAGCTCTCGCGGCGGGCGTGCTGGAAATAGAGGTCGCCGAAGTCCACACCGGGGCCGAGCAGCTGGCCGAAGGTGCGCTCCAGGCCATCGGTATCCAGCCCGCCGGGGCGCAGCAGGCGATCTTGGGCAAGCGTCAGGGCGATATCAGTCATGGTTCTCGATCTGGGGGTGCTGGGGCGCTCAGGCAAGCCCCGTGAACAGGAGGTCCACGCTCAGCGTGAGCGTGACAGGTCGGTAACGGGCGGCGGAACGGCCGGGGCCGGGCGCGGCGCGGGCGCTGACGCTGGCGGGGTCTTGTCGCGGCTGCGTTCGATCACTTCCACCTTCGGCTCCTTCCATGGACCGGTCACCTTGTAGGTGCGGGCGCCGATCTCGCCGAGCGGTTTGGACAGTACCGCATTGGTGGCCGCGCCGAGCGCCGCGCCCACCGGGCCACCGGCCACCGCGCCGACCACCGTCAGCAGGTTGCCGGCGCGCGGGTTGACATCGATGGTCTGGTCGAACCGCTGGTTGCGCAGGTCGGCCTGGCCGCGGATGGTGATGTTCGCCGCCGGGCCCTCGATCAGTACCTTGTCGGTGCGGGCCATGCCCTGCCCGAACTGCACGCTGCCGTCGACCTGGTTGAACGCGAAGCCCTTGGAGAAGAAGTCGCGGAAGTCGAACATCAGACGCCGCGGCAGCTGGGTCACGCTGAGCAGGCCCAGCACACGGCCAGCGCCCGGCTCCAGCTCCAGCAGCTGGCCATTACGCGCGTGCAGATCAAGGCTGCCCTGCAGATTGGCCAGCTGGAAGTCCGACGGCCCCCCGCTCCAGGAGGCCTGCAGCTGCGCCTGGCCAGAGCCGCCACGCAGCTGGCCGCCGTAGTCGAGGTTCTGCATCAGGCCGCCCAGGTCCTCGCTGCGCACCTGCGCGGTCAGCTCGGTGCGGGCACCACCGGTGCGACCCAGCCAGCGACCGCTGATGTCGATCTCCTGATCGGGCGCGCGGAAGCGCAGCTCGTCCACGTTCAGGCCATTGGCCAGCGGCCGCGTACGCAGCACCGCCTGGCCCAGCACCACCTTGCCGAACTTCAGGTCGGCGATGTCCAGCGCGAACGGCGGCAGCTTGGCCGGGTCCATGTCGTTGGCGCCGGCCTGCACCCGGGCTGGCGCGGCCGCGCCCGGCGCCGGCGGCATCGACTGCCAGTGCACACGGTCGAGTCGGCCACTGATGGTGCCTCCTTCGGCGTTGGGTACGGTCAGGCGACCGGCCAGCGAAGGTCCATCCAGGCGCACGTCCAGCGCCTGCGGTCCCGGCTGCAGCTGCAACCGGGTCTGCTCGAAGACGCCGCCGATCAGCATCAGCTTGCCGACCTGCACGTCCACTGCACGCAGCGGCATGCCGTCATCGTCGTTGCCACCACGGGCCAGACTGATCCACTCCAGCGCATCCAGAGTCGGGCTGCGGCCATTGACGGACAGTCCGCTGGGCGGCGGCTCGCGATCGGCATGGTCGCTGCCCAGGGTGACCTGCACACCGGTGCGGTTGTTGTGGCTGCGCGCGGCCAGGGCCAGACGCTGGCCAAAGGCCACATCGATGCGACCAGCGCCCATCGGCAGCTGCGCGGCCACCGTGGTCGCCAGCGGCTCGGTGGCCGGCTTGTCCAGCGGCGCCGGCAAGTCCAGGCGGGTTCCTACCAGATCCGAACTCAGGCGCAGTTCGCTGGGCGGTGCGGGCGCTCCCGGTGCGACTTTGGGCAGGTTGACCGCGATGGTCCAGGGCGAGTTACCCGCGATATAGGGCTTGAGCCACGCCATTTCCGGGGCGCGGTCAATCAGCACACCGGCGTCGAGGTTGGCCGTCAGCTGCGACTCGAACGCCAGCCTGCTGTCGTGCACGTAGCCGCCGGCACGCAGGCTCAAGCGGCCGTCCTGACCGAGGTGGCGCACCGCCAGTTCCTCGGCACCGAAGCCGCCATTGCTGTAGCGCGCCTGCCCATGCATGTTGTCGAAGGCCAGCTGGAAGCGCTTGTCCACCAGTTTCACACCATTGAGGTCGACCGTGCCCTGCAGGTGACCGCCGCCTTCATCGTGGTGCAGCGGCTGCAGCAGGTCGAAGGTCACATGCGCCGGGCCCGCAGCCGTGAGGTTGTCCAGGGTGTCGCCATAGTCCTTGTGCAATGGGCTCTGCCGCAGCATTGCCAGCAGTCTGCCGGCCTCGCTCTGCGCATCGGCACGCACGTACAGCGGCTGCTGCCCGAAGTCCTGGATGCCCGCCTCGAATTTCTGCACCGCTACACCGGCCAGGTCCCCGCGCCCATGCATGTCGAAGCCGGGGCCGATGAAGGCGATATCGGCGTCGACCTGGCGCATCAGCGGCCAGTCGTGCTGGAAGCGGATGTCGCCGTTGGTGATATGGCCGGTGGCCTCGAAACGGCCATCGTTGTTGTCGAACGGCCAATCGTCCAGGTCACCGCTGACCAGGCCGATGCCATTGCGCACCTGGCCGCCGGCCAGCGCCATGTCCAGCCAGTCGGTGGCGCCCTTGCTCATCTTGGAGTGGATCCAGAAGCGCTTGGCCGCCGTCATCGGCACATCGTCCAGCTTGGCCGCCAACTGCAGCCAGGGCCGCGTGCCGTCGCCCTGGAACCAGACACCACCGCGCACATCGGCCGCGTAGTCGGTGCCTTCCACGCGCATCGCCGCAGTGCCGATACGCCAGCCACCGCCCTCGTCACGCCAGCCCACGATCTGTCCAGCCAGGTGCAGGTCGTGCCGCACGCCGAAGCCGGTGGGCCAATCGAACTGCAGCTGCCGTTGCGGTTGCAGCTGCAGGCTGAAGCCATCGGCGTCGCCCTCGAAATGTCCCCCCAGGCCGCGCAGACCCGGAGAATTGCCAACGCTGGCAAAGCCCAGCGACTGCAGCTCGCCCTGTGCCCGCAACGGGCCATCACGTTCGCCGGCCAGTTGCAGCTCTCGCACATCCAGCTGCGGTTTGGACAGGAACAACCAATGGCGCAGGCCTGGCTCGAGGCGATCACTCAGCGCCAGCGCCCGCAGCGCCGTACCGGCCTGTACTTCGCCGGAACTCACCCGCGCCTGCCTGCCAACCTGCAACTGCAGGCCATCGAGCTGTTGTTCGCCGTCTTCGGTCTTCAAACGAAGGCGCGATACCTGCAGCGCCCAACCATCGGCCTGGCGCTGCCAGCGCAGGCGCGCCTGCAAGCGCTGCAGCTGCAACCGTGGCGTTGCCACGTCGGGCATCGGTGCACCGTCGACGCGCACGTCACGCAGGTCCGAATCGGTGGTCAGCGCCACCGGCGCGAAGTCGCGCAGGGTCAGCCACAGGTTCAGCTCACCCTTGCCTTCGCGCAGGCGCACGCCACCAGCTGCCAGCAGCGGCGACCAGGCGTGGAAATCAACAGGATCGGCACCCAGCCAGGCCTGCCCGTTGCCGCGCGCGCGGTCCACGTCCAGCACTGCGGTCAGCGGCAGGGCATCGGTCTGCGCCCAGGCACGCGCGCCCACACGCAGGCGGTCGCCATTGACGCGCAGGCGCAGATCGATACGCGGCAGGGTGGTATCGATACCCAGTCCCGGTGCATGCACACCCAGGCGGCCATCGATCACCTGCAGCTCGCCCAACCGGCGCAGCGCGTCCAGCGGGTCTCCGCCCGTGTCTGACTTCGGCAGGCCGCGCACCGACCAGCGGCCGTCCTCGCCATGCTGCAGGTCCAGCGCCAGGCCACGCAGGCGCAGCTCGGTCAGCGAGCGACCGGGCAGCAGCCCGCTGTACATTGACACCAGCACTTCGGCCTCGCCGATGGCCAGGCCCTGCCCGGCGCCGATGCGCAGGCCCTTCAGCTGCAGCAGCGGACCACGCCGGGTCCAGGCCGTCTGCAGCTGGTCGAAATGCACCGGCTGGCCGGCACGCTCACTCAGCCAGGCGGCAATCCTGTCGGGGTGACGCTCGGCCAGCGGCAGCAGCTGGCTGAGGGTACCCACCAGCAGTGCCAGCCCGACCAGGCCTACCGCGCAGGCGGCAATGAAATGACGGCGGATCCTTCGCAGTCGCAGGCGCGGCGGCGCGCTCATCGGCCACCGCCGGCCTGCGGCCGGCGAGGATCAGAGCAGAACGACATCGAATTGCTCCTGCAGGTACTGCTCGTCCGCCTGGAAGCGGATGCTCTTGCCGAGGAATTCCTCCAGCTCGGCCACCGCCGAGGATTCCTCGTCGGTGATGCGCGCGACCACCTTGGTCGAGGCGATCACCAGCAGGCGTGCGGCATCGAACTGGCGCACGGCACGGGTGATCTCGCGGAAGATCTCGTAGGTCACCGTTTCGGTGGTCTTGATGCTGCCACGGCCACTGCACTGCGGGCACGTTTCCGACAGCTGGCGCTCCAGGCTTTCCACCGTGCGCTTGCGCGTCATCTCCACCAGCCCCAGCGGCGAGAAGTCGTACACCGTGGTCTTGGCATGGTCGCGGGCCAGCGCCTTTTCCAGGGTGCGCAGCACCTGGCGGCGATGCTCGGCATCGTCCATGTCGATGAAGTCGATGATGATGATGCCGCCCAGGTTGCGCAGGCGCAGCTGGCGGGCCACCGCCTGTGCCGCTTCCAGGTTGGTGCGGAACACCGTCTCTTCCAGGTTGCGCTGGCCGAGGAACGAACCGGTATTGACGTCGATGGTGGTCATCGCCTCGGTCTGGTCGATCACCAGGTAACCACCGGATTTCAGCGGCACCTGCTTGTCCAGCGCACGGCCGATCTCGTCCTCCACCCCGAACATGTCGAAGATCGGGCGATCGCCTGAATACAGTTCCAGCTTCTCGGCCAGCACCGGCATGTACTTGGCGACGAACGCCTGCAGCTGCGCGAAGGTTTCCTTCGAGTCCACCTTCACCTTGTCCACGTCCTTGCGGATCAGGTCGCGCACCGAACGCAGCGGCAGGCTCAGGTCTTCATAGATGTTGCTGCACGAGGCCGCTTCGCGGCCGCGGCGCTCGACCACGTTCCAGACCCGCGACAGGTAAGCGATGTCCTCGGCGATGGCCTCGGCCGGCTGGCCCTCGGCATTGGTACGCACGATGTAGCCGTAGCCGCCATGCTGCGCAGACAGCTCGGTCACCAGGGCCTTCAGGCGGGCGCGCTCGGCTTCATCCTCGATGCGCGCGGACACCCCCACCACCTTGGATTGCGGCAGCAGCACCATGTAGCGCGACGGAATGCTGATCTGGGTGGTCAGGCGTGCGCCCTTGGTGCCGATCGGGTCCTTCACCACCTGCACCACGATGTCCTGGCCGTCACGCAGCAGCTCGACGATGGGCACGCTGGCCGGCGGCGGCAGGGTCGTGTTCTCGGTGTCTGCACTGGCCACCGGGGCCGGGCGCACCACGTCGTTGGCGTGCAGGAACGCGGCGCGCTCCAGGCCTACCTCGACGAACGCGGCCTGCATGCCGGGCATGACCCGCTGCACCTTGCCCTTGTAGATGTTGCCGACCACACCCCGGCGCCAACCGCGCTCGATGTGCAGTTCCTGCAGCATGCCGTTCTCGATCACCGCGACCCGGGTCTCGCGCGGGGTCACATTGACCAGGATTTCCTCAGACATCGGCAGCCTCCCTGGCGGCATCGGCAGTGGGGGCCAGCACGCCACAGCGCGCCAGCAGACGATCGGTATGCAGCAATGGCAACCCCATGACGCCGGAGTAGCTGCCGGAAAGATGTTCGATCCAGCGCTCGGCCCCGCCCTGGATGGCGTAGGCCCCGGCCTTGTCCAACGGCTCGCCGGTGGCGACATAGGCGGCGATGTCGGCGGCGGCGATCGGGGCGAAGGTCACTTCGGAAATGACCAGTTCGCTGTCCAGCCCGTCGGCGCCGACCACCACCACCGCAGTCATCACCTGGTGGGTGCGCCCGGCCAGGCGCGCCAGCATCGCGCGTGCGCCGGCGGCGTCGGCCGGCTTGCCGAAGACCTCGCCGTCCAGCACCACTTCGGTGTCCGAGCCAAGCACCCGCGCCTGCGGATCATCGGCCAGCACCCGGGCCAGGCCGGCGCGCGCCTTGTCGGCGGCGACCCGGCACACATACTGTTCGGCGCTTTCAGCGGGCGTGCGCTGCTCGACGACCTCCAGGTCCAGGGCCTGGAAGGGGCGTCCGAGTCGGGCCAGCAACTGGTTGCGTCGGGGGGAGCGGGAAGCAAGATAGAGCATCGGCACAGCATAACCTGAGGCCGCCACCTGAATCGTCGGCAACCCGTCCCGGAACGCGTTCAACCCCGAACGGGCTCACAGCGCGTTCATCGCTACGACACCACCCTCAACGGCACAACAAGGAGTTCTCCATGCGCCTGACCGCCACCCCGCTGCTGCTTGCCCTGTCCCTCGCCCTTGGAACCTCGATGACTGCCCATGCCGCCCCGTCGTCGCCGTCGATCGCCGCCGCGGCCGAAGGCACGCTGCTGAACATTTCGGCCAATGCCGAAGCCACCCGCGTGCCGGACGTGGCCACCCTGTCGGCCGGTGTGGTCACCCAGGCCGCAGATGGCAACAGCGCCATGCGCCAGAACGCCCAGCAGATGGACAAGGTACTGGCCGCGATCAAGGCCGCCGGCATCGCCGAGCGCGACGTGCAGACCAGCGGCGTCAGCCTCAATCCGCAGTACCGCTATGCCGACAACGAAGCGCCGAAGATCACCGGCTACCAGGCCAGCAACACGGTCAGCCTGAAGGTCCGTGACATCGCCAAGCTCGGCAAGGTGCTGGACGCGCTGGCCGCTCAGGGCGCCAACCAGATCAACGGCCCCAGCTTCGAGATCGACCAGCCGGAACCGGTCTATGACGAAGCGCGCCTGGCCGCGCTGAAGAAGGCCCAGGCCCGCGCCCAGACCTATGCCAAGTCGCTCGGCCTTCAGGTGCGCCGCATCGTCAGCATCTCCGAGAATGCCGGGGGTGGTTACCGCCCGATGCCGATGATGCGGACCATGGCCGCCGGCGCGGCGATGGACAAGGCCACGCCGGTCGCCCCGGGCGAATCCACTGTGTCGGTCAATCTGGACGTGGTGTTCGAGCTGGGTCGCTGACCCCATCCGTTCCGGTAGACAGAGGCGGGTCCCGCAGGGGCCCGCCTTTTTCATGGACCGGGGCGGCTGGCTGAAGGCCAGCCCAACGATCCTGCCCCTGCCTCTAGGCAGTGGCCGGGGCCTGGCGTTAATGATTGGCTGCCAGCCGCGTGCGGCAACCCCGCCACGGGCCCTGGTGCGTTGAGGACTTCGTCACTGGCATGGAGGTGGACCATGGTTCGTACGTATCCCGTTGCATCCCCGCACTTCGACCCCGCCCGCGTTGCCGCCTGGAGCGCGGCCATCGCCCTGCACCTGCTCGCGTTCCTGTTGCTGCTGATCCCGGCGACCTACCAGGCCGTGCAGGTCCCGCGTGACAAGACCACGGTCAGGCTGATCGAGAAGATCCCGCCAACGCCGCCCCCACCGGTGCTGCAGGAACCGAAGGAAGTCGCCCGGGTCGTGCCGAAACCGCAGGCACAGCCGGCGACACCGCCACTGCCGGCCCCAACCGCGACCGTGGAGGAAACGCAGGGCATCATGCTGCCGGCCGCCGAACCGGCCCCGCCGCAACTCGCGCCGAGCATCGACACCCATGCACCGCTGGCCGGCGCCCAGCTGCAATACCGCAGTGCCCCGCCACCGGCCTATCCGGTCGCCGCACTGCGCAACCATGAGCAGGGCACGGTGCTGCTGCGGGTGCAGGTCGACAACAGCGGCCAGCCGGTCGCGGTCAGCATCGAGCGCAGCAGTGGCTCCCGCCACCTGGACCAGGCTGCACGCCAACAGGTGCTCAAGCGCTGGCGCTTTGAACCGGCCCAGCGTGATGGTGTAGCGGTACCGGCCATCGGTTTGGTGCCGGTGCAGTTCTCGTTGCCGGACTGACGACCCGGGCCGGTCCGACCGCCTGTCGGACCGGCCTCCGGGACCGAACTGCCAAACTCGGCAAAGTTCCAGTTCAAGCGTTACGGATTAAGCAAAATTTCACGACTTCGTCACCCGTCGGAAACCTAGATTGGCCCGTCCCGGACACTCCGGAGACAGCCCTCAACGCTACGGTTTTCCAGTTAGGAGAGAAGCTGTGAAACACCTGATCCAACGGCCCGCCAGCCGCCGCCGCTGCACCCTGGCATCGTCCATCACCCACATCCTTACCGGCGGCACTCTGCTGCTGGTTGGCGCCGTGGCTTCCACCTCCGCCTTCGCGCAGGAGAAGGCCACCAACCTGGACCGCATCACGGTTACCGGTTCGAACATTCCGCGCACCAACACCGAAACACCGTCCCCGGTGCAGGTGGTGACCCGCCAGGAAATCGACCGCACCGGCAAGACCACGGTCGCCGAATACCTGCAGACCCTGACCGCCGATGGTTCCGGCTCGATCCCGAAGACCTTCGGCAACGGCTTTGCCGGCGGTGGCGCCGGCATCTCCCTGCGCGGCCTGGGCGCGGGCTCGACCCTTGTCCTGTTGAATGGTCGTCGCATGGCCACCTACGGCCTGGCCGATGACGGCCAGAAGGTCTTCACCGACCTGAGCACCATCCCGCTCGACGCCGTTGAACGCGTGGAAGTGCTGAAGGACGGCGCCTCGGCGATCTATGGCTCCGATGCCATCGCCGGCGTGGTCAACATCATCCTGCGCAGTGATTTCCAGGGCGCGATCCTTCGCGGTTCCTACGGCCTGTCCGGCGACAGCGATGGCGACGCGAAGAAGGCGACCCTGACCGCCGGTACCGGCGATCTGGCCACCGACGGCTGGAACGCGTTCTTCAGCCTGGACGTTGGCAAGACCGACGCGATCAAGATCAGCGATCGCAAGAACCGCAAGTGGATCGGCACGGGCGACATCCGTCCGTGGGGCTATGGTAACAACGCGCAGTTCCTGGGCGGCGCCTTCCTCAACAACCGCACCAGCGGTGGCGTGGGTCCGAACGGCTCGGTATTCGACGACCGCGTCCCGCCGGGCACCTCGGCCCAGCTCGTGCCGCTGCCCGGCTGCCAGGGCCTGACCACCATCCCGGGCCAGACCGATGCCTCGGTGGCCGCGCAGGGCTGCCTGTGGGATCCGAACCAGCTGTACCGTGATCTGACCCCGGAAGAGAAGTACGTCAACGTGTTCGGCCGCGCCAGCTTCGCCTTCGGTGAAGGCGGCGAGATCTACACCGAGATCGGCTATTCGAAGAAGGAAACGATCTTCAGCAACACGCCCTCCGGCGTGTCCGGCAGCTGGGGCTATCCGCTTGGCCCGCGCAATGCCAGCAGCGGCCCGGGCGCCGTAGTGCTGTCGCCGACCCATCCCGACAACCCGATTCCGGGCCAGGCCTCGCGCCTGCGCTACTCGGCCTGGGATGTCGGCCCGCGCGTGACCAACAACACCAACGAGTTCAATCGCTTCCTGGTCGGCGTCAAGGGCAATTGGGGTGACTGGAGCTACGACACCGCCTACCTGCACTCCGGCACCGATCTGGTCAACAAGCGTACCGGCTTCCTGCGCTACAGCGCCGTGCAGTGCGCGCTGGGCAACCCGAACTGTGCCGGCGGCGTGTGGCGTATTGGCGACAATGCCAACCTCAATTCGCAGGCACTGTACGACTACATTTCGCCGACCATCAGCGCACGCGCCAAGTCCAGCCTGGACATGTTCGACTTCACCGTATCGCGCAGCCTGATGGACCTGAAGGGTGGTCCGCTGGGCCTGGCGATCGGTACCGAGTGGCGCAAGACCAGCAACAGCCTGAGCCCGCAGACCTACACCGACCAGGGTGACATCATCGGCCTGGGCTACTCGGCCTACGACGGTACGCAGAATGTCTACGCCGGCTACGTTGAACTGTCGGCACCGGTGCTGGAGCAGCTGGAACTGTCCGGCGCGCTGCGTTACGACAAGTACGAAAGTGGCGAAGGAAAGGCGACGCCGAAGCTGGGCATCAAGTGGACGCCGGCCGACTGGATCGCACTGCGCGCCAGCTACGCAGAAGGCTTCCGCGCCCCCAATCCGGCCGAGAACGGCGACGGTGGTCTGGCCGCCTTCTCCAACGCCCGCGATCCGGTGCGCTGCGCCGCCAGCCCGCCGGCCGATGTCGGCACCAACTGCAGCTCGCGTCCGGTTGCAATCATCACCCGCCCCAACAAGGACCTGAAACCGGAGGAATCCAAGAGCTACTCGGTGGGTATCGTGCTGCAGCCGACCCCCACCACCTCGATGACCGTGGATGCATGGCAGATCAAGCGCACCAACGAGATCGCCCAGGGCTCCACGGCCGATGCCATCGCCGCCGGCAATGTGCTGCGTGACATCGACCTGATCAACGGCATCGCTGGCACCGGCAGCATCCTGGCGGTCAACACCGCGTACATCAATGCCGCCTCCACCCGCGTGCGCGGTATCGATACCGATATCCGCCAGACCTTCGACATCGGCCCGGGCCAGCTGGAAATGGACCTGCAGTGGAGCCATGTGCTGAAGTACGAGCGCACCGACTCCGACCAGACCTTCGACTATGCAGGCACCCACGGCAACTGCGACGTGACCAACTGCATCGGTACGCCGAAGGATCGCATCAACTTCGGTACCACCTGGCGCCAGGGTCCGTGGAGTGTGAGCGGCGTTGCCAACTACATCTCCAAGATGGACAACAAGGATTTCCGTGGTCCGGACGGTTCGTACCAGTTCTCGTACGCCGACGGTACCGACGTCACCAAGATCTCCTCGTTCACCACCTTCGACCTGTCCGGCCGCTGGAACATCACCGAAGCCTTCGAACTGAATGCATCGGTGCAGAACGTGTTCGATCGCATCGCTCCGCTCGACCCGACCACCTACGGTGGCGTGAACTACAACCCGCTGCACTTCAGCGGCGCCATCGGCCGTTACTTCACTGTCGGCGCCAAGTACACCTTCAAGTAATACCGCTCAACGCACCACCGTCGAAGGCCCGGGCACCTGCCCGGGCCTTCGTCGTTGCGGCCCCTTGCGTGCATGTTCACGGGCACACCGCTACCGTGGGTCAGCGGCATCAGCGCCGCAGGGGACATCATGGCCGCGACATCACAACGCCTCGGGCTGCCCGCGTTGACCGCACTGGTGGTCGGCTCGATGGTCGGTGCCGGCATCTTTTCATTGCCGCAGAACGTAGCGCGCAGCGCCGGTCCGGCGGCGGCGCTGCTCGGCTGGGCGGTCAGCGGCGCCGGCATGCTGATGCTGGCCTTCGTGTTCCAGGCCCTGGCCAACCGCCGGCCGGATCTCGATACCGGCATCTACGCATACGCGCGCGAAGGCTTCGGCAACTACATCGGCTTCTCCGCTGCGTGGGGCTACTGGGTTGCCTCGGTGCTCGGCAACGCCAGCTTCTTCGTGCTGATCTTCAGTGGTCTCGGCCACTTCATGCCGGTCTTCGGTGAAGGCAATACCCCGGCCGCCGTGGCCGCTTCGTCGCTACTTCTCTGGACCGTGCACCTGCTGGTGCTGCGCGGCCTGCGCACCGCCGCCATCGTCAACGGGCTGGTGACGGTGGCCAAGCTGCTGCCTATCACGCTGTTCCTGATCCTGGCCGCCGGTGCCTTCCGCATGGATGTGTTCCGTGCCGATTTCCTTGGCGCGCCCGCACTCGGCGATCTCGGCCAGCAGCTGCGCGGCATGATGCTGGTGACCGTGTGGGTATTCATCGGCATCGAAGGCGCCAGCATCTACTCGCGGCGCGCGGCCCGTCGCGCCGATGTCGGCCGCGCCACGGTGATCGGCTTCCTCGGCGTCTGGCTGCTGCTGGTGCTGGTCAGCCTGCTGTCGATGGGCGTGCTGTCGCAGGCCGAACTGGCGGGGTTGCCCAATCCGTCGATGGCTTACGTGCTGCGCGCCATCGTTGGCGAGTGGGGCGCGACGGTGATCATCGTCGGCTCGATCATTTCGGTACTCGGCGCGCTGCTGGCCTGGGTGCTGCTGTGTGCCGAAGTGCTGTACGCCGCTGCAGGCGACGGCACCATGCCGGCCTTCCTGGGACGCGAGAATGCGCGCGGCGTGCCCGCCAACGCGCTGTGGCTGAGCAATGGCTTGATCCAGCTGTTCCTGCTGCTGGTGCTGGTCAACTCCGGCAGCTATACGGGCCTGGTGCTGCTGGCGGCCTCGATGAGCCTGGTGCCCTACTTCCTGTCCACCGCGTTCGGCGTGCAGTTGGCGTGGCGCGGGGACGCCTATGCGGGTGAACCGGGCGTGCGCTGGCGTGACTTCGCTGTGGCGCTGCTGGCCAGTGCCTACGCGTTGTGGCTGGTGTATGCAGGAGGCCTCGACAACCTGCTGCTGTCGGTGCTGCTGTATGTGCCCGGCGTGGTGGTGTTCGCACTGACCCGGCTGCAACGCGGTGAGCAGGTATTCACGCGTTGGGAATGGGTGTTGTTCGGCGCCATTCTGGTGGTGGCCATCGCTACGCTGGTGGCGTTCTCCAGAGGTGAGCTGGCACTGTAGAGTCGAGCGCGGGCTCGGCTCTACAACAACGCAAAAAAAAGACCTGCATCTTGCGATGCAGGTCTCTTCAAGGTGGCGCCCGAAGTTGGACTCGAACCAACGACCCCCTGATTAACAGTCAAGTGCTCTAACCGGCTGAGCTATTCGGGCAGACGACTAGTATAACCACTCTTCACGCGCGATGGTAGGGGTGATTCGCAATCATTGCGGCGGCCCGGTACAACTGCTCGGCCACCACCAGGCGTACCAGCATGTGCGGCAGCGTCAATGGTCCAATCGACCACTTTTCGTCGGCCAGCGCGGAAACTTCCGGCGAATGCCCTTCCGGGCCACCGATCAGGAAGGCAAGGTCCCTGCCCTGCCCACGCCAATGCTCCAGCCGCTGCGCCAGCTGTTCGGAACTGAGCTGGCGGCCCGGCACATCCAGCGCCACCACATAGGCATTCTTCGGCAGTGCGGCGATCACGCGCCTGCCTTCGTCTTCGGTGGCGCGGCGCGCATCGCGGCCCTTGCCGCGCAGGCCGGGCTCGATTTCCACCAGATCGAACGGCAGCCAGTGCGACAGCCGCTTCTGGTACTCGGCGAAGCCCTGCGCCACCCAGCTGGGTGCGCGTTCGCCGGTAGCAATCAGGCGGGCTTTCATCAACGGTCCTCCAAAACGTCGACGGCGCCATCGGCGCCGTCGAAGGGATGCATCAACGTGCGGCTCAGGCCACTTCGTCGTCGCTGGACGGCGGCTGGTCGCCAACGGTCCACAGGCGCTCCAGGGCATAGAACTCACGCACGCGCGGCAGCATCACATGCACGATCACGTCGCCCAGGTCGACCAGCACCCACTCGGCTTCGCGCTCGCCTTCAACACCCAGCGGCATCACGTCGAGATTCTTGGCAAAGCGCACGACTTCATCGGCGATCGACTTGACGTGGCGGGTCGAGGTGCCCGAAACGACGATCATGTAGTCGGCAACGCTGGACCGGCCGCGCACATCGATCTCGACCAGGTCCTTGGCCTTCAGGTCTTCGGTGGCTTGGCGGACGCTGGCCAGCAGTTCCGGCACGGACGGCGGCGGGCTGGGCAGATCGACCTTGATGGTCTGGGGCTGGGTCTGGTTGCTCAAAGTGGATCGACTCGATAAACGTGGGGGCGATTATACGGGCAAGCCGGGGCGGCGGCATTCACGGCGTAGGGGAGCGGTACAGGCCATGGGCGGCCACATAGTCGGCCACGGCCGGCGGCAGCAGCGCCCGCCAGGGGCCGCCGGCGGCGATCTGCGCACGCACGGCACTGGCCGATTCCTCGCGCAGCGGATGATGCAGGCGCAGGATGCGCCCGGCCGGACTGGCGAACAGGGCCTGCTCGTTGTCGGCCCAGCGGCCTTCCAGGGCGCGGCCAAGTTCGCCATCCACCGAGGCCTGAAGGGGACTGCCCGGGCGCTCGGCCACCACGAAATGGGCCAGCCCGAACAGTGCCTCCCATTCATGCCAGCGGGTCAGGCCCAGCAGGCTGTCGGCCCCCACCAGCCAGGCCAATGGCCGGCTGGGGCCCAACTCGCCGCGCAGTTCGCGCAGGGTGTCGACGGTATAGGACGGGCGGCCGGGAAAGCGTATGGCGCGGTCCAGTTCACGGTGGTCCAGCAGCAGGCCTGGCTCATCGCCGATGGCCAGCGAGAGCATGGTGAAGCGCTGGTCAGCGGTTGCGCCCGGCACCGCGCGATGCGGCGGATCAGCCGCCGGCAGCATGCGTACAGCGACCTGCAGTTCGTCACGGGCAGCACGCGCGATGGCGAGGTGCCCGAGGTGCACCGGATCGAAGGTGCCCCCGTAATAGATCCGCAGGCTCATCACTCAGGCCCGCGCCAGCAGGCGCACGGCACGCGGTTCGGCCACGGCCACCAGCAGGCGCTCCAGCGCCAGCCAGGCATCACCGTCGGCGCGCCCCTTGGCGATGCGGTCGACCAGTCCGGCCTCGGCCACGAAACGCTCCCAGCGCTTGCCCTCGGGGTGCCGCTGCAGCGCACGCTTGTAGGGCGCTTGCCGCGATTCCCAGATGCCGCGCGATTTCATTTCGGCGGCCAGATTGCCGCCACGCGCCTGTACCCGGGCCAGGCCGGCACCAGCCAGCAGCTCGCGGATCACCATTGGCATCAGTGCGGCCACCACCTCGCCTTCGCCACGCAGGCCCGCCAGCATGCGCAGCACCGCCGGCGGCTGGCCGGAGAACGTGGCTTCCAGCAGCCGGAAAACGTCATAGCGGGCGGCGTCGGCCACCAGCGATTCCATCCGTTCCACGTCCAGCGGCTGGCCGTCGGCCAGCAACGCCAGCTTGTCGATTTCCTGCGCAGCGGCCAGCAGGTTGCCCTCGACCCGCTCGGCCAGGCGCTGCACGGCGGCCGGATCGGCACGCAGGCCCTTGCCACGCAGGCGGCGCTCGATCCAGTCCGGCAGTTCGTGCGGCTTGATCGCCCACGCCACCGACAGCACGCCGATGCGATTGACTGCCTCGGCCCACTTGCCCTGGTGGGCCTTGCTCCATTCGCTGGCGGTAATCATCAGCACCACGTCCGGCGCCGGGTTGGCGCAGAACTGGCTGATCACCTCGGCCCCGTCCTTGCCCGGCTTGCCGCTGGGCAGGCGCACCTCGACCAGGCGGCGGGCACTGAACAGGCTGGGCGCGTTGAAGCTGGCGTCGAGCTGGTTCCAGTCGAAATCACGCCCATCGGCGTCGAACACTTCCCGCTCGGCGATGCCGGCGGCGCGTGCGCGTGCACGGATGGCGTCGGCCGCCTCAAGCACGCGCAGGGTTTCCGGGCCGGCAATCAGGTAGACCGGCGCCAGCGGGGTGTCAGCGCCCTGGCTGGCCAGCTGCTCCGGACGCAGTTCCATCGTCGCGACTCAGTGCTTGGCTGCGGGAACCGGCTCGGCCGGCTCCGCCCCTTCGATCGGCTTGGCCTTCGGCGCCGTCAGGCTGCCGCCCTTCTCGATCTCGGCGCGCACCACGCTGTCGATGCGGCGGATGATCGACGCGGACATTTCCCGTCGCAGCTCATCGGCCAGGATTTCGCGTTCGGTGGTGGTACCGGTGGCGTCGGTCGGCGGCGACACGTAGTCGCGCGACAGTTCGATCACCTGCTGCGGCACCAGCTCGCTGCCATCCTCGCGACGGAAGATGAAGATCACCGCATAGCGCAGGCTGTACTCCTGCGCACGGCCCTGCGAGTCGATGGCGATCGGCAGGTCGCCCCAGCGTTCGGAGAGCACCTGGAGCTGGGTACTGGGCCCCTTGCTGTCCTCGTCGGCCAGCTTGGCACCGGATGCCAGCAGGCTGCGATTGAGCAGCTTGACCAGTTCGCTGTAAGGCGCGGTGGAGACCACCTTCACCGGCGCCGTGTCGGTCGGCAGCATCAGCTTGTTGCGCAGATGGAAACCGCAGCCGGCAAGGCCGAGGACAAGAACGAGGGCAAGCAGGATTCGGGTCATGGAGACAGTCTGGCGGAGCCGGGCGATCACGGCAACACACAGCCTGCCCGAAGCCGCGTGAATGCAGGGCCATCAAGTGCATGGCCCCGCACCGGGAAGGTACCGGCCACCGCGTGGGTGACCGGCCCAGGATGCATCAGGCAGCGACGATGTTCACGATCTTGCCCGGCACGATGATGATCTTGCGCACGGTCAGGCCTTCCATGAACTTGGCCGCATTCGGCTCGGCCAGAGCCAGTGCTTCGACCTGCTCGCGTGCAGCATCGGCGGCCACCTCGATGGTGCCACGCAGCTTGCCGTTGACCTGCACGGCCAGGGTCAGCGCGTCGCGCACCAGCGCACCGGCGTCGGCCTGCGGGAACGGCTGGTCTTCCAGCAGCGTCTCGCCATGGCCCAGCACCTGCCACAGGGCGTGGCTGGCATGCGGGGTGATCGGGTTCAGCAGCAGTACGATGGCCTGCAGCGCTTCCTGGCGCACCGCACGGCCCTGCTCGCTGCCGTCCTCGAACTTGGCCAGCGCGTTCATCAGTTCCATCACCGCCGCGATGGCGGTATTGAAGCTGTGGCGACGGCCATAGTCGTCACCGACCTTGCCGATGGTCTCGTGGGTCTTGCGGCGCAGTGCCTTCTGGTTGGCGTCCAGCGCGGCCACGTCCAGCGCCGGGGCGGCACCGTCGGCGGCGTGCTTCTGCACCTGGGCCCACAGGCGGCGCAGGAAGCGCGCCATGCCGTCCACGCCGGCTTCGTTCCACTCCAGCGACTGTTCCGGCGGGGCGGCGAACATCGAGAACAGGCGCACGGTGTCGGCACCGTACTTGTCGACCATCGCCTGCGGGTCCACGCCGTTGTTCTTCGACTTGGACATCTTTTCAGTGCCACCGACCACCACCGGCTGGCCGTCGGCGATCAGCGTGGCGCCAGTGATGCGGCCGCGCTCGTCGCGCTGCACTTCCACATCGGCCGGATTGATCCAGTCCTTCGAGCCGTCCGGGTTCGGGCGGTAGTAGGTCTCGGCGATCACCATGCCCTGGCACAGCAGGTTGCGTGCCGGTTCGTTGCTGTCCACCATCCGCGCGTCGCGCAGCAGCTTGTGGTAGAAGCGGAAATACATCAGGTGCAGGATCGCGTGCTCGATGCCGCCGATGTACTGGTCGACCGGCAACCAGTAATTGCCGCGCTTGTCGACCGCATCACGGGCACCCGGCGAGGTGTAGCGGGCGTAGTACCAGCTCGACTCCATGAAGGTGTCGAAGGTGTCGGTCTCGCGCTCGGCCGCGCCGCCGCATTCCGGGCAGGTGGTCTTGCGCCATTCCGGATCGGTCTTGATCGGCGAACCAGTCCCCGAGAACGCCACGTCCTCCGGCAGCACCACCGGCAGCTGCTCTTCCGGCACCGGCACCGCACCGCACTTGTCGCAGTAGATCACCGGAATCGGGCAACCCCAGTAGCGCTGGCGGCTCACGCCCCAGTCGCGCAGGCGATAGTTGACGCGGCGCTGGCCCTGGGCCTTGCGCTCGAAGCGTTCGGCCAAGGCTTCGAAGGCGCCCTGGAAATCCAGCCCATCGAATTCGGCCGAGTTGACCAGCTCGAAGGCACGGTTCTTGTCGCTGTACCAGTCCTGCCAGCGGGCACCATCCCAGGTGCGCTCGTCGTCGTTGCGCGGATCCTTCAGCGCGATCACCTGCTTGATCGGCAGGCCGTACTTGTTTGCCACTTCATTGTCGCGCTGGTCGTGGCCCGGAACAGCCATCACCGCACCGGTGCCGTAGCCCATCAGCACGAAGTTGGCGACCCACACCGGCACCTTTTCGCCGGTGACCGGATGGATGGCACGCAGGCCGGTGTCCATGCCGCGCTTTTCCTGGGTTTCCAGCTCGGCCTCGGACACGCCACCCTGCTTCATTTCCGACAGCAGCGCAGCCAGTTCCGGGTTGTTCTTCGCCGCATGCAGGGCCAGCGGATGTTCGGCGGCGATCGACACGAAGGTCACGCCCATCACGGTATCCGGTCGGGTGGTGAACACGCGCAGCGGATCCAGCGCAGTGCCGTCGACATCACGCACGTCGAACTGGATTTCCAGACCTTCGGAGCGGCCGATCCAGTTGCGCTGCATGGTCTTGACCGAATCCGGCCAGCCGTCCAGTTCATCCAGGCCGTCCAGCAGTTCCTGGGCGTAATCGGTGATGCGCAGGAACCACTGCGGGATCTCGCGCTTCTCGACCAGCGCACCGGAACGCCAACCACGGCCATCGATGACCTGCTCGTTGGCCAGCACGGTCTGGTCGACCGGATCCCAGTTCACCACCGCATTGCGGCGGTAGGCCAGGCCCTTGCGCATCAGGCGCGTGAACATGCGCTGTTCGTGGACATAGTAGTCCGGGCGGCAGGTGGCGAATTCGCGCGACCAGTCCACCGCATAGCCCATGGCCTTGAACTGGCCACGCATGTGCTCGATGTTCTTGTAGGTCCAGGCCGCCGGTGCGGTCTTGTTCTTGATTGCCGCGTTCTCCGCAGGCAGGCCGAACGCGTCCCAGCCCATCGGCTGCAGCACGTTGTGCCCGGTCATGCGCTTGTAGCGGCTGATCACGTCGCCGATGGTGTAATTGCGCACGTGGCCCATGTGCAGCGCACCGGACGGGTACGGAAGCATCGACAGGCAGTAGTACTTCGGCTTGTCCGAAGTCTCGTCGACTTCGAAGGCACGGGTGGCGTCCCAGTACTTCTGGGCGGCGGATTCAACCTGCTGCGGGTCGTAGGCGTTGGTTTCAGCGCTGGTCATGGAACACGCGGATGCGGCGGCAAAGCGGTACAGCGTACCGCAGTGCGGCAAACGTCTCCAATCCTGCCCGCCGACCGCCGGCCCCGCCAGCGCCCGGAGCCGGTCTCAGCGCGGTCGCGACAGAGGCAGGGCCAGCGCCAGCCAGACCGCCCAGCAGGCGAATGCAAGCCGTTGTGCCAGCGGCGCCGGCAGCACGCCCTGCAGCGCAAAGGCAGCCAGCGCCGCCAGCACGCCACAGGCGAGCGCCACCCCGCCCAGGGCGCGGCCGTGCGTCTGGCGCAGCTGCGAGATGCCCAGCAACAGGGTGCCGGCGACGAAGCCCAGCACCCAGATCATCCAGGCACTGGCGTGCAGCTGGCTGGCCGGCCCGTGCAGATCGTCCACATCCAGCGGCATCAAGCCCATCGCGGTGAAGGCCAGTCCGCCCAGCAACAGCATCTGGCTGCCCACCCGCGGCGCCCAGCCAGCACTGGCCGGCAGCTGTCGGCGCAGGCACTCGGCCGCTACCACCGCCAACAGGCCCGGCAGTACGAAGCCCAGCAGATTGAAGGCCAACGCGTGCGGCACGCCGTGTGCGCCCAGCAGGGCCACCGGGTGACTGGCCTGTGCATAGCCGTCCAGGCCGGAGCCGAAGCCCAGCACCGCCAGCACGAACAGCAGTGCGGCGGCGGGGCCGGACAGACGCAACAGGGAAGACGGGGAGGTCATGCAGGCTCCAGGAGCAACGGCGGCGGGAACGACGCATTGTCGGGCATTTGCCGCAGTCCGGGTTGAGACTGGCATCGATCGTCACCATAGAATCGGTCTCCAGACGCCAATCGATGCCTCCCCCATGACCGAGACGACCTACGTATTCGACGCCACCACTGCGACCTTCGAGGCCGAAGTCCTGCAGAAGTCGCTGCAGACGCCGGTGCTGGTCGACTTCTGGGCCACGTGGTGCGGCCCCTGCAAGACCCTGGGGCCGATGCTGGAAAAGCTGGCCGCCGAATACAACGGCGCCTTCGAGCTGGCCAAGGTCGATGTCGACAAGGAACAGCAGATCGCTGCCGCCTTCCAGATCCGCTCGGTGCCCACCGTGTTCCTGGTCAAGGGCGGCCAGCTGGTGGACGGTTTCCCCGGCGCCATCCCGGAAGGCCAGCTGCGTGAGTTCCTGGCCCAGCACGGCATCGTGCCGGCCGACGTCGGCGACACTGCCGCCGAGGACGAAGCGCCGTTGGATCCGCAGGCACAGGTGGACGTACTGCGTGCGCAGATCGCCGCCGAGCCGGACAAGGACGAGCTGAAGCTCGACCTGGCCCTGGCCCTGCTGCAGATCGGCGGCGTGGACGAAGCCGGTACGCTGATCGACGGCCTGCCCGCCAACCTGGCCACCGACGACCGCGCCGTGCGCGCCCGCGCCCGGCTGTCCTTTGCCGCCGCCCTGAAGGACGCCCCGGCCGCCGAGGTGCTGGACGCGCGCATCGCCGCCAACGGCAATGACCTCAAGGCTCGCCACCTGCGCGGCGTGCAGCTGCTGCTCGGCGGCCATGACGAAGCCGCGCTGGCGCAGTTCCTGGACATGCTGCGGATCGACCGGAGTTTCGAGGAAGGCCTGCCGCGCAAGGCGCTGATCGATGCCTTCAATGTGATCTCCGACGAGGACCTGGTCGGCCAGTACCGCCGCAGGATGGCCTCCCTGCTGTTCTGAACGGAAGCCGGGTTCGTTCAGAATCCCTGCACTGGACGCGGGCAATAATGCGCACGATGGCGGCCGTACGGCCGCCACGATCCGTTCGGGGGGATGAGGTCGGGGCCATGGGGTCTTGCAGCTGCACCCCCGCATTGCCGGGATTGCAAAACTGTGACCTTCGTCCGCTCGCTGTTGTTTGCCACGCGCTTCCAGGGCGCCCTGCTCTGTGCCCTGCTTCTGCTGCCGGCCATCGCCGCCGCGCAGGACTGGAACTACCGGGTCCGCCCCGGCGACACCCTGTGGGATCTGGGTGGCGTGTATCTGAAACCCTCGGTGCGCTGGCAACAGCTCCAGCAGCACAACCGAATCGACAACCCCTACCGGCTGCCGCCCGGCCAGCTGCTGCGTTTCCCCATCAGCTGGCTGCGCATCGAACCGGCACCGGCGCGGGTGCTCTCGGTCCGCGGCAAGGTCGAACTGTCCAGTGGAGACGGTAGCGCCAGCCGCGCCATCCAGGCCGGCGAGCAACTGCATATCGGAGACACCGTACAGACCGAGGGCGAATCCAGCGTCACGCTGGAATTTGCCGATGCGTCGCGCCTGCAGCTGCGTGAGTACTCGCGCCTGCGCCTGGACCAGCTCAGCCGCTACGGCCACACCGGCATGGTCGACACCCGCCTGCGCCTGCAGCAGGGCCGCGCCAGCAATCGGGTGACGCCCGCGCGCGGCCCGGCATCGCGCTACATCATCGATGCGCCCACCGCCACCAGCAGCGTGCGCGGCACCGTCTTCCGGGTCAGTGCCGGCGACGGTCGTGATGTCGCGGCCACCGAGGTCCTGCAGGGCAAGGTGCAGGTCGGCAACACCCATGGCCAGCGCATGGTCCAGCCCGGACAGGCCACCCGCAGCGCCAGCGCAGACGCCGCTCCGGACGCAGTCTCCGTACTGCTGCCGGCGCCGCAGCTGCGCAACGATGAACTGCGCCTGGCCCCGTTGCCGACGCTGCTGGCATGGACTCCGGTCACCGGCGCCGCGCATTACCGCGTTGAAGTGGTAGAGGCAGCCACGCCGGAGATCCTGCTGTTCGCTGCCACCACCCCCGATACCCGCCTGGCCATCGGCGATCTGCCGCCGGGCCAGCTGCGCATCCTGCTGCGCGCGGTCGATGCGCAGGGTGTGGAAGGCATCGACGCCAGTGCCGACTTCGAACTCAGCGACCAGCCCCCACCGCCGCTGACCCTGACCCCGCTGCATGGACAGACAATCAACAGCGACCGCCCGCGTTTCCGCTGGAGCCAAGCCCCCGGTGCGCGCAGCAGCGTGCTGCAGATCGCGGCTGATTCCACCTTCGTACAGCCACTGCAGGAACAGACCAGCACCGGCACCGATCTGCGCCTGGCGCAGCCATTGCCGCCGGGTCACTACTTCTGGCGGATCGCCTCCCGCAGTGCCGATGGGCACCAGGGGCGCTATGGCCAGGCCCTGCCACTGCGGCTGAGCAACGAGCCGGTGGATCCTGCGCTGCAACCGCCGGAGGCCGCGCACGGTGAACTGACCCTGCGTTGGCAGGCCGGCAGCGAAGGCCAGCGCTATCGCGTGCAGGTCGACCGCCGCGGCGACTTCAAGGCGCCCCTGGTCGACGAAACCGTGGCCGAACCGCAGGTCAGCTTCAAGCGTCCGTGGCGCGGTACCCTGCATGTGCGCGTGCAGTACATCGACGATGACGGCCATGCCGGCGAGTTCTCGCCTGCCCAGCAGATCGCCCTGCCGTGTCGCCTCTGCTATGGCACCGGCGGTGGTGCCCTGCTGCTGTGGCTGCTGTTGTGAGGCGCTCGCCGCTGCCGTGGTCGAAGCGGATCCTGCTGGCCATGCTGGCCGGGATACTGACCCTCGTCGCCAGCCAGGGCCAATGGCTGTGGCGGCAGGACGAGGCCACCTACGACGCGATGGTCGGCAACTGGGACTATCGACCCGACCCGAGCGTGCTGATCGTGGCCATCGACGAAGGCAGCCTGCAACGCATCGGCCAATGGCCGTGGCCGCGCTCGGTCCACGCCCGGTTGCTGGATCGCCTGACCGATGCCGGTGCCGAACGGGTCGCGCTGGATCTGATGCTGTCCGAGCCGGACCGCCGCGACAGCCGCCAGGACGAGGCGCTGGCCGCGGCCATCCGTCGCAATGGCCGGGTGGTGCTGCCGGTGCTGGCCGCACCGGCAGCCGGCGATCGCATGGCAGAGGAAATGCTGCCGGTTCCGCAGATCGCGGCCAGTGCCGCCGCCATCGGCCACACCGACGTTGAGGTGGACAGTGACGGTGTCGCCCGCGGCATCTACCTGCATGCGGGCATCGGCAAGGCGCATTGGCCGGCGCTCGGGCTGGCCCTGACCGGCCTGCCCGCGGGCGCGGTGCGCGGGCTGCCCGACCCTGATCCCGAGGTGGGCTCGCCCTATCAATGGCGGCGCAACGACTACGTGCGGGTGCGCTATGCCGGACCTCCCGAGCAGTTGCCGCAGGTTTCCTACGCAGACGTGCTCGTGGACATGGCGATGCTGCATGGCCGCCGCATCATCGTCGGCATGACCGCCAGCGGCATCGCACCGCGCCTGCTGACCCCGACCACCCGCGAGTTCTGGATGAGCGGCAGCGAGTACCAGGCCAACATCGCCTCGATGCTGCTGCAGCACAAGCAGATCGAGGTGCTGCCCCGCTTCTGGCAGCACACCATCAGCGCGGTGCTGGTGGCGCTGTGCGTGATCCTGCTCGGCCTGCGCCTGCCGTGGCTGGCAGCACTGAGTTCGCTGCCGCTTGCCCCTCTGCTGAGCTGGTTGCTGTTGCGCACCAGCAACCTCTGGTGGGCGCCAGCCACCGCCCTGCTGGGCGTCCTGCTGGTCCTGCTGGCCTGGGCGATCTGGCGGATTTCGGCCTGGCACCGGCAGGCCAACCGCGACGCACTGACCGGCCTTGGCAATCGCCTGCGTTTCGAACAGGCGCTGCAGCAGGAATGCGACGCCGCACGACGCAACGGCAAGCCACTGAGCCTGGCGCTGATTGATGTCGACCACTTCAAGCGCCACAACGACCGCCATGGCCACCAGGTCGGCGACCGCGTGCTGCGGGACGTCGCCCGGTTGATCGGCGCGCATGCGCGGCGGCCGCGCGACATGGCCGCGCGTTACGGTGGCGATGAATTCGCGCTGGTATTGCCCGATACCCCGGCCGAAGGCGCGCGGCTTGTCATCCAGGACCTGATCGACTGCGTACGTGCATTGCCGGTACACGGTGACGGCAGCGACGATCGGGTGACGCTCACCATCGGCGTGTTTACCCGGGTACCGGAAGGCGAGCTGCAACCGCATCATTTCGTCGAAGGGGCCGACACCGCGCTGTACCAGGCCAAAGCGAATGGACGCGACGGGTATGTGATCGACGGCGGCGCGTGACCGGTGCCACCGGGTGCAACATACGCATGCGAATGGTTAGACTGGACACCTCGCCCAGCGCCCCCGGATCCGCATGAACGCCCGTCTGTTCCGCTTCGGCATCAACCTCTGGCCGCCCTTCCTGTTCACCGGCATCCACGTCACCCGCATCACCCCCGACTACCGGCAGATCGATGTCGAGCTGCGCCTGCGGCCATGGAACCGCAACTACGTCGGCACCCACTTCGGTGGCAGCCTGTTCGCGATGACCGATCCGTTCTGGATGCTCGGCCTGCTGCACATCCTCGGCCGCGACTACTACGTGTGGGATCGCGCCGGCGCCATCGACTTCCTCAAGCCCGGCCGCGGCACGGTACGCACATCATTCCGCATCGACGACGCGCTGCTGGACGAACTGCGCGCCGAAGCGGCCAGTGGCGAGAAGGTGCTGCGCTGGTTCAGCAACGACGTGATCAATGAAAGCGGCGAGGTGGTCGCACAGGTCCGCAAGCAGGTGTACCTGCGGTTGAAGCCACACGCACGCTGAGCGCGCCTCAATCGCGCGCCAACGCAGTCGAAGCTGGCTCCGCCTGCAGCGGCACCGACAGCCACGGGCTTTCGTCGTTGCTGCGGGACGGCGAGCGGCGCGGCACCTGCAGATGGCGGCCATCCGCCGACAAGCGCGGCACCCGCACCGGCGAGGCGAACTGCGCCGGCAACCCCTGCAGGGCATCCACCGGATCCCCCGGCTGCTGCCGCAGCCAGCGCTGTGCGCCCAGCAGGCGCAGCATCGCCGCGGCGTCCTGGGTGCGCGACGAATAGGCCGGATAGACCGGACCGGCAATGTCGGTCAACAGGCAACCCATGACGTTCGACAGGCAACCAAAGTCACGCTGCGGCGGCGCCGGTGCCGGCAACGGACGGTCCGCCTCCAGCGCAGCGGTCGCCGTCGCGCCACAGGCCCAACCGAGATTGCCGGCCGCACGGGCCAGGGTGCTGCTGCGGTCCAGTACCAGCGCGCCGCCGAATTCCCGCGCCGAGGTCTCGATCGCCACCCGGTTCATCGCATACTCGCCCTGCATCGCACGGCACAGGCTCTGCTCGTCGGCCCGCATCGGCTGCATGGCCTGTTCGCATTCGGCCGGCAGCGGGTGATCGGCAGGCAGTTCGACCAGCATGTCGGCCAGCAGCTGCGCGTTGGCCTGTACCAGGCTGGCGCCGATGATGCTTTCGACCAGATAGCTGCCACCGGGCACCAGCCGCCGGCCCAGCTGCACTCCCCGGCAGCTGCCGCGCAGGGCACCATCGATGTCACCCTGTACGAACGCCAGCGCGCGTGCGCTGGTGGCATCGACCACCAGCCCGTAGGTCGGCATCGGCACCAGGATGCCCTCGCCCTTCGGCTGGAACGGCGATACGAAGTAGTCTGCTTCGGCGAGCTGATCCAGCCGCGCGTGCAACTGCTGGTGCCCGGCATGGGCCTCCACGAAGCGTTGCGGGTCCGCGCGGACCTGGGCGAGGCAGCCGCGGGCGGCCGGCCCGCAACTGGCACCGGGCCGCGAGCGCAGCTCGGCATGGTTGGCCACCAGGTGTGTCTGGCCGCCGCTGCTGCCCCGCAGGTCGGCCTCCCAACGGCGCACGTCCTCGGCCAACGCCTGCTCGCGCTGGCGGGCATCCAGATCGTCGAACGGCAGCGTCCACAACAGGGCATAACCGTTGCGCCCGCTCGCCGGCAGCCGCGCTTCCAGCCGTTGCTGCGCCTGCAACCGCGATTCCGGCACCGGCCACATGCGTGAGGCGCACCACACCACGATGGTCAACAGCAGCAGGCCCGCCAGGGTCCAGCCCAGTCCGCGCAGAATCTTCAACACAGCTTCCCTTCCATGGCTCGTTGCCGCAGTCGATCCACCAGCGTAATCGACCGGCAGTGACCGCTACAATGCGCACATGTCGCTCGAAGCCCCCGCCCTGGTCCCCCGCCCCTCCCTGCAGCGCCTGTTCCTGACCGGCCTGCTGACCCTGCTGCCGATCTGGCTGACCTGGGTCGTGGTCAAGTTCGTGTTCGTGTTGCTGTCGGGCATTTCCAGCCCGCTGGTGGTACCGCTGTCCGAGCAGATCGCGACAAGCTTCCCGCACTACCTCGGCTGGGTCCGCGCCGAATGGATCCAGGACACCATCGCCCTGCTGGCCACCCTGCTGGTGATCCTGGCGGTGGGCGTGGCCAGCCGCCGCGTGCTCGGCCAGCGCCTGCTGCGCTGGGTGGGCGCGGTCATCAAGCGCATTCCGCTGGCCAGCATCATCTACGACAGCGCAAAGAAGCTGCTGGACATGCTGCAGACCGAACCGGGCAGCACCCAGCGCGTGGTGCTGATCGACTTCCCGCACCGCGACATGAAATCGGTCGGACTGGTCACCCGCGTGATCAAGGAACACGGCACCGACCGTGAGCTGGCCGCGGTGTATGTACCGACCACGCCAAACCCGACCTCGGGCTACCTGGAAATCGTGCCGGTGGAACTGCTGACCCCGACTGACTGGACCGTCGACCAGGCCATGAGCTTCATCATTTCCGGCGGCGCCGTCGCACCGTCCAGCGTGCCGTTCACCCGCGCCGGCGAACGCACCGGCGAACGCACCGAATGACCCCGGCGCCGATCGAGCGCCCGCTGCAGGACCGCGCGGTCCTGCTGTTCATCGTGCTGGCCGCGTTCTTCTGCGGCAATGCGGTGCTGGCCGAGCTGATCGGGGTGAAGATCTTCGCGCTGGAAGACACGCTGGGCATCGCCCCGCTGAACTGGAACCTGTTCGGCCAGACCGGCTCGCTCAGCTTCACCGCCGGTACCCTGCTGTGGCCGGTGGTGTTCATCATGACCGACACCATCAACGAGTTTTTCGGCAAGCGCGGCGTGCGCTTCATCTCGTGGCTGGCGGTGGTGCTGATCGGCTACGGTTTCCTGTTCGCCTTCGCGGCCATTTCGCTGGCGCCGGCCAGCTGGTGGGTCACGTCGATGGATGACCATGGTGTGCCCGACTACCAGGCCGCGTTCGCAGCCGTGTTCGGCCAGGGCATGTGGACCATCGCCGGTTCGCTGGTGGCCTTCCTGCTCGGCCAGCTGATCGACGTGGCGGTGTTCCACCGCATCCGCCAGGCCACCGGCGAACGCCACGTGTGGCTGCGTGCGACCGGATCGACCGCGATCTCGCAGGTGGTGGACAGCTTCGTGGTGATCTGGATCGCCTTCGTGCTGGGCCCGCAACACTGGCCGACCTCGCTGTTCCTTGCGGTCGCCAGCGTCAACTACGTGTACAAGATGGGCTTTGCGGTCGCCCTGATTCCGTTGCTGTACCTGATGCGGCGTGCCATCACCCGCTATCTGGGCGCCGGTCGCGCGGCGGCACTGCGCGCCGCCGCTGCGGCTGACTGAAGCCCCAGCGCCACCAAGCTGACTGCGTCTTCACGCTGGCCGTACGCGCGCGGATCGTGCAAGCTCCACGATCTGTGTTCCACGGAAGCTTCTTGATGCCGTATTCCCCCCGCGTCCTGGCCGCTGCCATTGCCGCGTTGTTCCTGTTCAGTGCCGTGCCGTCGGCCGAAGCAGCGAAGAAGAAGGCCAGCCGCCCTGCCGCTGCGCAGACCCGCCAGGCCGCCAAGCCCAAGGCCAGGCCCGCCCGTGCCACCGCACCGGCCCGTGGCAGTTCGGCGCGCCGCGCTGCGCCGCGTCCGGTCGCACCGGCCCGTGCCGTGCCCAAGCAGGTGCAGCTGGAACGGCTGTACGACGAGTACTGGGATGCCTCGATGCGGTTGAACCCGCTGCAGGCCACGTTCCAGGGCGAACCGCGCTACAACGACCAGCTGCCCAACATCCTGTCCGCCGCCTGGCGCCAGCAGTCGCACGACTTCACCACGCAGTGGCTGGGCAAGGTCGAAAAACTCGGCAGCGATGGCCTGCAGGGCCAGGACCTGCTCAGTTACGAGATCTTCGTACGTGACGCGCGCGCCTCGCTGGCTGCCGAGCGCTACCCGAGCTGGATGATGCCGATCAGCCAGTACTACAACATCGGCAGCATCATGGCGATCCTCGGCTCCGGCGCGGGCGCGCAGCCGTTCAACACCGTGCAGGACTATGACACCTGGTCGCGCCGTTCGCTCGGCATTCCCGAACTGTTCGACCAGGCCATCGACAACATGCGCCAGGGCATGAAGGCCGGCGTGGTGCAGCCGCGCGACCTGATGGAGAAGGTGCTGCCGCAGCTGGATGCGGTGATCAAGCCGACCGCTGAAGAGAGCATCTTCTGGTCGCCGATCCGCACCATGCCGAACACGATTGCGGCCGAAGACAAGGCGCGCATCAGTGCCGAGTACAAGCGCATGATCGAACTGCGCATCATGCCCGCCTACCGCGCCCTGCGCGGCTTCATCGCCACCGAGTACCTGCCGGCCACGCGCGCCAGCAGCGGCATGGGCGCGCTGCCCGACGGCCAGGCCTGGTACGCCAACCTGATCGTGCAGACCACCGCCAGCGACCAGACCGCCGCGCAGCTGCACGCGCTGGGCGAGCAACGCGTGCAGGAACTGCAGGCACAGATCGCCACGGTGATGAAGGACGCCAAGCTGCGTGGCACGCCGGCAAAGCTGCTGCGCAGCATGCGCAACGATCGCCAGTTCCAGTACAGCGATGCCAATGCACTGATCAGCCGCTACCACCAGGTGCAGCAGCAGGTCAACGCGCGCCTGCCGCAGGTGCTCGATACGCTGCCGAAGTCCGCGCTGGAAGTACGCGCGGTGGAACCGGAACGGGCGCTGACCGCTGCCGCTGCCGCCTACCAGCCGTCGCCGCCCGGGCAGCCCGGCGTGCTGTACATCAACACCCGCGACCTGCCCAGCCGCAAGCGCTGGAGCGTGCCGGTGCAGTACCTGCATGAAGCGATTCCCGGCCATCACGTGCAACTGGGCCTGCAGCAGGAGCTGGCCAAGCTGCCGCGCTTCCGTCGCCTCGGTGGCGATCTTGCGTTCGTCGAAGGCTGGGGCCTGTACGCCGAAACGCTGGGTGAAGACCTCGGCGTCTACACCGATCCCTACGACCGTATCGGCTACCTGTACTCACGCCTGCTGCGCGCCGCGCGCGTCGTCGCCGACACCGGCGTCAATGCACAAGGCTGGAGCAAGCAGCAGGCCGTGGCCTACCTGCAGAAGACGGTGGACATGAGCAGCGATGACGCCAACGCCGAAGTCGAGCGGATCATGGCCCAGCCCGGCCAGGCACTGTCGAACGTCGCCGGCCTGACCACCATCGTTGCCCTGCGCGACAAGGCCAAGGCACGCCAGGGCGCAGCCTTCGATCTGCGCCGCTTCCATGCAGAACTGCTGAAAGACGGCTCGATGCCTCTGGACGTGCTGGACCGCAAGATGGAGCGCTGGATGGCACAGCCGGCCAGCGCTGCGCCCACACCTTCGCCCTGACGCTTCCGGAGCCACCATGCGCCCTGCCGTCGCCCTGTTCGCCGCCGTGCTGGGCCTGCTGCCTCTGGCGGGCGCCGCCGCACCGGTGCTGACCCCACCGGATGCTGGTATCGACGGCCTGATGCAGGCCTACGATGGCCAGGTGCCCGGCGCCGCAGTGCTGGTGCTGCATGACGGGCAGCCGGTGTTCCGCCGTGGCTACGGCCTTGCGGTGGTCGAAGACGGCACCCCGGTCACAGCCGCCAGCAACTTCCGGCTGGCCTCGGTCAGCAAGCAGTTCACCGCTGCGGCGGTGCTGCTGCTGGTGGAAGACGGCCGGCTCGGGCTGGACCAGCCGGCCCGGCAGTGGCTGCCCGAGCTGCCACCGGCTGCAGCGGGCATCACCCTCCGCCACCTGCTCTCGCATGCCAGCGGCCTGCTCGACTACGAAGACCTGATGGACCCGGCAGACACGCGGCAGGTACACGATGCCGATGTGCTGGCCCTGCTGTCGCGCCAGGACCGGCTGAACTTCGCGCCGGGCACGCAGTACCGCTACAGCAACAGCGGCTATGCACTGCTGGCACTGATCGTGGGCCGCGCATCCGGCCAGGATTTCGCCGCCTTCCTGCAACAACGCATCTTCCGCCCGCTGGGCATGACGCATACCGTGGCCCACCAGGACGGCGTGGACACGGTCGCCGCACGCGCCTATGGCTACAGCCGGATCGATGGCCGCTGGCAGCGCACCGACCAGAGCACTACCAGCGCCGTACTGGGAGACGGCGGGATCTACTCCTCGCTGGACGATCTCGCCCGCTGGGATGCCGCGCTGTACGACGACCGCCTGCTGTCGAAGGCCTCGCGCCGGGCGATGTTCAGCCCCGCCACACCGACGCCCGAACCGGATGTGCCGCACTACGGCTTCGGCTGGCGCCTGAACGGCCCGGTGCAATGGCACAGCGGCGAGAGCATCGGCTTCCGCAACGTGATCGTGCGCCACCCGGAGAAGCACCTGACCGTGATCGTGCTGACCAACCGCAACGACCCCGAACCCTATCCGCTGGCGCAGAAGATCGCCCAGCGCTGGCTGGACACCCTGCAATGACCCCCGGTTCCGACGCCCTGCTGGGCATCCACCACGCCGCACTGATCTGCAGCGACTACGCACGCTCGAAGGACTTCTACGTGCGCATCCTCGGCCTGCGCGTGCTGGCCGAGAACCACCGCGCCGCACGCGATTCCTGGAAGCTCGATCTGGCCCTGCCCGACGGCGGCCAGCTGGAACTGTTCTCCTTCCCCTCGCCGCCGCCCCGTCCCAGCCGCCCGGAGGCCCAGGGTCTGCGCCACCTCGCGTTCCGGGTGGCTGCACTGGAACCCTTCATCCAGCGCCTGGCCGCGCATGGTGTCGCCTGCGAACCGATCCGCGTGGACGAATACACCGGCCGACGCTTCACCTTCTTCGCCGACCCCGACGACCTGCCACTGGAGTTGTACGAGATCGCGTGAGCGATTTTCAATCGCGGAGGCCCATCCACGCATGGCGTGGATCTACGTGTCGACCAAGGTCGACACCCACCAAGAGCAGGCCGTGGCATTCCAACAGATCGCGGAGACCTGTCGAAGGCGGGGTGGGTCCGGTTGCGGGGGCGTGAGCCGCATGGGCCCGAGGCATGCCTCGGGCGGGTTGGGCAGGACGCCCAACCCCGGTCTTGCCGTGTGCGCAGGACAGCGCCCACGAGCAAGCGGCGACCGAGCTTACATGGGTGAGGGCGCTTTGCTTGCGAAGCACTGCTTCGCAAGCGCCCGAACGCACAGCCGCCAGCGGCTGGGCCGGGCCCCGGAGGGGGAATTGCAGCGCCCCCCGCAACCGGACCCACCCCGCCATCCCACGGATAGCCGTCTTTGCTTTTGAGGTTGCCGGCCAGCGTCCGGCACTACCGCGGGTGCAGGGCGCAGCCCTGCAAAGCCCCCCTTCCCCATACCCCGCCGAATGGGTATACAGTCGACCCGTACCGGCATCGTGCCGGAATGAACCCTGGGAGGGGACCATGCGCAAGACCTTCAAGAACCTGCTGCTGGCACTGCCGCTGTGCCTGGCCGCGCTCTCGGCGCAGGCCGCCGATGGCGCCGCCGGCCGCTGGAAGACCATCGACGACAAGACCGGCAAGGTGAAGTCGATCGTCGAGATCACCCAGGCCGCCAACGGCACCCTGACCGGCAAGGTGGTCGACATCCTGCACTCGGACAAGGGCCCCAACCCGGTCTGTGACGGCTGTGAAGGCGCCAACAGGAACAAGCCGGTGAAGGGCATGACCATCCTCTGGAACCTGAAGGCCGACGGCGCCAACAAGTGGTCCGGTGGCACCATCCTCGATCCGGCCAATGGCAAGACCTACAAGTCGAAGATGGAACTGCAGCCCGGCGGCACCAGGCTGGACGTGTCCGGCTGCATCGCCTTCATCTGCCGCGCGCAGACCTGGCAGCGCGAATAAGCGCCCCGGCCCCCGCTTCATCCCCGTGACCCGGCCCCGGCCGGGTCACCTCGTTGCGGGCATGCGATACTCTGCGGTTCCCCTCGGCTTCACCCCGCGACCATGACCCGTACCGCGCTCGTCACCACCGCCCTGCCCTACGCCAACGGCCCGCTGCACCTGGGCCACCTGGTCGGCTACATCCAGGCCGACATCTGGGTGCGTGCGCGGCGAATGAGTGGCGGCAAGGCCTGGTTTGTCTGCGCCGACGATACCCATGGCACGCCGATCATGCTGGCCGCGGAAAAGGCCGGGGTCACCCCGGAAACCTTCATCGCCAACATCCAGGCCAGCCACGAACGTGACTTCGCCGCCTTCGGCGTGGCCTTCGACCACTACGACTCGACCAATTCGGCAGCCAACAAGGCGCTGACCGAGCAGTTCTACCTGAAGCTGGAAGCGGCCGGCCACATCAGCCGCCGTTCGGTGGCGCAGTTCTACGACCCGGCCAAGGGCATGTTCCTGCCCGACCGCTACGTCAAGGGCATCTGCCCGAACTGCGGCAGCCCCGACCAATACGGCGACAACTGCGAAGTGTGCGGCGCTACCTATGCGCCGACCGACCTGAAGGAACCGCGTTCGGTCATCTCCGGTGCCACGCCGGAAATGCGCGATTCGGAGCACTTCTTCTTCGAGGTGGGCCACTTCGACGCGTTCCTGCGCGAATGGCTGGCCGGCGACGTCGCCCTGCCGGGCGTGAAGGCCAAGCTGGGTGAGTGGCTCAATGCCGAAGGTGGCCTGCGCGCGTGGGACATCTCGCGCGATGCGCCGTACTTCGGCTTCCAGATTCCCGGCCAGCCGGGCAAGTACTTCTATGTCTGGCTGGACGCGCCGATCGGCTACCTGTCCAGCTTCCAGACCCTGTGCGGCAGGATCGGCGAGGACTTCGAAGCGCACCTGCGCGCCGGTACCAGCACCGAGCTGCACCACTTCATCGGCAAGGACATCGTCAACTTCCACGGCCTGTTCTGGCCGGCGGTGCTGCACGGCACTGGTCACCGCGCGCCGACCCGCCTGCACGTCAACGGCTACCTGACCGTGGACGGCGCCAAGATGAGCAAGTCGCGCGGCACCTTCGTGATGGCGCGTACCTTCCTCGATGCCGGCCTGGAACCGGAAGCACTGCGCTACTACTACGCCGCCAAGTCCGGCGGTGGCGTCGACGATCTCGACCTGAACCTGGGTGACTTCATCGCCCGCGTCAACGCCGACCTGGTCGGCAAGTTCGTCAACCTGGCCAGCCGCTGCGCCGGCTTCATCAGCAAGCGTTTCGACGGCCAGCTGGCCGCGCAGCTGCCCGATGCGGCGCAGTACCAACGCTTCGTCGACGGCCTGGCGCCGATCCGTGAAGCCTACGAGCGCAACGACCCGGCCGCGGCGATCCGCCTGACCATGGCCCTGGCCGACGAAGCCAACCGCTACATCGACGACGTCAAGCCGTGGGTCATCGCCAAGCAGGAAGGCGCCGACGCGCAGCTGCAGGCCGTGTGCAGCCAGGGCCTGAACCTGTTCCGCGTACTGGTCACCGCACTGAAGCCGGTGCTGCCGGCAACCGCCGCGCAGGCCGAGGCCTTCCTGGCCGCGCCGGTGAACGACTGGACCGAGCTGGCGCAACCGCTGCTGGGACACCGCATCACCGAGTACACCCCGCTGTTCACCCGTATCGACCCGAAGAAGATTGACGCCATGATCGACGCCTCCAAGGACACCCTGCAGCCGGCGGCTGCCGCTGCCCCCGCCGCCAAGCCGGCCGCCCCGGCCCCGGCCCCGGCCAAGGACGAAGCAAAGAGCGCCGACGCGCCGGCCTACATCGGCATCGACGATTTCGCCAAGCTCGACCTGCGCATCGGCAAGGTGCTGGTCTGCGAGTTCGTGGAAGGATCGGACAAGCTGCTGCGCTTCGAGCTGGATGCAGGTGAACTGGGCAAGCGCCAGATCTTCTCCGGTATCCGTGGCAGCTACGGCGAGCCGGAGAAGCTGGTCGGCCGCAGCGTGGTGTTCATCGCCAACCTGGCCCCGCGCAAGATGCGCTTCGGCCTGAGCGAAGGCATGATCCTGTCGGCCGGCTTCGACGGCGGTGCGCTGGCGTTGCTGGACGCCGACAGCGGCGCGCAGCCGGGCATGCCGGTCCGCTGATGCCCGCAGCGGGCGTGGCCTCGGCCGCGCCCGCCGGCAGCATTGGCCAGCGGAGGCAACGCGATGGGAGGCAACGGAATGGAACTGGCGCTGTTCGACTTCGACCACACCGTGACCACCTGCGATACCTATGGCCGTTTCCTGCGCCGCGTGGCCACCGCCGAACAGCTGGCGCAGGCGTGGTGGAAGGTCGGCCCGTGGCTGCTCGCGTACAGGCTGAAGCTGATCTCGGCCGAACGCATCCGCGCGCGCGTCACCCGCCTGACCTTCAGCGACCGCCACAGTGACGACATCGCCACCCTGGCCGCCGGCTTCTCGCGTGAGTTCCTGCCCGACGTGGTGCGCCCGGAAATGCTGAAGCAGATCCGCTGGCACAAGGAACAGCAGCACACCGTGGTGATCGTGTCCGGCTCGCTGGACCTGTACCTGCGGCCGTGGTGCGAGCAGCTGGGCCTGCAGTTGATCTGCAACCGGCTGGAATGTCAGGACGGACGCCTGACCGGCCGTTACGCCGGTGGCGACTGTGGCCCGCGCAAGGTCGAGCACATCCGTCGCCAGTTCGATCTGTCGCGTTACGTGCGCATCCATGCCTACGGTGACAGTTCCGAAGACAAGCCGATGCTGGCGCTGGCCCACGAGCGCTGGTTCCGCGGCAAACCCCTGAAGTAACCCGACGCGCAGCCTTCGCCACGCATGAGCCTGATCCCACCCCTGACCGAACGCCTCGACCGCCTGTTGCCGCAGACCCAATGCGGGCAATGCGGCTACGACGGTTGCCGACCGTACGCGCAGGCGATGGCGCGCGGCGAGGCAGGCGTCGACCGCTGCCCACCCGGTGGCGATGCCGGTGCACGCGCGCTGGCCCAGGTTCTGCGCGTACCGGCGATTCCTTTTGATCGTTCGCGCGGCGAGCACAAGGCGCCGCAGGTGGCGTTGATCGTGGAAGCCGACTGCATCGGCTGCACCAAGTGCATCCAGGCCTGCCCGGTGGACGCCATCGTCGGCGGCGCCAAGTACATGCACACGGTGATCGCCGATCTGTGCACCGGCTGCGAGCTGTGCATCCCGCCGTGCCCGGTGGACTGCATCGAGCTGGTGCCGGCCTAGCCACCAGACCAACCGGCGGTGGAGCGGCGGGGTAGAGTCGGCTGTTAGTTGTGTAAACCCACCACGTTGTTCAGCAGGACTCTGGAAATAGGTGGCTGGCCACCGATCCCCATGTGAGGGCGGTGCCAGTTGTAGTGGTGCAGCCATTGGGTCAGCACGGAATTGCGCTGGTCCGAGGAGGCGTATTCGCGGGCGTAGGCCCATTCGCGCAGGCTGGTTTGGATGAAGCGCTCGGCTTTGCCATTGGTCCGCGGCGTGTAGGGCTTGGTTCTGATGTGCTTGATCCCAAGGGATTTGAGCAGCTTGGCAAAGGCGGTGGAGCGATAGCAGGCACCGTTGTCGGTCAGGATCCGCTTGAAGGTGATTCCCAGGCTGGCGTAGTACTGCAGAGCGCCCAGCAGCGCCTGGCAGGCGGTTTCGGCCTGTTCGTTGGGGTGGACGCTGCTGAAGGCGACCCGGGAGTGATCGTCGATGGCCACGTGGACGTAGCCCCAGCCACCGCCAGCGGCGTTTCCCCGACGTTTGGCATCGGTTCTGTGCCCTGGCCGCTGGAAGTTGCCCAGCTTCTTGATGTCCAGGTGCAGCAGCCCTCCGGGCTGATCGTATTCGTATCGGATGACCTCCTTGGGCGGTTCAAGCCGACACAGCCGATTGAGGCCGTGGGCACGCATCAGCCTTGAAATCGTACTGTGGCCGACCCCCAGCGCCTTGGAGATGGTCAGGTAGGTCTGCCGTTTACGGCGGTGCTCCTTGATTTGCTCGATTACCGGAGCAGGTGTGGCATGCGGCGTCTGGTGAGGCCGTGAGCTGCGGTTTTCCAGCCCCGGTGCCCCGAACTGGCGGAATCGGGCCAGCCATTTGTAGGCCGTACGCACACTTACGCCGCATGCTTGGGCTGCTTCCTCTGGGCGCAGGCCCTCGTGGAGGATGCGGCGAATAAGAAGTGCTCGACTATGGACGGTCAAACGGGCATTTTTATGGTGGTTCATCCGGGCTCTTTGGGGTCTGGAGAGGTGTGGTAACCACCATTTTCCAAAGATGTCCCGGATGAACAACGTACAGAGAGATCACAGTTAGTCGACTGCTCTTCGTTCCGGCGGCGCAAAACCCCGCGCTGCGCGCGACAGTCGACTAACCGTCGACTCTACCCCCCCTCCACTGCTGGGAGGTGACCCCGCCGTTACGGCACTGCCGCCGTCACCACGATCTCGACCTTCCAGTCGGCGTGGGCCAGCTTGGCCTCGACCGTGGCGCGCGCCGGGGTCGCACCTTCCACCACCCACTCATCCCATGCCTTGTTCATACCGTCGAAATCGGCCATGTCGGCCAGGAACACTTCGGCGCGCAACACATGCTGGCGATCACTGGCCACCAGCGCCAGCAGCTTGTCGATCTCGGCCAGCACCTGCCGGGTCTGCCCGGTGATGTCCTGGCTGGTGTCTTCCGGAATCTGGCCGGAAAGGTAGGCGACCTTGTTGTACACGGTCATTTCGGACATGCGCGGTCCGACGTCGTAACGCTCCATCATGGGCGTGGCTCCTGCGGGTGATCAGGCCTGCATTGTCCTCCAAACCGGTCAACGATGGGTGCAGGGCAGCCATCCACACACGGTCACTACCGGCTTCCGACAGCGACGCTGGTCAAATGCCAGCGACAGGCGCACGATGCGCCACGGCTGCATTGACACCGCCCTCGCCCTCCCTGACGCACCCTTGCGCCGATGACCGAAACCACCGACCCCGCCACCGCTCCCTCCACCCCGGCATGGAAGCGGGTCCTCACCATCGTCATCCCGCTGCTGATCCTTGCGTTGGCGCTGCACGGCCTGGCCAACGAGTTCGATGAGAACGGCTACCGCGCCATCCGCCATGCCTTCCACCAGCTCAGTAGCACGCAGATCGCGCTTACTGTCGTGCTGGGCCTGGCCAGCTATGCCTGCCTGATCGGCTTTGATGCCATCGGCCTGCGCCGCAGCGGCATCCGCGTGCATCCGGCGCGCATCGGCATCACCGCGTTCCTGGCACACACGCTCGGCCAGACCGTGGGCTTTGCCGCGCTCACCGGCGGTGCGGTGCGCCTGCGCGGCTACCGTACCGCCGGCCTCGACCTGGCGCAGATCGGCCAAGTCGTGCTGATGAGCACGCTCGGCTTCGTGTTCGGTGCGTGGCTGCTGATCAGCGTGGCGCTGTGCATGGAACCGGCGGCAGCGGCGCTTGCCCTGCCGCTGGACCCGGATGCGGTGCGCGTGGTCGGCATCGTCGCGCTGCTGGCCTATGCGGCCACCCTGCTGCTGGTCGGCCGCGATGGACGCCAGTTCAGCGTGTTCGGCCATGTGCTGTGGCTGCCCGACCGGCGCACGATGCTCGGGGTGACCGTGCTCAGCGTGATCGAGCTGGTGCTGGCCAGTGCCGCGTTCTATGTGCTGCTTCCGGACTCGACGCCGACCGGCCTGCCCGGCTTCGTCGGCCTGTACCTGGTCGCGGTGCTGGTCGGCCTGGTTTCGACCGTGCCCGCCGGCCTCGGCGTGTTCGAATGGAGCCTGCTGAAGCTGCTGCCACAGGTGGCACCGGCTGCGGTGCTGGCGGCGGCGTTGATCTACCGCGTCACCTACTACGTGCTGCCCCTGCTGCTGGCCACCCTGCTCGCGCTTGCACCCGCGCTGCGCCAGCCGCTGCAGGCCAGTGCCGGGGCAACCCGTGCCGGCTGGAACGCGCTGCGCCCATGGTTGCCGCAGATCATCGCGCTGGCGGTGTTCAGCATCGGTGCTGCGCTGGTCATCGACGGCACGTTGCCCACGCCGCGCCGTCACCTGGTCAACGCATCACTGCCGATCCTGGAAACGTCCCATCTGATCGGCAGCCTCAGCGGCGTCGCCCTGCTGCTGATCGGCCAGGGCCTGGCCCGGCGCAGCCATGCCGCATGGATGCTGGCGATGGCCGTGTGCGTGATCACCCCGTTGCCACTGTGGCTGCGCGGTGGCCAACCGTTGATCGCGGTCTCCGCCCTGCTGGTGGCGATGGCGCTGTGGGCCGCACGCCGCGAGTTCTACCGCCAGGGCGCACTGCTCGATGAAGCATGGTCGTGGCCATGGCTGCGCAACCTCGGCCTGGTACTGGTGGCGGTCACCTGGCTGTTGTTCTTTACCTACAGCCATGTCGAGTATCAGAACGAACTGTGGTGGCAGTTTGCGATATCCGGCAACGCACCGCGTGCGCTGCGTGCGCTGCTGGTGGTGGCGATCGCGCTGGTGATGTTCGGCCTGGCCCGGCTGCTGCACAGTACGCGCAGCCCGCTGCCAGCCGCCGACGAGGCCACGCTGCAATCATTGGCGCCGGTACTGGCCGGTGCCACCGATACCCAGGCCTGCCTGGTACTGACCGCCGACAAGGCGGTGCTGCGCGATGATGCGAAACAGGGCTTCGTGATGATGCAGCGCTACGGCGGTTCGCTGATCGCGATGGGCGATCCGGTCGGCCCGCCTGATGTGGCGCGCGCGCTGATATGGCGCTTCCGCGAGGAAGCTGACCGGCTCGGCCTGCGCCCGGTGTTCTACCAGGTGGGCGAGACCTACTGGCAGACCTATCTCGACCTGGGCCTGGGCCTGGTCAAGCTGGGCGAGGAAGCGATCGTGCCCTTGCACGACTTCGGCCTGGAAGGCCGCGAACGCGCCGATCTGCGCCAGGCCTGGAACCGTGGCAAGCGCGGGGGCCTTTCGTTCCGCGTGGCACCGGTGGAAGAGATTCCCAGCCTGCTTCCCCGCCTGCACGCGATCTCCAACGCGTGGCTGGAAGACAAGGCCGGCGACGAGAAAGGTTTCTCGCTGGGCAGCTACGATCCGGATTACCTGGCGCGCTTCCCGGTGGCACTGGTCGAAGCCGAGGGCCAGATCGTGGCATTCGCCAACCTGTGGCAGGCACCGGCCGGTGCCGAGCTGTCGGTGGACCTCATGCGCCACGTCAACGAGGCACCAAAGGGCACGATGGACTTCCTGTTCATCGAGCTGTTCCTTTGGGGCCGCGCTCAGGGCTATGCGCGCTTCTCGCTGGGCATGGCGCCGCTGTCCGGGCTGGCCCAGCATCGCCTTGCTGGGCGCTGGAACCGACTGGCCGGCCTGCTGGCGCGGCATGGCGAACGCTTCTATGGCTTCAGTGGCCTGCGCCGCTTCAAGTCGAAGTTCGACCCGCAGTGGCGACCGCGCTATCTGGCAGCACCCGGCGGCATGCATCTACCGGCCGCGTTGCTGGATGCCACGCGCCTGATCTCGCTGGACCCGCGGCGTAACTGAAGCCCTGAGCCGCCGGGCATGGCCCGGCGCTGCAAACCACCCGGTAGGTGTCGACCTAGGTCGACACGGCGGCGACAGCGTTCGGGCGTGGCCCGGCGCTACGCCCCGCCCTTGAGGATCACTTCGGCCAATCGGTCGTAATCACCATTGAAGTGATGGTCGCCCGGAAGCTTCACCTTCTGCACGCCGTCGTTGGCCGGCAGGCCGGGGCACAGCGCGTCGTCATCCTTGTCGCCATACACGCAGAGGGTCTTCGCCGCCGGCAACTTCGCCACTTCCGGCGCGATCGGCAGGCCGTCACCGCCGCCCCCCAGCCAGTTGCTGACATGGAATTCAAAGTCAGCCTTCCTGCCCACCGACAGCAGCACGATACGGTCCAGCGCCTCACGGGTGCCGGCATCAAGCTGGTTGATGGTGGCCGGCAGCACGTCGGCACCCTGCGAGAAACCGATCAGCATCACCTTGTCGCGATGCCACTGCTGGCGGTAGTGATCGATGATCTTCTGCAGGTCAGTGGCAAATCCCTTCGGCGTGCGTTCGCTCCAGAAGTAGCGCAGTGAGTCGATGCCGACCACGGCCACGCCATGCTCGTTGAGCGACGATGCTACGTCCTTGTCCAGGCCGGCCCAGCCGCCATCGCCGGAAACGAACACGGCCAGCGTGTCGCCATTACCGGCAGCGGGTACTTCCACTATCGGCAGGCCCTTCAGCGCGGCTGGTGGCGGTGCCAGGCTGACGCCGGCCTGCGCGCCGATCACCCGCGCCGCCGCCACCAGGCCGGGTGAAGCATCGCCGCGCGCGGTGCGCTTGAACTCGCGTGCCATCGCCACCTGCTGCACGAAGCGGCTGGCCTCGCCAACCTTGCAGCCATGGTCGCCGGCGGCGCTCAGCCACGGGGAATTCAACTCGGCAGGCTGCAGCTTGTTGTGCTTCACGCCATCGCCGCAGACCATGCGCTCGTGGCTGTGATCCGGGCAGAAGCCGGTGGTCAGCAGGCCGGCGAACACCTGGGTGTCGGCCTGTGCGGCCAGCGTGTAGGCCATCTCGGCGCCTTCACCATCACCACCGACCAGCGGCAGGTGGTAGCCAGGCAGGTGCAGGGAGGCCTGCAACCAGCGCGAGAAGTTCTCGACGTCGCCGGAACCGAACGAACAGGTCGGATTCCCCTCGCGCTTGAGCACGCTGCGCAGATGCGCGATGTCCACGGCAGCGACCATCGCGCCATCGGCACGCAGGGCCTCGATCGGAAGGCGGCTGGTATCACCACCGGCGGTGGGTTCATGGAACCAGATCACCACACGCTGCGGCGTGCCAGCCGGCATGTGCACCGGAATCTGCTCGAACCGCCCGTGGCTGAACTGCTGCACGTTGGCCGCCGCCATTGCCGGCAGTGCTGCCAACGCCAGAACCACACCCATTGCCCTGCCCAGCCCTGCACGCTTCATGTCGCATCCCCGATGGAATGCGCACACGATACGCCGCCGCCGCGTGCACGGCACGTACCGGCGCAGGCCGTTGGGGATTCAGTCGGCTGCGGCCCGACGGCTGCGCCGGTACAGGGCCATCGCCAGATACAGCAGCCAGCCAACGATCACCGCGATCACCACTTTCTGTCCCAGCCCACGCGGTGGTCCACCACGCCACAGCACATGCAGCCACAGCAGCACGAAGGCCAGCCATGCCCAGCCCCAGAGCAGGCCCGCGGCGGACTGCCAACCCGGTTCGCGGCGCAGGTACCAGGCCTGCAGCAGCATGCCGACGCTGGCACACAGGAACGCGGTGTTGGCTGCCAGTCCATGGATGAACGGTGCAAGCAGCGGGGTCGCTTCAGGCAGCCAGCTGTCACCGATGGCGACCGTCGCCAGCCCCAGCGCAGAGACAGTGAACAACAGCGGCGCCGCCGCACTGCGGCGCGGCCCGATGCTGCCGCGATACAGCGCAATGCCAAGCGCCGCAATGGCCAGCGCCAGCAGGCAGTAGGCAGCGCGCAATGCCAGGCCCCACGGCCCGTGCAGGTACAGACTCAAGGTTGCCCGCACCCAGTCCAGATCACTGCGCGCGACCTGGGTCCACAGCGCGGTGGTCACGAACAGCAGCAGCGCCACCAGTGCCAGTACCGCCGCCGGACGCGCACGGCTCATGGCGTTGCCTCCGGATGCCGCGTCTTCCACTCGGCCAGCGCCTTGCGATAGCGCTGCAGCTCATCGGCGTACAGATCCAGCACGCACAGCGGGCAACCACTGCCGCAGCATTCGTTGGGACCGGGCTCTTCCGGTGGCAGCGGGCGGGGATCGGGATCAGGGACGGACACAGTGGGAAGCGACAATCGGTGAGAGCAGGCCCAAGTGTACCGGTCCAGCTCAGCGGGCCAGCTGTCGACGCAGGTTTTCCCGAGCCGCCGCATCCAGGCGCTGGTGGAAGAAGTCACTGAGGAAGATGCGCGGCGCCCGCAGCAGCCCCTGCAGGAAACGGCGACGCCCGGCGCGGTACAGGAAGCCCGGCACGACCCCTTTGTACTCTTCGGCCACGCCACGATCGTAGGCGGCGAACACCGGCTCGGGCGCGCCCAGGATCGCCATGTCGCAGTCCAGGAACAGCGCGGCCTCGGCATCAACGTCGTCCGGGCCCAGATCGCCATGGCGGGCTGTCAGCAGGATCAACTGCTCGACCCGCGCGGCGTCGACGCCGGCCAGTTCCGGGGCCCGTGCGATTGCCTGCAGGGCCAGCGCCGCCGAACGCGCTTCGTTGTCCTTGCGGCCCGCCACATAGATCGCGTCGTGGTAGAGCACGGCCAGGTACACCTCGGCGGGCCTCTGCCAGCCCGGGCCGTCAGCCACGTCCTGGCAGTGCTGCAGCACCGCGCGTACGTGTCCGAAGTGGTGGTAGGCGCGGGGCGGCGTTGCGTAGCTGCCCTGCAGCGCCTGCCACTGCGCAGGAGCCAGCGTCAGCGGGGAGAAATCCATACCCGGATCATCCCGCCTGCGCAGCCCCGCGGCAAGCTGATGGTTTTTTCACCACATACTCACAACGCTTGCCCGGTGAGGCCTGGACGCGGTTGTCCACAGCTTTGTCGAGCGCTGGTCCACATCGGTTGTGGATGAAACGCCGTACCGGCCACGCGCCGACCAACGGTCACTGCAGCGCGGCGCCGCCGGGTCTACACTCGCTGCAGGCGGGAGCGCCCGCCGCTGCCGGGAACTGTCATGTACCGCCCTGCTGCCCGCATCTTCGTCGTGGTCCTGGCCGCTTTGATGGCCGCGCCGCTCTGCGCACAGGACCACCCGCGCACCGATGCACTCCCGCCCATCGGCAGCGTCCCCCCGGTGGAGGTCCCCTCACCGGAACAGGTCTTCGCGATTCCTCCCGCAATGCGCGCGATGCTGCAGGCGCAGGTGATCGACCGCAGTTCATCGCGCGAGCAGCGGCTGCAGGCACTGGTGGAAATGATCTTCGGCCGCCAGGGGCTGGACCTGCAGTACGACGCGAACGCGACCTATACCGTGGACGAAGTCTGGCAGCAGCGCCGCGCCAACTGCCTCGCCTTCACGCTGATGTTCGTGGCACTGGCGCGCGAGGCTGGCATCCAGGCCCGCGTCCAGGAAGTCGGCCAGGTCGTGTCCTGGTACCAGGACCAGGACGCCGGCGTGGTCTACAGTGTGGGCCACGTCAACGCGGGCGTGGAGATCGCGGGGCGTTACGCCACGGTCGACCTCGATCGCAACGTACTCTACGACCGCCACGGCCCGCAGCCGGTCAGCCGCGCGCGTGCACTGGCCCATTTCTACAACAATCGAGGTGCCGAACGCATGGCCGAAGGAGACCTCGTCGGCGCCCGCGCGTTCTTCGATGCCTCGGTCGTGCAGGATCGCGCATTCCCCTCGGTCTGGAACAACCTGGGTGTGCTCGACAACCGTGAGGGCAACACCGATGCGGCGCGGCAGGCACTGGACCGCGCCCTGCGCCTGGACGGTCGCCAGGATGCGGCGCTGACCAATGCCAGCGCGCTGTATCGGCAGCTTGGGCTGGATGCGCAGGCCAAGGCCCTGGAGCGACGCTTGAAGTCGGTGCAGCGTGAGGACCCGTTCGCGCAGTACATGCTGGGCACGCAGGCCGAGCAGGCCGGAAAGCTGGCCGAAGCCATCCGCTATTACCGGCAGGCCGTGCGCCTGTATGACACCGCGCACCAGTTCCACTTCGGGCTGGCGCGCGGGTATTTCCTGTCCGGGCAGCTTGAACGCGCCGACCGTGAACTGACCCGCGCGCAGCTGCTTGGTGGTGCACCGGAGCAGGCACGCTACCAGGCCAAGCTCGACAGCCTGGCCCGCTGGCGCGCGCAGCAGCAGGCCAGGCGCTGAGACCGATCAGGCCTTCTTGAGGAAGCAGGTCTTCAGGACCAGGCCCTTGATCTTGTCCGAGTTGCCTTCGATGTGCTCGGCATCATCTTCGACCAGGCGGATGTTGCGGATCACGGTGCCCTGCTTCAGCGGGATCGAAGACCCCTTCACCTTCAGGTCCTTGATCACGGTGACGGTGTCGCCGGCCTGCAGGGTATTGCCGTTGCTGTCACGCACGACCAGGGTCGAACCGGCACTTTCCTCGGCGGTCCATTCGAAACCGCAATCGGCGCAGATCCACAGCGCGCCATCGGCATAGGTGTTTTCCAGGGTGCACTGCGGGCAGGCGGGAACAGACGACATCGGCAAGTACCTCAAAGTGAATCAACAGCCGCCATTGTAACCGCCCGGTCCGGGGCCCCGGCTCCCTGGCAGGTGCCCGGCCGCCGCCATGACCGCGGCTGGAGCAGCCGTGACGCTGGAACTTGCAGTCGGCGACGAACTGCAGCAGAGTGCGCGGCCCCTGACCGCCCCCGGAACTCCCCATGCGCCTCGGCATCGACTTCGGTACCAGCAACTCCGCCGCCGCCATCGTGCATGAGGGGAAACTGCTGCCGATCCGTTTCGGTGACGCCGAACAGTTCCGCACCAGCGTGTACTTCCCCGGCGTGGTGCCCGACCCGGACGACTTCCAGCTCGACGACGGCCAGGAACACCAGCTGCAGCAGATGATCGATAGCGCCGCGCGTGCAGCCCGTGCCGCCGGCCAGGAACGCACCCCGCAGGCGCTGCGCCGTGAAGCCCTGCGCGCCCTGCGCCGTGAATGGATGGAGGCCCGCGCCGGCAAGGAACGCAGCGCCAGCGACCTGCTGCAGAACGCGGTCTACGGCGACGACGCGCTGGAAGCCTATTTCGAGGAACACGAAGGCAACCTGGTGCAGAGCCCGAAGTCGATGCTGGGCTACAACCTGCACCCACGCGCGAAGCAGACCATCACCGGCATCGCCGCGCACATCCTCGAACACATCCGCCTGACCGCCAGCGCCCAGCTTGGCCAGCCGCTGCGTGCCGCTCTGCTCGGCCGCCCGGTGCAGTTCCGCAGCTCGATCGGCGCGGCCGGCAATGACCAGGCACTGGATATCCTGCGCGAGGCCGCCACCCAGGCCGGCTTCGACCAGATCGATTTCCTCGAAGAACCCGCCGCGGCGGCCATGCACTACCACGCCGAAAGCCGCGAGCGGCACCAGGCGGTGATCGTCGACATCGGCGGCGGTACCACCGATATCGCGCATGCCGAAGTCGGCGGCGACGACGCCCCGCGTATCCACCGCGCGTGGGGTATCGCCCGCGGCGGTACCGACATTGATCTGGCGCTGAGCCTGTCCAGCTACATGCCGCTGTTCGGCCGCGGCATCACCCGCGTGCCCGCCCACCACTATGTGGAAGCAGCCACCGTGCAGGACATGACGCGCCAGCGCGACTTCCGCCAGCACAAATACGATCACGTCGACGAGCCGTGGGGCGGGCGCCTGCAGGCCCTGCAGGACACCGGCAATACTGCCCGCCTGTACCGCGATGTCGAACGCGCCAAGATCGCCCTCAGCGCCGCCAGCGAGCACCGCAGCACGCTGGACTACATCGCCCGCGACCTGCATGCCGACAGCAGCGCCGATGGCCTGGCCGCCGCCGCCCACGGCTACCTGGAGCAGATCCGGGAACTGCTGGCCCAGGTCCGCAGCGACATCGGGGGCGACCCGGATGCGGTGTTCCTGACCGGCGGCATGTCCCGTGCCGGCTACCTGCGCCAGGCCGTGGCCGAGGCCTTCCCGGGGGCCCGCATGGTCCACGGCGAGCCCTCGCTGGGCGTGGTCCAGGGCCTGGCATTGGCGGCAGCCAGCCAGGATTAACAAAACGTTACGCGGTCTAAGTTACTCTTGGTCGGCTAGAACCCCGCTGCACCTTCCACCGGCCACGCCGGTGTGTGTCCACGGTGCAGCCTGGCCCGCCCTGCGGGCCTAGCGGCCATGCCTTCCTGGCTCGTTCATGGTCCGCGCAGCACCTGAGCCGCCATCGAGACCCGCTTTGGGCACCCGCCAGGCCCCTGTGGCCTTACAACCTGACGCAGCACCTGCACCCATCGACTGCCGCCGTTGTGACGCGGTCTGTTGCCGGCTGCCCGTGCTGCTGCAGCCCGGCGACCACGTGCCTGGCCAGTTCCTGTCACGCGACACCCACGGCCGTGCCGTGATGGCGCGCAACGAGGAAGGCTGGTGCGCGGCGATCGATCCCTATCACCTGCGCTGCACGATCTATTCGCAGCGCCCGGCGATCTGCCGCCAGTTTTCGATGGGCGGCGATGACTGCCGCCGCGAGCGGCAGGACTACCTGCGCCAGGCCGACGCCTGGGCGCTTTCCTCCCCTTCCACCTGACAGGAGCAACCATGCCCCGCAAGGCAAAGACCCCCGCGAAGGCCAGCAACAGCATCCGCAGCGAACGCAAGGGCGCGGCCGCCAGCACCGTGGTCAGCAGCGATTCGATCGCTTCGGACCTGGCAGCGTTCCGCAAGGCCGGTGGCAAGATCGAAGTCCTCGGCACCACCTGGGCGCTGAAGAAAGCCAGCTGACCCAGTACCGACCGCGGCGGCGCTGCCGCCGCGGCCTGCCGGACCGTGCTCAGCGATCCAGGCGTACCCGCACACTGCCCGAATGCGACTGGATGCGGATGTCTCCATCGCCGCCCCCCAGACGCGTATCGAGATGGCTGCCCGGCCCGTAGCGCGGCCGCTCCACCTGACCGGCGTCGCTGTTGATCGAGCCGCTGAAGCTGTTCACCGACAGCTGTGCCGACACCGTGCGTGGCAGGCTCAGCGTGACCGAGGCACTGACCGATTCGACATTGATGCGGCCGCCGGGCGCCAACCCGGCCGCTGCCAGATCGATGCTGCCCGAAACGGTTTCCACCGCCAGTCGCTGCACGCGCCCGGCGTCGACCTCGACCCGTCCGGACACCGTCTGCGCACCGATATCACCGGACACGCCGCCGCCGGCCTCGATGCGGCCACTGACGGTGTTCACATCCAGCTTCGGCGTCTGCAGGCGTGCGCTGACGCTGCCACTGACCGTGTTGAGCTTGCTGTCGCCACTGCGGCCAGCCGCGCTCAGGCTGCCGCTGACCGTGTCGGCCTGCAGCCGTCGCACATCGATACCACTGATGTCCTGGCTGGCGCTGACCGTGCTCAGCAGCAGCTCCACCGATCGCGGCACGTTCAACACCAGCGTTGCACCACCGTTGTTGCTGCGGCGCGGATATTCGATCTCCCAGCGCACACGGTTGGCGCTTTTTTCCTGGCGCAACTGCAGGCCGTCGCTGAGCGTGCCGGTGAGCTGCACGTCATTGCGGTCCCAGCCACGCACGGTCACCTTGCCGGCCACGTTGCTCAGCTCGATGCGACCGCCCGCAGCCAAGGTGTGGCGCTCGTCGATGCGGGTGTCGGCCAGTGCCACGGCAGGGGTCAGCAGCAGCGCGACACAGCAGGAAATCAGGGTTCGGGTCATGGGGGTCTCCTCAGGTCGTCAGGCCGGCCTCGGCGGCATAGGCCGCCTGCCGGGTCAGTTCCAGCCGCAACGCATAGGTGCGCTTGAGCTGGCCAAGCAGGTGCGGCGCACGCGGGTCCTGCGCCAGGGCGGCACGGATCTGCGCCGCGCTTTCATCCAGTTCATGCAAGGCCGGCTGCCATTCCGGCGCCCGTCCATCGGGCAGCGCGGCCACGGCCTGCTGGTACTGCTCGGTCATCGCCGCGGCCTGCAGCTGCAGGGCGGACGGCGCCGGCGTATCCGGCTGCGCATGCCGCCACGGCGCCACCGCATACAGTGCCAGGCTGGCAGCCAGGGCAGCGCCGGCCGGCCACCACCAGCGGCGCCGCGAACGCACCGGCAGGACCACCACGTTGTCCGTTGGCGCGGGTGCTGCCTGCGATTCACGCGGCGGCAGCCGGGCGGACAGGCGTGCCCAGCCATCGGCGGGTACATCGCGCTCGTTCGGCAGCGCGCGCAGCCGGGCCAGCAGGTCGTGATCGGAATCGTGTTCGTGTGTACTCATGTCATGTCTCCCAGCCGTGCGCGCAACAGGCCGCGCGCACGATGCAGCTGTGCCTTGGAACTGCCGACAGCCATCTGCAGCTGCTCGGCGATTTCCTGGTGTTTCCAGCCTTCGATATCGTGCAGCACCAGTACCGCACGCGCCCGTGGTGGCAGTGTCGACAATGCGCGCTCCAGGTCACGCTCGGTACCCGCGCAACGGTCATGCACCGCCAGTTCCTGCAGGCCGCCATCGACATCCTCCAGACTGTCGTGATCCTGCCCTGCGGCGCGACCGCGCAGTTCCATCAGTGCGGCGTTGACCCCCAGCCGATGCAGCCAGGTGGACAGGCTGCTCTCGAAACGGAACCCTGGCAGGGCTTTCCAGGCCTGCAGGAAGGCCTCCTGCAACGCATCCTCGGCACGTGCCTGCTGGCCGCCACACAACCGCCACAGGACAGCGAATACACGCGGCGCGTGACGCCGGTACAGCAGTTCGTAGGCAGCGGTGTCGCCGGCGGCCGCCGCCCGCACCAGGGCGGGTTCGTCGACGGCGTCGTTGGCGGCAGGCAGCGCGGGCATGGTGGTGTCGAGCATATCGCTTGGATGCGGCGACCCGGGAAAAGGTTTAGAGCCGATCGACGGCCGATGCCATGCAACCTTTTCGACGGCTGCTGCATCCATGGAAGGTCCTTCGCGAATCTGCCGTCCGGGAGTCCTGCCATGTCCAGCCCTTCCTGCGCCGCCCTGCTGGTGATCGCTGCCTGCGTCCTGCTGCAGGCGCTGGGCCTGTCACTGCAGCTGCGCCCCGACAACGGCCGCGCCTGCCTGCATCAGCACCGCCAGGAGCTGGTCTGCCTGGCCTGGACCCCGGCGGTCGAATCCCCCGCACGCGCCGGGTAACATCGAGGGCCGTTATTGCCACCCGTCGTCGCCCCCATGATGTTGTCGCTGAAGGATCACCTGCCGGCCTGGACCTACCCTTGGCTCCACGACGCGGGTATCGCCGTGAAGATCCTGCTCACCCTGCTGGCCGCGTGGCTGCTGCGGGTGCTGGCACGGCGCTTGATCCGCCGCTTCGCCGAGCACTACACGCTGCCACCGGAAATGGTGATGGGCGCGCGCCGGATCACCAGTTTCGTGGTCTATTTCAGCGCAGTGCTGTACATCCTCAGCCTGCTCGGCGCATCGCCGTCGGTACTGTGGACCGCGTTCACCGGCTTCGCGGCGGTGGGTGCGGTGGCCTTCTTCGCGGCCTGGAGCGTGCTCTCCAACATCTTCTGCACGCTGCTGATCTTCACCACGCGCCCGTTCCGCCTGCATGACTACATCGAGGTGCTGGAGAACGGCGAGAAACCGGGCCTGAAGGGCCGGGTGATCGACGTGAACCTGATCTACACCACGCTGCAGGAGACCGGCGACGGCCACGAGGGCACGGTGCTGCAGCTGCCGAACAACCTGTTCTTCCAGCGCACGGTGCGGCGCTGGCGCGACCCGGCGCAGGCCCCCGGCGGCATCCAGGGCGACGGCTGAGGGAGGTTCTTCTTTGCAGGGCTGCGCCCTGCACCTGCAGAGGCCGAAGCCGAAGCCGAAGCAAGATCAAGAGCGGCATTCCGTGGGATGGCGGGGCGGTGTGGGTGGTCAGGACACGCCGTAAACCCGTCCATGGGGGCTCGATGGCGCCATCCATGGCGCCAACGGTCCTGCCCACCCACACCGCCCCACCTCTGACAGATTCCGCGCGCTGTTGGTGGGTGCCGACCGTTGGTCGGCACATCTGTCAGATATCGATAGTCAAAATTGGATCCGACCCCGTGCCGACCAACGGTCGGCACCCACCATCAGCAGCAGGTTCCAACAGATCGCGGAAATCTGTCAGAGGCGGGGCGGTGTCGGATTGCGGGGTGTCCGCGGCATGGGCCCGAGGCATGCCTCGGGCGGATTGGGCAGGACGCCCAACCCCGGGCTTGCCGTGTGCGCAGGAAAGCGCACACGAGCAAGCCGCGGCCAAGCCCCCATGGACGGGTTCACGGCGTCCCCGCACTCCGACACCGCCCTGCCAACCCACGGAATGCCAGCCTTTGATGTTGACGTTGCTTCTGCAGGTGCAGGGCGCAGCCCTGCAATAAAACACCCCTTACCTCAGCTGGCTGTCCTTGCTGCCACGCCGGTTGTAGCCGGCATGCGCCTGCTCTTCGTCGTCGTGCGCCTGCTGGCACGCCACGCACAGCCGTACCCCGGGCACGGCCTGGCGCCGCGCCAACGGAATCGGTGCGTCGCATTCCTCACAGTGTTCCAGACCAGGGCCCTGCCGCAGCGGGCGCCGCGCGCGGGCAATCGCATCGTCGACGGTGGCGTCGATCTGGTCCTGGACCGCGCCGTCTCCCGCCCAACCGGTGGCCATGGCCATCCTCCGCAGGTGTGTCGCCTGATATGGGGACGATACACCCGCGCACAAAGGAGCGGACCTGTGTTGAGCCGAGCCATGCCCGGCTGATCTTCAGCAATCTGAGCAGAACGTGGAGGGCTTCAATCAGGTCGATCGCGACTTAATCCCCTCCGTCCCCTTTTCGCTTACCAGACCAGGTCGTCGGGCACCTGGAACTGGGCGTAGTAGGCGTCGTCCTCGGCATTGCCGGTGGATATCTCAGCGGTCGAGCCCGGCTGGCCGTGGTCGACGATGATCGCTTCCGGGGCGCGCTCACGCACCTTCTCGGCAGCAGCACGTGGCAGCAGCGCGTAACCGTCGCCGTGGGCAACGATGACCAGCACGCCCACCGACAGCGCCTTGCGCAGCTTGGGGTCGATCAGCAGGGTGCGGATCGCCGCGCCATCGCTGAAGCGGTACTCGTCATCGCCCTTGTGGGGCACGGCATGGGCCGCGATGATCTGCTTCGCCTGCGCCTTCTGTTCAGCCTGCCTGGCCTGCGCATTGCGCTCGGCGGCCAGCGCGCGGTCGCGCTCGATCTTCTCGGCGCGGACGCGTTCAGCCTCGCGCTGGACCTCGGCCGAGGTCGATTCGGCCTTGCCCTGGCGGGCCTTGGCCTGCTCGCGCGCGGCGGCGCTGGCCTGCGACTTCTTGGCCAGGCCGGCCTTGAGCAATTGTTCCTGCAGCGCGTTGGGCTTTGCCATGGTCGGTGCGTACCGCGTGTAATCTTGGATGCCCCATTCTACCGACGCCCCGCCGCCCCTGCATGGCAGTCCTGAAGTACCTCACCGGCTATCCCGAACCCCTGGTCGCCCAGGTCAGCGAACTGCTGGCGCAGGGCAAGCTCGGCCCCTGGCTGCAGCAGCGCTACCCCGACCCGCATGAAGTGCGCAGCGACCGCCAGCTGTACGACTACACCCAGGAGCTGAAGGACCGCTACCTGCGCAAGTCGGTGCCGCTCAACAAGGTCTGCTACGACAACACGCTGGAAGTGATCAAGCACGCGCTGGGCACTCATACCGCCATTTCCCGTGTGCACGGCGGCCGCCTCAAGGCCAGCCGCGAGATCCGCATCGCCACCGTGTTCCGCCAGGCACCGGCAGCGTTCCTGCGCATGATCGTGGTGCATGAGTTGGCCCACCTGAAGGAAGCCGACCACAACAAGGCCTTCTACCAGCTGTGCCAGCACATGGAGCCGGAGTACCTGCAGCTGGAGTTCGATACCCGCCTGTACCTGACCGAGCTGGCCAACCGCGGCCAGCGCTGACCGGCCGCAGCAGCTACACTGCGCGCCCCCTGCCCGACCTTGCCGCCATGGAACCGATCCGTCTCGACAAACGCCTGTCCGCCCTGCTCGGCATCCCGCGCGGCGAAGCGCGACGCTACATCGAAGGCGGCTGGGTCACGGTCAACGGCGACGTGGTGGAGCAGCCGCAGCGCCCGGTCGATGACAGCGCGGTGATCGTCGTAGCCGCGCAGGCCAGCGATGAAAAGGCCGAGCGGGTCAGCATGCTGTTGAACAAGCCGGCCGGCGTTGCCGCTGAGACCCTGTGTGCGCTGGTCAGCAGTGACAGCCGCAGCGAACTCGATGCCAGCGACATCCGTCCGCTGCAGCGTCACTTCCATGGCCTGCAGCTGGCCGCCTCGCTTCCGGCCAGCGACAGCGGCCTGGTGGTGGTCAGCCAGGATCCGGCCACGCTGGCCCATCTGCAGCGCAATCTTGGCCGCACCGAACAGGAATACCTGATCGAAGTGGCCGAAGGCGGCCCGGAGCGTGGGCCATGGCTGATGGCGCGTCTGCAGCAGGAGGCCGGCGGCGGCAAGGTCAGCTGGCAGAGCGAACAACGCCTGCGCTTTGCCGGCAAGGGGCTTACCGCCAAGGGCCTGCGTGCAGCGGTGACAGCCGCCGGGCTGCAGGTGACCGGGGTGCGCCGCCTGCGTATCGGACGCGTGGCGCTGGGGCCGCTGCCGCCGGGGCAGTGGCGCTACCTGGGCAGCGACGAGCGGTTCTGAGGTGTGCGGGTCAGAGCCCTTTCCTGTGGAATGGGATCCGACCCCATCGGTGACGCCCCCTCGGGGTGGGATCCCGTGCCGAAGGCAAGGGCTCTGACCCCCTGTCGATCCTGCAGGCATTCCTTCACGCATGGCGTGGCTCTACCATCGGGGCATGAGCCTGCCCAAGCCGCTGTGGCGACGCCTGCTGCGCATCGCTGCAATCATTCTCGCTGCGCTGGTGCTGCTGGTGCTGTCCGGCCTGCTGCTGGCCGACCACCTCACGCCGCAGGCACGGGGCACGCCTTCGCATGTGCTGCCACTGCAGCCGGCGCAGACCCGCATCGACCAGCAGATCGTGCCATTGCAGGAGGCCCATCCCGGCCAGTCCGGCGTGGCCTTCCTCAGTGATGGCATGGATGCCTTCGCCGCACGCGCGATGATCACCACGCACGCAGGCCGCAGCCTGGACCTGCAGTACTACATCTGGCACGACGACCTGATCGGCCACCTGATGGCCAAGGCGCTGTATGACGCCGCCGAGCGCGGCGTGCGCGTGCGCATCCTGCTTGATGACATGAATGCCAAGGACAAGGACGCGCTGATGATGGCGCTCGATGCGCATCCGAACATCGAGATCCGCCTGTACAACCCGTTCCGCAACCGGACCGGCATCCTGCGCATGGTGGAGATGGTGCAGCGCTTCTTCAGCGTGAACCACCGCATGCACAACAAGAGCTGGATCGCCGATGGCCGCGTCGCGATCGTCGGTGGCCGCAACATCGGCGAGGAGTATTTCAGCGCGCGCACCGATGTGAACTTCCAGGATCTGGACCTGCTGGTCGCCGGCCCCGCCGTGGAGCAGGCCAACCGCATCTTCGACGACTACTGGAACAGCGAAACCGCCATTCCGGTATCCGCGCTTGCCTTCCATACCGACGCACAACTGCGCCTGCTGGTGCGCGAATCGGACCATGAGGCGCAGCGGGACGTGGCCCGGCCGTACCTGGCGCGCGTGGCCGAATCGCGCAAGCGGCAGCGCCCGAGCCCCGAGCCGCTGCGCTGGAGCGGTGCAGTGCGCATCGTGTCCGACCCGCCGATGAAGCACCGCAAGGACGATCGCGCTGCCTGGCTGGTGTCGACCCTGATCAGCGAGCTGCAGGCCGCCAGGCACAAGGCCCTGTTGATCTCGCCCTACTTCGTTCCCGGCAACGAGGGCCTGGATGGCTTTTCGGCCATGTCCGGGCGGGGCGTGCAGGTCGGCGTGGTCACCAACTCACTGGCCGCCAATGATGTCGCCGCCGTACATGGTGGCTACATGGGCTACCGCGTGCCGTTGCTCGAAGCCGGCGTCCACCTTTACGAACTGAAGGCACAAGGGCAGTCCGGCGATGCCGGCGTGTTCGGCAGCAGCGGCGCCAGCCTGCATACCAAGGCGTTCCTGGTCGATGACCGCCGCGGTTTTGTCGGTTCGTTCAACCTCGACCCGCGCTCGGCCTATCTGAACACCGAGATGGGCGTGCTGTTCGACGATCCGGTGCTGGGCGCACAGCTGCGGGACGAGTACCTGCGCCTGGCTGATCCCAGGCACAGCTGGTGGCTGGCGCTGGATGACCGTCGCCGGTTGCGCTGGCTGGAGCGCGAACCGCCACCGCACTGGGTGGAGGCCGAGCCGGGGGCAACGGCGCGCAAACGCTGGTTGTCTCGGGTGATCAGCTGGCTGCCGGTCGAATCGCAGCTGTAGCGCTCAGGGTGTTGGACCCGCCTCTTCCTGTCCGGCCTCATCACGTGTTTCCACGCTGCGTCCATGCAGGCGCCGCCAGATCCAACGCAGGGCATGCGGCGGCGCTGAAGGCAACTGTTCGAGCAGGGCCAGCATGCGGCTCTGGCTGGCATGTCCATGCCGGCACAGCAGGCTGGCTGCCGCCGCAGCGCTGGCCAGACGCAGGCTGTCGGCGAGTGGGCCATCGGCCTCCGGCGCCAGTGCCTGGTGCACGGGCTCGGGCAGCTCCCAGGCTGCAGCCACGCGTTGTGCCAGCGGCAACGACCATTGTTGGAGCAGTTGCAGGGCCAGCGCCGGCTCCACGGTTTCGTCGCGTGCCTGCGCTTCCTGCAGCAACTGGCGCATCACCAGCGCTGACCCCAGCCCCTGCACCAGGCCCAGCCACTGCGCAGCGAAGGCATCACCGAAGGTGACCGTGCGCGCATGATCGGCGGCCGCACGCGAAGCCAGCAGCGCGTGCTCCCAGATGATCGTACTGAACTGCGGAAACATGCCGCACTGCACCTGCATCACCGGCTGCACCAGCACCGCGCTGATGATCTGGCGCACGCCCTCGGTACCGACCAGGGTCACCGCACGCTGCAGGCTTTCCACCGGCCGCTCATGCACCTTGTAGGCCGGGCTGTTGGCGATGCGCAGCAGATTTCCGGTCAGCACCGGGTCCTGGCCGATGATGGCCGCCATCACCCGTGCCGAGGCGGCATCGTCGTTGACGGTCTGGATCAGCTGCGGCAGCAGTTGCGGGCGCCGCGGCAGGTGCCGGGCGGCCCAGTCACGGTCCTGCAGCGCGCGCGCCACCGCTTCGCCCAGTGCCGGATCCTGCACGGGGGCAGGCTCGCCGGCCAGCCGTGGGTACAGGGCAAGTGCGTGCAAGCCGCGCTGCAGGTGGGCGGCGATCTCACCGGCCTGCAGCGCCTCGCCCTGAAGGCTGGCTGCGGCAGCAGCGACCGCCTGTCGCGATACGGCCGCCAAGCGCAACGGAGCCGCCCCGGTCGAGCGCGCCAGCCAGCCGCGCAGCGATCGCCACCAGGCCGGCGTCATCGCCGCCTGCCCTGTCGTTGTGGTGCCCTTGCCGTCACTGACCGCCCTGCCTCTTCACGCGAATCCGGCCACCCGCCGTCGTCGCAGCATCGGCCGCACTTTCATCTTCTTTAACCGGAAGGGCGCCGATGTCGACGGCAGCGACCGGGGGAATGGACTAGAATGGCGCCGCGCGACCCGTCTCCCTGCACTGACGACGTCGCTTTTTTTGTTTTGGGACCCTACCGTTCACTGGCCGTTCGCTGCAGTTCGCCGCTGTTCGCCGCTGTTCGCGCCATCGGAGACGCCATGCTATTCGAAACCCTCGCCACCACCGGCCACGAACAAGTGGTGTTCTGCCACAACCACGATGCCGGCCTGAAGGCGATCATCGCCATCCACAACACCACCCTGGGCCCCGCCCTGGGCGGCGTGCGCATGCGCCCTTACGCCAGCACCGACGAGGCGCTGGCCGATGTGCTGCGGCTGAGCCGGACGATGACCTACAAGAATGCGCTGGCCGGGCTCAACGTGGGCGGCGGCAAGGCGGTGATCATCGGCGACCCGAAGACGGACAAGACCGAGGTACTGTTCCGCGCCTTCGGCCGTTACGTCGATTCGCTGGGCGGCCGCTACATCACCGCCGAGGACGTTGGCACCGACGTCAACGACATGGAGAACATCTACCTGGAGAGCCAGTTCGTGACCGGCGTGCACCAGGTCCATGGTGGCTCCGGCGATCCGGCGCCTTTCACGGCCTACGGCGCATTGCAGGCGCTGATGGCGTCGATGCGCTTCAAGTTCGGCCATGAGGAAGTAGGCAAGACCAGCATCGCCGTGCAGGGCCTGGGCCACATCGGCATGGAACTGGTGAAACTGCTGCGTGACCGCGGCGCCAAGCTGTATGTCACCGACCTGGACAGTGCGCTGGTTGATCGTGCAGTCAGCGATTTCGGCGCCGAGGCGGTCAAGCCGGACGAGATCCACGAAGTGAACGCCGATGTGTTCGCACCGTGTGCGCTGGAAGGCGCGATCAACGCCGACACGCTGCCGCGGATCAAGGCCAAGATCATCTGCGGCACTGCCAACAACCAGCTGTCGAGCCTGGAGATCGGCGACGAACTGCATGCGCGCGGCATCCTCTACGCCCCGGACTACGCCGTCAACGCCGGCGGTGTGATGAACGTGTCGCTGGAGATCGACGGCTACAACCGCGAACGCGCGATGCGACTGATCCGCAGCATCTACCACAACCTCACCCGCATCTTCGAACTGTCGCAGCGCGAGAACATCGCGCCGCAGCGGGCAGCCGATCGCATTGCGGAAAGCCGCATCCTGTCGATCGGCAAGCTGAAGATGCCGCTGGGCCGCAGCACTCCGCGCCTGGGCAACCTGCGCGGCGGCTGAGGCTGCAGACGTCGCGCCGGGAGCCTTCCCGGCGCGACCGATTGCTAGAACCCGGTGCTGTAGCGCAACGCAGCCTGCCGCGCGCCCTCGCCACCGATACGCTGGTCGAAACCCAGGCTCAAGCGGCCATTGCGGCCCCACCACGATTCCAGCGCGACGCCGATCAGCGCACTGCCGCGCGGCGCATTCCAGCCTGCCAGCGGCGCCCAGGCATCCACGCCGACAAAACTGGCCTGCCAATCGGCGTCACCGCCGTCCAGCCGCTGCTGCCACTCGGCGTGTCCGCGCAGGTTCCAACGCCCCCAGCCCCGCTCGCCACGGATGCCGGCCAGCATCTGGCTGCGCTGCGCGCGGGTGGCATCACCCCGCAGGCCGAAGCCGAAACCGCCCAGCTCATTGAACGCATCGGTATCGACACGCGTGGTGCTGGCACCGAGGTAGGGCGTCACCGAAGCGCCTGCGCGGCCCAAGCGATATCCGCCTTCCACGCTGGCGCTGCTGAAACGCCCGCCGTAACGCGCCGAGACACCATAGGCGCCCGCACCCAGCAGCAGCTGGCGATCCAGCGCGCGGGTGAACTGGCCACTGCCGAACTGGGCCAGCGCATAGCCACGCCCCAGGTTCCAGCCAGCGTACAACTGTGCCTGCGCCTGGCGATCACGCCCGCGATCACCGCCGAAACTGCTGCCACCATTGCTGCGGGTCTCACCGAAGGCGACGCCCATCAGGCCGTTGCCGCCCAGCGGCAGATCCTGGCCGGCCATCCAGCCCCGGCTGTCGGCGGCGTTGCCGGCGAAGCTGCCCTGCCCCGCCTCACCCAGCGCGCTCTGCCAGCTCCCGCGCAGGCGCGGGGTGGCCTGTACACGATCGAAGCGCTCGGCAATCGCACGCCGCGACATGTCGATGCTGTCGAAGGTGGCGGCCTCGGCGCGGGCATGCGCCTGGCCGGACAGGCTCTGCAGGCTGTCGGCCAGGCCCTGCTGGCCGCCTCCGGCCCACTGCAGCGCACCGGCTGCCGTACCGAAGGGCGATCCCTGCAGGCCGGTGTTGCCGTCGAGCACTGCGAATGCGCCTTCCAGGCGCTGCGCTGCGGCCTGTGCGGAGGCGCTCAGGCCACTGGCTGCGGCGGTGACGCTGACCTGGTTCACGTTCAACCAGGCGTTGTTGCTGTCGTAGCCATACGTGGGTGCCACCAGGGTCAGCCCCTGCAGGCCGGTGGAAGTGGCTTGGGTACTGAAGGTGCCGTTCAGGCCACCCGCGGCGTGGATGAGGTCCTGGCGCGTTCCGTTCTGCGGTACATAGCCGGAGACAAAGCCGTGCACACGCACACCGCCATTGATCGTTGCGTTGCCGGTGACCTGAAGTGCGTTGGCACCGAGCGCGATCATCAGCTGCGCGCCGGGCTGCTGGGTGTAGTTGCCCTCGATGGTGCCGGTGGTATTGCCGGTGGTGAGGAACACGCTGCCGCCGTTGACCACATTGCCGATCACCCGCGGCGTACCACCGTTGAACTGCAGACCGGTGGAATCCGGGTCGGGCTGGGCGAGGATCGTCACATTTGAACGGATCACGCCACCGTTCTGCAGCGTCAGGATGCCGCGCTCGATGCGGGTGGCGCCGGAATAGCTGTTGTTGCCGGCCAGTACCAGCTTGCCTCCGCCCTGCTTGACCAGGCCACCGCTGCCGGTGATGTCGTTGCTCCACATCGAGTTGGTCGAGCCGGCATCAACGTTGGCAACCACATCGCCCCAGTCGAAGCGGCCGGGACCGTTGATCGCGCGACCGATGTCGAGCAGGCCATAGCCGAACACCGGATCCACGCCGGGCGCACCGATGTCCTTGGCAGTGCCCAGCAGGGTCTGCCTCACCAGATCGTTGTTGAAGTAGGGGAAGCGCTGCCAGACCAGCGCCGCCGCACCGGAGACCAGCGGCGCGGCGAACGAGGTGCCGTAGTTCCAGTAGTAGCTGCCACCGTTGGCATCCGGGTAGACCGCGCTGCCCGGCGCTGCCAGGCAGTAGCGGGCCGCCTGGCCGCAGGCATTCGAATAGCTGGCCAGCGCGCCCGGCGTAAACGGGTCCACCGCCGTGGCCACCAGCCAGCCGCGCTCCAGATCGGCCGCCGGAAGCGTGCCTGCCACGCCCTTCTGGCTGGGCAGCGCGGCCAGGCTGCTCGGCTCGCTGCGGCCGTCATTGCCGGCGGCGAACACCACCAGGCCACCGTGGTTGATCACGAACGGCCGGTATTCGGCGGCTACCTGCGCGGTGGTCGGCAGATCGGTCCAGTACAGGCCGCCCCACGAGTTGTTCATCACCTTCACGTTGTAGCTGATCAGGTCCTGGTGGACCTGGGCCACGCCCAGCGGCCCACTGAAGGCATTGCCCTGGCCACTGCCGTCGTCGGTCGGCGGCTTGTCGGAAATGATTCTTGCCGAGACGATCTGGGCGCCTGGCGCGATACCGCCCGGCCAGGTCCCCACTGCTGCGCCGGCGGCGAGGCTGGCCACGGCGGTGCCATGCCCGACCACGTCATCAACCGCCAGGTTGTTCCTGGCGGGATCGATGTAATTGAAGTTGGCCAGCACGCGACCATTCAAGGCCACCGCGTTGCGCTGCACGCCCGAATCGACGATGCCGATGCGCACGCCCTGCCCGGTCAGGCCGGCGGCCTGTGCGGCACGCGCGTTGGTGACTGAAAGATGCGCGTCAAAGGCCGGCTCCTGCGGCTTGGCCGGCGGTGGTGTCGTCGGCGGAGGCGTGGTTGGAGGTGTCGGCGTGGTCGGGGGCGGGTCGACGCGCACGTTGCTGCCGCCTCCGCCGCCTCCACCACAGGCCGTCAGCGCCATCGCCAGCGCGGTTGCCAGCACAGACCTCACCATCATCGTTCGCTCCATCGATTCCTTCCCGTGAACGTTGGCCTGCCTTCATCCCGGCAGGCGTTCGGCGCCGCACAGCGGCAGCCCTCCCCGACCCTCTATACTTGGGCCGACCCCCACGCAGTCTGCCGGGAAACCGGGGCGCATCCAACGGCCTCCGGTCTCCTTTCCGAACATTGCTTACGCATCAACGAGATTGCCATGTCCAACATCGTCATCGCCGCCGCCAAGCGCACCGCCATCGGCTCCTTCCTCGGCCAGTTCAACGGCGTGCCGACCCCGACCCTCGGCGCGGCAGCCATCGCCGCCGCCCTGGAACAATCGGGTGTCCCGGCCAGCGACGTTTCCGAAGTCCTGATGGGCTGCGTGCTGCCGGCCAACCTCGGCCAGGCGCCCGCCCGCCAGGCGGCGATCGCCGCCGGCATCCCGCTGTCGGCCGGTGCCACCACGCTGAACAAGGTGTGCGGCTCGGGCATGAAGACCATCATGCTCGGCCATGACCTGATCAAGGCCGGCTCGGCCAGCATCGTGGTCGCTGGCGGCATGGAATCGATGTCCAACGCCCCGCACATGCTGCAGAACTCCCGTACCGGCAACCGTTTCGGCAACTTCCAGGCGGTCGACCACATGGCCCACGATGGCCTGGTCAACGCCTACGACGGCAAGGCCATGGGCGAATTCGCCGAGTGCGCGGTGGACAAGTACCAGTTCAGCCGCGAAGAGCAGGACGCCTATGCGATCGAGTCGGTCAAGCGCGCGCAGGCTGCCCAGGCCAATGGTGCGTTTGCCGATGAAATCGTCGCGGTGAAGGTCGCCACCCGCAAGGGTGAGGTCGAGGTCGCCATCGACGAGCAGCCGGGGCGCTCGGACATTGCCAAGATCCCGACCCTGCGTCCGGCCTTCAAGAAGGACGGCAGCGTGACCGCCGCCAGTTCCTCCAGCATCTCCGACGGTGCCGCCGCGGTGGTGCTGCTGACCGAAGAGGACGCCGCCGCGCGAGGCATCACGCCACTGGCCCGCATCGTCGGCCACGCCACCCACTCGCAGGAACCGGAGTGGTTCACCACCGCGCCGATCGGTGCGCTGCACAAGCTGCTGGGCAAGACCGGCTGGTCGCTGGACCAGGTCGATCTGTTCGAAATCAACGAAGCCTTTGCCGTGGTGGCGATGGCCCCGATGCGCGAACTGGGCATCCCTCACGACAAGCTCAACGTGAATGGCGGCGCCTGCGCACTGGGTCACCCCATCGGTGCTTCCGGCGCACGTCTTGTGGTGACCCTGGTCAACGCTCTGCGCACGCGTGGTGGCAAGCGCGGCATTGCCACCCTCTGCATCGGCGGCGGCGAAGCAACGGCAATCGCCATCGAATTGATTTAAAAAGATTTAACGATGATTTCGCAAAAATGAATGCGGGATCGCTTGACACCCAATCTTGGCTTGTCATCATGTTGTCGGCGCGCAGCATGCGCGTTGCCTAATTCTAACGACGAGGATTTACACAATGAGCATCAACAAGCTGCTGGTCGCGATGTCCCTGGCTCTGGCCCTGGCCGCCTGCTCGAAGCAGGAAGCTGCCCAGGACGCCGCTGCTTCGGCCAACGAAGCCGCCACCGAAGCCCAGGCTGCTGCCGACCAGGCCGCCGCTGCTGGCGCCCAGACCGCCGACGCTGCCCAGCAGGCCGCTGACACCGCCGCCACCGCTGCTGACGCCGCCACCGACGCCGCTGCCCAGACCGCCGGTGCTGCCACCGACGCTGCTGCCGGCGCTGCTGCTGACGCTGCCAAGGCTGCTGAAGGCACCGCTGAGAAGGCCAAGGACGCTGCTGAAGAAGCCAAGAAGTAATAACTTCTTTCTTCACGCTGTTCTGGAAAAGCCGCTGGTTCGCCAGCGGCTTTTTCTTTGCGTGGATGCCGGCGATCAAGCCCCTGCATCGCGACCCGGTCTTCACAACGGCATGAATAGGCTGGCGTCCCCATCCATTGCAGTGCCGGAGACCGCCATGAAGATTCGTCCGATCACCACCACCCTGCTGGCCGCCTCCCTGCTGCTGGCTCTGGCCGCCTGCAAGGGCCCGGAAGCCGAACAGGCCAAGCAGGACGCGCAGCAGGCGGCCGACAGCGCCGGCGCTGCCGCCCGCGACGCCGTCGACAAGGCTGCTGCCGCCACCCGCGAAGCCGCCGACAAGACCGCCGCCGCTTCCGAGCAGGCCGCCGCCGATACCCAGCAGGCGCTGGACAAGGCCGCAGACGCCACTGCCAACGCCGCCGACAAGGCCAAGGACGCCGCAACCGACGCCGCCGCGCACGCCAGCGACGCCACCGCCGACGCCGCGCAGAAGGTCGCCGACAAGGCCCGCGATGTCGCCAATGACGCCAAGGCCAACGCCGCCAAGGAAGAAGCCAAGCACTAAGCCTTACCGGCAGCCGAGCACCGGCTCGGCTCCACAGGAAAAGCCGCGGCACTGCCGCGGCTTTTCTGCTTTTCGCTCCCTGCTTCTTCTGTTGATTCCGTGGTGTGCGCCCACGGAAAGTGTCCAAGGACGCGCGGGTAGGTTGCGCAGGGGCGTAAGCGCCATGGATGGCGCGCCCGAGCCTTATCTGATGAAAATCTGTCAGCGTAGGTGTCGAGAGCCGGCGTGGGCCGCCCCTACGGCAGCGCGCGCGCCAGCATCGCCGTCAGCTCCAGCCCCGCCGGCAGCGTCCCGAACGCCAGCCCATGCTCCCCTTCCAGCCGGCTACGCACGAACGCCTCCGCCATCGGACTGCGCGCACGCAGCAGCAGCGCCGCCTGCAGCAGCAGCGCAGTGCGCTCGCAGAACAGCCGCGCCTGCGCTTCCTCCGGTGGCGGCGCCGCTGCCCAACGCTGCAATGCTGCTGCATAGCGCGCATCACGGTCAGCCACCGACGCCAGCTCACCGCGCAACGCCGCCATCGCCTCCGGTTCACGCGCCAGCGCACGCAGCACATCCAGGCACTGGATGTTGCCGCTGCCCTCCCAGATCGAATTCAACGGTGCCTGCCGGTACAGTCGGGGCAGCATCGACTCCTCCACGTAGCCGGCACCGCCCAGGCATTCCTGCGCTTCATTGACGAAGGCCGGCGCACGCTTGCACAGCCAGTACTTGCCCAGCGCCGTCCCCAACCGCGCCATCGCCGCTTCATTGGCATCCACACCGGCACGATCCACCGCGCGTGCGATGCGCATCGCCAACACCGTGGCCGCTTCCGACTCCAGCGCCAGATCAGCCAGCACGTTGGTCATCAGCGAGTGCTCCACCAGCAGCTTGCCGAAGGTGCGCCGATGGCGTGCATGATGCAGCGCCTGCGCCAGCGCCATGCGCATCTCCGCGGCCGCACCCAGCATGCAGTCCAGGCGGGTCATCATCACCATGCCGATGATGGTCGCCACGCCACGCCCTTCTTCGCTCACGCGCCATGCCTGCGCGCCACAGAACTCGACCTCGCTGGACGCATTGGACCAGTCACCCAGCTTGTCCTTCAGCCGCATCAGCCTGAATGCATTGCGGTCGCCATCGGCCAGCCGGCGCGGCATCAGCAGGCAGGTCAGCCCGCCCGGCGCCTGCGCCAGCACCAGGAAGCCATCGCACATCGGCGCGGAAAAGAACCACTTGTGGCCGACCAGGCGGTAACGTTCGCCATCGATCGGTTCGGCGCGCGTGCTGTTCGCACGTACATCCGAGCCGCCCTGCTTCTCGGTCATGCCCATGCCCAGCGTGATGCCGGTCTTGTCCGCCACCGGCACGTCGCGCGGGTCATAGACCGGCGCGGCGGCCTTGCGCGCCCATTCGGCCAGGTGCGGCTGCGACTGCAGCACTGCCACCGCCGCATGGGTCATGGTCAAGGGGCAACTGGTGCCAGCTTCGGCCTGGTGGTGCAGGTAGCTCAGCGCCGCACGCGCGACGTGTGCGCCGGGCTGCGGCTCGTGCCAGGACAAACCCGCCACGCCATGCTGCTTCGCTGCGGACATCAGCTGGTGGTACGCAGGGTGGAACTCGACCGTATCAATGCGGTGGCCCTGCGCATCGTGCGTACGCAGCCGCGGGCGATCACGGTTGGCATCGAAGCCGAGCCGGTACAACTCGTCGCCGGCCAAGGCCCCGTACACGGCCAGGCGTGGCGCTAAGGCACCGGCACCCTCGCGATGCACCGCCTCCGCCAACGCCACATCGTCGGTCCACAGCTGGCGGCCCGCGAACGGTGGCGGCTGGTTCAGCACCACATGGGTTTCAAACGGCGCGTTGCTGCTGAAGCTGGGTCCACTCATCCGGTCCATCCTGGCGGCAAGAGGTATGCGGTCCGATTGTGCCGCATGCCCCGCCAAGCCCGTGTTCAGGCCGGTTCTCACCGCCTGCACGAAGCGCAGGCCACAGTGGCCGCATGGAAGGCAATGACGATCTGGTGGTGCTGCGTCCGGAGGGGCTGTACTGCGCCGCGGGAGATTTCCACATCGATCCCTGGCGCCCGGTGCCGCGCGCGGTCATCACCCATGGCCACGGCGACCACGCGCGCCCGGGCATGGGCGAATACCACTGCAGCGAAGGAAGCCTGCCGATCCTGCGCTGGCGGCTGGGCGATGTTGGCGTACAGGCGCACGCCGAGGGGGTGCCGTTCCGCTTGGGCCGGGTGCAGGTATCGCTGCATCCGGCCGGTCATGTGCTCGGTTCGTCCCAGGTGCGCATCGACGATGGTGAACGGGTGTGGGTGGCGTCCGGCGACTACAAGCGCCAACCCGACCCGACCTGCACGCCCTTCGAAGTGGTGCCCTGCGATACGTTCATCACCGAAGCCACGTTCGCGCTGCCGATCTATCGCTGGCCGGACACCCCGGCGGTCGCCGCAGAGATCGTGGCGTGGCGCCGCGAATGCGAGCAACGTGGCGAAGCGGCGATCCTGCTGTGCTATGCACTCGGCAAGGCGCAGCGGGTGCTGGCCGAGTTGTTGCCACTGGACGACCGCCCCGCGTGGCTGCACGGCGCCATCGCCAATGGCGTGTCGGTCTACCGGCAGGCCAACATCCCGATGCTGGAGACGCTCACCGTCGCCGAACAGGGGCGTCAACCCGACGCCGCCGGCCAGTTGATCCTGGCCCCACCCTCGGCCGCAGGCACGCCATGGATGCGCCGCTTCGGACCGCATCAACTGGGGTTCGCCTCGGGGTGGATGCAGCTGCGCGGCAATCGGCGGCGCCGCAACGTCGACCGGGGCTTCGTCATTTCCGATCACGCTGATTGGCCCGCGCTGCTGCAGACCATCGAACAGACCGGCGCGCAGCGGGTCATCGCCACCCATGGCAATACCGATGCATTGATTCCGTTCCTGCGCGAGCGCGGCGTGGCGGCTGAAGCCTTTCGCACCGACTTCGGGAGCGAGGAATGAAGGCGTTCGCCGCGCTCTACCAGCGCCTGGATCGCAGTACTGCGACGCTGGACAAGCGCGCCGCACTGGTCGACTACTTCCGCCACGCAGCGGCGCACGATGCGGCGTGGGCGCTGTACCTGCTCAGCGGCGGCAAGGTCGGCGGCGCACGCCGCAGGATCGCCGCCAGTGGTGAGCTGCGCAGCTGGATTGCCGAGGAATCCGGACTGCCCGCCTGGCTGGTGGAAGACAGCTACGCTCAGGTCGGCGATCTGGCCGAAACACTGACACTGCTGCTGGATGACCCCTTGCATCCCGCCGCCGACCGGCCGTTGTCGGACTGGATCGAACAGCATCTGCTGGCGGTGGCCAACCAGCCCGAAGTGGTGCGCCGTGCGGCGGTCGTCGCCGGCTGGCGGCAGCTGCGTAGCGGCGAGCGCCTGGTGTTCAACAAGCTGCTCACCGGCGCGCTGCGCGTGGGTGTCTCGCAACGGCTGGTGCAGCAGGCGCTGGCAGAATGGTGCGGCCTGGACATCGCGCGCATCGCCCAGCGCATGCTCGGCGAGTGGGTGCCCTCTCCCGCGTTGCTGGGGCAGCTGCTGTCGCCGGATGAACTGCCACTGGACCGGCAGCAGCCGTACCCGTTCTTCCTGGCCTCACCGCTGGAGGGCGAACCCGGCGAACGGCTGGGTCCGGTCGAAGACTGGCTGCTGGAGTGGAAGTGGGATGGAATCCGTCTGCAGCTGCTGCGCCGACGCGGTGAAGTGGCGCTGTGGTCACGTGGCGAGGAACGGCTGGATGGCCGCTTCCCGGAAATTGAACAGGCCGCGATGGCGCTGCCCGACGGCTGCGTGCTGGACGGAGAACTGCTGGCCTGGGACGAGAGCGACGACCTGCCGCGCGCCTTCACCGCGCTGCAGACCCGCATCCAGCGTCGCAAGCCCGGTGCAGCGACCTTGCGCAACACCCCGGTACGCGTGCTTGCCTACGACCTGCTTGAACGCGATGGCGAGGATCTGCGCGGGCTGCCACTGCAGCAACGGCGTGCACAGTTGGCCGAGGTCATCGGTGCCCTGGGCGATACACGCATCCAGCTGTCGCCCGACGTACCCGCTGGAGACTGGCTGCAGGCGGCCACGTTGCGGGAGGCCGCCCGTGAGCGGGGCGTCGAAGGGTTGATGCTGAAACGCCGGACGTCCGCCTACCAGTCAGGGCGACGGCGCGGCGACTGGTGGAAATGGAAGGTAGACCCCCTGACCATCGATGCCGTGCTGCTGTATGCGCAGGCCGGCCATGGACGGCGCAGCACGCTGTACACCGATTACACCTTCGGCGTCTGGGACGGCGATACGCTGGTGCCGGTGGCCAAGGCCTATTCGGGCCTGGATGACAAGGAAATCCTGGCCCTCGATCGCTGGATCCGCGCCAACACCCGTGAACGGTTTGGCCCGGTGCGCAGCGTGCGTGCCGAACAGGTGTTTGAACTGGGCTTCGAGGCAGTCAACCGCAGCAGCCGGCACAAATCCGGCATCGCCGTGCGCTTTCCCCGCATCCTGCGCTGGCGCCACGACAAGCCCGCCGCCGAAGCCGACCAGCTGGCCACGCTGCAGGCGCTGGCGCGATGAACCGCCGCCAGGCGTTGCGCCGGCTGGAAGACTGGTTCGCTGCGCGCGGCTGGCGCTCACTGCCGTTCCAGCGCGCGATGTGGCGGCACTATCTGGCGGGCGACTCCGGGCTGCTGCACACCCCCACCGGCAGCGGCAAGACGCTGGCCATGTTCGGCGGCCCGCTGCTGCAGGCGATGCTCGATCCACCGTCGGCACCGCGCCGGGCCAGCGCGGTGCGGCCGCTGCAGGTGCTGTGGGTGACGCCGCTGCGGGCATTGGCCAGTGATACCGCACGTGCGCTGCAGGCAGTGATCGACGGGCTGGGCTTGGGCTGGCGGGTCGGCCTGCGCAGCGGCGACGCCAGCAACCGCGAGCGCCGGCAGGCCCGCGAAGGCAGCGTCGACGTACTGGTGACCACGCCGGAATCGCTGGCACTGCTGCTGAGCTATCCCGACACACTGCCACGCATGCGCCAGCTGCGCTGCGTGGTGGTGGACGAATGGCATGAACTGCTGGGCAACAAGCGCGGCGTCCTGCTGCAGCTGAACCTGGCGGTGCTGCGCGACGCCGCTCCTTCCCTGCAGCTTTGGGGACTGTCGGCCACGCTGGGCAACCTGCCGCAGGCCCGCGACGTGCTGCTGCCTGGCCAACAGGATGCACCGATCGTACAGGGCGTTCGTCCGCGCGCGATCAGCGTGCGCAGCCTGCTGCCGGAACCCGGTGAACGTTTCCCTTGGGCGGGGCATCTCGGCCTGGCGCAGCTGCCGCGCGTGCTGGACGCACTGATGGCCGTACGCAGCAGCCTGCTGTTCACCAACACCCGCGCGCAGGCCGAGCTGTGGCACCAGGCGCTGGCTGCGGTATGGCCGGAAGACGCGGACACGCTGGCACTGCATCATGGCTCGCTGGATCCAGCACTGCGCCAGCAGGTGGAAGACGGCCTGCGCGCAGGCGCGTTGCGCTGCGTGGTGGCGACCTCCAGCCTCGATCTCGGCGTGGATTTCCCGGAGGTTGAACAGGTACTGCAGCTGGGCAGTCCCAAGGGCGTGGCGCGGCTGCGCCAGCGCGCCGGGCGCGCACGCCATCGTCCCGGCGCCGGGGGGGCCATCGCCTGCATACCCAGCCACGCACTGGAACTGGCCGAATATGCAGCGGTGCGCCGCGCACTGCACGAAGGCGTGGTCGAAGCGCGCCGACCGCCGACGTTGTCACTGGACGTGCTGGCACAGCATGCGGCCAGCCGCGCCCTCGCTGGCGGCTTTGACAGTGATGCGCTGCTGGCGCAGGTGCGTCGCACCCATGCCTTCGCCACGCTGGGCGATGAACAATGGCGGGCCGTCCTGGACTTCATCGTGCAGGGTGGGCAGGCGCTGGCGCAGTACCCCGATTTCCACAAGGTCGTGCGCGATGCCGATGGCAGCTACCGCATGCACGATCGCCGCCAGGCGCTGCGGCACCGCCTGTCGATCGGCACCATCAGCAGCGATGGCAGCGTGCGCGTGCAGTTCCTGCGCGGTGGCGGGCTTGGTGCAGTGGAGGAGCAGTTCGCCAGCCGCCTGCGTCGCGGCGACCGTTTCCAGTTCGCCGGGCGCCTGCTGGAACTGGTGCAGCTGCGCGACATGACCGCTTTCGTGCGGCTGGCACGAGGGCGCGGTGATGGTGTGGTGCCGCGCTGGCAGGGAGGCCAGTTGCCGCTGTCGATGCCACTCGGCCGTGAGCTGGAGTGGGTACTGTCCGGCGCCGACGACAGTGCCGAATCCCGCTGGTTGTCACCGTTGCTGGCACTGCAGCAGCAGTTGTCGGCGCTTCCCGGCCCAGAGCACCTGCTGGTGGAAGAGGTGCGGCGCCGCGAAGGCCAGTTCATGTTCGTCTACCCCTTTGCCGGCCGCCACGTACACGAGGCACTGGCCGCGCTGTTGGCGCTGCGCTGCACCCGCCAGCAACGCAACAGCATTGGCTATGCGGTGAACGATCATGGCCTGGTGCTGGCGCCGGCGCGGCCGATCGATCTGGATGAGGCGCAATGGCGTGCGTTGTTCGGCAATGACCGGTTGCTGGCCGATCTGCGCGAGGCAGTGAACCTGGGCGAGCTGGCGCGACGTCAGTTCCGGGGCATCGCACGCGTAGCAGGCCTGCTGGTGCCCAGCCTGCCCGGTGGCATGCCACGGTCGCTGCGCCAGCTGCAGGCGTCCGCGGGCCTGCTGTACGACGTGCTGCGCGAGCACGATCCGGAACACCTGCTGCTGGCGCTGGCGGAACATGAAGTGCTGTACGACAGCCTCGACCTGCCGGGGGTGCAGCAGGTACTGGAGCGGATCGGCACGCAGCAGCTGTCGCTGCAGCGACCGTCATCACTCACGCCGCTGGGCTTTCCATTGTGGGCCGAACGCCTGCGCGGTCAGTTCAGCAATGAAGACTGGCGTATGCGCGTGCAGCGCGCGGCCCAGCAACTGGAGCGCCGCCATGACCGATGAATTGCCGCTGCTGCTTGCTGGTGAGTCCGTGGTCCTGGTAGGCGCGCGTGCGCTGTACTGGCCCGCGCGGCAGGCACTGCTGATCGCAGACCTCCACCTGGGCAAGGCCGATGTGTTCCGTCGCGCCGGCATCGCGTTGCCCAGCGGCGGCACCGGCGAAGACCTGCAACGCTTGCAGCGGCTTCTGGACCTGCATGCCTGCCGCGAGCTGTGGATCCTGGGCGACATCCTGCATGGGCCGGCGCATCGCGTTGGGTGGTACCAGCAATGGCTGGGATGGCGTGAACGCAATGCTTCGCTGGACGTGCATGTCCTGCGCGGTAATCACGACCGCCAGCTGCCGCATGCGCAGTTGCAGGTCCAGATCCACGATGAAGTACGACTGCGGCCGTTCCTGCTTCGGCATGAGCCGATGCCCGATGCGGCGCTGCATGTGATCGCCGGGCATCTGCACCCGCAGGTTGCCTTGAAGCCACTGCGACGGCGCTTCCCCGCGTTCTGGCTGCGTGACCGGATGACGGTCCTGCCCGCCTTCTCCGCATTCACTGCAGGCATCGTGCCTGCCCCCGCCCGCGGCGAACAGATGATCGCCTGCGTGGAAAGCGGCCTGGTGGAACTGCCGGTCGCCTGACTCAGGCCGGACCGATGCCCAGCTGCGGCATCAACTGGAAATCAGGGGTGTCATTCTCACGCCGCCGCGGCAAGGCCTGGATTGCCGCCAGCATCTCCTGCGCGCAGGTCCTGATGCGTGCGTGATGTTCCGGCGACGCATGGCTGACCAGGCTGCCGACATGGAACTCGAATACATCCTCCAGTACGTCGGGCTGGTCCTCGTGCAGCATCTGCAGCAGTCCACGCAGCTTGCAGATTTCCGATTCCAGCTCTTCGACCGCGAACAACATGGCGTCCTCCTCTTCAACATCAAGCGGCACGTCCGGGCCGCAACAGGCCGCAACAGCAGCGCTGCCCGGGCCACGCGCGATGTTGATCACGGAAAGGAAAACGGGCGACGCGCAGTCGCGTGCAAGCTACTTCTCGCACATCCGCGGTGAGGCAACCGTTAATTCACGTGACGGCACGCTTCACGCGCTGGCCGTGATCGCGTTGCTGCGAGGTATTTCCATCGTCGTCGCCAATGCGTCGATGAAGGCCGGATCCAGCGTAAGCGAACCGAACCACCCCTGCTGCGTGCCGCTGAGCACGCGCAGCATGTGGCCACGGCCTCCAGGCAGGCGCCCCATCGGGCCCAGCAGCACGTCGCGCGTCTTCGCCCAGGCATCGCGATCGGACTGGAACAGCGGCGTCAGCCAGCGACTCCAGCGCTGGTAGACCGCCACGTGGGCCCTGCGTTGCGCCTGGTAGGCCTGCAATGCAGCGGCACCAACGCCATGCGTGCGCACCGCATCGCGCAGCGCCAGCGCATCGAGCAGCGCCATGTTCACCCCCTGTCCCAGCTGCGGGCTCATCGCGTGCGCCGCATCACCTGCCAGCACCATGCGGCCCTGGTGCCAGCGCGTCATCACTGCATCGCGATAGACCGCGCGCGCCAGCTGGCCGGCATCGCGCAGGTGGGCGAAGCGCGCACTGGCCTGCGGCCACAGCGCATGCAGCTCGTCCAGCCAGGGCGTCATGCCATCGGCCTGCCAGCGCTCGAAGTCGGTGCGTGGCAGGCTCCAGAAGAAACTCAGGCGCGGCGTGTCATCGCCGGGGCGCGTGCCGACCGGCAACAGGCCGATCATCTTGCGCGCGGCCACGTAGCGCTGCCGCAGCTCCTGCACATGCGGCCAGTCTTCGGCCGGCAACAGGCACCACAGCGCTCCCCACGGATACACGCGGTCCAGCCCGGCACCGCCGGCAATGGTGCTGCGCAGCGTAGAGGCCGCGCCATCGGCGGCCACCACCAGGTCGAACGGGCCATGCAGGCGCCCTTCGCTGTCGCGCAGGCGGCCCTGCTCGGCATCCACGGCGGCGATGGTGACGCCCGCATGCAGATTGCCTGCCCCCGCGCGCGCCTGGTCCAACAGCGAGAACAACGCCCCACGCTGCATGCCCAGGCCATGCAGGCGCGCATCCAGACCGTCGTAGCGCATGTCCATCACCGCGCGCTCGCATGGCGTGTCGCCATACAGGCGGTGCACCGGCGCGGCATGCGCGCGCACCGCATCCAGCAGGCCCATCTGCCACAGCACCTGCAGGCCGCTGGGCTGCAGCAGGAAACCGGCACCCACCGGTCCCGGCGTCGGCACGCGTTCGAATATCTCCACTTCGTGGCCGTCACGGGTGAGGAGGATGGACACCGCCTGTCCAGCGGTGCCGTAGCCGATCACGGCGATACGCAGTCGTTCCGTCATGGCCACATTGTGCCCGAGGCGGGTGGATCGCGAACCGGCCGCGGGCACGCCGCGCAAAAAAAAACCCCGCCGAAGCGGGGTTTTCAACGCACTGTCGAGTGGATCACTCGGCCGGCGTGATGTTCGAAGCCTGGGCACCCTTCGGGCCCTGGGTCACGTCATAGGTGACACGCTGGCCTTCCTGCAGGCTGCGGAAGCCCTTGGAGTTGATGGCGGAGAAGTGCGCGAACACGTCGGCGCTGCCATCCTCCGGCGAGATGAAGCCAAATCCCTTGGCGTCGTTGAACCACTTGACGGTACCGTTCGGCATGGTGATGCGAGACCTTATGCAATGAATGGGTGGTGTACGCTGAACCCGCGCACAAGCTGAGTATGCAAAGCTTGCTCGGGGAAGACAATCACCCCCGCGCCAATTCGCCCACCAGTTCCGGAAGTCCGTTGCTGGCCGCCTGTACGTTGGCCAGCACTTCGGCCATCGTAATCTCCTCGCCATCACCACAGCCGGCAGCCCAGTTGGCGATGATCGCCAGGCAGGCGTAATCCAGCCCCAGTTCGCGTGCCAGCGCGGCTTCCGGCATGCCGGTCATGCCCACCAGGTCGCAGCCGTCGCGGCGCATGCGGGCGATTTCAGCGATGGTTTCCAGGCGCGGGCCCTGCGTTGCGCCGTAGCAGCCACCGTCATGGACCGTGACGCCGGTCACTTTCGCCGCCGCCAGGATCTTGCTGCGCAGCATCGGCGTGTACGGGTGGCCGAAATCGACGTGGACCACATCGGTGCCCTCTTCTTCACAGATGGTGCTGATGCGGCCCCAGGTGTAGTCGATGATCTGGTCCGGGCAGGCCAGCACGCGCGGGCCGAAGTTCTCGGTGATGCCACCGACCGTGTTCAACGCCAACACGCGCTGCGCGCCCAGCTGCTGCAGCGCGGCCAGGTTGGCGCGGTAGTTGATCTTGTGCGGCGGCAGCGAGTGGCCTTCACCATGGCGCGCCAGGAACGCCACGCGATGGCCGAGCAGCGTGCCCACGCGCACCGGGCCCGACGGACGGCCGAAGCGGGTGTCGACCTCGTGGGTCTGCACGTCGTCAAGCTTGGCCAGGTTGTAGACACCGGTACCGCCGATCACGGCCAGGGCGATCTGTTGCATTCGAAGCACTCCATGAAAAGACGAACGCCGGCACCCGAGGATGCCGGCGGCAGAAGAAGACGCGCCGCGGGCGGCTGCGCCGTTATTCCTTCATCGCGTAGATGGCCGGCACGCAGCGCAGGGTTTCGTTGACGTCCATGCCGAAGCCGAACACGTAGCGGTCCGGCAGTTCGATGCCGGCGTAGTCGGCGGTCACGTCCGGCAGCGCGCGGTCGTGCTTCTTCACCGTCATCGCGGCGATGCGCACGTCGGTTGCGCCCTGTTCCAGGCACCAGGTGCGAACGCCCTGCAGGGTGTAGCCCTCGTCAAGGATGTCGTCGACCAGCAGCACGCGGCGGCCGAACAGCGAGGTGGCCGGCTTGTGCTTCCAGACCAGGTCGCCGCCGGTGGTTTCACCGCGGTAGCGGGTGGCGTGCAGGTAATCAAACTGCACGTCCTGGCCGCGCGCGCCCAGTTCCAGCGCCAGCTGGCCGGCGAACGGCAGCGCACCGTGCATGATGGACAGGAACAGCGGCACCTCGCCCTTGTAGTCGCGCGCGATGGCGTCGGCGATACCAGCGATGGCCTTGTCGATGGTGGGGCGGTCGACCAGCAGGTCAGCCTGGGCCAGGGCCTGGGAAATGGTGAGGTTGGGCATCAGACGGTTCTTCCAAGGGTTTCAAGCAGACGGGTTTGGGTGTCGCCATGGCGGGCATCGGCCAGCAGGCCATCCCAGCCAAGCGCGCCGCGGCCGATCAGGCCCAGCAGCGCAGCGGTATTGAGGGAGCGCCCCTGCACCGCGTGCAGGGCTTCATCGACCAGCTCCGGGTGGCAGACCAGCACCACGTCGCAGCCGGCGTCCAGATGGGCGTGCACGCGCGCCGGCACGCCGCCGGCGCTGTGCGAGGCGGCCATGCCGATGTCGTCGGAGAACACCACGCCACGGAAGCCGAGCTCGCCGCGCAGGATGTCCTGGATCCAGCGCGGCGAGTAACCTGCCGGTTCAGGCGCAATCTGCGGGTAGATCACGTGCGCCATCATCACCGCATCGGCACCGGCGGCGATGCCGGCCTGGAACGGCACCAGGTCCTGCGCGCGCAGCTCGTCCAGCGCGCGCGGATCGATCGCGGTATCGACGTGGGTGTCTTCCAGCACGGTGCCGTGGCCGGGGAAATGCTTGAGCGTGGCGGCCATGCCGACCGAGTGCATGCCACGCACGTAGGCGGCGGTGAACGCGGCCACCACCTGCGGGTCTTCACTGAAGGCGCGGTTGCCGATGGCACGGTTGCCACGGCCAAGGTCGACCACCGGCGCGAAGCTCAGGTCCAGGCCGCTGGCGCGTACTTCGCTGGCCATCAGCCAGGCGTGCCGTTCGGCCAATGCCAAGGCCTGCTGCGGGTCGGTGGCATACAGGGCACCAATGTCCTGCAGTGGCGGCAGATCGCTGTAACCCTCGCGGAAACGCTGTACACGACCGCCTTCCTGGTCCACGCAGATCAGCTGCGGGCACGGCGCGGCGGCGCGGATCGCCGCGCTAAGATCGGTCACCTGCTGGCGGGAGGCGAAGTTGCGCTTGAACAGCACCACCCCGGCCACGGCATCGTGCTGCAGCCAGTCACGTTCCTGGGCGGTCAGTTCGGTGCCGGCAACGCCGATCAGCAGCATGGTCGATCTCCACAACGCGCGCCCGCATGGCGCAGTGCCGCATTGTCGCAGAACCGGCCGACAGGCGCAGTGGTCAGAAAAAGGGGAGTGTGCGGTCAGACCTTGCAGCCGTCCGGGCCGCAGGCCTCGTCGTCGCCAGCCGGGGTGGCCGGGGCGCCCTGTTCGGCGGCAATCTGGCGCAGGGCGTTGGCGAAGGCCTCGGGGGGCTGCGCCCCGGAAATGGCCCACTTTCCATCGATGACGAAGGTCGGCACCGAGGAGATGCCCAGCGCATGCGCCTCCGCCAGCTTGGCTTCGACCTCGGCCAGGCCGCGGTCGGAGGCCAGCATCTGCGCGATTTCGCCGCCGTCCAGGCCGCCCGCCACACCGGCCTTGATCAACACCGCGCTGTCCGCCAGGTTCTGGCCAAGCTCGAAGTGGGCTCGGAACAGCGCCTCCCCGACCGCGTCCTGCACGCCGTGCTGGCCGGCCAGCCACAGCACCCGGTGTGCCGGCAGCGTGGTCACCCGCACCTGGCCCCGGCTGAAGTCCATCGGCAGGCCTTCCGCACGCGCCGTGGTCTGGGTCTGGCCGAGGATCTGCTCGGTGCGCTCGACGCCACCGAACTTGCGTACATAAGCCTCGCGCAGCGGCACCGGGGTGTCGTCCGCGTCCGGGTCCAGCTGGAACGGCTGCCAGTGGATATCGAGTTCAGGCGCATCGGCGCCCAGCAACTGCACGCCCTGCTGGAAACGATGCTTGCCGATCCAGCACCAGGGACAGACCACGTCGGAGTAGATGTCGATTCTCATCCCCCCGACATGGGGCCCGCCCCCGACGAAAAAAGGGGACGGAGGGGATTAAGTCGCTTTCCGCACAGGCGGGGTAAAGACGACTTAATCCCCTCCGTCCCCTTTTCAGGGTTTCACCACTGTGAATAGGGATGACTGGCGAGCGCGACGTTGTAGTAGCGGGCGTCGTCGGTGACTTCCGCGCCGGCCCAGTCCGGCAGCTCGATGGCCTGGTCGGCGCTGTCCAGTTCCACCTCGGCCACCACCAGGCCGGCGTTGTCGCCGAGGAACTCGTCCACTTCCCAGGTCAGGCCGGCGTGCTCGACCAGATGGCGGCGCTTGTCGATCAGGCCACCCACGCACAGCGCCAGCAGCGCGCGCGCGTCCTCCACCGGAATCGGGTAATCGAATTCCTGCCGGGTGTGGCCGATGGTGCGCGACTTCAGGTTCAGCGCAGCATGGTCGCCCTCGATACGCACGCGCACCGAGGCGTTCTGGGTACCGCGATCCAGCGCGCCCATGTCGTTGATGTAGCCCTGCGCCATCGGGATCACCCGGTGCGCAGCGGATCGCCAGCCATCGTTGATGACCAGGAATTTGCGTTCGATTTCAATGCCCATGGCGCGATTATGCGCCATGGGTGATGACAGCCGCTCAGCGCTTCTCGAACACCGCGATGCTTTCCACGTGCGCGGTGTGCGGGAACATGTCCATCGCACCGGCACTGACCAGGGTGAAGCCCTGTTCGTTGACCAGATAGCCGGCATCGCGCGCCAGCGAGCCCGGGTGGCAGCTGACGTAGACAATGCGCTTGAACTGCTTCAGCGGCAGCTGCTGCAGCACTTCGATCGCACCCGAGCGCGGCGGGTCCAGCAGCAGCTTGTCAAAGCCCTGGCGCATCCACGGGGTGCTGCGCTGGTCCTGGGTCAGGTCGGCGCTGAAGAACTGCGCGTTGGCCAGGCCGTTGCGCACGGCATTCTCACGGGCACGCGCGACCAGGCCGGCATCGCCCTCCACACCCACCACTTCGCGCACGCGGCGCGCCAGCGGCAGGGTGAAGTTGCCCAGGCCGCAGAACAGGTCAAGCACGCGTTCGTCCTCGCCCGGCTCAAGCAGGTCCAGGGCGTGGGCGATCATCTTTTCGTTGAGCTTGGCGTTGACCTGGATGAAGTCCAGCGGGCGGAACGCCAGTTCCACGTCCCAAGGCGCCAGCCGGAACGACAGCGGCACCCCCTGCCCGTCCAGCGGCTGCACGGTGTCCACGCCGCCGGATTGCAGGTAGATCACGAAACCATGCTGCTGGCCAAAGGCGGCCCAGGCGGCGCGGTCGGCATCGCTGAGCGGCTGCAGGTGACGTACGGTCAGCACCACCGCCTGATCGCCGGCGATGAACTCGATCTGCGGGATGTCGCGCTTGCCATCGAGCGATTCGATGAAGGTCGACAAGGGCTCGACCTTGGTACCGATCTCCGGGATCACGGTCAGGCACTGGCTGAGGTCGGCGACGAAACGCGGGTCCTGTTCACGGAAACCGACCAGGGTCTTGTCCTTCTTCTCGACCCGGCGCACCGAGAAGCGGCCCTTGCGGCGATAACCCCAGCTCTCGCCGACCAGCGGCGCCAGCACCTTGCCCGGCTTCACATGGCCGATCCGCTCCAGGTTGTCCATCAGCACGCGCTGCTTGGCGACGATCTGCTGGTCTTCGTCCAGGTGCTGCAGCACGCAGCCGGCGCAGGTACCGAAATGCGGGCACTTCGGGGTCACGCGCTGGGGCGAGGCCTGCAGCACTTCCACCGTGCGTGCCTCGTCGAAATGGCGGCTGCGGGCGGTCTGTTCGGCCATGACCACCTCGCCCGGCAGGGCGCCGCTGACGAAGGTGACCTTGCCGCCCTCGCCTTCACGGCGGGCGACACCGCGACCATCATGGCTGAGGTCGAGGATCTCGGTCTGGAACGGGGTACGGTCGATGCGGGAGCGGGATCGGGCCACGTGGCAACAGGCTGCGGGCAAAAATGGGGGCACATTGTCGCAGATCCTGACTGGCAGGGTCCGGACCCGCTTGCGCCCGCCGCCGCCGTGCTTGATGATTGCAGCAGCTGACATGGAGGCAGCCCTGATGCAGATGACCCCGCGGGCCAGCCGGCCCCGCTTCCTGCTTGTCGAGGACGACATCATCAGCCGCGGTTTTTTCAAAGCGGCGTTGGAAACGTTACCGGCGGACGTGGACACCGCAGATTCATTGGCCAGCGCGCTGGCCAGCGCCGAGCCCGGCGCGCATGACCTGTGGCTGATCGACGTCAACCTGCCGGACGGCAATGGCGCGCAGCTGCTGCGTGAACTGCGCCGTTCACACCCCGATACCCCGGCATTGGCGCATACCGCCGATGGCGACACCTCCATCCATGCCCGCCTGCGCGAAGCTGGCTTCAGCGACACGCTGGTCAAGCCGCTGGGCCGCGACCAGTTGCTGAAGGCCGTGCGCCGGGCACTGGTGAACAGCCCGGCGGGGATCTCCGTTGCCCCGGCTCCGGCAGCGGTCGAGCTGCAGGTACAGGACTGGGACGAGACCGCGGCACTGGCCGCGCTCAATGGCCAGCGCAACCACTTGATCGCGCTGCGCGAGCTGTTCCTGGCCGAGTTGCCGGGCGTACGCGATGCGGTCGAGCAGGCCGTGGACCAGCACGACGAGCGCCAGCTGCGCAGCCAGCTGCACCGGTTGCAGGCGAGCTGTGGGTTTGTCGGCGCGGCACGGCTGGGACGGGCGGTGCGGCAGCTGCATCATGCGCCCGAGTCCGGGCAGGCCCAGGCGGGGTTCCGCGACGCGGTGGCGGCCCTGCTGCATTGAGGGTTGGTCGGCAGGGCTGCGCCCTGCACCCGCAGAGGCTTCAGGCCAAGGCAACAGCAAAAGCAAAAGCTGGCATTCCGTGGGGTGGCGGGGCGGTATCGGAGTGCGGGGACGCCGTAAACCCGTCCATGGGGGCTTGGCAGCCGCATCCATGCGGCTGACACCCCGCACTCCGACACCGCCCCGCCTCTGACAGATTTCCGCGATCTGGTAGATCCACGCCATGCGTGGATGAATCTCTGTCAGATATCGAAATTCAAACTGGGGGTCAGATCCGTTTTCCGAAGGAAAACGGATCTGACCCCATTGCCATTCCGACAGCTCGCGGAAAACTGTCGAAGGCGGGGTGGGTCCGGTTGCGGGAGTGTCCGCGGCATGGATGCCGCGGCCAAGCCCCCAGGGATGGGTTTACGGCGTCTCCCGCAACCGGACCCACCCCGCCTACCCACGAGTAGCCAGCTTTTGCCGTTGCCGTTGATTCGGCAGGTGCAGGGCTGCAAGCCCTGCCGAACACCCCCTACCTGCGGGGTGCGAGCTGCTCGAGCATTTCCCAGGACTTCAGGCCGCGTGGCCCGAGGTGATGGGCCAGCACCCGCCGCATCGGCAGGCGCAGGCTGGCCAGGTCGGCGGCAGCGGGCTCTTCGTCGGCCGCCAACGCCAGCAGCGCCGAGCCAGTGGCCGCCGCCCGGCGTTCCCCACCGCGCTCACTGAGCAGGCGCTGCGCGCCTTCCTGTGGGTCCAGCTCGTAGCGCGCGGCCGGGTCGATCGGCTGGCCGTCGCTGGCACTGTCCAGTTCGAAACCCAGGCCCAGCGCGGTCAGCAGCTCGCGCTCGAAACGACGCAGCGTCCAGGCCAGGCCGGCACCGACCGCCAGCCGTGCGCGCGCTTCGCCATAGGCCAGATACAACTCAGGCAATGGATCCTGGCGAGGTGCCAGGCGCAGGGTCAGTTCACTCAGATAGAAGCCGGCCAGCATCGCCTGGCCGACCAAGCGCGGGGTCGCATCCAGCGCTTCAGCGCCGCGCAACTGGGCCAGTTCACCGCGCTGCTGGGCGCTGAAGCGGATCCACTGCAATGGCTGCAGGGCAGCGCGCAGCACCTGGCCCTTCGCGGTTGACACACCACGCGCGAGCAGGCCAACGCGGCCATGCTGCGCGCTCAACACCTCGACCAGCAGGCTGGTCTCGCGGTAGGCCCGCGCATGCAGCACGAAACCGGTGTCGTCCTCGATCATCATCGAAGCGACCGCAACGGCTTACTCGTAACCGAAGGCCTTCAGCGCGGCCTCGTCATCGGACCAGCCTTCACGCACGCGCACCCAGGTCTCAAGGAACACCTTGGCCCCGAACAGACGCTCCATCTGCAGGCGGGACTTGGCGCCGATCTCCTTGAGGCGGGCGCCGCCCTTGCCGATCACGATGGCCTTCTGGCCTTCGCGCTCGACCCAGATCACCGCGCCGATGCGCAGCAGGTTGCCGTCCTCGGTGAAGCGCTCGATCTCAACGGTGGTGGCGTACGGCAGCTCTTCGCCGAGCTGGCGCATCAGCTGTTCGCGTACCAGCTCGCCGGCCAGGAAACGCTGGCTGCGGTCGGTGATCTCGTCCTCGCCGAACATCGGCGGCGCTTCCGGAAGCAGCTTCAGCACGTCGCGCACCAACGCTTCCAGGCCATTGCGCTTCTGCGCCGAGATCGGATGCACGGCAGCGAAATCACGGCCTTCGGTCACCTGCTGCAGGAACGGCAGCAGCGCGCCCTTTTCCTTCAGGCGATCGATCTTGTTGACCACCAGCACCACCGGAATGCCGGCATCGCGCAGCACATTGAAGGCCAGGCTGTCTTCTTCATCCCAGCGACCGGCCTCGATCACCAGCAGGCCGGCATCGACGCCCTCCAGCGAGCCGCGCGCGGCACGGTTCATCACCCGGTTCATCGCCCGCTTCTGCACCTTGTGCAGGCCGGGGGTATCGACCAGCACCAGCTGGCCTTCCGGGTAGGTGGCGATGCCCAGCAGGCGATGGCGCGTGGTCTGCGGACGGTTGGAAACGATGCTGACCTTCGCACCGACCAGGGCATTGGTCAGGGTCGACTTGCCCACGTTCGGGCGGCCGATGACGGCCACGCTGCCGCAATGATGAGGAGTTTGTTCGCTCACTTGGAATCCAGTTGTTCTAGGACGGCCGCAGCCGCCTGTTGTTCGGCAAGCCGCCGCGAGGCGCCTTCGCCCTCGGTGCTGGCAGCCGGGTCGGCTACGTTGCAGCGTACCCGGAAGTGCTTGGCATGGTCGTCACCGGATTCTGACACCAGTTCATACTGCGGCAACGCCTTCTGTCGGGCCTGCAGCCATTCCTGCAGGCGGGTCTTGGGGTCCTTCTCGGGACGGCCGGAGGCCGGCAGCGCCTCGATCGAAGCGCTGAACCAGGGCAGTACCACCGCCCGGCAGGCCTCGAAGCCGGCATCCAGGTAGATCGCCGCCACCACGGCTTCCACTGCGTCGGCCAGGATCGAGTCGCGGCGATGACCGCCGGACTTCATTTCGCCCGGGCCCAGGGTCAGCCGCTCGCCCAACTGCAGGGTGCGCGCGATCACCGCCAACGCACCTTCGCGCACCAGCTCGGCACGGGCACGGGTCATCGCCCCTTCGTCAGCCTTGGGCCAGCGTCGGTACAACGCCTCGGCCGCCATCATGTTGACGATGCTGTCGCCGAGGAACTCCAGGCGCTCGTTGTGCGGCGCACCGGCACTGCGATGCGTCAGCGCCTGCTTGAGCAGGGCCGGGTCGCTGAAGGCATGACCGATCAGGTCGCCACGTTGGATGAATTTACTGGGCACCGCTTCGTGTCAGGTCCTGGGAAGAATCGAATTTGCCAACCACATCGAGATTGCCGATCAGCTGGCGACGCACTTCGTAGTTGACCTTGAGGGTCCAGCCATTGTCGCGACGGTCGAACTTCACGTTGGCCGGCTTCACATTGTCCGAGTAGTTGATGTACAGGCGCTTGAAGAACAGGTCCTGGATCCGCGACGGCTCCATGCTGCCCACGCCCGGCTCGTTGGCCAGGCTCTTCATCGCCGAGCGCACGGCGTAGTACTCCTGGTACATCGGGAACAGCTTCATGCCGATGTAGAGGAAGAAACCGACCACGATCAGGACCGTCAGGAACGAGGTCAGGGTCATGCCGCGCTGCGTGTTCATCGTCTTCATTGCGTTCTCCCCAGATACGCGTTGGATGTGAAGGTACTCAGTTGATGCCCGATCAGTTGATGCTCGAGCCGATCCGCGACGGCTCGAAGCCATCCTTGCAGAACCAGCCCTGGCAGTTCAGCCAGATCAGGAAGGCCTTGCCGCGCAGGTTCTCTTCCGGCAGCAGGCCCCAGAAACGGCCGTCGTCGCTGTTGTCGCGGTTGTCGCCCATCACCAGGTACTTGCCGGCCGGCACCGTCCACTGGCCCTGGCCGCGCGGGTAGTCGGTCTCCAGCACGGTGTGGGTGCGGCCCGGCAGGTGCTCGACCAGCAGGTTGGCGCCTTCGCCCTGGCCCTTGTGGCCGGCGTAGATGCCCTTGTTGTCGTACTTCAGCGGCTCGCCATTGAGGATCACGCCGTCGCCTTCGAAGACCACGGTGTCACCCGGCACGCCGATCACGCGCTTGATGAAGTTCTCGCCCTTGGCCGGGTCGTTGTCGCTGTGGCCGGGGAAGTGGAATACCACCACGTCGCCACGCGACGGCTCGCCGAACGGCACGATCCTGGTGTTGCTGATCGGCAGGCGCAGGCCGTAGGAGAACTTGTTGACCAGGATGAAATCGCCGATCAGCAGGTTCGGCATCATCGAGCTGGACGGGATCTTGTACGGTTCGGCAATGAAGCTGCGCACGATCAGCACGATCGCCAGCACCGGGAAGAACGCACGCGAGTAATCCACCAGCACCGGCTCGGAATCGAGCAGGCCGGCGCGCTGGGCGCGACGCTTGGCGAGGTACAGCTTGTCCGCAAGCAGGATCAGGCCCGAGGCCAGGGTCAGCACGACCAGGAGGATCTCAAACAGTTTCATTCAGGGTCCTTTGCAACGTCACCGGACGACCGGCCCCGCAGGGCCGGTGCGGGATTACTTGTTGTCCATCTGCAGCACGGCCAGGAACGCTTCCTGCGGGATCTCCACGCGGCCGACCTGCTTCATGCGCTTCTTGCCTTCCTTCTGCTTTTCCAGAAGCTTCTTCTTGCGCGAAACGTCGCCACCATAGCACTTGGCCAGCACGTTCTTGCGCATGGCCTTGACCGTGGTACGGGCGATGATCTGCGAGCCGACCGCAGCCTGGATGGCGACGTCGAACATCTGGCGCGGAATCAGGTCCTTCATCTTCTCGCACAGCTCGCGGCCACGACGGTCGGCATGGCTGCGGTGCACGATCAGCGACAGTGCGTCGACCTTGTCGCCGTTGATCAGCACGTCCACGCGCACGAACGGGCCGGCGTCGAAGCGCACGAAGTGGTAGTCCAGCGAGGCGTAGCCACGGCTGACCGACTTCAGCTTGTCGAAGAAGTCCAGCACCACCTCGGCCATCGGCAGCTCATAGCTGATCTGCACCTGGCTGCCCAGGTAGTTGATGCCGATCTGGCTGCCGCGCTTTTCTTCGCACAGCTTGATGATGTTGCCGATGTACTCCTCGGGAGTGAGCACGTTGGCACGGATGATCGGCTCGCGGATCTCCTCGACCTGGTTCACCGGCGGCAGCTTGGCCGGGTTGTCCATGTTGATGATCGAGCCATCGGTCTTCAGGACTTCATACACCACCGTCGGCGCGGTGCTGATCAGGTCCAGGTTGTACTCGCGCTCCAGTCGCTCCTGCACGATTTCCATGTGCAGCATGCCCAGGAAGCCGCAGCGGAATCCGAAGCCCATCGCCTCGGAGCTTTCCGGCTCGAAACGCAGCGCGGCATCGTTCAGGCGCAGCTTGTCCAGCGCTTCGCGCAGGTCCGGGTAATCTTCGGCATCGACCGGGAACAGACCGGCGAACACGCGCGGCTGCATTTCCTGGAAGCCCGGCAGCGGCTTCGGTGCCGGGTCGCCGGCCAGGGTCAGGGTGTCGCCGACCGGCGCACCGTGCACGTCCTTGATGCTGGCGGTGACCCAGCCCACTTCACCGGCACGCAGCGCAGGCAGCACTTTCCGCTTCGGCGTGAACACGCCGACGTTGTCGACCTGGTGGTTGCGGCCGGTGGACATCACCTGCAGCTTGTCACCGGCCTTGATCTCGCCCTGCATCACGCGTACCAGCGAGACCACGCCCAGGTAGTTGTCGAACCAGGAGTCGATGATCAGCGCCTGCAGCTTCTCGGTGTCGCGCGGTGTCGGCGGCGGGATGCGATGCACGATCGCTTCCAGCACGTCCTGCACGTTCAGGCCGGTCTTGGCACTGACCGGCACGGCGTCGGAGGCGTCGATGCCGATCACGGCCTCGATCTCGGCCTTGGCGCGCTCGATGTCGGCAGTCGGCAGGTCGATCTTGTTGATCACCGGCACCACTTCCAGGCCCTGCTCCACCGCGGTGTAGCAGTTGGCCACCGACTGCGCTTCCACGCCCTGGGCCGCATCGACCACCAGCAGCGCGCCTTCGCAGGCGGCCAGCGAGCGGCTGACTTCATAGGAGAAGTCGACGTGGCCGGGGGTGTCGATGAAGTTCAGATGGTAGGTCTGCCCGTCCTTGGCCAGGTACGGCAACGACACCGACTGCGCCTTGATCGTGATGCCGCGCTCGCGCTCGATCGGGTTGGAGTCGAGCACCTGCGCTTCCATCTCGCGGGCCTGCAGGCCACCACAGAGCTGGATGATGCGGTCGGCCAGCGTGGACTTGCCGTGGTCGACATGGGCGATGATGGAGAAGTTGCGGATGTTCCGCATCGAATCAGAAGACATAGGTGGCGGCGGCGCGCGGCGTCGTCAGGGTAACGGTCGATTATCGCATGCCCGGCGCCCCACCGCGAAAGCGGACTGCTCGGGCCCCGCCCGGAAAGGCCGAAGCCCCGCCAGGGCGGGGCTTCAGGGGAGACACAGGGGCCGCCGAAGCGGCCCCGGCAGGCCTTACTGGCCGGCCTTGACCGCCACGAAGGCGCTGTTGCCGTTGCCGGTGCGCACCAGCAGCATCACCACGTCGTCCTTCTTGTAGCTGGACAGCGCCCGGTTCAGGCTCTCCACGCTGCCGACCGGGGTACGGCCGACCTGCAGGATCACCATGCCCGGAGACAGGCCGGCATCACGCGCCGCCTGGCCCTTGACTCCGGTGATACGCACGCCTTCGTTGCCATCCAGGCCGAACTGCTTGCGCTGCGGTGCGGTCAGGTCGCTCACGTCCAGGCCCAGCAGGGCATTGGCGCCGGCCTGCGGTGCCGCATCGGGCCTGGCGGCAGACGCCGCACGGGCATTGCCCTGACCGTCTTCGCTCAGCGCCGTGAGCGTGGCGCTGAGGTCGCGCGGCTTGCCGTCGCGGATCACCCCCAGCGTGACCCGGCTGCCCGGTGCCATCGCACCGATCAGCGGCGGCAGGTCGGACCAGCTGTTGACCGGGCTGCCGTTGACCGAACGCACCACGTCGCCGATCTGCACACCGGCCTTCTCTGCGGCACTGCCGGCGACGATCTGGTTGACCAGCGCGCCACGGCTGTCGGGCAGGCCCAGGCCCTGCGCCTTCAGCGCATCGATCGGCTCGACCACCGCACCCAGCTGGCCACGGGTGACCTTGCCACTCTTTTTGATCTGCTCGACCGCGCTCATCGCCAGGTCGATCGGGATCGCGAAGCTGATGCCCATGTAGCCGCCGGAGGCGGAGAAGATCTGCGAGTTGATGCCGACCACTTCGCCGCGGGTGTTCAACAACGGACCGCCGGAGTTGCCCTGGTTGATCGCCACGTCGGTCTGGATGAACGGCACGTAGCGCTGGTCGGCGCCACCCGTGCTACGCCCCAGTGCACTGACGATACCGGCAGTGACCGAATGGTCGAGCCCGAACGGCGAGCCGATCGCGACAACCCACTGGCCGGGCTTCAGCGTATTGGAATCACCCACGCGCACGGTCGGCAGGTTCTTGCCATCGATCTTCAGCAGCGCCACGTCGTACTGCTGGTCGCTGCCCACCACCTTGGCGTTGAACTCACGGCTGTCGCCCAGCTTGACCTTCACGTCGCTGGCATCGGCCACCACGTGGTAGTTGGTCAGCACATAGCCATCGGGAGAAATGATGAAGCCCGAGCCCATGCCGCGGCCCTTGATGCTGGGGCCACCGTCCGGGCCGCCCGGGCCCTGCCCCGGCATCGGGAAGTCCGGGCCGAAGAAGCGACGGAAGAATTCCGGCATGTCGTCGTCACCGCCCATCGGGCCCCGCGAAGCCTGGCGGTTGGTGCGGACGATGGTGGTGTCGACGTTGACCACACCCGGCCCGACCTGTTCAACAAGGTTGGTGAAATCGGGCAGGCCGGTAACCAGCGGCTGTGCCGGTGCCCTTGGCGCGGTGGCTGGAGCAGCCTGGGTCGGGGCGGCCGGAGCCGGTGCCTGCGCGCAGGCCACCAGCGGCAGGGTCAGGGCCAACAGGCCCATGGCCTGCGTGCGGAGTCGGGGAGTCATCGGACGGCAACCTCCGGATCGGATGGAAAGAGGAATACGGGCCCCGCTGACGGCGGGGCGTGAAAGCGCCCGGCTCAGTCGCGCGGGCGCGGCGGCACCGGCAGGTCGTCCTGCAGGCGCGGCTCGAACGGGTAGAAGGCGGCGCCACCGGTATGGGCCGGGAAGCTGGCATTGAGCGCGCCGCCGGCGGCAGGCGCCAGGCTGGAACGCGGCCACGGCCGCGCCTGCAGCCCACCGACCTCGCCAAACGGCATGTTGCGGCTGCCATTGGCCGGTACGGTCGGGGTCAGCGGCGCCTGCGCAGCAGCCACCGCGCGTTGCGGCACGTCCTCACGCTGGGCGGCACGCGCGGCCTGCTGGCTGCGGGTGGCACTGGCGCGGCGGGTGTCCTGGCGGCGACCGGCAGTGGCCATCGCCAGGGCGGGAGCCGTCGCCACAGCCATCGCGGCCGTGTCTGCAGAGGCTTCGGTAACCGGGGCAGGATCGGTCGGCACGGTCGGCAGCTCCGCCTGGCTGGCGATCACCTGAGGTGCCAACGGCTCGCCCGGGGTGGCTTCCTTCAGCTTCTCACCGCCCATGAACAGCGCCACCGCCGCCACTGAAGCGGCCAGTGCGGCACCACCGCCCCAGGCCCGCCAGCCACTGCGACGCACCTGACGGCGCGGCTCGGCCTGCGGCGCAGGCTCGGCGGCGATGGCAGCAGCCACGGCGGAACTGAACCCGGCCGGGGCCAGTGTCGACGCCTGCCCACGCATCACGTCGCCCAGCAGCTGCCAGCGCTCCTGGCAGCCGGCCAGTTCGGGGTCATGCTCCATCCGCCGCAGCAGGAAGCGCGCTTCATCGGCGCCCAGCTCGCCATCGACCAGGGCCGACAGCTGCTCGCGATGGCGCTGGTCCAGGCGCTGCCCGGCGGGCGATTGATGGTTCTGCGATTCGTTGAACGGGTTACTGGTCATACGCGGCTCTTCTCACGGGTGGCGCTGCCGATGTCCAACAGCGGCCGGAGTTCGGTGTCGATCGCCTCGCGCGCCCGGAAGATCCGTGAACGCACGGTGCCGATCGGGCACCCCATTTTCTGCGCGATTTCCTCGTAGCTCAGGCCTTCCACCTCGCGCAGGGTGATCGCCGACCGGAGCTCTTCCGGCAGCGCGTTGACGGCTTTCATCACCGTCTGTTCCAGCTCCTGGCGCATCAACTCGCGTTCGGGCGTGTCGGTGTCGCGCAGGCGCGTACCACTGTCGAACTGTTCGGCATCGCCGATGTCGATGTCATCGGTCGGTGGCCGTCGATTGTGTGAAGCCAGGTAGTTTTTGGCGGTATTCACGGCGATTCGATGCAACCAGGTTGAGAACTGGGCGTCGCCACGGAAACTTCCGATCGCGCGATAGGCGCGGATGAAAGTGTCCTGGGCGACGTCCTGACATTCGCTCCAGTCGGCGATGTAGCGGCCGACAAGGGCCACCACGCGATGCTGGTACTTGCGCACCAGGACATCGAACGCGGCGCTCTCGCCGTGCTGCACGCGCCGGACCAGTTCCAGATCCAGCTCCTGTGGTGTATCAACCTCGGCCATGAGGGGCCGCACTCCTGTCAGCCCAACCGACGTCGGGCAATGAGACTGCCAATCCCGGGAAAAGTTCAGTCGCCGATCACCCGGCGCCGCACCAGCTTTTAACCACCGTTCCGTTAGCGTTCCGGTCCACGGCCATGGATCCGGGGTCGCCACTCCCCTGCTATTGGGATTTGACGCGGGGGAAACAACCTCTGGATCATAGCCGCTTCTCCATACACAACCGGATGGAACGTCCATGCTCTCAGGCTTCGATGGTCTCCGCTTCAGCCACTGGCACCCCGAGATCCGCGACGACGGCGTGGTGGTCCTCTCCCTGGATCGCCAGGACAGCAGCGTCAATGCCATGTCGCAGGATGTGCTGCTGGAGCTGGGTGACCTGCTTGAGCGCATTGCACTGGACCCGCCCAAGGGCGTGGTGATCCAGTCGCTGAAGAAAGCCGGCTTCATTGCCGGGGCGGACCTGAAGGAGTTCCAGGAGTTCGACCGTCGCGGCACCGTCAACGACGCCATCCGCCGCGGCCAGGCTACCTACCAGAAGCTGGCCGAGCTGCCCTGCCCCACCGTGGCGGCCATCCACGGCCATTGCCTGGGCGGCGGCACCGAGCTGGCGCTGGCCTGCCGCTATCGCGTGGCCTCCAATGACAGCAGCACCCGCATCGGCCTGCCGGAAACCCAGCTGGGCATCTTCCCGGGCTGGGGCGGCAGCGCGCGACTGCCGCAGCTGGTCGGCGCACCCGCGGCAATGGACATGATGCTGACCGGCCGTACGCTGTCGGCCTCGGCCGCGCGTGGCATCGGGCTGGTCGACAAGGTGGTGGCACCGGCCGTGGTGCTCGACACCGCCGTGGCGCTGGCGCTGTCCGGCACCACGCGCCCGTTCAAGCAGCGCGCGACGGCCTGGGCCACCAACACCTGGCTGGCACGCACGCTGCTGGCACCGCAGATGGTCAAGCAGGTCGCACGCAAGGCCAAGAAGGACCAGTATCCGGCGCCCTACGCGCTGATCAGCACCTGGCAGCGCAGTGGCGGCAAGCCGATCCAGGCGCGTTTGGACGCCGAGCGCCGCGCGGTGGTGAAGCTGGCCAGCACCCCCACCGCGCGCAACCTGATCCGCATTTTCTTCCTGACCGAACGCCTGAAGGGCCTCGGTGGTGGTGATTCCGGCATCCGCCACGTGCACGTGGTCGGCGCCGGCGTGATGGGCGGTGACATCGCCGCCTGGGCCGCCTACAAGGGCTTTGAAGTGACTCTCCAGGACCGCGAGCAGCGCTTCATCGACCCCGCCATGGAGCGCGCGCAGGCGCTGTTCGCCAAGAAGGTGCGCGACGAGAGCAAGCGCCCCGCCGTGGCCGCGCGCCTGCGTGCCGACCTAGAAGGCAACGGCGTGGCCGAGGCCGACCTGGTGATCGAAGCGATCATCGAGAACCCGGAAGCCAAGCGTGCGCTGTACCAGACGCTGGAACCGAAGATGAAGCTGGACGCGCTGCTGACCACCAACACCTCGTCGATTCCGCTGGTGGAACTGCGCGACCACATCCAGCGCCCGGCGCAGTTCGCTGGCCTGCACTACTTCAACCCGGTGGCGCAGATGCCACTGGTGGAGATCATCCACCACGACGGCATGGCGCCGGAGACCGAGCGCCGCCTGGCCGCGTTCTGCAAGGCGCTGGGCAAGTTCCCGGTACCTGTGGCCGGCAGCCCGGGCTTCCTGGTCAACCGTGTGCTGTTCCCGTACATGCTGGAAGCCGCCACCGCGTATGCCGAAGGCATTCCGGGCCCGGTGATCGACAGGGCCGCGGTGAAGTTCGGCATGCCGATGGGCCCGATCGAACTGATCGACACCGTCGGCCTGGACGTGGCCGCCGGCGTCGGCCGCGAACTGGCGCCGTTCCTGGGCCTGCAGATTCCAGCGGCCTTGCAGACGGTGGAACCGGACAAGCGCGGCAAGAAGGACGGCCAGGGCATCTATACCTGGGAAAACGGCAAGCCGAAGAAGCCGGACGTGGCCAGCGATTACCAGGCCCCGGCCGATCTGGAGGACCGCCTGATCCTGCCGCTGTTGAACGAGGCGGTGGCGTGCCTGCACGAAGGCGTTGTGGCCGATGCGGACCTGCTGGATGCCGGCGTGATCTTCGGTACCGGCTTTGCCCCGTTCCGCGGTGGTCCGATCCAGCACATCCGTGCGGTCGGTGCCGATGCGATCGTCGAGCGGCTGAAGGCACTGCAGCAGCGTCACGGTGACCGCTTCGCCCCGCGCCCGGGCTGGGACAACCCCACCCTGCGCGAACCGGTGGTTTGAGTTTATCGGCCGGGCCTGCGGCCCGGCACCCGCGGTAGTGCCGGCCGCTGGCCGGCAACCTCAAAAGCCAGAGCCAGAGCAACAGCCGGCTCTGGCTTTTCTGTTTGTTGGGCGGGGCGGTGTGGGCAGGCAGGACACGCCGTAAACCCATCCATGGGGGCTCGGTGGCGCCATCCATGGCGCCAACGGTCCTGCCTGCCCACACCGCCCCACCCCTGACAGTTTCCCGGTGACGGTCGGTGAATCTCGATTCCGGTGTGGATCACTACGAACGGGTGGGTGGCTACCTGGGCCGCCACCAGGAGCAAAGCAACCAGCGTTTGATTTTGACTTTGATTTTCTTTTTTCTTCTCCGTGGCTGGACGCACACGGAAACTGTCAGAGGTCGGGCGGGGTGGATTCGCGGGGGTGTCCGCGGCATGGATGCCGCGGCCAAGCCTCCACGGACGGATTCACGGCGTCCCCCGCGAACCCACCCCGCCCGGCCAAGCGCGGCTTTTGCTTTACGCGACCAACCCCACAGCCACGAGGGGCTGCGCCGTTGGCTGGAACACCCTGTTACCCATACGGGGCATGTCCCCGTCACAGCCGCATGCGATGCTGATCACCTGATCCCTGCCAGCGAGAACGCCCGCATGACCACCATCATCGCCCCGCGCGTGCACGACATCGGCGGACTCGAAGTCCGCCGCGCCGTCCCCACCCTGCAGGCGCGCAGCATCGGCTCGTTCGTGTTCGTCGACCAGATGGGCCCGGCGCTCATGCATCCCGGCACGGCCATCGACGTGCGCCCGCATCCGCATATCGGCCTGGCCACCGTCACCTATCTGTGGTCGGGCGCCATCGGCCATCGCGACACACTCGGTTCGGACCAGGTGATCCGCCCCGGAGACGTCAACTGGATGACCGCTGGCCGCGGCATCGCCCATTCCGAACGTACGCCGCAACCGGACCGCGATCACGACAACCCGATCCATGGCATGCAGACCTGGGTGGCGCTGCCGAAATCGCACGAGGAAATCGAACCGGCGTTCTACCACCACGCCGCGGCTACGTTGCCCGAGCAGCGTCGCAACGGTGCCTGGCTGCGCGTCATCGCCGGCCGCGCCTATGGCGAGGAATCGCCGGTGAAGGTGTTCGCCGACACCCTCAACGTGGCGATCGATCTCGACCCGGATGCGGAAATCGATATCGACGACGGCCACCGCGAGCGCGCGCTGTACATCCTCGAAGGCGACGCACAGCTGGATGGCGTGGACATCCCTGCACAGCATCTGGTGATTCCCGAAGCCGGCGCACGTGGCCGCCTGCGCGCGAAGACGCCGGTGAAGGCGATGCTGTTCGGTGGCGAGCCGCTGGATGGCCCGCGTCACCTGTGGTGGAACTTCGTGTCCAGCTCGAAGGAACGCATCGAGCAGGCCAAGCACGATTGGGAGGCCGGCCGCTTCGGCACCATTCCGGGCGACGACAAGGAATTCATCCCGCTGCCGCAGTACTGAACATCGCGTGTTGCACACATCCGAAGGTGTATGCCTGCACCCGGCGTTGACGCTACAGTCACCCGCTGATCATTGAAATGTGACATAAATCACACTTTCGACCGTCAAAGGAGTGCAACACATGAGCATGGGTAAACGCTTGTCCGCCGAATTCCTCGGCACGTTCTGGCTGGTTCTGGGTGGCTGCGGCAGTGCGGTGCTGGCCGCCAAGTTCGGCGGTGACAGCAATCCGCTGGGTATCGGGTTCCTCGGCGTGGCGCTCGCCTTCGGCCTGACCGTGGTGACCGGCGCCTATGCGTTCGGCCATATCTCCGGCGCGCACTTCAATCCGGCGGTCAGCGTCGGCCTGTGGGCCGGTGGCCGCTTCCCGACCAAGGACCTGGTGCCGTACATCATCGCCCAGGTGGCTGGTGGCCTGCTGGCCGGCTTCATCCTGCTGCAGATCGCCTCGGGGGCCAGCGGCTTCGCCATCGACGGCAGCCAGGCCGGTGCGTTCGCCAGCAATGGCTATGGTGCGCTGTCGCCCGGCGGTTACAGCCTGGCGGCGGCCTTCCTGTGCGAAGTGGTGCTGACCGCCGTGTTCCTGATCGTGATCATGGGCGCCACCCACGGCAAGGCACCGGCTGGCTTCGCGCCGCTGGCGATCGGCCTGTCGCTGACCCTGATCCATCTGATCAGCATCCCGGTCACCAACACCTCGGTGAACCCGGCCCGCTCCACCGCCGTGGCCTTCTTCGCCGGCAGCGGGGCGGTCAGCCAGCTGTGGCTGTTCTGGGTCGCCCCGCTGCTGGGCGGTGCGATCGGCGGCATCATCTACAAGTGGCTCGGCAACGACCGCTGAGGCCTGTGCGGACCGTTGCGGCCGACCTTCGGCCGCAATGGTTACGCTTGTAACCGCAATTTGTGCGATCGCTCACGTTCCGTTAAGGTTGAGTTGACCGTCCGTGCACATGCCGGCCGGCGGGGCATCCGGGGATGGGATGCCAAGGCCGCCGGTCCATCCGACGGAGCCACGACACACCACCTTGGGGGATGCATGAAGTTCGCGCCTGTAGTGTTGTCGAGCCTGCTGTTCGCTGCGGCCCAGGCCGCCGCGCAGGCTCCCACCGAATGTCCTTCATTGCCGGCCAACAGCGGCCTGCAGTGGCAACAGCAGGCACAGGCCGATTTTCTGGTCTGCCGTGCCAGCACCAGCGATGGCCGCGAGGTACTGAGCCTGATGCTCAGTGCACGCGATCCCAACCTTCCATTGAACCGCTCGCTGCGCCACGAAAAGGGCAGCTTCGGCGGTGAATCACTGTACTGGTACCAGCCCGATCTGGGAGGCCAGCAGCCGCCCGGTTATGCCGAGCGCCGCATCAGCGTGGTCAAGCTCGACAAAGGGCGTTACGCGCAGATTTCGCTGTATCCGGACAGCGCGCAGGAACTGGGTTCGCTGCAACAGCTGGCGCAGGGGATGAGCCTGACCCCGTCGGCCGTGGCTGCCGGGAACTGACGATGGCGGGGATGACTGCCTTGCAGCATCCCCGCAATGCGAGCCGACCTGACGGTAGTGCCGGCCGCTGGCCGGCACCTCGATCCGCCGTGACCGCAGGCAGTTGCCGGCCAGCGGCCGGCACCGCCTCAGAACTTGCCTTCCTGGAAATCGACGAAGGCCTGCATGAGTTCCTGCCGCGTGTTCATCACGAACGGGCCATGGCGCATCACCGGTTCTCGCAACGGACGACCAGCCACAAGGATCAGCCGCGCACCCTCGCTGCCGGCCGACAGATGCAGCTGCTCGCCACCGCCCAGCACCGCCAGTTCCTGGCGGGCGACGTCGCGCGCCGCGTCCTGCTCACCCACCGTCACCGCACCTTCGAACACATACGCGAAGGCGTTGTGCCCTTCCGGCAAGGCATAGGTCCAGGCGCGATCCGGGGCCAGCGTGATGTCCAGGTACAGCGGATCGGTGGCCGGCTGCACGATCGGGCCCTGCGTGCCATCCACGTTGCCGGCGATCACCTTCACTTCCACGCCGGCGTCCGGCTGCACCACGGGAATGCGCTCGGGCGCGAACTCCTGGTACTTCGGCTCGGTCATCTTCTCTTTCGCCGGCAGGTTCACCCACAGCTGGAAGCCGCGCATCTGACCGCTTTCCTGCTCGGGCATTTCCGAATGCACCAGGCCACGGCCTGCGGTCATCCACTGCACGCTGCCCGGGGTAAGCAGGCCCTCGTTGCCGTGGTTGTCGCGATGCCGCATGCGCCCGTCGAGCATGTAGGTGACGGTCTCGAAACCGCGATGCGGATGCTCCGGGAAGCCGGCGATGTAGTCCTCGGCACGGTCGGTGCCGAATTCATCGAGCAGCAGGAACGGGTCCAGGTCAGGCAGCGTCGGGCCGCCGATGACGCGGGTCAGGCGCACGCCGGCACCGTCGGAGGTGGGCATGCCACGGATGGTCCGCAGTACGCGGACCGGTTCGGGAAAGCTCATGGCGACTCCTGTTGGATGGATGCCACTGAAGATGGACGCCACATGGCCGCACGCCAATGGACGGCGCCGCAACCGATTGTTCCATCCCTGATGTTCGCTGCATGTCAGCACAACAAGCGTACGACCAAAGTACTACCGCCGATTCGTCCTGTGCCAATTGACCCTGCCGAGGGCACGCGGGACTCTTTGACTGTCTTTCCGGGAGAGAGCACCTCATGAAAGGGTTTTCCAAAATAGGCTGGGCGGTACTCGCCCTGCTCGGCGCCTTCTGTCTGGGCACCGTGGCCCTGCGCCGCGGCGAACACATCAATGCCCTGTGGATCGTCGTCGCCGCCGTTTCGCTGTACCTGGTGGCCTACCGCTTCTACAGCCTGTTCATCGCCAACAAGGTGATGCAGCTGGATCCAACCCGGGCCACCCCGGCGGTGATCAACAACGATGGCCTGGACTACGTGCCGACCAACAAGCACGTGCTGTTCGGTCACCATTTCGCCGCCATTGCCGGTGCCGGCCCGCTGGTGGGACCGGTGCTGGCCGCACAGATGGGCTACCTGCCCGGCCTGCTGTGGCTGGTGGTGGGCGTGGTGCTGGCCGGCGCGGTGCAGGACTTCATGGTCCTGTTCCTGTCCAGCCGCCGCAACGGCCGCTCCCTGGGCGATCTTGTGCGGGAAGAGATGGGCCAGGTGCCCGGCACCATCGCGCTGTTCGGTGCGTTCCTGATCATGATCATCATCCTGGCGGTGCTGGCGATGGTGGTGGTCAAGGCGCTGGCCGAAAGCCCGTGGGGCATGTTCACGGTGATCGCGACGATGCCCATCGCGATCCTGATGGGCGTGTACATGCGCTACATCCGCCCCGGCAGGATCGGCGAGATTTCGGTGGTCGGCCTGATCCTGCTGCTGGCCGCGATCTGGTACGGCGGCAAGGTCGCCGCCGATCCGGTCTGGGGCCCGGCCTTCACCTTCACCGGCACCCAGATCACCTGGATGCTGATCGGTTACGGCTTCGTTGCCTCGGTGCTGCCGGTGTGGCTGCTGCTGGCCCCCCGCGATTACCTGTCGACCTTCCTCAAGATCGGCACCATCATCGCGCTGGCCGTCGGCATCCTGATTGTGATGCCGGAACTGAAGATGCCGGCGCTGACCCAGTTCGCTGCCAGTGGTGATGGCCCGGTATGGAAGGGCGGCATGTTCCCGTTCCTGTTCATCACCATCGCCTGCGGTGCGGTCTCCGGTTTCCACGCGTTGATTTCCTCCGGCACCACGCCGAAGCTGCTGGCCAATGAAGCGCACATGCGCTACATCGGCTACGGCGGCATGCTGATGGAATCGTTCGTGGCGGTGATGGCGCTGGTGGCGGCCTCGATCATCGATCCGGGCATCTACTTCGCGATGAACAGCCCGGCGGCGGTGATCGGTGCCGATGCGGCCTCGGCGGCGCACTACATCACCAACACCTGGGGCTTCACCATCACGCCCGAGCAGCTGACCGCGACCGCGGCGGCCATTGGCGAGCCGACCATCCTGCATCGCGCAGGTGGCGCACCGACACTGGCGGTGGGCATCGCGCAGATCCTGCACGAAGCGATTCCCAGTGGCAGCGACGCGATGATGGCGTTCTGGTACCACTTCGCGATCCTGTTCGAAGCGTTGTTCATCCTCACGGCAGTCGACGCTGGCACCCGTGCCGGTCGCTTCATGCTGCAGGACCTGCTGGGCAACTTCGTGCCGGCCCTGAAGAAGACCGAATCGTGGACCGCCAACATCATCGGTACCGCCGGCTGCGTGGCGCTGTGGGGCTACCTGCTCTACACCGGCGTGGTCGATCCGTTCGGTGGCATCCAGACGCTGTGGCCGCTGTTCGGCATCTCCAACCAGATGCTGGCGGGTATCGCACTGATGCTGGGCACGGTGGTGCTGTTCAAGATGAAGCGTGACCGCTATGCGTGGGTGACGGCCGTGCCGGCCATCTGGCTGCTGATCTGCACCACCTACGCCGGCTTCATCAAGATCTTCGACAGCAATCCGGCGCAGGGCTTCCTGGCCCAGGCACACAAGTTCCAGGCCGCCCTCGCCAGCGACACCATCACGGCACCGGCCAAATCGGTGGCGCAGATGAAGCAGATCGTGGTCAACGCGTACGTCAACACCGGCCTGACCGCGCTGTTCCTGCTGGTGGTGGGCGCAGTGCTGGTGTATTCGATCAAGACCATCCTGGCGGCCCGCCGCAATCCGCAGCGCAGCGACCGCGAGACTCCGTATGTGGCGCTGAAGCCGCATGAAATGGTGGATCTGTGATGAGCACGCAACTGGTTCCCGCCGGCCAGTACCAGGCACACCGCCGCATCTGGCGGCGCCTGGTGCAGACCGCACGACTGTGCTGTGGCATTCCTGATTACGACAACTACGTCCGGCACATGCTGGAAAAGCATCCGGACCAGGAGTCGATGGATTACAAGACGTTCTTCCGCGAGCGCCAGGAAGCGCGCTACGGCGGACGCAACGGTGGTCGCTGCTGTTGAGGTTCCAGGGTGGGTGCCGGGCTTGCAGCCCGGCGCCCGCAGAGGCCGGAGCAACGGCAACATCTGAGGCGTCGGCTCTGGGTTTCTGTGTGGTTGGCGGGGTGGTGTCGGATGGCGGGGACGCCGTAAACCCATCCCTGGGGGCTTGGCCGCGGCATCCATGCCGCGGACACCCCGCCATCCGACACCACCCCACCTTCGACAGATTTCCGGTGACGGCGAGATGCATCAGGGGTCAGATCCGTTTCCTCCGGGAAACGGATCTGACCCCTTCCATGTTCATGGAGGCCCATGAAATGCATCCACGCATGGCGTGGATCTACGCAAGCATGACGCCGGGGCGGCCCGGACTCAGCCGTTGGCCATCCACTTCAGGATCAGGCCAGTGACATAGGCCAGCCCGGTGCCGGTGGCGTAGCCCACCGTGCCCAGCAGCACGCCCACCGGAGCCAGCGTCGGATGGAACGCTGCGGCCACCACGGGGGCCGAAGCGGCTGCGCCGATGTTGCCCTGCGAACCGATCGCGAAGAAGAACAGCGGCGCGCGCAGCAGCTTGGCCACCACCCACAGCACCAGCACATGCGTGGCCATCCAGATCGCGCCGAGCAGGAACAGCCACGGCCGATCCAGCAGCGACAGCAGGTTCATCTGCATGCCGATGCAGGCGATCAGGAAGTACAGGAACACCGTGCCCAGCCGCGAAGCGCCCGCGGCTTCCAGCCGGCGCGCACGGGTGAAGCTCAGGCCCAGGCCCATCGCGGTGGACAGCAGGATCACCCATACGAACTGGCTGTCCAGGCTGAACTGGCTGGCCCAGCTGACATTGGCCTTGAACCAGCCCGCCAGCGGCGCGGCGATGGCATGGGCCAGGCCGACGCCGCCCAGTGCCACGCCGACGATCACCATCAGGTCAGTCATGCTGGGAATGCGCGCGTTCTGCGCCTCGTAGGCACTGATGCGCGCCTTCATCTCGTCGATGGCACGGGTATCGGCACCGTTGCGGGTATCGATCTGCTGCGCGCGGTTGGCCAGGAACAGCAGGATGGCCATCCACAGGCTGGCGCAGGCCACGTCGACCACCGCGAACTGGCCGAAGGTGGTGGCATCGGTGCCGAACACTTCACGCATGGCCACCATGTTGGCGCCGCCGCCGATCCAGCTGCCGGCCAGCGCCGCCATGCCGGCCCAGGTATCACCGGCCACGGTTTCGGGGTGGATCAGCTTCATCAGCTGGAACGAGACGATGGCGCCGAGCATGATGCCGGCGGTACCGGCGCAGAACACGATCAGCAGTTTCGGGCCGAGCTTGGCAATACCCTTGAGGTCGATCGACAGGGTCAGCAGGACCAGCGCGGCCGGCAGCAGCACGTCACGCGCGACCGGGTTGTACAGCGAGGTGTTGTGGCCGTCGATGACACCGGCGGTGTTGTAGATGGCGGGGACGAAGTAGCACAGCAGCAGCGCCGGCACCCAGGCGAAGATCTTCTTCAACAACGGGGTCGGGCCACTGGCGGCCCAGAAGATCAGGGCCAGGGTGGCGGCAATCAGGCCCAGGCCAACGATGTCGTTGCTGATCAGGGCAGTAGCGGGTTCGGTCGGCATGGGATCCTCTGTCGATCGAAAGAGCGGGAAAAAAAAGCGCCGCATGAAGCGGCGCACCCCGAGATTAACATTGTCTTCACGCCGGGTCATGCTGCAGTGCCGGCTGCCCTTTCCCGGAGCCACTCCCATGCAGCTCGGCGCCTTCTCCGTCAGCCTCTCGGTCAGGGACCTGGCGGCCTCCCGCAGCTTCTACGAAGCACTGGGCTTCTCGGTGACCGGTGGCGAGCCGGCGCAGAACTGGCTGGTGATGCGCAACAACGGCGTTGTCATCGGCCTGTTCCAGGGCATGTTCGAGGGCAACCTGCTCACCTTCAACCCGGGCTGGGACCAGCACAAGCAGGAACTGCCCCACTTCCAGGATGTACGTGAACTGCAGGCGGAACTGGATGCGAAGGGCATTGAACTGGCGGTGCGTACCGACCCTCATGGGCGGAGCACCGGCTACCTGCAGTTGGCCGATCCCGACGGCAATGTGATCCTGATCGACCAGCATGTGGCGCGGCCGAACGGCCGGTAATGCGAACGGACATTGCGTGGGCAGGCGTCGACCTTGGTCGACGGGCAGCATGCCAACCAAGGTTGGCATCTACCAGGACGGCCGGTTCAGGCCGGACGTGAAGCGCTGAAATCGAGCGTGGCGCGCGTGCCACGCGGCTCGCAGGGCTGCAGCTGCAGGGTCCAGCCAAGGTGCTCGCAGAGCCGGGCGATCAGGTCCAGGCCGATGCCGCCGCCACGGTCGGCGCGCTCGCCGCGGGCCATCCGCGCGTGGATCGCCGCAATCTCCTCCGGGCTCATGCCATGTCCCGGGTCCTGCAGGGTCAGCACCGCCGACGAGCTCAGGCGCAACTCAATGTGGCCACGCCCACTGTTCTCGATGGCATTGCGCAGCAGGTTGCCGATCGCGGCCTGCACGACGGCCAGCGGCGCGACAATATCCACCGGGGCCGCCTGGATGCCGATGCTCAGGTCCTTGTCACCGAGCAGGTGGCGATGGTCGTCGACGATTTCCGGCAGCAGCTGGTCCAGGGCGATGCGCTCGGCGCGCGCGGCCAGGCGCGCCGGGTCACGCGCCAGCACCAGCAGCAGTTCGATCAGCTGCTCCACGCTCTGCGCGGTGCGCAGCACGCGTTGCATCTGCTGGCGTGCGCGCTCGGGCAGGCCCGGCTGTTCCAGTGCCAGCTCTGCGGCACCGGTCATCACCGCAATCGGCGTGCGCAGCTCGTGGCTGGCGGTGCTGATGAACACCCGCTCGCGTTCGACAAACTGCTCGTTGCGGTCCAGATAGTCGTTCAGTGCATCGGCAATGGTGTGCAGCTCGGAGCTGCCGCGCGGGTCGACCTCGATGCGCTGGCCCTGGACACCCGGCCGCAGCGCCGCGATGTGCTGCGCCAGCAGGCTCAACGGGCGCACCATGCGTTCCATACCGAACGACGCCATCAGCACGGTGACGAAGATCATGATCACCCCGGCCAGCATCACCCAGCGCGTGGCGAACTGTTCCAGGTCATGGAAGTCGGAAATGTCCAGCGCCAGCGCCACCCGCCCCATCGAGCCGGTGTCACGCACCATCACCGCAGTCTGCCGCCCCTTGACCGGCACCCCGTCATGCAGCCCCGGGTGCAGCAGGCGCACGCTTTCCGGCATGTTGCCTTCATCGAAGCGGAACAGGCTGAGCGTGTCCGAGTCCTGCCAGCGATAGTGCGGCTCGTGCTCGGTGTGCTCGACGATGCTGTCCAGTTCGGAATTGAGCAGCGCGCGCCAGGCAGCGTGCTCCGCATGTTCATGCACGTAGTTGCCGACGCTGAACACCGCGATCGACAGCAGCGCCAGATAGCCCAGCAACCACCACACCACGCGCCGGTACAACGGCCCCGGCTTACTCGCCTTCATCATCATCCTTGCCGGCATCGCTGGGCGTGGTCACGGCCAAGCGGTAACCCACCCGCGGCAGGGTATGGATCAGTTTCTCGGCGAACGGTCCGTCCACACTGCGGCGCAGCTCGTAGACATGCGAACGCAGCAGGTCGCCATCCGGCGGTTCGTCGCCCCACAGAGCGAATTCCAGCTGCTGGCGGGTCACCGCGCCGGGGCTGGCGCGCATGAGCACTTCCAGCAGCTTGCGGCAGGCCGGGTACAGGTGCAGCACCTGGGTGCCGCGCTGGGCTTCCAGGGTGGCCAGATCCAGCACCAGATCGCCCACCTGCAGGCGCTTGCGCGGGTTGCGTCCCTGCGCACGCAGCAGCAGCGCTTCCAGCCGCACCTCCAGCTCCGGGAGCGCGAACGGCTTGGTCAGGTAGTCGTCGGCACCGGCGCGGAAGCCGGCAATCTTGTCCGGCAGCTCGTCACGCGCGGTCAGCATGATCACCGGCACTTCCGATGCATGCTCGGCGCGCAGCCGGCGCAGCACCTCCGGGCCCTCCATGCGCGGCAGCATCCAGTCCAGGATGACGGCGTCATACGGATGGCTCCCGGCCAGGTGCAGTCCGGTGATGCCATCCGGCGCCACGTCGAGCACGTGCCCGCGCGACTCGAAATAGTCGAACAGGTTGGCCACCAGCTGGCGGTTGTCCTCGATCACCAACAGACGCATGCACGAAACATCCACGGAAGTTCGTACCATGGTAGCGCCGCACATGTCGGAATGCGGTCGCCCCGGCGCCGCTCTGACGCTTTTCCCACCCCTGCCACCTCAGAATGGCCGTTTTGCTCCCGGAGCCTGCCGTGCCCGTAGCCCTGCCCCGCCGTTGGCGCCTGCCCCTGTTGTGGCTGCTGATCATTGCTGCGCTGGCAGCGGGGATCGGCCTTCGGCAGCCGCAGCCGCCGGACGAGCCGCGCTTCGTGCTGGCGGCCCGGACCATGGTCGAGAGCGGGCAATGGCTGCTGCCGCACCGTGGCGTGGAACTGTATGCGGAGAAGCCACCCGTCTTCATGTGGCTGCAGGCCGCCGCCTACGAGATCGTCGGCAGCTGGCAGTGGTCCTTCCTGCTGCCGTCGTTGCTGGGCGCCCTGCTCAGCCTGTGGCTGGTGTCGGACCTGGCGCGGCGGCTGTGGTCGCCACGACATTCCATCTACGCCCTCGCTGCGCTGTTCTGCACCCTGCAGTTCGGGCTGATGGCCAAGCGTGCGCAGATCGACATGGTGCTGGTGGGCATGACCACCGTGGCCCTCTGGGGCCTGATGCGTCATCTGTGTGAACGCCGCAACCTGCCTGCCCTGTGGCTGGCCGGCTTCGCCGCGGGCGTCGGCACGGTGACCAAGGGCGTGGGTTTCCTGCCGCTGCTGATGGTGCTGCCCTGGTTCGGCTGGTGGCTGTACCAGCGCCGCCGCGGACGCACGGTGGAGGGTCCGCATCCGGCAACCCTGCTCTGGCTGATCCCGGCCTTCCTGCTCGGTGTCGGGGTGTGGCTGGCGCCGCTGGGCTGGGCCCTGCTGCACACGCCCAGTGCCGAACTGCAGGCTTATGCGCACGAGCTGCTGTTCAAGCAGACCGGCACCCGTTATGCCAATGCGTGGCACCACCGGCAGCCCGCCTGGTATTACCTGCAGGTGATCCTTACCCTGTGGCTGCCGGGCAGCCTGCTGCTGCCGATGCTGTTCAAGCCCTGGTGGCGCCGTATCCGCCGTGGCGATCGCCGCCAGTGGCTGCTGCTGGGCTGGGCCGTGCTGGTGCTGGTGTTCTTCAGCGCCAGCCCGGGCAAGCGCGAGGTATACCTGCTGCCGATGTTGCCGGCGATGGCGCTGGCCGTAGCCCCGCTGCTGCCCGGCCTGCTGCGCCGCCTGTGCGTTCGCCGCTACCTGTTCGGCTACAGCGTAGTGCTGATGCTGGCCACTGGCACGCTGGGCGTGATGCTGCTGACCGAACACGCTTGGGCGGTGGCCCAGCTGGAACGCCGCGCCATGCCCGATACCCTGCTGCCGGTGCTGGGCGATGGCCTGCTGACCTTCGCCATCGCGCTGGCCACGCTGATCGTGTGGCTGCGGGTGCGCCGCGCGGCGACGCTGGTGCTGCTGACCCACGGCATGCTGTGGATGCTCTACGGCCTGGTACTGATCCCGGCGCTGGATCCCTATGCATCGGCGTCAGCGCTGATGCGCCGGGTCGGCGCGCGGATCGGACCGGATGCCGAACTGGCGCTGGTGGCCTGGCGCGAGCAGAACCTGCTGCAGGCCGACCGCCCGGTACGCGAATTCGGCTTCAAGCGGCCCTGGGCAGAGCAATGGCATGACGCCGGCCCTTGGCTCGCTGAGGCGCCGGACAAGCGCTGGCTGCTGGTGCTGGACGATGCGATGAGCCCCTGCGTGGATCCGGCCAAAGTGATCGACATCGGTGTTGCCAACAGGAATCGTTGGCAACTGCTTCCCGGTACCGCATGGAACCCGGAGTGCCACGCCGAGCGGACAGGATCGACTGCCGAAGAAGACTGAACGTTGACATGCGCCGAGGACTCATTAACCCGGCGCGAACGGGCGTCCGACCCTTCTCCGACATCCAGGTGACGAGCATGAGCGCGGATTCCCGAACCGCCCCTTCCCAGCATGCCCGTCCGTCCCCTTGATTCGGTAGCGCCGCTTGCGACACCACTGGCGTCTCGATTTGCGGTAACTCACCTCTGGCTGCCTGTCGCAATCGGTCTGCCATTGTTTACGCTGCTGATGGACTTCGGCGGCGATCAATGGGTGGCCGATCACCTGTTCCGTCTTGAAGGCAGCCACTGGGCGCTGCAGGACACCTGGATCACCCGCAGCGTCGTGCACAAGGCCGGCAAATGGTTGAGCACGGCGGCAGCGCTGGTCGTGACCCTGCTGTGCTTCCACCACTGGCGTAGGGGTCGCGATCGCACCCTGCAGTGGGCGCTGCTTTATGTCGTGATTGCCATGGCACTGGGCACCGGCGTGATCTCCCTGCTGAAGTCGCTGGTGCCGATGGAATGCCCGTGGGACCTGCTGCGCTACGGTGGCCACCAGCCTTTCATCGGTCTGTTCACCCTGCGCCCGGAAGACATGCCGGCACAGGCCTGCTTCCCGGCAGGCCACGCCAGCGCAGGCTATGCGTGGCTCTGCCTGTACTTCTTCGCGTTGCTGTGGCGGCCGTCCTGGCGCTGGACCGGGCTCTGGATCGGCCTCGGCACCGGCCTGGTGTTCGGGATCAGCCAGCAGTTGCGGGGCGCCCATTTCCTTTCGCATGACATTGCCACCGCGTTGATATGTTGGCTGCTTTCGTTGGGCCTGTATGTTCTGATCCACCGTCAGCTGGACCGTCCCCACCGCCAGAAGGCAAACGCATGAGTGCATCGGTCCAACGCCCCGCCCGCCTCCCCGCCCTTGCGGGTCTTCGCAACTGGCGGCCGCAGCTCTCCACGGAAGCACTGATCGCGCTGACCAGCCTGTTCTTCGCGGTGGCCGGCAACGGCCTGTTCTGGCACAGCGCGATGGCGAGCCATCCAGGCAGCCTGCGTTACGCGCTTTCACTGCTGCTGTTGCTGCTGGGTGCGCACGGCGTGCTGCTGGGCATCCTGGTCTGGCGCTGGAATGCCAAAGTGGTAATCAGCCTGTTGCTGCTGGTAACGGCGTTCGCTGCGCACTACATGAGCCGGTACCACATCTATCTGGATGCGGACATGCTGCGCAACGTGCTGGCGACCGACCCCAAGGAGAGCCGCGAGCTGATGACCGTATCGCTGCTGTGGCCGCTGCTGCTGGCCGTGCTGCCGATGGTGGTGCTGTGGCGCGTGCAGCTGCGCCGACGCAGTTGGGGCCGCAGCCTGCTGTGGCGACTCGGCTTCCTGGTCGTGGCGGCGGCGACCGCAGTTGGCGGTGCGCTGATCTCGTTCCAGGATGTCTCGGCGCTGATGCGCAACCAGCGCGAAGTACGCTATCTCGCCACCCCGGCCAACGTGCTGCTCGGTATGCCGCGCGCGCTGCGTGGCGACAACCCGGTGCAGCGCGCGCCGAAGCTGCCGATCGGCACCGACGCCAAGGCCACGCCACGCGCCCCGGCCAGCAAGCCGCGCCTGCTGGTGATCGTCATGGGCGAAACCGTGCGCGCGCAGAACTGGGGGCTCAACGGTGGCCGCAACACCACCCCGGAGTTGGCCCAGGCACCGGTGATCAACTTCCCCGACATGCACTCCTGCGGCACCAGCACCGAAGTATCGCTGCCGTGCCTGTTCTCGCCGTGGGGACGCCACGACTACGATGAAAAGAAGATCCGTGCACACCAGTCGCTGCTGCACGTGCTGAACCGCGCCGGCATCGCGCCGTTGTGGCGTGACAACCAGTCCGGCTGCAAGAGCGTCTGCGAAGGGCTGGAGTTCCAGTCGCTGTCCGATGCGACCACGCCGGGGCTGTGCGCCGATGGCCGCTGCATGGACGAGATCCTGCTGCAGGACCTGGCCACCCAGGTGCGTGCCAAGCCCGGCGACCGCGTGGTGGTGCTGCACCAGCTGGGCAACCACGGCCCGGCCTACTTCGAGCGTTACCCGGCAGCCTTCGCGCGCTTCAAGCCAACCTGCGACACCCGTGACATCGGCCGTTGCTCTCGCGAAGAGATCACCAACAGCTATGACAACGCGGTGTTGTACACCGATCATTTCCTGAGCAAGACCATCGGCACCCTGCAGGGCATGCAGGATTACGACACGGCGATGATCTACCTGTCCGACCATGGTGAATCGCTGGGCGAGAAGGGCCTGTTCCTGCATGGCGTGCCGTATGCGATCGCTCCGGCCGAGCAGACCCGCGTACCGATGACGATGTGGTTCTCGCCGGGCTTCGCCAGCAGCCGTGGGTTGGACCTGCAGTGCGTGCGCAAGCGTTCGGCGGCGTATACCGACCACGACAACCTGTTCCCGTCGGTGCTGGGCCTGATGCAGGTCAAGACCTCGCTGTATGAGCGCGATCGCGACCTGTTCGCCAACTGCGAAGGTTGAGGGTTGTTCGGCAGGGCTTGCAGCCCTGCACCCGCGGTAGTGCCGGCCGCTGGCCGGCAGCCTCGACAGCAACAGCAACAGCAACAGCAAAAGCAAAAGCTGGCATTCCGTGGATTGGCGGGGTGGGTCCGGTTGCGGGGGACGCTGCAAGTACGTCCATGTAAGCTCGGTCGCCGCATCCATGCGGCTCACGCCCCCGCAACCGGACCCACCCCGCCTTCGACAGATTTCCGCGATCTGTTGGAACGACGCATTGCCCTGGTGGGTGTCGACCTTGGTCGACACAGTAGATCCACGCCATGCGTGGATGACTCATTCGATATCTGACAGATGTGTCGACCAAGGTCGACACCTACCAACAGCACACGGAATCTGTCGGAGGTGGGGCGGTGTCGGAGTGCGGGGTGTCAGCCGCATGGATGCGGCTGCCAAGCCTACAAGGACGTACCTGCGGCGTCCCCGCACTCCGACACCGCCCCGCCAAACCACGGACAGTCCGCTGTTGCTGTTGCTTCGGCCTTTGCCCTTGCTTGAAAGCCTCTGCGGGTGCCGGGCGCCGCCCGGCCGACTTCCGCCACTTGCGGTCGCAGCCACTGCCCACTAGCCTTCGGCCGTCGTTCACCACCCAAGGACCGCCCGTGAAACACCGTCATCTCCTGCTGGCCTCGGCAATCGCCGCCGCCACGCTGGCCCTGGCCGCCTGCAAGAAGGAAGCTGCCCCAGGCACCGATACCGCCAGCAGCAGCGCCCCGGCCGGCGAAACCGCCGACCAGTTCGTGGCCCGCATCAATGCCGAATTCAAGGCCGCCTACCCGGAGATGACCTCGGCGCAGTGGCTGTCTTCCACCTACATCAACAGTGATTCCGAACGCATCGCGGCCAAGGCCAACGAGCGCTCACTGACCCAGCTCAACAGCTGGATCGAGCAGGCCGCCAAGTTCGACGGCAAGCCGATGAGCGAGGACAGCAAGCGTGCGATCCACCTGCTGAAACTGATGTCCTCGATGCCGGCGCCGCGCGATCCGGCCAAGCTGGCCGAGCTGACCCAGATCGCCACCCGCATGGAAGGCAGCTACGGCGCTGGCAAGTACTGCACCGACGCCAACGATCCGAACTCCTGCCGCCAGCTGGGCGAGCTGGAACAGGTACTGGCGCGCAGCCGCGACTACGACAAGCAGCTTGACGCCTGGCAGGGCTGGCACAGCACCACCAAGAGCATGCGCGGCGACTACCAGAAGTTCGTCGGCCTGGTGAACGAAGGCGCCAAGGGCATGGGCTTCACCGATGCCGGCCAGATGTGGCGCAGCGGCTACGACATGCCGCCGGAGCAGATCGGCCCGGAAACCGACCGCCTGTGGGAACAGGTCAAGCCGATGTACGAGCAGCTGCACTGCTACGCGCGCGGCAAGCTGGACAAGACCTATGGCAAGGACAAGGCCGAAGTAGGCAATGGCCTGATCGCCGCGCACCTGCTGGGCAACATGTGGCAGCAGGACTGGTCGAACCTGTGGGACCAGCTGGAACCGTACCCGGGCGCCGGCAGCCTGGACATCACCGCGGCGCTGGAAAAGCAGTACCAGACCAACCTGAGCGCGGCGCTGGCCAAGGCCGGCAAGGATGCCAACGTGGCCGCGCAATACAAGGCGCAGCGCGAGGCCGAACTGCGTACCGCCAAGCAGATGACCGAGCGCGCGCAGGACTTCTACGTGTCGCTGGGCATGCCGTCGCTGCCGCAGTCCTACTGGGAAAAGACCCAGTTCATCAAGCCTGACGACCGCGACGTGGTCTGCCACGCCAGTGCCTGGGACATGAACATGGAAGGCGACGTGCGCACCAAGATGTGCATCAAGCCGAACGAAGAGAACTTCACCACCATCTACCACGAGCTGGGCCACATCTATTACGACCTGGCCTACAACCCGCTGCCGCCGCTGTTCCAGGGCGGTGCCAACGATGGCTTCCATGAAGCGATCGGCGACACCATCGTGCTGGCGATGACGCCCAAGTACCTCAGCTCGATCGGCCTGGTCGATGCGCCGACCGAAAGCCGCGAGGCGGTCATCAACAACCAGATGCGCATGGCGCTGTCAGGCGTGTCGTTCCTGCCGTTCGGGCTGATGATCGACCGCTGGCGCTGGGGCGTGTTCGATGGCTCGATCACTGCCGACAACTACAACAAGGCGTGGTGGGACCTGAAGGCCAAGTACCAGGGCGTGGCGCCGGCCAGCACCCGTGGCGAAGAGTTCTTCGATCCGGGCGCGAAGTACCACGTGCCGGGCAACACTCCGTACACCCGCTACTTCCTGGCGCGCATCCTGCAGTTCCAGTTCTACAAGGGCCTGTGCGACGCGTCCGGCTACAAGGGCCCGCTGCATGAGTGCACCTTCTACGGCAACAAGGAAGCCGGCCAGAAGTACTGGGCGATGCTGAGCAAGGGTGCCAGCCAGCCGTGGCAGGCCACGCTGAAGGAGCTGACCGGTACCGACAAGCTCGATGCCGGCCCGATGATCGAGTACTTCACCCCGGTCAACGAGTGGCTGAAGCAGCAGAACGAAGGCCAGATGTGCGGCTGGCAGGCCAACGCGGCTCCGGCGGCGAAATGAGAAAAGGGGCGGGTCCGCGAGGATCCGTCCCTTTCTGGTAGTGCCGGCCGCTGGCCGGCAACTACGCGATGAAGACCCAACGGGCAGCCGGCCAGCGGCCGGCTCTACCGCAACAGCAGTCAAAGGCCAGATGTGCGGCTGGCAGGCCAACGCGGCCCCGGCGGCAAAATGAAAAAGGGGCGGGTCCGAAAGGATCCGCCCCTTTCCGGTAGTGCCGGCCGCTGGCCGGCAACTGCACGGTGGAAATCCATCTGGCAGCCGGCCAGCGGCCGGCTCTACCGAAACAGCAGTCAAAGGCCAGATTTGCGGCTGGCAGGCCAACGCGGCCCCGACGGCGAAATGAAAAAAGGGGCGGGTCCGAAAGGATCCGCCCCTTTCCGGTAGTGCCGGCCGCTGGCCGGCAACTACGCGATGAAGACCCAACGGGCAGCCGGCCAGCGGCCGGCTCTACCGAAACAGCAGTCAAAAGCCAGATGTGCGGCTGGCAGGCCAACGCGGCCCCGGCGGCAAAATGAAAAAAGGGGCGGATCCGAAAGGATCCGCCCCTTTCCGGTAGTGCCGGCCGCTGGCCGGCAACTGCACGGTGGAAATCCGTCTGGCAGCCGGCCAGCGGCCGGCTCTACCGAAACAGCAGTCAAAGGCCAGATCTGCGGCTGGCAGGCCAACGCGGCCCCGGCGGCGAAATGAAAAAAGGGGCGGATCCGAAAGGATCCGTCCCTTTTTGGTAGTGCCGGCCGCTGGCCGGCAACTGCACGGTGGAAATCCGTCTGGCAGCCAGCCAGCGGCCGGCTCTACCGCAACAGCGGTCAGCTGTTCTTCTTCGCGGCCATCGCTGCGGCCAGCTCGGCCTTGAATTCCTCGAAGGTCTGGCCCTTCTCCCTGGCTTCGGCCTGTGCGGCATCGCGCAGCGCGTCGGAGTACATCAGGCGCACCGGCGTGCCGTTGCGCTCGTGCAGTTCACCGGCCTGCATGATCAGCGCCAGCACCTGCGCAGCGCTCTCGCTGTGGCCCGCGATGCGGCCGTCCATGCCCAGCACCCATTCGCCGTCGCGGCGCACGACACCGGCCAGCAGGGTGCGCTGTGCATCGCGCAGTTCCGCATGCGGCTCCACCGGCGAGGCCTGCGCGGCGGCCTTGTTGGCGGCCTGCTTTTCCTGGCGACGGCGCTGGTCGCGGCGGGTCTTGGAGCTGGTGGACATGGTGCGGTACCGCTGCGAAGGGGGGCGCAAGGATAGCGCACCCCGCCCGCAGCACCGCTTCACACCCCTCAGTCCAGCACTTTGCCGTGTCGCCAGTAGCCCATGAAGGTGATCGCGCGGCGGTCCAGCCCGCAGTCGCGCACCAGATGGCGACGGATCGCCATCACGGCCCCCGCCTCGCCCGCCACCCAGGCGTACAGCGGCCCGGCCACTCGGGTATCGGCCTGCTCCCAGAGGATCTGCGTATCGACGTCGATCTCCTCCAGCGCATCGCCGGCAGTCACGCCCGAGGTCGCTGCCAACCGCGCCTGGACCGCCTGCAGCAACCGCTGTCCGTAGGCGGCTTGCCCGCGCGGCAGCCAGACCAGCTCGGCGCTGGAGGGCGCCTTCAGGTGCACCGCATCACCGGCCTGCGCCACCTCCAGCAGCGCCAGCGTGCGCGGTGGGTCGACCATGGCCGCCAGTTCCTCGAGGATGCCGGCCACCGCAGGCAACGCGGTTTCATCGGCCACCAGCAGCACCTGGCCGACACCGGCCGGTGGCTTCCACTCCCAGCCCTCGCTGCTCTCGGCACAGTCGGCGTCCGGGGCCAGCAGCACCACACGGTCGCCTGGGCGGGCGTGCATGGCCCAGCGCGAGGCGGGGCCGGTTTCGCCATGGATGACGAAATCGACGTCGACCTCGCCCTGCTCGGCGCGCAACTGGCGGATGGTGTAGGTACGCATCGGCGGGCGCTTGTCGTCCGGCAGGGCCCGGTAGCGTGGGTACCAGTCTTCACCGCTGGGGACCTGCGGCACCTTCTGGCCGGGCAAGGGGAAGAACACCTTGATGCGCTGGTCAGGGCCTTCGGTCTTCATCCGCGCCACGTCGGCACCGGTGAACACCATGCGGTCCAGGGAAGGGGAAAGAACGCGGCGCTCCTTCAGCGCCACCTCGAACAGGCGGTAGGTCTGCTGCGCAGCCATGGGGAACCTCATGCAACGACATCGGATTGGCTGGCTGTCGTGCATCCACGCACCGGCTGGCTGGAGTGCCCAGCCTAGTCCGGTCGTTCCTCTTCGCAAGCGTTGCGGGCAAAGCGGCCGGCCCTACCCCTGCGCGCTGCTCAATGGCCCGTGCAGGCCGCCTGTGCCGCGCGTTCACGCTGGTGTTCCCAGTACCAGAACACGAAGCCGGCGGCGAAGAACGCGGCCTGCCCCAGCGCCAGGTGCAGCGGGCTGGCGCTGAGCAGCGGCGACACCACGCCGGCCACCACCGTGCTGATCATCAGTTGCACGAAGGCCTGCAGCGACGAGGCCAGGCCGCGCTGGTGCGGGTACATGTCCAGCACCGCCAGCGCCAGGATCGGGAAGATCAGCGCCATGCCCATGCCACCCAGGAAGATCGGCAGCACCGCCCACGGTAGCACGAACTGCGGCGACAGCGCCACGTAGCCGACATTCAGCAGCACCGACAGCGCACACAGGCCGAAACCAATGGACACCTGGCGGGTGGGCGTGGTGTGCCCGGCCATGCGCCCGGACAGGAACGAGCCGGTGGTCATGCCGCCGATGGTGGGGATGAACAGCCAGGCAAAACCACCCTCGCCCAGATGCAGGTGCTGCATCACGAACACCGGCGCCGAGGAGATGTACAGGAAAATGCCGCCGAAACCGATGCTGCCGGCCAGCGCCAGGCGCAGGAACCGCGGGTTGAAACCGATGCGCACGTAATCACGCAGCAGCACGCGCGGCGACAACGGCACCCGTGCCTCCACCGGATGGGTTTCCGGCAGGTAGCGTGCGGTGGCCGCCAGCAGGAGCAGCGCAAACATCACCAGGAACCAGAAAATCAGTGGCCAGCCGGCGCCACTGAGCAGGATCCAGCCGCCAATGATCGGTGCGATGGCCGGAGCGATGCCGAACAGCATCGATACCTGGCTCATCAGGCGCTGCGCGTCGTGTCCGTGGTACAGGTCGCGGATCACCGCGCGGCCGACGATCATGCCGACGCCCGCTGACAGGCCCTGCAGCGCGCGGAACGCCAGCAGCGTGGTCAGGTCGGTGGACAGCGCGCAGCCGACCGAAGCGCCGACGAACACCACCAGGCCACCGAGGATCACCCGCTTGCGGCCCCAGGCATCGGACAGCGGGCCGTGCGCCAGGCTCATCAGACCGTAGAACAGCAGGTACACACTGATGGTCTGCTGCACCGCCACTTCGTCCACCGCCAGGCGCTGGGCCAGCTGCGGGAACGCCGGGAAGATGGTGTCGATCGAGAACGGACCGAACATGGCCAGGCCGGCGAGCAGCAGGGCCATGCGGCGGGTGGAGGGAGCAACAGCGGCGGTCATGGGAAAGGCGTCCGGCAGGGCCATGCGCGGCACGCACGGCGGGCACCGGTCCCCTGCAGCAGGGACGGCGCCAGATGAATTCGGGTATCCGTCCATCATAGGTGGGGATTGCGCCTGATGCCATGCAGCAGTGCACAAAACGCACGGACAGGCCATCGGCCATTCAGGCGCGGCCTCCAGGACCGAAGGCGGCCGCCGCGCCCGCAACGGGCTATAATCGGCGGGCAACACGGTGGGAGAAGCGGAACACCGCTGCCGAAGGCGCAACGCCCGTAATCGCTCAGGCCCGATACCACCCGTAACACAACTCTGGAGAGACCGGTTCGATCCGGCGCCGAAGGGGCACGAAGCTGCGGTCCGCCGCGCTTTTAAACTCTCAGGCAAAAGGACAGAGGGGCGCCCCGCAGACCGCCGACCGGCGGCTTGTGCCCGTGCGTGTGCCCTTTCCTGACGGATCCTTCGCCATGTCCCAGAACACCCCTTCCCTGCGTGAGCTCGAGCACCACAACGCGTTCGTCGAGCGCCACATCGGCCCCAACGACGCCGAGATCGCGCAGATGCTCGACGTCGTCGGCCACGCGTCGCTGGATGCGATGACCGATGCCATCGTGCCGGCCAAGATCAAGTCGCCGGCACCGCTGGCACTGCCGGAGTCGATGACCGAAGTGCAGGCACTGGCGAAGATCCGTGCGATCGCCGACAAGAACACCGTGCTGCGCAGCTTCATCGGCCAGGGTTACTACGGTACCCACACGCCGAACGTGATCCTGCGCAACATCCTGGAAAACCCGGCGTGGTACACCGCCTACACCCCGTACCAGGCGGAAATCTCGCAGGGCCGCATGGAAGCGCTGATCAACTTCCAGACCCTGTGCGCCGACCTGACCGGCATGGAAATCGCCAACGCCTCGCTGCTGGACGAAGCCACCGCCGCCGCCGAAGCGATGACCCTGGCCAAGCGTTCGGCCAAGTCGAAGTCGGACACCTTCTTCGTGCACGACGCCGTGCACCCGCAGACCCTGGAACTGCTGCGTACCCGCGCCGAGCCCATGGGCATCGTGCTGCGCGTCGGCACCCCGGCCGAAGCGCTGGAAGCAGAAGCCTTCGGCCTGCTGCTGCAGTACCCGGATACCTTCGGCCAGGTCGGCGACTACAAGGCGCTGGTCGATGCCGTGCACGCGCGCGGCGGCCTGGTGGCCGTGGCCACCGACCTGCTGGCCCTGACCCTGCTGGCTGCCCCGGGCGAATGGGGCGCGGACATCGTGGTCGGCAACAGCCAGCGTTTCGGCGTGCCGTTCGGCTTCGGTGGCCCGCACGCCGCCTTCATGGCCTGCCGTGACGCCTACAAGCGCTCGATGCCGGGCCGCCTGATCGGCGTTTCGATCGATGCCCAGGGCAACCCGGCCTACCGCTTGACCCTGCAGACCCGCGAACAGCACATCCGCCGCGAGAAGGCCACCTCCAACATCTGTACCGCGCAGGTGCTGCTGGCGGTGATGGCCTCGATGTACGCCGTTTACCACGGCCCGGAAGGCCTGACCCGCATTGCCCGCCGCACGCACCGCCTGGCCTCGATCCTGGCCGCAGCGCTGCGCAATGCCGGCGTGCAGGTCGGTGGCGACTTCTTCGACACCCTGCACGTCACCGGCGTGCATGCCGATGAAATCCATGCCAAGGCACGCGCCGCCGGTTACAACCTGCGCGCGATCGACAGCGACTCGGTCGGCATCAGTCTGGACGAGACCACCACCCGCGCCGACATCGTCGCCGTGGCTGCGGTGTTCGGTGCCTCGCTGGACGTCGACGCGCTGGATGCCAGCACCGCCGACGCGCTGCCGGCCGGCCTGCTGCGCCAGTCCGCGTTCCTGACCCACCCGGTGTTCAACACCCACCACAGCGAGCACGAGCTACTGCGCTACCTGCGTTCGCTGGCCGACAAGGACCTGGCGATGGACCGCACGATGATCCCGCTGGGTTCGTGCACCATGAAGCTCAACGCCACCGCCGAGATGATCCCGGTGACCTGGCCGGAGTTCTCGCAGATCCACCCGCTGGTGCCGGCCGACCAGGCGCTGGGCTACAAGGAACTGATCGACACGCTGGAAGCGATGCTGGTCGAATGCACCGGCTACGACGCGGTCAGCCTGCAGCCGAACTCCGGCGCACAGGGCGAGTACGCCGGCCTGCTGGCGATCCGCGCCTACCACCGCTCGCGCGGCGAAGGCCACCGCGACATCTGCCTGATCCCGGATTCGGCGCACGGCACCAACCCGGCCTCGGCGCAGATGTGCGGCATGAAGGTGGTGGTCACCAAGACCGATGCCAACGGCAATGTCGATGTTGAAGACATCCGCCTCAACGCCGAGAAGTACAGCGACCGCCTGGCCGCGATCATGATGACCTACCCGTCCACGCACGGCGTGTTCGAGGAAGAGGTGGTCGAGATCTGCGAGATCATCCACCAGCACGGCGGCCAGGTGTACACCGACGGCGCCAACATGAACGCCCTGGTCGGCGTGGCCAAGCCCGGCAAGTGGGGTTCGGACGTTTCGCACCTGAACCTGCACAAGACCTTCTGCATCCCGCACGGCGGCGGCGGCCCGGGCGTCGGCCCGTGCGCGGTCAAGGAACACCTGGCCCCGTTCCTGCCGGGCAAGCTGGGTGACAACGGCCCGGTCGGCATGGTCAGCGCCGCCAGCTTCGGCAGCGCCTCGATCCTGCCGATCAGCTGGATGTACATCGCGATGATGGGCCGCGAAGGCCTGCGCAAGGCCACCCAGGTCGCGCAGCTCAACGCCAACTACATCGCCAAGCGCCTGGCCCCGCACTTCAAGACCCTGTACACCGGCCGCAACGGCCTGGTAGCACACGAGTGCATCCTCGACGTACGCCCGCTGGAGAAGACCAGCGGCATCGGCGCCGAGGACGTCGCCAAGCGCCTGATCGACTTCGGCTTCCACGCCCCGACCCTGAGCTTCCCGGTGGCCGGCACGCTGATGGTCGAACCGACCGAGAGCGAATCGCTGCACGAGCTGGACCGCTTCATCGACGCGATGATCCAGATCCGCGAGGAGATCACCGCGATCGAAGACGGCCGCCTGGACCGCGAGGACAACCCGCTGAAGAACGCGCCGCACACCGCCACCGCGGTGACCGCCAGCGAGTGGACCCACGCCTACCCGCGCGAACTGGCTGCCTTCCCGCTGGCCAGCCTGAAGCAGAGCAAGTACTGGCCGCCGGTGGCGCGCGTCGACAACGTGTACGGCGACAAGAACGTGATGTGCGCCTGCATCCCGGTCGATGCCTACAAGGATGATGAAGTCGAGGCTTGATTCCTCGCGGCATCGGTAAAGAGAACGGCCCGCGCAAGCGGGCCGTTTTCATGAGGGCGGGTGGACCAGGGTCCACACCCACGGTAATCCCGATCACGGGTCCGGCATCTGCCCCAGGCTCAACTGCCACGACACGCCGAAGCGATCCTGCACCCAGCCGTAGCGGTTGCTGAAGTCATAGTCGCCCACCGGCATCAGCCAGTGGCCGCCCTCGCCCAGCACGCGCGCGGCGCGCTCGAACTGCTCGGCGCCGGAGCACTCGACGAACAGCGAGATCGACGGGCTGAAGGTGAAATCGTGCACGTCCAGGCTGTCAAAGCACAGGTAGTGGGTGCCACCGAGCAGGAAGATGGCCTGTCGGACCTGCCCGGGCACGCCGGCACCGGCGCCGTCCGGATGGCGCTGCATTGCCAGCAGGCGGAAATCGGCGAAGGCCTCGGCGTACAGGGCCAGGGCGGCCTCGGCCTGGCCGGTAAACATCAGGAAGGGGCGACTGCGCAGCATGCGGTACTCCCGGTCGACGGGCCGATGACGGCCCACACGATCAGGATGGCACGGCAGATGTGCAGCCCCCGTGGTAGTGCCGGCCGCTGGCCGGCAGCTTCAGTCACGCCTCGCGCATGCGCCGTGCGATGGCGCTGCCGGCGGCGATCGTGGCGGTCAGCGCCACCATCGACAGGAACTGCAGGCGGGTGTGCGACTCGCTCAGCAGCAGGCCGAAGATCAGCGCCAGGATCGCCAGCGCGCAGCAGGTCAGCCACGGGAAGCCCGCCATGCGGAACGGCAGCCGGGTACCCAGGCGATCTGCGCGGCGGCGCAACACCAGTTGCGAGACCAGCGACAGCGTCCACACCAGCAGGCAGGTGGAACCGACGATGTTCAGCAGCACCGGCAGCACCCGGTCCGGGAACAGCAGTTCCATCACCGTGGCGGCGAAACCGAACAGCACGCTGGCCAGCACGGCAATCACCGGCACCTGGCGCGGATCGGTCCAGCCCAGCACGGCCGGGGCTTCGCGGCGCTGCGCCAGTGAATACATCATGCGCGAGGCGCCGTAGAGGTTGGCATTGAGTGCCGACAGCAGCGCGATCACCGCGATCAGGGTGATGGCGGTGCCGGCGCCCGGAATACGGGCAATGTCCAGCACGGCGGCGAACGGCGACTTCAACGCTTCGCTGGTCCACGGCACGACGGCGATGATCACGCTCAGCGAGCCGATGTAGAACACCAGGATGCGCCACGCCACGGTGCGGATGGCACGGGCGATGCTGCGCTCCGGATCTTCGGTCTCCGCCGCCGCAACGGCGACGATCTCGGTGCCACCGAAGGCAAAAACGACAACCAGCAGCGCAGCGCCAATACCGGCCAGGCCCTTCGGTGCGAAGCCACCATGCTCGGTGAAGTTGCTCAGGCCCGGCGAGGTCACCTGCGGCAGCCAGCCCATCAGCAGCGCCACGCCGATGGCGATGAAGGCCAGGATCGCCGCCACCTTGAGGATGGCGAACCAGAATTCGAACTCGCCGAAGTTCTTCACCCCGAGCAGGTTGATCGCGGTGAAGAACAGCATGAAGGCCAGCGCCGCCATCGGTACAGGTACTGCTGGCCAGACGGTGGCCAGCAGCCCGGCCGCTCCCACCGCCTCGGCGGCGATCACGATCACCAGCTGCACCCACCACAACCAGCCGACGGTGGCACCGGCGGTGGCGCCCATGGCATCGGCGGCATAGACCGAGAACGCGCCGCTGGTCGGTTTGGCCGCCGCCATTTCGCCCAGAGCGTTCATCACGATGATCACCAGCGCGCCGGCGACCAGATACGACACCAGGACCGCCGGACCGGCCGCCTGCACACCCACGCCCGAGCCGAGGAACAGGCCGGCACCGATGGCGCTGCCCAGGCCCATCATGATCAGCTGGCGGGGCTTGAGCGAATGTCCGAGGCGGGACGGCGAAGCGGTCGGAATCGAGTTGGGCATCGGCAGGGCTGGCGGCGGGCTACAGGGGCGACACCTTACCCTGTCCCATGCCCGCGGGGATAGGCACAGCGCAGCAGGCGGCTCAGGCCAGTGCCGGCTCTCCGACACTGCCACCAATACGGGCGCGGTAGGCACGCGGCGAGAAACCGGTTTCAGCCTTGAACTTGCGGGTAAAGGCGCTCTGGTCGCTGAAACCGCAGGCCTGGCCGATGCTGGCGATGCTCTCGTCACCGTGCAGCAGGTGCATGGCCATCTGGATCCGCAGCCGGGTCAGCACCTGCTGCGGGGTCATCTGGAACACCTTGCGGAAGCTGCGCTCCAGCTTGGACAGCGAAAAGCCGGTGATGTCCAGCAGGGTCTGCATGCGCACGTTCTCGGCGTAGTGCGCGTTGAGGTGGGCCAGCGCCAGCCGCAGCTGCTCGTACTGGGTACCCAGACTGTCCTTCTGGCCAAGGTCGCGGGAAATGCCGATCAGGCCCTCGATGGCCCCATCGACCACCAGCGGACGCTTGCAGGTCAGGCACCAGCCCGGTTCGCGGTTGGCGAACAGGTGCAGCTCCATCAGGTTCTCGATCACCTCACCGGCCAGCACGCGGGCGTCCTGGTCCACGTAGTCGGCGCTCAGCCCGGTCGGGTAGATCTCCGCCGCGGTACGCCCGATCACGTCCTTGCGGGCGCGCAGGCCCAGCCGCCGCAGCATGGTCTGGTTGACGTGGGTGTAACGCCCCTGAAGGTCCTTGATGAAGAACAGAACATCCGGGATGGCGTCGAACAGGGCTTCGATGTCGGCGGGCTCGACTCGCATGGAGCAAGCATACCCGAGCCTGCTTTTGCCTGTACGTTCACCTTTGCCGGACCTCGGTTTAACGGGCCCGGTTCCAGTGTCGTGGTTCTCTTTGAGCATCCGGAGCCAACGTCAATGGCCGCCAGCAAGCCGACCGGCAAGCGCGCAACCACCCACGCCGAGAACCACCACCGCGGCAGCGGCGATGAACTGCACCAGCAGGCCGGGGGCAGTCATCCGGCGATGACCACCGATCAGGGCATCCCGGTGGCAGACAACCAGAACTCCCTGCGGCAGGGACCTCGGGGGCCTACGCTGCTGGAGGACTTCATCCTGCGCGAGAAGATCACCCACTTCGACCATGAGCGCATTCCCGAGCGCATCGTGCACGCCCGCGGCAGCGCTGCGCATGGCTACTTCGAGTTGACCCGATCACTGAAGGCGCATACCCGCGCGCGCATCCTGACCGAGGTTGGCGTGAAAACACCCGTGTTCACCCGCTTCTCGACCGTGGCCGGTGGCGCAGGTTCAGTGGACACCCCGCGCGACGTGCGCGGCTTCGCGGTGAAGTTCTATACCAGGGAAGGCAACTGGGATCTGGTCGGCAACAACATCCCGGTGTTCTTCATCCAGGACGCCATGAAATTCCCGGACCTGGTGCACGCGGTGAAGATGGAACCGGACCGTGCCTTCCCGCAGGCCGCGTCGGCCCATGACACGTTCTGGGACTTCATTTCGCTGATGCCCGAATCGATGCACATGATCATGTGGGCGATGAGCGACCGCGCCATACCGCGTTCGCTGCGGATGATCGAAGGCTTCGGTGTGCACAGCTTCCGCCTGCTGAACGAGGCCGGCGAGTCAACGTTCGTCAAGTTCCACTGGCGGCCCAAGCTGGGTATCCAGTCCACGGTCTGGGACGAAGCGCTGAAGCTGCAATCGGCCGACAATGACTTCCATCGCCGCGACCTGTTCGAGGCCATCCAGCGCGGCGACTTCCCGGAATGGGAACTGGCGGTGCAGTTGTTCACCGAAGAAGACGCCGACGCATTCCCGTTCGATCATCTGGACCCGACCAAGATCATTCCCGAATCGCTGGTGCCGTTGCAGGTCATCGGGCGCATGGTGCTGGACCGCTGGCCGGACAACTTCTTCGCCGAGACCGAGCAGGTGGCTTTCTGCCCGGCCAACGTGCCACCGGGCATCGACTTCAGCAACGACCCGCTGCTGCAGGGGCGCCTGTTCTCCTACCTGGACACCCAGCTGCTGCGCCTGGGCGGCCCGAACTTCCACCAGATCCCGGTGAATGCGCCCAAGTGCCCGTTTGCCAATCATCAGCGCGACGGCCACATGCAGATGCAGGTTCCCAAGGGCCGGGTGGCCTACGATCCCAGTTCGCTGCAGGAGGACACCCCGCGCGAGACGCCTGCCGGATTCCGCAGCCATGCCAGCGCCGACGATGGCCGCAAGGGTCGCACCCGCGCGGAGAGTTTCGCCGACCACTACAGCCAGGCCCGCATGTTCTTCCGCAGCCTCGAAAAGCCGGAGCAGGCGCACCTGGCATCGGCGCTGGTGTTCGAGTTGTCCAAGGTGGAAACGCTGAAGGTGCGGGTACGCACCGTCAGTCACCTGCGCAACATCGATGACTCACTGGCGCAGCGCGTGGCCGATGGTCTGGCGTTGCCTGCACTGCCCGACCCGGCGCCGACCGCTACTCCAGTGCGGGACATGCCCCCCGCCCCCGAAGTACGGGTGATCGGTCGCAACAAACCCACCCTGCAAGGGCGCTGCATCGGCATCCTGTTCGATGAGGGTTCTGATGCCCGGATCATTGCCAGCCTGAGCAAGGCAGCCAGGAAAGCAGGTGCGGATGTGAAGCTGGTCGCCCCCAGAGTGGGTGGCGCCACGCTCAGCGATGGCGCGCTGCAGGCGGCGGATGGGCAACTGGCGGGCACCCCGTCGGCCGTGTTCGATGCAGTAGCCCTGGTGCTCAGCCCGGAAGCGGCGAAGGCCTTGTCGAAAGAAAGTGCAGCCATCGAATTCGTCAGCCAGGCGTGGGCGCACCTGAAGGCCATCGCCAGCGACGCGGGCGGCCAGGCGCTGCTGAAGGCGGCAAGGGTCGGCAACGACGCCGGCATCGTCGAAGCGGAAGACGCCAAGGCATTCCTGGCGGCGGCCGCCACCCGCCAGTGGGCGCGCGAACCCAAGCTGCGCCTGCTGGCCTGACTACAACAACAGGAGAACTGTCATGCCCCGTGGTGACAAATCCGCATACTCCGATAAACAGAAGCGCCAGGCCGAGCACATCGAGGAAAGCGAGCGCGAGCGCGGTGCCAGCGAAGGCACGGCCGAGCGCATTGCCTGGGCGACCGTGAACAAGCAGGATGGTGGTGGCAAGCGTAGCGGCAGCGCGCGCAAGGGTACGAAGAAGGCGACCAGCAAGAAGGCTGCCAAGAAGGCGCCTGCCAGGAAGTCGGGCACAAAGAAGGCCACGACCAAGGCGACGGCGGCGAAGAAGGCACCTGCGAAGAAGACGACAGCCAGGAAGGCGGCAAAGAAGGCACCGGCTCGCAAGACAGCCACAAAGAAAACCGCAAAGAAGACAGCGGCCAAGAAGGCCGGTACAGCCGCCTCGCGCAGTGCTGCAGCGAAGAAGGCGGCGAAGACACGTGCGGCGAAGAAGACTGTGCGCAAGGTGGCGGCGAAGAAGGCCGCGCGTACCCGCGCGCGCGGCTGAGTCCTTCGATCAGGGCGACAGCGTCCTCATCCACGCGGCAACTTCGGCTGCGGCTGCGTCAGCGCGTGCCTGCAGCAGCAGATGCGGCCCTTCCAGCGAAACATGCCGGGCATCCGGCAAAAGGGCCTGCAGTTCTGCCACGCTGGGCGGCCACAGCAGGCGGTCATGGCACGCGTGCAGGCACAGCGTCGGCACGTCGATTGCCGGCAGCAATGCGCGTACGTCGACGCGCAGGGTCGCTGCGGCGCGTCGCCGCAGTGTGGCCGCCGGAATCCGGGCCAGCGCATCGCGCAGCATCGACAGGTGCTCGCGGGTGCGCCACCGCCCCAGCAGCAGGCCCGCCAGCAACGCCACGGGAGGCAGAGGCCAGGTCGGCGTCAGCAGGGCTGCGCTGGCTGCCGGCAATGGCACCGGCCGACGCGCAAAGGTCGCGGCAAGCACCAGTCCGCGCAGCCCGGCGGGCTGTCGCGTGGTCAGTTCAACCGCCAACGGGCCCGAGAAGGACTCGGCAAGCAGGATGAAGGGATGGCCGGGCAGCTGCGACCACAGCCGTTGGGCCAGCGTGGCGTGATCCTGCCCTCCCTGCGCAGGCAGCGTAATCGCCTGCGTCGTCAGCCCATGAGCCTGGAGTGCTGACAGAAACGGGATCGACAGCCTGCCGGAGCCATCCAGCCCGGGCAGCATTAGCACGTGCTGCGGCGTGGGTGATGCCGAATCACAGCCCGGCTTTTCCTCGCTCCCGATTCCCATGTCACCTCCTTTGCTGGCAAGCATCGCCCACATCGGCAGGCAGCGGCACCTCTGCTCCGGCTCTCCTGCTGCTTTGCCGGTCAAGGTTGAGCGATACTGCCCGCTCTGCCGCGGGACGCGGTTGCCAAGGAGAGCCTCTGATGCGATGGACCTACGCGCTGGCCATGATGGCCATGATGCTGCCACTGAACAGCTCCGCCAGCGATGGCTGGATAAGCGGGGACGGCAAGGCAATGCCGGAGACCGATGCCATGAAATCCAGCAGTGGCTTTGCGGCATCGCTGCTGGTCACCTCCGATGCCGACTGGCAGGCCAAGTGGGAGACCCCGCCAGAGTCCACTCCCGGTTTTACCCAGGCCGACGAAGTCCACCCGGGCGGTGAATTGTTCCTGCTGACATTCCTGTCCAACCCGCAACTGGATGAGAACCGCGTACCCAAGGTGCACTGCGATCTGCGCATGCTGCGCCCGGACGGCACTACCAGCATCGACGAACGCGATGTTCCCTGTTTCACCGCTGCCCTGCCCGGCCCGCCAACCCTGTTGTACATGACCAACCTGCACCTGAAGTTCGTGGCCGAGGCCAGTGATCCGAAAGGCACGTGGACTGCGCAGGTGGTGGTCAGGGATCTGCTGCGGAATGTGAGCCTGCCTCTGCAGGCTCACTTCGACGTCCGTTGAACGGAGGCATGCGGATGAAGATGCGGCGATTACTGAGCTGGACCGGTCTTGCGCTTTGCGTGGTCTACCTGCTGTTGACCGCATGGCTGGTTCACGGCGCGCAGTCGGATGCGGACCCGAAGGGGGCCTATATCCTGATGTCGCTCCCCATCACCCTGCAGTCTGCTGCACTCGATGCCATCGGCGCAGGCAGCCTGCTGTACGGCAAACCCTGGTCGACCGCGTATGCAGTACTGGTTCCGCCAACACTGCTGTTGCTGTACGCAGCCGGCTGGCTGATCGAACGCGCCGCGCGCGGCCGCTAGCCAGCGGCACCGACCGGTTGCGTGCATGCGGTGCCCTGCATGCGGGGCATCGCATGCAGGGCGTCATCCAACATCCAGTCGCAGGTTGCTTACGCCGCCTGCGCAGGCACGATGGGCATGCGCGCGCCCTGCTCCACCTTGAACACCGCCACCGACGTGGTCAGCGCATGCGCCTGTTCTTCCAGCGCGCGGCTGGCGGCAGTGGCTTCTTCCACCAGCGCAGCGTTCTGCTGGGTCACCTGGTCCATCTGCACCACCACCTGGTTGACCTGCTCGATACCGGCGGCCTGTTCCTTGCTGGCCGCTGCGATGTCGCTCATCAGCTGCGTGGTGCGCGAGCTGGCCTGGGCCACGCGGGCGATCGCGGCTTCCGATTCAACGGTCACCGCCAGGCCGCTCTTCACCTTGGCAGCGGCGTCTTCGATCAGTTCCTTGATCTCCTTGGCGGCGACACCGGCACGCTGTGCGAGCGTGCGTACCTCGCTGGCGACCACGGCAAAACCACGGCCCTGCTCACCTGCACGCGCGGCTTCAACCGCAGCATTCAGCGCCAGGATGTTGGTCTGGAACGCGATGCCGTCGATCACGGTGGAGATTTCCGAGATGCGTGCCGAGGACTGATCGATCTCACCCATCACCGACGCCATCTGCGCCATCGCCTGCTCGGTTTCGCGTACGGCGGCACCGGCGGCATGCGCTTCACTGTCGGCCTGACGAGCGAGCTCGGCATTCTGGCGCACAGTCGAGGTCAGTTCCTCCATCGATGCGGCGGCTTCTTCCAGGTTGGCGGCCTGCTGCTCGGTGCGGCGCGACAGGTCGTTGTTGCCGGCAGCCAGTTCCTGCGCCGCGTTGTTGATGCTGTCGGCGGCCACCTGGATGCCACGCACGATGCCGGTCAGCTGCGCGGTGGTGGTGTTGGCGTCGTCACGCATGCGGGCGAATACACCGTCGTACTCGCCGTCCATGCGTGCAGTCAGGTCGCCGTGCGAGATCGCACGCAGCACATCGGAGACATCAGCGATGCTGGCCTGCGAACTGGCCATCATGCCGTTGAGGTGCTCGACCATCGCCTTGAACTGGAACTGGAACGCAGCGGCGTCGCCACGCATGCTGAAATCACCGGCGCGCGCGGCCCGGGCCAGTGCATCGATCTGCGCGTTGATCGCCATCAGGCTCTGCTTCACTGCGGCCAGAGTGCGGGTCAGCGTACCCTTCTCGCCCGGGTAGTCCGGCAGGTCGCGGCTGAGGTCACCGATGGCGTAACGCTGCATCACTTCAGCCATCAGCAGCTCCACCTGCACGTGCGATTCGACCAGGCTGTTGGTGGCCTGCACCATGCGGCCGAAATCGCCGGGGAAGGCGCTGGCGTCCATGCGGTAGCGGATCGCACCCGCCTCGTGCTGTTCGGCCATCTGCAGCTGTGCGCCGATCGCCGCCTGCACGCTCTGCCGCACGCTGGCCATGGCTTCACCCAGCTGGGTCAGTTCATCGCGGCCGCCAAGGCGGAACTCCTGGTCCAGCTGGCCCCTGGACAGGCGTTCGGCCACGTTCACCGCGCGGGCCAACGGGCCGGTCAGGCTGCGCCCGATCATCACCGAGGCACCGATGCCCACCAGCAGCGCGACGCCGCCCAGCACCAGCAGCTGCAGCAGGCTGCGCTCGCCCAGGCGGATCGCCTCGGCGGCCGCCTCACGGCTTTCCTTCTCTTCGAAGTCCACGCCATCGGACAGCGCCTTGTTCCAGCCGTTGGCGGCTTCCTGCACCGGGCCCAGGGTCAGCGCCACGGCGCCCGGGTAGTCGCCCTGCTCCATGAGTTCGCTGGTCTGCTTGTTGAGCGGACGCGCGATGGCACGCTTGGCGGCGATGGTTTCGGCAATGGCCTTGCCCTCGGCGTCGCTGGGCAGCGCCTGGTAGGCCGTCCAACTGGCCTCATAGCGCTTGACCAGATCGGCGATGCGCTGCTCATCATGGCCACGGTCATCGCCCTGGCGGATCAGCATCTCGCGGCGAACGACCATCATCTGGTTGTTGGCATCGAGCATCTGCGACAACAGGCGCACCTTGGCCACGCTGACATCGACCACCTGCTGCATCGCGCGCTTCTGCACGACACTGGCGGTGGCGCCGGTGGCCACCACGGCCGCAACCAACAGCAGCAACAGGCCAAAGCCCAGCCCAAGACGCCAGGCAACCCTGACATTCCTCAAGTAGTTCATCGGTACATCCAAAACGGGGGGATGTGGCGTTATCGGCGGCCCGCCAGGCAATCTTGATCGCCAACCGCCAACGGCGTGGGGCACCATTCACCTTGGTGAGCCCTTGGCCGGCGGCACCCGCGCGGGGACGGTGGCGCAACGACCCGACTGCTCATGCAGACGTCAGATCTCTTTCACGGCGGCTCGGCGCGGCCTGCAGGCAAGGTGGTGGCGTCATCTGCTGGAGTTCCCAATGCCATTACCCGTGTACCGATCCACCCTGCTCGCTCTCTCGCTGCTGGCATCGCCGGCGTTCGCGCAGGCACCGCCGCCTGGACTGCCCGCCCCCATCGCCGAGAAGGCCGGACCGGACACCGCAGCACGTTCCGCCCTGCATGCCCAGGTGCTGCTGGATCGCGCGAATTTCTCGCCCGGCCAGATCGACGGTGAAGTGGGCAGCAACCAGCGGCGCGCGGTGTCGGGTTTCCAGGCAGCGCACGGCCTGACCGTCACCGGTGAACTGGACGACGCGACCTGGCAGGCCCTGCAGGCTGATACGGTCACCCCCCTGGCCAGCTACACGCTGACCAGCGAGGATGTCGCCGGGCCGTTCCAGGCGGTGCCGAAGGGCCCCGCCGCACAGGCCAAACTGAAATCGCTGGGCTTCAACAACGTCGAAGAGTCGCTGGGCGAACGCTTCCACGCATCCCCTGAGCTGTTGAAGCTGCTCAATCCGGGCGTGGATCTGAGCAAGGCGGGCAACCGCATCCAGGTGCCCAATATCGCACCATCGCCGCTACCGAAGGCGGCCAAGGTGGTCGTCGACAAGTCCGATTCCAGCCTGCAGCTGCTGGATGCGCAAGGCAAGGTGATCGCTCAGGTGCCGGTTTCCTCCGGCAGCCAGCATGATCCGCTGCCGATCGGCGAATGGAAGATCCTAGGCGTGTATCGCGACCCGCCGTTCCACTACAACCCCAAGCTGTTCTGGGATGCGCGCAAGGGCGAAAAGAAGGCGACACTGCCGCCGGGCCCGAACAATCCGGTCGGCCGGGTCTGGATCGACCTGTCCAAGCCACACTACGGCCTGCATGGCACGCCCGAGCCCGGCCATGTCGGCAAGACCGAGTCACATGGTTGCGTGCGCATGACCAACTGGGATGCGCTGCGCGTGGCCGATGCGGTGGATACCTCCGTCCCTGTGGTGATGCAGGAGTGAGCCGATGCGTCTTTCGCAGCTGATCGTGCTGGGCGTGCTGCTGGGACTGGGGGCCGGCTGGTGGCTGCGCCGCGATGCAGGCGAGCCGGTAGCCGCCTCGCTGCCGGAAGCACAACCGGCAGCCGCTGTGGCGCCGGCTAAGGGATCGGTAGCGCCGCTCGACACGGCCCCTGCCCCCGCCGCCACCGTACCGTCAGCCGCGCGGACTGCGGATGCGCCGTCGGGTCTGCTGCTGCCGGTACAGGGCGTCCTGGCCTCCCAGCTGCGCGACACGTTCACCGATGCGCGCAGCGAAGGCCGCGTGCACGATGCCATCGACATCATGGCCGATGCCGGTACGCCGGTGCTGGCAGTGGCCGATGGCACGGTGGAAAAACTGTTCGACAGCGAGCGCGGTGGCCTGACGATCTACCAGTTCGAGCCCAGCGGACGCTGGTGCTACTACTACGCGCACCTGCAGCGCTATGCCGATGGCCTGACCGAAAAGCAGGTGATCAGGCGCGGGGAGGTGATCGGTTATGTGGGCAGTACCGGCAACGCCAGCGCTGAGGCCCCGCACCTGCATTTCGAGGTGCACGTGCTGGGACCGGAGAAACAGTGGTGGAAGGGCGAATCGATCAATCCGTACCCACTGCTGAATCCGCCTGCTTCGAAGCCCGGTGCTGCCAGCGCCGCAAAGTGAACGTGAACACCGCCAAGGCAGCTCCTGGAATCAGCAGGAGCAGTGCCGCCACTTTCCAGAAGAAGAACGGCCACAACCAGACATAATCCAGGTCAGTCAGCTTCAACAGGTCCAGTGGCGGCTGCAGCTCGACGGTGGCCGCGCGATCGGCCAGCGCCGGGTCCACCTCCAGCACGGTTACCCGCACCCATGAGCGGCCGCGTGGCAATGCGTCGCCACGGCCATAGCCGAAGTAGGACGCCATGAGGCCGCTGGACTCAACCGAAGCCAGCCCACGATTGATACCCTGCCCGGCCACTCCCGAACGCTCCCCTGCGCGGAAGTCTCCATGATCGGTCGGAGTTTCGATGCGCAGCAGCACCTCGGGGTCAGCGTCCGTACCGTCCGCGGCATAGCGCAGGCGCAGCCGCAGTTGATCATCGATGAGGCGGTAGACGGTGATCTGGGCGGTTGCGCCAGGGCTCAGCACCAACGGCACCGTCTGCGTGCGCGAAGCCAGGGTATTGGCGGCCGCGCCCAGCACCAGTACCAGGCAGGCGATGCCCCACAGGCTCCACAACACCCACAGGGTGATCCGCACGACCGTTTCGCCCTTCACGCTGACATCCTGGTCATCGCTTTGCTTCCTCGCCGACCCCGCTGACACAGTAACGAAAAAGCCCCGCTTGCGCGGGGCTTTTCCTGTCACCTACGCCGGGCAGCGCCCGGCGTTACCTCAGGCAAACGGATCCTGCAGAACCATGGTGTGGTCGCGGTCCGGGCCGGTGGAGACGATGCTGATCGGGCAGCCGGCCAGCTCTTCCAGCGAACGCAGGTAGGCGCGCGCAGCCGGCGGCAGGTCGTCCCAGTTGGTGATGCCGTGGGTGTTCTCGCTCCAGCCCGGGAACTCCAGGTACACCGGCGTGCACTCTTCCCAGCCCTGCGCGTCCAGCGGCGCGTACTCGGTGCGCTTGCCGTTGTATTCGTAGGCGATGCAGACCTTCAGCTTTTCCATGCCGTCCAGCACGTCCAGCTTGGTGATGCACAGGCCGCTGATGCCGTTGATGGCCACGGCACGCTTCAGCGCGACGATGTCCATCCAGCCGCAACGACGCGGACGGCCGGTCGACGCACCGTACTCGGCGCCGCGGTCACGGATGCCCTGGCCGACTTCGTCGTCCAGCTCGGTCGGGAACGGGCCACCGCCGACGCGGGTGGCGTAGGCCTTGGCGATGCCCAGCACGTAGTCGATCGAATCGGCGCCGACGCCAGAACCGGCCAGCGCGCCACCGACGGTGGTGTTGGAGCTGGTGACGTACGGGTAGGTGCCGTGGTCGATGTCCAGCAGCGCGCCCTGCGCGCCTTCGAACAGCACGCGCTTACCCTGCTTGCGCAGGTCGTGCAGGATGCCGGCCACGTCGGACTTCATCGGCTGCACGTATTCGCCGAAGGCCAGCGCTTCGTCGAAGGTCTTCTGGAAGTCGACCGCATCGGTGTTCAGATACTTGGTCAGCACGAAGTTGTGGTAATCCAGCGCGGTGCGCAGCAGTTCTTCCAGCTGCTTCGGGTAATGCAGGTCGGCGATGCGGATGCCGCGACGCGCCACCTTGTCTTCGTAGGCCGGGCCGATGCCACGACCGGTGGTGCCGATCGCCTTGCCACCGGCAGCGCGCTCGCGCGCCTGGTCCAGGGCGATGTGGTACGGCATGATCAGCGGCGCGGCCGGGGAGATCTTCAGGCGCGAACGCACTTCCACCCCGGAGGCTTCCAGCTCGGCGATTTCCTTCTGCAGCGCGGCCGGCGAGATCACCACGCCGTTGCCGATCAGGCACAGCGCGTCGTCACGCAGGATGCCCGACGGGATCAGGTGCAGGACGGTCTTCTTGCCGTTGATGACCAGGGTGTGGCCGGCGTTGTGGCCGCCCTGGAAGCGCACGACGGCGCCGATCTCCTCAGTGAGCAGATCGACGATCTTGCCCTTGCCTTCATCGCCCCACTGGGCACCCAACACTACGACAGACTGACCCATGACGGGCTCCTCGATTTGTTGCGGCCATCGGGGCCGCGGACGGGTAAACCGTGGCGGGGCTGGCCAGCACCTGCAAGGCGGCTCCAAACGGGGAGCGGCCGGCGATGGAAGGCCCAGACACGGAAAAAGCCGAACGGGGAGGCCCGTCCGGCTTTTGTGCATTATCCGGGTTTCCGGGGTCGGGTGCCACCTTTCCGACGGGCGGCTTTACCGGCCGGTCAGCCGCCCCGCCCGGTCGTGCCGGCCGCTGGCCGGCAACGCCAACCAAGGTTGGCATCCACCAGAGCCGGGCCATGCATGTGAACGCAGGCGGTAGTGCCGGCCGCTGGCCGGCAATCCCGGGTTGCCGGCCAGCGGCCGGCACTACCCTTTCAATGCCGCACCCACCACAGCAGGCTCAGGCCGGCCAGCAGCACCAGCCCACCGAAGCTGCGCAGGGCCGGGCTGGGCAGGTCCAGCAGACGTTCGGCCATGCGCTTCCAGGCGAACGGTGCGACGAACAGGAACAGGCCTTCCAGCACCGCGACCAGGCAGACAGCGGCAAACAGATCTTTCATGGGGGACTCCGGAAAAAGCACGGGGCCCGGCATATGCCGGGCCCCGTGGGGTACTGCCCTGCGACCTCAGCGGTCGTTCTTCAGGTACTGCAGGAACGGGTCGTTCTTGTCCAGCACGATCACGCCGTTGCCGTCGGTCATGGAGCCACGGTAGGCCTCCAGGCTGCGGTAGAACGCATAGAACGACGGATCGGCCGAGCCGGCCTTGCCGTAGATGCGCGCCGCCTCGGCATCGCCTTCACCGCGCAGGCGCTGGGCATCACGCTCGGCCTCGGCGATCAGCACGGTGCTGTCACGGTCGGCCTGGGCGCGGATGGTCAGCGACTGCTCCTCGCCCTCCGCGCGCAGCTTTGCGGCTTCCTGCTTGCGCTGGGCACGCATGCGCTCGTACACATCGTTGATCACCTGGCTGTCGGTCGGCAGGTCCACCTGCTTGATGCGCAGGTCGATCATCTGCATGCCCAGGCCGGCCACCGCCTCGTTGATCCCCTTCAGCTGCTCGGCGATCAGCTCGCTGCGGTCGCCGGAGACCAGCTGCTGCAGGGTGCGCGAGTTGATCTGGTTGCGCAGCGAGTCGGTGATGATCGGTGCCAGGCGGGCGTTGGCGATGCGCGGATCGCCGCCGGTGGCACGGAAGTAGTCACCCACGTTGGAAATGTAGCCGATGGCGAAGAAGTCGACGCTGACGTCCTTCTGCTCGGCGGTGAAGTAGCGCGCCGGCGCGGTGTCGAGCACCTGGAAGCGGCGGTCGAAGACCTTCACCGTTTCCACCACCGGCACCTTGAAGTGCAGGCCCGGCTTGATGTCCGAACGCACCACCTTGCCCAGGTTCAGCACCATGGCGGTCTGGTCCTCACGGACCACGTACACCGAGCCGAGCAGGCCCAGCACCACCGCCACGATCACGGCGATCCAGATAGGACTCTTCATCGGCTGCCCTCCTCACGGCCGCTCGGTCGCCCGGTCGGGCGGCCCACCGGCCGGCCCGGATCACGGGAAGCTTCCGTCGCTGCACCCGGCAGCGACGGCATCACCACGTCCGGGTTGGCCACTGCGGCCGGAGCCGACGTGCTCGGACGGGTATCGCCGGTCATCGGCACGTAGATCAGCTGGCGGCCATCGCCACCGATCACCTTGCGGTTCTCGCTCAGTACCTGCTGCACGGTCTCCAGCCACAGGCGCTTGCGGGTCACTTCCGGGGCGTCCTTGTACTGGGCCTGCAACAGGCTGAAGCGCTGCGCGTCACCCTCGGCCTTGGACACCACGGCCTGCTTGTAGCCTTCGGCGGTGGTACGGGCGCGCGAGGCCTGGCCCCGGGCTTCCGGCACGACCTTGGCGGCGTAGGCCTGGGCTTCGTTGATCAGGCGTTCCTTGACCTGCTGGGCACCGTTGACCTCGTCGAAAGCCGGCTTCACTTCTTCCGGCGGACGGGCATCCTGCAGGGTCAGGCCAGTCACGGTCAGGCCGGTCTTGAACGCCTTCAGCAGCGCCTGCAGGCGCTCCTCGGCGGCCACGGCCAGCGGGCCACGGTTGTTCAGCACGGCGTTGAGATCGGCGCGGCCGACTTCCTCGCGTACGGCACTCTGCGCCGACTGCTCCAGCACCTGGTTGGCATCGACGGTGCCGAACAGGTACTGCTGCGGGTCGTCGATGCGGTACTGGACGTTCAGCGAGACGTTGACGATGTTCTCGTCGCGGGTCAGCACCGGCACCTGGATCGAGAACGTCTTGATCTCGGTGGCGTTGACCTTGGTGACCGATTCGATCGGCCACGGCAGCTTGAAGTTCGGGCCGGGCTGCAGGATGCGCGAGAACTGGCCGAAGCGCAGCACCACGCCACGCTGCTGTTCGCCGATCAGCTGGAAGCTGGAGAACAGCACCAGCAGCACCACGGCTGCCACCACCCAACGCACGATGCCGCCGTCGAACAGGTCCTTCAGCGGCCCGGGCAAACCGCCCCAGCCACCACCATTGCCACCGCCGCGTGACCCGAACGGCCCGCGTCGATTGTCCTCGGGGCCTTGTCCGCCCTTGTTGCCGCCGGGTGTATTCCAGGCCATGCACGCTCCATCAAGATTTGGGCTGCGGCGCGGGCCCTTCCCGCACCGCCAGCCGTGAAACCATCACCGATCATACAAGATGGGGCGGATCGGCAGGATCGAAAGGGGGGCAACGGGGTAAGGTGGCGTTTTCCTCGAAGTCAGGCAACGCCGATGGCCCCCACCACCCCGTTCACCGCCTTCCGCATCGAAAACGACGACGCCGGCTACCGCAGCGGCCTGGTCCGGCTCGGGGTCGACGACCTCAACCCCGGCCAGGTGCTGATCCGCGCCCACTGGTCCTCGGTCAACTACAAGGACGCGCTGGCCGGTACTGGAAAAGGGAAGATCCTGCGCCGCTTCCCGCTAGTGGGCGGCATCGATGTGGCCGGCACCGTGGTCGCCAGCACCGACCCGGACTGGCGTGAAGGCGACGCGGTGCTGGCCACCGGCTGCGGCCTCAGCGAGACCCGCGACGGCGGCTACAGCCAGTACGTGCGGCTGGAATCGCGCGCGGTGATCGCCCAGCCGGCCGGGCTGACCCCACGCGAGGCGATGGTGCTGGGCACCGCCGGCTTCACTGCGGCGCTGGCCCTGCTGCGCATGCAGGACAACCGCCAGACCCCGGAACTCGGCCCGCTGGCGGTCACCGGTGCCAGCGGCGGTGTCGGTGCGCTGGCGCTGTCCATCTTCAGCCGTGCCGGCTACAGCGTGCACGCGGTCAGCGGCAAGCCGGACCAGGCAGGATTCCTGCGCAGCATCGGCGCCACCGAGGTACTGCCGCGCGACGCGCTGGCCGACACCGGCGCGCTGCAGTCGGCCCGCTTCGGGGGTGGCCTCGATAATGCCGGAGGCGCCATGCTGGCCAGCCTGCTGGCGCAGACCGTGCCCTACGGCAGCGTGGTCAGTGCCGGCCTGGCTGCCAGTCCGACGCTGGACATGACGGTGATGCCGTTCATCCTGCGCGGTGTCTCGCTGCTGGGCGTGTCCTCGGCCAATGCGCCACGCGGACTGCGTGAGGAAGTGTGGTCGCGGCTGGGGAGTGACTGGAAGCCGCATCACCTGGACCGCATCTGCACCGCCGAAGTCGGCCTCGATGGCCTTCCTGCCGTATTCGAACGGATGCTGGCGGGCGGTTCGCTGGGTCGTACCGTGGTGCGGATCGACTGAACGTCGCAGGCAGGCGACGGACGGCAGACGCGGCCCTCCCGCCGGTAATGGGCCCGCACTACACTGCGGGCATTACATGGGGAACAACATGGCACGCATTCTGATCGTCGACGACTCACCGTCGCAGCTGTTGGGGATACAGCGCATCGTCGAGAAGCTCGGGCACCAGATCCTGACCGCCACCGATGGCGCCGCCGGGGTCGAAACCGCCAAGGCCGAGCTGCCCGACCTGGTCCTGATGGACGTGGTGATGCCCAACCTCAACGGCTTCCAGGCCACCCGTACCCTCGCCCGCGACGAGGCGACCCGGCATATCCCGGTGATCCTGGTGACCACCAAGGACCAGGACACCGACCGCATGTGGGGCATGCGCCAGGGCGCCAAGGCTTACATCACCAAGCCGTTCTCGGAGGACGAGCTGTCCGAGGTGCTGGAGCGCGTGTTCGCGGGCCAGGGCTGAGACGCGCGCGGTAGTGCCGGCCGCTGGCCGGCAACCACGCATCACCGTCCAGGGCAATGAAGTTGCCGGCCAGCGGCCGGCACTACCTTCAAATGGTCTCGCCGAACGCCTTGGCCAGATTGCGGTACGCCTTCTTCTGCGCCTCATCGGTCGCAGCCGGGGCCACGATCTCGATCTCGACGATCTGGTCGCCATCCGGGTTGCCCGGCAGGCCACGCCCGCGCAGGCGCAGCTTGCGGCCGGCATCGGAATCGGCCGGAATCTTCAGTTCCACCGCGCCGCCCAGGGTCGGCACGCTGATGCTGGTGCCCAGCGCGGCCTGCCACGGCGTGAGCGGCAGCGTATAGAGGATGTTGCGGCCATCGACCTCGAACTGCGGGTGGGCGGCGTATTCCACTTCCAGCAGCAGGTTGCCGCCATGGTTGCCCTGCCCTGCCAGGCGGATCACCTGGCCCGGGCGGATGCCCTTGGGCACGCGCACGTCCAGCTGCTTGCCGTTGACGGTGATGCGCAGGCTGTCGCCGCTGTAGGCCGCTTCCAGTGGCACCGACAGCTTGGCGCGGGTATCGCGGTTGGGCGCATGGCCCTGGCTGCTGAAGCCCGGACCGGCCCCCGCGCCCGCTCCACCGCGCTGGCGCGCGAACAGGCTTTCGAAGAAGTCGCTGAAGCCGCCGTTGGGGCCGCCGCCACCGAACACTTCCTCGAAATTGAAACCACCGGCGCCGCCGTAGTTCGGCGGCACGTTGAACTCCTCGCCCGGGCGATAGCCCTGCGCGCGCAGCTGGTCGTAGGCCGCGCGCTTTTCCGGATCACGCAGCGCCTCGTAGGCCTCGTTGACCGCCTTGAACTTGTCTTCGGCCCCAGCCTCCTTGCTGACGTCCGGGTGGTACTTGCGTGCCAGCCGGCGGTAGGCGGTCTTGATCTCCGCCTCGCCCGCGCTCGGTTCCACCCCCAGGGTGGCGTAGTAATCCTTGAATTCCATCCAGCTACCTCGATTCGCTTCGGCCGCGCCGGTGGCGCCGCCCCGGGTTCATTCTACGCGCCTGCGAGGCTACGCCGCCCCTCGTGCGGCCCCGGTGAGGCCGACTGATCCTGCGCAATGCGGCTGCCATCCCCGTGCGCCACGCTGTGGCTGGAAGCCCCTGCCACAAAGCCGGAAGATGGGGCCTGCACACCGGGTTTCCAATGTCTTGACGCCCCTGTCCCATCCGGCCCACTAGCCTGCCCCAGCAAGGAGTTCCCATGACCATCCATGTCGGCGACCGCATTCCGGAAGTGACCCTCAAGCGCATCCGCGAGGGCATTGAAACGCTTGATACGCATTCGTTGTTCGATGCGCGCAAGGTGGTGCTGTTCGCCGTGCCCGGCGCGTTCACCCCGACGTGCTCGGCACGTCACCTTCCCGGCTACGTCGAAAAGTTCGAGGCCTTCCGCCAGCGCGGCATCGACGTCTACTGCATGGCCGTCAACGACCCGTTCGTGATGAAGGCCTGGGCCGCCGACCAGAGCGTGCCCGACGGCCTTCTGATGCTGTCCGACGGCAATGCCGAGCTGACCCGCGCCCTGGGTCTGGAGCTTGATGCGAGCGCGTCGGGCATGGGAATCCGCTCGCGTCGTTTTGCCCTGTACGTCGACGACGGCGTAGTTCGAGAGGCCTGGGTTGAACAGCCCGGCCAGTTCGAAGTGTCTTCGGCCGAGTACGTGCTGGAGCATCTCCCCACCTGATTCCCCACCGCAGAAGGAAACGGCCAGCCATGTCCAGCAAGCCAGCCAAAGCCAGCAAGCCCGCCGCGAACGTTCCTGGCATCAGCGATCGCGCAACCCTGCGCGAGCGCGCCCGGCGCAACCTCGAAGACGGCGCGATCACAGACAGCTACAGCGCTGACCGCGAGGTGGTGATCAAGCTGCTCAACGACGCACTGGCCACCGAGTACGTCTGCGTTCTGCGCTACTACCGGCACTACTTCATGGCCAAGGGCATGCTGGCCGACGCGGTCAAGGCCGAGTTCCTGGAACATGCACAGCAGGAACAGGCGCACGCCGGCAAGCTGGCCGAGCGCATCGTCCAGCTGGGCGGCGAGCCGGATCTCAACCCGGATACGCTGACCGCGCGTTCGCACGCCGAATACAAGGAAGGCAGCGACCTGCGCGACATGGTGCGCGAGAACCTGGTGGCCGAGCGCATCGCCATCGACAGCTATCGCGAGATGATCAACTTCATCGGCGACCGCGATACCACCACCAAGCGCATCCTTGAAGAGATCCTGGCGCAGGAGGAAGAGCACGCCGACGAGTTCGCCGACCTGCTGGATGGGTGGATCGGGGAATAGCGGCCCCGCATACGCCTTGGCAGATGCCCACCCTGGTGGGCGCATTCATCGCGTGCCAACCAGGGTTGGCACCTACCGCAGGACGTTGAACCTTACCTGTGTCCACGCGCCATCTGCCGCCAGCGCGGTCAAGGTGTGCGCGCCCGGCTCGGCGAACTCGCGCTGCATCAGCTGCGCACCGCGCGTCTGCGCGATCCAGCGTCCATCGAGCAACCAGTCCACCGCCTGCTCGCTGCCCAGCGCGCGCAGCTGCAGGCGTACGCCATGTTCCGAATTCGGCGCGCGCGCCAGCGTGGCGCCATCGTTGAGCCCATCGATGTGCAGCGCAACGCTGGCCTCGCGGCCATCATCACGGCAGTCCGGCGACAGCGCCGGCAGCTGCGAGGCTTCGCGCGTGGCCTTGGACAGCCACGGCGACAGCAACGCTGGCCAGCGCGCGATCTCGCGCGCGACTTCTTCGTGCGGCAAGCGGCAATCGGCTGACACGCGCAGACCGGTACGCGCATCGGCAAGGTAGCGCTGCCGACCCGGTTGCCAGCGCCGTGCCTCGCGTTCGGGGAAGGTCGGTGGTGCCGCGCCTTCCAGCAGATAGGCTGGCATCAGCCGCTGGCAGAGCGCAGCAGGCAGGCCTTCGGCACGCTCACCGGTCGGCCAGCAGATGTCTTCCTGGCTGACGCTGGCCGGCATCGGTGCAGCGGCCGAGTCACCGCGCTGGCGCGGCAGGCTGTCCACCACCTCGAACATCAGCGGCAGCGCGGTCACCGCGCCGTACTGGCCCGGTAGGGGTGTGCCGTCCGGCCGGCCCACCCACACGCCCACGGTGTAGTGGCGGGTGCTGCCGATCGCCCACGCATCGCGGTACCCGTAACTGGTGCCGGTCTTCCACGCCACGCGCGGGCGGCCACCGACATCGAACGTCCCGACGCTATACCCCGGCCGCGGATTCGATTCCAGCATCTCGCGCACGATCCAGCTGGCGCCCGGCGAGGCCAGGCGCCGCTCGATCATCGGTTCGTCATCGGTGTAGCGCACGCGCCCGGCGATGCCGTTGCGGTTGAGCGCGGCGAACGCACCGACCAGATCTTCCAGCCGCGCACCGGTGCCGCCCAGGATCAGCGACAGGTTGGGCGTGCTGCCCGGCGGGAAGCGCAGCTGGATGCCGGAGTGCGACAGGCGCGCAGCAAAGCGCGCCGGACCGACCCGCTGCAACAGGTCCACCGAGGGCACGTTGAGTGACAGCCGCAGCGCGCTGGAGGCGCCGATCGGTCCATTGAAGGCCATGTCGAAGTTGCCGGGGCGGTAGCTGCCGAAACTCTGCGGCGCATCGACCAGCAGGCTTTCCGAATGGATCAGGCCATCGTCCAGCGCCATTGCATACAGGAACGGCTTGAGCGTGGAACCCGGCGAGCGCCAGGCCTGCACCATGTCCACGTGGCCGAGCCGCTGGCGGTCACCGAACGCCAGCGTGCCGACATAGGCACGCGCCTGCAGGGTCTGGTTGTCGACCACAAGCAGGGCCGCCGAAGTGCGCTCGGGCAGCGTGGAAAAGTAGCTGGCCACGCGTTCTTCCAGGGTGCGCTGCAGGCCGATGTCGATACTGCTCTGGATGCGTGCCTGGCCCGGATGCGCCGAGTGCAGGCGCTGTGCCAGCAACGCGGCATGCAGCGGCGGCCGCAGCGAGCGTGCGACCACGTTCTCGATGCGCGCATCTTCCACTTCTTCCGCTGTCCACGCGCCCAGCTCGGCCATGCGTGACAGCACCTTGTCGCGTGCCTTCTGCGCCGCTTCCGGATGGCGGTCCGGGCGCAGCCGGCTCGGCGCCTGCGGCAGCACCGCCAGCAACGCGGCCTCGGCATGCGACAGCTGCGCCGCCGGCTTGCCCAGGTAGGCCCAGCTGGCCGCTTCCACGCCCTCGATGGTGCCGCCGTAGGGTGCGCGCTCCAGGTACAGGGCCAGGATCTGCTGCTTGCTCAGGTGCACTTCCAGCTGCACCGCACGCAGCATCTGCTTGAGCTTGCCCCAGGGCGTGCGCGTATGCGGATCGAGGATGCGTGCGACCTGCATGGTCAAGGTCGAGCCACCGGACACGATGCGACCACCCCGCAGCAGCTGGCCACTGGCACGCAGGATCGCCAGCGGGTTGATGCCCGGATGGCGCCAGAACCAGCGGTCTTCGTAGGTCAGCAGCGCCTGCAGGTACAGCGGCGAGACGCTGTCGGTCGATGCCGGATAACGCCACACGCCCTCGGCGTCGGCGAACGCACGCAGCGGCGTGCCATCGGCAGCCACCACCAGGGTGCTGGTATCGCGTTGCTTCGGCAGAGGCGGCGGGAAGACGAAATCCAGCACCAGCAGCAGTGCCAGCGTGGCGGCCATACCCCAGCGCAGCCACGGCCACAGTGGCTGCAGCCGGCGGCGCAGGGCTGCCAGCCGGGTCGTCATCGTGTTCTTCATTGCAGCGTGCCGCATTGGAGCTTGCCAGCTGGACGGGCCGCACCGTCGCGGCCCGTCCGCGCGGTCACGGCTGTACCACCGTGATCGTGGTCGGGTTGCTGCGGCCGACGCCGCGCAGCTGCGGCCGGTACATGTCCTCCACCAGCGGCGGCGGCACCGAGTAGGTACCCGGGGTCACCGCGCGCACCAGGTAGAACACGTTGGCCTTGCTGCCACGCGAGAGCTTCAGCGCGGCCACGTAGCGGTCGTCGCGGAATTCCTCGTGCTTGGTATCGGCCGCTTCACCCCGGTCGCTGATGGTGATGCCATCGACCACCACGTCGGCCCACTGCTTGGCATCGCCCAGGTTCAAGTTCTCGATCTCCAGGCCGGCCGGCAGCAGGTCGGTCAGCAGTGCATCGGGCATCGTGGTGTCAGCGGTGACGGTGACGCGCACGATCAGGGCTTCGCCTTCCTTCAGCGGCCGCGGCGACCACGGCTTGCCATCGGTGCCGTAGTAGCTGCGCTCGACGCCCAGCACGCTGTTATCCGGTGCCGGCGCGCTGCGCGGGATACCGGCCACGTCGATGCTGGCGAACATCGGCGGCTGGCCCTGTGGGGTGAAGCGCACGCCGCTGGCGAGTTCATTTGCACTGAAGTTGCGGCCGAACAGCTTGCGTTCGCCGATGGCTTCGGTGTTGCCACCGATCACCAGTTCACCGGCCACCAGCGCCTTCTGGTTGGCAGCAAGCGCCTTGCCAAGGCGGGCAATCGCTACCTGTTCCTGCGTGCTCAGCCACATCCAGCCGGCATTGCGGCGCGCATCCAGGCCACGGCCGAGGTCAACCGCACGCGCATCCCAGGCCGGCTTGGCCAGCTTGTTTTCGTGGGTCAGCGCGATCATCAGCGCGTCATCACGGATCGCACTGCCGTAGTCGCCGAAGTACGACGGGCGTTCGCTGCTGGACTTGGCGAAGGCCGCCGCCAGCGCGGCCTGGCCGCGCTTGGCATCACCCTGCAACGACAGCGCCACACCCAGGTGGACCAGCGACAGGCCGCCGACCGCCTTGCTGCGCTCGTTGTCGTACAGCGTGCGCAGGGTACCCAGCGGCGCACGGTTGACCCGGGCCAGCACGTAGCCCGAGTACGCCTGGTTGGCGAACTTCAGCTTCTCGCGGTCGTCCTGCCCATAGAACTGGTTGCCACCGGACAGCAGATCCTCGCTGAGGCGGTTGAGCGCCTTCTGCAGCACGTTGTCGGGCACCGCAAAACCGGCGTCCTTGGCATCGAGCAGGAACTCGGTGATGTACGGGGTCAGCCATGGGTTCACGTAGCCGTCGTCACCCCACATCGAGAAGTTGCCATTGGCCACCTGCATCGACGCCAGGCGGCCAAACGCACCTTCCATGCGCTCGCGGCGGGTCTTGGCATCCAGCCCGTCGGCACCGAGCATCGACGAAGTGGCCTGGTCCAGGATCAGCGCGGCGTAGCCCTTGCTGGTGGTCTGCTCGGCACAGCCATACGGGTAGTTCAATGCACCCTGCAGCGCACTGGCGAACGGGATCGGCGGCAGCGGGCTGACCAGCAGGCGGGCATTCACCGACTCGGCCATCAGGCCATCGGTCAGGCTGTTATCGAGGCTGACCGCGGCCAACGGATCAAGCGTGCGCACCTGCGAACGCAGCACCTGCGGCCACGCCGCACGCACCGGCAGGTCGTAACGGCGATCGGCCTTGAAGCCGTTGCCGTCCACCCGCACCCGCACCTTGGCCACGCTGTGGCCCTCGCGTGCCGAAAGCGGGAAGCTCAACGTGGTCTTGGCGTCGGCATTCAACTGCACGCTGCGGCTGCCTTCGCCCAGGTTCAGCGGGCCCTCGCTTTCCACCTTCACGTTGAACTGGCCCGGCTTGCCGGTGAAGTTCTGCACATCCAGGGTCACGGTGCTGCGGTCGCCCGGGGCGAGCACGCGCGGCATGCTGGCTTCAGCCAGGATCGGCGCGCGCACCACGGTTTCCACGTCGCGCTTGCCGTACTGGTCATCGCTGTAGACCAGTGCCGACACCCGCAGGGTACCGTTGAAGTCCGGCACCTTCAGGCGGATGCGGGCGATACCCTTGGCATCGAGCTGCACCGGGCCAGAGAACAGGTCCACGGTCTGCACGCGCGCGGTCGGGCGCTTGGCCTGCGGCAACGCCTGCAGCGCCATGTCGCCACCGAACTTCAGCTTGCCGGCACCGCCGTCAAAGCTCTCGATCACCCGGCTGTAGATGTCGTAGGCATCGATGCCGAGACGACGCTGGGCGAAGAAGTGCGCACCGGCGTCGGGCACCGGGAAGCGGGTGATGTTGAGGATGCCCACGTCCACCGCCGAGACCGTGACGTGCGCCATTTTGCCGGCCAGCTGCGGTGCGCTGACCGTCACCGGCAGGTCCTGTTCCGGTCGCATCTGCTTGGGCGCTGCCAGGCCGACGGCCACGGTGCGGCCCTTGCGGTCCATCGGTACGTGCACCACGCCCACCGCACGGGCCGGGGTGATCTTGCTCGGCGCACTGCCGCCGCGGAACACCAGCGCGGTGATGTAGACGTCGTGGCGCTCCCAGTCAGCAGTGACCGGAATCTTGAAGGTCGAACCCGGCTTGGCGTCGATGTCCTGCACGTACAGCATGCGATCGGTCTCGACCATCAGGATGCCCTTGCCGGCGTGCGGCGGGGTCACCGTCACCTCAAGCGTGTCGCCTGCCTTGTAGCCGGTCTTGTCCAGGCCCAGCTTGATCTTGTCAGGGCGCGCGTCCAGGCCGCGGTTGTCATCACCCCAGCTCCAGCCGGCGCGGAAGGGGTAACGGCTGGTCAGGCCGGTGGACGGGTCGAACACGTCCACCCGGTACTCGCCCCACTCCACCGGGAAATCGAAGGCGACCGCACTGCTGCCGGCATCGACGGTGCGGGTTTCCTTGTTCTCGAAACGGCGGGTGAAATCGTAGTCCCAGCGGTTGTCGTTGAAGGTCCAGTGGTAGTCGCGCAGCTCGCGCACCAGAGTGATCTTCAGGCCCTTGGCCGGCTGCGGCGTACCAGCAGCATCCACGCGCATCAATTCGAAGCGCGCGTTGCCGTTGGAATCGGCACCGTCCTCCGGGTTGAACAGCGGGCGTACACCGACCAGGGCGTTGGCCGGCCACATCACCCGCTTCAGGGTACGGGTGACCGTGCGGCCACCGGTTTCATACAGGCTGCCGGACAGCACCACGGCAATCGGCGCCTTGGCCTTGGCTGCCTCTTCCGGCAACGCGACGTCCTCACGCAGCTGGCCGTTGCCAGGCAGCGTGGTGTCGATCACGTCCTTGGCCTCGCGCGGCAGCTGCAGGGTCGGGTCACCGAAGAAATAGCCCGGCAGGCCCTCCACCGGCGTCTGTTCGGCGGCCACCGCCATGCGTGCGGTGAAGCGGTTGCCATCGGCCGGTGCCCCGTACAGATAGGCACCATTGGCCTGCAGGCGCAGGTCCTCACCCGGCTTCAGCGTCTTCTGCGCGCTGTCCAGGTCCAGCTTCATGCGCTCGGGCAGGAACTCCTCGATGCGCAGGGTCATGCCCTGGATCGCTTCCTTGCTGGCCGGGTCGGCGCGGAACTCGACCTGCCAGCGCCCAGTCGGCGCCTCGGCGGGGATCACCTGCTCGAAGTTGATGTAGCCCTGGTCACCCGGCTGCAGGCGGGTCTCGCGGAAGGTCTTGCCGTCGGGCTGCTTCAGGCGCAGGAACACCGGCTGGGCCTTGACCGGCTTGCCGTCGTTGTCGCGCAGCAGCGCGGACAGGCGCACGGTCTCGCCCGGGCGGTACAGGTCGCGGCCGGACCAGGCGTAGACGTCGAACCACGCATTGTCACGGCCGGCCACGGCGAATTCGCTCAGATCCAGCGCCGGCTGGTTGAACGGCAGGAAGCTGGTGTCCTTGCCAGTGCTGGCGACCAGCACATGGGTCGCATCCAGGGTGTAGTTCAGCAGCGCATTGCCATTGCCGTCGGTGCTGCCCTTGAGCACCACCTCGCCCTTGGCATCCAGCACGCGCAGGTCGATGCCCTTCAGCGGCGCGCCGTCCTTCAGGCCGGCGGTGTGGACGAACAGCTTGTCCTTGTAGGCACGGGTATGCAGGCCGATGTCGCTGACCGAGAAGAACGCGGTATCGAATTCGCCTTCGTAGTCGCCGGTGCGCTTGAGCAGGGCGAAGTACAGGCCCGGCTCCTGCAGTTCCTTGATGTCCTGGGTCGGCAGGTAGGTCAGCACCCGCTCGTTCTTCTTGCCCCCCAGGATGAAGCGGTTGACGTAGACCGGCTCTGCCAGCTTGTTGATCGGGCTGCGCTCGTAGTCGCTGCTCAGCTCCCAGCTGCCGCGGCGGCCGCCGCGCTGGTACTGGCTGAAGAAGGTCGGCAGGTCCTTCTCGCGCACGCGCAGGAACTCGACATCGACCTCCGGCACGTTCACCGAGACCACCGGCAGGCCGCGGCTGTCCTTGGCCGGCAGCACGCTGCCCTGCGAGGCGAAACCGACCACCGGCTTCAGCTCGCCGCTGAACACCTTCTGCTTCAGTTCCTTGCCCAGGCGGCTGCCATCGGCGGCCAGCAGGTCCGGCGAGACCACCAGGCTGAACTCCTTGCCGGCCTCGACGAACGGGTAGCGCAGGGTCAGGCCGTCATCGGACAGCGTCCAACTGCTGTCGTCGGTGCCGACCTTCTCCTCGAAGCGCACCAGCTTGTCGAAATCCTGGGTACCGACCAGCGGGCGCGAGAACTCCAGCGCCAGCGACAGGCCGTCATTCTTCTGGTCCGGGTAGGCACGCAGCAGGGTGAATTCCTTCACCTGCTCGGCCTTGGTGGTGATCGCCTCACCACTGGCCTTGGGCAGCTGCCCGCTGTCATTGCGGCAGCCGGCCAGCCCCAGCAACAGGCCTCCTGCCAGTACCGCCGCCGCCCATCCCCACCGCTTCCGCCGTGCCGGACCGCTCATGTCGTCACTCCTTGATCGAGGCGGCCATTATAGGCAGGCCGCGTCAAGGTGTTGACGCGATTTCGGCAATTGCCCCAGGCGCGGGTAGTGCCGGCCGCTGGCCGGCAACCGGCATGGCAGGTTGGATGGAATTGCCGGCCAGCGGCCGGCACTACCGATCGCCCTAGCCCGGCAGGTACAGGTCCACGTAGTCGGTCACCGGCATTGCCGCCAGGGCCACCGGGTCCAGCGATGCGGCCAGGATGCGCTGCTGCTGGCTGGTCGGGAAGCGGTGGGCCAGGTGCCGGCGGAACTTGTCCATCAGCAGCGGAATGCCTTCCTCGCGACGGCGGGCATGGCCGAGCGGGTGCTCCACCAGCACCTCGGGCAGCTCGGTGCCATCGGTGAAGCGCACGCTCAGGCCGTTGGCGATGCTGCGCTTGTCCGGGTCCAGATAATCGGCGCTGAGCTGCGGGTCTTCATGGCAGGTCATCTTCGCGCGCAGCGCATCGATGCGCGGATCGGCGGCAACGTCGTCCTCGTAATCCTCGGCCGTCAACCGCCCGTGCAGCAGCGCGATGGCGACCATGTACTGCACGCAGTGGTCGCGGTCGGCCGGGTTATGCAGTGGGCCCTGCTTGTCGATGATGCGGATGCAGGCTTCCTGGGTCCGGATCGCGATGTGCGCGATGTCCTCGACCCGCCGCCCCATCGCACGCAACTGCTGGTGCAGCATGACCGCGGCCTCCACTGCGGTCTGGCCGTGGAACTCGGCCGGGTAGCTGATCTTGAACAGCACGTTCTCCATCACATAGCTGCCCAGCGGTCGCCCCAGCGTCAGTGCCTGACCGCGCATGGACACGGCCTCGAAGCCCCAGGTTGGCGCGCTGAGCACGCTGGGATAGCCCATCTCACCACTGGCCGCCATCAAGGCCAGGCGCACGCCACGGCTGGTCGCATCGCCGGCCGCCCAGCTCTTGCGCGAGCCGGTGTTGGGTGCGTGCCGGTAGGTGCGCAGCGCTTGGCCATCGACCCAGGCCAGTGACAGCGCATTGAGCATGCGCTCGCGGTCCAGCCCGAGCAGTTGGGCGACCACGGCCGTGGTGGCCACCTTGACCAGCACCACGTGGTCCAGCCCGACCCGGTTGAAGGAGTTCTGCAGCGCCAGCACGCCCTGGATCTCGTGCGCCTTGATCATCGCCAGCAGCACGTCGTGCACGGTCGGCGGCGGGCGGCGCAGGGCCTGCGCGTTGCGCCCCAGCCAGTCGCAAACAGCCAAGATGCCGCCGAGATTGTCGGAAGGATGGCCCCACTCGGCAGCCAGCCAGGTGTCGTTGAAATCCAGCCAGCGCACCATTGCGCCGAGATTGAAGGCGGCCTGCACCGGGTCCAGCACGTAGTGCGTGCCCGGCACGCGCGCGCCGTTGACCACGCTGATGCCCGGCACCAGTGGACCGAGCAGCTTGCTGCAGGCCGGGAAAGAAAGTGCCTCCAGTCCGCACCCAAGCGTATCGAGCAGGCAGTGGTGCGCGGTCTGGAACGCCAGCGGTGAGTCGATGCGTGCGTCGCGCACGTAATCGACGATGTCCACCAGCAGCGCATCCCACGCTGCACGCTCGTTGGATGGGGTGTGGCTGTCGGACATCGTCGATCTCCTCTTCAGAAGCAGGCCAGGCCGCGCCTCCCGGTAATCGCCCACCTAGGTTGGCGCTGGACCGTACCCGGGCGGTGCCAATGCAATGCCAACCAAGGTTGGCATCCACCAGAGCATGTGATGCCGGCGCCGTTCGGCTGGTTACTCGACCGGTACCCGCACCTTGCCTTCCATCAATACGCGGGCGCTGCGGCTCATGATGGCCTTGGTCACCGTCCACTGGCCATCAACGAGTGCCGCCTGCGCACCCACGCGCAACGTTCCGGACGGATGGCCGAACGTCACCGCTTCGCGTTCGCCGCCGCCGGCGGCGCGATTGACCAGCGTGCCCGGAATCGCCGCGGCGGTACCGATCGCTACGGCGGCGGTACCCATCATCGCGTGGTGCAGCTTGCCCATCGACAACGCGCGCGCATGCAGGTCGATCGCCGAGGCCGGGATGGCCTTGCCACTGGACGACACATAGTCCTGAGCCGGTGCAACGAACGCCACCTTCGGCGTGTGCTGGCGCGTCGCCGCGTCCTCCAGGTTCTTGATCAGACCCATGCGCAAGGCGCCGTAGGCGCGGATCTTCTCGAAGCGCTCCAGCGCTCCCTTGTCCTCGTTGATCGCCGGTTGCAGCTCGATACCGGTGTAGCCGAGGTCGGCGGCGTTGAGGAAGATGGTCGGGATGCCGGCGGTGATCATGGTCACCTCGAAGCTGCCCACGCCGGGCACGTCCAATGTATCGACCAGATTGCCGGTCGGGAACATCGCGCCCGCATCACCGTCATCGGACGGATCGATGAATTCCAGCTGGATCTCGGCCGCCGGGAAGGTCACGCCATCCAGCTCGAAATCGCCGGTCTCCTGCACTTCGCCATCGCGCATCGGCACATGGGCGATGATGGTCTTGCCGATGTTGGCCTGCCAGATGCGTACGGTGCACAGGCCATCGCGCGGCACCCGGGCCGGATCGATCAGCCCATGGGCGATCGCAAACGGACCCACCGCGGTGCTGAGGTTGCCGCAATTGCCGCTCCAGTCGACGAAGGCGGTATCGATCGAGACCTGGCCGTACAGGTAGTCCACATCGTGGTCCGGCACAGAAGCAGTGGAGATGATCACGCACTTGCTAGTGCTGGAGGTGGCGCCGCCCATGCCGTCAGTCTGCTTGCCATACGGATCGGGCGAGCCGATCACGCGCATCAGCAGCGCATCGCGTGCTGCGCCCGGCACCCGCGCGGCCTCGGGCAGGTCCTGCAGGCGGAAGAACACACCCTTGCTGGTGCCACCGCGCATGTAGGTAGCGGGAATACGGAGTTGCGGGAGGAAGGTCATGGATCAGTATCCTGGATGCGACGAACCAATATCGGGGTTGAGCTTCTCGTCTTCGAACAGTGCTTCCATGCCCCGCGAAGCATTCCAGATGCGCACGATGGAAACGTGCGCAGGTAGCTCCACGTAGTAGACCAGGTAGCCGTCGAAGCGACGAACCGGATGAAAACGCAATGGCGCTGGCAGCGAGGGCAACAGATCCGCATGCAGTGCGGAACCAGCACCCGGGTGGGCCTCGATCAGCTTGACGACGGATTCCACCGCATCGATGAAGCCGATTTCCAGCACTTCTCCGCCCTGATCTGCATACCAAGCTGCTGCCTGGTCAAGATCTCGAACCGCTGCAGGGGACCAGTGCGAAGGTTTCACTTGCGGTTCCGTGCACGCTCACGGAGCTTGTCAAAGTGATCCGGCGCCAGAGGCGCCGAAGGTCCCGACGCCAGCCCCTCGGCAATCAGCTGCTTGAGCAGCTCTTCAGCCTTGCTGCGCTGGCGCTGGCGGATCAGGTCACGCACATAGTCCGACGTACTGGAGTAGCCGCCTTCGCGCACTTCTTCGTCCACGAACTGCTTGAGCGGATCGGTCAGCGAAATGTTCATGGTGGCCATGAAACCCTCCTTTGGCGGTTTTTGCCAAGCCAGTGTGCGCCCTGCCCTGGGGTCGGACAAGCCCGCCCCCGGCCTCCGGGGGCGGGCATTCAGCCGGCTATCACGCCACCTTGGCGCCTTCCAGGAAGTCCTGGGCGAAGCGCTGCAGCACGCCGCCGGCCTCGTAGATCGCCACTTCCTCGTCGCTGTCCAGGCGGCAGGTGACCGGTACGATCACGTCCTGGCCGTCGCGGCGGTGGATGACCAGGGTCAGCTCGGCACGCGGGGTACGCTCGCCGACCACGTCAAAGGTCTCGGTACCGTCGATCCCCAGGGTCAGGCGGGTGGTGCCCGGCTTGAACTCCAGCGGCAGCACGCCCATGCCGATCAGGTTGGTGCGGTGGATGCGCTCGAAGCCCTCGGCCACGATCGCCTCCACGCCGGCCAGGCGCACGCCCTTTGCGGCCCAGTCACGGGAGCTGCCCTGGCCGTAGTCGGCGCCGGCGATGATGATCAGCGGCTGCTTGCGCTGCATGTAGGTCTCGATCGCCTCCCACATGCGCATCACCTTGCCTTCCGGCTCCACGCGCGCCAGCGAACCCTGCTTCACGCTGCCGTCGTCATTGCGCACCATTTCGTTGAACAGCTTCGGATTGGCGAAGGTGGCGCGCTGCGCGGTCAGGTGGTCGCCGCGATGCGTGGCGTAGGAATTGAAGTCCTCTTCCGGCAGGCCCATCTTCGCCAGGTATTCGCCGGCGGCACTGGACGCCAGGATCGCGTTGGACGGCGACAGGTGGTCGGTGGTGATGTTGTCCGGCAGCACCGCCAGCGCGCGCATGCCTGCCAGCGTGCGCTCGCCGGCCAGTGCGCCCTCCCAGTACGGAGGACGGCGGATGTAGGTGCTCTGCGGGCGCCAGTCGTACAGCGGGCTGACCGCGGCGCCGTGCTCCACGCGCACGTTGAACATCGGGTTGTAGACCTTGCGGAACTGCTCGGGCTTCACCGAGGCCTTCACCACCGCGTCGATCTCGGCATCGCTGGGCCAGATGTCCTTCAGGCGCACTTCGTTGCCGTCGGCGTCCACGCCCAGCACGTCCTTCTCGATATCGAAGCGGACGGTGCCGGCGATGGCATAGGCGATCACCAGCGGCGGCGAGGCCAGGAAGGCCTGCTTGGCGTACGGATGGATGCGGCCATCGAAGTTGCGGTTACCCGACAGCACGGCCGTGGAATACAGGTCACTGTCGATGATTTCCTGCTGGATCTTCGGATCCAGCGCACCACTCATGCCATTGCAGGTAGTGCACGCGAAGGCGACGATGCCGAAGCCGAGCTGTTCCAGGTCGGGTAGCAGGCCGGATTCTTCCAGGTACAGCTGGACGGCCTTGGAACCCGGCGCCAGCGACGACTTCACCCACGGCTTGCGCTGCAGGCCACGTGCGTTGGCGTTGCGCGCCAGCAGCGCTGCGGCGATCACGTTGCGCGGGTTGGAGGTGTTGGTGCAGCTGGTGATGGCCGCGATGATCACCGCGCCATCGGGCATCAGGCCCTGCGCCTGCTCGGCCTTGCCCGCTTCCAGCTTGGCCTCGTCGGCGATGCCGCGCTCGGCCAGCTCGGCAGTGGCCACGCGCTTGTGCGGGTTGGACGGGCCAGCCATGTTGCGCACCACGCTGGACAGGTCGAAGTGCAGCACGCGCTCGTACTGCGCGGTCGCCAGATCGTCGGCCCACAGACCGGTGGTGCGTGCGTAGTTCTCCACCAGCGCCACCTGCGATTCCTCGCGGCCGGTCAGGCGCAGGTAATCGATGGTCTGCCCGTCGATGTAGAACATCGCGGCGGTCGCGCCGTATTCCGGGCACATGTTGGAGATGGTGGCGCGGTCACCGATGGTCAGTGCCGCGGCACCCTCGCCGAAGAATTCAAGCCACGCGCCGACCACGCGTTCCTTGCGCAGGAACTCGGTCAGCGCCAGCACCACGTCGGTGGCGGTGATGCCCGGCTGCGGGCGGCCACTCAGTTCGACACCGACGGTGTCGGGCAGGCGCATCCACGACGCGCGGCCCAGCATCACGTTCTCCGCTTCCAGACCACCCACACCAATGGCGATCACACCCAGCGCATCCACGTGCGGGGTGTGGCTGTCGGTGCCCACGCAGGTATCCGGGAAGGCCACGCCGTCCTGCACGTAGATCACCGGAGACATCTTCTCCAGGTTGATCTGGTGCATGATGCCGTTGCCCGGCGGAATCACATCCACGTTCTGGAATGCCTGCTTGGTCCAGTCGATGAAGTGGAAACGGTCTTCATTGCGACGATCTTCGATCGCGCGGTTCTTCTCGAACGCCTGCGGATCGAAACCACCGCACTCCACCGCCAGCGAGTGATCGACGATCAGCTGCACCGGCACAACCGGGTTGACCTTGGCCGGGTCGCCACCCTTGTCGGCGATCGCATCACGCAGGCCGGCCAGGTCCACCAGCGCGGTCTGGCCGAGGATGTCGTGGCAGACCACGCGCGCCGGGAACCACGGGAAATCGAGGTCGCGACGGCGCTCGATGAGCTGCTTCAGCGAATCGCCGAGCGTGGCCGGGTCGCAGCGACGCACCAGGTTCTCGGCCAGCACGCGCGAGGTGTACGGCAGGGTGGCGTAGGCGCCGGGCTGGATCGCATCGACAGCGGCACGCGCGTCGAAATAATCCAGCGCGCTGCCGGGGAGGTTCTTGCGGTAATCGGTATTCATGGGCTGGCGGAGTACTTGGGGCGGGCCGGGTGCCGGCGGTGCGGCGGCGAAAGCACCCGGCCGGCACGCGGCCGGCCGGATGGGTACGGCAGGTGGATCAGACGCGCTTGTCGATGGCGACGAAGTCGCGGTCTTCCGGACCGATGTAGTTGGCGCTCGGGCGGATGATCTTGCCGTCGATACGCTGCTCGACGATGTGCGCGCTCCAGCCGGCGGTGCGGGCGATCACGAACAGGGGAGTGAACATCGCGGTCGGCACGCCCATCATGTGGTAGCTGACGGCGCTGAACCAGTCCAGGTTCGGGAACATCTTCTTGATGTCCCACATCACCGATTCCAGGCGCTCGGCGATGTTGTACATCTTCATGCTCGACTGCTCTTCGGACAGCTCGCGGGCCACGTCCTTGATCACCTTGTTGCGCGGATCAGAGACGGTGTAGACCGGGTGGCCGAAACCGATCACCACTTCCTTGCGCTCGACGCGGGCCTTGATGTCTTCCTCGGCCTCATCGGGACTGTCGTAGCGCTTCTGCACTTCGAACGCCACTTCGTTGGCGCCGCCGTGCTTCGGACCGCGCAGCGCGCCGATGCCACCGCAGATCGCGCTGTACATGTCGCTGCCGGTGCCGGCGATGACGCGGCAGGTGAACGTCGAGGCGTTGAACTCATGCTCCGCGTACAGGATCAGCGAGGTGTGCATCGCCTTCACCCACGATTCCTGCGGCTTCTCGCCGTGCAGCAGGTGCAGGAAGTGACCACCGATCGAGTCATCGTCGGTTTCCACGTCGATGGCACGGCCGTTGTGGCTCCAGTGGTACCAGTACAGCAGCATCGAACCGAGGCAGGCCATCAGCTTGTCGGCGATGTCACGCGCGCCCGGATGGTTGTGGTCGTCCTTCTCCGGCGCCACGCAGCCGAGCACGGACACGCCGGTACGCATCACGTCCATCGGGTGTGCCGACGGCGGAAGCTCTTCCAGCGCCGCCTTCACCGCAGCAGGAATGCCACGCAGCGACTTCAGTTTGGCCTTGTACGAAACCAGCTCGGCGCGGGTCGGCAGCTTGCCGTGCACCAGCAGGTAGGCGATTTCCTCGAACTCGCTGGTGTTGGCCAGGTCCAGGATGTCGTAGCCGCGGTAGTGCAGGTCGTTGCCGCTGCGGCCCACGCTGCACAGCGCGGTGTTGCCGGCGGCGGTGCCGGACAGGGCGACGGACTTCTTCGGCTTGAAGGTCGGGGTTGCGGTCGTATCGTTCATGTTTCCCTCCGAAAACTCGATGGTGCAGGGTACTGCTTATTTCTTGGCGGCGAACAGTGCATCGAGCTGCTGCTCGAAGGCGTGGTAGCCGATGCGGTCGTAGAGTTCTTCGCGGGTCTGCATGGTCTCCACCACGTTGCGCTGGTGGCCATCGCGGCGCACCGCCTGGTAGACGTTCTCGGCGGCCTTGTTGGCAGCGCGGAAGGCCGACAGCGGGAACAGCTGGATCGCAACGCCGGCAGAAGCCAGTTCATCGCGGCTGAACAGCGGGGTGGCGCCGAATTCGGTGATGTTGGCCAGCACCGGCACCTTCACCGCGTCGACGAAGCGGCGATAGGTGTCCAGGTCGTAGGCCGCCTCGGCGAAGATGCCGTCCGCACCGGCCTCGACACAGGCGATGGCGCGCTCGATAGCCTTGTCCACGCCGTCCACCTGGATGGCATCGGTACGCGCGATCAGGAAGAAGTCCGGATCGGTCTTGGCATCGGCAGCCGCCTTCACGCGGTCGACCATTTCACCCTGCGAGACGATTTCCTTGCCCGGGCGGTGACCGCAGCGCTTGGCGCCGACCTGGTCTTCGATGTGGCAGGCGGCCGCGCCGGCCTTGATCAGCGACTTCACGGTGCGCGCGATGTTGAACGCGCTCGGGCCGAAGCCGGTGTCGATGTCGACCATCAACGGCAGGTCGCAGACATCAGTGATGCGGCGCACGTCCACCAGCACGTCTTCCAGGGTGTTGATGCCCAGGTCCGGCAGGCCCAGCGAGCCCGCGGCAACACCGCCGCCGGACAGGTAGATGGCGCGGAAGCCGGCGCGCTTGGCCAGCAGGGCGTGGTTGGCGTTGATCGCGCCGATCACCTGCAGCGGCAATTCGGCAGCCAGCGCCTCACGGAAGCGGGCACCGGCGGAGAAAGGAGTGGAAGCGGTCATGCGGCAATCCAGGTTGAAGTACGGGAAAGAGAGCGCAAGCACCATGCCAAGCTGCAAGCCGTTGATTTCACGGGAATGACGCCCATGCAACAGCGAAACATATGAAACATTGAAACAGATGTATCATGAAACATCCCGTCCAACGCGCGCCGCCATGTACCTGCCCCGCTCGCCCCTGCGCCACGCCGATGCCGACCCCAGTCGGCCGGTGATCTGGACCGTCAGCGTCTCGCGGCTGACCGGTCTTCTCGGCGACGTCATTCCCGAGTTCGATCGCCGCGCGCGTATCGAGCAGATCAACCTCGGCTTCGAGGAAGCGGTGGACGTGATCGGCCAGCGCCTGCGCCGCGAGCACTGCGACGTGGTCATCGCCGGCGGCTCCAACGCAGCCTGGCTGCGCAGCCGGCTGGAGCTGCCGCTGGTGCCGATCCAGGCCAACGGCTTCGACCTGATGGAAGCCTTGGCGCGCGCACGGCGGATCGCCGGCCGTATCGGCCTGGTCACCCACGCCAGCGACGTGCCGGTGTTCAGCAACTTCCAGCAGAGCTTCGGCCTGGACATCGAGCATCGCCGCTTCGTCACCCGCGAGGACGCCCGCGACTGCATCGCCGACCTGCGCGCCAACGGCATCGAGGTGATCGTCGGCACTGGCATGGCCATCGACCACGCCGAACAGGCCGGCCTGCCCGGCGTGCTGCTGTACTCGGCAGATTCGGTACGGCAGGCGTTCGAGCACGCGTTGGAACTGACCCAGACCCTGGCCCGCTCCGGCGGCAGCCGGCCCGCGCCGCGCCGCCGTGCCGCACCGCGCAGCGATGCCCACGCCCTGCTCGGCGACAGCGAGGCCATGGCACAGGTGCGCGCACAGATCGCGCTGTACGCCCCGCATGACAGCACCGTACTGGTCACCGGCGAAACCGGCACCGGCAAGGAACTGGTGGCGCGCCAGCTGCACGCCGCCAGCGGACGCCGTGGCCGCTTCGTGGCACTGAACTGTGGCGCGATCAGCGAATCGCTGCTGGAAGCGGAGCTGTTCGGCTACAGCGATGGCGCCTTCACCGGCGCACGCCGTGGCGGCCGCGTCGGCCTGGTTGAGGCCGCTGACGGCGGCACCCTGTTCCTGGATGAAATCGGCGAACTGCCGCTGCCACTGCAGACCCGCCTGCTGCGGGTGCTGGAAGAACGCGAGGTACTGCGTGTCGGTGCCACCGAGCCGACCCCGGTCGACCTTCGCGTGGTGGCCGCGACCCTGCAGTCGCTCGAGCAGCGCGTGGCGGCCGGCAGCTTCCGCCGCGACCTGTATTACCGCCTGGCCGCGCTGCGCATCGCCCTGCCCGCACTGCGTGCCCGGCGCGGTGACATCCCGCTGCTGGCGCAGCATTTCTTCCGCCAGCTGCGTGGTATCGACGCGCCACTGGATGCGGAGGCACTGGCGGTGCTGACCACCGCCGAGTGGCCAGGAAACGTGCGCGAATTGCGCAATCTGGTGGATCGGCTGCGCATCCATTGGCAACCCGGTGAAGGGCTGATTGATGCCGCGCGACTGCTGCAGCTGGCACCCGAGCTGGTGAATGAGGGCGCCGCTGCGCTACCGGTGGAAAGCAACGGCAAGCGGCCGCCGCGTGCGCAGTTGGAAACGCTGTTGCAGGAACACCGCAATGACCGCGAGGGGATGGCGCAGGCGCTGGGCGTCTCACGCACTACGCTGTGGCGCTGGCTGCGCGCGGAGAATCTGTAGAGTCGAGCCATGCTCAACTCCATGGAAAAGCCGAGCATCAATCAACGCTACGTACCGCTTGCCTCACCGAGATACCACATCATGAAGCCATGGAAGCTCTCCCACCGAGGCTGCTCTTGTCCCGTCACAAACTGATCGTGGCGAGCCAGGCGGTAGTCATGTACCTCTTCAGTAGACATATCGTACAAATACATTCCCTCACCCTCGTCAGATGACAGCGGAAGAAAATTAACTGGGAGCTCGTACCGATCCCAAACGTACTCAGCCTGGTCTGGAATCTTCGGAATTCCAGGGCCAACGATACGCAACAACTCAAGCCTACCGCTCACGGCAGGCAGCGCGCCATTGATCGCCATGTAGAACATCCACATATCGCAGTGAGGAGCAACGCCCAAGCGACGCATGACCTCGGCCGCCGAAGCGCAATCAGGATTCCGACGATCCGGGTACGCGCGAACTACGCGCTGGATCAGATCATTCATCCGCATTCAATTGCCTCCGCATCACTCAATGTTCAACACGCCCAGCGCACTTCTATCGCGAATCGTCCACTCCCAACTGCGGCAATCCACAACAGCAGCACACCCAGCGGCACCTCGCTCAGGTAGAAGAACCAGCTCAACCAATCCGGTACGCTCAGTCCCGCAGGAATGCGCGCGATGCCATCGGTCAGCGCCGCCACCGCACAGATCCCCGCCAGCAGCAGGGCCGAAGGCCGGCTGAGCAGGCCCAGCACCAGCAGGCCGCCTGCAATCCATTCAATGCCGCCGAGTACCGGCGCACTGAACACCGGGAACGGGATCCCCGCATCAACCAGCGTATGCACCATGCGTTCGCGGCCCGCATCGGTGAACACCTTGTTCCAGCCGGACACGCAGAACATCACCCCGGCGACGATGCGGGCGATCAACAGCAGGAACGCTTCCACGCCGTGACGCGGCGGCGGCACCGCAAACAGGCAACGCCAGGAGGGCATGGCAACTCCGGAAGTCGAGATCATCCATCGGAGTGTGCCGGTTATGGGCCTGCTCGCAGATGAAGCAAGCCGGTCCATTTGCGACAGCCTGCTCTTGTGGAGTCGAGCCCTGCTCGACTGCCTCATGCGTCGGCCAGCAGAAGCTCGATCTCCTCCACCTGCACCACCGGCACCTGCCACGGATGATGCGGCACGATGCCCTGTTCGAAGATGCGCTGCAGCCGCTGCGGATCGCGCGGCAGGCAGAATTCCAGGCGTACGCTGTCGACCACTTCGGTGCGCCCCGCCTCACCCTGCACGGGCGACGCACCCACGCGCGGGCGGAACTGTTCGAACCCCGGCGCCGACCACCACATGCCGTGCTCGTAGTCGCCGGCCACCAGGGCATCCACCGCCAGGATGCCCTGCTTCACCGCGCCCAGTGCTGCCGACGGCACGAACACCACCACGCGGTACAGCGCCACGCGATTCACGCCGATGGCTCCAGCGGCATGCGGAAATAGACGACCCGTTCGGTCTCTTCGAAGCCGCAGGCCCGATGCGCGGCGTGAGCCTGCACGTCTTCCACGCGACTGTCCGAGGCCAGTTCGCGGCAGCCCGCATCGCGCGTCCACGCCTGCACCGCCGTCAGCAGGGCGCGGCCGACGCCGCGACCTTGCCACTGCGGCTGCACGTACCAGCCCTCCAGGAACCCCACCGGCGAAGACTCGGTGCCGTTCACGTAGTCATGGCGCAGGCGCACTTCAGCGAAACCAACCGCCTCGCCATCCGCCGCACAGGCCAAAAACACAGCACCCTCGGCATCTGCCAGCGACTGCGTCAGTTCCTCCAGCGGATCATCGGCATCAGTCCACAGGCCGAGACGCAACTGCGCCCACGCGGCCGCATCGGCCGGCGTGGCCTGGCGGATCGTGGGCGCGCTGTCGATCACGGGTACAGCAGGCGCTTGCTCCAGCGCCCTTCGGCACCGGCTTCATAGCACCAGCGTTCGTGCAGGCGGAACTGCGCGCCGTACCAGAACTCGATGCGGTCGGGCACCACGCGCAGGCCGCTCCAGCCCTCCGGGCGCGGCACATCCTTGCCCTCGAAGCGGGCTTCGACCTCGGCCACGCGCGCATCGAATTCCTCGCGCGTTGCCAGCGTCTTCGACTGCTGCGAGGCCCACGCGCCAATCTGGCTCATGCGCGGGCGGCTGGCGAAATAGGCATCGGCTTCGGCATCGGCGACCTGCTCGACACGGCCTTCAATGCGCACCTGGATACCGGCCTCGCGCAGGCTGCGCCACAGGAACAACAGCGCGGCCTGCGGATTGGCCTGCATCTCCTGGCCCTTATGGCTGTCCAGGTGGGTGTAGAACACGAAACCACGCTCATCGAACGCCTTCATCAGCACGGTACGTGCAGAGGGACGCCCGTGCGTATCGGCGGTGGCCACGGTCATCGCGTTCGGCTCGACCTCGCGGCTCTGTTTGGCCTCTTCGAACAGGCCGGCAAACGTGGACAGGGCTTCGGCGTACAGGTCGCTCATGATTGCGTTCTTCTCACACGGATTGGGCTATTGTGGCTGCATGGCCGCTGCTGCGTATATGCCCCAGGTGAAAGGATTCCCCGAAACATTGGCCGAACAGGTGCTGGACGATGCACTGGGCAGCGGTGCAGCGGTTCCAGTATTGGCGATCAGCGGCCTGCAGGGGAGCGGCAAATCGACGCTGGCCGCGCAGGTGGTGGCGCGCGCCCAGTCGCGCGGCCTGAACGCCGCCACGCTGTCCATCGATGATGTCTACCTGACCCGCGCACAGCGGCAGCGGCTGGCCCGCCAGGTGCACCCGCTGCTGATCACCCGAGGCCCGCCGGGCACCCATGACCTGCCGTTGGCCCACGCGGTGCTGGACGCCGTGGCCACACGCCAGCCCTTCGCGATGCCTCGCTTCGACAAGCTGGCCGATGAACGCCTGCCCGAAGCGCACTGGCCGCAGCTGCAACGACCGCTGGACCTGCTGGTCTTCGAAGGCTGGTTCCTGGGCACCCCCGCGCAGGATGACGACGCGCTGGACAGCCCGTTGAACGCACTGGAGCGCGAAGCCGACGCCGATGGTCGCTGGCGGCGCTGGTGCAACCAGGCGCTGGCCCGCGACTACCCGGCGCTGTGGCAGCGCTGCGACCGCCTGTGGTTCCTGCAGCCGCCGGATTTCTCGGTGGTACCGCGCTGGCGCTGGCAGCAGGAGCAGAACCTGCAGGCCGCGCAGCCGGGCCGGCACGGCATGAGCCGGCCACAGCTGGAGCGCTTCGTGCAGTACTACGAGCGGGTCAGCCGCCAGGCGCTGCATGCCCTGCCTGCCCTGGCCGACCACGTGGTGGTGCTGGACGGCCAGCGACAGGTGCAGGACGTGCGCTGAGCGCGCCTATTCCACCAGGAAGGTCACCCGCAGGTTGACCCGCCATTCGGTGATTTCGCCGCTGCCATTGGTCACCACCTTGGTTTCGTTCACCCAGGCGCCCTGGATGCCCTTGACCGTCTCGGAGACCTTCTTCAGACCGCTGCGCACGGCGTCCTCCACGCTCTTCGGCGAGGAGGCGGTGATTTCGATGACCTTCGCGACCGTCATGGCCTGTACTCCGGTTGGCGCGGGAAACCCCGCAGGAACGCCTACCCTGACGTGAAGGACGTAAAGGCCAGGGCACGGAGGTGTTAGCATCACAGGGCATGAATCCTGCTCCGAACCTGATCCTGATCGGCCCGATGGGCGCCGGCAAAACCTGCATCGGCCGCCGCCTGGCCGAGCGCTTCACGCTGGACTTCGTCGATGTCGACCAGGCCATCGTCGATGCCGCCGGCGCCAGCATCCCGACCATTTTCGAGCACTCCGGCGAAGCCGGCTTCCGCAGCCATGAACGCGAGGCGCTTGCCCGCGTGCTGGAGGGTCGCGGCCAGCTGGTCTCCACCGGTGGCGGCGCGGTGCTGGATCCTGGCAACCGCGCGTTGATCGCCCAGCGCGGCTTCGTGGTCTACCTGCGGGTCAGCGTGACCGCGCAGCTGGAACGCCTGGCCCGCGACAAAGGCAGGCCGCTGCTGCAGCGCCCGGACCGTGAGCAGGTGCTGCACGATCTGGCCGCGCACCGCGACCCGCTGTACCGCGAACTGGCCGACATAACCCTTGATACCGACCCGTACACCGCTGCCGACGCGACCGCCCACCTGGTGGTCAAGCTGGCCACGCAATGGCAGCGCCAGGACCTGACCCCATGACTTCCCCCGCCCTGCTGCAGGTCGCCGTCGGCGGCGACCGCCCTTACTCCATCACCATCGGCGCCGGTGCGCAGGCCGACGGCGCCGCGCTGGCCTCGCATGTGCGTGGCCGCCACGTGCTTTTGCTCAGCGACAGCGAAGTGGCCCCGCGCTATCTGGATGCCGTGAAGCAGACCCTTCTGACCGCACGCCCCGACCTGATCGTCGGCGAGCATGTGCTGGCCGCGGGCGAAGCCTCCAAGACGCTGGCCGAATTCGGCCGTGCCATCGAAGCGCTGGCCGCGATCGGCGCCACCCGCGACGCCTGCGTGTTCGCCCTCGGCGGCGGCGTGGTCGGTGATCTGGCCGGCTTCGCTGCGGCCTGCTGGATGCGCGGCGTGGACTGCGTGCAGCTGCCGACCACCCTGTTGGCGATGGTCGATTCGTCGGTGGGCGGCAAGACTGCGGTCGACATCCCGGCCGGCAAGAACCTGGTCGGCGCGTTCCATCCGCCGCGCGCGGTGATCGCCGATACCCGCGTGCTGGCCACCCTGCCGCCGCGCGAGCTGCGTGCCGGCCTGGCCGAAGTGGTGAAGTACGGCGCGCTGGGTGATGCCGTGTTCTTCGAATGGCTGCAGCAGCATGCCGATGCGCTGCTGGCCGGCGACGATGCGGTACTGGCCGAAGCCATCGCGCGCAGCTGCCGGCACAAGGCTGCCATCGTCGAGCGTGATCCGTTCGAGAAGGGCGAGCGCGCCCTGCTCAACCTCGGCCATACCTTCGGCCATGCCATCGAAACCGAGCAGGGCTACTCGGCCCCGGGCCGCGATGCGCTGAACCACGGCGAGGCGGTGGCGGTGGGCATGGTGCTGGCCGCGAAGCTGTCCACTCACCTGGGCCTGGCCGACGATGCCGATCGCGCACGCCTGCAGGCGCTGCTGGAACGGCTCGGCCTGCCGGTGTCGATCCCGGCCGGGCTGGACCCGCAGGCCCTGCTCGGCCGCATGCGGCTGGACAAGAAGAATGTGGCCGGCCGCCTGCGCCTGGTGCTGTGGCGCGGCATGGGCCGCGCCGAAGTGGTGCCGGACGTGGATGAAGCCGCGGTGCTGAAGGTGCTGTCGGCCCGGTAGTGCCGGCCGCTGGCCGGCAACGTCAGCAACGAGGAAGCCCGCCAGCCGCCGGCACGACCACGTTGCGGCCGGGGTCACCCTGGCCCCGCTACAATCGGCCCATGCACGTCTACCTGCAACATCCCGACGCCGGTGCGCAGGCACCGCGCTTCCTGCGCCTGAGCCTGCAGCCGGACCTGTTCGGCGGCTGGGAGCTGCTGCGCGAGAGCGGCCGCCTCGGCAACCGCTCGCAGCTGCGGCGCGAGCTGTTCCTGCAGGCCGACGAAGCCCGTCATGCCTTCGAGCAGGCCCGCGATGCCGAACTGCATCGCGGCTTCCAGATCCTCTCGCACGGCGACTGACGCCGCTGCCAACTTTCGTCCAAGGAATGCCCATCGTGACCAGCCCTCTCCGCAACGATCGCCTGCTGCGCGCCCTGCGCCGCGAACCGGTGGACTGCACCCCCGTCTGGCTGATGCGCCAGGCCGGCCGCTACCTGCCGGAGTACCGCGCAACCCGGGCCAAGGCCGGCAGCTTCCTGGCCATGGCCAAGAACCCGGAAATCGCCTGCGAAGTCACGCTGCAGCCGCTGCGCCGATTCCCGCTGGACGCAGCCATCCTGTTCTCGGACATCCTCACCATTCCCGATGCGATGGGCCTGGAGCTCTACTTTGTTGAAGGCGAAGGCCCGAAGTTCCGTCATCCGGTGCGTGACGAAGCGGCCATCGCCCGGCTGGCGGTACCAGACATGGAGCAGGACCTGGGCTATGTGATGGACGCAGTGCGCCTGATCCGTCGGGAGCTGGACGGCCAGGTACCGTTGATCGGCTTCTCCGGCAGCCCCTGGACACTGGCCTGCTACATGGTGGAAGGCGGCGGCAGCAAGGATTTCGCGCGCATCAAGGCAATGGCGCTGAACCATCCGCAGGCCCTGCACCGCCTGCTGGAGGTCACCACTGACGCGGTGATTGCGTACCTGGGCGCGCAGCGCGCGGCCGGTGCGCAGGCGCTGCAGGTGTTCGACACCTGGGGCGGCGTGCTGTCGCCGGCCATGTACCGCGAGTTCTCGCTGCGCTACCTGCAGCGCATCGCCGAGGGCCTGGAGCGCGGCGAAGGCAGCGAGCGCACGCCGCTGATCCTGTTCGGCAAGGGTACCGGCCTGCACCTGGAAGCGCTGTCGCAGACCGGCGCCGATGCACTGGGCCTGGACTGGACGCTGGATCTGGACGAGGCGATGCGCCGCACCGGTGGCCGCGTCGCGCTGCAGGGCAACCTCGACCCGACCACGCTGTACGCCTCGCCGGATGCGATCGCCGCAGCCGCAGCGCGGGTGCTCGACACCTACGCCGCCGGCAATGGCGGTTCGCGCGAGGGCCACGTGTTCAACCTCGGCCACGGCATGTCGCCGGACATGGACCCGGCCCACGTGCAGGTGCTGGTCGACGCGGTGCACGCGCACAGCCAGCGCTGAGCATTCGGCATACGGTTGCGGCGCGATGTTGATCGCGCCGTGACCCACAGTGCGCGATCATGGCATCCCCCACGCTGCACCGGCCGCACCCCATGTCCACATCGCCATCGACCTACAACCGCCAGCGCCCCCTGCTGTGGCTGGTGTCCTTGGCGATCTTCATGCAGATGCTGGACTCGACCATCGTCAACACGGCATTGCCGGCGATGGCGGCCAGCCTGGGCGAAAGCCCGCTGCAGATGCAGTCGGTGGTGTTCAGCTACGCGCTGGCGGTGGCCACCTTCATTCCCGCCTCGGGCTGGATCGCTGACCGCTACGGCACCCGTCGCACCTTCCTGGTGGCGATCATTCTGTTCACCCTCGGCTCGCTGGCCTGCGCGCTGGCCCAGCACCTGCACCAGCTGGTCGGTGCGCGCGTGCTGCAGGGCATCGGCGGCGCAATGCTGCTGCCGGTCGGCCGGCTGGCAGTGATGCGATCAGTGCCGCGCGAGGATTTCCTGCGCGCGATGAGCTTCATTGCCATCCCGGCCCTGGTCGGCCCGCTGATCGGCCCCACGCTGGGCGGCTGGCTGGTGGAGATCGCCTCGTGGCACTGGGTGTTCCTGATCAACCTGCCGATCGGCGTGATCGGATTCATCGCCGCGATGAAGATCATGCCCGACCACTACGCCAGCCATCGCACCCGTTTCGACCTGCGTGGCTACATCATGCTGGCCTTCGCGATGGTGGTGCTGTCACTGGCGCTGGACGGCATCTCCGGACTGGGCACGCCACACGCGCTGGTGATGCTGATGACCGTTGCAGGGCTGGCGGCGCTGGTGGGTTACTGGCTGCACGCTGCCAATTCGACGGCGCCGTTGTTCTCGCTGGCGCTGTTCCGCGTACCCAGCTACCGCATCGGCATTCTCGGCAATCTTTTCTCGCGCATCGGCAGCAGCGCCATGCCGATGCTGATCCCGTTGCTGCTGCAGGTCGGCCTGGGCCTGGGCCCGATGAACGCCGGCCTGATGATGGTGCCGGTGGCAGCCGCCGGCATGGTCTCGAAGAAGCTGGCAGTGAAACTGGTGGAGCGCTACGGCTACCGTCGCGTGCTGATGGTCAACACCGTGCTGGTGGGCCTGGCGATGGCCAGCTTCATCCTGATGACACCCGGCCAGCACCTGGCCTGGCGCCTGTTGCAGCTTGCGTTCTTCGGCGCGGTCAATTCGCTGCAGTTCACCGTGATGAACACCGTGACCCTGCGCGATCTGGACCGTGAGTTCGCCAGTTCCGGCAACAGCCTGCTGTCGATGGTGATGATGCTCGCCGCCGGCTTTGGTGCTGCTGCGGCCGGCAGCCTGCTGGCCGCGTTCGGCAACCACCTGGACAGCAACAGCGCCACCGCCGCGCTGCATGCCACGTTCCTGTGCGTGGGCGCGATCACCCTGACCTCGACGATGATCTTCTGGCAGCTGCCCGATACCAAGCCGGAGCCACGGCAGGTCGAGCACGTTGCGGAGTGAGGGTGGTTCGGCAGGGCTGCCGCCCTGCACCTGCAGAGGCTTCAAGCCAAGGCAACAGCAACGGCAAAAGCAGGCATTCCGTGGGTGGTGGGGCGGTGTGGGCTTGCAGGACACGCCGTAAACCCGTCCCTGGGGGCTCGATGGCGCCATCCATGGCGCCAACGGTCCTGCAAGCCCACACCGCCCCACCTCTGACAGATTTTCGCGATCGGGTAGATCCACGCCATGCGTGGATGAATCTCCATCGAGATCGAATATGTCGAATTGAGATCGAAAACCATCCACGCATGGCGTGGATCTACTGCAGATCGCAGAATTCTGTCGAAGGCGGGGTGGTGTCGGAGTGCGGGGTGTCAGCCGCATGGATGCGGCTGCCAAGCCTACAAGGACGTACTTGCGGCGTCCCCGCACTCCGGCACCGCCCCGCCATCCCACGGGAAACCAGCTTTTGCTTCGGCTGTTGCTGTTGCTCCGGCTTGCAGCAGGTGCAGGGCTGCAAGCCCTGCAATAAACCCTACCTGCCCATCGCCTTGGCGATCGCTTCCACCAGCAGCTCACCGGTCACCGGCTTGCGCAGGAAACCACCGATGCCGGCCGCTTCCACCTGCTGCTGCAGGTCCGGATCGGTCCGTGCCGTCACGGCGAGCAGTGGCAGCATGTAGCCCTGGTTGCGCAGGTGCTGGGCCAGCTCGAAGCCGCTCAGGCCCGGCAGGTCCAGATCCAGCAGGCCGACGTCGAAATCCCCTGCGCTGATCTCGCGCAGTGCCGCCAGCGCATGGCCCGCATGCACCACTTCATGGCCGCGCGCACTCAACAGCCCGCGCACCACATCAGCCACGGTTGCATCATCCTCGACCAGCAGCACGCGCAATGGCGGCATGTTGGCCGCATCCTCGCGGTGCACTTCGCCCTCGGACTCTGCATTGGCATCGACCACCAGCGGCAACGGCAGGGTCACGCCAAAACACGTGCCGCGGCCGAGCTGGCTCTCCACCTGGATACGCCCCTGCATCGCCTGCGCCAGTTCGCGGCAGATCGCCAGGCCCAGGCCGCTGCCGCCGTACTGCGCCGCGGTGCGGGCGCCATCGGCCTGCTCGAAGCGGCGGAACAGGCGCTGCTGCTGTTCCTGGCTGATGCCCGGCCCGGTGTCGCGCACTTCGAAATGCAACGCGCGCAGCTCGCCGTCGCTGCGCGCATGCAGGGTGATGGTTCCGCGGCTGGTGAACTTGACCGCGTTGGAGAGCAGGTTGAGCAGGATCTGCCTTACCCGCATCGCATCGCCGGTCGCCTGCAGGCCCGGCGGCAACTGGTTGTCGAGGATGAAGCGCAGGCCCTTCTGCGCTGCCAGCGGTCCCATCAGCGCGGCCAGGTCCTGCAGCAGGCAGCTCAGCGCGAACGGCTTGGACTGCAGCTCCAGCCGTCCGGATTCGATCCGTGCCAGGTCCAGTGCATCGTTGACCAGGTGAAGCAGGTGTTCGCCGGCGTGCCGGATCGACTGCGTGTAGCCGCGCTGCTGCGGGTCCAGCGGCGAGGCCAGCAGCAGTTCGCTCATGCCGAGCACACCGGTCATCGGCGTGCGGATTTCGTGGCCGAGATTGGCCAGGAAGCGGGTCTTGGCCGCCGAGGCCTGTTCGGCCAGTTCCTGTTTATGCAGTGCCAGCTGATAGGCATGGCGCCGCTGCAGGCGACGGCGATACAACCAGGCAAACCAACTGGTCAGCAGAAGCGCGATCGAGGCCAGCACCAGCAGCCCGGACAGGCTGCGCCACCACGGTGGCTGTACACGGAATTCCAGGCTCTGCACCCGGGACCAGACATGGTCGGCCGAGCGCGCCTGTACCTCCAGGCGGTAGCTGCCCGGCGGCAGGCGCGAGAACAGGCGCTCACCGGCCGGCCCCACTTCCACCCAATCGGGGTCGTAGCCGGCCAGGCGGTAGCGGTAGCTGTTGGAGGCCGAATCGGCGAATGACAACAGTCGCGCGACGATGCGCAGGTCACGGTCACCATCGGCAATCTGCAAGGGCGTGTCGTGGGTCAGGTCGAGTACCTGCTCGTTGCGGCGGACTTCGACCCGTTCGATCACCAACGGCGCCCGCCGCACCGACGGCCGCACCTGTTCCGGGTCGAACACCACCACGCCGGCCGGGGTACCGGCCACCAGATGGCCATCGCCGGACATCGCCAACGTGTGCTCGCGGAACTCCTGGCTGGGCAGGCCGTCGTGGACGCCGTACAGGCGCACGCTCTGCCCGTCGGCGCCAACCCGGACCAGGCCGCGCGCACTGGTGGCCCAGGCCACCCCCTGTGCGTCGACCACCAGCCCGGAAGCGGAGATCGCCGGGTAACCCTGCTCCGCGCCGACCACGGCCTGCCGTTCAAGCCGGCCCTGCCTCCAGCGGTAGCGCGACAGGCGGCCATCCTCCGACAGCCAGACCTGGCCATCGCGGCCCACGTGCAACGCATGGATCGCGGTCGCCGGCGCGCCCGGCACCGGCTGGAAGCGCTCGCTTTCCGGCAGCCACTGCAGCAGGCCACGGCTACTGGCCAGCCAGATGTGGTCCTGCGGCCCGCATTCCACATCCAGGTTGAGCTGGCCCTGCTGCAGGCCGCGCTGGCCGTTTTCCAACTGGCGGCGCAGGCGACCGTCGAGGTCACGCTGCTGCAGGCCTGCAGGCAACATCAACCATAGACTGTCGCCGTCACAGGTCATCATCGACTCGATGACCCCTTCCATGGTCGCGTCGGCCCCGGCATCACGGCCCCAGCGACGTAGCTCACGTCGCTTCGGGTCATAGCGGAGCAACGCATCGGTCGAGCCGATCCAGACCTGGCCACGGCGATCCTCGCGTACCGAGGACAACCAGTACATGCCATTGACCCAGGTGCGGTGCTGCTCGATCTTGCCCGTCCTTGGATCGAACCGGTCCAGCGCACCGTGGCTGCCGACCGTCCAGATGCCGCCATTGCTGGAAGGGCTGGTGCCGAGCACGAAGGCATTGCGCAGCGAACCGGTGTCGTCCTCCAATCGCGACAGCACCGAGAACTGCCACCAGCGCGGCAGCAGATGCCACAGGCCGGCATTGGTACTGGCCAACCAGATGCCGCCTTCGCGGTCCTCGTAGGCGCCCGTCCAGTTCGGCCGCACCGGCCCGCGCGCAACGGCGCTGTACAGTGGAACGGTCTGGTACTGCCCATCCACGGCCCGACCAAGCCCGGTACGGGTATCCAACCAATGCCCGCCCTGTTCATCGCGCAGCATCATGCCGAGCACCTGCTCGCCCGGGGGCAGTTTCCAGGGCGGCGATTCAAAACGCCCGTCCGGGCGACGCACCGTGGCGCCGGCCATCGTACTGATCCACAGGCTGCCATCGGGTTCGCTGGTCAACCCATCGATCAGCAGGCTGGGAATGACGTCCGTACCGACCCGCTCGAAGTCGGTGCCGGTCCAGCGCGCCACGCCATGCTTTGTGCCGACCCACAGGCTGCCATCGGCCAGCGTGGCCAGGTACGGCACCGAGGCGGCAGGCAGGCTGCGGGGATTGTTGGCCTCGGGCAGGAAACGCTGCAGGCGGTCCTGGCTGTCCAGCCGGTACAGCCCACCTTCGTGGGTGCCGAACCAGATCGCACCGTCCGGCGTGGTCGCCAGGCTCCAGACCGTGTTGGTCCCCATCAACGGCTGGCTGCTGCGGTCGTAGAAATGCAGCTGGCGGCGGTCGGCCGACATCCGTACCAGGCCCGCGTTCTCGGTCCCGATCCAGAGCTGGTTGCGCGCATCGACCAGGACCGTCCAGATGCGGTTGTCGCGCAGGCCATCCTCAGAACGCCAGATCCGGTAGTTGCGCCCGTCGTAACGGGCCAGGCCGTCGTTGGTGGCGATCCACAGGTAGCCATAGCGGTCTTCGGCCATGCGGTTGACGGTATTGGACGGCAGGCCGTCGAATACCGTCACCTGGCGCGGGCTCGGTGGCACCGGCTGCGCGGCAGCGGGTGACAGGCCGCACAGGAGGATCAGCAGCAGCATTGCCGCCCGCAGATACACCACCGATTGCCTCCTCACGCTGCCTGATGATTCCCGCGCCGCGGGCGTCGGCATGGTAAACCGAAAGTCGCGCCGTTCACGCCCGGCGTCGACGTTTTCAAGTTGTGGTCTGTCGTTTGGCGCGAGCCTGGATGATCGCTGCCACCAGCATGTCGCCGGTCACCGGCTTGCGCAGGAAACCATCGAAACCGGCAGCGAGCACCTGCGATTCGGCATACGCATCGGAGCGGGCGGTCACCGCCACCAGTGGCAGTTCGTAGCCCAGGGTGCGCAGCTGGCGGGCGATCGCAGTGCCGTCCAGCGCAGGCAGGTCGAGATCGAGCAGGCCGACATCGAAGCCGTCGGTAGCGATCTCCGACAAAGCCCCCAGGCCATGCAGCACATGCACCACCTCATGGCCGCGGCTGCGCAGCAGGCCGGCGATGACCTCGGCCACGGTGGCATCGTCCTCCACCAGCAGGATGCGCAGTGGCGGCAGCATCGGCAGTGTCGGCGCTTCGCCCGTGGCGGCTGCCTGCCGGGTCCAGGGCAGCGGCAACCGCACCCGGAAACGCGCGCCCTTGCCTGGCTGGCTGTCCACTTCGATGCGCCCGCCCATCGCCACGGCCAGCTCCTGGCAGATCGCCAGGCCCAGCCCGCTTCCACCATAGCGCGAGGCCGTGCGCGGCCCCTCCGCCTGTTCGAATCGGTGGAACAGCCGCTCCTGCTGCTCGGCATTGATACCCGGACCACTGTCGTGCACTTCGAAGCAGAGACCGCCGCCGTTCTCTTCCAGGTGCACGGCCAGGCCGACATGACCGCGCTCGGTGAACTTGATGGCATTGCCCAGCAGGTTGAGCAGGATCTGCCGCACGCGCATCTCGTCGCCACTGATGCTGATCGGGCCGGGCGGATCGTCGCCACGCTGGAAATCCAGCTTGCGCTGTTTGGCCATGGGCTGCATCAGCGCCTGCACCTGGTCGAGCAGTCCGGCCAGGTCGAACGGACGCAGATCCAGCTCCAGTCGACCGGCTTCGATGCGCGCGAGGTCCAGCGCATCGTTGACCAACCGCAGCAGATGGCTGCCGGCCTGCTGGATGGAGCCGGCATAGCTGCGCTGCACCGGGTCCAGCGGTGTGGCCAGCAGCAACTCGCTCATGCCAAGCACGCCGGTCATCGGCGTGCGGACTTCATGCCCCAGCGTGGCCAGGAACCGGCTCTTGGCCTGCGAGGCCTGTTCGGCCAGCTCCTGCTTGTGCACGGTCAGCTGCCATTGCTGGCGACGGCGCAGGCGCGCACGGATCGACCAGACCAGGACGAGCAGCAGCAGCGAACCGATCAGGATGTAGCCGAAGATCGCCATGCCGCTGCGCCACCAGGGTGGCAGCACCTTCACCTGCAGCTGCTGCGAAGGCGTCCATGCACCATTGGCGGTGGCCGCCTGCACTTCGATGACGTAGCTGCCGGTCGGCAGTCGCGACAGCGTGCGCTGGCCGTCGCCGCCCTGCTCCACCCAGTTCTGGTCATACCCGCGTACCCGGAAGCGATAGCGGTTGCCCTGGGGATTGGCATACGACAACAACCGCGCATCGATCTGCAGGTCGCGATCATCCGGTCCCAGCAGCAGGGTGCCGGTGTTCGGCAGCGGCTGCCAGCCGCGTGCATCGTCGCGGCGCACGCGCACCTCGGCAATCACCAGCGACGACCCGGGCAGCACCACGTCGTCGGCATTCACGTCGAATGCAACCAGGCCGGTCTGGGCGACGGCCAGAACGCGACCATCGGCATTCACCGCTGGCGGCCGGCTGGTGAACTCGGCATCGGACAGGCCATCGCGTTCATTGAACAACTGCAGGCGTCGTGCTTTCGGGTCCCAGCGCAGCAGGCCGCGCGGCGTGGTCGCCCACACCCGGCCATTGTCGGCCAATGCCAGGCCCCCCATGCTGACCGGCGGCACACCGGCGCTTCCATCAATGCGCTGGATCAGGCGCAGGCTCATGCCATCCCACTGGTAGCGCTCCAGCGCGCCCTGGCGGGCCAGCCACAACTGCTGCGGATCCACCCACACCAGGTCGTAGATCAGCCCGCGCGAGACCCCCGGCACCGCTTCGAAGCGACCGGCCTGCTCACGCCAGATGCCCATGTCGCCCATCACCCATGCCTTGCCATGGGCATCGAAGCGGATCTGCTCGATGGGTGAGTCGGCCGCCTTGCGGAAATCGTCGAGAGGATAGCTGCGCAGCACCCGGCCCTCCGCACTGCGCTGCTGCAGGCCCAGGTTCATCACCGAAAGCCAGACCGTGCCATCGGGTGCCTGCCGCATCAGGTCGATGCGCTGGCGCAGATCGGCGCCTCCACCAATGTGCCAGTCGTGCAGCGCGCGGGTGGCCGGGTCATACACGCTGATGCGGCCGGCACGCCCCAGCCACAGGCGCCCGTCCGACCGCGGCAGTACCGACCACACCGCACCGCTGCCGATCTCGCGGTCGCTGGCCAGCAGGCGCAACGTGCCATGCGCGTCCAGCTGATACACGCCGTGCGCCGAACCCACGTAGTAGTTCTGGCCATCACTGGCCGCGCCCAGCAGGTACTGGCTGTCCAGCGGCTTGCCATCGAGCTGGTTCCAGATCGAGAAGCGGCGCCAGTCCGGCGGGAGGTAGGCCAGTCCCTGGGTCAGCAGGGCGACCCACAATCCGCCTTCATGGTCCTGCAGCAGATCGAGCACACCGCTCTGTGCAGTGAGGAAACCACTGCCGCGGTCGCCGTCGAGCCGCCATAGCGCACTTGCGTCGCCACGCAGCAGGCCATCGGACGTGCCCGCCCAGTAGCCGCCCTGGCGATCGGCCAGCACCAGCGCCGAGCGCAGGCCGGCGCTGTCGCTCCAGCGCGGACGACTGACCCGGTCCTGCGCATCGATGCGATACAGGCCATCGTTCTGGCTGCCGACCCAGATCGAGCCATCCGGATCGCGGCTCATCCGCAGCACGCTCAATGCGCCCAGCGCGTGCGGTGCCACGGGCTCGAAGTCACGGCCATTCCAGCGTGCGACGCCGGCCTCGGTACCGATCCACAGGCGCCCCCGCGCATCGACCAGACTGCTGTAGATGGTGTTGCTGGGCAGGCCGTCGGCACGGGCCGGGTCGTGCTTGAAGAAGCGCAGACTGCCGTCCTCCCCGAACCGGCAGATACCCTGGCTGCTGGTGCCGATCCACAACGCATCCCCGGCGTAGGCCAGCGTCCAGAACTGGCCCAGGCACGGACCATTGACCGCATCGAAGGTCTTGAACCGCTCGCGGTCGGCATCCAGGCGGGCCACGCCCTTGCCATTGATGCCCACCCACACACGGTCCAGCGGATCGACCAGCAGGGTCTCGATCTCGTTGCCGGGCAACGAGCCGGGCTGTTCCGGGTCATGTTCCCAGACCCGCAGCGAGCTGCCGTCGTAGCGCACCAGACCGCCATCGGTTGCGGCCCAGACATGGCCCTGGCGGTCCTCGGCCAGCGCCAGCACCATGCGCGAAGGCATGCCTTCGGCGGCACCGAAGCGCCGCAGGCGTGGTGTTTCTGCCATGTCCAGGGCTGCAGCCGCCGTGGCAGACGCCAACAGCAGCAGCCCCGTTGCCGCGATGCCCAGGCACCACAGGCGCCAGCTGCTCGTCATCCTGAACCCCCTGTCCTGTCCCGATTGTCACACAGGGCCGGGGTCATGGCTGCAACAGCCTGTTGCCGGGGGCAGGACCACCACGAACTGTTGCAGCCATGCACGCATCCTTGGCAGGGGCCTGTGCGTATGATCACAGCGTCCCCCTTCCGGAGCCCGCCATCGATGCGTCCCTGCCTGGCCCTGCTGCCGATGCTGCTCGCCACCGCTCCCGCCTGGGCGGATGCAGATACCTATCGCCTCGATCCGGTGCACACGCGTGTGCTGTTCAGCATCGACCACGCGGGCTACTCGCAGGCGATGGGCACGGTCTCCGGCAGTGAGGGCCGGCTGCAGTTCGATCCCGACAACTGGCGCGAAGCCACGTTGGACGTCGAAGTCCCCGTGTCGCGATTGGACCTTGGTGACGCCAAATGGAACCAGGCCACGCTGGCCCGCAGCCTTCTGGATGGCGAGCGTTTCCCGAAGGCACATTTCGTCTCCAGCCGGGTCGAACCGATCGATGCCAGGCGCGCCCACGTGATCGGCACCCTGACCCTGCGCGGGGTCAGCCAGGAGATCACGCTGGACGTGACCCTCAACGCCATCAAGCGCTACCCCCTCCCCCCGTTCCGACGCACCGCCGGTTTTTCCGCCAGCACCACGCTGAGCCGGCGCGCGTTCGGCATCACCGCCTGGCCGGGCGTCATCGGTGATGCAGTACAGCTGAGGATCGAGGCTGAAGCCACCCTCGACCGCAGCGACGCCCCGGGAACTCCCGCTCCCGTTCCACACTCCGACCCCAAGACGGCCCCCTAGAGGACCCTTCATGACCGCCAAGAACACCCCCGCCGCCTGGGGGAGTGTCAGCCAGATCCTGCATTGGTTGATCGCATTGCTGATCCTCGCCCTGGGCGTGGTCGGCCTGACCATGGGCGAACTGCCCAAGACCCCCAAGTATTTCTGGGTCTATACCGCGCACAAGTCGATCGGCATCACCGTGCTGGCGCTCGTGCTCTTCCGCCTCGGCTGGCGCCTGTATGCCGGTGCCCCCAAGCCGGTGCCGGGCGTGCCCAGCTGGCAGGAACGCATCGCCAGTGCCACCCACGTGCTGCTGTATGTGCTGATGTTCGCCATCCCACTGTCGGGCTGGCTGTACGACTCGGCCAGCGGCCTGCGCCCGTTCCGCTGGTTCGGCCTGGTCGACGTGCCCAAGCTGAGCGGTCCCGACCCGCAGGTGGTCGCGGTATCGCATGCCATCCACGAGTACGGCTTCTGGCTGTTGATCGCGGTGGTGCTGGCCCATGCCGGCGCTGCCTTCTACCACCACCTGTTCCAGCGCGATGCGACCTTGTCCCGCATGTTGCCGCGCGGCTGGCTTGCCTCCCCTCAGAAGGACTGACCGATGAACCTGAAACTGACCACTCCGGCCGCCGTGGCCGCCGCCCTGGCCGGCATGCTGGCCACCACCCCGGTGTTCGCCGCCGACTACGCACAGGCGCCCGGCGCCGGCTCGATCCTGGTGTTCGCCACCAAGTACGACGGCGAAGTGTTCACCGGCAGCTTCCCGGGCTTTGCCACCAAGCTCAGCTTCGACCCGGCCAATCCGGCCGCCGGTTCGCTGGACGTGGTGATCCCGCTGGCCGGCGCCAAGAGCGGCAACAGCGACCGTGACTCGACCCTGCAGACCGCCGACTTCTTCAATGTTGGCAAGTTCGCCACCGCACGCTACACCGCCAAGGGCTTCCGCGCGGTGGGCAATGACCAGTTCGCCGCCGATGGCACACTGGAGCTGCGAGGCGTCAGCAAGCCGGTCACCCTCACCTTCACCTGGAAGCCGGGCACCCAGCCGGTGCTGACCGGCAAGGCCACGGTCAAGCGGCTGGACTTCGGCGTCGGCGGCGGCGACTGGGCCGACACCAAGACCATCCCGGACGAAACCGCGATCAGCACGATCGTGAAGTTCGACGCGAAATAAACCGCCTCTGGTAGTGTCGGCCGCTGGCCGGCATCACTGGGCATCGCGGGGTTGCCGGCCAACGGCCGGCACTACCGGTCGACGGCCAGCCAGGCTTGGACCGTGGCCGCGTCGAACGGCCAGTCCAGCTCACGACCGCCAGTCTCGTCACGCAGCACCGGCACCCGCGCGCCGTAGCGCGCTTCCAGCGCAGGCTGATCGTCCAGGAACACCGATTCGAACTCCGGTGCCCGCGCCTTGGCCAGCTCGGCCAGGGCCATGTCGCACAGGTGGCAGTCATCGCGCTGGAACAGGGTCAACACCGGTTTTGCTCCCTCTGCCGAAATGCTGCGCCGCAGCCATGGAAGTGCGGCATGAACCGCTAGAATAGCGGTCTCCTCCGGTACCCGCAGTACGGCAACCATGGCTGTCAGCACGTTCGACGTTTTCAAGATCGGCATTGGCCCGAGCTCCTCGCACACCGTCGGGCCGATGAAGGCCGCCGAGCGATTCATCCATCGCTGGCTGCTTGACCCGGGCCGCCTGCACGAGGTCGCGCGCATCCGCGCCGATGTCTATGGCTCGCTGGCGCTGACCGGCCGCGGCCATGGCACCGACAAGGCGATCCTGCTGGGCCTGGAAGGCCAGCGGCCGAACCTGATCGATCCGGACATCATTCCGGCCACCCTGGAGCGCATCCGCAGCAGCAAGCGCATCCAGCTGATGGGCCAGCACGAGATCGCCTTCGACGAGAAGCGCGACCTCGGCATGAACAAGCGCCAGAAGCTGCCGTACCACACCAACGGCATGCGCTTCACCGCGTACAACGCCGAGGACGAGGTGATCGCCACCCGCGATTACTACTCGGTCGGTGGCGGCTTCGTGGTCAACCAGGATGATGCAGCCGATGACCGCATCGTGCCCGACGAAACCCCGCTGCCCTACCCGTTCAAGAGCGGCGACGAGCTGCTGGCACAGACCGCGCGCAGCGGCCTGAGCATTGCCCAGCTGATGTTCGAGAACGAGAAGTGCTGGCGCAGCGAAGACGAGATCCGCGCCAACCTGCGCGAGATCTGGAGTGCGATGCAGTCGTGCGTGGCGCGCGGCATCCGCGAGGAAGGCGTGCTGCCGGGTGGCCTGAAGGTCGGCCGTCGTGCACCGGCGCTGTACCGCGAGCTGTCGTCGAAGCCGGAAGCAGCGATGCGCGATCCGCTGACCACGCTGGACTGGGTCAACCTGTACGCGCTGGCGGTGAACGAAGAGAACGCCGCCGGTGGTCGTGTGGTGACTGCGCCGACCAACGGCGCTGCCGGCGTGCTGCCGGCGGTGCTGCATTACTTCGACCGTTTCTGCCCCGGCGCCAACGAACAGCGCGTATTCGACTTCCTGCTGACCTCGGCAGCGATCGGCATCCTGTACAAGGAAAACGCCTCGATCTCCGGCGCCGAAGTGGGCTGCCAGGGCGAAGTGGGCGTGGCCTGCTCGATGGCGGCCGGTGGCCTGGTCGCAGCGCTGGGTGGCAACCCGAGCCAGATCGAGAATGCCGCGGAAATCGGCATGGAACACAACCTCGGCCTGACCTGTGACCCGATCGGCGGGCTGGTGCAGATCCCCTGCATCGAACGCAATGCGATGGGCGCGGTGAAGGCGATCAATGCCTCGCGCATGGCGATGCGCGGCGACGGCAAGCACAAGGTGTCGCTGGACAAGGTGATCAAGACCATGCGCGATACCGGCCGCGACATGCAGGACAAGTACAAGGAAACCAGCCGTGGCGGCCTGGCGGTGAACGTCATCGAGTGTTGAGGTCGACCGGTCCCGGCGCGATGGCGCCGGGCCACAGGTAGAGTCGACCGTTGGTCGACTATCGCGCGCAGCGCGGGATCTTCGCTCGTTGTGGGGAAGGTAGTCGACTAACTGTGTAAACCCACCACGTTGTTCAGCAGGACTCTGGAAATAGGTGGCTGGCCACCGATCCCCATGTGAGGGCGGTGCCAGTTGTAGTGGTGCAGCCATTGGGTCAGCACGGAATTGCGCTGGTCCGAGGAGGCGTATTCGCGGGCGTAGGCCCATTCGCGCAGGCTGGTTTGGATGAAGCGCTCGGCTTTGCCATTGGTCCGCGGCGTGTAGGGCTTGGTTCTGATGTGCTTGATCCCAAGGGATTTGAGCAGCTTGGCAAAGGCGGTGGAGCGATAGCAGGCACCGTTGTCGGTCAGGATCCGCTTGAAGGTGATTCCCAGGCTGGCGTAGTACTGCAGAGCGCCCAGCAGCGCCTGGCAGGCGGTTTCGGCCTGTTCATTGGGGTGGACGCTGCTGAAGGCGACCCGGGAGTGATCGTCGATGGCCACGTGGACGTAGCCCCAGCCACCGCCAGCGGCGTTTCCCCGACGTTTGGCATCGGTTCTGTGCCCTGGCCGCTGGAAGTTGCCCAGCTTCTTGATGTCCAGGTGCAGCAGCCCTCCGGGCTGATCGTATTCGTATCGGATGACCTCCTTGGGCGGTTCAAGCCGACACAGCCGATTGAGGCCGTGGGCACGCATCAGCCTTGAAATCGTACTGTGGCCGACCCCCAGCGCCTTGGAGATGGTCAGGTAGGTCTGCCGTTTACGGCGGTGCTCCTTGATTTGCTCGATTACCGGAGCAGGTGTGGCATGCGGCGTCTGGTGAGGCCGTGAGCTGCGGTTTTCCAGCCCCGGTGCCCCGAACTGGCGGAATCGGGCCAGCCATTTGTAGGCCGTACGCACACTTACGCCGCATGCTTGGGCTGCTTCCTCTGGGCGCAGGCCCTCGTGGAGGATGCGGCGAATAAGAAGTGCTCGACTATGGACGGTCAAACGGGCATTTTTATGGTGGTTCATCCGGGCTCTTTGGGGTCTGGAGAGGTGTGGTAACCACCATTTTCCAAAGATGTCCCGGATGAACAACGTACAGAGAGATCACAACTAACAGTCGACTCTACCCAGTCGACTCTACCCAGTCGACTCTACCCAGTCGCCCTTGCCCGGTCGGACGACACCGTCACTGCGTTCCGGTTAGGCTCGGGGCTCCCCTATCCAGGACCGCCCCATGCGCGTGATCGCTGCCGCCCTGCTTGCCTGCCTGCCGCTGCCTGCGCTGGCCGCGCCCACTTACGGGCCGCGGCTGGAGGGTTTCGACTACGGCTATCCGGTGAAGACCTTCGCGCTGGAATCGCAGCGGCAGCCGCTGGAGATGGCCTACCTCGACATCGCGCCGAAGAAGGCACCCATCGGCGTGGTGGTGCTGCTGCACGGCAAGAACTTCTGTGCCGCCACCTGGAAGGAATCGATCAAGCCACTGGTTGCCGCCGGCTATCGGGTGATCGCCCCGGACCAGGTGGGCTTCTGCAAATCCAGCAAGCCCGAGCGTTACCAGTATTCGTTCGCGCAGCTGGCCGCCAACACCCATGCCCTGCTGCAACAGCTGCAACTGGGTGATGTCCCGGTGCACCTGGTCGGTCATTCGATGGGCGGCATGCTGGCGGTGCGCTATGCGCTGATGTTCCCGCAGGACCTGCGCAGCCTGTCACTGGTCAACCCGATCGGGCTGGAAGACTGGAAGGCGCTGGGTGTTCCCTGGCGCAGCGTGGACGCGTGGTACGCCGGCGAAATGAACATCAGCTATGACAGCATCCGCCGCTACCAGCTGGACGTGTATTACGACGGCAAATGGAAGCCGGCGTATGAACCGTGGGCACGGATGCAGTCGGGCATGTACGAAGGGCCCGGCAAGCAGGCCGTTGCATGGAGCCAGGCACTGGCCTCGGACATGGTGTTCAACCAGCCGGTGGTCTACGAACTCAAGAATGTTCAGGTGCCGACCACGCTGTTTATCGGGCAGAAGGACCGCACCGCGATCGGTCGCGACCTGGCGCCACCAGCGGTGAAGGCGACGCTGGGCAACTATCCGGTGCTCGGGAAGGCGGCAGCCGCGGCGATTCCCGGCGCGACGCTGATCGAGTTCGCCGAACTGGGCCATTCGCCGCAGGTGCAGGACCCGAAGCAGTTCAACGCGGCGTTGCTGAAGGCATTGAAGGCGCATTGAACGGCAGCCGTCCCCTGTAGAGCCGAACCCATGCTCGGCTTATCCAGCAGGAGGGGATTTTGCCAGCAGCCGAGCATGGGCTCGGCTCTACAGAAGCAGTGCGATCAGCCGACGATCCGCAACACGTCATCCAGCAACGCAGCGGCAGTGACTTCCGCCCCCGCGCCCGGCCCCTGGATCAACAGCGGTTGGCGCCGATAGCGGTCACTGTGGATGGCCACGCGGTTGTCGGTGCCCGCGCCCTGCGCCAACGGGTGATCGGCAGGCAACTCACGCAGGCCCACCTGCGCACCCTCGCCATCGACACGGCCAACGAAACGCAGCACGCGGCCATTGTCATGCGCCTGCTGCCAGCGCGCCTGCAACGGCGCATCCAGCTGCTCAAGCGCCGCCACCGCATCCTCCAGCGGCAGCGCTGCCAGCGCTTCAGGCACCAGTGAATCCACCTCTACCTGCGACGCATCCAGCGCCAACCCGCTGCTGCGAGCGAGGATCAGCAGCTTGCGACGCACGTCTTCACCGGAAAGGTCCAGGCGCGGATCGGGCTCGGTGTAGCCGGCAGCCAGCGCCTCGCGCACCGCCGCCGAGAACGGCGACTGGCCGTCATAACGATGGAACAGCCACGCCAGCGAACCGGACAGCACGCCTTCGATGGCATGGATGTGATCGCCACCGGCCACCAGTGCACGCAGGCTGCTCAACAGCGGCAGGCCCGCGCCCACCGTCGCGCTGTCGCCATAGCGTGCGCCACTGTCGGCACAGCTTTCCGCAATGGCCTGCGCGCGGGCCAGCTGCGCACCACGCCCCAGCTTGTTGGCGGTCACCACATGCACGCCCCGCGCCAGCCACTGCACGTGGCGCGCGGCCACGTCTTCGCTGGCGGTGGCGTCGACCACCACGTCGCCACGCTCCAGTCCTTCGGCACTCGCCCACGGTGGCGAACTCTGGCCATCGCGCGGTGCACGCCGTGCCAGTTCCAGCGGCAAGGCCAGGTCACGATCGATCTCCAGCGCAGTGCGTGAATTGGCCAGCCACTGCACGCTGGGCAGTTCCAGCCCACGCGCCCGCAATGCCTGGTAACGCTGTACGAAGGCCGAGCCGACCGTGCCGGTGCCCAGCAGCGCCAGGCGTCCCACGCCCAGAGCAGGAATTTCTGCGGCGAGCGCGCTCATGCATCCACCACCTGTTTGCGGCGCGCAGCCGCATCAATCACCGCTTCGGCACGCTGCAGCGCGGCGCCGAGATCGGCCAACAGGTCACGCTCGGCCTCAATGCCAACCGACAGGCGCAGCAGGCCTTCGCTGATGCCGGCCGCGGCACGCGCTTCGGCGGTCATCGCCGCATGGGTCATGGTGGCGGGATGCGCGATCAGGCTTTCGACGCCGCCCAGCGATTCGGCCAGGGTGAAACAGCGCAGGCCATCGACGAACGCGCGCACCGCCGCGTGCGGATCATCACCCGCGCAGTGCGCCAGTTCGAACGACAGCATCGCGCCGAAGCCACTCTGCTGGCGAGCAGCGATGGAGTGGCCCGGGTGATCGGCCAGACCCGGATAATAGACGCGGCCGACCGCCGGATGCTGGTCCAGCAGCGCAACGATCGACGTGGTGTTCTCCTGATGCACGCGCAGGCGCGCATCCAGCGTGCGCAGGCCGCGCAGGGTCAGGAAGGCATCGAACGGCGAACCCGTCAGGCCCAGCGCGTTGCCCCACCACACCAGCTGCTCATGCAGTGCCGGATCGCGCGCGACGACCGCACCACCCACCACGTCGCTGTGGCCGTTGATGTACTTGGTGGTGGAATGCAGCACCAGATCCGCGCCGAATGACAGTGGTTGCTGCAGGGCCGGCGACAGGAAGGTGTTGTCGACCACAACCAGAGCACCTGCCTTGTGCGCGGCATCGATGACGAAGCGCAGGTCGGTGATGCGCAGCAGCGGATTGGACGGCGTTTCCACCAGCACCAGCTTCGGCTGGGTGGCCAGCGCCTGCGACAGCGCGCGCGGATCGGTCAGGTCGGCGGTGACCAGTTCGAAATGGCCCTTCTTCGCCAGCGCATTGAACAGCCGCCAGCTGCCACCGTACGCGTCGTGCGGCACGACCAGGGTATCGCCCGGCTGAAGCAGCGCGTTCAGCACCAGGTTGATCGCCCCCATGCCGGTGGCGGTGATCACGCCGCCCGCACCGCCTTCCAGCTCGGCCAGCGCTTCACCCAACAGGTCGCGGGTCGGGTTGCCACTGCGCGTGTAGTCGTACTGGCGCTTGTTGCCGAAGCCTTCAAAACTGAAGTTCGACGACAGCACGATCGGCGGCGTGACCGCGCCATGCGCGGTGTCCCGATCGATGCCGGCACGGACGGCGGCAGTGGTGCGGCTACAGGACGGCTCGTTGGCGTGCAGGCTCATGCGGACTCTCCAGAGGTGCGGAAGGCGGTGGCGAGGATCGCGTCGATGCGATCGGTTTCTTTGAGGAAGGCGTCGTGGCCATAGGGCGAGCGCAGCACGCGCAGGCTTCCGCGCGGCCCCAGCCCCTCGACCAGGCTGACCAGGTCGGCCAGCGGCACCAGGCGGTCACCCTCCACCGCGACCACCACGGTCGGCGGCAGGATGGCCGCGGGGTCCACGCGGTGCAGGTCGATCGATTCGGACAGGCGCAGGTAGGCGGTCACCGGCGTGCGCGCGACGTACTGCGCGCCGGCGGCGTCCAGATAGTCCTCGGCGGCGACCCGCACGCGGCCGTTGATCACTTCCGGCGCGGCGTCGAAGCGCTCGCCGAACTCTTCCGGGGTGCGGTAGCTGAGCATGGCGAACTGCCGGGCCAGCGCCAGGCCATGGTCTTCGCCGCACTGCAGTTGGCCGAGGGCGACGGCGCGGCGCTGCAGTGCGCGCCAGGCCGCGGCATACGGGTGCGGACGATGCGCGCCGCTGGCCAGCACCAGCTGACGCACCCGGGCTCGATGACGGATTGCGAGCTGCTGGCCGACCAGCGCGCCATACGAGTAGCCGACGAAGGCCTTCAGCGTGCGGATACCCAGATGATCCAGCAGCAGTGCCAGCGCATCGGCCTGGTCAGCGGTATCGATCGGCACGTCCAACGCACCGTCGGCCCCGATGAAGTCGAACGCCAGTACGCGCAACTGCTGCGGATCCAGCGTGCGACCACTGCCGACCAGGTCTTCGGCCCAGCCCTTCTCGCTGAACTGTGCGTTGGACGCCACATGGCGATGGGCGGAAATGCCGCCGGCCAGCACCACCACCGGCGCATTGGCCGGGCCGACCCACTCATAGCGCAGGCGCACCGGGCTGGGGCCAGCGTGACGCATCGACAGCACCGCGGCGAACTCACCGCGCTCGGCATGCACGCGGTCTTCGACCGGCACGCTGACGGGAACAAAGGGTTCGGGGCGAACGGCGGTACTGGCAGCGAAGCTCATGGCGGGATCCGGTTGGGGAATCGGCCATCGAGCCTTCGCGGGGCTCGCGTTCGAGATGCACGTGCGGTGCATGGATCGAACCATCTTTCGGTGGACGCCACGGTCCCCGCAGGATTTGGCACCTACGCGAACGCTTTCGCATCCGCGGGCTGCCCCGGCTTCAAAGGGCCTGTCCCTCTGCCGGTCTCGATGGTGAGTCCACGATGCCAGCGCTTCCGGGCGCTGTCAATCCCTTCATGCGGATAAAGCGATGAATATTTTCGCGACAGGTATGCGAGAGGCGTCGCGGTCGCTCCGTTCAGGATCGGGTACAGTCCTGACGGTCCGTTTTCCTGAATCCGCTGATGCCACGCCTGCCCTTGACCTGCCTGCTCCTGCCGCTGCTGGCCAGCGCCTCTGCCGGCGCCAGCGACTGGCGCCAGGGCTGGGGGATGCTGCCGAAGGCGCCTGCCCCCGCCAGCGCCGACGCAAAGGCCCCCCTTCCGATGGCCCAGCTGCGCCTGCAGTCGATCGGCGAACAGTGGCAGGCCCGGATCGACAACACCCTGGCCGGGCCGTTGCAGATCGAACTGCGCGCCGCCCCTGGGCACCCGGTCGACGGCTTGCCGGTGCAGTCACTGATACAGGGCGACAGCAGTCTGGTCGTCGGCCACCTCCCCGCGCCAGTCAACGGCCGGATGCTGGACCTGCGCCTGCAGTCGGTACCAGGCAACCCCGCCGCACAGGCCGAGGATGTGGCCTACCGCCTGCCCTTCGATGATGCACGCCCGCGCGTGGACCAGGCGCCGCAGGGCCGGTTCAGCCATGACGACGAGGAGAACCGCGACGCGGTCGACTTCGCACTGCCGGAGGGCACGCTGGTGCTGGCCGCGCGCGAGGGCACGGTGATGCAGATCCAGGATGGCTTCCGAGGCAACGGCCAGGACCGCGAACGTGATGGTGCCCGCGCCAACTTCATCCGCGTGCTGCACAGCGACGGCAGCATGGCCCTGTACGGCCACCTGCAGGCCGGCGGCATGCGCGTGCGTCGCGGCCAGGCAGTGGGCGCCGGGCAGCCCATCGGCCTGTCCGGCAACAGCGGCTTCAGCAGCGCACCGCACCTGCACTTCGTGGTACAGGTCAACCGCGGCATGGGCCTGCGTTCGGTGCCGGCACGCATCTTCGCCGAGCAGGGCCAGCTGCAGTTCGCCCGCCAGGGCGAGGCCGAGGGCGGCATCGGGCGCTGAACGGCCCCGGTCGGTATAATCGGGCGCTTATCTCTTTGAAAAGCGCCCCGGGCGGGCGCCACTGCCATGTCCGAAGTCGCCAACGAAGCGTCGCGTCGCCGCACCTTCGCCATCATTTCCCACCCTGACGCCGGCAAGACCACGCTGACCGAAAAGCTGCTGCTGTTCGGAGGCGCGATCCAGATGGCCGGTTCGGTCAAGGGCCGCAAGGCCGCCCGCCACGCCACCTCCGACTGGATGGCATTGGAAAAGGAACGCGGCATCTCCGTCACCTCTTCGGTGATGCAGTTCCCGTACGAAGACAAGATCGTCAACCTGCTCGACACCCCCGGCCACGCCGACTTCGGCGAGGACACCTACCGCGTGCTGACTGCGGTGGACTCGGCGCTGATGGTGATCGACGTGGCCAAGGGCGTGGAAGAGCGCACCATCAAGCTGATGGAAGTGTGCCGCCTGCGCGATACCCCGATCATGACCTTCATCAACAAGCTCGACCGCGAGGGCAAGGACCCGATCGAGCTGCTGGATGAAGTGGAAACCGTGCTGGGCATCCAGTGTGCGCCGGTCACCTGGCCGATCGGCATGGGCCAGCGCCTGAAGGGCGTGGTCCACCTGCTGACCGGCGAAGTGCACCTGTACGAGCCGGGCCGCAACTTCACCCGCCAGGATTCGACCATCTTCCCGTCCATCGATGCCCCCGGCCTGGCCGAGAAGATCGGTGCGCAGATGCTGGCCGACCTGCGCGACGAGCTGGAACTGGTGCAGGGCGCCAGCCATCCGTTCGACCTGGAGGCCTACCGCGCCGGCAAGCAGACCCCGGTGTTCTTCGGCTCGGGCGTGAACAACTTCGGCGTGCAGCCGCTGCTGGACTTCTTCGTCGAGCATGCGCCGTCGCCGCAGGCGCGTTCCACCACTGGCCGCGAGATCGCCCCGGAAGAGAACAAGCTGACCGGCTTCGTGTTCAAGATCCAGGCCAACATGGACCCGCAGCACCGCGACCGCGTCGCGTTCATGCGGGTCTGCTCGGGCCGCTTCAGCGCTGGCATGAAGACCTTCCACGTGCGCACCGGCAAGGAAATGAAGCTGGCCAACGCACTGACCTTCATGGCCAGCGATCGTGAAATCGCCGCAGAAGCCTGGCCGGGCGATGTGATCGGCATCCACAACCACGGCACCATTTCCATCGGCGATACTTTTACCGAAGGCGAAGCGGTCACCTTCACCGGCATCCCCAACTTCGCCCCGGAACTGTTCCGCCGCGCGCGCCTGCGCGATCCGCTCAAGCTCAAGCAGCTGCAGAAGGGACTGGCCCAGCTGTCCGAAGAAGGCGCGACCCAGTTCTTCCGCCCTCTCACCAGCAACGACCTGATCCTGGGTGCGGTGGGTGTGCTGCAGTTCGACGTGGCGGCCTATCGCCTGAAGGACGAGTACGGCGTGGAAGCCACCTTCGAGCCGGTCAGCGTGACCACCGCGCGTTGGGTCCACTGCAGCAACGAGAAGAAGCTGGAAGAGTTCCGCGAAAAGAATGCGCTGAACCTGGCACTGGATGCAGCCGGCCACCTGGTCTACCTGGCACCGACCCGGGTCAACCTGCAGCTGGCGCAGGAACGCTCGCCGGACGTGCGTTTCTCGGCCACCCGCGAAGCGGCCCATACCGTTTCGGTGGGCTGATGCCACGGGGTCGGATCCCTTTCCGGCAGGAAAGGGCTCTGACCCCAGCCAACGCAAGGCAGGCATTCACCCACCATACGGTGACAGGCGTGCACGTATCGCCCATCGCGGCGATGATAAGGGGGTGCGGGTCCCCCTCCCCGCGAACAATGCCTACGCCATGTCCACGACGTCCATTGCTTCGATCCGTGAAGAAATCGCCAGCGCCCTGACCCATGGCCTGGGCGCGGTATTCGCCCTGGCCGCCAGCGCGGTGTTGATCACCCTGGCTGCGATCTACGGCGACGGCTGGCAGCTGGCCAGCGCGATCGTGTTCGGTATCGCGCTGTTGCTGCTGTACACCGCCTCCACGCTGTACCACGCCATCCAGCATCCGGTCGCCAAGGGCCGGTTGAAGGTGTTCGACCACTGCGCGATCTATGTGCTGATCGCGGGCACCTATACCCCGTTCACCCTGATCGGCCTGCGCGGTCCGTGGGGCTGGGGCCTGTTCACCGCGATCTGGGCGCTGGCGCTGGGCGGCGTGGTGTTCAAGCTGTTCTACACCGGCCGTTTCAAGGTGCTCTCAACGGTGATCTACATCGCCATGGGCTGGCTGGTGGTCGTGGCGATCAAGCCGATGTGGGCCTCGATCGATGGCGGCACCCTCACCTGGCTGTTCGGCGGCGGCCTGTCGTATACGCTGGGGACCTACTTCTACCACCGTGAATCGATCCCGTACTCGCATGCCATCTGGCACCTGTTCGTGATCGGCGGCAGCGTCTGCCACTTCGTCGCGGTCACCATGCAGGTGCTGTAAATGGCCGCTCGACGGCGGCGTGTGCACGCCATGCACATGGTCGCTTCGCGCCCTGTCCACGAACAGGGGGCAACCATGGCAGCGTGAATGCTGCCGCCTCCCCTGCCGCAAAGCGCACGTCCCGTTGGCGCCTCCGCCGCCCCGGCCCACGAGGCCGGCGCTGGCTCACGATCCTGGTCTTCCTGCTGGCGGCGATCCTGATACTGCTCGCGTTGTGGGACTGGAACTGGTTCAAGGGTCCGGTGGAGCGCGCGGTACAGGCACGCACCGGCCGAGTGCTGCGCATCGGGAACCTTGATGTCGACCTCGGCCGCACCAGCACGATCCGCGCCGATGCGATCACCTTCGCCAATGCCAGCTGGGCGAAACAACCTGAGATGGCCAGCGCAGACCGCGTCGAGATCGACGTGCGGGTCTGGCCCCTGCTGCGCGGCAGCGTGCAGCTGCCCGAGGTGCGCCTGACCCGGCCGGACGTGCTGCTGGAAACCGCCCCGCGCAAGGGCGAGCCGGGGAACTGGGACTTCCTCGGTGACAGCGCCGGCGGCACAAGCCCGCAGCTCAAACGCCTGCGCATCGACGATGGTCGGCTGCAGTTCATCGATGCACTGGGCCGCACCGACATCCGCGTGGGCGTGCGCAGCGGTCAGCCGAAACAGGCCGATGCCTCACCGCCGCTGCTGGTGCAGGGCAAAGGCCACTGGCAAGGCAACCCGTTCACCCTGCGCGGTGGCACCGAATCTCCGCTGGAACTGACCGACAGCGACCACCCGTTCCGCATCCACCTCGACGGTCGCGCCGGCGCTACCCACGCGGTGGCCAGTGGCACGCTGACCAATCCGTTCCAGCTGCGGGTGTTCGACCTGCAGTTCGCACTCAGCGGGCAGGACCTGTCGGACCTGTACCCGCTGCTCGGCATTGCCATCCCGCCCTCACCGCCCTACGCCTTGGACGGACGGCTGAAGCGCGACCACAACGTCTGGCGCTACGACAGCTTCACCGGGAAGGTCGGTGACAGCGACCTCGCTGGCAACCTGCAGTTCGAGGTGGGACGCGACCGTCCACGGCTGACCGCGACACTGGAATCCAGGCGCCTGGACTTCGATGACCTGGCCGGCTTCGTGGGAGCGCCACCGAAGACCGGCGGCGGCGAAACCGCGAATGCGGAGCAAAAGGCACAGGCCGCCCGCATCGCCGCCAGCAGCCGGGTATTGCCCGACACGCCCTACAACCTGGGCAAACTGCGTGCGATGGATGCCGACGTGCGCTGGAAGGCCCACCGCATCAACGCGCCCTCGTTGCCACTGGACGACATGGACGCGCACCTGCTGCTGGATGACGGCGTGCTGCGGCTGGACCCGCTGAACTTCGGCGTGGCCGGCGGCGATATCCGCAGCACGATCCGCATGGATGCACGCCAGGCGCAGATTCGCACCGCATTGAAGGCCAGCGTACGCGGCGTGCAGCTGGGCCAGCTTTTCCCGGATGCGAAGCTGGCCGAGCAGGCCAAGGGCGGCATCGGCGGCGAAGTGGACCTGAGCGGGCGCGGCAACTCGATCGCCGCCATGCTCGGCAGCAGCAGCGGCAAGGTCGGGCTGGCGATGGGCCGTGGCCATGTCGGCAACCTGGTGATGGAACTGGCCGGGCTGGATATCACCGAGTCGCTGAAATTCCTGGTGACCGGTGACAAGCAGATTCCGCTGCGCTGCGCCTTCGCCGACTTCGGTGTGCAGGACGGCCTGATGACCAGCCAGGCACTGGCGGTGGACACCACCGATACCATCCTCATCGGCGAAGGCACGGTCAGCCTGCGCGACGAGACCTTGGACCTGCTGCTGAAACCGCGCCCGAAGGACAAGAGCATCCTGGTACTGCGGTCACCGTTGCATATCAGCGGCACGTTCAAGGACCCGTCGTTCCGCCCGGACTTCAAGGCGTTGGGTATTCGCGGCGCGGTGGCCCTGGCACTGGGCAGCATTGCCCCGCCGGCAGCGCTGCTGGCTACGATTGAACTGGGGCCGGGCAAGGATGCCAACTGCGGTGGGCAGTATGCGAAGTAGGAGCGTTCGTTCGTGGCGCCTGGATTGATCGTGGTTTGAGGGGGACGGGTGACCCAGGCAGGACACGCCCATGCCCTCAGCCTCCCCCCGCATCAGGAAGGCGCTGGTTTGGCTTTGGCTTTGGCTTTGGCCCTGGCTTTGAGCTTCGAAAAGCGGGCTGGCGGGCCGCAGGCCCGCCAGCGAAAAACTCATCCCGCCACGATGTACTGCTGCAGCTGATCCAGCTCGCGCCGCTGCGCATCGATCACCGACTTCACCAGGTCGCCAATGGAAATCACCCCCAGCACCTGGGCGCCCTCCACCACCGGCAGGTGGCGGATGCGGTAGTCGGTCACCAGCTGCAGGCAATGCTCCACCTCTTCGCCCGGCGACACCGTCACCACCTGCGTCGTCATGATCTCGGCCACCGCCGTATCGCGCGAAGAACGATCACGCAACACGATCTTGCGCGCGTAATCGCGCTCCGAAAGGATCCCGACCAACCGTGGCCCGTCCATCACCAGGACCGCGCCAATGCCCTTTTCCGCCATCAACCGGATCGCATCGATCACCGCCGCATCCGGCGCGACCGCATGTACTTCAGGAGACTTGCCGTCCAACAGTTGCCGTACCGTGGTCATCTGCCTGCCCTCCGAGGGTGGGTTGCAGGGCCGAGCCTGCCACGGCGGATGCTAGCCACGCGTCAACCAGGTACAACGGCCGCTGCTTGGACTCTTCGTACAGGCGCCCCAGGTACTCACCGATCAGGCCCAGCGCGATCAACTGCACCCCGCCCAGGAACAGGATCACCGCCATCATCGTCGGCCAGCCCGCCACCCGGTCGCCGTACAGCGCGGCCTTGACGATCACCCACATGCCGAACACGAAGGCCACCGCCGCGGTTGCCAGCCCCAGGTAGGTCGCCGCGCGCAGGGGCACGGTCGAGAACCCGGTGATGCCTTCCAGGGCGAAGTTCCACAGCCGCCACAGGCTGAACTTGCTGGTGCCGGCCACGCGTGCGTGGCGGTGGTAGGGCACCGCCACGCGCTTGAAACCCACCCAGCTGAAAAGCCCCTTCATGAAACGATGGCGCTCACGCATCTCGCGCAGCGCACTCAGCGCGCGTGGTGACAGCAGGCGGAAATCCCCGGTATCGGCCGGGATCGGCGTACGCGAAAGGCGCCCCATCACGCGGTAGAAGATCGCCGCCGTGGCACGCTTGATCCAGGCCTCGCCATCGCGCGCCAGGCGCGTGCCATAGACGTTGTCATGGCCCTCGCGCCAGCGCGCGACGAACTGCGGCACAAGCTCCGGCGGGTCCTGGCCATCGGCATCCAGGATCATCGCCGCCCCTTCGCGTACCAGGTCCAGGCCAGCGGTCAGTGCGGCTTCCTTGCCGAAATTGCGCGACAGCTTCAGCGCGGAGACCCGCGCGTCGGATTGGGCCAGGCGGGCGATCACCTCCCAGGTCCCGTCATGGCTGCCGTCGTCCACGTACAGGATGTGGCCGTCGATGTCGGGCAGCGCGTCGAGCACCGCGCACAACCGCGGATGCAGCAACGGCAGTGCCAGGGCCTCGTTGTAGGCGGCGATGACGAAAGTGAGCCGTTCGCGGGTCATGCCCGGATTGTACGTTGCCGCCGGCCGTAGATCAGGCGGCGCGCGCTCACTCTTCCGAAAGGTACGCGGCCCCGCCCAGCTGCCGTGCCTGGCGCTGGATCCAGGCGGCGCGCCGCTGCACGTACGGCCCTGGCTTTGCGGCGTTGTAGCGCCGCGGTGCCGGCAGCACCGCCGCCAACCGCGCGCTATCGGCCGGGCTCAACCTGGCCGCGTCCTTGCCCCAGAACTTCTGCGCCGCCGCCTGAGCTCCGTACACGCCATCACCAAACTCGGCGATGTTGGCGTACATCTCCAGGATGCGCTTCTTTGGCCACAGCGCTTCGATCAGCACGGTGTACCAGACCTCCAGCCCCTTGCGGATCCAGCTGCGGCCCTGCCAGAGGAACAGGTTCTTGGCCACCTGCTGGCTGATCGTGCTGGCGCCACGCAGTCGCCCGCCCTTGGCATTGTGGTCGCGGGCCTTCTCGATCGCCTGCAGGTCGAAGCCGTTGTGGTCGGGGAAACGCTGGTCCTCAGCGGCCACCAGCGAAATCGGCAGGCTCGGCGCCATCTGGTCAAGGTCGCGCCACTGGTAATGCAGGCGATAGGACCAATCGGCCTCGCCCAGCGCCTCGCCATAGCGCCACAGCATCACCATGGACACCGGCGGGTCGATGAACCGCAGCACCAGGACCTGCAGGCAGCTGAAAGCAGCCAGCAGCACCGGCAGCCACAGCAGCCGTTTCCAGCGCCAGCGCCTGCGGCGTGGGCCTTCTACGACAGCTTCCACCTTGTGCTGCTCTCCCCCTGCCCCCATTACTGGTGCATCCTTCTTCTATCTGGTTGTCGGCGCATTATCCGGCAACTGCCCCCGTTTACGCGCGATGTGAGCCGATGACCGCCAACTCCGATTCCCTGATCCGCTTCCTGCTCCCCGACGCCGGCGTCCGCGGCGTCCACGTGCACCTGCAGGCCACCTGGCAGGAGATCCTGTCCCACGCCGAGTACCCGGATACCGCCGCCGAACTGCTCGGCGAGGCCTGCGTGGCCTCGGCGCTGTTCACCGGCCATACCAAGATCGATGGACGCCTGTCGATCCAGCTGCGCAGCAGCACTGCCCTGCGCACCCTGTTCGCCGAATGCACCGCCGCCGGCACCCTGCGCGGCATCGCCCAGCTCAGCGAAGGCGGCGACGCGCCGCGCGACCTGTCCAGCCTGGGCGATGACGCGATCCTCGCCATCACCATCGAGAACCCCGGCCTGGACCCGCGTGAACCACAGCGCTACCAGAGCCTGGTCGGACTGACCGCGCCGGAACTGGACGAGGCCTTCGAGGACTACTTCCGCCAGTCCGAGCAGCTGCCGACCCGCCTGCTGCTGGCGGCCGACCGCAATGGTGCCGCCGGCCTGCTGCTGCAGAAGCTGCCGGGCGACGAGGGCGACGAGGACGGCTGGGCGCGCGCCAGCGCCCTGTTCGAGACCCTTGGCAAGGCTGAACTGCTGGCCACCCCGGCCGAGCAGCTGCTGCACCGCCTGTTCCACGAGGAGAAGCCGGCGCTGATGGGCGAAAAGCCGCTGTCCTTTGCCTGCTCCTGTTCCCGCGAGCGGGTGGCGGCGATGCTGCAGTCGCTGGGTGAGGAGGAGGCCCGTGCAGCGGCTGCAGACACCGGCGCCGTCGAGGTCCGTTGCGAATTCTGCGGGCGTGAGTATCACTTTCCATTGACGGAGTTCGGCATACTGTTCCACGGCGCCCAGGGGGCTGTACCGGCGCCTGAACGGCTTCAATGAACGGCAGTCTTGTACCTGGGGAGGATCAAGGCTTGTTAAGAATTCATAAACACCCTAGGATCAAGTTCCCGTCCCCACGGGAACTTCCGTTGTCCGTCCCTGTCTGAACTGGTCCGATGCGTACCTTCCTGCGTCTACCGCTGGCCATGATGATCGCCCTTGGCGCGATCACGGGCGTGCATGCGCAGAGCAAGGACACCCGCACCGTGCTGCCGGTATGGAACAAGGGCAGCGGCAAGGTCGAGGCCCTGCTGTACCTGGAGCCGACCGGTGAGCAGGCGGCCGGGGCGCGTTGGCATTTCGGCCGCAACTCGCTGGATGCGGCCTTTGGCCTGTCCTCCGGCGATTCGCTGGGCCTGCTCTGCAGCAGCAGCGGGACCAGCATGAGCGGCCTGGCCAGCCACTGCATGCTGGCCAGCCTCGGCGACGAGGACGACCTCAACAGCCGGCGTTTCACCGGCACCGCCGCATTGAACCGTGGCAGCAGCCGCCTCGGCATCACCGCCGGCACCGGCCGTGAAACCCTGCCGGCATGGCTGGCAGGCCCGAACAAGACCCCTTCGCTGCGCGCCGAGCAGAATGACCTGACCGTGTTCGCGCAGAAGAACATCGGCCGCGAAGGCTTCGTGTCCATCGCCGGCACCTACGCCAAGGCCCGCCTGGTACCGCTGGCCGACGCCTCGCCGGCCATTGCCGACCGCTGGGACAGCAAGAGCCTGAGCATCGGCGCCGGCTACGGCAATTTCACCGGCAGCATCATCGGCCGCGTCATCGACGTGCCCGGCAAGCCCGGCAAGTGGGAAGGCCTGGGTATCGGCCTGACCTGGCGCACGCCATGGTCCGGCCAGCTCACCGTGGGCGCCGAGAACGTGATCAGCCGCGGCAAGAATCCGTTCTCGCCACGCAACGAAAGCAACGACGACGGCACCGTGCCGTACGTGCGCTACGAGCAGGACCTGTAGGCTCCCTGCCGCCTCACCGCGACGTTTCCGCGCGCGCTCCCTTCGCCCATCCCCGTAATGACACCTCGCCGCCGCCACGCGGCGATGCGCAAGCGCCTGTGCGCGGCCTGGTCCAGCACGGCTGCGCAAAGGCCTGCGCCATCAAGCCTGGCTGCCCCATGAAAAAAGCCACGCCCCTTTCGGGGCGTGGCCATGTCACACGTACATATTACGCCGCGATCAGAAGCGCTGGGTGTACTTCATGTACAGGAAGCGACCGATGTCGAAGCCACCGTAGTAGGAGACGTTCGCGCTCGGCTGGCTGTACATGGTCGGGCCCACGCGGCCGAACACGTTGTTGGCACCCACGGCCACGGTCGCATTCCACGGTGCGTTCCAGCGCAGCTGGACGTCGTTGAACACGGTCGCGCCACGCTGGTTGGTCGCGCTGCCCACCGCCACGCCCTGGTTGTTCGGCGAAGCGTAGTTCGGCAGGTTGCACTCTTCCGGGAACGTCACGGCACTCAGGCACGCTTCCTTCATGCCGGAGAAGTAACGGACGGTCCAGCTGGCGCCGAAGTCACCCATTTCCCAACCCAGGTTCAGGTTCGAACGCACGCGGAAGGCGTAGCCAGCCCAGCCCACGCCGGTGCGGGGGTTCGGGTGGGTGACCGCGTTCTTGGTGGTGACCAGGTCATCACGCGAGGTGTAGGTGCTGGTCCACTGCGCGCTGAAGTTGCCGAAACGATCGGTCGGCAGGCGGTAGCTGACATCCAGGTCGAAGCCTTCCACCTCGCGGTAACCGGCGTTGATGCCGGTGCGCTTGAGGTTGTTGACGATGCCGGTCACCGGGTCACGCGTGAACGCCGAGCAGCGTGCCGCGATGTCGTTGATGTAGCAGTCGTTGAGGATCAGGTTGGCCGTGTCCGAGATGATGGTGTTCTCGACGCGGATTTCCCACCAGTCCAGCGACATGTTGAAGTTCTGGATGAAACCCGGGCTCCAGACGAAGCCCAGGGTCTTGGACGTCGAGGTTTCCGGGGTCAGCTGGTCGTTGGAGCCGGAGACGAAGGCCAGCGGGGTCTGCGACGATGCAGCGGTGGTCGGGGTGAAGCCCTGCTGCTGCTGGCGGAAGTTGGCTGCATTTACGCCGGCCGGCAGTGCGGCGGCGCAACGGGCACGCACCGCAGGATTGGTGCGCGCCGCACCGTAGACCGAATCGCACGGATCGGTGAAGAAGTCGAACGACTGCGAACCGCCGCTGTACAGGTCGGCGATGGTCGGGGCACGGAAGCCTTCCGCCCAGGTACCGCAGATGAGCAGCGAGTCGATCGGCTTCCACTTGAAGCCGAACTTGCTGTTCAGCGTGGTGCCGAAGGTGTCGTAGTCCGAATGGCGGGTGGCCGCGTTGAGGCTCAGCTCGCGGGCGCCCGGCAGGTCGGCCAGGATCGGCACGTTGAACTCGGCGTAGACTTCGTCAACCTTGTAGCCACCACCGGTGGGGAAGTTGGCCAGGCCGGAGGTGTTGCCCGACTGCACCAGCGCGTCCGGGCTGAAGCTGCCGGTTTCCTTGCGGTGCTCGACACCCACGGCGAAGCCCAGGTCGCCGGCAGGCAGGGTGAACAGGCTGCCGGCCAGGTTGGCGGTGATGACCTTGGTGGTGGTCTCGGCGGTGGAGTGCGCGGACGGGAACAGCAGGTTCTGCAGGGCGGTGTTGCCGGTCAATGCGCCGTTGGCACCGTTGCTCTGGATGCCGGCGTGCAGGAACGGGTTGTACGGCACGCACTGGTTCAGCCCGATCGGGTTGGCCACGGTACCGCACTGCGCCACGCCGCTGCTGTTGATGAAGGACGGACCCACCGCCGCACGCAGCGCGGTCAGGTTGAGGTCGCCGGTGCTGGTCTGGACCAGCTTGTTGTTGTTGTACAGGTAGCCGACATCCCAGTCGAACAGGCGGTCGGAGAACTCGAAGCTGCCTTCCAGGCCGCCGCTGAAGCGGAAGGTGGTCAGCTCGGCGCGGGTGTTGCGCGGCACTTCCGAAGTACGACGCCACCAGTTGGCGATGTCAGCACCCAGCGGATTGAACGCACTGCTGGCCGAAATCGGCGAACCGAAGGCCAGTGCGCCGTACGGGTAGCCGGCGATCTGGCGGTTCGAATCGCGGAAGCTGTACAGCATGTTGGTGCGCAGGCGCACGTTGTCGGTCAGGTCGTAGATGCCATCGACGAACACTGCACGGCGTTCCTGCGGGGTACGCAGGTCGGTCTGCAGGTTGGTGTTGGTCTTGTCCTTGGTGGAGAAGCTGTTGACGTTCTGCGCGACGTAGTCGGCCTTGTTGTTCGCGTTGCCACCCTCACGCAGGATCACGCGCACTTCGCGGTTCGGGTTGGATGCGCTGGCGGCCGGATAGGTGACGCCCGGCAGGCCATCGGCCGGACGGCTGACGAAACCGCCGAACTCACCGACGGTGGTCCAACCGAAGTCCGGGTGGTTGGAGCTGCGCGGGAACGCACCGTACGGACGATCGGCCGCCCGCACCTTGTCTTCCTTGGCGTACTCGGCACCGATGGTCAGCGAACCGCGCTCACCCTTCACGCCCATGGTGAAGTCCATGGTGCGGGTGGCACCGTCGCCTTCACTGTACTGGCCGTAGTAGACGCTGCCGGTGGCGCCTTCGAAGTTGGTACGGGTGATGATGTTGATGACGCCGGCGATGGCATCGGAACCGTAGATCGACGAAGCGCCGTCCTTCAGCACTTCGATGCGCTCGATGGCCGAGACCGGCACGGTCGAGATGTCCTGCAGGCCACCGGTGGTGATGCCCAGGCGCTTGCCGTTGAGCAGCACCAGGGTGCGGGTGGCGCCCAGGTCACGCAGGCTGATGTAGGTGCCGCCGACGGCTTCGCCCGAGGACAGCGGCTGGGCACGGCTGATCGGCGGCGTACCCACGGCGCTGATGTTCTGCAGGATGTCAGCGACCGACGAGAAGCCCTGCTTCTCGATGTCAGCGCGGTTGAGGGTCAGGACCGGCTGGGCGGTTTCGACGTCGACGGTACGGATGCGCGAACCGGTGACTTCGATGCGGTCCAGGTTGGTGGCGGTCTGGGCAGACGCCACCCCGGTACCGGCAACGGATGCGGCGCTGGCGGCCAGCGCAACGCACACTGCATCGCGCAGCTTGTTGCTGTTCAACTTCATGGGCTCTCTCTCCATGGATCTTGGGTTGTGTGCTGAGTCCAACCGACGTGCCCCAAAAGGGAGGCACAAAAAACGGCTGGTGACCCGATAGTAGCCACACTTGATCTGGAATTAAAGAGTCGTTAAGAAAATGCCCAAATCGCGTGAAACCAGCCTCACCACGACATACGTTGGCGCATTGAGGTCGCCTGCAAGGCGCATTCGGCACTTGCAGGGCGCCATTCTCCCATTCAGCTGGGAATGAGCGTCTCGATCAGATGCTCGACATAGGCCTCGAAATCCTCGCGGGCCTGCTTGGGTTGCTGCAGCTGCAGCGACAGCTGCAGGAAGCCGACGTAGGCGGCATAGGCCAGGCGCGCGCGATGCCGTGCATCGGTGGAGCTGAGCCCGGCCTGGCGGAACGAAGCAACCAAATAGTCGAGCCGGCGCTGCGAAACGCGGTCGATCACCGGGCGCACCATCGGGTGGTCCAGCGCCTTCAGCAGTTCGCTGTAGATGATGTGCGGCTGCACTTCGTGCGCGACCATCTGGAACAGCTGGCGCAGGCGCACGCGCGGGTCCGGCACGTCCTCCAGGCTGCCGAACACCTGTTCCTGTTCGAACAGTTCCCAGCGTTCCAGCGCCGCCTGCAGCAGTGCATCACGCGAGGGGAAGTGCCAGTAGAAACTGCCCTTGGTCACACCCAGGCGCCGCGCCAACGGTTCCACCGCGACGGCCCCCACACCTTGTTCAGCAATCAGATCGAGAGCGGCCTGGGCCCAGTCTTCGGCACTCAGGCGGCTGTTGCGGCCGGCGCGCGGTTCGCCGGCGGAAGCGTCAGGTTGATTCATGGGCTGATTTAACCATACGCCGGGGTTCGTTGCAGTACGCGGTTGCGGCCGAAACCGTCGCGACGCCCGCCTGGGCACCTGCCGCAGCGCACCATACCGTGCAGTATTGACTTCCCTCACAAGCGATCCATACTAGCAAGTATGGTTACGTCCCCTACTCCCGCTGCGTTCCATGATCTTCGCCTGGAGGCCGCCCATGGCGCACGCCTGGCCGCAACCGCCAGCGACCACGGCCGCCGTGGCCGCGTGTTGTTCGCGCACGGCTTCGGCCAGACCCGGCACGCATGGAACGCCACCGCGCGGGCCCTGTCTGCGGCGGGGCTGCAGACGCTGGCCTACGACGCCCGTGGCCACGGCGATTCGGACTGGAATTCTGCCGAACTGCCCTATCACGGCGAGCAGTTCGCTGATGACCTGATCGTGCTGGCCGGGGAACAGCCACGCCCGCCGGTGCTGGTCGCAGCCTCGATGGGCGGCCTGTTCGGCCTGCTGGCCGAATCGCGCTGGCCGGGCCTGTTCTCGGCGATGGTGCTGGTGGACATCACCCCGCGTTGGGATACCGCCGGTGTTGAACGCATTCTGGCCTTCATGACCGCCCATCCCGACGGCTTTGCCTCGCTCACCCAGGCCGCCGATGTGATCTCGGCCTACATGCCGCACCGTCCGCGCAAATCCGAGCAGTCGCTGCGCGCACTGCTGCGCGAGGACGGCCACGGCCGCTGGCGTTGGCACTGGGACCCGCGCCTGGTGGCCGAACTGGCGCGCGACAGCGAGCAGCACCAGGATGCACTGGCCGAGGCCGCACGCCAGGTGAAGTGCCCGCTGCTGCTGGTCAGCGGCGGCCGAAGCGACCTGGTCACGCCACAGACCGTGGCCGAATTCCTGGCGTTGGCGCCGCACGCGCGTCATGTACAGCTGCCGCAGGCCACGCACATGGTCGCCGGCGATGACAACGACGCCTTTACCGCTACTGTGTTGGACTATCTGGACGTGTTGCCCGCAGCGGATGCTGCAGCTTCGTCCGCCACAAACGAGCACGTCACCGGAGCACGCTCATGAGCATCGTTCTTCCCTTCCTCGCCCTGCTGCTGGCAGGCGCGTTCGTCGCCTACCACCGCATGCGGCTGGTTACCTGGACGCTGATCAGCGTGGCCCTGCTGGTCGCCTGCTGGTTCATTCCCTACGTCAACCAGACCGCCACGATCGTGGCTGCCGCCATATTGGCCGTCATCGCCGTGCCGCTGCTGCTGCCGTTCATCCGCAAGCCGCTGCTGACCGGCCCGATGATGAAGGTGTTCCGCAAGGTGCTGCCGCCGCTGTCGCAGACCGAGCGCATCGCGCTGGAAACCGGCTCGGTTGGCTTCGAGGGCGAACTGTTCACCGGTGATCCGGACTGGAACATCCTGCTCAATTACCCCAAGCCGCAGCTGACCGCCGAAGAACAGGCCTTCCTCGATGGCCCGGTCGAAGAGCTGTGCACGATGGTCAACGACTGGGAAATCACCCACGTCCACGCTGACCTGCCGCCGGAGCTGTGGGCCTTCATCAAGAAGAACAAGTTCTTCGGCATGATCATCCCGAAGGAATATGGCGGCCTGGGCTTCTCTGCGCTGGCCCACCACAAGGTGATCCAGAAGCTGGCCTCGGTGTCCTCGGTGGTCAGCTCCACCGTCGGTGTGCCCAACTCGCTGGGCCCGGGTGAACTGCTGGTGCATTACGGCACCCAGGAACAGAAGGACCAGTACCTGCCGCGCCTGGCCGATGGCCGCGAAGTGCCCTGCTTCGGCCTGACCGGTCCGTTCGCCGGCTCCGACGCCACCTCGATTCCGGACTACGGCATCGTCTGCAGGGGCGAGTGGAACGGCGAGCAGGTGCTCGGCGTCAAGCTGACCTTCGACAAGCGTTACATCACCCTGGCCCCGGTCGCTTCGCTGATTGGCCTGGCCTTCCGCATGTACGACCCGGATGGCCTGATCGGCGACACCCGCGACATCGGCATCACCCTGGGCCTGCTGCCGCGCGACACCGCCGGCGTTGAAATCGGCCGTCGCCACTTCCCGCTGAACTCGACGTTCCAGAACGGCCCGATCCGCGGCAAGGACGTGTTCATTCCGCTGACCCAGCTGATCGGTGGCGCGGCCATGGCCGGCAAGGGCTGGAACATGCTCAACGAGTGCCTGGCCGTGGGCCGTTCGATCACCCTGCCGTCCACCGCCAGCGGCGGTGCCAAGGCCGGTGCCGCCGTGACCGGCGCCTATGCACGCATCCGCAAGCAGTTCGGTCTGTCGGTCGGCCGCTTCGAAGGCGTGGAAGAAGCGCTGGCCCGCATCGGCGGCAAGGCGTACAAGATCAGCGCGCTGTCGCAGGCCACCGCTGCTGCAGTCGACCGTGGTGACGTGCCGTCGGTACCGTCGGCGATCGCCAAGTACCACTGCACCACCATGAGCCGCGAAGTGATCTCGGACATGATGGACGTGATCGGCGGCAAGGGCATCATCCTGGGGCCGCGCAACTTCGCCGGCCGCAGCTGGCAGGCCGCGCCGATCGCGATCACCGTGGAAGGCGCCAACATCATGACCCGCAGCCTGCTGATCTTCGGCCAGGGTGCGATCCTCTGCCACCCGTGGGTACTGAAGGAAATGAAGGCCGCGCAGGATCCGGATACCCGTGCCGGCCTGCAGGACTTCGACCGCAGCCTGTTCGGCCACATCCGCTATGGCATCTCCAATGCCGTGCGTTCGTTCTGGTTCGGCCTGACCGGGGCACGCTTCGGTGCCGCCCCGGGTGACGCCTACACCCGCCGCTACTTCCGCAAGCTGGACCGTTACTCGGCCAACCTGGCGCTGATGGCCGACATCTCGATGATGACCCTCGGCGGCAAGCTGAAGTTCAAGGAATCGCTGTCCGGCCGCCTGGGCGACGTGCTGAGCCACGTCTACATGACCAGCGCCATGCTCAAGCGCTACCACGACGAGGGCGCACCGCAGGCCGACCAGCCGCTGCTGGCCTGGGCCTTCCATGACAGCGTGCACAAGATCGAGGAATCGCTGTCGGCGGCCCTGCGCAACTTCCCGATCCGTCCGATCGGCTGGCTGATGTGGGCGCTGATCTTCCCGCTGGGCCGTCGTGCCGAGGCCCCGGGCGACCGCCTGAGCCGCCGCGTCGCCGCCCTGCTGATGGCGCCGAACGAAGCCCGCGACCGCCTGGCCAGTGGCGTGTTCCTGACCCCGTGCGAGAACAACCCGGGTGGCCGCATCAACAGCTACCTGAGCAAGGCGATCATGGCCGAGCCGGTGGAACGCAAGTTCCTGAAGGCGCTGAAGAGCAAGGGCATCGAGGCGCTGGACTTCAAGAGCCAGCTGGACGAAGCCGTGGCCGAGGGCGTGATCACCCAGGACGAGCGCAGCCTGCTGGAAGAGCTGCGCACGCTGACCCTGGACACGATCACCGTGGACGACTTCGACACCCACGAACTGCGCGCGGCCAGCTACTACGACCGCCAGCACAAGGATCCGCATTCGCAGGCCGCCTGATCGCCCGCGATACGCGTTGCCTTCGACGGCGGGCCTCGGCCCGCCGTCGCTCTATCCGACGACCGGAACACCGACCATGTCCACGCCCCTGCTCTCGCTCTACAACCGCCTGCAGCGCTGGCCCGCCGGCACCTGGCTGTTCTCACGCGCGGTGTGTTTCAAGGCGCCCTACTTCGCCAGCATCGCGCCGCGCATCACCCGCCTGGAACACGGCCGCTGCGAAGGCACGCTGGCCGACCGCCGCAGGGTGCGCAACCACATCGGCACGGTGCACGCGATCGCGATGTGCAACCTGGCCGAACTGACCGCCGGGCTGATGGTTGACGCCTCGCTGCCGAAGGGCATGCGCTGGATTCCGAAGGGGATGCAGGTGCAGTACCTGGCCAAGGCGCGCGGCACGCTGCAGGCGGTGGCATTGCCGGCCCAGCCGATCGTGGCCGCTGCCGAGGGCTATGCACTGCCGGTGACGGTGAGTGTGCGCGACCGCGCGGGGACGGAGGTGTTCAGCGCGGTCATCGACATGTGGATGTCGCCGGCGAAGTAGTGTTCCGGCGAACGGCGCAGCCCCTCGTGGGTGGACGGTTGATCGCGGAAAGCCTTGGTTTGGCTGGGGGCGGTGAGTTCGCGGGGGACGCCGTGAACCCGTCCTTGGGGGCTTGGCCGCGGCATCCATGCCGCGGACACCCCCGCGAACTCACCGCCCCCAGCCTCTGACAGATTTCTGCGGCGTCCACCCACGCAAGAAAAAAATAAGAACAAAAGCAAAAGCGGCCCACTGGCCGCTTTTTTCGTGCGCGCAGAACCCACGAGCGCAGCGACCCGCTGTTGCTCTTGATCTTCTTTTTCTTCTCCGTGGGCTGGCCGCACACGGAACCTGTCCGGGGTCGGGCGGATGGGCTGGGCAGGGGTGTCCGCGGCATGGATGCCGCGGCCAAGCCCCCAGGGACGGGTTTACGGCGTCCCCTGCCCAGCCCATCCGCCCGGCCAGATCCACGACCCGCATTCCGCGACCAACCCACGAGGGGCTGCGCCGTTGGCTGGGAACTACGCCACCGCGCGAAACACCAGCGCCAGGATCGCCGGCACCGCCTGGATCATGAAAATACGCCGGCTCACGCTGTAGGTGCCATAGCACCCTGCCACCACCACGCAGGCCAGCGAGAACGTCACCAGCACCGGCTGCCCGATCACCAGCCCCACCACGATGCCTGCTGCCAGAAAGCCGTTGTACAGGCCCTGGTTGGCCGCCAGCACCCGCGTGGTCTCCGCCTTCTCCGGCGTGTTGCGGAAGGTCTTCAGGCCCAGCGGGCGGGCCCACAGGAACATCTCCAGCACCAGGAAATAGACGTGCAGCAGGGCGACGAGCAACGTCAGGGTGAGTGCGATCCAGTACATGGGCAGTTCCTTGGACAGGGATGGGGGTCGGGCCCCGGAAAATCAGCGGTCGCGCGGCAGTTTCTTTTCTTCGCGCAGTACACCGAACGCGGCTGCGGTCATGCACGCGGCCACCAGCATGCCGCCGATGAACACCACGTGCGAGCCGAACAATGACAGGCCCTTGTGCACCCAGGCAAAGCTCAGGTCCGCACCGCGGTAGACCACGGTATCGATCGCTGCGCCGGCCTTGTAGCGCCACTGCCGGTCCACGCGCGTGTAGATGGTCTCGCGCGCCGGCTTGGCCAGTGCAAATTCGCTGGCGCGGGTCATCACCTGCACCACCGCGACCATCAACGGCATCGGCGAGGCTGCCAGAACCGAGAAGCCGATCAGGATCGCGAAACCGGGAATCAGCAGCGCCGGCGCGATGCCGTGGCGCGACAGCAGCCAGCGGGTCAGGCCCACCTGCATCAGCAGCGCCAGCGCGTTCACCGCCAGGTCGATGCGCGAGAAGAACGCGGTACTGGCCGCCGGGTCAGTGAACGCCGCACGCACGATCGCAGCCTGCTGGTTGTAGAGCAGCGTCCCCACGCCCACGCCGAACACCACCATGATCGCCAGCCAGCGCAGCAACGGCTCGCGCACGATCAGTTTCAGGCCATCCAGCACGCTGCCGCCCATCGGCTTCTCACCCGACACCAACTGCTGCTCCTGCTCGCGCAGCACCGCCCAGTGCCGCAGGCGCCAGATGCAGAACAAGCAGATCGCCAGGAAACCGGCTGACACCAGCATCAGGTTGGCGATGCCCACGCGCTGCACCAGCGCACTGGTGATGACCGGACCAAGGAAGGCACCAACGGTGCCCGCCGCGCCGATGTAGCCGTAATACGCCCGCGCCTGCGCGTTGGAGAACACGTCGGCCATGAAACTCCAGAACACCGCCACCGCGAACAGGTTGAAGACGGTGATCCAGAAGAAGAAGGCCATGCCGCGGCCAGGCACGCCGCTGTCGAACATCATGTAGAAGCCAAGCAGGGTCACGATGAAGAACCCGTACACCGCCGGCAGGAACACCCGTCGCGGGAAGCGGCTGACCAGCCAGCCGTACACCGGCTGCAGCACCAGCATGATCACGAACACGCAGGAGAACAGGAACTGCAGGACGAAGTCCTTCAGCGCGATGCCGTGACCGGCGAACCAGGCAATCAGCATTGGCGGGAACACCGTTTCCAGGTCCGCCGAGGCGGCCATGGCTTCACGCACCGGACGCAGCACGTAGTAGCCGCTGAGCAGGCAGAAGAAGTACAGGAACGACCACCACAGCGCCGGGGACTCGCGCAGTGCCGCCATCAGCCCCTGCAGCGGGCCCTTCCCTCGTACCGCGCTCACGCGGCGTCCCTCGCCAGATGACGGCGGTTGGACAGCGGCATGGCAGGCTCCGGGGCGGTGAAGCGCGTACGTTATCCAATGCACTGCAACATCGCCAGCAGGTGGCCGTCTGAAGGCCGCAACGCGGTGTCATGACCGGGTCCGGATGACACGTTCCGATACACGCTTTCGAGGCGTCAAAATCCCAACTTTTTCAACGAGATGCGCATTCATCTTCGCTTTGTTTGTGCACAGAGGAAAAGCGGCGCTAGAATCGCCATCAGCAGTCGCGCACGGGTCCCACCGATGAAAAAGAACAGCCTGCGTCGTCCGATCCGTTCGGCGGCCACCGGTTTGCTGGGCATGTTGATGCCTGTTGCCTTGTCCACCACCGCGCAGACCCCGCCGCCGTTGCCGCCGATGCCGGCCAACATCGAGTCCGCTGCGGCCACCGCTGTTGCCCACACCCAGCCGGCGGCCTACCGTACCGGGCTGGTGCCGCAGGTGCAGGCGCCCGCCGCAGGCTTCAACGTCGCCAATATCGAATCGATGGCGCAGCAGCTCACCTATGGCGAGCGCGTGCCGGGCATGGCCGTGGCCATCGTGCAGGGCGGCCGCATCCTCAGCGCGCGCGGCTATGGCGTCACTGACGTCAACAATCCGCTGCCGGTCGACGCCCACACCGTGTTCCGCCTGGCTTCGCTGTCCAAGGCCTTCGCCGGCACCATGGCCGGACTGCTGGTCAACGACGGCACGCTGCGCTGGGACAGCAAGGTCACCGACTACGTGCCGGGCTTCCGCCTCAACTCGCCCGAAGCCACCGACCGCCTGACCGTGGCCGATGTGCTCAGCCACCGCGTCGGCCTGCCCTACAACGCCTACGACCGCGACATCGAAGGCAACGCCGAGTACTACGCGCTGACCCAGAAGCTGGCCAACACCAGCCTGAAGTGCCTGCCGGGCGACTGCTACGCCTACCAGAACGTGGCCTTCAGCCTGATCGGCGACGTCGTCTATGCCGCCTCCGGCAGCTTCTACGAGCAGTCGGTCGAGCGCCGCATCTTCAAGCCGCTGGGCATGAACGATGCCAGCCTCGGCCTGGCCGGCATCCAGGCCAGCTCGCGCTGGGCGCGCCCGCACGTGCGCAGCCGCAACGGCTGGGTGTCGCTGACACCGAAGCCGACCTACTACCGTGTTGCCCCGGCGGCTGGCGTCAACGCCAGCGCCAGCGACATGGCGCAGTGGCTGCTGGCGCACACCGGCCATCGCCCCGATGTGCTGCCGGCACCGTTGCTGGCTACCCTGCATTCGAGCCTGATCAACACCCCCGGCGAGATGCGTTCGGGCTGGCGCCGCGAGCGCCTGCACTCGGCCGGCTACGCGCTGGGCTGGCGCACCTTCGACTACGCCGGCCACGACGTGGTATTCCATGCCGGTGCCGTACAGGGCTACCGCGGCCTGGTCGCGCTGGTCCCCGAACGCGATCTCGGCATCGCCATCATGTGGAATGGCGAGAGCGGCCTGCCCAGCGGCCTGCTGCCGACCGTGCTCGATTCCGCGCTCGGCCTGCCGGCACAGCGCTGGCTGGATGTGGACACCGACTTCGGCAGCGACAACCTGATGGCCGAAGGCGCGAGCCCGGCGCAGCAGGACAAGCGCAAGGGCAAGGGCGCTTCCAGCAACCGCGCGGTGGCGTCGCCGCGCTGATCAGGCGGGCGGGACCGTGAGCATGAAGGGCGGCCTGCGGGCCGCCCTTTTTGTTGGTTGTTGTGGAGTCGAGCCACGCTCGCCTCTACAAACGCAGCGCTAATGCGCGAAGTAGTGCATGCCGCCGTCCACCGGAATCACCGCACCGGTGATGTAACCGGCCAGCGGCGAGGCGAGGAATGCCACCAGCGGCGCCACTTCTTCCGGCTCACCGAAGCGCCCGATCGGGATGTTACTGGCGATGAACGCGCGTCGGCTTTCCTCGGTGGGATGCAGGCGGTCCAGGATCTGCGGGCTGTTGATCCGACCCGGCGCAATGGCATTCACCGTGATGCCCTGCCCGGCCACCTCCGACGACAGCCCCTTGCTCCACAGATGCAGCGCTGCTTTCGCCGCGGTGGCGGCATTCACCGAACGGGGCTCCATCGAACCGCTGAAGTTGATCACCCGCCCCCATCCCTGCGCCTGCATCGCCGGCAGCAGTGCCTGGGTCAGCCGTCGTGCGGCAGAGAAGTTCAGCGCCAATGCCTCCTCCCAGATCGTGTCGGCTGCATCGACGGTCGTTGGCCGCGAACCGCCAGCCGCGTTGACCAGGATGTCCACCCGCTGCAACGCCGCCAGCGACGCGTCAGCAATGCGTCGCACGTCCCCGGCGTCAGTGACATCGCCCAGCAGGATGATCGGCGCGGGTGCGCCCGCCGCTTCGATCCCTGCCGCCAGCGCCTGCAGCGGTGCCTGCCGCCGTGACGAGATGGCAACACGTACGCCCTGCGCGGCCAGTTGCCTGGCGACAGCGGCACCGATGCCACTGCCCGCCCCGGTGACCAGCGCTGTGCGTCCCTCAAGATTCAAATCCATCGTGTTCTCCTTTCAGCACGGCCGGTGGATCCGGCCCCTGCAGTGCATGCTGTTTGATCACCCGTGATTGATAAACTCCGCAAAAGTTTCAGCATTCAACACCCGGAGTGTCAGATGAACCTGCTGGAAAGCATGCAGGTCTACGTGCTGATCGTGGACAAGGGCAGCCTCAGCGCTGCGGCGGCAGCACTGGCCATCTCCCCGACGATGGCCGGCAAGCACCTGCGTGCGTTGGAGGCGCGGCTGGGCATGCAGTTGCTCAGTCGTACCACCCGGCGCCAGCACATGACGCCGTTCGGGGAGGACTACTACGCCCGCTGCCGGGAGATCCTGCGGCTGGTGGAGGAAACCGATGCTCAGGCCCAGTACCAGCACCTTGCACCTGCAGGCACGCTGCGCATCAGCGCGCCGGTGATCTTCGGCACGCATGCGCTGGTACCGGCGTTGGCCGATTACATGGCGCGCTACCCCGACGTGCGTGTCGACGCGGTGCTGACCGACCGCGTGGTCGACCTCGCAGAGGAGGGTTTCGAAGCAGCCCTGCGCGTCGGCACGCTGGCCGACAGCAGCGTGCTGGTGGCGCGTGCATTGGCACCGTATCGCTTGATGATGTGCGCCTCGCCTGGATACCTCGCCCGGCACGGTACGCCCTCCGACCTGCTGGCGCTTGCCCGGCACCAATGCCTGTCCTTCGAACCCAGCGCGCTGGCGCAGTGGCTGCAGGCCGATGCTGGCGGGCTCGGCCATGTGCCCACAGGTCGACTGCAGATCAACAACGGCGAAGCGCTGCGTACAGCGGCGCTGCATGGGCTGGGCATCGTGCTGCAATCGGCACTGCTTCTGGCCGCGGATGTCGAGGCTGGGCGGTTGGTGCAACTGTTTCCCGAACACGGCCACGCGGGGCGGCCGATGCACGTGGTCTACGCCCACGACCGCTACCCCTCGACCCGCCTGCGCAGCTTCATCGATTTCCTGGTGGAGCGCTTTCCACCGGCGCCGCACCGCTAGCATCGACCGTCAGCAAGGCGGTCGAGCATGGCTCGACGCTACCAATGGCCCCATAAAAAAACCCCCTCCCCGCTGGGCAGCCAGGGAAGGGGTTTCAGGATGCGGCTATCGGGAAGTACTTAGATCAGCGGCGCCGGGGTTGCCGGCAGAGCGACCGGAGCGGCCTTCTTCTTGCGGGCGGCCGGCTTGCGCTTGGCAACCTTCTTCGCTGCCTTCTTCGGGGCAGCCTTCTTGGTGGCCTTCTTCGCGGTCTTCTTCACTGCCTTCTTGGCGGTCTTCTTGACGGCCTTCTTGGCAGTCGCCTTCTTCGCGACCTTCTTGGCCGGCTTGCGGGCCGTTGCCTTCTTGGCAGTCTTCTTGGTGGCCTTCTTGACGGCCTTCTTCGCGGTCTTCTTGGCAGGAGACTTCTTGGCTACCTTCTTCGCCGCCTTCTTCACTGCCTTCTTCGCAGTGGCCTTCTTGGCGACCTTCTTCGCAGCCTTCTTCACTGCCTTCTTGGCGGTCGCCTTCTTCGCGACCTTCTTCACTGCCTTCTTGGCAGCGGCCTTCTTCGCGACCTTCTTCACCGCCTTCTTGGCGGCGGGCTTTTTCTTCGCAGCTTTCTTGGTTGCCATGGGATGGCTCCTCGTCAGTGATAGGGAGTTGAAACGCCCAGGTGGATCAAACCCGCGGATGCTGCGTGCGGGGACCGCCGGCGCGTCAAGCGCGCCGTTACGGATGCGGCAATGCCCGCCTCGATCGGCGGAGCGGGCATCGGAACGGGAGGTGCCTTGCATTTCTCCGGGGGAAGCGGGGCCATGTCCACCGTCATCTGGGTCGCGGTGGTCTTGAAGGGGCTGCTTCGCATCGGACGATTGATTCTGCGCACTCGGTTTGGCAGGCAAGGTCTGCTGAGGCGAAACCTAATCACGGTTTTTTTTACTGTCAACAACCCCCGCGAAAAATTTTCACATCCGCGCCATCCGCGGTGTTGCCCGCACGGTCGCGACGCTCCGCCCTCGACGACCAACGAAGCACCACGCACGCGCGTTGCCTGCAGCAACAACAACGCAAGCGTTGAACAAAAACCACTTGAAATAGGCACTCTGCGCAGATGCATGCATGTTGGCGGCCACTGCATGCACGCAACGCCGGCACCGGCCGGCGCCGGCACCAGCGCCAGCACAACGGCACCGCAACGGGGGGCGAAAAGTTTTCACATCCGGACGCGTCGGCGCGGGGCGGAAACGCGGATTTGCGCAAAACTGCGCACGCCCCTCGGTACCGTTCGCGGGTCTGCTGATGCCGCGTCGAGGGCGCGCAGCAAACCCTGCGTCATGAGCCGACGTACTCGCCAAAACAAAAACGGCCACCCGAAGGTGGCCGTTGCAGAACCCGGAAACGACGACTCAGTGGTCGTCGTTCTCCAGGGCTTCGGCGTACGCGTCCGGGTCCAGCAGCTCGTTTACCTCTTCAGCGTTGGTCAGTTCGACCACGAACATCCAACCTTCGCCGTAGGCATCTTCGTTGATGGTTTCCGGCTTGTCGGACAGGGCCGAGTTGACCTCGACAACCTTGCCGCTGATCGGGCTGTAGACGTCCGAGGCGGCCTTCACCGACTCGACGACGGCGATCTGTTCGCCGGCCTTGGCGTCGGCGCCGACTTCCGGCAGTTCGACGTAGACCAGGTCACCCAGCAGGCCCTGGGCATGGTCGGAAATACCGACGGTGACGCGGCCATTGCCTTCGACACGGGCCCACTCATGGGACTTGAGGAACTTGAGGTCGCCGGGGATCTCGCTCATGGGACTGCTCCAGAGATATGCAGGGGTGGAAAAAACGGGGCTAGTGTAACCAACCGGCCGCCACTGCTGTCAGTGACGACCGGCATGTCCGGATCAGGCGTCGGCGAGCACGCCGGGCTGGGCCTGGCCTTCGCGCACGAACGGGAACTTGACCACGCGCACCGGCACCTGCCGGCCGCGGATGTCGACGGTGACCTCGCCGAGTTCACCGGCGGGCACGCGGGCAAAAGCGATGCCCTTGGCCAGGGTCGGCGAGAAGGTGCCGGACAGGATCTCGCCCTGGCCGCCAGCGGTGGTCACCGCCTGGCCATGGCGCAGCACGCCCTTCTCGTCCATCACCAGGCCGATCATCTGGCGTGCTGTGCCGGCAGCCTTCTGCGCTTCCAGCGCGTCGCGACCGATGAAGTCGCGGCCTTCGTCCAGCGACACCGTCCAGGCCAGCGCCGCTTCGTACGGGCTGATCTCTTCGTCCATGTCCTGGCCGTACAGGTTCATGCCGGCTTCCAGGCGCAACGTGTCGCGTGCGCCGAGACCGGCCGGCTTCACGCCCGCCGCCAGCAGGCGGTTCCAGAACGCGACCACCGCGTCCTGCGGCAGCAGGATTTCGAAGCCGTCTTCGCCGGTGTAACCGGTGCGGGCGACGAACAGCTCGACGCCGTCGTCGGACTGCACCTGCAGGGCGGCGAAGCGGCCCAGCTTGGTCAGCGCCTCGCGCTCGGATTCGCGGGCCAGGCCGATCACGATCGCGCGCGCCTGCGGGCCCTGCACGGCCAGGATGGCCAGGTCCGGGCGCTGCTCGACGCTGACGCCGAACGGCGCGGCCTGCTCACGCAGCCAGGCCAGGTCCTTTTCGCGGGTGGAGGCGTTGACCACCATGCGGAAGAAATCGTCGCCCAGGTAGTAGACGATCAGGTCGTCGATGACGCCGCCGCGCGGATTCAGCATGCACGAGTACAGCGCCTTGCCCGGCACCTTCAGCTTGTCGACCGAGTTGGCCAGCAGGCGGCGCAGGAACGGCTTGACCTGGTCACCGCGCAGGTCGACCACGGTCATGTGGCTGACGTCGAACACACCCGACTCGCGACGCACCAGGTGGTGCTCGTCCAGCTGCGAGCCGTAGTGGATGGGCATGTCCCAACCCCCGAAATCGACCATCTTGGCGCCAAGGGCGCGGTGGGTATCGTTGAGCAGCGTCTTCTGGGTCATGACCGGGTCCGGCAGCAGAGGAAACAAGAATCCCCATTATCCCAGATCGGTCGCCCGCAGGCGTGCCGCAGCGCAGCGCCGGAGCTGCAGAGCCGAGCCCATGCTCGGCGGCTCTTCGTGTGCGCGCCGAGCGCGGGTCCGGCTCTACAGGGGGCGGTCTGCAGCCTCGACCCGTAGCGTGCTGCCCTGCACCGCCACCACCCGCACCAGGCTGCCGGCCTGCAGGTCCGAGCCGCTGACCTGCCAGTACGCGTCGTCGATGCTGACCCGGCCCTGCCCACCAACGATACCCTGCTGCAACGGCACCACCCGTCCGACCAGTTGTTCGGCGCGGCGGTTGAGCAACGGTGCATCGCTGGGTCGCGCCCTTGCCTTGCCCCAGCGCCGGTAGCACTGGATCGAGACAACGCTCAGCACGACGAAGGCAACGACCTGCCACAGCAATGGAATGCCGCTGAACACCGCAACCAGTACGAACACCGCCGCCGCGCCAATGCCGATCCACAGCATGAACGCCCCGGGCGCCAACGCCTCGGCGGCAAACAGCAGCAGCGCCAGCGCGCCCCAACCGACGACTTCCCAACGCATGTCAGCCTCCGAGCGGCGGCGGCCGCTTGCCGGCGGCCTTGTTGTACTGGCTGGCCAGCGCCTGCTTCGCCAGTTCGGCCACGCCGGCGATCGAACCGATCACGCCACTGGCCTCCATCGGCATCAGCACCAGCTTCTGGTTCGGCGAACTGGCCAGCTCCTTGAACGCTTCCACGTACTTCTGCGCAACAAAGTAGTTGATCGCCTGCACGTCGCCCTCGGCAATCGCCGCCGACACCACCTTGGTCGCCATCGCTTCGGCCTCGGCCAGGCGTTCGCGCGCCTCGGCATCGCGGAACGCAGCTTCGCGACGGCCTTCGGCCTCCAGCACGGTGGCCTGCTTTTCGCCATCGGCACGCAGGATCTCCGACTGGCGGGAACCCTCTGCCTCTAGAATCTGCGCGCGCTTCTCGCGCTCGGCCTTCATCTGCCGCGCCATCGCATCCAGCAGGTCGCGCGGCGGCTGGATGTCGCGGATCTCGATGCGGTTGACCTTCACGCCCCAAGGATTGGTGGCATGGTCGACCACGCTCAGCAGCTGGGCATTGATCACCTCGCGCTGGCTGAGCGATTCATCCAGGTCCATCGAACCGATCACGGTACGGATGTTGGTCTGCACCAGGGCGATCATCGCCACTTCCAGGTTCGCCACCTCATAGGCAGCCTTGGCGGCATCCAGTACCTGGAAGAACACCACGCCATCCACGCGCACGGCGGCGTTGTCCTTGGTGATCACTTCCTGGCTGGGTACATCCAGCACCTGCTCCATCATGTTCACCTTGCGCCCGACCCCGTACACGATCGGAATCAGGAAGTGCAGGCCGGGGGTCATGGTGTGCGTGTAGCGCCCGAAGCGCTCGACGGTCCATTCGTACCCCTGCGGCACCATCCGCACCGCCTTGAACAGGATCACCACGGCCACGAAGGCCAGCACCACGGTAAAGAACATGGTCGGGAACATCTTGCTTTCCTTATCTATGACGTCCAGGCCCCAGCATAGCGCGTGAAGGCCGCATTCACAGCGGAGCTACCAAGGCATGCGCCCGCGCAGGATGTCGGCGAACATCACCCAGTCGCCCATGAACGAGTACAGCGGGTGCTGGAAGGTGGCCGGGCGGTTCTTCTCGAAAAAGAAATGGCCAACCCAGGCGAAGCCGTAACCGCAGACCAGGGCAGCCAGCAGCAGCACCGGCTGCCCACGCAGGATCGCCGCCGCGACCAGCAGCAGTACGCCGCAGCTGCCGATGAAATGCAGGCGGCGCGACACCGGGTGGCGATGCTCGCTGAGGTAGAACGGATAGAACTCGCGGAAGCTGGCGAAGCGGGACATGCGCGTGCTCCGGGAACCAGGGTCGTCGCCATCATGCACCATCGCTGACCTTGTGGCGCCGAGCTAGGCCCGGCTTGCGCGCGCCAGCGCGGTCGGAAGGAGGCGCAGCCACGCATGGCCCGGCGCTACCCTGATGAGGTGCGCGGCCCGAACATGATCACCGCCATGCCGGCCAGGCACAGCGCAGCGCCCAGCAGGTCCCAGCGGCTGGGGCGGATGCCGTCGACCAACCACAACCAGAACAGCGCGGTGCCGATGTACACGCCACCGTAGGCGGCATAGACCCGTCCACTGGCAGTCGGGTGCAGAGTCAGCAGCCAAGCGAACAGGGCCAGGCTGGCCGCGGCCGGCAGCAGCAGCCAGACGCTGCCTCCCTTGCGCAGCCACAACCATGGCAGGTAACAGCCGACGATCTCGGCCAGCGCGGTCAGCAGGAACAGGCCAAGCGTCTTCACGCTTTTTCTGCTGCCTTGGCGTGCTGCCACAGCGCTTCCTGCGCATCCAGGCTCATCGCAGCCAGCGCCCCACCCTGCGCGTCGGCCTGCGCTTCCATCGCGCGGAAGCGGCGTTCGAACTTGTGGTTGGCCCCGCGCAGCGCCGCACCCAGGTCGATGTCGGCATGGCGGGCCAGGTTGGCGCAGACGAACAGCAGGTCGCCCAGTTCTTCCTGCAGCCGCACCTTGTTGCCGGCGATATCGCCGCGCTCGAACTCCTCGCGCAGTTCCTGCAGTTCCTCGGCCGCCTTGTCCAGCACCGGCAACGGGCCGGGCCAGTCGAAGCCGACCTTGGCCGCACGCGACTGCAGCTTCACCGCCCGCTGCCATTCCGGCAGCCCGCGCGAAATGCCGGCCAGCGCGGAGGTGTCCTGCTCGCCCTTGGCGGCACGCTCGGCACGCTTGATCGCATCCCAGTTGCGCGTCACGCCGTCGGCATCGTCGACGCTCACGTCGGCGAACACGTGCGGGTGACGGCGCTGCATCTTGTCGCTGATCGCGCGTGCGACCTCGGCGAAGGCAAAGGCCCCCTGCTCTTCGGCCATGCGCGCATGGAACACCACCTGCAGCAGCAGGTCGCCCAGCTCGTCACAGAGATCGTCGAGATCGCCACGGTCGATCGCATCGGCCACCTCGTAGGCTTCCTCGATGGTGTACGGCGCGATGGTTGCGAAGTTCTGCTCCAGATCCCAAGGGCAGCCGCCCTGCGGGTCGCGCAGGCGCGCCATGATCGCCAGCAGGCGCTCCAGCTCGTGGGCGGCGGCGCTGCCGGTGGTGGGGGTGTCGTGCGCGCTCATGCGGCCTCCAGGGTCAGTCGGACAACCAGTCGCGCCATGGCAGGCTGGTATCACCAAGGGCAATGAAATCACCGTTCAACAGGGTTTCGCGGCGGTTGTAGCGGAACGGCTTGCCGGTCGCGGCCGACAGTACCGCACCGCCGGCGGCGTGCAGTACGCACTGGCCGGCAGCGGTATCCCATTCGGAGGTCGGGCCCAGCCGAGGGTAGACATCCAGGCCGCCTTCGGCGATCCGGCAGAATTTCAGCGACGAGCCCTGCGCGATGGTCTCGATGCGGCCCATGCGCGCCAGCAGCGCCTCGGTTTCCGGCGAGCGGTGCGAACGGCTGGCGGCAACGCGCAGCGGGGCGGTGGCCGGCGTGCGGGTGCGCAGCACGGTGTCGTGCAGGCCCTGCCGGCGATAGGCCAGCTCGCCACGCATGGCATGCCAGACGATGCCGGTCACCGGGGCCAGCACCACGCCGAAGGCCGGTGCGCCCTGGTAGATCAGCGCGATGTTGACGCTGAATTCGCCGTTGCGCTTGACGAACTCGCGGGTGCCGTCGAGCGGGTCGACCAGCCAGTAGGCACCCCAGTGGCGGCGCTGCTCCCAGCCCACCTGCGCCGATTCCTCGGACAGGATGGGCAGGTCCGGGGTCAGCTGCTGCAGGCCCTGCTCGATGACCTGGTTGGCCGCCAGGTCGGCACTGGTGACCGGGCTGTTGTCGTCCTTGATCTGCACGTCGAAGCCATCGGCATAGACCTGCATGATGGCCTGTCCGGCTTCCTGGGCGATGGCGATGGCAGTCTCGCGCAGGTCCGTGGTCAGTTTGATCATCGCAATCCCTGCAGCCACTGGCGGGCGATGAACAGCGCCGCCAGCGAGCGTCCCTCGGAGAAGTCCTCGCGCAGCATCAGCTGGTCCAGCTCGGCCAGCTTCCACGGGATGACTTCCAGTTCTTCCGGCTCGTCGCCGGCCAGCTTTTCCGGGTACAGGTCGCGCGCCACCACCAGCCACGACTGGTGGCTCATGTAGGTGGGGGCCAGGGTCATCGCGCGCAGCACGTCTACCCGGCGCGCACCATAACCGGCCTCTTCCTTCAGTTCGCGGTCCGCGGCCTGCTCGGGGGTCTCGCCGGCGTCGATCCGGCCCTTGACCAGCCCCAGTTCGTAGCGGTGCATGCCGGCAGCGTATTCACGTACCAGCAGCACGGTCTCGTCGTCGAGCATCGGCACCACTACCACCGCACCATGGCCACGGCTGACCAGCCGCTCGAAGCGGCGGCGTTCGCCGTTGGAGAACTCCAGGTCCAGATGCTGGCGCTGGAAGGGACCGTTCTCCTCATCGGTGATCCGATGGATGATCGGCAAGCGACGGCCGGCACGGTCATCGTTCATGCGGAATCTCCGCGGCGGCCGGCGCCTGCGCCGGGGCCGATAGAATGTGCAGGCAGCAACATGTTCATGAGCCCGAAATGCTAGCAGACCCAACCCCCTCCCCGCTGGCCCAGCACTGGCGGCAACGCGACCTGCAGGTGCTGTGGCACCCGTGCACGCAGATGCGTGAACACCCGGACACCCTGCCGCTGGTGCCGATCGCCCGCGGCGAAGGTGCCTGGCTGATCGACCACGATGGCAATCGCTACCTGGATGCGGTCAGCAGCTGGTGGACCAACCTGTTCGGCCATGCCGAACCGCGCATCGGTGGCGCCATCGCCGCCCAGGCCACGCAGCTGGAACAGGTGATGCTGGCCGGCTTCGGCCATGAGCCAGCCATCACCCTGGCCGAACGCCTGCTGGCGCTGGCCCCGCGCCAGCCTGGCCGCGAACCGCTGGCCAAGGTGTTCTACGCCGACAACGGCTCCGCCGGCGTGGAAGTGGCGCTGAAGATGACCTTCCAGTATTTCCAGAACCGTGGGGAACCGCGGCGCACGCGTTTCATCGCACTGGAGAACGGCTACCACGGCGAGACCCTGGGCGCGCTGGCGCTGGGTGACATCCCGCTGTATCGCCGCGTCTATGCGCCGCTGCTGGCCGAAGGGCTGTTCGCGCCGTCGCCTGACGCTTACCTGGCCGAGCCCGGCCAGAGCGCCGCGGATCGCGCGCGCCAGGCCGCCGATGGCCTGGCTACGCTGTTCGACCAGCATCCGGGCGAGATCTGTGCGGTGATCCTGGAGCCACGCCTGCAGTGCGCGGGCGGCATGCGCATGCATGACCCGGTGTACCTGCAGCGGGTGCGCGAACTGTGTGATGCGCACGGTGCATTCATGATCGCCGACGAGATCGCCACCGGTTTCGGCCGCACCGGCACCCTGTTCGCCTGCGAGCAGGCCGGAGTGATGCCAGACCTGATGTGCCTCTCGAAAGGCCTGACCGGCGGCTTCCTGCCGCTGGCCGCCGTGCTGGCGACGCAGGCCCTGTACGACGCGTTCCTCGACGACTCGCGCGAGCGCGCGTTCCTGCACTCGCACAGCTACACCGGTAACCCGCTGGCCTGCGCGGCTGCGCTGGCGACGCTGGACATCTTCCGCGACGACGATGTGATCGCCCGCAACCGTGGCATCGCCTCGGTGATGGGCGCGCTGGCTGCGCCATTGAGCGACCATCCGCACGTGGCCGACGTCCGCCAGGCCGGCATGGTGGTGGCCTTCGAGCTGTCGCGGGATGGCAACAAGCGCACGCCGTTCGATCCGGCGCTGCGACTGGGCCTGCACGCCTACAAGGCTGCGCTGAAACGTGGCGTGGTGCTGCGTCCGCTGGGCGACGTGCTGTACTGGATGCCACCCTACTGCGTGGATGACGAACAACTGGAGCTGCTGGCACATACCACGCTGGCGGCGATTGACGAGGCGATTGCATGCGCGTGACCCGCTGCCCCATCGACCTGGCGCTGCACAGCGGCCAGACCGTGACCCTGCCGGAAGAGACGGCCAACCATCTGGTGCGGGTGATGCGCCTGCGCGAGGGTGATACCTGCGTGCTGTTCAACGGCGATGGCCACGACTACAGCGCCACGCTGACTGCCGCCGGCAAGCGCGAGGTGCAGGTGCGCATCGATGCGGTGCAGGCGGTGGACAACGAATCGCCGCTGGCGATCACTCTGCTGCAGGGCATTGCCCGAGGCGAGAAGATGGACCTGATCCTGCAGAAGGCCACCGAGCTGGGCGTGAGCGCCATCGTTCCGGTGAATGCCGAGCGCACCGAAGTGAAGCTGGATGCCGCGCGCGCGGAGAAGCGCGTAGCGCACTGGAACAACGTGGTGACCTCGGCCTGCGGCCAGTCCGGGCGCGCGCGCATTCCGCAGGTGGGCTCGCCGGTGTCATTGGCGCAGGCGGCGGCGACGCTGCCGGCCGATACGCTGCGGCTGACGCTGGACCCGCACGGTGCCCATCGCCTGTCGACGCTCGACGCGGCGCCGACGGGCGGCATCGTGATCGCGATCGGCCCGGAAGGCGGCTGGTCGCCGCGCGACCGGGATCAGCTGGCAGCGGCAGGATTCCAGGGCCTGCAGCTGGGGCCGCGCATCCTGCGCACGGAGACCGCCGGGCTGGCCGCGATCGCGGCATTGCAGGCGCGGTTGGGCGACCTGGGGTAAGGTTGATTGGTGGTAGTGCCGGCCGCTGGCCGGCATCCAAGGGATCATGAGGTTGCCGGCCAGCGGCCGGCACTACCGGGAACCCGACCGGCGGATTGCCGATCAGGCCGCCAGCGAATCCAGCGCGGCTTCCAGCGCATCCAGGTTCGGCAGCAGCGCGCTCTGCTCACCCAGCAGCACGCGCATGTGCACGATCTGCGGCAGGGTTTCCTCGGAAGCATCGGCCAGCAGGCCATCGCGCGGCACCGAGATCAACTGCGGGAAATTCTGCGTCAGCAGCGCGTAGTACGGGCGCTGCGCGTTGCCGCTGAGGGCCTTCAGCACGACGACCTTGTTGTGGCCGCCCACGGCTTCCTCGCCCAGGCCGGAAAGGCGCGCGAACGACACCAGCGGCACCTGCCAGCCGTGCCAGCCGATTTCGCCGACCAGCCAGCGCGGGGCGTCGGAAACCGGCTGCACCGGCACCCGCGACATCATTTCGGCCACGGTGGCATTGGGCAGCAGCACGCGCTCGTTGCCGGCCTGGATCAGGACGCCGCGGATTTCGTCATTGCTGGCATAGCTCATGGTGCCTCTCCGTTATCGTCTTCCACGCCCCAGCGCGAGGCGATGGCCTGCGCCAGTTCCTGTGGCTCACCCGCCACCATGCCAGCGGCGACCACCGCCGTGGCTGCGGCAGGGTCATAGCAGCCCTCGCCGACCTGCCCGGCCACCCAGGCACCGGCGGCGGCCAGATCCAGCGCCGGACCCACATGCGCAAGGTCGGCGCCGCTGAGCAGGACCAGCGCAGTGTGGTCGGCCGGCAGCCCGGCAATCGAAATGCCTTGCGCGTCGCTGACGAAATACAGGCCGTCGCTGGCGGCCTGCACGCCGATGTCATCGGCCAGCACGTGCACTTCACCGGGTGTTGCACGCTGGCCGGCTTCGGCCAGCTGCACCGGCAGCGGCGACACCCGTGCCATCTGCTTGACCAGGTTGCCGTAGCGGCCACCGTCCAGGCGCATGTGCACCAGCACCGGCACGCTCAGCGACGATGGCAGCGCACCGAGCAGGCGGCGCAGCGCATCCGGGCCGCCAATGCCGGCCAGCACCAGCAGCGAGCCGGCACGTGCGCCCGCAGGCGCCGCAGTGTCCAGGTCCACCAGGCTGAGGTGATCGGTATCGAAGGACGGCAGCGGGGCTTCCATCGCGGCGCTGTACCCGGTGGCTGCGGGTGCGTCTGCTACGTCCTCGACCAGTGACCACGCGGTGTGGTCGAAGGACACCGGCGGCGTTGCCGGTGTGGCAACCGGCTGCATCGGCGCTGCCTCCAGCGGCTCCGCCACCACCGGCTGCAGCGCGGCCAGTGCCTGCTCCAGCGCGATCGGTTCGTGCAGGTGCGCCGGTGGCGCATACAGGCTGTCCGCCGGCACCTCGTCGGCCCAGCTCAATGCCTGGTCCAGATGCGGCTGGAGCGCTTCTTCCCGTGGTGCCGGCGGCGGTGCCGGGTGGCCCGGTTCCAGCTGCAGGGCGGGTTCGTCTTCCGCACCCGGCGGCAGCACCTGCTGGTGGCCGTGCAGCTTGGCGGCCAGGTGGCGGCCCCAGCGCTGTGCCTCCCAACCATCACGGCGCGCCGCCAGCTCGGCTTCGTCGAAGACCAGGGTCAGGCCTGGTGCGGACAGCACCGCTTCAAGCCGCTCCAGAGCATCCTCGATGGCCGCTTCCAGCGCGATCACCACGAACTGTGGACGCGCGTCCTGCAGCAGCTGCGGCTCCAGGCCATTGGGGTCGTCTTCCAGCACCAGCTGCACATCGGCATGCGACAACGCCTCGCGCAGGCGCTCGCGCGCCGCGCCAGGACGGGCCAGCAGGGCGACGGCCGGGGCCGCCTGGGCTTCACTCACGGACACGGGCGATCCCCAGCAGGTCGTACACGTTACGCATCAGGTCCAGCTCCTGGTACGGCTTGCCCAGGTAGCGCTGCACACCGATCTCGAAGGCGCGCTGGCGGTGCTTGTCGCCGCTGCGCGAGGTGATCATCACGATCGGCACGTCCTTGTAGCGCGGGTCGGCACGCATCGCGGTGGCCAGCTCGTAACCATCCATGCGCGGCATCTCGATGTCCAGCAGCATCAGGTCGGGCACGCGTTCTTCCAGGCGCTCCAGTGCTTCCACGCCGTCGCGGGCGACGCTGACCTCGAAGTTGTGGCGTTCGAGGATGCGCCCGGTCACCTTGCGCATGGTCAGCGAATCGTCCACCACCATCACCAGCGGCACCTGGCGCTCCTGGCGTGGCGCGTTGGCCAGCACCGGCAGCGTCGGGTTGGCGAGGAAGCGGCGCACCAGCGGCGCGACGTCCAGGATCACCACCACGCGGCCATCGCCGGTGATGGTTGCACCGTAGATGCCCGGTACCGAAGCGATCTGCAGGCCGACCGGCTTGACCACGATTTCGCGGTTGCCCAGCACCTGGTCGATCGCCACGGCGGCACGCAGGTCACCAGCACGGACCAGCAGCAGCGGTACCTGGTCCTGGCCATCGGCACGCGCCGGGGCCTGCCCGACCAGGCTGCCGAGGTCGTACAGCGGATAGTCCTCGCCGCTGTAGCGATAGCTGCTGTCGGCCGCTTCGAAACGCTCGCGCGACAGGCGGCCGATGCCACTGACCGATGCGACCGGCACCGCAAAGGTGGTTTCGCCGATCTGCACGAACACCGCCTGGGTGACCGCCAGCGTCTGCGGCAGGCGCAGGGTGAAGCGCACGCCCTGGCCCCGCACTGACTGGATATCGACCGAACCGCCCAGCTGGCGCACTTCGTTGCGCACCACGTCCATGCCCACGCCACGGCCGGCCAGCTGGCTGACCTGGTCAGCGGTGGTGAAACCAGAGGCGAAGATCAGGTTGTCCAGTTCCTGCTCGTTCGGCTGCGCATCGGCAGCCAGCAGGCCACGGTCGATGGCGCGGCGGCGGATCGCCTCGCGGTCCAGGCCGGCGCCGTCGTCGGCCACTTCCAGCACGATTTCCGAGCCTTCGCGGTGCAGGCGGATGGCGATCTCGCCCTCCTCCGGCTTGCCGGCGGCGCGGCGCTGTTCCGGCGCTTCCAGGCCATGCGCCACGGAGTTGCGCAGCATGTGTTCCAGCGGCGCGACCATGCGGTCGAGGACGTTGCGGTCCAGTTCGCCGTGGGTACCTTCCAGGGTCAGGTGGACCTGCTTGCCGGTATCCATGCCGGACTGGCGGACCACGCGGCGCAGGCGCGGCACCAGACCGTCGAACGGCACCATGCGCGCGCGCATCAGGCCATCCTGCAGTTCCGAGCTGACGCGCGACTGCTGCTGCAGCAGGGAGTCGTACTGGCGCGACAGATCGTCCAGGACGCCCTGCAGGCCGCCAAGGTCGGCGGCGGACTCGTTCAGCGCACGGCTGAGCTGCTGCAGGGTGGAGAAACGGTCCAGTTCCAGCGGATCGAACTTCTGGTCCGCCTGGTCCTGCTCGCGCTGGTAGCGGGCGACGATCTGCGCCTCGGTTTCCAGGTCGAGTCGGCGCAGCTGGTCGCGCAGTCGCGCATTGGTGCGCTCCAGTTCGGCCATGGCACCACGGAAGGCACCCAGCTGCTGTTCCAGACGCGAGCGATAGATCGCCACTTCACCGGCATGGTTGACCAGGCGGTCGAGCAGGTCGGCGCGCACCCGCACCTGCTCCTGCTGCGGACGCGCCAGCGGATCTTCGTCGGCCACGCCTTCGGCCGGCAGTGGTGCCGACAGCGGGGCATCGGCCGGCGTCGTCAGCGGGCCCACAGCCTGTGCCGGCACGGCCTCGGCCTCGCTGGCCGCACGCGCGGCCGCAGCGGCCGCCGCGATATCGGTGGTGGTGCGGACCTCGAAGGCCTCCACCAGATCCTGTGCAGGCGCCACCACGCGGTGGGCACCGGTCCGCGTCAGCAGCTGGTGCAGGCGGTCGAAGCCGCGCTCCAGCAGCTGCACGTCGCGGCGTTCGATCTCGGTGCGGCCGGCCGCCACGGCTTCCAGCAGGGATTCGATGCTGTGGCCAAGGTCGCCGATTGCATTGATGCCGGCCATGCGTGCGCCACCCTTCAGGGTGTGCAGGTCACGCTGCAGGCCGGCCAGCACCTCGCGATCCTGCGGCGCATTGCGAAGCTCGCTGATCAGGCCATCGCAGTGGTCGAGCAGGTCCTTGCCTTCCTCGACGAAGATGTCGACCAGTTCGCGGTCGTACACGCTGAAGTCGAGCGCATCGGCGCCATCCGCGGTGTCTTCCAGGGTGGAGGCTTCATCGTGGAGCGGCGCCCGCTCTCCGGCGTCGGCCTCGGCAGGTTCGGCATCGGTGTTGGCCGTGCCCTGCCCCGGCGCTTCTTCCAGTTCGAAGAACCGCACCGGCTCGGCGGTGGCCTGCAGTGCTTCGGCAGCGCTCACCTCGTTCACCGTCGCCGGGGACGGCTGATCGGCGCTCTCTCCTTCGCCGACCGCCGCCTCCCCGCCGACGTCCGCATCCTCGGCAAAGGCTTCCGCCTCGCCCGGCGCGAGTTCGCTGGCCTGGAGGCCGAGCACGGGCCATTGCCCGTCGTCGTCCAGGGTCTGCTCTTCTTCGATCACGTGCAGGCCGGCCTCGAGCGCGGCTGCCAGCGTGACCGGTTCTGCAAAACCCGGCGCAGCCATTTCATCCTGCAGGCTCGACAGCCCGCTGTCGAGTGGCAGTGCAGCAGCGTCGTCGTCGAGGCTGGCGTCGGCATCGCCCAGATCAGCGGACATCGACGTATTCAGGTCGATTGCGTCAACCTCCGCGGACACCGGCATCTCATCGGCGTCGCGGTCATCCACCGGCAGCGCGCGGGCATCGAGGTAGGGCGACAGATCGTCGGCCATGGTCAGATCAGCGTCGTCGACCGTCGTGATCGTGGGCACGGCATCTGCTTCGGCCACTTCGACAACAGGCGCCCTCTCGACCGGCTGGATCGATTCAATCGCGCAGGTGTCCGCCACGGCAGGTTCACCTTCGCCCGGCACCGACGGCCAGCCGGCGTCGAAGTAACGCGAAAGATCGTCGCTGGCGGTCAGCTCGCCCACGTCCAGGCCGCTGTCGGCCGCGATGTCCAGCGTCTGCGGGTCGGTTGCAGCTGGAACCGGTTCCAGCGCATCTTCGGCAAGCGGCTGCGGCTCGGCAATGAGATCGGGCGCCACATCGAAAGCGGACGCCATGCTGGTTTCGTCCAGCGTGTCCAGCCCGGCCAGCGGCGCTTCGGCTTCGGATGCCCGCCCGACATCAGGCGCCAGCGCGATGCCCTCTTCATCCTCGTCCTCCAGCCCGACCATCGGCCAGCGCGCTTCCGGCAGTTCACCGGCCAGCGCCTGCAGGCGCTGTACCAGCGCTTCCTGTGGCGTGATGCGCGGCTGCTCGGCCTGCAGCGCTTCCATGGTCGCGGTGATCGCCTGCGCGGTCGCATCCAGCGCAGCCACGCCCTCGTCGCCCGGCACCACGTCTGCAGCCAGCGCGCGCTTGATGTAGGACTCGGCACCGCCGGTAACGGCAGTGATTTCCGGCACTTCCGTCATCGCGAAGGCGCCGTTCATGGTGTGCACCGCGCGCAGCAGCGCGTCGCTGACCGGCTGCGGCGCCTGCTGTGCCAAGCGCAGCCAGTCCTGCAGGGTCGCCTGGTGGACTTCCACTTCGGCTTCCAGGATCTCGCGCAGCACGCTGTCGATGTTGGCTGGCGTGCCCAATGCTTCGGGCGCCGGGTCCGCATGGGCTTCAGCCTGCACCGACGCCATTGCTTCGGCTTCGAGAATGCGGCTGATCTCGTCCTCGCCATCGGCTTCGACCACCGGTGCGGCGGGAGCGGCCGCAACCGGCAGCGGTACGTAATAGGTTTCCTCACCCGCGCCGACGCGATCGGCAATGGCCTGCATCGCCTGCAGGTCCACGCTGATCCGCTGGCCATGACGCAACGCGGCGTTCAGCTGCGGCAGCGCGGCATGCGCGTTGTCGACCATGGCCAGCACGGCTGGCGTCGCCGGGCGGCTGCCGTCGAGCACGCGGTTGAGCATGCCCTCGATCTTCCACGCAAATTCGCCCAGGGTGCGTGCACCGACCAGTCGGCCACTGCCCTTGAGCGTATGGAAGATGCGACGGATGGGACGCAGACGGTCCATGTTGTCCGGCTGCATGCGCCATGCCGGCAGCAACGTTCCGAGGTTGGCCAGTTCGTCGTCGAACTCTTCCAGGAACACCTCGCGGATGTCCTCGTCGATGTTCTCGGCATCGTCGTCGAAGCCGGCCTCGAAGCCGGCGTCTGCATCTTCCGCGCTGCCCACGGCGACTGGCGCTTCCGCATCAGCCGGCGTCGGGGTCGCCTGCGGATTGAAGTCCGCGGCGGCAGCGCTCAGCTCGGCAAAGAACTGCGCGTCGGCTTCGCTGAAATCAATCGGTGCGATGGTGTCGATGTCGATCATCGACACCGCCGCTGCCGGCACATCGGCAAGCGGTGCGGGCGCTTCCACCGGCACATCCACGGGGGTGATGTCCGGCTCTGCGGCAGCCGGGCTCTCTTCCACCACCGCAGGGGCAGTGGCATCGATGCTCTCCAGCGACGGATGCAGCCCGGCAGCGTCCTCCAGCGACAATGCCTCCATCGCATGCAGCGACAACACGTCATCGGCATTGTCCAGCGCATCGGCATCGAAACGGAACACGACGTCGTCACTTGCAGAAAACGCGTCATGTTCGGCGGCCACCGGGTCGAACCCCGGTGCGGCATGCGCGCCGGTCTCGATGGACAGCGACGCGTCGGCGGCGTCCTCTACGTCCAGGCCGGTTGTCGCATCGGACTGCACTGGCAGAGCCGCCTCCGACAGCGTCCAATGGGCGGCGGCGCCCTGCCCTGCATCGAGCTGTTCGAAACTGACCGGATCGAAGCTGGCAAACGTCGGACTGCGCTCATCGTCCGCTGGAGCGAGCGGATCGGTCTCAGGATGGAACGGTGCCAGATCCCATTGCGGGACCTCGGGTGCAGGTGCACTGGAGGCGGCAAAGACCAGCGGTGCATCCGACTCGTCACGCAGCGACAGCGGCGCGGAGGCGACGGATCCCAGCCCACCAAACATCAAGCTGTTGTCCGCCGCTGCCGGCGAAGGCGTGGCCGGTGGCGGATCGAAGGTGAAGTCCGGCAGCGGTACCGGCACCTCACCGGGTGCCGGCGCGGCCGACTGTACCGGGATCTCGATGTGCTCTGGCTGCAGTGCCTCGCCCTGCAGCACGACCGGCTCACGCTCGATCGACTGCGGCACGGACGCTGCCGGCTCAGCCGCATCGTGGTCCGGCAACGGCCAGTAGCGCAGCGCCTCAAGGCTGCTGCGGGTGATGTCGAGGATGTCCTCGCGACCCGGGCGGCGGTCGCGCAGGGCTTCGAGGTAGTACTCCAGGCTGGCCATGGCGTCGGCCAGCGTGTCCAGCTGGCGGCCACTCGGCACGCGCTGGCGACCGATCAGCTCGGCTTCGATGTACTGCTGCACACCGCGCAGGTAATCGGCGGCGGTACCCAGGTCGAGCATGCGCAGCGCACCGGACACATCGCCCAGCAGGCGCGGCACGTCGTGCAGCTCGGCATGGTTCCAGCTGGTTTCAATGAACGCGACGAAGTGCTCGCGCGCGGCGGCGAAGTTGGCGATGGCCTCGTGCGCCAGCACCTCTACCGTGCGCCGGTTCTCCACTGCGCTCGGATCGTCCTGGCCACTGCCGCCGGCGCCCAGATGGGCGACCTGGTCATCCAGCGACGCATCCACGTAGAGCAGCGCCCCGGCGATATCCAGCAGCAGGTTTTCGTCGATCTGCTGGCGGCCCTCGACCACGCCACGCAGGGCATCACGTTGCTGCACGACCACGCCGCGGGCCACGCCCAGGCCCATCATGCCCAGCGTATCGGCGACCGCACCGAGCTCGTTGGCCTGGGTCTGCAGCTGCTCCGGCGCACCGCCGGTACGCAGGTGCAGGTCCAGCGCATCCTTGATGCGCAGCAGTTCTTCCTTCACTGCACTGCCCACGGTATCGAGCAGCTCGCGGTTGCGCCCGCTCAGGCTGCCACGGGCATGGTCCAGCTCGGCCTCGGTGGCGGTGATGCTGTCCGGTGCGAATGCCAGCAGCACGCTGTCATGCACGCCCTCTTCGCCACGTGCGGCACGGATCTCGTTCAGCAGCGGCATCAGCACGATCGGGATGTCACGGTGACCGTTCTGCAGGCGCTCCAGGTAATCGGGCAGCAGCACGCTGCCACGCATCAGAGTCGCGCAGGCTTCATCCCGATCGGCCACGCCACCGGCGCCGATGGCATTGGCCAGCTGTTCCAGCTCCTCGGCCACCATGGCCGGGGCGTACAGCTCGACCATGCGCAGGGTGCCCTGTACCTGGTGCAGGTAGCCGGCGCAGATGCGCATGCGGCTGGCGTCGGTCGGGTCTTCCGCGTAGTACTCGACTTCGTTGCGCACCTGGCGCAGGGTCTCGTCCAGCTCGGGCTTGACCCAGCCCAGCGCTGCGTGGCTCATCGCATCGCGCAGACTGCTCATGGACGCGCTCCGTTCGCCGCCGCGCGGAAGCCGCGCGAGTTCTGGCGTGGGGAATGGAAATGCTTCATCGACTGGTTCCTTGCTCGCCGCCCTGCCCGCGTCACGCCGGCAGCTTGAAGTCGGCGACCGAACGACGCAGGTCGGCCGCCAGCTGCGCGAGGTGGCCGATCGATTCGGCGGTCTGCCCGGCACCCTGCGAGGTCTGGCCGGTGATCTGCCGGATCACGCCCATGGTGCGGGTGATGTCCGAGGCCGCAGCCGACTGCTGCTGGGCGGCGATGGAGATGTTCTTGATGAGGGTGTTCAGTGCATTGGACACGCGCTCGATCTCGGTCAGCGCGGTGCCGGCGTCCTCGGCCAGACGTGCACCGGACACCACTTCGGCGGTGGTCTGTTCCATCGAGGTGACCGCTTCGTTGGTATCGGCCTGAATGGCCTGCACCAGGTTCTCGATGCGTCGGGTCGCGCCGGAGGTACGTTCTGCCAGGCGCTGCACTTCGTCGGCCACGACCGCGAAACCGCGGCCCGCTTCACCTGCCGAGGCCGCCTGGACCGCTGCGTTCAACGCCAGGATGTTGGTCTGTTCGGAAATGTCGTTGATCAGTTCCACGATCGAGCCGATTTCCTGCGACGACTCACCCAGGCGCTTGATGCGCTTGGAGGTTTCCTGGATCTGGTCACGGATCTGGTCCATGCCCTGGATGGTCTCGCGCACCACGCCGGCACCTTCGGCGGCGATCACCACCGAACGTTGTGCCACGTCGGCCGACTCGGCCGAGTTGCGCGACACCTGTTCGATGCTCGCCGCGATTTCGCCGATGCGGTCCGACGCCGAGGTGATCTGGTTGGCCTGGTGGCCCGCCGCCTCTGCCAGCTGCATGGCGGTGGCCTGGGTTTCCTGGGTGGACAGCGCGACCTTGGCCGAGGTGTCGTTGATGGTGGTCACCAGGTGGCGCAGCTCGTCGACGGCGTAGTTGATTGCGTCGGCGATGGCGCCGGTCATGTCCTCGGTCACCGAGGCCTTCACCGTCAGGTCGCCCTCACCCAGCGAGGAGATTTCGTCCAGCAGCCGCATGATCGCCTGCTGGTTGCGGCTGTTGAATTCCACCTGGGTCTGGTAGCGCAGTTCCTGCTCGCGCGAGCGGCTGCGCACGTTGGTGGAAACGAAGCCGATGATCGCGATCAGCGACAGCGCACCGGACACCACACCGATCCAGAAGTTCGGGAACAGGCGGGTGTCAGACACCGAGCCGAACGAGGAGAACGCGTCGAACAGCTTGCGGCTGTCATCCAGCATGTGGGCCGAACCCTGGCCCAGCGCGGTGGCGGCGGACTGCGCCGCGAACAGCTGGCGCGAGCTGGCCAGGATCGCGTCAGCGTCCTGCTTCATCGCTTCCCACTTCTGCTGCGACTGCTCCAGTGCGGCGACGGCGGCGGCACCGCGCACGGCGGTGATGCCCAGTTCCTCGTTGCCGTTGCGCAGGCCGTCGAGCACCTGCGAGAACACGGTGATGTCGCGTGCCAGTGCATCGCCGGACGTCGCTGCGGCGCTGCCACCGGCGCGCATTTCGGTCACGCGACGGGCCATGGAGCCGGCCACCACCACCTGCTGCAGGGCGCTGTACACCTGCGACGACGGCGCGCCGGAGGCCGACATCGCACGCACCAGCTCGTTCAGCTGGGCCTGCAGGCCCGGCACCGCACCGGTGAAGTTGTTGGCGTTGCCGGCCAGCGCCAGCACCGCCGGTTCACTGGCGACCAGCTGCCCGGCCTGCTTGCCCAGCGGCGCCCAGGTCTCGCCCAGGGTGGCGATGGCACCGGACACGCCCGGCTCCTTGCCGTAGCGCCCCTGCAGTGTCGACACGTTCTGTTCGATCGCGTTGCGGGTCGCCTTGAAAGCGGTGAACGCCTGCGCGTTGCCGCCCACGGCGTCACGGCCCTGGTTGGCCAGCTGCTGTGACAGCACCTGCAGGTCGGCCGCCTTGGAACCGGCATCGGCCAGGCGACTGCCCTGCCAGGTGGCGACGCCGGTGTTGACGCCGAACAGGATCATCGATGCCAGCAGCAGGAACAGCCAGAGGTTGCTGCCGCCCAGCCGCAGCTTGCCGGTCTTGGTGGCGTCCGAAGCAGTACTCATCGTTCAACCTCGATCTTCAATGCAGGGGGCGATGCCCGGCCTCAGGCCGCGGCTTGCCGGAATTCAGGGGTACGCGACAGCAGCGAGAGGGAGAACACGCCCCAGTCGTGGCCGTCGGCGTGGAAGGCGCGATCGACGAAGTGGCCGTAGCGCCCTTCGGCCAGCGTGCCGGCCGCGATCTGCTGGTCCAGTTCAAAGCTGCGCTGGCCGAACAGTTCATCGATGGTCAGGGCGACGTCGCCGCCGGCCTGGCGCATGATCAGCACGCGCTGGCCTTCCTGCTGCACGGTACGCGTGCCTTCCAGGAAGTACTTCAGGTCGACCACCGGGAACAGGTTACCGCGCAGATTGCCCACGCCCAGCAGCCACGGCTGCGCGCACGGCACCGGGGTCACCGGCGGCATCGGCACGATTTCAACCACTTCGCGGAAATCGGACACCAGCCGGCGCTGGCCGACGCGGTAACCCACGCCACGCCAGAGGTCCTGGGCGAACTGCCGCTCGGGCAGCTGCACCGCATGGGCCAGGCTGCGCCGTTCGTAGGCTTCGAGAATGTCGAAGGGCGAGCGCATCAGGCCACCAGTTCGTTGATCCGCGCGATCAGTTCATCCTCGCGCGGCGGCTTGACGATGTAATCGGCCGCGCCCTGGCGCAGGCCCCATGCCTTGTCGGTTTCCATCGCCTTGGTGCTGACGATGATCACCGGGATGTGCTTGATCGCCGCATCACGGGCCATCGCGCGGGTGGCCTGGAAGCCGCTCATGCCGGGCAGGACCACGTCCATCAGCACCAGCTGCGGCACCTGGTCGCGGACCAGCTGCAGTCCATCCTCGGCATTGTCCGCCTCCAGCACCTCGTGGCCGGCACGGCGCAGCCACTGGGTGAACACCGCGCGGTCGGTCGGTGAATCCTCGATCAGAACGATACGAGCCATTGTGCCTTTCCCCCCTGGTCAGGCGTTGACGTATGTGCGGATGGCACCCAGCAGTTCTTCACGCGTGAAAGGCTTCGTCAGGTACTGCTCCGAGCCGACGATGCGTCCCCGCGCCTTGTCGAACAGGCCATCCTTGGACGAGAGCATGATGACCGGGGTCGCCTTGAACAGCTGGTTGCCCTTGATCAGCGCACAGGTCTGGTACCCGTCCAGGCGCGGCATCATGATGTCGACGAAGATGATCTGCGGCTGCTGGTCTGCGATCTTCGCAAGCGCTTCGAAGCCGTCGGTGGCGGTGACCACCTCGCAGCCTTCGCGCTTGAGCAGCGTTTCCGCAGTCCTGCGGATGGTCTTCGAATCATCGATGACCATCACCCGGAGTCCTGCGAGTTCCCCGCCCGCAGTCGTGTTTTCAGTCATTGCCTATCCCCAAGCGCACGGCCCGATCTCTGGCGGGGGCCGCTACGAAAGCGTATCTATATCGCACTTTCCGCGCCCGCTTCAAGGCCGCCCCATGGCGCGGGGCATGGCACCCCCCTGAACGTGACGGGTTTCGCAATGCGTGCGCGACCGCCGGGCGGACGCTGCGTTGCAGGACGGCGGGGAGGCGCGCGAGCGGCGTTGCCGCTACCATCAACGCCTTGCCTGACAGGTGCGCCCATGCCGTTGAACGTCATCGTGGTGATGGATCCCATCGCCCACATCAAGATCGCCAAGGACACCACCTTCGCCATGCTGCTGGAAGCCCAGCGCCGCGGCCATGCCCTGCACTACGTGCGCCCGGGCGGCCTGGCCCTGGAGGGTGGCGTAGCGGTGGCCCAGACCGCGCCGCTGCAGGTGCGCGACGACCCGGCCGGCTGGTATCAGCTGGGCGCGTTCGGCCGCACCGAGTTCGGCCCCGGCCAGATCGTGCTGATGCGCAAGGACCCGCCGGTCGACGCCGAATACATCTACGACACCCAGGTGCTGGACGTGGCCGCAGCGGCTGGCGCCTGCGTGGTCAACAACCCGCAGGGCCTGCGCGACTACAACGAGAAGCTGGCCGCGCTGCTGTTCCCGCAGTGCTGTCCGCCGACCCTGGTCAGCCGCGACGCGAAGGTCTTGAAGGCCTTTGCGCTGGAGCACGGCCAGGCCGTGCTGAAGCCGCTGGACGGCATGGGCGGCCGCTCGATCTTCCGCAGCGGCCAGGGCGATCCGAATCTGAACGTGATCCTGGAAACCCTGACCGACGGCGGCCGCAAGCTGGCGCTGGCCCAGAAGTTCATTCCCGACATCACCGCCGGTGACAAGCGCATCCTGCTGGTCGATGGCGAACCGGTGGACTACTGCCTGGCGCGCATCCCGCAGGGCGATGAATTCCGCGGCAACCTGGCCGCCGGCGGCCGCGGCGAAGGCCGCCCGCTGAGCGAGCGCGACCGCTGGATCGCCGCCCAGGTCGGCCCGGAGATGAAGCGCCGCGGCATGCGCTTCGTCGGCCTGGACGTGATCGGCGATTACCTGACCGAGGTCAACGTGACCAGCCCGACCTGCGTGCGCGAACTGGACGCGCAGTACGGCCTGAACATCGCCGGCACCCTGTTCGACGCACTCGAGGCCGGCCTGCGCTGATGTCTGCCGCACCTGCCGTCCTGCCCCCGCCGCCGCGCGAAGCGCAACGGCTGGGGGCGACCATCGCGCTGTCGGTGCTGGTCCACGCCCTGCTGATCCTGGGCGTGGGCTTCGCCGTGAAGGGCGATGCGCCGCTGGTGCCGACACTGGAAGTCATTTTCAGCCAGACCCGCACCGCGCTGACCCCGAAGCAGGCCGATTTCCTGGCCGCGGCCAACCAGGAGGGCGGTGGCGAGCACGACCGCGCACAGCGTCCGCGCGACAACCAGGCCGGCATCGTGCCGCAGGCCCAGTCCGGAATCAGCCCGGTTCCACAGCAGCAGCAATCGGCCGCGCCGGTTCCGCCGCCACAGGCACGGGTGGTCAGCAGCCGCAATGGCGAAGAGGTGGTGGCGCAGGCGCAGTCCCGCCCCACGCCGGATCAGCCCGAACCGGATGCGCCCTTGAGCGCACGCGAACAGCGCGACGTGGAGATGGCGCGGCTGGCTGCCGAAGTACATCTGCGCTCGGCGCAGTACGCCAAGCGCCCGAACCGCAAGTTCGTGTCGGCCAGCACGCGTGAGTATGCCTATGCCAATTACCTGCGCGCCTGGGTCGACCGTGCCGAGAAGGTAGGCAACCTGAATTACCCGGATGAGGCGCGGCAGCGCCGCCTCGGCGGCCAGGTAGTGATCAGCGTGGGCGTGCGTCGCGATGGCAGCGTGGAGAGCAGCCGGATCCTGCGTTCGAGCGGGACGCCATTGCTGGATGAGGCCGCACTGCGGGTGGTGCAGCTGGCCCAGCCGTTCCCGCCATTGCCGAAGACTGAAGACGAAATCGACATCCTGCAGGTTACCCGTACGTGGGTGTTCCTGCCGGGCGGCACCCTGCACGACGACCGATAGGGTTTTGGTGCCCGGGCCTGCGGCCCGGGACCCGCTGGAAGGCTAGAGCAACGGCAACAGCAACAGCGGCGGTTGGGCTGTGGGTTTGGCGGGGCGGTGTGGGCTTGCAGGACACGCCGTAAACCCGTCCCTGGGGGCTCGCTGGCGCCTTGCTCGTGTGCGCTGTCCTGCGCACACGGCAAGACCGGGGTTGGGCGTCCTGCCCAACCCGCCCGAGGCATGCCTCGGGCCCATGGCGCCAACGGTCCTGCAAGCCCACACCGCCCCACCTCTGACAGATCGCGGCGCATTTTTGCTATTGGTAGGTGTCGACCTTGGTCGACACACATCCACGCTACGCGTGGATGCGAGCGAAGCGATCCGCTTTTGACTTTGATTTTCTTTTTTGATTTTCCGTGGCGGACGCACACGGAAACTGTCAGAGGTCGGGCGGGGTGGGTTCGCGGGGGTGTCCGCGGCATGGATGCCGCGGCCAAGCCCCCATGGACGGGTTTACGGCGTCCCCCGCGAACCCACCCCGCCCGGCCAAGCGCGGCTTTTGGTTTATGCGATCAACCAACCCCGCCACGAGGGGCTCAGCCGTTGGCCTTCGCCTTCGCCTCGCGCGCGGCCTGCTGCTCGACCAGGGTCAGCGCCACATTGTCACGCAGGTACGCCGGCTCGACCTTCTCCGGTGCAATGGCTTCGCCGCGAGCGAACGCCGGCACCGCCAGTGCCAGTACATCCGACGCTCGCGGCAGCGCCGTCGCATCAAAGCCGCGCAGGCCGGTGCCCAGCTGGGTCACCAGTGCCCCCTCGGCTGCGCCGAAACCGGTGCCGACACCGTAGGCCGACATCCCTTCCGGCAGCGCAACCGCAGCGGGTGCGCACACGCGCTCGGCATCACGTGCCACCGGCAGCCCGTCTACACGCTCGAAGCGCGCGACGTACAACTCCCCCATCCGTGCGTCGATCGCCGACAGGATCTGCGTTTCGTCCGCCGGTGCCCGCAGCGCCAGCACCTGCAGTGTCGAGACCGGCAGCAACGGCCGATCCAGTGCCAGCGCAATGCCTTGCGCGATGGCGATCGCCAGGCGAACGCCAGTGAATGCACCCGGGCCGCGGCTGAGCGCGATACCGTCCAGCTGGCGGCGGCTGATGCCGGCTTCGGCCAGCAGCGCCTCCGCCCACTGCAGGCTCAGTTCGGCATGCCGGCGCGGGGCGATCTCGAAGCGTTCCAGCACCTGCCCATCGACATGCAGGGCAACGGAACAGGCTTCGGTGGCGGTTTCAAAGGCGAGCAGTTTCATCGGATCGGGTCAGAACAGGGGGAACGTGGCACCGGGCGCCGGCTCGGGGCCGGTCGCAACGGCGGCCGGAGCAGCCGCACCATCGGCCACGGGCGCCCATTGTGGCGTAAAGAAGGCCTGCACATCGGCCAGACTGCGGGTACGGCGGAATGGCGGCAGTGAATCGAGGAAGACCCGGCCATAGCCACGGTTGAGCAGGCGCGGGTCGCACAATACCAACACGCCACGGTCGCTCTCACTGCGGATCAGGCGACCGACGCCCTGTTTCAGCGCAATCACCGCCTGCGGCAGCTGCTCATCGCGGAACGGATTGCCACCCTGGCTGCGGATCGCCTCCAGCCGTGCCTCGTACACCGGATCGTCCGGTGCCGCGAACGGCAGCTTATCGATCATCACCACGCTCAGCGCCTCGCCCACCACGTCCACGCCCTCGCGGAAACTGGCCGAGCCCAGCAGCACGCCATTGCCCGATTCGCGGAAGCGCTGCAACAGCGTCGCGCGCGGCGCCTCGCCCTGCACGAACAACGGCCATGGCCCATCGCGCAGTGCCTCGGCGGCCTCGCGCAATGCACGGTGCGAGGCAAACAACAGGAATGCCCTGCCCTGCGACGCCTGCAACACCGGCCGCAGGGTCTGGATCAACGCAGTACCGAAGCCCCGCGCAGCCGGATCAGGCAGGCCTTCGGGCAGGTAGCACAGCGCCTGCTCCGGCCAATTGAACGGACTCGGCTGGACCAGCGTGTGCGGATCGTCCAGGCCCAGGCGGGTGGCGATGTGGTCGAAGCCACCGCCCACGGTCAGCGTCGCCGAGGTGAAGATCCATGCCGCGCGACTGCGTTCGCGATGCTCACGCAACGGGCCGGACACATCCATCGGGGTGCGCTGGCAGCGAAAACCACGTGGCGTGAGCTCGTACCAGAGCACATCAGCGGCAGTGGCGGTTTCCGCCGGGTCGGTATCGAAATCGAGGGCAGGTTCGTCATCGCCCAGCCAGCGGCTGAGCCGCGAGACCGCTTCGCGCGCCCGTGCATGGCAGGCATCCAGGCCCGCCGCGGCTTCGCGCAGCGGCTGCAGTGCCTGCTCCAGCGTCACCAACCCCGCCATCACCGTATCGAATCCATCGCGCACCTGCGGCATCGCCAACGCGCGCCATTGCGTGCCACGCGGCGGTAGTCCCTCCATCGCCGAACGCAGGGCCAGCAGCGCCTGCTGCAACTGGTCGACCGGTTCCTGCAGCGCCGACTGCGCGCCGCCGACGCCACGCGCTTCGGCCAGGCAGTCGCGGCCCAGTTCCTGCCACGGGCGCATGCCGAAACCTTCGCCGAAGAACTGCGCGGCCAATTCGGGCAGCTGGTGTGCCTCGTCGATGACGAAGGCCTGCGCCCCCGGCAGCAATTCACCGAAGCCATCCTGCTTCAGAGCCAGATCGGCCAGCAGCAGATGATGGTTGACCACCACCACGTCGGCGGCCTGCGCACGCTGCCGCGCGCGCACCACGAAGCAGTCATCCCAGAACGGGCAGTCGGTACCCAGGCAGTTGTCGACCGTGGAAGTGACCATCGGCAGCAGCGGCGAATCATCGGCCAGGCCTTCCAGTTCGGCGATGTCACCGAACTCCGAACGACCGGACCAGGCCAGGATGCGCTGGAACTGCGCCGCCTGTTCGGGGCTGGAAAAACGCGGCTCGCCGCGCGCCTGCTGCAGGCGATAGCGGCACAGGTAGTTCGCGCGCCCCTTCAGCAGCGCACTGCGCAGGCCGACACCAAGTGCCTGACGCACCCGTGGCAGATCGCGGTGGTAGAGCTGGTCCTGCAGCGCGCGGGTTCCGGTGGAAATGATGGTACGCAGCCCGGACAGCAGCACCGGCACCAGATAGGCAAAGGTCTTGCCAGTACCGGTACCGGCCTCGGCCAGCAGCAGGTCACGCTGCTGCAGCGCATCGGCGATGGCTTCGGTCAGGTGCAGCTGTGCCGGACGCGGGACGAAGGCATCCAAGTGCGAGGCGAGCGCGCCGCCGTCGCTGAGGGCTTCGCGGCTGGCATGGACAAGGTCGGACATCAGAGGGAAAGAATACCCGGCCGGGCGCTGCCCGGCACCCGTTTCAAGCCGGAGCACCAGCAACAGCAACAGCGGTGTTCATGGCTCTGGGTTGTACTGGGGACTGGCGGGGGACTGTGGGTTTGCGGGGACGCCGTAAACCCGTCCCTGGGGGCTTGGCCGCGGCATCCATGCCGCGGACACCCCGCAAACCCACAGTCCCCCGCCTTCGACAGTTTCCCGGTGACGGAGGGGACAGACTTCGCAAAGCCGAGCCTGCTCGACTGGCAGCTCAGAAGCGATGGGAGTAACGGGGAAAGAAGAAAAGAAATGGCAGCGAGCGCGCGCAGCGCGCGACCCGCTTTTGATTTTGATTTTGTTCTTGCCTGCGGCCCGCGCGATGTATGGCGGACCGGGTGGGTGGGGCGTGCAGGACCGTTGGCGCCATGGATGGCGCCATCGAGCCCCCAGGGATGGGTTTACGGCGTGTCCTGCACGCCCCACCCACACGGCCCATCACGACCATCCATCAGTGCGAGCGCTTGCCGCAGAGGGGGCAGCGCCCGATGGAGTGGAATACCTCAGTACCGCTTGATCCCCGGCACGGTGCAGCCTTCCAGCTGCGCATGCGCCGACACCGCATTCTCCTTCTCGCCCCGCGCCAGGCGCGACTGCTCGATCGTCGCCCAGTGCCGGCGGCACAGCGGCCCGGTCTTCGAACCCAGATCCACCGCCTTGCGCGCGAACGTCTCCGCCTGTGCCCACTGGCCCTGCAGCAGTGCCAGCTCGGCACGTTCCTGCAAAACCGCCGGGTCGCCGGCCACGATCTCCAGCGCGTGGTCCAGGCTGCTGGCCGCGCCGGCCAGATCGTTTGCCCGGCGCTGCGCCTGTGCGGTCAACCGCAGGTCTTCCACCTGCGAATCACGCAGCGGCTGCACCGACAGTTCCTTGTCGTCCGGGCCTGCGGCTGCATCCACGGCAGCCAGGCGCTGCGCCGGCGTGGTGGTATCGACCGGCTTGACCACCGGCGGTGCACTGCTCACGCAGGCGGCCAGGGCCAGGCTGAGGCCGGTCAGGGCCAGGGGCTGCAGCAGGGATCGCATGTTCATCGGCATCATCGGCTCGGGGGAGGAGTGGCGGCGGGCGTCGCGGCAGGTTCGGCAGGCGCTTCCGGCTTGCGGTCCAGGCCGAACCAGCTGCGCCAGCCACCACCCTCGCCTTCGGCCTCGCCCTGCCCGTCCGGCGACACCGCCGGTGCACAGGGCGCATAGGCCGGCGCATAGCCGACCACGAACGGGAAGCGGCGCGCTCCCGGGCAGCCCTCGTCGGTCGTGTTGAGGCCGCTGGCGGCCACCGACTGCCAGTCCAGGCCCTTGTTGCTGACCCGCAGCGGCGCACTGGGAAGACGCTGGAAGATGCCCGACCAGACCCGCATCGCGCCGGTGGCACCGTACAGGCCGGCCTGCTCGTTCTGGTCGTTGCCGATCCAGATCACCGCCAGGTGATCCCCGGTGTAACCGGCGTACCAGCTGTCACGACCATCGTTGGTGGTACCGGTCTTGCCGGCCGGCTGCAGGCGGCTGAGGCCATCGGCGTTGAGCCGCTGCGCGGTGCCGCTGGCAACCACCTGCTGCAGGCCGACACTGATCAGGTTGGCGGCAATCGAATCGCCTTCCTGGGCCGGTGCCGGGGTCTTGTCGTAACGCTTGAGCAGCTTGCCCTGCGGATCGAGCACGCCACGCACCGCATGCAATGGCTGGATTTCGCCACCGGACGCGAGGAACTGGTACAGCTGTGCCATCGCGTATGGGCTCTGGTCGGTCGAACCGAGGATCACCGCCGGATTCGCTTCGGCCTTGATGCCGGCCAGCACGTGGATCAGCTGGGTCACACGCTCGGGGCCGACCTGCATGCCCACGCGCACCGTGGCCTGGTTGTAGGAATGCGCCAGCGCGTCGATCAGGCGCACAGTGCCGTGGCTGCGGTTGTCCGCGTTGCCCGGGCTCCAGTTGCGGCCACGGCCGAGCTGCACCGTCACCGGCGAATCGTCGACCCAGCTGGCCAGCGAGTAGCGGTCCGGCTGCGCCAGCGCCAGCAGGTACACGAACGGCTTCAACAGCGAGCCGACCGGGCGCTGTGCTTCGATCGCTCGATTGAACCCCACCTCGGACACTTCACGGCTGCCGATCACCGCCAGCACGTCACCGTTGTGCACGTCGGTCAGCACCATGCCGGCCTGCAGTTCGGGACGGCGCTTGCTTTCCAGCGACTTGATGGTGCGGGTCACCGCGCCTTCGGCATAGGCCTGCGCAGACGGCGACATGCCGGTCATCACGCTCAGGCCGGCGCCCTGCAGCGCCGATTCCGGATAGTCATGGCCGAGCTGGCGGCGAACCAGGTCCACATAGGCCGGGAAGCGGTTGGCCGCCACCAGGCCCGGCGTCTTGGGCACGCCCAGCGGCGCCTTCAGTGCACGCTGGTACTCGGCATCGTCGATCAGCGTCGCCTCATGCAGCTTGCCCAGCACGAAATTACGGCGATCCAGCGCGCGTTCCGGGTTGCGCCGCGGATCGTAGTAGGACGGGCCCTTGACCAGGCCGATCAGCAGCGCGATCTGCTCGGTTTCCAGCGATTGCAGGTCACGGCCGAACCAGAACTCGGCGCCGGAAGACATGCCGTGGATGGCCTGGCTGCCGCGCTGGCCCAGGTACACCTGGTTGAGATAGGCCTCGAAGATGGTGCGCTTGTCGTAGCGCGCCTCCATGATCAGCGCGTACAGCACTTCGTTGAATTTGCGGGTGACCGTCTGTTCCTTGCCGATCCCGAGCAGGCCGCTGCGGGCCAGCTGCTGGGTCAGCGTGGACGCCCCCTGGCGGCTCTGGCCACCGGAACGGACCGTCACCCACACCGCGCGCGCGATGCCGGACAGATCGATGCCGTGGTGACGGTTGAAGTCCTTGTCCTCCACCGCCTGCAGGCCGGTCACCAGCAGGTCCGGCGCCTCGTCCATGCGGATCAGGCGGCGTTCTTCCTGCTTCTGCCCGTACAGGGTGGCAATACGTGCCGGGTCCAGGCGCGCAGCCTTCAGCGCCTTGCGGTTGTCGGCATCACGCAGCGACGCGACCGCACCGTCTGCCAGCGACAGTTCCAGCCGACGCGGTGCGACGCGGCCATCCACATCGTTGTAGCCACGGCTGGAAATGACAAAGCGCCCGCCGTTCACCGCATAGGTCGCCGGCTCCTTGCCCTGCCCGTCATCGCGGTAGGCGGATGCGGCGAGTTCGGTCTTCAGGGTCGCTGCGTCCATCGCCTTGCCGGGGGTGAGCACCAGCGGCCGCGCATATACCCGGGTCGGGATCTGCCAGCGCAGTTCACCGAAGCGCTGGGTCACCTGTTGGTTCAGGTACAGCGTATAAGGGATCAGGAAGCCCAATCCCAACGCGACCGCAGCCATGCTCCAGGTGATCAGGCGACGCCGCCACAGCGGGCTGTCGTCCTGCTGGTCGTCGTCGAAATCGTCGATGTCGTCGGAATCGTAGCGTCGGGGCACGGGCATGCAGGCAGGTAGGGTCTGGCGAGTCTAACGCAGGCGCCGCGGTGGCTGGCAGGCGATGGCCCGCGGTTTCACTGCAGTTCAAGCAGCGCGCGGCGCCCGCCACCCGGCCCACGCACCCGCAAGCGCTGCCCAGCCCCCTTTCCAGCCGCCCCCCGCCAGGCAGACGTTGGCCAGGCGTGCGATCAACCGCGGCGCATCATGGGCGATCCAGCCTGCCGGCACATCCACGCGGCGATACAGCTGCAGTCGCGACCAGGCCATGCGCCAGGCGAGCGCGTGAAGTCCCTGGAAGCGCTCCGGCGCCACCACCACGCCGCGCTGCCCCAGCAGATCGGCCAGGGCCAGCAGGCGCCCGGCCGTGCGCTGGCGCGCCTGTGAATCGAACAGATCGAGATGCCGCAGGCGTTGCAGGAAACCGCGGCGACTGGCACCGATCTGGTTGTTGCCATGCTGCCGGTAGTCGATGGTCGGTTCGGCCAGCATGTCCAATCCTCCACGCAGCGATGCGTGGACCGCCAGCCATTCGTCGTGGCTCCAGCCCGGCGGGACCGGCAGCGATCCGGCCAGCAGCCCGCGGCGCAGCGCGCAGGTGGCACCGGTGATGAAGTTGCGCAGCAGGATCGCGTCGATCGCAAGGCCCGAGCGTTCCAGCTCGACCTCGGCCGGATGGACCACCAGTACCTCCAGCAGCCGCTGGCCAAGCGGCGCACCCTGCGCGTCCACCAGGCATGCGTCGCTGTGCAGCAGCAACAGGGCCGGGTCTGCCTGGAAGCGTTGAACATAGCGGCGGACACGCCCCGGATGCCAGACATCATCCTGGTCGCACAGGAACAGGATGTCGGCCTGGCAACGCATCAGTGCATCGGCGAAATTGCGCACATAGCCGAGATTGCGCGCGTGCTGGACGATCTCGACACGGATGCCCAGCGCCTTTGCACGCGGCACGAAGGCCTGCAGCAGCTGCAGCGTCTGGTCGCTGGAACCGTCATCGCCGATCATGACTTCGTTCACCGGAAGATCCTGGTCGAGGATGCTGTCCAGCTGCGCCTGCAGGTAGCGCGCACCGTTGTAGGTGCACAGCGCGACGCCAATGCGCTCGGCAGGGGCCGATCGGGATGGCGCGTCAGGCATCGAACGTACTCGCGGAAACAAGGGCCGGGGGATGGTAGCAGAGCCCCCAGAGAGGATGGATACGATGGCTGGCTAGCCGTTGCCGGGATACGCAGCGATCCGCTGCACGGCCTGGGTCGAGCTCATCGGTCGCCACGTGTCCGCGTCGGGCTGGAACGGCCGCGGATGTATGTCCAGCAGCGCCTGCAGCTGGCCATTGTCCGCAATCAGATCCTGCTGCAGGCGTGACACCGGACCACGCGCCCGCGGCAGCAACGCGGCCAGGCCCCGCAGTGCCGCGCCCGGCAACGGCAGCGCCAATGTCGGCTGTGCCAGGCTGGCGTGCACGCGGCGGAACATCGCGTGATAGGGCAGGCGCTCGCCACCGCCGATTTCCAGCACCCGTGCCGACGCTGCACCGGTGGCGATGCAGGTCACCACGGCGCGGGCGATATCGTCGGCATGCACCGGTTGGCGCAGGCCTCCCACCAGCGGAATCGGAAACAGGCGCAGACGCAGCGCACGCTGCACGATCGGGGTGATGCTGCGGTCGATGCCGGCCCCATAGATCAGGGTCGGCCGCAGGATCGTCCAGCCCATGCCAAGACGCTCGGCCTGCGCGATCAGGCCCGCTTCGCCCCGCTGCAGCATCGCCACGACGTCCTGCTCGTCGGCCTGCTCGGAATTCTGCTTGCTCAGCACGCTCATCGAACTGGTGGCGATGACCTGCCGCGCGGGGGCCGCCGTCTGCCGCGACAACCACTGCGCCAATGCTTCAAGGGGGCCGAAGCTGGCAATCGCCTGCCAGTCCGGAGACGGCACGCTGTCCAGCGCAGCCGCCAGGTCCCCGCAAAGCCACTGCACGCCGTCCTGTGCCGGTTGCGGTTGCCGGCTCACCGCCTGTACCCGTCCATGCGCCTGCACCAGGCGCGGCAGCAGGAACCGGCCGATCTGGCTGGTGGCTCCGGAAACAAGGACGGTCATCGGCACTCCGTGGGGATGTTGCGAGGGGTGGCTACTATAGCGGTCCCTCCGGCAGCGGCGGGCTCAGGGCGACGACACCCCGATGTCGCGCAGGCGCTGCCGCAACTGCTGGTACTCGCTGCTGGAAGTGCCGACGCCAAGCTCGCCCGCCTGCTGGAGCGCACGTTCGGCAAAGGCGACATCTCCGTTGCCCAATCGTTCGCTGCCAATCGCAATCCAACGCTGCGCGAGGCGCTGGCGGGCCGCAGGCAGGCCGCCAGCGGTGGGAGACAACGTCTGCCAGGCCTGCAGGCAGGCACCTGCAGCCTGCACCCGGTTCTGCCGGAGGTTGTCGTCGAAACAACGGCGACTGGCAGGCAGCAGGCGCGCGGCCGCGGCCTTCACCCGTGAATCGCGCGGTGCCAGCGCCTGTGCTTCGCGAAGGGCATCGAATGCGCTGTGCCCCGGCGGGCTGATCCATTGGCCTGCGCGCTCGGCGCGTTCGATCCGGCGCAGGTGATCGCGCAGCTCGCGTTCACGCTGCGCGTTGCTCACTGCGGGCTGCTGCAGTGCCTCCCGGGCCTGCCGTGCACGCTGCAGGCGCTGCACCAGTTGCTGTCGTGCCGCCTGCGAAGCGCCCAGTGCTTCGGCCAGCACGGCATCACGCTGCGCCGCCTCGAACTGGAAATCGTCGGCCTGGATCTGGCTTCGCGCCAGCACCGCCTGCAGCACCTGCTCGCGGCCCCGCTGGGCAGTGGGATCGTCCGGCGCCACCGCCAGCACGGCCAGGAACCCCTTTGCGGCACGTTCCAGCTGCTGTCGCTGAAGTGCGAGCTGTGCCTGCCGCAAGCGCTCGTCGACCGCCCGTGCCAGGGCCTCCTGGCTGGCGGGAAGATCGGCGTGGCCTGCATCGAACAGGCGCGCGCGCTGCAACGTCGCAGCGGCTTCAGCCAGTTCCCCGCGTCCGGCCAGCGCGCGCGCATGCTGCAGCAGATCGCTCAGTGCATCCTCGCGCCCCTCCAGAGCGGGCAGGTTGTCCGGCTGCAGTGCCAGGATGCGCTGGAACAGCGGCAACGCACTGCTGTCGCCATCGTCCAGCCGGCCGGCCGCGAACGCATTGCGGGCCTGGGCCAGCAACGCGCCGATACCGGCGCCGGCGCTACGCCGCGCCTGCAGTTGACGGGCCACGGCGTCGGCGTCGCCCTGCGGCACCTGCAGCTCGCGGGCCAGCGCCAGTGACTGCGCGCTGCCCTCCAGATCGTCGCCCTGCAGCTTGTCGCGGGCCTGCTGCAGTGCTGCCGCGGCGGTTCGTGCAAGGCCCTGGCGCGCCTGCGGCCGATCGCCATCCAGTGCCAGCACCGCCTGGTAGCGCTCCCGCGCACCACTGCCGTCGGCCGCACTCAGCCGGCCGGCGGCGAGCGCGCGATCGCCTTCGACCAGCAGCTGTTCGATCTGCGGCTCGTCCCAGAACCAGTCGGCCAGCGGCTTGCGCAGCAGCACCAGCAGCACGAACACCGCCAGCGCCGCGACCAGCGCCCATCGCCAGACCCGCCGCGCATGACGTGCCTGCAGCCACCACCAGCGGCCTTCGCGGCGGACGCGATCCAGCGCAGGGTGTTCAGCGCCATGCGGGCGATGCGGGGGCTCGCGTTCCATGCGTGCAGGGTAGCCGGGGCGGCGTGAAGCTCAGCCGAGGCGACGCGCCTCGCTCACGCCCGGCAGCGCGTCCAGCTTGCCCAGCAGGTTCGACAACTGGTCGTAGTCGCTGACCTTCAGCCTCAGGCGCAGATGGGCACGGCCACTGTTGCGCACGTTGTCACTGTGGATGTCGAGCACGTAGGCGTCTTCCTGGGCGATCAGGTTGGTGATGTCCTTCAGCAGCCAGCGGCGGTCGACCGCATCGACCACCACGTCCACCTCGTAGCCGCCCCCGGCCTGGCCCCATTCCACCGGCAGGATGCGCTGCGGGCTGGTGGCCGCCAGCCGGGCCAGCGCGGCACAGTCTGCCCGGTGCACGGTGACACCGCGGCTACGGGTGAGGTAGCCGATGATCGGTTCGCCGGCCACCGGCTGGCAGCAGCGCGCCAGCTGCACCAGCAGATTGCCCACGCCCTGCACCGTGAACTTGGACTTGCCCAGGTTCTCGCGGCGGGCGGTCGGGCGCGGAAGCGCCGGCACAGGGGCCGGCTGGCTGGCCGCGCGCTCTGCCTCCAGCAGCGTACGGCTGACCTGGTTCGGGCCGGTGTCGCCCAGCGCCACCTGGATGTAGAGGTCGTCAACGCTGTCGGCATGGAACTTCTTCGCCGCCACCGCCAGATCCGAATGCTGCAGCCCCAGGCGCTTCAGCTCGCGCTCGAGCAGTTCGCGCCCGGCCTGCACGTTGCGCGCGCGGTCCAGCTTGTGGAACCAGCTGCGCACCTTTTCGCGCGAGCGGTTGCTGGCCAGGAAGCCCAGCGCGGGCATCAGCCAGTCGCGGCGGGGGTCGGCCTCCTTGCCGGTGAGGATCTCGACACGGTCGCCGCTGCGCAGGCGATAGGTCAGCGGCACGATGCGGCCATTGACCTTGGCGCCACGGCAGCGGTGGCCCACCATCGTATGTACCTGGTAGGCGAAATCCAGCGGCGTGGCCCCCTGGGGCAGGTCCAGCACCTCGTCCTTCGGGCTGAGCGCATAGACCCGGTCCTCGGTCAGCTCGGCGTCGAGTGCCCCGGCCAGTTCATTGCCCTGCCCGTCCTGCGCCTGCTCCAGCAGCTGGCGCATCCAGGTGATCTTGCGATCGAACGACTTTTCCGCGCCCTTGCCGCCTTCCTTGTACTTCCAGTGCGCGGCCACGCCCAGCTCGGCCTGGGAATGCATCTCGTGGGTGCGGATCTGCACTTCGATCGTGCGCCCTTCCGGGCCGACCACGGCGGTGTGCAGCGAACGGTAGTCGTTGGCCTTCGGGCGTGCGATGTAATCGTCGAACTCGCTCGGCACCGGGGCCCACAGCGCATGCACCACACCCAGCGCGGCGTAGCAGGCGGCGACGTCGTCGACCATCACCCGCACCGCGCGGATGTCGTACAGCTGGTCGAACGCCAGCCGCTTCTTCTGCATCTTCCGCCAGATGCTGTAGATGTGCTTGGGGCGGCCACTCACTTCGGCATGGATGCCCTGTGCGGCCAGCTCGCGCGACAGCTGCTTCTTCACGTTCTGCACGTAGCGCTCGCGCGCCACGCGGGTTTCGTCCACTTCGCGCGCGATGCGGCGGTAGGTTTCCGGCTCCAGGTGGCGGAACGCCAGGTCCTCCAGCTCCCACTTCAGCTGCCAGATGCCCAATCGGTTGGCCAGCGGCGCGTGGATGTCGCGGGTCAGCTGCGCCAGCGCCCGCCGCTGCTCGTCGTCCAGCTTGTCGGCAGCGCGCATTCTCGCCAGCTGCCGGGCCAGCAGGATTGGCACCACGCGCAGGTCGCGGATGATCGCCAGCAGCAGGCGGCGCAGGCCCTCGCTGTTGCGCCCGGCCTCGCGGCCAGCATGCAGCGCCCAGACCGGATCGGCGGCGTCCTGGCCGTCGAGCAGGCCGATCACCGCCGCCTTGTGGTTGCCCAGCGGCAGCTGGTCCAGGCTGGCGCGCAGGCCGGGCAGGTCGAACAACAGCGCGGCAACCACCGCGCCTTCGTCGGCCGAGAGCGTCGACAGTGCATCGAGGGTATCGCCCAGCACCGACCAGCTGGCGCGCATCTGGTGGTCGCACTCCGGTGCTTCCCAGTGTTCGCGCAGGGCCTGGCGCAGCGGAGCGGGCAGCACCGCGGCGGAGGGACGGTTCAACAAGGCATCCAGGCCGGGGACAGAAGCGCGGTTCACAGCATCGAGCAGGCAAGACAGAGGTTCCTACACTAGCGCCGGCGCCGTTCAGGGACAATCACCGCAGCCACCATCACCCGGCATGAAGACATGCCGCTACACTCGCCGGCAAACCCAGGAGAGTTCCGCCATGCCCTCGATCGCCCCACGTTTCCGTCCACGGCTGCTGGCCTGCGCCGCACTGCTGCTGTCCCTGTCGGCGCCTGCGCTGGCCCAGCGCGTGGTGGACGGTGACCTGCAGCAGCAGATGTCGCCGACCGAATTCAAGGCGGCCGGCCTGGACAAGCTGAGCGCGCAGGAACTGGCCACGCTCAACCGCTGGCTGCAGGGCAAGGTTGAAGCGGCGACGACCCAGGCTGTGGCAGCGGTACGCGAAGAAGCCCGCGAACAGGGCCGCCAGGAAGTGATCGTGAAGAACCGCGGGTTCTTCGATTTCGGCAGCAGCGAGCCGATCACCGGTGTGCTGCAGGGCGAGTTCCGTGGCTTCGGCAAGGGCCGCGTCTACGTGCTGGACAATGGCCAGGAATGGGAGCAGACCGACAGCACCAGCGTGGTCGGCGTGCGCAAGCAATCGCCCAAGGTCAGCATCAAGCCCGGCGTGATGGGCGTGTGGTACATGAAGGTGGAAGGCGTGAACAGCCAGCCCAAGGTGCGCCGCTCCAAGTAGTGGATCCACGCCACGCGTGGATGACATTCCACCGTACCCCGCCGGTCATCGTCCGGCGGGGTCGGGTCGGGGGTTACGAGGCCTGGCGCAGTGCCGTCACCCGCTGCGCCAGCTTCTTCGCCGAAATGCCGGTACGTGCCCCCAGCTCCTGCGCGAACAGTGACACCCGCAGCTCTTCCAGATCCCAGCGCAGCGCCTGCCATTGCGGGCGATCGCGCAGGCCCTGCTGCTCTGCCGTTTCCAGCGCTTCCAGGAACGGATGCAGTTCCAGCATGCGTGCCTGGTCACGTGGCGGATCACGCTTGGCGCGTTCGGTGCGCAGGATCATGGCCTTCAGGTAGCGCGGATACTGCGCCAGCGCGTCGGCCGGCGTATCGCGCAGGAAACCGGGGTGGATCAGCCCGGACAGCTGCGCTTCCATGTCGTCCAGGTTGCCGCGCGCCCAACCCATCAACGGTGCTTCCAGCATCGGCTTCAGTTCCGCCACCAGCGCCAGGATGGTTGCGGCCAGTTTCAGCCGCGACATGGCCTCGCCGAACAGGGCCTTGGCCGCGTGCTCACGGCGCTGTTCGAAGGCCGCCGCATCGCGGATGTCTTCCAGGCCCTCCGCCAACACCGCGTTCATCGCCGCATCCACCAGGTCACCACGCAGGCGCTCCTGCGACTCGATCGCCGCATACAACAGGCCGGTCTTGGCGCCCACCGGCAGCTGCTTGCGCGCCTGCTTGACCTTCTCGGCCAGGGCGATCTCCAGCAGCCGGCGCACGCCCAGCGGGTGAGCCTCCTGTGCCTGCTGCCGATCGGCGAAGATGCGCAGCGCCACGCTGTCACCCTCGTCCAGCAATGCCGGATAGGCCGGAACGCCGGCTTCACCGGGCACCTGCAGCGGTATCGGCGTGGCCGGGAACGTGCGCAGGCCATCGGCCGCCATCTCGCGGCCAGCGCGTGCAGCGAAGGCGTCGCCGGCACGACCGCCGAATTTCGCGCGCAGTGCGTCCAGATCACGCGAAGTGGCCAGCACCTTGCCCTGCTCGTCGCGCAGCCGCAGGTTCATGTGCAGATGCGGCTCGATCGAACCGGGCTCGAAATCGAGCGCGGTCACGGTGGCACCGGTTGCACGTGACAGGAAACGCGCCAGTTCGCCGGTGATGGCATCGGCGCTGGGCTGCGGAAACGCCTCGTAGAACGCGCGGCCGAAGTCCGGCGCCGGCACGTAGTTGCGGCGCATTGCCTTGGGCAGGCTGCGGATCAGTGCCGAGGCCTTGTCGGCGACGAAGCCCGGCGCCAGCCAGCCCAGCTGCACCGGGTCCAATGCATTGAGCAGGTGCAGCGGCACGTCCAGGGTCACGCCGTCATCGTCGGCACCCGGCTCGAAGCGGTAGTGCAGCGGCAACCGCGCCTGGCCCAGCGCCAGGTATTTCGGGTAGCGCTCCTGCTCACTGCCGTCGCCGGGCAGCAAGTCTGCGAGCGACCAATGCAGCGCCTTGCGCTGTTCCGGTGCCAGTCCCTTCCACCAGGTATCCAGCCCCGCCGCCGAATGGATCTGCGGCGGTACCCGGTCCAGGTACCAGCGCGCCTGCCAGTCCTCGTCGGCAACAATGCCGGCGCGGCGCAGCTTGGCTTCCTCCTCGCGGGCGACCTCCAGCACTTTCTGGTTGTCGGCCACGAAACTGGCGCGGGTGTTGATCTCGCCGGTCACCAATGCCTGGCGCACGAAGATGTCATGTGCCTCGCCCGGCTCGATGCGGCCGTAATGCACCGGCTTCTTCGGCGCCAGCACCAGGCCGAACAGGCTGATCTGCTCGGACGCCAGCACCTGTCCCTGTGCGCGCGACCAGTGCGGATCGAAGTGCTTGCGCAACAGCAGGTGCGGCAGCTCGGCAATCACCCAGTCCGGTTCGATCGCGGCCAGGGTCATGCCCCACACCTTCTGCGTATCCAGCAGGTTGGCCACCAGCAGCCACGGCGGCGGCCGCTTGGACAGCGCCGAACCCGGGAACGGCAGGAAGCGGCGCTGGCGTGGCGCCTGGAAATCGCCCTTCTCGGTGCGGTGGCCGATCTGCGTCGGCAGGCCCGCCACCAGCGCCCGGTGCAGGGTCTGGTAGGCGGCGGCGCGCACGCGTTCGCTGAAACCGCCGCCAACCGGCGCCTGTTCCTTCTGCGCGCGCACGGCCACCGGCGCCGGTGCGGCCTCGGCCTTGCCTTCGCGGGCCAGGCGCGCGGCGCGGTGCAGCTGGCCCCGGGTGGCTTTCACCGCCGCCGCGTCGTCACGCGCCGGTGCCGGCGCACTGCTGCCGGCCAGCAACGGCGCCATCGACGCCTCGCTGGCCTCCTCCTTCCAGCCCAGTTCCTCGCACAGCAGCCGCAGCTGGCGATGCAGCTCGCGCCACTCGCGCATGCGCAGGAAGCCGAGGAAATGACGTCCGCACCAGTCGCGCAGCTTGGACTGCGTCAGGTCTTCATGGGCCTGCCGGTAGGCATCCCACAGGCGCAGCACGCCAACGAACTCGGAGCGGCCATCGGCGAACTGCGCGTGCGCGCTGTCGGCCGCACCACGCGCTTCGGGTGGGCGTTCGCGCGGGTCCTGGATGCCCAGGAACGAGGCGATCACCAGCATCGGCCGCAGGCAGCCTGCGGCCTGCGCGGCCACCAGCATGCGCGCAAGCTTCACGTCCACCGGCAGGCGTGCCATCTGCTTGCCGATGGTGGTCATGCGCCGCTCGGCGTCGATCGCGCCCAGTTCGGTCAGCTGCTGCCAGCCATCGGCTACCGCGCGCTCGTCCGGCGCTTCCAGGAACGGGAAATCCTCGATGCGGCCCAGGCCCAGCTGCAGCATGCGCAGGATCACCCCGGCCAGGCTGGAGCGGCGGATTTCCGGATCGGTGAATTCGGGCCGCGCCTGGAAATCGGCTTCGGCGTACAGGCGGTAACAGATACCTTCGGCGATACGTCCGCAGCGACCTTTGCGCTGGTTGGCGCTGGCCTGCGAGATCGGCTCGATGTGCAGGCGGTCCAGCTTGTTGCGCGGGCTGTAGCGCTTGACGCGGGCGAAACCCGGATCGACCACGTAACGGATGCGCGGCACCGTCAGCGAGGTTTCGGCCACGTTGGTGGCCAGCACGATGCGCCGGTTCGGCCCGGGGTTGAACACCCGGTCCTGGTCCTGGTTGGACAGCCGCGCGTACAGCGGCAGCACCTCGGTATTACGGTACTTGCGCCGTTCCAGCGACTGGTGCGCATCGCGGATCTCGCGCTCGCCCGGCAGGAAGATCAGCACGTCGCCGCGCGCATCCAGGCGGGTGATCTCGTCAATGGCCGACACGATGGCGTCGTTGACGGTGCGTTCGCCCTGGTCTTCGCCCTCGCCTTCCAGCGCGCGGTAGCGCACTTCCACCGGATAGGTACGGCCTTCGACGCTGATCACCGGCGCATTGTCGAAATGCTGGGCGAAGCGTTCGGTGTCGATGGTGGCCGAGGTGACGATCAGCTTCAGGTCCGGCCGCTTGCGCAGCAGCTGCTTCAGGTAGCCCAGCAGGAAATCGATGTTGAGGCTGCGTTCGTGCGCCTCGTCGACGATGATCGTGTCGTAGTTCGACAGCCAGCGGTCACTGGCGATCTCCGCCAGCAGGATGCCGTCGGTCATGAACTTGATGCGGCTGTCTTCGCTGACCTTGTCATTGAAGCGCACCTGGTAGCCGACCAGCTGGCCCAGTTCACTCTGCAGTTCCTGTGCCACGCGGCTGGCCACCGCACGTGCGGCAATCCGTCGCGGCTGGGTGCAGCCGATCATGCCGGCCTGGCCACGGCCGGCGGCCAGGCACAGTTTCGGCAGCTGGGTGGTCTTGCCCGAGCCGGTTTCACCGGCGATCACCACCACCTGATGTTCGCGGATCATCCCGATGATGGCGTCGGCTTCACGCGCAATCGGCAGCTGCGGGTCCAGAGTAATGGACGGCTGCTGTTGCGCCCGGACCTGCCGGCGCTGCACCGACGCCTGCAAGGCCTGCTCGAAGGTGGCGGCCAGTGCCGCATCCTGTGGCTTGGCCTGGCAACGCGAGAGCATCCCCAGCAAACGGCCCCGGTCGCGGCTCATGGCGCCGTCGATGGCGGCACGCTGTTGGCGCAGGCGGGGCGATGGATTTTTATCGATAGAGTTCATCAATCGGTTCGTTCAAAACTTTGAAAGCGACCAGTCATCACGACCGGTTTATTGTGAAGGCCAACGATTCCACAAGGAGGAACCCCATGGCGAAGACCAAGAGCACGACCAAGGCCAAGACCGGCAAGCAGAAGCTTGCTGCGGCGGCACCGTCGGCACCGAACATCGATATCGGGATCACCCAGGGCGACCGCAAGAAGATCGCCGACGGTCTGTCGCGCTTCCAGGCCGATGCGTTCACGCTCTACCTGAAGACGCACAACTTCCACTGGAACGTGACCGGGTCGATGTTCAACTCGCTGCACACCATGTTCGAGACGCAGTACACCGAGCAGTGGGCGGCACTGGACGACGTGGCCGAGCGCATCCGCGCGCTGGGCTTCAATGCCCCGGGCTCCTACCGGGAATTCGCTGCGCTGACCTCGATCGCCGAGGAACCGGGCCTGACCGACAGTGCGGACTGGCGTGAAATGGTACGCCAGTTGGTGGTCGCCAACGAAGCGGTCTGCCGTACGGCACGTGAAGTGCTGGAGGTGGCGGCCAAGGGGGACGACGCCCCGACCGAGGATCTGATGACCCAGCGGCTGCAGACACACGAGAAGTACGCCTGGATGCTGCGTTCTCTGCTCCAGTAAGAGTTGGGGGGCTCGGCAGGGCTGCGCCCTGCACCCGCCGAGGCAACGGCAACGTCAACAGCTGGCTATCTGTGGGCTGGCGGGGTGGGTCCGGTGGCAGGGGACGCCGTAAACCCGTCCTTGGGGGCTTGGCCGCGGCATCCATGCCGCGGACACCCCTGCCACCGGACCCACCCCGCCTTCGACAGATTTTCGCGATCTGCCGGCAAAGCCATTGGGGTCGGATCCGTTTTCCGTCGGAAAACGGATCCGACCCCATTTTGTTTGTCGATATCTGACAGATTTCATCCACGCATGGCGTGGATGGATCCACCGTCACCGGGAAACTGTCGGGGGTGGGGCTGTGTGGGCTTGCAGGACCGTTGGCGCCATGGATGGCGCCATCGAGCCCCCAGGGACGGGTTTACGGCGTGTCCTGCAAGCCCACACCGCCCCGCCCAGCCAGAAGACACCCCAGAGCCGGCTGTTGCCTTTGACGTTGCTCTGGCTTGTAGCAGGTGCAGGGCGCAGCCCTGCCGCCGCCTCCGGGAGGTAAACTAGCCGGATGGCTTCCCGTCCCGCGCACGACCTGCTCCAACGCGTCTTTGGTTACGACGATTTCCGTGGTCCGCAGCAGGACATCGTGGAGCATGTGGCTGCCGGTCATGATGCCCTGGTACTGATGCCCACCGGCGGTGGCAAGTCGCTGTGCTACCAGGTCCCGGCCCTGCTGCGTGACGGATGTGGCATCGTCATCTCGCCGCTGATCGCGCTGATGCAGGACCAGGTCGAAGCCCTGCGCCAGCTCGGCGTGCGTGCCGAGTACCTGAATTCAACCCTGGATGCCGAGACCGCCGGCCGCGTCGAGCGCGAACTGCTCGCGGGTGAGCTGGACATGCTCTATGTCGCTCCCGAGCGGCTGCTGACCGGCCGCTTCCTGTCGCTGTTGTCGCGCAGCCAGATCGCCCTGTTCGCCATCGACGAAGCCCACTGCGTGTCGCAGTGGGGCCACGACTTCCGCCCGGAATACCGCCAGCTGACCGTACTGCACGAGCGCTGGCCGCAGATTCCGCGGATCGCGCTCACCGCCACCGCCGACCCGCCGACCCAGCGCGAGATCGCCGAGCGCCTGGATCTGCAGGAAGCACGCCACTTCGTCAGCTCCTTCGACCGCCCCAACATCCGCTACACCGTGGTGCAGAAGGACAACGCACGCAAGCAGCTGACCGATTTCCTGCGCGGCCACCGTGGCGAGGCCGGCATCGTCTACTGCATGTCGCGGCGCAAGGTCGAGGAGACCGCTGAATTCCTCTGCGGCCAGGGTTTCAACGCCCTGCCCTACCACGCCGGCCTGCCGCCGGAAGTGCGCGCGAACAACCAGCGCCGCTTCCTGCGCGAGGACGGCATCGTCATGTGCGCCACCATCGCCTTTGGCATGGGCATCGACAAGCCGGACGTGCGCTTCGTGGCGCATACCGACCTGCCCAAGTCGATGGAAGGCTACTACCAGGAAACCGGCCGCGCTGGTCGTGATGGCGAAGCTGCCGAGGCCTGGCTGTGCTACGGCCTGGGCGACGTGGTACTGCTCAAGCAGATGATCGAACAATCCGAGGCCGGCGAAGAACGCAAGCAGCTGGAGCGGGGCAAGCTCGATCACCTGCTGGGCTACTGCGAATCCATGCAGTGCCGCCGCCAGGTGCTGCTGGCCGGTTTCGGCGAGACCTATCCCCAGCCGTGCGGCAACTGCGACAACTGCCTGACGCCGCCGGCCTCGTGGGACGCGACCATTCCGGCGCAGAAGGCGCTGAGCTGTGTCTACCGCACTGGCCAGCGCTTCGGCGTCGGCCACCTGATCGACGTCCTGCGTGGCAGCGAGAACGAGAAGGTGAAGCAGCAGGGCCACGACAAGCTCAGCACCTACGCCATCGGCCGCGATCTGGATGCGCGCACCTGGCGCAGCGTGTTCCGCCAGCTGGTCGCCGCCAGCCTGCTGGAAGTGGACAGCGAGGGCCACGGTGGCCTGCGTTTGACCGATGCCAGCCGTGACGTGTTGACCGGCCGCCGCCAGATCAGCATGCGCCGCGATCCAGCCAGCAGCACCAGCGGACGCGAGCGCAGCGCGCAGCGCACCGGGTTGTCGGTACTGCCGCAGGACCTGGCCCTGTTCAACGCCCTGCGCGGCCTGCGTGCCGAACTGGCGCGCGAACAGAACGTGCCGGCCTTCGTGATCTTCCACGACAGCACCCTGCGCAACATCGCCGAGCAGCGCCCGACCAGCCTGGATGAACTGGCCCGGGTCGGCGGCATCGGCGGCACCAAGCTGAGCCGCTACGGCCCGCGCCTGGTCGAGATCGTGCGCGAAGAAGGCTGACGCCGCGCTCCCTGTAGCACCGAGCCCACGCTCGGCTGCCGTGGCCGCAGAAGCAGCCGAGCGCGGGTTCGGCTCTACATTGGTGCAGGTCCAACCTTGAACCGGCCATTCAGCCGGAAGTGCATCCACGGCCGCTTGCGGCTAGATTAGCGCCATGTCCCTCGCCTCGACCCTGCTCCGTGTCGTGCTCATGCTCAGCCTGCTGCTCAACGGGCTGAACGCGGCCATGGCCAGCGGTCACGAGGAAATGGGCCGGATGGCCCACACGGCAGCCGCCCTTGAAGGCGGCAATGCCGACTGTCACCACCACGCCGGCATGCAGGCCGACCAGGCCCCGCAGACCAAGGCCCCCGCCCACGACGCCCACTGCCAGATCAAGGACTGCGTGCGCAGCTGCGCCCAGCACCCGCTGCTGGTGGTGCAGGCGTTGCCGTTCATGGCCGGCCCGGCGTTGTCGCTGGCCCCGCAGCCGATGCCGGCCACCGGCCGTCCGGCGCCGCCGCTGCCACCGATCTCCCGCCCTCCCATCGGCTGATTCCACACGCACCGTGCGCCCTGCGCACCGTAGCCGGCCGCCTGCCGGCGTCTTTCCGTGTCTGGAGTCTCCACCATGAATACCCGCAATCCCCCCGGTCCGGGCGCTGTGCCCATGCCGTCGCGCCGCCTGTTCGTGCAGGGCCTGGCCGCCGGTGGCGTGGTCGCCGGCATCGCCGCTGTCGGCGTGCCGCAGCGCGCGCTCGCCGCCGCCACTGCCGCCCCACGGCTGGCCGGTGCCCCCGCCGTGCTCAGCGATACCCGCATCGAACTGGCCATCGGCGAATCGCTGGCCAATTTCACCGGCCGCACCCGCCCGGCGATCACCGTCAACGGCTCGTTGCCGGCCCCGATCCTGCGCTGGCGCGAAGGCCAGACCGTGGACCTGTTCGTGCGCAACACGCTGGAACGCCACCCGACCTCCATCCACTGGCACGGCATCCTGCTGCCGGCCAACATGGACGGCGTGCCGGGCCTGAGCTTCAACGGCATCGGCCCCGGCGAGACCTACCACTACCACTTCCAGCTGAAGCAGTCGGGCACCTACTGGTACCACAGCCACTCGATGTTCCAGGAACAGGCCGGCCTGTACGGCGCGCTGATCATCGACCCGGCCGAACCGGCGCCGTACCACCACGACCGCGAGCACGTGATCATGCTGTCCGACTGGACCGACATGGACCCGGGCGCGCTGTTCCGGCGCATGAAGAAGCTGGCCGAGCACGACAACTACTACAAGCGCACCCTGCCCGACTTCCTGCGCGACGCGAAACGCGACGGTTGGTCCGCGGCGCTGTCCGACCGTGGCATGTGGGGCCGGATACGGATGACGCCCACCGATATCTCCGATATCAACGCGCATACCTACACCTACCTGATGAACGGCACCGCCCCGGCCGGCAACTGGACCGGCCTGTTCCGCAGTGGCGAAAAGGTGCTGCTGCGCTTCATCAACGGCGGGTCGATGACCTACTTCGACGTGCGCATCCCCGGTTTGAAGATGACCGTGGTGGCCGCTGACGGCCAGTACATCCACCCGGTCAGCATCGACGAATTCCGCATCGCTCCCGCCGAAACCTACGACGTGCTGGTCGAACCCACCGGCCAGGATGCGTTCACCATTTTCTGCCAGGACATGGGTCGCACCGGCTACGCCGCCGGCACGCTGGCGGTACGCCACGGGCTGCAGGCACCGATTCCCGCGCGCGACCCACGCCCGTTGCTGACGATGAGCGACATGGGGCACGACATGGGCAGTGGTGGCCATGGTGGCCACGACATGGCCGCGATGAAGAGCACGGAAGGTAGCTGCGGCGCCAGCATGGGCCACGGTGCGCACGGCGGCGGTGCCGCCAGCAAGGTACCGAAGCATCCGGCCAGCGAGCGCAACAACCCGCTGGTGGACATGCAGAGTTCGGCCACCGAGCCGAAGCTGGACGACCCTGGCATCGGCCTGCGCGACAACGGCCGCCAGGTGCTGACCTACGGCGCGATGCGCAGCCTGTTCGAAGACCCGGATGGCCGCGAGCCGAGCCGCGAGATCGAGCTGCACCTGACCGGCCACATGGAGAAATTCTCGTGGTCGTTCGATGGCGTCCCGTTCGCCAGCGCCGAGCCGCTGCGGCTGAACTACGGCGAGCGCATGCGCATCGTGCTGGTCAACGACACCATGATGCAGCACCCGATCCACCTGCACGGCGTGTGGAGCGATCTGGAAAACGCGCAAGGTGAGTTCCAGGTCCGCAAGCACACCATCGACATGCCGCCGGGCACCCGCCGCAGCTATCGCGTGCGCGCCGATGCACTCGGCCGCTGGGCCTACCACTGCCATCTGCTGTACCACATGGAAGCAGGCATGATGCGCGAAGTGAGGATCGAAGAATGAGCCGCTCACTTCTTTCCCCCAGCCTGCTGGCCCTGGGCCTCGCGGCCGCGTTGCCGGTGTTCGCGCAGTCGCACGCCGGCCATGACATGGGCGCGATGAACGTGCCTGCGAAGAGCGCGAAGACCCCGGCCGAACCGGTCGATCATTCAAAGATGGATCATTCGGAGATGGACATGGGTGCGGCGGATCACGCCGGCATGGACCACTCCACGATGGACCACTCCACGATGGACCACTCGAAGATGGACCATGGCGCGATGCAGCCAGCGGCGATGGACCATTCGCAGATGGACCACGGGGCGATGGGCCACGGCACGCCTGCACCCACCGAACCGCGCGAACCGATCCCGGTCCCGACCGATGCCGACCGCGCCGCCGCCTTCCCGCCGATCGCGCATGGCGCGATGGAACACGCGCCGGAGATCAACAGCCTGCTGCTGATCGACCGGCTTGAGCATTGGGATGGCAAGAGCAGCAACGGCCAGGCATGGGAAGCCACCGGCTGGGTCGGCGGCAACATCAACCGCCTGTGGCTGCGCACCGATGGCGAACGCAGCCGCGGCCGCACCGAATCGTCGTCACTGGAAGCACTGTATGGCCGCAGCGTGTCGCCGTGGTGGGATGTGCTGGTCGGCGTGCGCCAGGACTTCCGCCCGTCCGACTCGCGCACATGGGCGGCCATCGGCATCCAGGGTCTGGCGCCGTACAAGTTCGAAAGCTCGGCCACGCTGTACATGGGCTCCGGCGGCCAGGTGCTGGCCAAGGCCGAGGTCGAGTACGACGTGCTGCTGACCAACCGATTGATCCTGCAGCCGCTGCTGGAAGCTACCGTTGCGGCCAAGGACGAGCAGGAGTACGGCATCGGCCGTGGCCTGAACAAGGTAGAGGCCGGCCTGCGCCTGCGCTACGAGTTCAGCCGTCGCTTCGCGCCCTACATCGGCATCAGTCACGAACGCAGTTTTGGCGACACCGCCGACTATGCCGGTGACCACGCGCGCGACACGCGCTGGGTGGCCGGCGTGCGCATGTGGTTCTGAGCAGCGGATCGTGAGCAATGGCCAGCCCCGGCAGCCGCCGGGGCCGGCTACACTGCGCCACGTTCCAATGCAGGCACCGCCATGTCGTTGCAGATCCGCCGCGCCACCCTTGCCGATGTCGATGCGCTGTCGGCGATCGCCATCGCCACGTACAACGAAACCTGGGGCGATTCCTATCCGCCGCAGGAGCTGCACGATTTCCTGCAGGCGCACTACAGCAGCGAACCGCAGCGCATCGAACTGTCCGACCCACGCAGTGCCATCTGGCTGTTGCTGGACGGTGACGCCGTGGTCGGCTACCTGGCCGCGGGTGCCAACACCTTGCCGCACACGGATGCATGCGAGGGTGACATCGAACTGAAGCGGTTCTACATCCTGGCCGCACACCAGAACGGCGGACATGGTGCACGCATGATGGACGCGTTCATGGAGTGGCTGGACCAGCCGCAGCGCCGCACCCTGTGGGTGGGCGTGTGGGAAGAGAATTTCGGCGCGCAGCGCTTCTACGCGCGCTATGGCTGCAGCAAGGTTGGCGAGTACGACTTCATCGTGGGCGATACCCACGACCGCGAGTTCATCCTGCGTCGGCCGTGATCACGCGCCCCATGTAGAGTGAAGCTTGCTCGACTGTTAGCGCCAAACGTCGAGCATGGCTCGACGCTACAAACTAGAAATCGAACAACTCCGACAGGAAGCTGTCCTTCTTCTTTTTCCTGTAGCCGTGTCCGCGGTTGTCCTCGTAGCGCTGGCCGAGGTGGCGGGTGTCACGATGCATCACCGGCGGCGGCGCGGGCGCCGGCTGAGCCTGCACGGGCGCAGGCGGCGACACGGCCGCACCGGAACCCGCGCGCTCGATGATCTTGTCCAGCTCGCCACGATCCAGCCACACACCGCGGCAACTCGGGCAGTAATCAATCTCGATGCCATGGCGTTCGGCCATCTGCAGCGTCTGGGTCTTGCACACGGGGCACAGCATCGGCATTGCTCCTGTCGGTCTGGTTTCGACTGTACCTGCACCGCGATGACTGTGCGGCAACGCATGACCGATGGCACAGGGACTTCCGGCGTGTGCCCACATGCGTACCGCGGGGCACACTGCGCCCTTGTTCCGCAGGGAATGCGTACATGACCGTGTTGTCCCGCCTGCCCACCACCGCACGCATGTTGCTGGTGCTGCTGGGCGTCGGCCTTGGCCTGAACCTGCGCGATATCGCCGCGGCCATCGGCACACCGATTCCCGCACTGCCCTTCCCCTATGGCGGCAGCCTGTTGGACAACGCGCTGGCGGCACTGGCGGCACTGCTGCTGGCCGCGCTGCTGCGGCCCCGTGACATGGGCCTGATGGCCAGCCTGGGGCTGCGCGGCAACGGCTGGAGCGGCCCCATGTGGGTGCTGCTGGCCAGCCTGCCGTGCTGGCTGGGCCTGGCGCTGCTCGGAACACCGAACAGGGCACTGAATGCACTGGATGCCGCCATGCTGGCGGTGCTGTTCCCGCTGGCCGAGGAAGTGCTCTTCCGCGGCCTGGGCTTCGTGCTGCTGGTGAAGATCGTGCGCGGCCCCTGGCCATGGCTTGCACTGCCGCAGGCGCTGTTGTTCGGCATGGTGCACTGGCTCGGCTTCGGCGGGTTCGACGGTGGCGGCATCGCGCTGTTCGTCGGCGCGGTGATCGCCGTGGGCGGCTTCATCTTCGCCTGGCTCGACCACCTTGACGGCAACACGCTCTGGTGCGGCCTGGTCCTGCATGTTTCGATGAACCTGGCCTGGAATGTGTTCAGCCTCGATGACGCCCTCGCATTGGGCTGGCAGGCCACCAGCCTGCGCATCGGCACCGCCCTGCTCGCGGTCGCGGTGCTGGCCTGGCACGTGCGGCTTCGGCGCCAAAGAAGCCTGTAACGCCCGCTTAGCTTGCCGTGCACGTCGGGATCACTACCGGCTTGCGCATACTTGCGCGCCTTTTCACCGTTGCTGTCCGGAGTTGTCGCGTCATGTTGCTGTCCAAGCGCCACGTTGAACCCCGCGTCCTGCTCATCGAGGACGCCGAGGAAACCCGCGAACTGAGCCGGCTGGCGCTGGAAAGCCAGGCCTGCCACGTAGTGGGCGTGAGCTCTGCCGAAGCGGCGCTGGGCCTGCTGGCCGCCGGTGAGCGTTTCGACCTGCTGTTCACCGACGTGAATCTGGGCGCGATCAGTGGCATTGAAGCCGCCAACCGGGTCCGTGGCCTGTATCCCCAGCTGCCGATCCTGGTGACGTCGGGCATGGACCAGCACCAGGTGCTGCCGCAGCTGCGCGACGGCATCCATTTCCTGCCCAAGCCGTACAACATGAGCGAGCTGCTCGACGCCATCCGGCTGTGCTTCCGGCACGCCGATGTGGGCGTGTTGACCAGGCCGGATGCACAAGCGGCCTGAGGCATTCATCAACCGCTGCTGTACGGTCCGGTACCCGGGAACACCTTCAGCAGTGCGCGGGTGATCATGTCCGGGTAGACGGTGAAGTGATCCTCGTCATCGATCACCATGTTCTCCACCTTCAACGATCGCCCGCTGCTGCGCAGCTGCTCGGCGAACTCGGCGTTGTGGCGCAGCATGTCGTTGCGGGTGAAGTAACGCGGTTCGGGCTTGACCGTTTCAAAGCTGCCCACCGACAGCACCACCGTGGTCGACTGCGCCGGCGCCTTGGCTTCGGCCTGCATGCGCGGCACCCGATGGTCGTCGAACCACAGCGATGGGCTGGACAGGATGTAGGTGCGGAACATGTCCGGGCGCGTGGTCAGCACATAGGCGCCGAACAGGCCACCATAGGAATGACCCGCATAGGCACGCCGCGCCGGATCGGTGCGGTAGCGCGCATCGATCATCGGCAGTACCTGCCCAGCGAGGAAATCGCGGTAGTGCGCCGCGCCGCCGTAGCTGACGTCATCGCTGTAATCACGCGGATCGGTACGCGCCGGGTCGCTGGGCGTGTAGTCGCGCGAGCGGCTCTGCTTGGAGGTCAGGCCTTCCTGCGGCGGCAGCCCGACCAGGATGAAATCCTCGATGTTGATGCCCTTCTGCCCGACCATGTCGCGCACGCTGCGCACCAGCGGGAAGCTGTACAGCGCATCGGTCACGTACAGCACCGGGTAGTGCTTTTCCGGATGCGCCGCATAGTCGGCCGGCAGCGCTACCCAGACCGGATAGTCGCGGCCGACCGGGTCGTGCATGCGCAGCGCTTCGGTGTCCGGCAGCACCACACCCGGCGTGGCAGTCGGCGCACTGTCCTTCGCTTCACTCTGCACTGCGGGCGGCGCGACCGACATCGCACAGCCACTCACGGCCAGGCAGGCCGCCACACTCCATCCACGCACACGCTGCATCCACACGCTCCCGTTGCGTGCGGCGCACCCGATGGCGCCGCTGCCGCATCGTTGCATGGTGCGCAACCCGCTGCCAGTGCGGTCAGGGCGAGGCCGGCGGCGGCGCCGGGAACAGCGTGCGCAGCGCCTGCAACGCGGCCGGATGATAGATGGTGGCGTGGGTTTCCTCCGGCAGCGGCAGGTACTTCACCAGCGGCGACGGCGACGCCTGCTGCAACAGCGTGGCCAACTGTGCGGCAGAGGCCGCCAGCTCCGGCTGACCACTGCTGGCCAGGAACACGCGCGGCTGCGCACGCGTCACCGCCGGCAGCTGTCTGGCCGCCCCGGCCAGCATTGCACCACGGTTCCACCACAGGCTGGGGTCCAGCGCGATATAGCTGTTGAACAGCGTAGGCTCCTGCAGCAGCGTCTCGACCACGAACAGGCCGGCCAGCGACTCGCCGATCAGCGCGCGCTCCTCGGTGGTCGGGTAACGCTGACGCACCTGCGGCATCAGTTCATCGCGCAGGAAGGTACGGTAGGCCGCCGAGCCGCCGATGCGCGGCGCGATCTTCTGGTCCTGCGGGTCCTTGCTGGGGCCGGTCATGTCGCGGCGGCGCTCGGTGTTCTCGATGCCAACCAGCAGGAACGGACGCATGCTGCCGTTGCCGCTGAGCACCTGCACCAGCCCGGCCACATGCAGGAAGTCCTCGCCGATGCCGCCGTCGGGCATGTAGAGCACCGGTAGCGGTGCCTTCGGGTCCAGCCCCCACGGCTGCGGGCGGTAGACGTTGATACGACGGGTCTCGCCCAGCGCCTTCGACTCGATGGTGAAGGTCTCGCCGATGACCAGCGGCGTGGCGGCGGCGGGCGACGCGGATTCGGCGGCCATCAGCGGCGCGGCGGAGACGACGGACAACAACAGCGACAGCATGATCAGACGCATGGGACGGCCCATCCTGGGAAAGATGCCGAGCATAGACCGCCGGAGGCACTGTCGTTCGCGGCACTTTTCCGATCTGCCGGAACTGGAGCACCATGGAGCCGGTGATGGTCATGCAACGGGCACCTTGGCCCAAGGACTGGTCACCGCCACGCTCATATCCACAAGGAGGTTCCCATGTTGAGTGTATTGATCGCCACCACCCTTGCCGCCGCCTCACCGCAGTCCAGCAGCACTCCGCCAGCATCCGCAGCGTATGCGGACTGCCTGCTCGCCCACCTCCAACCGGGATTGTCCGACCACGCGATCCCGCTGCTGCAGCAGGCCTGCGTCGCGAAGTATCCGGAGAACTACGTCGCATATTCAGAACTGGAACGCCGGATCAGCGCGCAGCGCCGGGCTGACTTTGACGCGGCTCAAGCGGAAGCCGTGCGTTCCGCGAATGCGGCAGCGACGGCCGCACAGCAAGCTGCCGACGCGGCGGCCGCAAAAGCCAAGGGAGTGCGGGCGAAGTAGAGGCCACGGACCAGGGCAACAAAAAAGGCACCGCATTACGGTGCCTTTCTGAATGACCTGGGTCATTGGATGCAATGGTGGGCCGTGAAGGATTCGAACCTTCGACCAAAAGATTAAAAGTCTTCTGCTCTACCGACTGAGCTAACGGCCCATTGCACTGCCCCAGCCTTTCGGCGGGGTGGGCATTCTACCCTACTTTGGCCGATCGCGTGAAACCCCGGTGTGTCGAGGTTGCCGGCCAGCGGCCGGCACTACCTCGATCTGGGCCGCGGGCTTAAACCTTCCGGGCCAACGTCGCATCTCAACTGTGATCCCATCGCGGAATTCCGGATGCGCCTGCCCTTCAGCCTGATTGCCGCCCTGTTGCTGCCCTGTGCGGCACTGGCCGCCCCATCCCAGGTCGTCACCGACGACATCGGCCGCTTCTGGGCCACTTATGACGCTGTGCGCGCCGAGCCCGACGTTGAACGCCACGTCGCACTGGTGCAGGCGCGCTACATCGATCCATGCAGCCCCGGCCTGCATGCGCTGATGCAGGTCCGTAACTACACCGCCCGCGAATACGCCGAGGCCATGCGTGCGTGGCCGCGCTTCTGGACGTCGGTACGCCCATTGACCGCCAACGCGCAGCAGGCCAGCGCCACACTGGAACGGGACCTGGCCGCCTTCCGCACGCTCTACCCCGCCCTGCGCCCGGCCACCATCACCTATGCCGTGGGCGTGCTGCGTACTGGCGGGACCACGCTGGGTGACAAGGTACTGATCGGTGCGGAGATGGCGCTGGGCGATGAACGCGTGGACGTGAGCGAGCTGCCGGAGCCGATGCGCAGCCGCCTGCGGATCTTCTACGACAGCCGTCCGGGGGCGAACAACGCGCAGAACAACCTGCACGAGTACGTGCATACCCAGCAGCGCGAGACTACCGGCAGCCTGGCGCAGTACGCGGTGCGCGAAGGCGTGGCGGAGTATGTGGCCGAACGGCTGAGTGGGCGTCGGCCGGCGCTTCCGCTGTACAGCTACGGGCCCGCGCACGAAGCGGAAATCCGCACGCGTTTCGTCGCTGAAATGGACGGCGGGGATCTGGACAACTGGCTGTACAACAGCGCCCGTAATCCGTTCGGGGTGGGTGATGTGGGGTACTACGCCGGCTACCGCATCGCGCAGGAGTACATGCGCCAGCAAGCCGACGAGAAAGCCGGTGTCGCGCGGATGATCGAGCTGGACTATGCCGATCCGAAGGCGGTGCGGGCGTTTATTGAAGCGTCGGGGTGGCTGCGGCAACGGTAGCGCCGGGCCATGCCTGGCGGGTCAGGGAGTGCGAACCAAGGTTCGCACCCACCGTGGAGCAGTTCGCCCCCACCATCTGGGAATTCACACCCATCAGGGAAGCCGGCCAGCGGCCGGCACTACCAGGGGCGATCAGGCGTACAGCGTCGGGTCGGGCACGCCGGCTTCGGCGAAGCCCTGCGCGCGCAGGCGGCAGGCATCACAGTGGCCGCAGGCGGCGCCGTTGGCGTCGGCGTTGTAGCAGGACACGGTCAGGCCGAAGTCCACGCCCAGGCGCACGCCTTCGCTGACGATCTGGCCCTTGCTGAGGAACTGCAGCGGCGCGTGTACCTTGATGCCCGCACCTTCCACGCCCGACTTGGTGGCCAGGTTGGCCAGCGCCTGGAACGCGGCCACGAACTCGGGGCGGCAGTCCGGGTAGCCGGAGTAATCCACGGCGTTGACGCCGCAGAAGATGTCGTTGGCGCCGAGCACTTCGGCCCAGCCGAGGGCCAGCGACAGCATGATGGTGTTGCGCGCCGGTACGTAGGTGACCGGAATGCCGGCACCGCCGGCCTCGGGCACGTCGATGTCATCGGTGAGCGCCGAGCCACCGATGCTGCGCAGGTCCACGTCCACGGTCTTGTGCGCGACCACGCCCTGGGCCTTGGCCACGCGGGCGGCGGCATCCAGTTCGGAGGTATGGCGCTGGCCATAGCGCACGCTCAGGGCATGCACGGCAAAGCCCTGTTCCTGGGCCATGGCGATGACGGCGGCTGAATCCATGCCGCCGGAGAGAAGCACGACTGCCTTCTTCATGGGTAAAACATCCGGTTGGGAGGGGAAAGCCAGCACGCTGTCCCGCGCCGGAGCTACATCAGGGAACGCCGCGCGGGCTCATCGGCCCGGCTCGTCGTTCCACAGGATTTTATGCAACTGCATCTGGAAGCGCACCGGCAGGCGGTCTTCGACGATCCAGTCGGCCAGCCGCCGCGCGGTGATCTCGCCCTTGCTGGGCGAGAAGAATACGGTGCAGCGCTTCACCAGCTCGTGCTCGGCGACCAGGGCCTTGGCCCAGTCGTAGTCCTCGCGGCTGCAGATGACGAACTTGATCTGGTCGCGTGCGGTCAGCAGCGGCAGGTTTTCCCAGCGGTTGCGCGCCGCTTCGGCCGACCCCGGGGTCTTGATGTCGACCACGCGCGATACACGCGGGTCCACCGCGCTGACGTCCAGCGCGCCGGAGGTTTCCAGCGAGACGTCCATGCCGGCGTCGCACAGCTTCTGCAGCAGCACCAGGCAGCGTTTCTGCGCCAGCGGCTCGCCGCCGGTCACGCAGACGTGGCGCACGCCCTGGGCCAGCACCTCGGCCACGATGTCGTCGATGTCCCACCAGGTGCCGCCATGGAAGGCATAGGCCGTATCGCAGTACTGGCAGCGCAGCGGGCAGCCGGTCAGGCGCACGAACACGGTCGGCCAGCCGGCGGTATCGGCTTCGCCCTGCAGCGAGGTGAAGATCTCGGTGATCTTCAGGCGCGGCAGCGGCGACTGCACGATGTCGCTGGGGGTGGCGACGGCGTTGGACGGGGTAACGGCGGTCATGGCAAACAATTCTTCATGGGACGGGCGACCGATTTATCGGCGCCGGAAACGAAAGCAGCCGAGCATGGGCTCGGCTCTACAGGAGGCTGCCGGAAATCAGCCCGGCGCCAGGGTACGCATTGTACGCCCGGTCAGCGGATCAACGGATCTGCTTGCCGAGGCGGATGGACTGCAGCCGATCCTGGGCGGTGCGCGCGGCGTCCGAGCCCGGGTACTGCGCCACGACGCTCTCCAGCGTCTGCTGGGCCTGGTCGACCTTGCCCTCGCCATATTGCGAGAGGCCAACCTTGAGCAGGCCGCCAGCGGCCTTGTCGTGGGTCGGATAGCGCGCGAGCAGTTCACGGAACTGGGTCTCGGCCATCGGGAAATTGCGGGTGGCGTAGTAGCTCTCGCCCAGCCAGTACAGCGCGTTCGGCGCGTAGACGCCGTTCGGATACAGCTGCAGGAAGCTCAGGAAAAGCTGCGCCGAATCATCGTACTTGCCGGCCTTCAGCGAATCGAAGGCGACGTTGTAGGACGTGCGCTCGTCGCCGGTGGCGGCAAGGCTGCCGGCATCACCATGGACGGAAGGCGGCCGCTCGGAAGTGGCCGCCGCTGCGGGTTTTGCCGGGGCCGGTGCGGCCTTCGGCGCGCTCGCCGGAACGGGCGGCAGGGCCGGGGCGGCATTGCCCCCTTCCAACCGGTTCAGGCGGCTGTCCAGATCCAGGTACTGGTCCTGGGCGGACTGCTTGAGCTGGGCGTTGTCGTGCTGCAACTGCTCGATCGAGGCCTGCAGGCTGGTGACCTGCTGCCGCAGCTGGTTGATCTGGTTCAACAGGTCCTGGTTGGCACTGTTGTTGTACATCTGCTGCTCGAGCGCGCCGACACGGTCAGCCAGGCTCTGTCGCTGTGCATGCGCCGGTGCGGCAGCCACGAGGGCTGCCGCAACGACCAGCATCAGTTTGATGCCAATGCGCATGGATTACTGCGCGGTGTAGACGATTTCGACGCGACGGTTCTGCGACCAGCAGGACTCGTTCGACTCGGTGCAGACCGGACGCTCTTCACCGTAGGAAACGACGGTCAGCTGCGAAGCCGAGCCACCGTTGGCCTGCAGGGCCGAGTTGACGCCGTTGCCACGACGCTCACCCAGGGCCTGGTTGTACGCGCGCGAACCGCGCTCGTCGGTGTGGCCCTGCAGGGTGATGCGCGAGGACGGACGGTCACGCAGGTACTTGGCGTGGCACGCCATGATGGCCTGGAATTCCGGCTTCACGTCTTCCTTGTCCAGATCGAAGTAGACAACGCGCTGGCGCAGGCAAGCGTCGGTATCCAGGTCGCCCGGGCCGTACAGGCCCGAGGTCGACGGACCGGTCGGGGTGGTGGTCGAGGTGCCGGTGTCGACCGGGGCTGCCGGCTCTTCCTTCACCTTCTTCGAGCAACCGGCCAGGACGGCCACAGACAGCAGGGAAACAAGCAGAACGCGGGTGGACTTGTTCATGGCGATACCTTTGTGGCTCCTAGGCCGATGAGGGGTTCAAGACAACGAAAATATTAACACTCTTTTAGCGCTGGGTACGGTATGGGGACCATGCCGGCTCGCGCACATCACCATCGGCCAGGACCAGGCGCTGGCGAACCCGCGCATCGGCCGAGACGGCATACAACACACCACGGCCACCTTCGCGGGCGGCGTACAACACCATGCTCGCGTTGGGCGCAAAGCTCGGCGATTCATCCAGCGAACCCGGGGACAGCGTGCTCCAGCGCGGCGAACCCAGCGAGCTGTCCATCACCGCGATCTTGTAGCTGTTGCCCGAGCCTTGGGCGACGGCGATCTTCTTGCCGTCGTAGGACACCGAGGGCTTGGCATTGTAGTTGCCCTGGAAGGTCACGCGCTCGGCGCTGCCGCCGCCCGCGCCGACCTTGTAGACCTGCGGACGGCCGCCGCGGTCGGAGGTGAAGTACACCGCGCTGCCGTCCGGCGCCCAGGTCGGCTCGGTATCGATGGCGAAGTGGTTGGTCAGCTGGGTCAGCTGCTTGCTGCCCAGGTCCATCACGTAGATTTCCGGGTTACCCGAACGCGACAGGGTCAGGGCCAGCTTGCGGCCGTCCGGCGAGAACGCCGGGGCGCTGTTGATGCCGCGGAAGCTGGTGACGAGCTCACGCGCGCCGGTACCGATGTTCTGGATGTAGATGGCCGAATTGCCACGCTCGAAGCTGACGTAGGCCAGCTTGCTGCCATCCGGGCTCCACGACGGCGACAGCAGCGGCTCGGCCGAACGCACGATGGTCTGCGGATTGAAGCCATCGGAGTCGGCCACCATCAGCGCGTAGCGCATGGCGTCGCCCTTGCCGCTAGCGGTCACGTAGGCGATGCGGGTCCAGAAGGCGCCGCGCACACCGGTGATCTTTTCGTAGATGGCGTCGGCCATCTGGTGGGCAACATCGCGCATGGCGTTGCCACGGGCGGTCATCGCCAGGCCCAGCAGGCGCTCGCCCTTGGGTACGTCGAACAGTTCGTACTCGACGCGGTAGGCGCCGGCACCGGCGTCGAGCACGCGGCCGACCACGATGTAGTTCTGCTTCAGCGCGCGCCAGGTGGCGAACTGGATGTCGCCGCCGCGCACCGGCTTCTCGACGATCTGCGCTTCGGGCAGCGTACGGAACTGGCCCGAGCGCTCCAGGTCGGCACGGACCACGCCGGCGACGTCGGTCTGCGGTGCAGCCGACGACCCCTGGTAAGGCATCGGCACGATGGTGATCGGCAGCGCGGAAGCATTGCCGCCGATGATGTCGATATCCAGCCCCTTCTGCTGCGCGACGGCAGCAAAGGGCAGCAACAGGGCCGCAAACACGGCAAGCCAGCGAGGCATCTTTTTCATGGAGCGCTCAATAGGGGGAAACCGGAACGAGGGATAACAAAGCGGCAGTGAACCGCTTCGCAATCATGAACCAAGGGTACGTGAATTCCGGGTCAGTTCCAGCCCGTCCTCTCACGCACCGTTAACGTCGTGGCTAACATCGCGCCCGTCTGCCCCGTCACGCCGCCCTGCGGGGCGGTGTCCGACAGCAGCCCACAGCCTGCCCGGTCGAGACCTGGCCTGCCAGAGGCAAGCGCGACATCCGTGGACGCGGGCAGCGGAGAGCCACCCTGCCCTGCCCGCCTCAGCGATCCTGGGCGGTGAAGGTGAAGTTGAGCGTGCGTGCGAACACCGACTCGAAGCCGCGGTACGGCAGCGGCTGCGCGTTGAGCACGGCGGCCTCGATCGAGCGCTTGCCGGCCTCGTCGTACGGGCAGTTCGGGCTGACCTTGGCCTGCATCACCGTACCACCCGGAATCTGGGTGATGGTGATCTGGCAGCGCTGGCCCAACGGCACCGTATCCGGGCGCACCCACTGCGACAGCACCTTGGCCTGGATGGCGGCTGCGTACTTGGCCGAAAGGTCGTCGCTGTTGCCACCGCCACCGGCGGCCGGCTGCGAGGCACCACTGGAACCGGCAGCGGCACTGCCTGCGGCATTGCGCGCGGCGGCCACCTGGCGCAGCTTCTGCTCGGCCAGCTTGGCTTCCTTCTCGGCCTGCTCGCGGCGGGCACGGATCTCGGCGATCTTCTTCTGCTTCTCGGCCTCGGCCTTGTCAGCGGCCACGCGCTCCTGCTCGGCCTGCTTCTTCTTCTCGTCCGCTTCCTGCTGCTTGGCCAGGCGCAGCTTCTGCTCCGCTTCTTCCTGGCGCTTGCGTTCGGTCAGGTCGATCTGTTCCTGGCGGCGCTTGGCTTCCTGTTCCTGCTTGGCCTTCTCCTGGGAGATGGCCAGCGCACTCACCGCTTCCTGATCCTTGGTATCCGGCTGCGCGACACGCTCCTGCGCCTGTTGCTGCTGCGGCGTGGGGGCGTCCTGTGGGCGCGGTTCCGGGATCGGCTGCGGCGGCGGAATGGTGTCTTCCGGCACCGGGATGGGCTCGGCCACCGGCGGCGGCAGGTCTTCCAGCTTTTCCGACTGGCGCAGGGCCTGGCGCGCAGCGGAGGCCTCCGACGCGGACAGCGCCAAGCTGGCCTCGACCGACGGATCACCGGCGGCGGCGTCGGTGTTGCGCTCGGGCGACCAGAACCAGGCCACGATGAAGACCAGCGCGACCAGCAGGTGCACCAGCAACGCCAATGCCAGGGGCAGGCCCCAGCCGGGTTCGCGCTGATGCGGGGGTGGCAGGGCGTCAGCGTGCATCGGTGGCCAGGCCTACCTTGTCTACCTTGGCGCGCTTGATCACATCCATCGCGGCGATGACCTTTTCATAGGCCACGGCACGGTCGGCGGCGACGATCACGCGCACGCCCTTGTCCTGGGCGGCGATGCCGGCCAGCCGGCCTTCCAGTTCCTCGGCCGACACGGCGGTCGGTTCCTTGGCATCGGGCAGCTTCAGGCTGAGCTGGCCGTCCTGGCGCACCGAGACGATCACCGGGTCCTGCTTGCTCTCCAGCGCCTTGGCGTTGGACTGCGGCAGGTCGACGTCGAAGCTCAGGGTGAGCAGCGGCGCGGTGACCATGAAGATGATCAGCAGCACCAGCATGACGTCGATGTAGGGAACGACGTTGATTTCCGATTTCAGCTTGCGGCGCTTGCGGCGACCGATGGCAGCGGACATGGCTTGGACTCCCGGGTCAGGCGCTTACTCGTCGCCAGCGCTCTGGCGCTGCAGGATGGAGCTGAACTCTTCGGCAAAGGTCTCGAACCGCACCGACATGCGCTCAACGCGCGTGGTGAAGCGGTTGTAGGCCCACACCGCCGGGATCGCCACGAACAGGCCGATGGCGGTAGCGAACAGTGCCTCGGAGATGCCCGGCGCGACGGCGGCGATGCCGGCCTGCGCACCACTGCTGATCATGTCGTGCATGGTCACCATGATGCCGAACACGGTGCCGACCAGGCCCACGTACGGCGCGGTCGAACCGATGTTGGCCAGCAGTTCCAGGTTGCGCTCAAGCTGGTCCACTTCGCGGGTATAGGTGGTGCGCATCGCGCGCTGCGCGCCTTCCAGCTGTGCGCGGCCATCCAGGCGGCGCTTGTCACGCAGGCGGGTGTATTCGCGGAACCCTGCTTCGAAGATGGCTTCCAGGCCGGTCACGCTGCGGCTGCGGTCGGTGGCCGCGCTGTACAGCTTGCCCAGGTCCGCGCCGGACCAGAAGCGGTTCTCGAACTCGTCGGCTTCGCGGGTGGCCTGCTTGAACACGCGGGCCTTGCGGAAAATGATCACCCAGCTGACGAACGAGCCGACCAGCAGCAGCAGCACGATGATCTTCACCGGCAGGCTGGCCTTGGCCATCAGTTCGAGGTAGTTGATGCCGCCGCCGGTGGTGGCCTGGGCAAGGGTCTGTGTCGCGGCGTTGCTGACGTCGGCCGGCAGTGCCTCGGTGACCGTGGCCTGCAGGGCCAGGAGCGTTGCGATCATCCGTTGTTCCTCAGTGTTCGGATTCGGGGTGGAGGTGGGGTTGCAGCACGGCAAGGACGGCCTCGTCCATGCCACGCGGGCGGAAACTGGCCGCGTCCAGTGCGGCGATGCGGACCTGGGCCGACAGCAGCAATTCGCCGTCGCGCAGGATCTGCTGGTCGAAGACCATGCTGGCCTTCTTCAGCTGGACCAGGCGGGCGCTCACCTGCAGGGTGTCATCCAGCCGTGCCGGCCTGATGAAATCCATCTGCATCGAGCGCACCGCGAAGATCATCCCGTGCTCGGCGCGCATGCGCTCCTGGCCGTAGCCGAGCGAACGCATCCATTCGGTCCGGGCCCGTTCCATGAAGGCCACGTAGCGGGCGTGGTAGACCACGCCGCCAGCGTCGGTATCTTCCCAGTAAATGCGTGTCGGCCAACTGAATAGTGGCTCAACCGACATCGGGAACCTCCGCGAACAGGTCCTGCGGCGGGTTCTTCGGCTTCAGACCCATGTGCCGGTAGGCTTTGTGGGTGGCCATGCGGCCACGCGCGGTACGCACCAGGAAGCCCTGCTGGATCAGGTACGGCTCGACCACGTCTTCCAGGGTGCCACGCTCTTCGGACAGCGCCGCGGCCAGCGATTCGATGCCGACCGGGCCACCATCGAAGTAGTCGACCATGGTCTTGAGCAGGCGCCGGTCAAGCTCGTCGAAGCCTTCCGGGTCGACCTTGAGCATCTTCATCGCGGCCTGGGCCACGGGCTCGTCGATGTGGCCACCGGCCTTGACCTGCGCATAGTCGCGCACGCGTCGCAGCAGGCGGTTGGCGATACGCGGGGTACCACGCGCGCGGCGCGCGATCTCCCCTGCCCCATCGGCGGTGCAGTCGATGCCGAGGATGCTGGCGGAGCGGCGCACGATACGGGTCAGTTCCTCGACGCTGTAGAACTCCAGGCGCTGGACGATGCCGAAGCGGTCGCGCAGCGGCGCGGTCAGCAGGCCGGCGCGGGTGGTGGCGCCGATCAGGGTGAACGGCGGCAGGTCGATCTTGATCGAGCGGGCGGCGGGGCCCTCGCCGATCATGATGTCGATCTGGAAATCTTCCATCGCCGGGTACAGCACTTCCTCGACCACCGGCGACAGGCGATGGATCTCGTCGATGAACAGCACGTCGTGCGGCTGCAGGTTGGTCAGCAGCGCAGCCAGGTCGCCGGCCTTTTCGATCACCGGGCCGGAGGTCACGCGCAGGGCCACGCCCAGTTCGTTGGCGATGACATGGCTGAGGGTGGTCTTGCCCAGGCCCGGCGGCCCGAAGATCAGTACGTGGTCGAGCGCGTCGCCACGCCCCTTGGCCGCCTGGATGTAGATTTCCATCTGCTCGCGCACCGGCACCTGGCCGAGGTAGTCGGCAAGGCGCTTGGGGCGGATGCTGGCGTCGGCGGCGTCATCCTCGCGGGTGGCGCCGGCGCCGATGATGCGGTCGTCGGTCATGTGCTGATTATGCGGCAAAAGTGCGGGTTTCGGCCGGGCTGCGCCCGGCACCCGCAGAGGCAACGGCAACGGCAACATCCAGAGCAACAGCCGAAGCGGGCTTCCTGGGGAATGGCGGGGTGGGTCCGCTTGCGGGGGACGCTGCAAGTACGTCCATGTAAGCTCGGTCGCCGCATCCATGCGGCTCACGCCCCCGCAACCGGACCCACCCCGCCTTCGACAGTTTCCTGCGATCTGTCTGGATGGCGTGGCCTGTGCCTGCTCTTGTGGGTGTCGACCTTGGTCGACACGGCAGATCCACGCCATGCGTGGATGGAACAGAGGGGGAAAGTTGGCTCAGCTTCTGGCGCGCGGTGCCTCCGCAAGCGGAGCCCCCTTGTTGTTCAAGGGGGCGCGCCGATAGGCGGGGGATGAGGTGGAATGCGTGTGGGGCGTAGCGCAGGCGGAGATTAAATCTCCACCTGCGCGCCGAGTTCCACCAGGCGGTTGCCCGGAATCCGGAAGAAGCCCGTGGCCGGGGCGGCGTTGCGATGCATCAGCGCGAACAGCTTGTCGCGCCAGATCGGCATGCCGCGGTTGGCGGTGGCCACAATGGTTTCGCGGCTGGCAAAGAAGGTGGTGTCCATCGGGTCGAAGTAGATGCCGCCGTGGTCACACGAGCGCATCAGCGCCAGCGGCACGTCCGGGGTTTCCATGAAACCGAAGCGCACATAGACCCGGTAGAACTCGTCGCCCACCGACTCGATCTTCAGCCGCTGCCCTTCCATCGCATAGGGAATGGGCAGGGTTTCCACGTGCAGGAACACGTTGCGCTCGTGCAGCACCTTGTTGTGCTTGAGGTTGTGCATCAGCGCGTGCGGGGCCACGGTCGGGTCGGCGGTGAGGAACACCGCGGTGCCCGGCACGCGTACCGGCGGTGCCAGCATCAGGCCCGGCAGGAAGGTGTCCAGGCGGATGCCGTCCTTGCGGATCTCATCACGCAGCAGCTCGCGGCCACGCCGCCAGGTGCGCATCATGGTGAACAGGAAGATGCCCAGCACCACCGGGAACCAGGCGCCCTGCAGCAGCTTGGCGCCGTTGGCGATGACGAAGCCGAGGTCGATGATGAAGAACACCACGCACAGCGGCAGCAGCCAGCCACGCGACTTCGGCCACAGCGAACGTGCCACCACGGCCAGCAGCAGGGTGTCGATCAGCATCGTGGCCGACACCGAGATGCCGTAGGCCACGGCCAGGTTGGACGAACTGCGGAACGCCAGCACCAGGCCGAACACCATCACCGCGATGCCCCAGTTGATGCCCGGGATGTAGATCTGGCCGATGGTGTCGTGCGAGGTGTGCTTGATGCGCATGCGCGGGATGTAGCCCAGCTGCATGGCCTGGCGCGAGACTGAGAACGCGCCGGTGATGACCGACTGCGAGGCGATCACCGCCGCCATGGTGGCCAGGATGATCATCGGGTACAGCGCCCACGAGGGCACCGCCTCGAAGAACGGGTTCTTCAGGGCCTCGGGGTGGTTGAGCACCAGTGCGCCCTGCCCCAGGTAGTTCAGCACCAGGCACGGCAGCACGAAGAAGTACCAGGCGTGGCGGATCGGGCGCAGGCCGAAGTGGCCCATGTCCGCATACAGCGCTTCGCCGCCGGTCACCGCCAGCACCACTGCACCGAGAATGAAGATGCCGTGCCAGCCGTGCTCCATGAAGAAGCGGATGCCCCACCACGGGTTGAAGGCCTTCAGCACCTCGGGCGCATCGACAATGTTGTAGATGCCGATCGCCGCCAGCGATACGAACCAGATCGCCATGATCGGGCCGAACGCCTTGCCGATCTTCTCGGTACCGAAGCGTTGCGCGGCGAACACTGCCAGCAGCACCACCAGGGTGACCGGCACGATGAAGACATGCAGTCCGGGCGCAGCCACCTCCAGGCCTTCGACCGCACTGAGCACGGACATGGCCGGGGTGATCACGCCGTCGCCGAAGAACAGCGAGGCGCCGAAGATGCCGAGGATGCCCACCACATAAGCCGAGCGCGAGCCGTTGCGCAGCGTGCGCTGGGTCAACGCCATCAGCGCCATGATGCCGCCCTCGCCATCGTTGTCGGCGCGCATGATGATGGTGACGTACTTCAGCGTCACCACCAGGTTCAGCGCCCAGAACGCCAGCGACAGCACGCCCAGCACGGTATCGTGGTCGCTGTTGAGCCCGTAGTGCGGCGAGAACGCCTCCTTCAGGGTGTACAGCGGGCTGGTACCGATATCGCCGAAGACCACGCCGATCGCACCGATGACCAGCGCCAGTCCTCCAGCGGAGGGGGCGTGGCCATGGCCGCCGGGGGCGGCTGCGTGCGGGGTTTGACTGCTGGACATGGGACTCCTGGCGAAGCTCAGGCGGTTTGTTGAAGGAAAGGAAGGCGGCTCAACGCAGCGCCGACTGCAGCGCCTTGCGGATCACGGTGGCCACTTCGTCGCCTTCATTGAAGGCATCACGGGCCATGCGCGCGGCTTCGGCCGGCTTGTAGCCCAGCTGCTGCAGGGCCACGGTGGCGTCGGACAGCGGATCGGCCGGGGCCGGGCCACTGCCGGTGGGCAGCGCGCCGCCGGCACCGAACTGGGCCGCGCGGTCACGCAGCTCCAGCACCATGCGCTCGGCGGTCTTCTTGCCGATGCCCGGAATGCGGGTCAGCGCGGTGATGTCACCGGCCTGGACCATGCGCGCGAACTCCTCGACGGTGACGCCGGACAGCACGGCCAGCGCGATCTTCGCGCCGATGCCGCTGACCTTCTGCACATCGCGGAACAGGCGCCGCTCGCCCTCGCGCAGGAAGCCGTACAGCGAGACGCTGTCTTCCTTCTGCGAGTAGTGGGTATACAGGGTGACCTCGCGGCCGAGCTCGGGCAGGTCGTAGAAGGTGCTCATCGGCGCCTCCAGTTCGTAGCCCACTCCGTTCACGTCCACCACCAGCCACGGCGGCGCCTTGTAGGCGACGATGCCGCGCAGTCGACCGATCATTGCGTGCAGCTCCTCATTTGCGGCCCCATGCCTGGCGGGCACTGAGCCCCAGGCGGTTGGCCGTCGCCCTTACGTGGGCATGGGTGATCGCCACCGCCAACGCGTCGGCCGCGTCGGCCTGCAGCTTGATTTTCAGGTTGAGCATGAGCCCGACCATGTGTTGAACCTGTTGCTTTTCGGCGCCACCGCGCCCGACGACCGCCAGCTTGATCTCGCTGGCAGCATATTCGTGCACCGGCAGGTCGCGCAGCACCACCGCCGAGATCGCCGCGCCACGGGCCTGGCCCAGCTTCAATGCCGAATCGGGGTTGCGGGCCATGAACACGCGTTCGATGGCCACTTCCTGCGGCTCATACTCGCGGCACAGGTCGGCCAGGCCCAGCACCAGCAGCTTCATGCGCTGCGGGAAGTCGTCAGCGCCCAGCAGCACCAGCGGCTGGTGGTGCACGTAGCTGACGCGGCCGGTGGCATCGACATCAATGATGCCGACCCCGGTCCGCTGCGAACCGGGGTCGATGCCGAGGATGCGGGTCATGCTGCACTCCTGGCGGGGCGGAACGGAATGCGCTGGCAGGCGTATGGGCTCATGACTGTCCGCGGTGACCGTTCAACGGCCCGCGCCCAGGCCGTCGAAGACGGCTCAGGCGTAGGCGTCGGCGCCGAGTTCGGCGTTGGAATACACGTCCTGCACGTCGTCCAGGTCTTCCAGCATGTCCAGCAGCTTCTTGACCTGCAGGGCGACCTCGCCCTCGACCTTGATGTCGTTGTCGGCGCGGAAGGTGATCTCGGCGTGGTCGGCGACATGGCCAGCGGCGGCCATCGCGTCCTTGACTGCGCTGAACGCGTCAGGGCTGGTGACCACATCGATCGAGCCATCGTCCGGATAGACCACGATGTCATCAGCGCCGGCCTCGATTGCCGCCTCGGTGATGGCTTCCTCGTCGGCACCCGGGGCGAAGCTGAGCACGCCCAGGCGCTTGAACATGAAGGCCACCGAGCCTTCGGTACCCATGTTGCCGCCGCACTTGCTGAACGCATGGCGGACATCGGCCACGGTGCGCACGCGGTTGTCGGTCAGGCAGTCGACGATCACGGCCACGCCACCCGGGGCGTAGCCTTCGTAGCGGATTTCCTCGTAGTCGACGCCTTCCAGTTCACCGGTGGCCTTCTTGATGGCGCGCTCGATCACGTCCTTGGACATGTTCACGGCCAGGCCCTTGTCCACCGCCACGCGCAGGCGCGGGTTGTTGTTGGGGTCGCCTCCACCGCCGCGCGCGGCAACGCCGATCTCGCGGATGATCTTGGTGAAAATCTTGCCGCGCTTCGCGTCGGACGCGTTCTTGCGGGCTTCGATGGAGGGGCCTCTACCCATGGGTGCTACCGTCTGGCTGCTTCAGGATCAAGGCGCGGATTCTACCTGATCGGGGGCGGCAACCGTGTCTAGGGCGGAGAGATGCCGTCGGGCATGGCCCGGCGAAGCGCGTGCGAACCAACGGTTCGCACCCACCAGGGCAGGACGGTTCGCACCCACCGAGCCAGGGCGGTCGCCCCTACCAGATTACGCGGCGGCGGCGTCGCGGCTGTGGTCGAACTGGCCGTGGCGCAGGAAATGCGCGGTCTGCCGCGCGGCATCCGGCGACACGACCAGGCCGCTGTGGCTGGTGCGCACCACGCAATGATCGGTCAGGCCCGGCAGACGGGTTTCGGCCAGGGCCACGGTGCCATCGGAGGCGTCGTCCATCGCGCCCAGCAGGCTGCCCAGACCATGCGGCACCGAACCGGCGATCAGCCCGACCTCGGCCCTGCCCTGCCAGTCCGGCAAGCCGTCCAGCAGCAGCTCGCTGCTGCGCCCCAGCGCCAGGCCCCAGCCATGATCGGACAACGAGCGCGCGGTGCCACTGCCGCGCAGCGGTGAACCCAGGCAGACCACGCGCTGCACCGGCAGCTGCGGATTGCGCCGCAGCGCTTCCAGCGCCAACAGCCCGCCCAGGCTGTGGCCGACCAAACTCAGCGGGCCGGCGTCGGCCAGCCGCTCCAGCAGCTGCGGTACGGCCACGTCCGGGCCACCGAACACCGAGGAATAACCAAACGCGTGCACCTGGAAGCCGCGCGCGCGCAGGCGCCAGGCCAGCGGCCCGACCCAGGCGCGGGCATTCCAGATGCCATGCAGCAGCAATACGGGGGGAGTCATGCAAACAGCCTGGCGGTCAGCGGGGCAGGAACGTACGGTGATTGAACACGCGCGCGCAGCAAGCGGCAGTGAACATCAGGCCGCGCGCGGTGCGCGGCGCAGGATGAATTCGAGATCGTTCGTGTCGCCCACCGGGAACAGGTATTCGCCGGCCTTCTCGAAACCGTAGCGGGCGTAGAAGCGCTGTGCGCCGAAGTTCTCCGACCACACGCCCAACCACAGGGTGCGCGGGCCCTCGTGTTCCAGCCAGGCCAGCGCGGTTTCCAGCAGGCGGCTGCCCCAGCCGCAGCTTTGCTGCGTCTTGATCAGGTACAGGCGCTTGAGTTCGCCGTCACCGGGCTTCACGTCCGGGTGCGGCAGGCCACAGGGACCGGCGGCGGCATGGCCGACCGCCTCCCCGTCCAGCTCCAGTAGCCACACCGCGTAATCCGGGTGGGCCAGGATCACGCGCTGGCGCTCGACCGTGTAGGCCTCCTCAAGGAAGGCCTGCAGGTCCTGCGGCGGATACAGATGGCCGAAGGTTTCGGTGAACGTGCGGGCAGCCAGCGCCGACAGGGTCGGCGCGTCGTCCACGGTGGCGCGGCGGATCGAATACATGCAGGAAGTTGACGTCAGGGCGAAGCGCGGGTCAAGCCTTTTCAGGCGATTCCGCTTCTTCTTCCTCGTCCTCTTCCTCGTATTCCTCTTCGTCCTCGTCCTCTTCTTCCTCGCCGTCCTCGTCCTCGTCGTACTCTTCCTCTTCGTCGTCCTCGTAATCCTCGACGCCGAAGTCTTCTCCATCCCAACGGCCTTCGCCGTCGGCGACGAAGGTCAGGGCCATCGCGGCCGGGTTGGTACCGACGCGGACCAGCCAACCGCCGAACACGCGTGCACGCTCGGTGACCAGGTTGGCCTCGGAGCCTTCATTGCCCAGCTTTTCCCACTCCAGCGAAAACGCAAACTCGGTCATTGCCTGGATCTCCTGATCAGTTGGTCTTGGGGCGAACCTGGATGTGCACTTCGGCCAGCTGCGCGTCGACGATCGGCGACGGCGCGTCGGTCATCAGATCCTGTGCACCAGTGGTCTTCGGGAACGGGATGACGTCGCGGATCGACTCGGTGCCGGCCATCAGCGCGGCGATGCGGTCGATGCCGAAGGCGATGCCACCGTGCGGCGGCGCGCCGTAGTTCAGCGCGTCGAGCAGGAAGCCGAACTTGGCACGGGCTTCTTCGGCACCGATGCCCAGCAGCTCGAACACCGCGCTCTGCATGTCCGGACGGTGGATACGGATCGAACCGCCGCCGATCTCATTGCCGTTGAGCACCATGTCGTAGCCGCGCGAAACGGCGGTACGGGCATTGGCGCGCAGGTCGGCGATGTCGTCCACGGCCGGTGCGGTGAAGGGGTGATGCAGGGCGACGTAGCGCTGTTCTTCCTCGTCCCACTCGAACATCGGGAAGTCGGTGACCCACAGCGGCGCCCAGCCGTCGGCGACCAGGCCGAAGTCCTTGCCGGCCTTCAGGCGCAGCGCGCCCATGAAGTCGGAGACCTTGTTGTAGCCGCCGGCACCGAAGAACACGATGTCGCCGTTGCCGGCGCCGACGTGGGCGACCAGCGCGGCGAACGACGCTTCGCTGAAGAACTTCTGGATCGGCGAGCTGATTTCGCCGTTGTCGGCGATCTTGATGTAGGCCAGGCCCTTGGCGCCGTACTTGGCGGCATGCGCGGCGTATTCGTCGATCTGCTTGCGCGACAGCGACGCACCGCCCGGGATGCGCAGCGCGGCAACGCGGCCCTCGGCATCATTGGCCGGGCCGGTGAACACCGGGAACTCGCTGTCCTTGACCAGTTCGGCCACGTCCACCAGCTCCAGCGCGATGCGCAGGTCCGGCTTGTCCGAGCCGTAGCGGCGCATGGCCTCGGCCCAGGTCATGCGCGGGAAGCTGGCATCCAGCTGCACGTCCACCACTTCCTTGAAGATGGCGCGGATCATGTCCTCGACGAAATCCTGCACGTCGCGCTCGCGGACGAAGGCGAATTCCATGTCCAGCTGGGTGAACTCCAGCTGGCGATCGGCACGCAGGGCCTCGTCGCGGAAGCAGCGCGCGATCTGGTAGTAGCGGTCGAAGCCGGCCACCATCAGGATCTGCTTGAACAGCTGCGGGCTCTGCGGCAGGGCGTAGAACTCGCCTGGGTGCATGCGCGCCGGCACCAGGAAGTCGCGTGCGCCTTCCGGGGTGGCCTTGGTCAGGATCGGGGTTTCGATGTCCTGGAAGCCCTTTTCGTCCAGGTGGCGGCGCAGCGCCTGCACCAGCTTGATGCGGGTGCGCTGCATGCGCTGCATTTCCGGGCGGCGCAGGTCCAGGTAGCGGTACTTCAGGCGGGTTTCCTCGCCCGGGTTCTCATGGGCGTGGAACGGCAGCGGCGCAGCCTTGTTCAGCACGGTGATGGCGGTGGCGATCACTTCCACCTTGCCGGTGCGCATCTTGTCGTTCACCGCGTGGCGGGCACGCACGACGCCTTCCACCTGCAGCACATCCTCGTAGCCCAGCGACGCGGCCACCGCGAACACTTCGGCATTGTCGACCTCCACCGTCACCTGCACGATGCCTTCATGATCGCGGAGATCGATGAAGCAGACGCCGCCCTGGTTACGGGCCACGTCGGTCCAGCCGGCGAGGGTGACAGTCTGGCCAATCAGGGTCTCGTCGACCAGGCCGCAGAAGTGGGTACGCATGGGGGGAAGCTCCGCTGGAGAACGCCGGCACCGGGTGGGGGCCGGAAAGCCTCGTATTCTGCGGCCGAGGCCCCGGCTGGGGCAAATCCGGCCAGTCACACCGGCTTGATCGTCCCCCTCCCTATAGTCGGGCACCTGCCACCGTATGGGATGCCGCCATGAAACCGCTGTCCCTGGCCAGCCTGGCCGTGACCCTCAGCCTGGGTGCGCTGGGCACCCTTGCCCTGCCCGCCCCGTCCGCCTGTGCGCAGAACGGGGTGATCCGCTGCGAAAGCCAGAGCAACCGCGAACGGGTCTGCAACACCGGCTGGCGCGGCGCGCAGCTGGTCCGTCAGTTGTCTGGCAGCCCCTGCGAGGAAGGGCGCTCCTGGGGCAGCCGCAATGGCAGCATCTGGGTCACCAATGGTTGCCGCGCCGAGTTCGTCGAGGCCCGTGGTGGCTGGGGTGGCGGCAATGGCGGTGGCTGGGGAGGCAACAACGGTCGCCCCGGCGAGACCATCCGCTGCGAAAGCCAGAACAACCGCGAGCGCAGCTGCCCGGTCGGCTGGCGCAACGCTCATCTGGTCCGCCAGTTGTCCGGCAGCCCTTGCAACGAGGGCCGTACCTGGGGTGTGCGCAACGGCGCGGTGTGGGTCAGCAATGGCTGCCGCGCCGAATTCGCCGAGGCCCGTGGCTGGGGCGGTGGCGGTGGCGGCTGGGGCGGTGGCAACAGCAACTATTCCGTCACCTGCAGCAGCAACAACAACCGCTCGCAGACCTGCGACTGGGATGAGCGCCAGGGCCGGCCGGTGCTGCAGCAGTAGTTGTCGGGCAGCGCCTGCCAGGAAGGCCGCAGCTGGGGTTACTCGCGTGGCCAGGTGTGGGTGAGCAACGGCTGCCGGGCGCGCTTCGGCACGCGATGAGTGCAGGGTCGGGGTCAGAGCCCTCCGCAGGAGGGATCCGACCCCGGGATCACGGCGCGGGTGCTGTGTCGTCGCCCCACGGTGGCGGTGGCAGGTCGACCGGCTTGCTCAGGTCGAACTGCACGCGGAAGCGGCGGCCGTCCGGGCGCGTCAGTTCGTAGACGAACGTCTGGTCCGGATCGATCTCCATCGCCCAGGTGTTGTGCGTGGAAGCCAGCATGTCGGCACGGCGGAACATCGCCACCGAATCGGCATCAGCAGGGAACTGCTGGCGCTCGGCGGTGCCCGGCGGCGTGCTGTCGCCACCGTACAGGGTGATCGCGTCGGGGCTGCCGTCTTCGTGGCGATGGTCGTGCTTCAGCCGCAGCCCGTTCGGCGTGCGGGTCAGCACCCAGGTCCGCGAGTGGTCATCACCGACATGGAACGGGATGCGCAGCTCGTGCGCCGGGTCGGCGCAGCCGCGCACATGCATGACCAGGCGCTGCCCGGCGAACGGATCCTTGGCGGTCGGTGCAGGCGTGTCCTCCACCACTTTGCCGACGTAGGCCTGGCCGCAATGTGCGGCGATGGCGGCCATGAACGCATCGGCCGGTGCGGTCGCCAGATCGTGGGCGACCGTATCGGAGCGCTGCGTGCACGCAGCGAGGCTGAGCAGGAGGGCGGCGGTAGTGGCAACGGCAATCGGTCTCATGCCCCAACCCTAACGGCCATGGACGATGGGCGCAAACCGCGCGCCAGTCCCGCTCAGCGCTCGGCAGACGGTGCTGCCGGCAGTGCTTCGGTCGCCGCCACCGGTGCGGCCTCGCCCTCGCCGGCCGGCTCCTGCTCCACCGGATCAACGTCAAACGGTGTACGGAACACCAGCGACGGCAACAGCGTGGTCAGCGCCGCGTACAGCAGCAGCGCACCGAACAGCACCGCCGGAATCTGGAAGCGCTCACGCATGATCGCCGCCAGCACCAGGGTGAAGATCAGCGTCGGTGCCAGCGCCAGCGAAACCCGCAGGCTGCTGCGGAAGCTCTCGCCGAACATCACCCGGCGCTGCAGCCAGACCACGCCGATGCGCAGCGGCAGCACCACCAGGGTGATCACGATGCCCAGCCCCAGCGCCTCGAAGCTCAGCGCTTCGGCGGGCACCTTGGTGCCGGCGTTGAAGAAGTAGAACGGCACGAAGAACGAGGCGAACAGGCGCAGCGCGTGCAGGTTCTCGTGCGAGGCCAGCAGCGGCATGCGCTGGTGCAGCAGGCGCGCGACCAGGCCGGCGATGAACGCGCCAACCAGGTAGTACACGCCCAGCAGGTAGGTGATGTAGGCCGCCACCATGCCAACCATCACCAGCAGCGAGAATTCCGAGCCCGGCGCGTGCGGTGCCACCCAGCGGCCCAGCGCGATGAACAGCAGCGGCAGGCCGATCATCATCGCCAGCAGTGCCAGGCTGGACAACGCCATGTGCCCTGGGTCACCGGCCTGCAGCACGATGAACAACGCCGCCAGCGCCAGCAGTTCGCCGGCGATGGCCTTGCTGGTCACCCAGAACCGCTCGTCTTCGCTGAGGCCAAGCCGCGACAGCGAGTCCATGATGAAGCCCGTGGACGGCGTCAGCAGCGCCAGCGCCAGCAGGCCGGCGGCCTGCCACGGCAGCCCCGCATAACGCCAGGCCAGCCAGCCCACGCCGAACAGCGTGCCGGTACGGATCACCAGGTGCGCCAGCAGCGGCCACATGCCACGGCGCAGCGCCTGCAGGTCCACTTCCAGGCCGGCGAACAGGAACAGCGAGGAAATGCCCAGCGTGGCCAGCAGGCCGATCACCGCATCATGGGCCTGGTCGCCCAGCCAGAGCATGCCGATGATGCCGAACAGCAGGCAGGTCAGCGGCGCGGGCAGGCTGAAACGCTGCAGCGCGCGCGGGATCACCAGCAGCGCGAAGATCAGCAGCAGGTAGATCAGTTCATGGCTCATGGGGACTTCCGTGTGGTTCGAACGCGCGCAGGATGCGCGCGCCGAACCGATCCGGCAAGCCACGTTTGAATGACCCCGGTTACCTCATCCGATCAACCGGTCGGCAATCCGCCCCACCTGTGCCAGCACGCTAGCGCGTTGCTCGTAGCTGATCGCACCTGCCTGCAGATAAGCCGTCAGCACCCACGGGGCGCCCCCGGCTACGGGCCACAGCACGGCGATGTCGTTGCGCGCGTCTTCACCATTGCTGCCGGTCTTGTCACCCACGCGCCAGCGCTTGCCCAGGCCCGCGCGCAGGCAGGCGTCGCCGGTTTCGTTGTCGATCAGCCAGTCGGCCAGCTGCTGCCGCGAAGCCGGTTGCAGTACCTCGCCCAACACCACGCGCTGCAGGGTCGCGGCCATCGCCGCCGGCGTGGTGGTGTCGCGCGGGTCGCCCTTGGCAAAGCTGTTCAGCTCCGGCTCCAGGCGGTCACTGCGGCTCACCGTGTCGCCGCTGGCGCGCAGGAACGCGGTCACTGCGGGCGGGCCACCGACCACGCCGAACAGCAGGTTGGCGGCGGTGTTGTCGCTGGTGATGATCGTGGCACGGCACAGGTCGCGCACGGTCATGTCCTTGCCGGCGTGGCGGCGGGTGACCGGTGCATGCGAGAGCAGATCGGCCTCGCCCACCGGCACGCGCCTGTCCAGCAATGCCGGCATGCGTTCGGCCTGGCTGAGCACGGTGGCCGCCAGCATGCTCTTGAAGGTGCTGCACATCGGGAAGCGCTCGTCCTGGCGATGACTGATGCGGCGACCGCTGGCGGTGTCCAGCAGGGTCACGCCGAGGCGTCCGGCGCAGGCCTTTTCCAGCGCGGCGAAATCACTGGCGGCGGTGATGGCGGCATCGGTGGGTGCGTTGGCGGTGGCCTTGCCCGCTGCACGTGCCAGCAGCGGCAAGGCAAGCGAGGAAGCCACGGCGGCACCACTGAACTGCAGGAATCGGCGACGGGCGAGCATGCGGGTTCTCCTTGGGGGACCGCTCGATTATTGAAGCCTTGATCAGGGGCGACCAGCGCAAAAAATCTGCGAGAGACATTAGTTCAATTAATGTCTGACGCATTCAACCCCTTAATTTTCCGAAATGTCTCGTTGAAGCGTTAGGATCATCCATCACTCCAGCTCACGACTGCGCGATGTTGCACCCTACCCTGCCACTGAACGCGCTGCGCGCCTTCGAGGCCGCCGCCCGCCACCAGAACTTCACCCGTGCCGCGCTGGAGCTGTGTGTCAGCCAGGCCGCACTGAGCCACCAGATCCGTGGACTGGAGGACCGGCTCGGCATCCGCCTGTTCCATCGCCTCCCGCGCGGCGTGGCGCTCACCGATGAAGGCGCGGCCCTGTATCCGGTGCTCAACGAATCGTTCGAGCGCATCTCCGCCAGCATCGCGCGTTACACCGGCGGACCTGCGCGTGAAGTGCTGACCCTGGGCGTGGTCGGCACCTTCGCCACCGGCTGGCTGCTGCCACGGCTGGCCGCGTTCGAGGCAGCGCACCCGGACATCGAGCTGCGCCTGCAGACCCACAACAACCGCATCGACCTGGCCGGAGAAGGGCTGGACCTGGCGATCCGCTTTGGTGATGGCGACTGGCAGGGCCAGGCGTGCACGGCGATCCTCGACGCGCCGTTTGCACCGCTGTGCGCACCGGCGCTGGCGCGGCGCCTGAAACAGCCACGCGACCTGGGCACGCTGCCGCTGCTTCGTTCCTACCGCAGCGACGAATGGCCGCGCTGGCTGCAGGCGGCCGGGGTCAGCGGCGTGGAAGCGCGCGGGCCGGTATTCGATTCCTCGTTGACGGTCGCGATGGCGGCCGCCGGTGGCGCCGGTGTGGCCTTGCTGCCGCTGCGCATGTTCGAGCAGGAACTGGCCGAGGGTCGCCTGCTGCAGCCGTTCAGCACCACGCTGGAGCTGGGGCGCTACTGGCTGACGCGGCTGCGATCGCGTGCCGAACGTGAGCCGGCCAGGCGCTTCCGCGAATGGCTGCAGGCACAGGGCGGGTAGGCAGTGCCGGCCGCTGGCCGGCAACCCCTTGATCGTTGTGGGCGCATCGCGCTGCCGGCCAGCGGCCGGCACTACCGGTCAGGACTCGAGCAGTTCCATCCAGGCGGCTTCGGCCTTTTCCAGCTGCGCGGCGGCGGTTTCGCGATCGCGGCCAAGCACAGCCATGCGCGTGGCATCGGCGTAGTTGGCCGGGTCGGCCAGCTGGCGGTCCAGCTCGGCCAAGGCACCTTCCAGCTCGGCCACCTTGGCTTCAGCGGCGGCCAGCTTGTGCGGGTTCACCGGCTTCTTCTGCACCACCTGCGCCACCGGGGCGGTCTTGACCACCACCGGCTCTTCCACCTGTTCCATGCGCGCCTTGGTGCCCTGCGCCTGCGGGCGGGTACGCAGCCACGCGGCGTAGGCATCCAGGTCGCCATCGAATGGCTCGACCACGCCATCGGCCACGCGCCAGTAGGTATCGCAGACCAGGCCGATCAGATGGCGGTCGTGCGAGACCATCACGATCGCGCCTTCGAAGGTGACCAGTGCTTCGGCCAGCGCTTCGCGCATTTCCAGGTCAAGGTGGTTGGTCGGTTCGTCCAGCAGCAGCACGTTCGGCTGCTGCCAGGCGATCAGCGCCAGCGCCAGGCGCGCGCGCTCGCCACCGGAGAAGCCATCGACCGGCTCGAACGCGCGGTCACCCGGGAAGTTCCACTTGCCAAGGAAATCGCGGAACGACTGGTTCGGTGCATCCGGGGCGATCTCGCGGAAGTGCTCCATCGGCGACTGGCCTTCGTGCAGCGACTCCACCGTGTGCTGGGCGAAGTAGCCGATCTTCAGGTCCGGGTGCGCCATGCGCTCGCCGACGATCGGCGCCAGCTCGCCCACCAGGGTCTTCACCAGGGTGGTCTTGCCGGCACCGTTCGGGCCGAGCAGGCCAATGCGCTGGCCCGCTTCCAGACCGAAGCCGACGTTGTGCAGGATCACTGCGTCCTTGCCGTAGCCGGCCTCGACATGGTTCAGGCGGATCAGTGAGAACGGCAGCTTGGCCGGCGGCGCGAACTCGATGCGGAACTCGCGCTCGGCGCGCACTGCTTCGGTGCCGGCCAGCTTGGCCAGGCGCTTCATGCGGCTCTGTGCCTGCGCGGCCTTGCTGGCCTGTGCCTTGAAGCGGTCGATGAAGCTCTGCAGGTGGGCGCGCTCGGCCTGTTCCTTCTCGTGCGCGATCTGCTGCTGGCGCAGCTGTTCGGCGCGCTGGCGCTCGAAATCGGTATAACCGCCCGGGTAGAGCTTGGCGCCGCCGCCGTGCAGGTGCAGGGTGTGGGTGGCCACGTTGTCGAGGAACTCGCGGTCATGCGAGATCAACAGCAGGGTGCCGGGGTACTTCAGCAGCCACTGCTCCAGCCAGTACACCGCGTCCAGGTCCAGGTGGTTGGTCGGTTCGTCCAGCAGCAGCAGGTCGCTGGGCATCATCAGCGCGCGGGCCAGGTTCAGGCGTACGCGCCAGCCGCCGGAGAACGAGGACACCGCGCGGTGGTGGGTCTCGGCCGGGAAACCGAGGCCGTGCAGCAGCTTGCCGGCGCGCGCTTCGGCGTCGTAGGCCCCCATCTCGGCCATCTTCGTGTGCGCGTTGGCCACCGCCTCCCAGTCTTCGCGCGCGGTTGCTTCAGCCTCTTCAGCCAGCACCGCAGCCACATCGGTATCCCCGCCCAGCACAAAGCTCAGCGCCGGGTCCGGCAGCGACGGGGTTTCCTGGGCCACGCTGGCGATACGGACCTTGCCGGGCAGGTCGACGTCACCCTTGTCGGCCTCCAGCTCGCCTTTCACCGCCGCGAACAGGCTGGACTTGCCAGCACCGTTGCGGCCGACCACGCCCACCCGGTAACCGGCGTGCAGGGTCAGGTCGACATTGGACAACAGCAGCCGCTCGCCGCGGCGCAAGGCGAAATTACGAAGGGAGATCATCGGGGGAGGGGTCCATATAACCGGATGGAATGTGCTGGTGAGCACTGTTCCTGCGACGTAATTCTAGCGTTAACGAATACTTGACGCGCCCCGGGATGCGCGGCGGCAGGCCAACTCTCTCCCTCGTCGGCCCCGCGCAGCCCCCGGGCCCCACCTCCCGCCGCTGCCCTCTGCCGCTAAATGGTTGCTGCTGCAACGTTTTTTCCTGTTGCAACCATTTGACAGGCACTGAATATCCCGTTAATTCCTGCCTTGCGCACCGCAACAACCGCCGTCCGCCTCACCCCCGTGATGTCGATTCCGGTGCCACCCCCGCCAACCGGAGCCCCATCCCGATGACCCGCAAGACCAGCCTGATCGCCGCCGCCGTCGCTGTCGCACTCGGTGGCTCTCCGTTCGTTGCCGCTGCCCAGCAGGCCGGCACCGCCGCCAACACCCTGGACACGGTGATCGTCACCGGCACCCGCGTGGCCGACCGCACCGTCGCCGAATCGCAGTCGCCGATCGACATCATCACCCCTGAAGTGCTGCAGTCCACCGGCACCAGTGAACTGGCCACCGCACTGTCGCGCGCCCTGCCCTCGCTGAACTTCCCGCGCCCGGCCTTGACCGACGGCACCAGTGGCGTGCGCCCGGCGCAGCTGCGCGGCCTGTCGCCGGACCAGGTGCTGGTGCTGGTCAACGGCAAGCGCCGCCACACCTCGGCGATGATCAACGTCAACGGCAGCATCGGCCGTGGCTCGTCGGCGGTGGACATCAATGCGATCCCGATCGCCGCCATCGAGCGCGTGGAAGTGCTGCGCGACGGTGCGTCGGCACAGTACGGCTCGGACGCCATTGCAGGCGTCATCAACGTCGTGCTCAAGGGCAGCGGTCGTGGCGGCAGCCTGGCCGTGGACTACGGCCAGTACTCGGCCGGTGACGGCAACAAGTACCAGCTCTCCGGCGATACCGGCGTCGAGTTCGGCAACGGCCGTGGTCGCGTGCACGTGGCTGGCCAGATCAGCCAGCAGGACGAGAGCAACCGCGCCGGCCCGTACCGCGGCACCACCCCGAACACCGGCAACTTCCCCAGCATCGGCCAGAAGACCTTCATCGTCGGCGACCCGCGCGTGGATGCCACCGCCGCGTCGGCCAACGCCAGCTTCGACTTCAGCGACCACGTGACCGGCTACGCCAGCGCGCTGCTCAGCAACCGCGACATCACCTCGTTCGCGTTCTACCGTTCGCGCAACCACAGCGGTCAGAGCGCGCTGCTGGCGCAGACCTACCCCGACGGCTTCGTGCCGGAGATCAACCAGTATTCGAAGGACCGCTCGCTGGTGGCCGGGGTCAAGGGCAACACCGACAACGGCTGGACCTGGGACCTGAGCCTGAACCACGGCGAGAACACCCTCGACTTCCACACCCGCAACAGCATCAACTACAGCCTCGGCGCAACCAGCCCGCGCTCGTTCTACGACGGCACGCTGAAATACCAGCAGGACATCTTCAATGCCGACCTGACCAAGTCGCTGGACTGGGGCCTGGCCTACCCGGTCACGCTGTCCTTCGGTGGTGAGTACCGCAAGGAAAAGTGGGACCAGAACCCGGGCGAGCTGAACTCGTACACAGGCAGCGGCGCGCAGGGCTTCGCGGGCTTCACCCCGACCAATGAAGTGCATGCGGACCGCCACAACTACGCGGTCTATGCTGGCCTGGAAGCGGACCTGACCGAGAAGTTCTCGGCCGGCATCACCGGCCGCTACGAGGACTACTCGGACTTCGGCGACCGCTTCTCCGGCAAGCTTTCGGCGCGCTATGCATTCACCGACAAGGTCGCGCTGCGGGCCACCGCCTCCAGTGGCTTCCGTGCACCGTCGCTGGCGCAGCAGGGCTACCAGGCGGTCACCAGCCAGTTCCTCAATGGCGTATTCGTCGAGCGTGGCACCTTCCCGACCACCAGCCCGGCCGCGCAGGCGCTGGGCGCCTCGCCGCTGAAGGCCGAGACCTCCACCTCCTACAGCCTGGGCCTGGTGCTGCAGCCGGTCGACCGCCTGTATATCACCGTCGACGCCTACCAGATCGACATCGATGACCGCATCGCATTGTCGTCCAGCATCACCACCAACGCGGCCACCAGCGCGCTGCTGGGCACCCTGGGCCTGCCGCAGGTGACCGCGTTCTCCTACTTCACCAACGGCCTGGATACGCGCACCCGTGGCGTCGACTTCGTGTCCAGCTATACGGTGCCGTTCAACGCCAGCAGCCTGGAGCTGACCGCTGCGTACAGCTACAACGACACCGAAGTGCGCCGCGTTGGCGGCACCCCGGCGGTGTTCGGAACGCTGGGCCTGACCCAGTCGCTGATCGGTCGCGACGAAATTGGCCGCATCGAGGACAGCTACCCGCGCGACAAGGCGATCCTGAGCGGCACCTGGCGTTCGGACCACTGGGAACTGGGCCTGGCCGCCACCCGCTACGGCAAATTCACCGTGCGCAACTCGGCCACCGCGCTGCGTGACCAGACCTACGGCGACGCCTGGGTGGTGGATGCCTCGGCCAGCTACAAGCCGAGCAGCAACTGGACCCTGACCGTGGGCGCCGACAACCTGCTGGACAAGTACCCGGACCGCACCGAAGACCTGCAGAACTCGACCTTCGGCATGCTGCCGTACAGCAACTACTCGCCGTTCGGCTTCAACGGCGCGTATGTGTACGGGCGGATCAAGTACACCTGGTAAGCGAGGCTCTGGTAGTGGCGGCCGCTGGCCGGCATACCCTCGCCGCATCTCTCACACCCGCCGGAATGATCCGGCGGGTGTTTTGCTATGTGCTGCGAGCAAGATCAGCCGTGCGGCTGGCAATTGGACGTGCGATGACCTTCTGCGATCACACGGACAGACTCGAGACAGTTATCCAGACTGTCAAAATTCACGTTCACTTGAAGACCAGGAAGCATCCAGCTCGCGCTGCCAAATGTCTGTTCATCGTGCCAACGACTGGCTCTTTGGCCAATGCGCTCTTCGAGAATGGACGGCGGATCATCGAACTGAAGACCGAATGGCAGCGACCCAGCCCAGGCTCTTGAGTTTCCCAATCGATCGCGGACGAAACTGATACCCGTGCATACCGGATGGCCACCGGGCGTGCCCCGTTTGCTGTCGAAGTACAGGATGAAGCCATGCTCGCCGGATCTATCGACGACCTCCCTGCTCGACTCCGCCATCAGACTCGCAAGACCAAACTCCCGGAACACGGCATGGAAATCAGCGTCCTCGGTCGATCTGCCGAGGACAGCGAGCACCTGCTCCGCTGAAGGGTACTCGCGCGTTGCCGGTGCGCAAGCCAACGGACGCATGGGAATTCCCAAGCTGATATCAAAGATCCCACACGCTCCTGCCTGCTTGATGCATCCAGCCTGATACGTCAGACGAATGCGGTAGTCAGGCAACCACCACGCGTCACGCCTGCCGGCGTGCAAGCTATCCCCAAAGCCCGCCGTGGCGAGCCTTTCGCGAGCGGTCGTCCTGTCGTCCTCCCATTGCAGGCCAAACGGCAGATCGCCTTCGTACCTGCGCATGACATCCGGAATGCCGGCTGTCACCGCAACGTTGGTGAAGATCAGCTCACCGCTCTTGCCGTGCGAAGCAACGGATCGCCCGTTCCAGTAGTTGCGCTCGCTGAAAGAGAACAGCATGCCCCGCGCGCTCACACGCAGAATCGCCTCGTAAGGGCATTTTGCAGGACGGGCCAGCTCTGGCCTTCGCCTGACGCCAAGCGATTGCAGCATCGTTGAGACGGCTGGGTCAGTGGCGCTTCTGCCAAACAGCGCCGTTATCGCCTGTAGGTCCATTCATTCCTCTGGTGGAAGCCCCAGGCTGACGCAACGGACTCCCCTTTCACCGTCGTAGTCGACAGCCAGCTCCAGCTTTCCGAGCATCCATGCGTCGACATTACCAGACAGACCAAACACCATTGGCGCCCCCAGATCGGCAGATACGTCCGACCTGATCTGGTCCCTGGACATCAGGAAGTTCAGGCCGAAAGGCATCGGCCCTTCATACTGGGTGCCGGTGTCATTTCGCCAGCCCCAGAAGATCACGTCGGCGAGCATCCAGGGGCCATCATCGATGTCGTGATAGGCGGTCTCTGAGACCAGACCGGCATCCTTGAATTCAAGCTGCAGTCCAGCAGCGTCATCTGCCCAGATCCGGTGACCACTGACACCCATGCGGTAATCATCCAGATTCTGAAGCTGGATTCCAATCCTCGAAAATATGGTTTCGAGCTCCTGCGATTCTGAATCGCTGCCGATCGCAGCGATGAACTCTTCAATGGCTGGATGATTCATCAAGGTCCCTTGTCCATACGGGCGAGAAGCACACACGCCGCGCGTACGCCCGGCGATCAGGACGGTCCACCGGAATGCCAACGGATACGCAGTGAATCGAATCTCCGGGACCAGAAAAATCCACCGCAAGCTTCAGACCGCTGACCCACCAGATATCCACTTCTCCAGAAAAGCCCATCTCGACAGCGTTCCCTGCACCCAAAGCGCCAAGTCGGTCCCTGATATGTGGACGCAGCATGGAAAAGCTCAGTCCGTGGGGTAAAGATCCAGCGTAGGCCCGCTTGTTTTTCCTGACTCCCCAGAAGATCGCGTCGGTCAGCACCCATGGGCCATCGTCCAGACCGTGATATGGAATGTCCTTCAGCAGGCCGATGTCCTTGAATTCCAACTGCAGCGCCCCCTCGCTGTCGGTCCATATTCGCCTTCCAGCCAAGTTGAACGGATAGCGACGGAAGTCGACCTCGCCGATTTCCAGTTCAAGGAGCAACCGGGACAGGGAGGCAGAACTCGTGTCCTGGCCTACCGCCTGAATCACTAATTCAATGTCGGGAAGCTTCATGCGGTTGTTCACCCATGCGATCTAGAGAGCAGGCCCCGCCTGGTTGGCAAGCAGAAGGGGCAATGAGCACATGGTGACGCGTGCGGGGCTCGGAAAAACTTCGGCCAGACCTCAGGCGTCCTGCCCAGAACGCGCGCCACCAGAATGACTTCCCACCCTCGTATGTCGTTGGATCGACTGAAAACCTTGGCGCACAGGGGCAAAGAGTCCTGCGATGGCGCCGCCGCGTATCGAACCCATCCCCCTTCCCGTGCCTTTCTCGGGTGGCGTCGGCCTGGCTCCGGTTCACGGTCCAGAGGAACGGGTCACCCCAATTAGGTCCGATCCCGACAGCGCCACCCTCGATCGCCCTGCACACGCCAGGTCGGACGCCGACCACTGATGGCTCCGCCCACGCAACGATCCGATACGCTGGCCGGGTTTGCCGTATGTGGCCGCATCGGTGAAAATCGGGCATCCCCCCGATTTCCTGCGAGTGCCGATGCACCATGACACCGACCTGATCAACATCGTGGCCGTTGGCCTGGGGCTCGCCTTCATCTTCGGCGCGCTGGCCAACAAGCTCCGCTTGTCTCCCCTGGTCGGTTACCTGGTTGCTGGCATCTGCGTAGGTCCGTTCACCCCCGGCTTCGTCGCCGACCAGGCGCTGGCCAACCAGCTGGCCGAACTGGGCGTGATGCTGCTGATGTTCGGTGTCGGCCTGCACTTCTCGCTGAAGGACCTGATGGCGGTCAAGGCCATCGCCATTCCCGGTGCCATTGGGCAGATCGCAGTGGCCACCCTGCTCGGCTGGGGCGTGGCCTCGCTGATGGGCTGGCCGGCCATCCATGGCGTCATCTTCGGTTTCTCGCTGGCCACCGCCAGCACCGTGGTGCTGCTGCGGGCGATGGAAGAACGCCGTCTGCTGGAGACGATGCGCGGCAAGATCGCGGTCGGCTGGCTGATCGTCGAAGACCTGGCCTGCGTGCTGGCACTGGTGATGATGCCGGTGATGGCCGGCGTGTTCGGCCCCGACGCGGCCAAGGAATCGCACTCGCTGGGCAGCGTGCTGGCCGACATCGGCTGGACCTTCGTGCAGCTGGGCCTGTTCGTGGCGGTGATGCTGGTGGTCGGGCGCCGGGTCATCCCGTGGATCCTGGAACGCATCGCCGGTACCGGTTCGCGTGAGCTGTTCACCCTGTCCGTGCTGGCGATCGCGCTGGGCGTGGCGTTCGGCTCGGCGATGCTGTTCGGCGTCTCGTTCGCGCTGGGCGCGTTCTTTGCCGGCATGCTGCTCAACGAATCGGAGCTGAGCCACAAGGCCGCGCATGATTCGCTGCCGCTGCGCGATGCGTTCGCGGTGTTGTTCTTTGTGTCGGTCGGCATGCTGTTCGACCCCAACATCATCGTGCAGCACCCGTGGCAGGTGCTGGCCACGGTGCTGATCATCATGTTCGGCAAGTCGGCCGCCGCGTTCTTCATCGTGCGTGCGTTCGGCCACCCGACCAGCACCGCGCTGACCATCTCGGCCAGCCTGGCGCAGATCGGCGAGTTCGCCTTCATCATCGCCGGCCTCGGCGTGGCGCTGCAGATCCTGCCGAAGGAGGGCCAGTCGTTGGTACTGGCCGGTGCGCTGGTGTCGATCATGCTCAACCCGCTGGTGTTCGGCCTGCTCGACCGTTGGCAGGCCAAGCAGGAGCAGTCTCCGCAGGTACCCGAGCCGCCCGAAGCGATCGGCCCGTCGCGCGACCTGCATGACCACGCCATCGTGATCGGCTATGGCCGGGTGGGCAGCGAACTGGCGCAGGTGCTGCGCGACCGTGGCGTGCCGGTGCTGGTGATCGATGACAACAAGGAACACGTCGAGCAGGCGCACGCCAAGGGCCTGGCGGCGATCCGCGGCAGTGCCGCTGCCGACCGGGTGCTGGCCGAGGCCCATCCGGAACGCGCGAAGATCGCGGTGCTGGCGATTCCGCAGCCGCTGGAAGCCGGTGAGGCACTGGCCAAGCTGCGGGCGATCAACCCGGACCTGACCCTGCTGGCGCGTGCGCACAGCGACGCCGAGGTGAAGCATCTGCTGGAACACGGTGCGGATGGCACGGTGATGGCCGAACGTGAGCTGGCGTATTCGCTGGCGGAGATGGTGATGGCCACGCCGCCGTATCGCGGGTTGGGCCAGCACAGTATTCCGGTGGTGTGAGGGGTGTGCGTGCGGCAGGGCTTGCAGCCCTGCACCTGCCGAATCAACGTCAACGGCAACGGCAAAAGCTCACTCTCCGTGGGATGGCGGGGCGCGTCCCGGCTGCTGTTGGTGGGTGTCGACCTTGGTCGACACGGCGGCGCATGGGGTCAGATCCGTTTTCCACAGGAAAACGGATCTGACCCCGGAAACAAAAAAATCCCCGGTCGACCCGCATCGACCGGGGATCTGGATCGCCACGTTGCCACGCCTTGGAGAGGCAGTTCCACCGTAACCCATCGCGGCGCGGGTGGTGATCGCCTGTGGCGATGACGACCAAGCGTGTGGCTATCAGGCGCCGGCCAGGGCCTGCTCCAGGTCGGCACGCAGGTCGCCGATATGTTCGATGCCGATCGACAGCCGCACGGTGTCTTCACTGACGCCGGCCTTGGCCAGCTCCGCCGCATCCAACTGGCGGTGGGTGGTCGAGGCGGGATGGGTGGCCAGTGACTTCGCATCGCCCAGGTTGACCAGGCGGGTGAACAATTTCAGCGCGTCAAGGAAACGTGCCCCTGCCTCGCGCCCGCCCGGCAGGCCGAAGGTCAGCACGCCCGAGCCGTACCCACCCAGATAGCGCTGCGCGGCGGCGTGCTCGGGATCGTCGGCCAGCCCGGCATAGCGCACCCACGCCACCTTTGCGTGTGACTTCAGGAACTGCGCGACGGCCAGTGCGTTGGCGTTGATGCGTTCCATGCGCAGGGCCAGGGTCTCGATGCCCTGCAGGATCAGGAACGCATTGAACGGCGACAACGCAGCGCCGGTATTGCGCAGCGGCACCACCCGCGCGCGGCCGATGTAGGCCGCTGGCCCCAGGGCTTCGGTATAGACCACGCCGTGGTAGCTGGGGTCGGGCTGGTTGAGCCGCGCGAAGCGTTGGGGCTGTGCGGTCCAGTCGAAGCGGCCGGAATCGATGATCGCGCCGCCGAGGCTGGTGCCGTGGCCGCCCAGGTACTTGGTCAGCGAATGCACCACGATGTCGGCGCCGTGCTCGAATGGGCGCAGCAGGAACGGCGTGGCCACGGTGTTGTCGACGATCAGCGGCACGCCAGCGGCATGCGCGACCTCCGCAATCGCAGCGATGTCGGTGACGTTGCCGCGCGGGTTGCCGATCGATTCGACGAACACCGCCTTGGTGCGCTCGTCGATCAGCGCGGCGAACGCAGAAGGATCAGCCGGATCAGCAAAGCGCGCCTGGATGCCGTACTGCGGCAGGGTGTGCGCCAGCAGGTTGAGGCTGCCGCCATACAACGCGCTGGAGGCGACGATGTTGTCGCCAGCCTCTGCAATGGTCTGGATGGCATAGGTGATCGCGGCCTGCCCCGAGGCCAGCGCCAGCGCACCGATGCCGCCTTCCAGCGCGGCCAGGCGCTGCTCCAGCACGTCGGTGGTGGGGTTCATGATGCGCGTGTAGATATTGCCCGGTACCTTCAGGTCGAACAGGTCGGCGCCGTGCTGGGTGTCATCGAAGGCATACGCCACCGTCTGGTAGATCGGCACCGCCACCGCGCGGGTAGTCGGGTCGGGACGGTAGCCGCCGTGTACGGCCAGGGCTTCCAGTTGCCACTGCGGGTCGCTCATTGCGCCAGGCTCCATCCGGGGAAACCGCCACCATAGGCCAGCCGTCGCCGGCCGCTGAAAGCTGCTGGCGATGACGTCCATACCGGGGGTTATCAGGTTGGCCGCGATTCAGGCAGCGGTCACGGGGCGTTGATAGGCTTCGCCGCCGGGCGCTCCTGCCCGGGCACGGAGGCCCCACGCGCATGCAGCCATCCCCCTGGACACCCACCGCCAACGGTACCCCGACCCAGGTCTTGTTGGTGGAGGACGACCGTCGCCTGGCCGAGCTGGTCAGCGACTATCTCCACGAACATGGTTTCGCCGTGCAGCATGTGGCACGCGGTGACCTTGCCGGCGCGGCCTGCCGCCAGCATGCGCCCGAGCTGGTGGTACTGGACCTGATGCTGCCCGGCCTCGGCGGCATCGACGTGTGCCGGCAGATCCGCAGCTTCTCCGACGTGCCGATCCTGATGCTGACCGCCTGCGAAGACGACATCGAGCAGGTGCTGGGCCTGGAATCGGGCGCCGATGACTATGTGCACAAACCGATCGAGCCGCGCCTGCTGCTGGCCCGCCTGCGCGCCCTGCTGCGCCGCCGCCATGGCAGCAGCAACACCGGTACACCCAGCCGTCTGATGCATGGCGAACTGCTGATCGACCGCATGCAGCGCGAAGTGCACCTGCACGGTCAACCGGTCGAGCTGGGCACCACGGAATTCGAGATCCTGTGGCTGCTGGCCAGCCAGCCGGGGCAGATCCTGTCGCGCGACCAGATCCTGCAGGCGGTGCGCGGCATCGGCTTTGACGGCCTGGACCGCAGTGTTGATGTCAGCATCGGCAAGCTGCGCCGCAAGCTCGGTGATGATGCGCGCGAACCGCGGCGGATCAAGACCGTGTGGGGCCGTGGCTACCAGTTCAATCCGTCGGCCTGGACGGCATGAAGCGGCTGTTCCTGTGGTTGTGGTTTATCACGGGTGCCTGCTTCCTGGTGTCGGTGTTCTTCCTCAACCACATCCTGGACGGCATCTACACGCCCGTGCAGGATCGCGTCTTCGTCCAGCAGGTGCGTGGTCAGGTGTACGCCCTGCGCAGTGGCCTGGCCGGCCTGGATGCCGACCAGCAGCGTGAGCGCCTGCAGCAGTGGCAGCCACACTACGGCATCGCCCTGACCCTGCTCGACAAACCTCCCGCACTCGACGCGCAGGAACAGGTGGCCGTGAAGGCCGATGGTTTCATCGTGCGCGATCAATACCAGCAGGTCCTGCTGCCCATCGAGGGCAGCGATGGCCGCTGGCTGCACCTGCGCCTGCCTGGCGCGGTGCAGATGACGACGTACATGACCATCGCCGCCTACCTCAGCATCCTGCTGCTGGTGGGCGCCAGCCTGTACGCGTGGGTGCGCCTGCTCTGGCGCGACCTGGAAGCGCTGCGCCGGCATGCCGACCGCATCGGTTCGGGCGATCTGCAGGCACGTGCCCAGGTCTCGCCACGCTCGCAGATCCGGGTCATCGTCGACCACTCCAACCGCATGGCGGCACGCGTGGCCGAACTGGTGCAGCGCCAGCGCGACCTGACCCATGCGATCTCGCACGAGCTGCGCACGCCGATCGCGCGCGTGGCCTTCGGCCTGGACCTGATGCAGGACAGCGATGACCGCGAACGCCGCGAACGGCTGGCGCGGGGCCTGCACGGCGATCTGGCCGAACTCAACCGGCTGGTCAGCGAACTGCTGGCTTACGAACGGCTGGAGCATCCCAGCGAGGGCGAGCCGATGCAGCGCATCGAAGCCAACGACTGGCTGCAGGCCTGCCTGGCCGATGCGCGCCGTGATGCCGAACGTGCCGGGGTGGTACTGCGCGTGCAGCCCAGTGCGTTGCCGCGGGTGGATGCCGAACCACGCCTGCTGCAGCTGGCACTCAGCAATCTGGTGGGCAATGCGCTGCGCCATGCGCGTTCGCAGGTGGAAGTCTCGCTGGTCGGTGTCAGCGGCCGCGCCTGCCTGCGTGTGGATGACGACGGTCCCGGCATTGCCGAGGCCGATCGCGAAAAGGTGATGCGCCCGTTCACCCGCCTGGATGACAGCCGCAGCCGCGATACCGGGGGCTTCGGCCTGGGCCTGGCCATCGTCAGCCGCATTGCCGTCCGCCACGGCGGCGAACTTCGCATCAGCCGCGCCACGTTGGGCGGCGCGCGCATGGAAATGCACTGGCCGCTGGCTGCCAGCTGAACGCCCCTGGGCGCGGTTACAGTTGATTACAACTCCCGCACAACTGCGGACGGATCGGTCGCCGGCGTATCGCCACGCTAGCGACCCTGCAGCACTCGCCGGATGCGCGTGCTGCCTTCCTCCCATTGTCGAGAGTTTCCATGTCCCAGCTTCGCCGTTCCCCCGCCCTGCTCTGCCTGGTCCTGTTGCCGCTGTTCGCCGCACCGATCGCCCACGCCAAGGATGACCACTGGACCTTCGAGGTCGCTGCCGGCGGTGGCGTGGCGCCGCGCTACAGCGGCAGCGAGGAGTATCGTGCGACGCCGTCGTTGTCCTTTGATGTCACCTCGCCGGGTGGATGGTTTCTGGGCACCAGTGGCATTGGCTGGGGCACCTCCATCGGCGAGCACACCCGCGTGCGCGCGTATGTCGGCGCCAGCGGCATCCGCAAGGAAAAGGACTCGCTGCTCGGCGGTTCCGACTTCCTGCGCGGCATGGGTGATATCGATGCCCGTCCCCTGGTCGGCGTCTCGGCTGGTTATACGCTGGGCGAAGCCGTGCTGAGCGGCTCCTGGCAGTTCACCCGCAAGGACGAGGACAAGGCAGAGAACGGCCTGGCCACCCAGCAGATCCATCTGAACCTGAGCATGCCGCTGTTCGACCTGGCCGGCGGCGTGGTCAGCGGCAGCGTGTCCACCGACTACGGCAACCGCGGCTACATGCAGACCTGGTACGGCGTCAGCCCGGAACAGGCGGCGCGTACCGGCTTTGCCGAGCACAAGCCAAAAGCCGGCCTGGTCAGTGCCGGTGTCGGCCTGAAGTGGAGCCACCGCGTGGGCCGCAACGGCAACTGGTACATCTCGGCCGAAGGCACGCGCCTGCTCGGTGATGCCGCCGACAGCCCGATCGTGCAGAAGGCGAACCAGTTCGGCTTGATGAGCGGCTATACGCACCGCTTCTGAGTGAGCGCCGGGCATTGCCCGGCCCACTTCGCAGGAAACGGGGCGCTGCGGCCAGGCAGCGCCCCGTGTGAATCACGCTTTGGCGAACACCAGGCGGCCACCGTCGTTTCCGACTTCGATGGTATCGCCGTTGACGAAAGCACCGGACAGGATCTGCTGCGCCAGCGGATTCTCCAGCTGCGACTGGATTGCACGCTTCAACGGGCGTGCGCCATAGACCGGATCGAAGCCGACGTTGCCGAGCAGGTCGAACGCCGCATCGGAGACCGCCAGCTTCAACCCGCGCTCGGCCAGCCGCTTTTCAAGCCCACGCATCTGGATGCGCGCGATCTGCTTGATCTGCTGCTTGTCCAGCGGGTGGAACACCACGATGTCGTCCAGGCGGTTGATGAACTCCGGACGGAAGTGCGCCTGTACCACGCCCATCACCGCCGCCTTCATCTGCGTGTAGGCCTCCGGACTGTCGTCGGCGCTCATGTCCTGGATCTGGTGCGAGCCCAGGTTCGAGGTCATCACGATGACGGTGTTGCGGAAGTCCACGGTGCGGCCCTGTCCATCGGTCAGGCGGCCATCGTCCAGCACCTGCAGCAGGATGTTGAACACATCCGGATGCGCCTTCTCCACTTCGTCCAGCAGGATCAGCGAGTACGGACGGCGACGCACGGCCTCGGTCAGGTAGCCACCTTCCTCGTAGCCCACGTAACCCGGAGGCGCGCCGATCAGACGGGCGACGCTGTGCTTCTCCATGAACTCGCTCATGTCGATGCGGATCATCGCGTCGGCGCTGTCGAACAGGAATTCGGCCAGCGACTTGCACAGCTCGGTCTTGCCGACGCCGGTCGGGCCGAGGAACAGGAACGAGCCGGCCGGGCGATTCGGATCGGACAGGCCCGCACGCGAACGGCGCACGGCATCGGAGACGACCTTGATCGCTTCTTCCTGGCCGACCACGCGGTTGTGCAGCACCTCTTCCATGCGCAACAGCTTGTCGCGCTCACCTTCGAGCATCTTGTTGACCGGGATGCCGGTCCAGCGCGATACGACCTCGGCGATCTCCTCGTCGGTCACGCGGTCCTGCACCAGCTTGAAGTCCTTGTGCTCGGCCTCCTGGGCCGCGGCCAGCTGCTTTTCCAGCTGCGGCAGCAGCCCGTACTGGATCTCGCTCATCTTGGCGAAATCCTGGCGGCGCTGCGCGGCCTCCAGCTCCAGCTTGGCCTGCTCGACCTGTTCCTTGATCTTGGTCGCGCCCTGCAGCGCGGCCTTCTCCGACTTCCAGATTTCATTGAGGTCGGAGAACTCGCGCTCCAGCCCGTCGATGTCGTTTTCCAGGTCGGCCAGGCGCTGCCGCGAGGCTTCGTCCTTCTCCTTCTTCAGCATCTCGCGCTGGATCTTCAGCTGGATCACCCGGCGCTCAAGGCGGTCCAGCTCTTCCGGCTTGGAGTCGATCTCCATGCGCAGTCGCGAGGCGGCTTCGTCCATCAGGTCGATGGCCTTGTCCGGCAGCTGGCGGTCGGTGATGTAGCGGTTGGACAACGTCGCAGCCGCGACGATGGCCGGATCGGTGATCTCCACGCCGTGGTGCACGGCGTACTTTTCCTTCAGGCCGCGCAGGATCGCGATGGTGTCCTCCACCGACGGCTCGCCCACGAACACCTTCTGGAAGCGACGCTCCAGCGCAGCATCCTTCTCGATGTACTTGCGGTATTCGTCCAGCGTGGTGGCGCCGATGCAGTGCAGCTCGCCGCGTGCCAGCGCTGGCTTCAGCATGTTGCCGGCATCCATCGCGCCATCGGCCTTGCCGGCGCCGACCATGGTGTGCAGTTCGTCGATGAACAGGATGATCTGGCCCTCGTTCTTGGCCAGGTCGTTGAGCACGCCCTTCAGGCGCTCCTCGAATTCGCCGCGGAACTTGGCCCCGGCAATCAGCGCGCCCATGTCCAGCGACAGCACGCGCTTGCCGCGCAGGCCTTCGGGCACTTCGTCGTTGATGATGCGCTGGGCCAGCCCTTCCACGATCGCGGTCTTGCCCACGCCGGGTTCGCCGATCAGCACCGGGTTGTTCTTGGTCCGGCGCTGCAGCACCTGGATGGTGCGGCGGATCTCCTCGTCTCGGCCGATCACCGGGTCGAGCTTGCCGCTCTCGGCACGCGCGGTCAGGTCGATGGTGTATTTCTCCAGCGCCTGGCGCTGTTCCTCGGCATTCTCCGACTGCACGTTCTCGCCGCCGCGCAGCTTGTCGATGGCCGCCTGCAGGCGCGTCTTGTCGGCACCGGCGGCGCGCAGCGCCATGCCCAGCGTGCCGCCGTCGTCCAGCGCCGCCAGCACGAACCACTCGCTGGCAATGAAGGCATCCCCGTGCTGCTGGGCCAGCTTGTCGGTCTGGTTCAGCAGGCGCCCCAGGTCGTTGCCCATCGAGACGTTGCCGGCCTGGCCGGACACCTTCGGCAGCGCATCCAGCGCCTCGGTCAGGCGCTCGCGCAGCACCGGCACGTTCACCCCGGCCTGGGCCAGCAGCGGACGCGTGCTGCCGCCCTGCTGGTCCAGCAGCGCGCTGAACAGGTGAACCGGTTCGATGATGCTGTTGTCGCGGCCCACGGCCAGCGACTGTGCGTCTGCCAGCGCCTGCTGGAAACGCGAGGTGAGCTTGTCCATCCGCATTGCGAATCCTCATCGGTCATCAGGGCCGGCCCGCGCCGGCGATGCTGGAAAGATGCGGTTGCCCCACCCGGTTTCAAGGGTGGCTGCGACTGCACCCCGAGGCCAGTCAGGCTTCGGCCAGCATGCCGGAACCGGTGTGGTCGGCGCGTTGATCCCGATCAGTTCTACGCGGTGAACGGGCTCAGCGGGTGATCGCGCTGCGGATCGCCCGCAGCTGCTGCTTGACCGCCCGCGCCTGGGCGGCATCCATCCGCAGCAGCGCCTTCTGCCCGATCGAGCGCGACTGCAGGGTGGGATCGACAAAGCGGTAGCGGCCGCGTTCATCGCGCTGCACCACTGGGGACTGGGCCAGTTCCGGGGTGTCCAGCAGGTGATCGATCACCGCGACCAGGCGATCATTGAAGTACCCGTCGGGCCGGCCCAGGTCGAGATAGGCCTGCTGGATCAGCGGATAGAAGCGTTTGTAGGCAGTAGCCGTTGCCGCCGGGTCCAGCGCGGTGAAGGCCTGCACGTAGGGCGCATAGCGCGCGCCGTTGCTGGCAGCGATGTGCTCGCCGCCCTCGCCCGGCTCGACCTGCAGGCTGCCCGGCAGCGGCCGCGCGGCCAGCGCGGTCGGCGGCACGCTGGGCTTGTCCAGGTTGTCGAGCTGGGTAACCAGGCGCTGGATCAGGTGGTCGCGCAGCAGCAGGGTCAGTGGCCCCTCGCCCTGGAACAGCTGGCTCAATGCGCCCCAGGCCGCCGCATCGCTATCGGCCAGCGTTGGCAGCGCCGGGTCGGCCGCGGCCTCGGTATCCAGCGGATGCCTGATCGGCGGTGGTGCCGGCGCGGGCTGCGCGGCCGCCTGCGGTTGTGGCGGCGCGCCGGTACTGGCGGGGGTTGACTGCACCGGCACCGAAACACCGTCTGCCAAGTGCTTCAGCTGATCCCGGAACAACCAACCGCCCGCGCCGCCGATCACCACCACACCCAGCACCCAGGGCCATACCGCCTTTGCACTCTGCATGATGCAGCACCTCGTTTCACACGCATGGAGAAGGTGTGACCCCACCGATTGCAGCCGGTTCCCCACCGGTTCCGCTGCCGTTCGGGTTCGCCCTGCACCAGAACCGCGCTCACGCCTGCTTTGCATGCCGCGCGCGAGGCTGGGGGCCTTGTCCTGCGGAGACACTGCCATGCAGTACGCGCTGTATTACTGGACCGGCATCCAGGGCCGGGGCGAGTTCGTGCGACTGGCGCTGGAAGATGCCGGCGCCGACTACATCGACATGGCGCGGGTGCACGGCGATGCGGTGATGCAGCCATTCCTGGATGGCAGCAGTGACGGGCCACAGCCCTTTGCACCGCCGTTCCTGAAGGCCGGCCGCCAGGTCATCGCGCAGGTCGCGGCGATCCTGGATTTCCTCGGCCCGACGCTGGACCTGGTGCCACAGGCGGCCTCGCGGCGGATGCAGGCGCTGCAACTGCAGCTGACCATCGCCGACCTGGTGGCCGAGGTGCACGACACCCACCATCCGATTGCCGCATCGAAGTACTACGAAGCGCAGAAGACCGAGGCCAAGGCACGTGCCGCGTCGCTGCGCAGCGAGCGCCTGCCGAAGTTCCTGGGCTACTTCGAACGGGTGCTGGCCGCCAACGGTGGCCGCCATGCACTGCGCGAGCATTCCTACGTGGATCTGTCGCTGTTCCAGCTACTGAGTGGGCTGGACTACATGTTTCCACGCCGCATGCAGGCACTGGCGCCGACCCTGCCCCTGCTGCGTGCGCTGCAGGCGCGGGTGGCGAAGCGGCCGAACATCGCCGCCTATCTGGCCTCGGAACGACGTCTGGCGTTCAACACCAACGGCATCTTCCGCCACTACCCGGAACTGGACGCCGAACGGTAGTGCCGGCCGCTGGCCGGCAGCTGCACGATCCGACCGAAGCCCATGAGGATGCCGGCCAGCGGCCGGCACTACCGTTGGGTCAGTTGTTTTCACCCAGCGGCTGCACCGGCTGCTTCTGCAGCGAAAGCAACCCCAGCAGCAACGCCAGTGCCACGTAGGCACCAGCGAACTGCCAGCTGATGATGCGCGCCAGGCCGTCCAGCTCCCACGGCAGGTAGATGCCACCGCGCGGATCCACCGAGTGGATCAGGCCGAACAGGGTCAGCACCGCAGCCACCAGCAGGAAGCCGCAGGCACGGCGCAGGCGGCCATCGACCATCGCCGCCACCGCCGAAATCCACAGCATCGAGGTGATGATGAAGCCGTTGCCGAGGGTGAAGATCACCGCCAGCTCGGGCAGGCCATGGCCGTCGAGCTTGCTCAGCAGCTGCGGCAGCTGGTCCGGCGCGATCCAGCCGGGTGCCTTGATCGCCAGCAGGTACGCCACCGACGGCAGGAAACCGAACACCATCGCACCGGTGTGGTGACGCGGCGTGGCCTGGAAGGCCTGGGTAGTGATATCGATGGCCACGTACACGATGATCGGTGCCAGCACCGCCAGCGGCAGCCACTGCACCAGCCCGGAGATGATGCCGAGCATGCCGCCGATGCCGACGAACAGGCCGGTCAGCAGCGTATAGCCGCTGCGCGCACCCATGTGCTTGTACGCCGGCTGGCCGATGTAGGGCGTGGTCTGCGCCACGCCGCCACAGACGCCGGCCACCAGCGTGGCCACCGCTTCCACCAGCAGGATGTCGCGGGTGCGGTAGTCGTCGCCGGCTGCGCGCGCGCTTTCAGAGACGTTGATGCCACCGACCACCATCAGCAGGCCGAACGGCAGCAGCAGCGGCAGGTAGGTCATCGCGGTGGGCAGGCCGTCGAGGAAGCCCAGTGTCGGCAGCGGCAGCACCACCTGCGGCGGCACCCACTCCGGTACATGGAAGCCGGGTGCGCCCAGCCCGGCCAGGCCGAGGCCGTAGTACAGCACGGTGCCGAACACGAAGGCCAGCAGCACGCCCGGGCCACGCACCGGCAGCTTGCCCTTGGCGATCAGCACGTACAGCAGCAAACCGAGCGTGGTGAAGCCGACCAGCGGCGAGCGCAGCGTTTCCAGCAGCGGCAGCAGACCCATCAGCACCAGCGCGATGCCGGCGATGGAACCCAGCAGCGCGGCTCGCGGCAGCGCGCGGGTGACCGCTTCGCCGAAGAACGACAACACGAACTTGAGCACGCCCATGATGACCAGCGCGGCCATGCCCAGCTGCCAGGTGGCGATGCCCGCAGCATGCGGGTCCATGCCCTGCTGCTTGAAGGCGATGAAGGCCGGGCCGAGCACCAGCAGCGCCATGCCGATGCTGGTCGGTGCATCCAGACCGAGCGGCATGGCGGTGACGTCGTCGCGGCCGGTACGCGCGGCCAGCCGGCGCGCCATCAGGGTGTACAGCAGGTTGCCGACCAGCACGCCGAAGGCGGTGCCGGGGAACATGCGGCCGAACACCACTTCGGCGGGGAACTGGAAGATCCCGACCAGGGCCATGGCGATGAAGCCGAGGATGGAGAGGTTATCGACGACCAGGCCGAAGAAGCCGTTGAAGTCGCCGGCGACGAACCAGCGACGCGGTGCGGCGGAAGCGGGAGCGGACATGGAAGGGGCGGTGGGGGTGGGGACCGCCGATGGTAGGCCCAGCGGGGCCAGCGCGCCAATTCCGTCGTGGAATGATGGGTTCCAGCCAACGGCGGAGCCCCTCGTGGCTGGGGGGTCGTCAAAAGCAGCTTTATCGGAGTGGGCCGGTCGGGATGGGCTGCGCAGGACACGCCGTAAACCCATCCCTGGGGGCTCGATGGCGCCATCCATGGCGCCAACGGTCCTGCGCAGCCCATCCCGGCCGGCCCCTGATAATTCCTTGCGCGTGCCAGCCACGGAAAGGAATCAAAGGATCAAAAGCAAAAGCGGGTCGCTTCGCTCTGAGCCGAGCATGGCTCGGCTCTACACGAACAATTCGATCATTTCCACGCTATCCACGCAGGGCGTGGATCTACCGACAGATCGCAGGAAACTGTCGAAGGTGGGGTGGGTCCGGTTGCGGGGGTGTCCGCGGCATGGATGCCGCGGCCAAGCCCCCAGGGACGGGTTTACGGCGTCCCCCGCAACCGGACCCACCCCGCCATCCCTCAGGAAACCCGCTTCTGCTCTGGCTCCGGCTCGTAGCGGGTGCAGGGCGCAGCCCTGCATCAAACCCACCCCGTTACTTCTTCAGGAAGTTGTCCACCAGCAGATGCTTCACGTCGTCGAAGCGGCCGTTCAACACCGCCTTGGCTGCATACAGCGCGGTACCGGCCACCTGCTTGGCCTCGATCTGCGGCGGCATCACCAGCTCGGCGCGGCTGGTATGCACATCCAGCAGCGCCGGGCCACGCTGCGCCAGGAAATCCTGCACCGCTTCTTCCAGATCCTCGCTGCGCGTCACCGTGCGGCCGTGGAAGCCGATCACTTCGGCAAGGCGGCCAAAATCCGGGTTCTTCAGGTCGGTGTAGTTGTCCAGCAGGCCTTCCACCTTCTGCTCCAGCTCGACGAAGTTCAGCGAGCCATTGTTGAACACCACCACCTTGATCGGCAGGTTCTCCTGCACGGCCGTCAGCAGGTCGCCCAGCAGCATCGCCAGGCCGCCATCGCCGGACAGCGAAATCACCTGCCGGCCGGGGAACGCCTTCTGCAGGCCCAGTGCCTGCGGCATTGCATTGGCCATCGTGCCGTGCAGCAGGCTGGTCAGCGTGCGGCGGCGACCGTTGACGCGGATATGCCGCAGCACCCAGACCATCGGCGAGCCGCCGTCAGCGGTGAACAGCGCATCGTCGCTGGCGTACTTCGACAGCAGCGCGGTCAGATGCTGCGGGTGGATAAGCTCGCCCTCGCCCGGCTGTTCTTCCTGCTCGCGCTTCTTCAGCGCCTTGTCGCGACGTTCGATACATTCGTCCAGGAAACTGCTGTCCTCGCGCGGCGGCAACATCGGCAGCAAGGCATCCAGCGTCGGTGCGATGTCACCGACCACGCCGAGGTTCACCGGATGGCGGCGGCCGAGATGGCTGCCATCGCGGTCGACCTGGACGATCGTGGCCTTGTCCGGGTAGAACTGGCCCCAGGCGAAGTCGGCGCCGAGCAGCAGCAGCGTGTCGCACTCCATCAGCGTGTGGAAGCCGGATTCGATGCCGAAGATGCCGGTCATGCCCATGTTGTACGGGTTGTCCGGCTCGACGAAGTCCTTGGCGCGCGAGGTGTGCGCGATCGGTGCCTGCAGGCGCCGGGCCAGTTCCAGCAGCTGTGCGTGCGCACCCTGGCAACCGGCGCCGGAGTAGATGCCGATGCGCTTGCCCTGCCCCAGCAGCTCGGCGATGCGCTGCAGCTCAGCATCCGACGGGCGCAGTACCGGCTGGGTGTAATGCACCGAGAACGGCACATCGTGCTTCACTTCGGCCTGGCTGATATCGGCGGGCAGGATCACCACCGCCACGCCACGACGGCTGATCGCGGCCTGGCAGGCCAGGGTGACCACGCGACGCGCCTGCTCGGCGCTGTGCACCTGCTCGCAGAACACCGAACAACTGGCGTACACCGCCTTGAAGTCCACTTCCTGTGGGAATTCCATGCCCAGGTCGCTGGTCACCACCTGGCTGGCGATCAGCACCATCGGCGCGCGGTTGCGGTTGCTCTCGAACACGCCATTGATGAAATGCAGGCTGCCGGGGCCGCAGGAGCCGGCGCAGGCGGTCAGTTCGCCGCTCACCAGCGAATCGGCGCCTGCGGCAAAGGCTGCTACTTCCTCATGCCGCACATGCACCCATGCGATCTCGCTGCCATGCATCGCATCGGTCACATGGTTGAGCGTATCGCCCACGATGCCGTAGCAACGGCGGACACCGGCCTGCTGCAGGGCGTCCACCACGATTTCGGCCACGCGCTTGCTCATCGGATACATCCTCGAACGGGGGAACATCCGAGGCTAGACCCGATGAAGTGATGCCTCCGCAAAAAAGGGGACGGAGGGAATCAAGTCGTATGTGCCGCAAACGACTTGATTCCCTCCGTCCCCTTTTTCTTCAATCGTTGACGTTGATCCAGCCTTCCACCGCGCCCTGCTTCGGGTTGCGGTAGCGCAGCTTCACCCAGCCGTCCTGTTCATCCAGCAGTTCCACGCGGTCGCCCTGCACCAGGTAACGCTTGGTGCTGGACGCACCGGGTCGGTCGAACAGGAACAGGCGCGCGGGTACCACGGCGGCCTGCTGACCACGCAACGGCCCGTCCGGCGGTGCGCCCAGGCCATTGGCAATCGCGCTCTCCAGCACACGGCCGGCCGGATCATACGTGCGCCAGACCGCCAACGGGCCCTGCTCGTCGGTCTGTTCCCACTGCAGCGCGGCGTTCAAGGTATCGCCCAGCATCAGCACGCTCTCAGAGCGGTACAGATGGAGCTTCGCGCCTGCAAACCGGTACAGGTCGGTGTACCACATCGGGCCACTGCGGCAGCTGCTGGTCAGGGTTCGAGTGGCAGCATCCACGCTCAACCCCATCAGGTCACCGCAACTGTCCTTGCCGTGGGTGTCGGCCTGCAGCGCGCGGAACCCCGCACTGGCCGGATCGAACCGGTACACCGTCACCGCTTCGTTGACCATGCCCACCGAGGCGCGTGCGACCAGTTCCGGGTAGCCATCGAAATCGACATCTTCGAGCGACCATCGCGAACTGCCATCGGCATCCGCCGCGCCCTCAAGCGTCTGGCGCTTGCCCGACGGTGACAGCTGCACGGCGATGCTGCCGTCCTGCTGCGGATCGGCGTGCGCCTGCACATGCGCGGCCACCTGGAACCGCAGCGTTTCGCCGTCGTCGCCACTTGCCTGCGCCGACGGTGCCAGCACGCCCGCCAGCACCAGGCCCAGCACGCATTCCCTGCAATTCATCATTGCTCCCTGCGGCACCGCGGCGGCACCTTCAACTCAGAACGATACCTCGACCGGCTGCCGCGACCACAGCACCGATTGATGCTTGGTCTGCTGCTTCCACGCCAGGCGGATCGCTTCGATGTCGGCGCGGCGCTGCGGGGTGTCCTCGTGCAGCACCACCAGCACCTTGGTGCGCAGGCGGTTGGGCGCGGCATCACCGCGGAACAGCCATTGGCCATAGGCATCGAACACGGTCAGGCCATCCGGGAAGCGCGGAGTGACTTCCTTGTCCAGGAAGGTGCGCCACTGCGCCTCGCTGATGGTATCGGCCTGCGGGCGGTTGCCGGCGCCCTGCTCCTCGCCCACGCCGAAATACAGCTCGCTGCGCACCCAGCCGTGGCCGGCGGACGGGCGTGCAGCATCGCCCTTCAGTTCGGCGGTGGTGGCCGTGGCATAGGCGCTGGGCGCCTGCGAGGACAGGCTGGCGCAGCCACTGGTGGCCAGCAGCACGGCGAAGACGAGGCCAAGGTGTTTCATCGGTACAGCTCCGGGGAAGGGGGGAAAAGGCGAGCCGGCAGCGTACAGCGCCATCGGTTCAGCGTGCTGATGCCAGCCGGGCATCAGCTCATGCTGGACCGGCAGGGGCTTGCACCGGCACCGGCCATCACGCGAAGATAATATATCGCTTCATCCGGATGGATGTAAGTGAAACTATCTCCCCCTTCCCCGTCGTCGTTGTTGCTGGAGCCCCCATGTCCGCCCGCCTGCCCGCGTCGCCACTCGGCCTCGCCATCGCCCTCGCGCTGTCCTCCGCCGCCGTCCCGGCCCTGGCCCAGGACGCCACCAACCTGGACACGGTGATCGTCACCGGCACCCGTGCCGCCGACCGCACCGTGCTCGAATCCACCTCACCGGTGGATGTGCTCACCGCCGAGGACATCCGCAAGGCCGGCGTGGTCAACGGTGAACTGGGCAGCGCGCTGCAGGCGCTGCTGCCGTCGTTCAACTTCCCGCGCCAGTCCAACTCCGGTGGCGCCGACCACGTGCGCGCGGCACAGCTGCGTGGCCTCTCGCCGGACCAGGTGCTGGTGCTGGTCAATGGCAAGCGCCGCCACCACACCGCGCTGGTCAACACCGACAGCAAGATCGGCAAGGGCACCACCCCGGTCGACTTCAACTCGATTCCGGTCAGTGCGATCAAGCGCATCGAAGTGCTGCGCGACGGCGCCGGCGCGCTGTACGGATCGGATGCGGTGGCCGGTGTGATCAACGTGATACTCGACAACGGCGGCGATGGCGGCGAGATCGAGGCCAGCTACGGTGCCAACCACACCGACCTCAAGCCGATCGGGCGTACCCTTACCGACGGCCAGACCGGCAACATCAGCGCCAAGGTCGGCACCTCGCTGGGCGAGGACGGCGGCTTCCTGCGCGCCGGCCTGGAATACAAGCATCGCAACGGCACCAACCGTGCCGGCTTCGACCAGATTCCGCCGTGGGACCAGACCCCCGACAACCTGGCGCTGCAGGGCAAGCGCAACTATGTGCTGGGCGATGGCAAGAGCAAGGACATCAACCTGTGGCTGAACACCGAGATCCCGGTGGGCCAGACCTCGACGTTCTACGCGTTCGGCACCTTCAACCAGCGCGATACCGAAGGCGCAAACTACTTCCGCTACCCCGATGGCGATGCCAACTGGAAGGAGGTCTATCCGAATGGGTACCGGCCGATCTCCGAGGGCGAGAACCGCGACGTGCAGGCCGTGGCCGGCGTGCGCGGGCAGTGGGGCGAATGGAGCTACGACGGCAGCCTGGACTACGGCCAGAACGACTTCACCTACCGCCTGCGTGATTCGCTCAACGCCTCGCTGGGCCCGACCAGCCCGACCCGCTTCAAGACCGCCGATTACGAATACGCGCAGACCGTGGGCAACCTCGATCTGAGCCGCGTGTTCACCCAGAGCGACAGCATCAGCCACACGCTCGGCCTGGGCGTGGAAGCACGCCACGAGCGCTACCAGACCCGTCCCGGCGACCCGGCCAGCTATGCGGCCGGCCCGTACACCGACCGCCCGACCGGTTCGCAGGCCGGTGGCGGCTTGACCCCGCAGGACGCGGCCACCCTGTCTCGCGATGTCGCCAGCGCCTACGCCAGCCTGTCCAGTCAGTTCGGCGAGAAGTTCTCCACCGATCTGGCCGCGCGCTACGAGCACAACGACGATTTCGGTGGCGAACTGACCGGCAAGCTCGGCCTGCGCTACGAATTCACCCCGGCGTTCGCGTTGCGTGGCGCCATCTCCAACAACTTCCGCGCGCCGTCGCTGGCGCAGATCGGCTACGAGTCCACCTCCACCGGCTACAACGCTGGCGGCCAGCTGGTGCAGGGCCGCCTGCTGTCGGTCAACAATCCGATCGCGCGTGGCCTGGGTGCGCAGAACCTGAAGCCGGAGAAGTCGATCAATACCTCGCTGGGCTTCACCAGCCGAATTGGCGAGCACTTCGACCTGTCACTGGACTTCTTCCAGATCGACATCGACGATCGCATCGCGCTGTCGGAGAGCATCACCGGCGATGCACTGACCGACTACGTGGCCGCCAACTACGGCGTCAGCGGCCTGCAGAGCGCCAGTTTCTTCGTCAACGCCGCCGATACCCGCACCCGCGGCGCCGAGCTGGTGAGCAACTGGCGCCAGTCACTGGGCGACGGCCAGCTGCTGCTGACCGGCACCTATGCGTACACCAAGACCACGCTGAAGAACGTGCTGGCTACGCCGGCGCAGCTGCAGGCGCTCAACCCGAACTATGTGCTGTTCGGCATCGAAGAGACCAACACGCTCACCGATGCCACGCCGCGTACCCGCGGCAGCTTCTCGGCCGCATGGAGCAACGACCACTGGTCGCTGAGCAGCCGCGTGAACCGCTACGGCAGCGCCACCCGCGTGTTCAACTTCGGTGACGGCTACATCCCGCGCCAGACCTACCAGGCCGAGTGGCAGCTGGATGCGGAGGTCGAATACCGCATCACTCCGCGCTGGAGCGTGGCCATCGGCGGCCAGAACCTGACCGACAACTACCCGGATCGATCCAACAGCGATATCCACTACTTCGGCAACCTGCCGTATGACGTGCTGTCGCCGATCGGCAGCAACGGCGCGTACTACTACGGCCGCGTCCGCTATATGTTCTGATCGCATTGGGTGGGTGCGGACCGTTGGTCCGCACGACACGGTAGTGCCGGCCGCTGGCCGGCAACTTCGTGATCCGGGTGCGGATCTGCTTTGGGCGGGTGCGGACCGTTGGCCCGCACTGTTTGAGCTGGATGCAGGCTGACCTGCCGTGCCGACCAACGGTCGGCACCCACCGAAGCAGGGCCGTAGCCTGCCCTCGACCCCGCGTACACGCCCACGCTGGCAAGCTGGGCGTCATGGCTGAACCGCTCCCCCTGCGTCCGCCACCGCCATTGCTGGACGACGCCTGTGCGTTGTTCCTCGATGTCGATGGCACCCTGATCGAATTCGCTGCACGCCCGGATGCCGTGCAGCTGCTGCCGGATGTGCGTGAAGCCATCGGCCGCATCAGCGACCGCCTGGAAGGTGCTGTGGCACTGGTCAGTGGTCGCCCGCTTGAACAGCTGGATCAACTGTTCGCCCCCCTGCAACTACCCGCCGCCGGCCTGCACGGCCATGAGCTGCGTGGCGAAGACGGTCGTGTGCTGCGCGACGAACACGACGACGACACCGCCGAATGGCTGCACGCGCTGCACCAGCAGGCGATGCGCTTCGCCCATGGGCATCCTGGCGTGCTGGTGGAAGACAAGGGCGTCGGCCTGGCCTTGCACTGGCGCGGTGCGCCGCATGCCGCCAGCGATGTCCGCGCGTTCGCTGACCGCCACGTGCGTGGCCGCACCAGCTACCGCCTGCAGCCTGGCGACCATGTGGTCGAGTTCGTACCTGTCGGCACCGACAAGGGCCGTGCCGTGCGCCGGATGATGCAGTACCTGCCCTTCCGCGGCCGCCTGCCGGTGTTCCTCGGTGATGACCTCACCGACGAATTCGGCTTCGATGCTGCCAACGGCCAGCATGGCTGGAGCGTGCTGGTGGGTGAACGTGAACCCAGTGCGGCCGTGTTCGCGCTGCCCGACATACGCAGCGTGCACGCCTGGCTGCGTGAGAATGCCTATTGACCCGGCCAACCCCCACGGCCGCAACCGAGATGTACCGCGTGATGACCCAACCCGATCTTGATCTGGGCGTGGTCGGCAACGGCAGCTTCGGCGCCCTGGTCGACAAACATGCCCGCGTTGTCTGGAGCTGCCTGCCCACCTTCGACGGCGACCCGACCTTCTGCGCCCTGCTCGGCCCCAACCAGCAGACCGGCGGCGACTTCGCCATCGAGCTGGAGGACTTCGCGAGCAGCGAGCAGGAATACCTCACCAACACTGCGATCCTGCGCACCGTGCTGCGTGACACGCAGGGCGGCGCATTGGAAATCCTCGATTTCGCCCCGCGCTGGCGCCAGAACGATCGCTTCTACCGCCCGGTCAGCCTGATCCGCCAGGTGCGTCCGCTGGCTGGCAGCCCGCGCATCACCGTGCGTGCGCGACCACTGGCGGACTGGGGCGCACGCGTGCCCGAATCCACCTGGGGCAGCAACCATGTGCGCTGGATCCTGCCCGAACACGTGCTGCGGCTGACCACCGATGTGCCGGTGCGCTTCGTGCGCGACGGCCTGCCGTTCGTGCTCAACCATCCGATTCACCTGATCCTGGGCGTGGATGAATCGCTCAATCGTTCGATCAGCGGCTACGTGCAGGAAGCCTTCCAGCGCACCCGCGACTACTGGCGCGAGTGGGTGCGCTACCTGTCCATTCCACTGGAATGGCAGGACGCGGTCATCCGCAGTGCGATCACGTTGAAGCTGTGCCAGTACGAGGACAGCGGCGCGATCATCGCGGCGATGACCACTTCCATTCCGGAAGCACCCGGCAGCGTGCGCAACTGGGACTACCGCTACTGCTGGCTGCGCGACGCGGCCTTCGTGGTGCGGGCGCTGAACCGTCTCGGCGCAACGCGCACGATGGAACAGTTCCTCGGCTACATCTTCAACCTGGCCACCACCGACGGCACGCTGCAGCCGCTGTATGGCATCGGCTTCGAGGCCAAGCTGGACGAAGACGAAGTGCCCAGCCTGTCCGGTTATCGCGGCATGGGCCCGGTACGGCGCGGCAACCTGGCCTGGGTGCAGCGCCAGCACGATGTCTACGGCAGCGTGGTGCTGGCGTCCACGCAGCTGTTCTTCGACCGGCGCCTGCAGGACCCGGGTGATGCGCACACCTTTGCCCGCCTGGAACCCCTGGGCGAACAGGCCTTCGCCCTGCACGACGTACCCGATGCCGGCCTGTGGGAATTCCGCGGCCGCACCGAAGTGCACACCTACACCAGCGCGATGTGCTGGGCCGCCTGCGACCGCCTGTGCAAGATCGCCGTGCGCCTGAAGCGTGACGACCGCGCGCATTACTGGCGCGAGCGCGCCGACACCATCCACGCGCGCATCATGGCCGAATCCTGGAACGAGGAGCTGGGCCACTTCACCGATACCTTCGGCGGCCATCGGCTGGATGCCTCGCTGCTGCTGCTGGCCGATATCGGTTTCATCGACGCGCTGGACGCCCGCTTCATCGCCACCGTCGATGCCATCGGCCGCGACCTCAAGCATGGCAATTCGCTGTACCGCTATGTCGCGCCGGATGACTTCGGTGAGCCGGAGACCAGCTTCACCATCTGCACCTTCTGGTACATCGACGCGCTGGCCGCGATCGGGCGCATGGATGAAGCACGTGAGATGTTCGAGCTGCTGCTGAAGCAGCGCAACCACCTGGGCCTGCTGTCGGAGGATCTGGCCTTCGACAGCGGCGAGGCCTGGGGCAATTTCCCGCAGACCTATTCGCACGTCGGCCTGATCACCGCCGCAATGCGCCTGTCGCGGTCCTGGCAGGAGGCATCGTGAGTCGTCTGGTCGTGGTCTCAAACCGTGTGGCCGTGCCCGGCGAGAACCGCGCCGGCGGCCTGGCTGTCGGCCTGCTGGCTGCCCTGAAGGAACGCGGCGGCCTGTGGTTCGGCTGGAGCGGCAAGACGGTGAAGGAAGGCAGCGGCACGCTGCACCGGCAGAAAGACGGTGACATCGACTACGTCACCATGGACCTGAGCAAGCGCGAGGTCGATGGCTACTACAACGGCTTCGCCAACCGCACCTTGTGGCCGCTGCTGCACTTCCGCCTGGATCTGGTCGACTACGACCGCGGCACCCGCGAGACCTACCACAAGGTCAACGCGCTGTTCGCCGACAAGCTCGCGCCACTGCTGCGCGAGGACGACATCGTCTGGATCCACGACTACCACCTGATCCCGCTCGGTGCGCTGCTGCGCGAGCGCGGCATCGGTTGTCGCATAGGCTTCTTCCTGCATATCCCGATGCCGTCTGCCGACCTGCTGCAGGCGATGCCCGACCACCTGCGGCTGTTCTCCGCGCTGTACGCCTACGACCTGGTCGGCTTCCAGACCCAACGCGACGCTGATCGCTTCCAGACCTACCTGCGCCTGTTCGGCGGCGGCCGCGTGCTCGACAACGGCGAGCTGGAAGCACCGGGCGGGCGCCGCTTCCGTGCCGCCGCCTTCCCGATCGGCATCGACACCGAGCTGATCGCACGCCAGGCCGGCACCGCGGCCACCAAGGCCGCCGTGAAGAACCTGCGCGCCAGTCTGCGCGATCGCCAGCTGGCGATCGGCGTGGATCGCCTGGACTATTCCAAGGGCCTGCCCGAACGCTTCCTTGGCTTCGAGCGCTATCTTGAGCGCCACCCCGACCAGCGCGGCTCGCTGACCTACCTGCAGATCGCCCCGGTCTCGCGCGGCGATGTCACCGAGTACCGGCAGCTGCGCAGCCAGCTGGAACAGATCGCCGGCCACATCAATGGTGGTCACGCCGAACCTGACTGGACGCCGCTGCGCTACGTCAACCAGAACTTCACCCATGCCACCCTCACCGGCTTCTACCGGGCGGCGGCGGTCGGCCTGGTCACGCCGTTGCGCGATGGAATGAACCTGGTGGCCAAGGAATACGTGGCGTCGCAGGACCCGGAAGATCCCGGCGTGCTGGTGTTGTCGCTGCTGGCCGGCGCTGCCGACGAACTCAAGCAGGCATTGCTGGTCAACCCGCACGATCTGGACGGCGTGGCCGACGCCATCGCCACGGCAGCAACGATGTCACTGAGCAGGCGCAAGGAACGCTGGCACGCGATGATGGATCACCTGCGCACCTACGACATCAATCACTGGCGCCGCAGCTATCTGGACGCGCTGGAAGGTTGAGGAAAAAAGGGGACGGAGGGGATCAAGGCAGTTGTGCACAGACGCCTTGATCCCCTCCGTCCTCTTTTTCCTTCAATCCAGGAATCGCGCTGCCTGCTCCGGTGCGGGCAGATGACAGGCGTCGTGCCGCCCGAACCAGCGGTAGCGGTTGCGCGCCAGCGCGCGGTACGCGGCATCACGCCAGCCGCGCGGCACTGCCCGCAACACGCCGATCAGGCGCCAGGCGCCGCCCAGCCCCGCCAGCACGCGCAGGATCGCATCGGTATCGGTCCAGGCGCCCTGCGCGTCCAGCAGCAGGAACGACATCGGGTCCTGCGGGTCCAGCCCGTGCGCGCGCAACATCGCGCTGCCCTGCTGCCCCTGCATCGCCGCAAAGCGGTAGCGCCCCGCGCGGTCGAAACGCAGCAGGAAGCGCACCCAGCGGTTGCACAGCGCGCATACGCCATCGAATACGATCATCGCGCTGCCCGCCTCGGCGGCGGCCTCACTGCGGTTCGAGCCAACCTTCATAGCGGATCAGGGCTCCCGCCCAGGGCAGCGTCACATCGACCAGGAAAGTGTAACGCTCGCCCTGCCAGGCTTCGCGGCAACGTACGCCACCAAACCAGCGCCTCGGCAGCGGCAGCAGCCCGAACGCCCAGACCCGGCGCACCGACCAGTCGATGCCACCCTCGCGGGCCTGCAGATCAAACTCGAAGCGCACCGCGCCCAACTGCTCGCGCAGGCAGCCCTCGTGCGCCCACAGCCGCGACACCATCGGCCAGCGGCCAAACTGCCGCGCCCACTGCTCGCCCTGCCCGTGTGCACTGAACGCCACTTCGGTCGGCAACGCTCCACCGTCCTTCGGCAGCCGCGCCAACGCGGCCAACAGCGGCACCAGCCAGTGCCGCCCCCTCACGATACGCGCCTGCCCCACGTAGCGGCAGGGCAACGGCGCGGCATGCAACGCCTGCACCGGCGCGGCCAGGGTGGCGAAGGCCGGCCCCAGCACGCGCGCGAACAGCGGCAAGGTCAGGGCGCGATCCAGGCCAGCGTCGCCATGCGCCCGGTGCGACGGTCGCGCCGGTGCGAATACAGGTCCGGATCGGCCATGGTCGACACCGTGCCGCCATGGACCTGCGCCGGGTCCATGCCCGCCGCCTGCAACCGCTGCCGCGCCAGCGCGAACAGGTCCACCTTCCAATGGCCTGCGCGGGTGGCCACGAACGCCGCCTCGGCGGCCGGATCATGGCCGACGAAGGCGTGGTAGACCTCCTCGCCGATCTCGTAGTCGGCCGGTCCGGCGGCCGGGCCCAGCCAGGCCCGCAGCTGCGCCGGCGGCGTCTGCATGGCGGCCACGGTGGCCTCCAGCATGCCATCGGCCAAGCCACGCCAGCCTGCGTGGGCCGCGCCCACCTCACTGCCATCGGCGGCGGCAAACACCACGGGCAGGCAGTCGGCAGTCAGGATCGCCAGCACCACGCCCGGCACCGAGGTCACTGCGGCATCGGCCACCGGCTCGCTTGCGCCGGGCACCGGCGGCGCGGTGAAGCGCAGCACGGTGCTGCTGTGCACCTGGCGCAGCCAGTGCGGTGTCGAGGGCAGCCCCAGCCCCTGCTGCAGCAGCTGGCGGTTGTGCTCTACGTTGGCTGGGGTATCACCGTCGGCCGCGTGCCGGTTGCCCAGGTTGAACTGCGCGAACGGCGCCGGCGAAATGCCCGCACCGTGCCGACGCGTGGTCAGCGCATTGACGCCCGGCGGCGCCGGCCAGTCCGCCTGCAGCACCGGCAGCACGGCGGCCATCACCAGCGGTCCCGCTCACGCGCGGCGAAGGCTTCGCTGTCTTCGCGCAGCACCTTCATCAGGTGCAGCATGTCCTCCGGCACCGGCGCGGTGTTGCGCACCAGCTCACCAGTGATCGGGTGCGTGAACTCCAGGGTCTCGGCGTGCAGGGCCTGGCGCTTGAAGCCACGCAGCGCGGCCACCAGCTCATCGCTGGCCCCCTTGGGCAGCTTCAGCGCACCGCCGTACAGCGGGTCACCGATGATCGGATGGCGCACATGCGCCATGTGCACGCGGATCTGGTGGGTACGGCCGGTTTCCAGGCGGCACTCCAGCGCGGTGTGCGCACGGAAGCGCTCGCGCAGGCGGTAGTGGGTGATCGCTTCCTTGCCGTCCTCGCGCACCGCCATCTTCAGGCGGTCGCGCGGGTGGCGGTCGATCGGGGCATCGGCGGTACCGCCGGCCACCAGCGCACCCATCACGATGGCCAGGTACTGGCGGTGCACGTCGCGTGCGGCCAGCTGCTCGACCAGCGCGGTCTGCGCTTCCAGGGTCTTGGCCACCACCATCACGCCACTGGTGTCCTTGTCCAGGCGGTGCACGATGCCCGCGCGCGGCAGCACCGCCACCGACGGATCGCGGAACAGCAGGGCGTTGACCAGGGTGCCGCTGTGGTTGCCCGCGCCCGGGTGCACCACCAGGCCGACCGGCTTGTTGATCACCAGCAGGTGCTCGTCCTCGAACAGCACGTCCAGCGGGATGTCCTCCGGCTGGGCGTCGGTCTGGGTTTCCAGTACCACGTTGAGGGTCACCACCTCGCCACCGCGCAGCGGATCGCGCGGGCGCACCTGGGCGCCGTCCAGCAGGACCTCCCCGGCCTTGATCCACTCGGTCAGGCGCGAACGCGAGTATTCGGGGAACAATTCGGCCACCACGGCGTCGAAACGGCGGCCGGCAGCGGTGTCGGGGACGATGGCCTGGCGGGCCGATTCAGAGGGTTGTTCAGACATGGCAGGGGGCATTCTTTGAAATTTTGGGGTCCCGGCGGCCGGTTTCAGTCGCTGGACAGGACACTAGGCTATCATCGACCCTTCGTATTCCAGCCGCGTCCCGCCTTGACCTCATGATCCGACGCTCCTCCATGCTCTCCGCGCCCGTCCGCCTCACCGCCCTGCTGCTGGTGCTGGTCATCGCCGCCACCGGCTGCCACCGTGGCGCCAAGAAGGGCGATCGCCCCGATGAAGGGACGCCGGTCGAACAGTTGTACGAGAAGAGCCACAAGCTGATGCAGGGTGGCAACTGGAGCGGGGCTGAAACCAGCTTCCGCCGCCTCGTGGCCCAGTATCCGTACGGCCCGTATACCGAACAGGCGATGATCGAAACCGCCTACGCGCAGTACAAGGCCGGCAAGCACGACGATGCGGTGTCCAGCATCGACCGCTTCATCCGTACCTACCCGACCCATCGCAACATCGCGTACCTGTACTACCTGCGCGGCCTGGCCAACTCCAACCGCAGTACGGTTTTCCTGCGCCGCGTATGGTCACTGGATGCCAGCCGCCGCGATCTGTCCACGCCGCACCAGGCGTATTCGGACTTCAACATCGTGGTGGACCGTTACCCGAACAGCCGCTACGCCGCCGATGCGCGCCAGCGCATGCTGGAGCTGCGTGACGTGTTCGCCCAGCATGAGCTGGACAACGCCCTGTACTACATGCGCCGCGGCGCCTGGGTCTCGGCCGCCGGCCGCGCCAACTACCTGCTGGAAACCTATCCGCAGAGCGCGTTCCAGTACGATGCCGTCGCCGTCCTGGCCGATTCCTACACCCACCTGGGCAACAAGACCCTGGCCGACGACGCCCGCCGCGTCCTGCAGCTGAACCAGCCGGACCACCCGTGGCTGGAAGGCAAGTGGCCAAAGTATCCGTGGATGATCCGCAAGCTGAACCCGTTCGCTGGCGAAAAGTCCGCCAGCACCGGCCAGCGCAACGCGCGACTGGAAAAGAAGTAAAAGAAGGCCCCGAAAGGGGCCTTTTCTTTGTCGGCAGATCCACGCCATGCGTGGAGGGTTCGCGCGACCATGGACCACGACACTAGGAATTCTACGAATCCCCGGCGGATGCGACGCCGGTCCCAATCGGCGTAGGTGAGGCCCTCCACACTGCGGCGCAACGGCCATCCCGGCCGTGAAGGAGCGCCCATGGCCCCACCACCCCGTCGTTTCCGCCCCCTCGCCTGCCTCCTCGCCACTGCCCTGCTGGCGCTGTCCTCGGGCCCCGTGGCGGCTGCCTCACCCGCACCGGGCGATCTGCTGTCTGCTGCCCCCTATCGCGCGTCATGGGTGCCGTCCAAGGCCGCGCAGGCCTACAAGCTGCACTACCGCACCCCGGATCATCGCGGCCAGCTGGCCGAAGGCACCGGCCTGCTGTACCTGCCCGCCGGCGCGGCGCCTGCAGGCGGCTGGCCGGTGGTGTCCTGGGCACATGGCACCCAGGGCATCGCGGATCGCTGTGCGCCCTCGGTGTCCGGCCCCTACCAACCCGAACGCGACGGCCGCTTCCTCGATCAGTTTCTGGCACAGGGCTATGCGGTGGTTGCTGCGGACTACCAGGGCCTCGGCAGTCCAGGTGACCATGCTTATCTGCATGTGCGCACCGCCGCACGCAATGCCATCGACCTCGTCAAAGCCAGCCGCCAGTATCTGGGCACCGCAACGCTGTCGCCGCGCTGGGTCTCGGTCGGCCATTCGCAGGGTGGTGCCGCCGCGCTCACTGCCGGGCATCTGGCGCCCACCTATGCTGGCCCGTCGCTGCACTACCGCGGCAGCTTCACCACCGGCACGCCCACCGCCGTCGAGCTGACCGCACTGGTGATGAAGCCGGACAACCGCACCGCCAATCCTGGCGCGCTCAACGCGTATCACGCGTATCTGCTCGATGGTCTGTTGCAGGTTGCGCCGCAGATCGACCGCGTCCTCAGCGACACCGGCCGCGCTCGCGTGGCAGTGGCACGCGAGCAGTGCCTGGGCGAACTGGCCACCACGCTGGACGGCGCGGATACCGGCAGCATGTTCACCGCACCGCTGACCAGCGTGCCAGGCATCTGGGCCGTGTTGTACGACTATCTCGGCGTACCGCGCCGCGGTTTCAGCCAACCGCTGATGCTGGGCCACGGCAGCGAGGACCGCGACGTGCCCTATCTGACCACCCTGCTGTATGCCGCAGGCCTGGCGCTGCGCGGCGAGCCGGTCGCGTTCCGGCGCTACCCGGTCGACCATCGCGGCACGCTCGACGCGGCGGCGGCGGATGGCCTGGCGTTCGTACGAGCCCGGCTGGGGGAGGGCCACTTCAACGACGCTGCGGAAACCGCCGGCCTCGAACAGCTGCTCGACGACGCCCGGTAGATCCACGCCATGCGTGGATACGCGGGGTACGGGTTGCCGGCCAGCGGCCGACACTACCAAAGGCAGTAGCTCCACGCCATGCGTGGATGCGCGGGATACGGGTTGCCGGCCAGCGGCCGGCACTACCGGAGGCAGTAGATCCGAGCCATGCGTGGATGCGCGGGGTACGGGTTGCCGGCCAGCGGCCGGCACTACCGGAGGCAGTAGATCCACGCCATGCGTGGATGCGCGGGATACGGGTTGCCGGCCAGCGGCCGGCACTACCAAAGGCAGTAGATCCGCGCCATGCGTGGATGCGCGGCATACGGCGTTGCCGGCCAGCGGCCGGCACTACCTGCCAACGGCTACCTCAACCCTTGTAGCCGTTGCTGATCGGGTAGCGACGCTCACGACCGAAAGCACGGCGCGACACCTTCGGGCCTGGCGCGGCCTGGTGCCGCTTCCACTCGCTGATGCGCACCAGGCGCAGCACGCGGTCGACCACGGCCGCGTCATAACCGGCGGCAACGATCTCCGTGCGCGACTGCTCCTGGTCGATGTAGCGGTACAGGATGCCGTCCAGCACGTCATAGGCCGGCAGCGAGTCCTGGTCCAGCTGGTTCTCGCGCAGTTCGGCCGACGGCGGGCGGCTGATCACCGCCGGCGGGATCACCGGCGCACCGCCCACGGTATTGCGCCACTTGGACAGGCCGAACACCTCGGTCTTGTACAGGTCCTTCAACGGCGCGTAGCCACCGCACATGTCGCCGTAGATGGTGGCGTAACCCACCGCGTACTCGCTCTTGTTGCCGGTGGTCAGCAACAGGCCACCGAACTTGTTGGCCAGCGCCATCAGGATCACGCCACGGCTGCGCGACTGCAGGTTCTCTTCGGTCACGTCCGGCGCAGTGCCTTCGAACATGGGCGCCAGCGATTCCATCAGGCCCTTGAACGCCGGCTCGATCGAGACCGCTTCCAGCTTCACGCCCAGTGCCTGGCACTGCTCGGCGGCCAGGTCGTTGGACATGCCGGCGGTGTAGCGCGACGGCAGGCGCACAGCGGTAACGTTCTCGGCGCCGAGCGCGTCGACCGCCAGCGCCAGTACCAGCGCCGAATCGATGCCACCGGACAGGCCCAGCCAGACCTTCTTGAAACCGTTCTTGCGGCAGTAATCCTGGATGCCACGGGTCACCGCGCGCCAGGCCAGCGCGTCCATGCTCTCGTCGCCGTCGTCCATCCACACGTGCGGCATGAAGCGGCGTGTTTGGCCGTCGTACTCCACCACCAGCCACTGGTCGACGAAGGCGGCGGCGGCGGGGTGCACCGTGCCGTCACCATCGGCCACCACCGAGGCGCCATCAAACACCAGCGCATCCTGGCCACCGACCACATTGAGATAGGCAATCGCTGCCCCGCTCTCGCGGGTGCGTGCGGCCAGCACCGCATCGCGCTGGGCGTGCTTGCCGCGCTCGTACGGCGAGGCATTGGGTACCACCACCAGCTGCGCGCCGGCGCGCACGGTGTCGGCCAGCGGCTCGGCGAACCACAGGTCCTCACAGATCAGCAGGCCCACCGGAATGCCGTTGACCTCGAAGACGCAGCTGCCGCCGTCCGGATCAACATCGAAGTAGCGGCGTTCGTCGAACACGGCGTAATTGGGCAGCTCACGCTTGCGGTAGGTCTGCTCGACCAGGCCATCGCGCAGCACGCTGGCGGCGTTGTAGACCACCGCGCCAGCCGCCTGCGGCCAGCCGACCACCGCGGTGATGCCGCGGCAGGCACCGGCGATGCGCATCATTGCCTGCTCGCACTCGTACAGGAAGCCCGGGCGCAGCAGCAGGTCTTCCGGCGGATAACCGCTCACCGCCAGCTCGGGGAACATCACCAGCTCGGCGCCGTACTCGTCGCGCGCCTGGCCGATCATCTCGATGATGCGCTCGGTGTTGCCGGCGACGTCGCCGACCGGGAAGTCGAACTGCGCCATCGCGATGCGGATCGAAGCCATGGGAATCCAGCCTGTGGTTGCAATGCCGCCATTGTAGCGCTGCGCCATGCGCGCGCCGGGCGCGCTCGCTGCGTGGACAGCCCCGGCTCAGTAGACCCACGCCATGCGTGGATGAGCTTGCCGGGATGGCCAGGGCGCCAGACGCAGAAAGGCCGCCCGGAGGCGGCCTTTCTGTTTTGCAGCAGCCGGTGGGAAGAGCAGTCGACTAACAGTCGACTCTACAATCCCCCGCCCAGCGGTCTTACTTGACCAGCTTGGCGATGGCAGCGCCCAGGTCGCCCGGCGAGCGGACGGTGACAACACCGGCCGCTTCCATGGCGGCGAACTTGCCTTCGGCAGTGCCCTTGCCGCCCGAGGCGATCGCACCGGCGTGGCCCATGCGCTTGCCGGCCGGAGCCGACGCACCGGCGATGAAACCGACGACCGGCTTCTTCACGTGGTTCTTGATGTACTCGGCGCCGGCTTCTTCGGCGTCGCCGCCGATTTCGCCAACCATGATGATGCCTTCGGTCTGCGGGTCTTCGTTGAACAGCTTCAGGCAGTCGACGAAGTTCAGGCCGTTGATCGGGTCACCACCGATGCCGATGCAGGTGGACTGGCCCAGGCCGACTTCGGTGGTCTGCTTGACCGCTTCATAGGTCAGGGTGCCCGAACGCGACACGATGCCGATCTTGCCCGGCTGGTGGATGTGGCCCGGCATGATGCCGATCTTGCACTCACCTGGGGTGATGACGCCCGGGCAGTTCGGCCCGATCAGCACGGTGTCCGGATGCGAACGGGTCAGCACGTTCTTGACGCGCAGCATGTCCAGCACCGGGATGCCTTCGGTGATGCAGACGATGACCTTGATGCCGGCAGCAGCGGCTTCCAGGATCGCGTCAGCCGCGTACGGCGGCGGCACGTAGATGACCGAGGCGTTGGCGCCGGTGCTCTGCACGGCGTCGGCAACGGTGTTGAAGACCGGCAGGTCGATATGGGTGGTGCCACCCTTGCCCGGGGTCACGCCGCCGACAACCTGGGTGCCGTACTCGATCATCTGAGTGGCGTGGAAGGTGCCCTGCTGGCCGGTGAAGCCCTGCACGATCACCTTGGTGTTCTTGTTGATCAAAACAGACATTGGAATTCCTTGGTGTCGGTATCAGGCGGCGTTCTTGACAGCTTCAACGATCTTCTTGGCGCCATCGTTGATGTTGTCAGCCGGGATGATGGCCATGCCGCTGTCACGCAGCAGCTGCTTGCCTTCTTCCACGTTGGTGCCTTCCAGGCGCACCACGACCGGAACCTTGACGCCCACTTCCTTCACGGCGGCGATGATGCCTTCGGCAATCATGTCGCAGCGGACGATGCCGCCGAAGATGTTGACGAAGATGCCTTCGACCTTGTCCGAGGACAGGATCAGCTTGAAGGCTTCGATGACGCGCTGCTTGTTGGCACCGCCGCCCACGTCCAGGAAGTTCGCCGGCTCGCCGCCTTTGAGCTTGATGACGTCCATGGTGGCCATGGCCAGGCCGGCGCCGTTCACCATGCAGCCGATGTTGCCGTCCATGGTGACGTAGTTGATGTCCAGCTCCGAAGCGATCACTTCGGTCGGATCTTCCTGGGTCTTGTCGCGCATGGCGACCAGGGCCTTCTGGCGGAACGCGGCGTTGTCGTCGCTGTCGAACTTGCCGTCCAGCGCGTACAGGTTGCCGTCGTCCAGGATGGCCAGCGGGTTGATTTCAACCAGGGCCAGGTCCTTTTCGTTGAACAGGCGGTACAGGTTCACCATGATGCTGGCGAACTGGCCGGCCTGCTTGGCGGTCAGGCCCAGCTTGAAGCCGAAATCGCGGCCGTGGTAACCCTGCACGCCTTCGACGAAGTCGACGTTCAGCGAGTGGATCAGCTCCGGGGTTTCAGCGGCGACCTGCTCGATCTCCACGCCGCCTTCCGAAGAGGCGATGTAGGTGATGGTCTTGGTGCCACGGTCGACCAGCACCGACAGGTACAGTTCCTTGACGATCTCGCCGGCGGTGGTCACCAGCACCAGGTTGACCGGCAGTTCAACGCCAGCGGTCTGGTAGGTGGCCATCTTGGTGCCGAGCATCTTGGCCGCGGCGGCCTTCACGTCGTCGGTGGTCTTGCAGAACTTGACGCCGCCAGCCTTGCCGCGGCCGCCAGCGTGGATCTGCGCCTTGACCATCCAGGGGCCCTGGCCCAGGGAGTTGGCAGCGGCAACCGCTTCGTCCGGGGTCGCAGCGACCTTGCCGGCCGGGACCGGGATGCCGTACTCGGCAAGCAGTTGTTTTGACTGGTATTCGTGGAAATTCATGCGTCACCGTGGGAATAGGAACGACCGCACGCAATTCCTCAGGGCCCCGGCGGGGCGCCGGCATGGACCGCGGCGGGCCCACTATTGTGGCCGAGCCGGCGCCGGGGCGCAAAGAAGTCTGTACAAAACGCCAGACGCGGGCAGATTTCCACGGTCATTCAGGCAGTTGCACCCGGGCCGGGGCTGGCCACCGGTGTCCGCACCGGGCCAAATGCGCGATCCGGGTCACTTCGGCGGCGCCCGGCCGGGGGCCCTATACTGCCCTTTGCAAACGCGACGTGCCGGCCCGGCTTCAGGGGACGCCGGGCAGGCCCGCCGCAGAATCCAGACCCAGGCAGCCAGAAGGGGAGTTCCGGCGTGTCACCCAGTGCTTCATTGATTGACCGCATCGAATCGATTCCGCGGCGTGAACTGCATTTCTTCGCGCTGTACCGGGTGCTGATCGCTACGGTCATTGCCGCCCTGCTCTACAGCCCGTTGTCGGCCATGGTCGGCGAAGCCCACCACCCGCGGCTGGCCGATGTCGTTGCGGTCATCTACCTGGCCCTGTCGCTGCTGGCCCTGGTGGTCGGCCGCAACGAACGCTGGCTGCGCCCGATCGTGGTCAGTGGCGTGCTGGTGGATATCGTGGCCGCCACCCTGCTGTCGCACGCCCTGCCCGGCGCCAGTGCCGGTATCTCGATGTCGCTGCTGTTCAACATCGCCGCCGCCGCCACCCTGCTGCCGCTCAGCCTGGGGCTGGGCCTGGCGCTGGCCGCCAGCCTGGCCACCGGCGTCGAGTACACCTGGAAGCTGCTGGAAGGCGGCGACCCCACCCGCACCCTCGCCGAACTGGCGATGTTCGCCACCAGCTACCTGGCACTGGCCTTCATCAGCTACCAGGTGGGCAACCGCGCCCGCCGCAACCAGCAGCTGGCCAACCAGCGCGGCGATGAAGTCGCCAACCTGTTCCAGATCAACGAACTGATCATCCGCCGCATGCGCACCGGCGTGCTGGTGGTGGACGCCGACAACCGCATCACCCTGGCCAACGAAGCCGCCTCGATGCTGCTGGGCGATAACGACGGCAACGGCGAAAGCGGGCGCCTGGACCTGGCCAGTGCCGCACCGGAACTGGCGCGCCGGCTGCAGCGCTGGCGCAATGGCTGGGCACAGGACGAACTGCCGCTGCAGCTCAACCCCGACCAGCCGGAAGTGCAGCCGCGCTTTGCCCGCCTGCTGGCCGGCAGCGACCTTGCGCTGGTGTTCCTGGACGATTCCAGCGTGGTCTCGCGCCGCGCCGAATCGCTCACTCTGTCGGCGATGGGCCGCTTCTCGGCCAGCCTGGCGCACGAGATCCGCAATCCGCTGGCGGCGATCAACTATGCCGTGCAGCTGCTCGAGGAAGGCACCGGCTTCAACGAAAGCGACCGCCGCCTGCTGCAGATCATCCGCCAGCAGTGCCAGCGCACCAACGGCATCGTCGAGAGCGTGCTGGGCTTGGCTCGGCGCGAACGCGCCACGCCGGAGAACGTGGACCTGGTCGCCTTCGTGCGCCGCTTCGTGCTGGAGTACAAGCAGGGCCAGACCCTGGAAACCGACAGCATCGAACCGATCATCAGCGACACATCGGTGATGGCCCAGGTCGACGCCAAGCATCTCTACCAGGTGCTGACCGTGCTGGTGCACAACGCACTGAAGTACGGCCGCATCGGCCAGCAGCCTGCACGGGTGCGGCTGCGCGTGGCCCAGCACGAACGCAGCGCGGTGATCGACGTGATGGACCGTGGCCCGGGTATCCCGGAGAGCGTGGCCGCGCAGCTGTTCCGGCCCTTCTTCACCACGTCCGAGCATGGCACGGGACTGGGCCTGTACATCGCGCGCGAGCTGTGCAGGGCCAACCAGGCCCGCCTGGACTACATCGCGGTGCCGGCCGGTGGCTCCTGCTTCCGCCTGGTGCTGCCCGGTCCACATACGCTGCTGCCGAGCTGATCCCCATTCTGTGCGTCAAACATTTGTCGCTTCCAGCCCCCTCGTTTATCTTTCACGCCCATGAATGAAACCCGCAGCGCCCTCGTCGTCGACGACGAACGCGACATCCGCGAACTGCTGGTGCTGACCCTCGGCCGCATGGGGCTGCGCATCAGTACCGCCGCCAACCTGGCCGAGGCACGTGAGCTGCTGGCCAGCAATCCGTACGACCTGTGCATCACCGACATGCGCCTGCCCGATGGCAACGGCATCGAACTGGTCAGCGAGATCGCCCAGCACTACCCGCGCACGCCGGTGGCGATGATCACCGCATTCGGCAGCATGGATCTCGCCGTGGAGGCACTGAAGGCCGGTGCGTTCGATTTCGTCAGCAAGCCGGTGGACATCTCGGTGCTGCGCGGACTGGTCAAGCACGCGCTGGAACTCAACAACGCCGAGCGCCCCGCACCGGGCCCCAACGCCGAACAGGGCGGGCGCCTGCTGGGCCACTCGCAGGCCATGGATGTGCTGCGCACCACCATCGGCAAGGTCGCGCGCAGCCAGGCGCCGGTCTACATCCTCGGCGAGTCGGGCGTCGGCAAGGAGCTGGTTGCACGCACCATCCATGCCCAGGGCGCGCGCGCGGCCGGCCCGTTCGTGCCGGTCAACTGCGGTGCCATTCCCGGCGAGCTGATGGAGAGCGAATTCTTCGGCCATCGCAAGGGCAGTTTCAGCGGCGCGCACGCCGACAAGCCCGGCCTGTTCCAGGCTGCGCACGGCGGCACCCTGTTCCTGGACGAAGTGGCTGAACTGCCGCTGCAGATGCAGGTGAAGCTGCTGCGCGCGATCCAGGAAAAGTCGGTGCGCGCGGTGGGCGCGGCCAACGAGGAGCCGGTGGATGTCCGCATCCTCTCGGCCACCCACAAGGACCTGGCCGAGCTGGTCGAGGACGGGCGCTTCCGCCACGACCTGTACTACCGCATCAACGTGATCGAACTGAAGGTGCCACCACTGCGCGAACGCCGCCAGGACCTGCCCGAACTGGCCGCCGCCGTGCTGGCCCGCCTGGCCCGCAGCCACGGCCGCGCCACCCCGCTGCTGGCGCCATCGGCGTTGGAAGCACTGGCGCAGTACGCGTTCCCGGGCAATGTGCGCGAGCTGGAGAACATCCTGGAACGTGCGCTGGCCCTGGCCGAGGAAGACTGCATCGGCGCCGATGACCTGCGCCTGCCGCAGCACGCGCCGCGTGCACCCGGCAGTGCCGCGCCCGCCGAAGCCGTGGCCGACCTGCAGCCGGGCAGCGCCGCCCTGCCCTCCTACATCGAGCAGCTCGAGCGCAGCGCCATCCAGCGTGCGCTGGAAGAGAACCGCTGGAACAAGACCCGTACCGCCGCGCAGCTGGGCATCACCTTCCGTGCGCTGCGCTACAAGCTGAAGAAGCTGGGGATGGAGTAAACCCGGGGTCGGATCCCTTTTCAAAGGAAAGGGCTCTGACCCGGCGCGTACCACCGACCTGGCAGTGCCGGCCGCTGGCCGGCAACCTCATGCATCGCGTCATCCACGCATGGCGTGGATCTACCTCAATCCTTGGTGACGCGGTTGATCTCGGCCAGGCTGGTGATGCCCGCCGCCGCCTTCTTCAATGCCGACTGGCGCAGGTCATTCACCCCGATCTGCTGCGCCGCCTCGGCAATCTGCAGCGCATTGCCACCGGCCAGCACGATGGTGGCGATCTCATCGGTCATCGGCATGACCTGGTAGACGCCGGTCCGGCCCTTGTAGCCCTCGGTGCATTCGTCGCAGCCCACGGCCTCGTACAGCTCGATGCCCGCATCCAGCTGCGCCTGGGTGAAGCCTTCGGCCAGCAGCGCATGTTCGGGCAGGCTGGACGGACGCTTGCAGTTGCCGCACAGGCGGCGCGCCAGGCGCTGGGCGATCACCAGCGTCACCGAGCTGGTGATGTTGTAGGGCGCGATACCCATGTTCATCAGGCGCGCGATGGTCTGCGGCGCATCGTTGGTATGCAGCGTGGACAGCACCATGTGGCCGGTCTGCGCGGCCTTGATCGCGATCTCCGCCGTTTCCAGGTCGCGGATTTCGCCGACCATGATGATGTCCGGGTCCTGTCGCAGGAACGAGCGCAGCGCCGCGGCGAACGTCATGCCGCGCTTGTTGTTCTGCTGTACCTGGTTGACGCCGGGCAGGCGGATTTCCACCGGATCTTCGGCAGTGGAGATGTTGCGCGTCTCGTCGTTGAGGATGCCCAGCGCGGTATACAGCGACACTGTCTTGCCCGAACCGGTCGGGCCGGTCACCAGCACCATGCCGTACGGCTTGTGGATGGCATCCAGGAACAGCTTCTGCTGGTCCGGCTCGTAACCCAGCTTGTCGATGCCCAGCTTGGCCGCGCTGCCATCGAGGATACGCAGCACCACCTTCTCGCCGAACAGGGTTGGCAGCGTGCTGACGCGGAAGTCGATCTGCTTGGTCTTGGACAGGTTGAGCTTGATGCGGCCGTCCTGCGGGACGCGCTTCTCGGCGATGTCCAGCTGTGCCATCACCTTCAGGCGCGCGGCGATGCGCTGGTTCAGCTTCACCGGCGCGCGCGCCACCATCTTCAGCAGGCCGTCGATGCGCAGGCGCACGCGGTAATCGTCTTCGTAGGGCTCGAAGTGGATGTCCGAGGCGCCCTTGCGGATCGCATCGACCAGCACCTTGTTGACGAACTTCACCACCGGGGTGTCGTCACCCTTGGCGTCGATGCCGGAATCGCCGCCGGTGGCGCCCAGATCCTCGTCGCCGGCCGCCACGTCCAGGTTGCCCATGCCATCGTCATCGCCACCCAGGGCGTCGCCAAGGGCGTCATGGCTGGCGTGCCACTGTTCCAGCGTGCGCCGGATCTGGTCCTCGTCGACCAGGATCGGCTCGACCACCAGGTTGGTATGGAACTTGATCTCGTCCAGCGAGTGGGTCGGGTTGCTGGTGCCGACGAACAGCTTGCCACCGCGCTTGAACAGCGGCAGCACGTTGTGCTTGCGCAGCAGCTCCTCGCTGACCAGGCTCATCGCGTTCTGGCTGGCGTCGAAAGTGGACACGTCGAACAGCGGCATGCCGAACTCGACCGCGTTGGCGGCGGCCAGCTGCGAGGCATTGACCAGCTTGTTCTGCGCGAACCAGGTCGGCAGTGGCTGGCGCGCGGCGGCGGCCTTGGCCATGGCGTCGCGGGCGGTGGCCTCGTCCAGGGCCCCGTCCTGCACCAGGCGACGGGCCAGGCCGGTGATGCCGACAAGATTGGCGGTGGTGACAGCGTTCATATGAATCCTTGGCTCATGGGGTCATGCCATGCCGTGCGTCTTGCACGGACACCGCACGGGGCAGCAGAACCCGCCGCGACCCAATGGCCATCGGCATCGCCAATCCATGAGCAACACTGCCTTGCCCGGCACTCCCGGCCCGGCAGGCACGATCCTGACTCCCCCGGGGATGATAGCCCCGTCAAGGGGCAGCCAGCATCCCATCGGATGCGCTGAAGTGTGATCAGCAGCCGGTCGGGCGATAGCGCGCTTCGAACGCGCTGCCATCGCAGCTCCAGATGCCCTCGGCGGAGCGGCGCAGGATCAGGTCCTTGCCGTCCAGCGCGCTGTGTCCCTTCAAGGTGCAGCTGATATGGCCGACGCCGGAATCGCTGAGTTCGGCTTCGACGTTGGAGCAGTGGGCGTTCTGGGCGCCACCGATGAACTCGGGGGTGATCAGACTGGCCGGACGGTTCTCGTTGACGAGGATTTCCACCTTGGTCTTTCCCGGCGTGATATCCGCAAGTGCCGCCGCCAACTGGGTGCGCACGACGTATGGCTGAAATGCCACAGCCGCAATCGCCGCAAGGATGGCGATGATGGCCACCACGATCATCAGTTCGATGAGCGTGAAGCCCTTCTGCGTGTTCATGACTCCCCCTGTTTAATCCAGCAATCCCCATTGCTGCGTGCTGACTGAATTTTGTATCTCGGTCAGCACAAGGCCCGCCGAAGCGGGCCCTGTGTCAACTCTGATGACAGCTACAGGAGCAGAAAATTCCTATGCCTGTCACGTCAAGAGTATTAGGTACCAGTGCAGCCCTTCGGACGGAACTTTTCCGCCACACTGGTGGTAACACAGGCGAAGCCACCAGCAGTGGTGATAGCGCCCGTAGCGGCATTTACAGTAGAGTCGGTGTAGGTCAAGGCAATGGTGGACTCGCTACCAATACGGCCCGGATCACGGATGGTGCAGGTCATGCCATCACCGTCCACTGCGATCAATGAGCAGCTACCCGTCGAAGTGCCCTGGAAACCGGCGCTATTCGGATTCGGATCACGGCCCGCGCTCTTCTCCATCTCGAACTGGGTCTTGTGCGAGGCCAGGTCGGCCAGCGCAGCGGTGACCTTCGACTTCGAGGTGTAGTCCTGGTAGGCCGGCAGCGCGATGGCGGCCAGGATGGCGATGATCGCGACGACGATCATCAGTTCGATAAGGGTGAAGCCCTTCTGGTTCTTCATTGGTACATCCCCAAGATAGTGGTGGTTGAGTTCAGTGCACGGGATCGGACCGGGCTGTGCCGGTTGAGCGGGCCCCATGCCCTGCGGGTGGATCAACGCAGGTTGCGTGCCAACCCCGGCACGCCTCCCCCTGGATTTCCCCGCGCCCATGATGGCAGCAATTTCGCGGATGGGAACCCCCCGCATCCGAATCTGCGATGGACGCGGCAATGTGACGCAGTGCGTCACCTTTGGTCGGCACCCGGCACGAAATCGCACGCTGGGCCGCCTGCCAACTGCCCATCCGGCCTTGAACCCGCTACCATCGATGGCTAGTTACCCGCCTGGGGATGGCGGGTCTTGGGGAGCCAACATGTCTGTCAGTCGCAGTGCGATCAAGAAAGAGCCGGTGGCGCGTGCCACCATGGAGCTGCAGCCGTTTGTCTGGGAGGGGACCGACAAGCGGGGCGTGAAGATGAAGGGCGAGCAGCTGGCCAAGAACGCCAACCTGCTGCGCGCCGAGCTGCGCCGCCAGGGCATCAACCCGGGCCAGGTCAAGCCGAAGTCGAAGCCGCTGTTCGGCGCTGCCGGCAGCCCGGTCAAGCCCAAGGACATCGCCTTCTTCAGCCGGCAGATGGCCACGATGATGAAATCCGGCGTGCCGATCGTGTCGGCGCTGGACATCATCGCCAGCGGGCACAAGAACCCGCGGATGAAGAAGCTGGTCGACACCATCCGCACCGACATCGAGGGCGGTTCCTCGATGTACGAAGCAGTCAGCAAGCACCCGGTGCAGTTCGACGAGCTGTACCGCAACCTGGTGCGGGCCGGCGAAGGCGCCGGCGTGCTGGAAACCGTGCTGGACACGGTGGCCACCTACAAGGAGAACATCGAAGCGCTGAAGGGCAAGATCAAGAAAGCGCTGTTCTACCCGATCATGGTGGTCGTGGTGGCCATGCTGGTCAGCGGCATCATGCTGGTGTTCGTGGTGCCGCAGTTCGAGGACGTGTTCAAGAGCTTCGGTGCCGAGCTGCCCGCCTTCACCCAGATGGTGGTGAATCTCTCGCGGTTCATGGTGTCGTGGTGGTGGCTGATGCTGCTGGTCGCGATCGGTACGGCGGTCGCTCTGGTCATGTCCTACAAGCGCTCGCCGAAGATGCAGCATGCGATGGACCGGTTCGTGCTGAAGGTGCCGGTGATCGGGCAGATCATGCACAACAGCGCCATCGCCCGCTTCTCGCGCACCACCGCGGTGACCTTCAAGGCCGGCGTGCCGCTGGTGGAGGCGCTGGGCATCGTGGCCGGCGCCACCGGCAATACCGTGTACGAAGAGGCGGTGCTGCGCATGCGCGACGACGTCTCGGTGGGTTACCCGGTGAACATGTCGATGAAGCAGACCAACCTGTTCCCGCACATGGTCATCCAGATGACCGGCATCGGCGAAGAGGCTGGTGCGCTGGACGCCATGCTGTTCAAGGTGGCCGAGTACTATGAGCAGGAGGTCAACAATTCGGTGGATGCCCTGAGCAGCCTGCTGGAACCGATGATCATGGTGTTCATTGGTACCATTGTGGGCGGCATGGTGATTGCCATGTACCTTCCCATCTTCAAACTCGGCGCCGTCGTCGGATAACACATACATGGCTTTTCTCGACCAGCATCCTGGCCTCGGCTACCCCGCCGCGGCCGCCTTCGGACTGCTGCTGGGCAGTTTCCTGAACGTCGTCATCCTGCGCCTGCCCAAGCGGCTGGAATGGCAGTGGAAGCGCGATGCGCGCGAAGTCCTGGAGGAACCGGACTTCTATGAACCACCCCCGCCGGGGATCGTGGTCGAGCCGTCGCACTGCCCGCACTGCAAGCACAAGCTGAGCTGGTACGAGAACATCCCGCTGTTCAGCTGGATCATCCAGGGCGGCAAGTGCCGCCACTGCAAGGCACCGATCTCGCTGCAGTACCCGCTGGTGGAGGCGCTGACCTCACTGCTGGTGGTGGCCTGCGTCTGGCAGTTCGGCTTCGGCTGGCAGGGTTTCGGCGCCATCGTGCTGACCTGCTTCCTGATCGCATTGTCCGGCATCGACCTGCGCACCCAGCTGCTGCCCGACCAGCTCACCCTGCCGCTGATGTGGCTGGGGCTGATAGGCAGCATCGACAACCTGTACATGCCGGCCAAGCCCGCCCTGGTGGGCGCGGCGGTGGGCTACCTGTCGCTGTGGACGGTCTGGTGGCTGTTCAAGCAGCTGACCGGCAAGGAAGGCATGGGCCACGGCGATTTCAAGCTGCTGGCAGCGCTGGGCGCCTGGTGCGGGCTGAAGGGCGTCCTGCCGATCATCCTGCTCTCGTCGGTGCTGGGAGCCATCATCGGCTCGATCTGGCTGTACAGCCGGGGCCGTGACCGCGCCACGCCGATTCCGTTCGGCCCTTACCTGGCCATTGCCGGCTGGTTGTACTTCATGTGGGGTGCGCCGCTGGTGGAGCAGTACATGGTGATGAGCGGGCTGCGCTGAGGGGAGGCCCCATGAGCCGCTATGTGGTTGGCCTGACCGGTGGCATCGCCTCGGGCAAGAGTGAAGTGACCCGGCGCTTCGAAGCGCTGGGCATCGTGGTGGCCGACGCCGACCTGGCCGCCCGGGCCGTGGTGGCTGCCGACAGCCCGGCGCTGGCCCGCATTGCCGAGCGTTACGGCGCCGACATGCTGCTGGCCGACGGCAACCTGGACCGGGCCCGCCTGCGCGCCCACGTCTTTGCCGATCCGGCCGAGCGGACGGCGCTGGAAGCCATCACCCACCCGGCCATCCGCCTGCTGATGCAACAGCAGTGCGAGCAGGCTGAGAGCCCCTATGCGATTGCGGCCATTCCGCTGCTGACCGAGGTGGGCGGGCGGAAGGCTTACCCTTGGTTGGACCGGGTATTGCTGGTGGATGCACCGAAAGCCGTGCAGCATGCCCGGCTGATGCAGCGCGATGGCATTGATGCTGCGCTGGCCGACCGGATGATTGCTGCGCAGGCCAGCCGTGCGCAGCGCTTGGCACTGGCCGATGACGTAGTGGTCAATGATGGGCAGCCGGAGGACCTGCAGGTGCAGGTGGAACAGCTGCATGCGCGGTATCTGGGCTTGGCCGGGGCTTGAGGCCTGGTTGCCGGCCAGCGGCCGGCACTACCGAAGCGCATCCATGCGTGGCGTGGATCTACTGGCCGATTCGATTGCCGGCCAGCGGCCGGCACTACCGAAGCGCATCCATGCGTGACGTGGACCTACTGGCCGATTCGATTGCCGGCCAGCGGCCGGCACTACCAAAGCGCGTCCATGCGTGGCGTGGATCTACTGGTCGATTCGATTGCCGGCCGGCGGCCGGCACTACCGAAGCGCATCCATGCGTGGCGTGGATCTACTCCAGCTGCTGGTGGGCGTAGCGGGCCAGTTCGCGGGCGCCCAACAGCAGGCCGTCGACCACATCGGGATTGAGCTGCTGGCGGGCGCCACCCTGCTCCCGCGCGATTTCGGCAGCGTGCAGCAGCTGGATCAGGGTATTCAGGCCGGCAAGCGTGCGGCTGAGACCAGCCATCGTGGCGGCCTGCGCCGGGCTGGCCCCCTGCACATCCAGCCGCTGGCCGTCGGCGGCGTCGCGGCCATCCATGCGCGCCAGCAGGGCGGGCAGCAGGTCCCTGGGGTCATCCAGCAGAACTTCGACCCGCTCGGCGACGTCGGCAGGCAGCAGGTGGGCGGCATCGCCGATCAGGGCGTGCAATTGGGGGAACAGCGGGCGGGTGGACATGATGAAGCTCCTCGCAGACGGCAGGCCACCTGCAGATGCAAGGTGGCGGACGGTGCGGGTTGGCGTACCGGAGACCCAACAACTCAAAAGCGAAGGAAAAAGACTCCAGCGGATTCTGGCGAATCCCCACGCACCGTCCGCCAAAGCGAGGGCAGACGATGCATTTTCCATGATGAGCTAGAGCACATCCGGAGCTTTTGATTTGTTGGTTTTTTTCAGGACGCCAATCCCAGCCAAGGCAGCTGCCCCGGCCAGGTCATCAGGCCATCGCCGCGCACGGCAATCTGTAAGGAAATTCCCAAGTGCGGCGCGGGCTTGCGAATGCGTGCGTTGGAACACGCGCAGGACGCGGCAGCGATCACGGTGGTGTCGTGTCGGGCCTGCGATGGGATGTTCGCGTGCGGGGGATTCAGTGGCACAAGCGACACAGGGCGTGATGCAAGGTCGGCAGGGTCCGTGCCGACCAAGGTCGTCACCCACCAAAGCAGGGGTGCTTACAGCGGCTTCGGCGAGAACGTCAGGGTGGCGATCACGCCACGCTCGCCACCGGGACGCACGCTCACCTGCCAGCCGTACAGGTCGCACAGACGGCTGACGATCGACAGACCGATGCCGCCGCCCTGCGAATGACCGGCGTGCGTGCCGCGGTAGCCGCGCTGGAACAGCTTGGCCGCATCTTCCTCGCTCAGGCCCGGGCCGCTGTCGGTCACCGATACCGAATTGGTGCCCACGAAGACGCGCACTTCGCCGTCCTGTGAGTACTTCACCGCGTTGCCGATCAGGTTGCCCAGCGCCACCGACAGCGCCGCCTCGGGCGCATCGATCACCAGGTTGCGCTCGCCTTCCAACAGCAGCTCCAGCGGCTTGCCACCCAGCTGCGCGCGGTGCGCATCCAGCAGCTGCTCGGCCACGCGGGCCACGTTGCTGGTGCCCTGCCCGCGCTCGTTGCGCGACAGCAGCAGCAGTGCGCCGATCAGGTCGCTGCACTGCTGCTCGGCACGCTGGATACGCTGCAGGCGCTGCAGCACCTTCTCGTCCAGGCCGGGCCGGGTCAGCAGCAGCTCGGTGGCACCGCGGATCACTGCCAGCGGCGTGCGCAGTTCATGGCTGACGTCTGCATTGAACTCGCGATCGCGCTGCACCACTTCGGTCAGCCGCGAGGAATAGTCGTCCAGCGCCTGTGCCAGCTGCCCCACCTCGTCATCGGGAAAGCGCGGCGCCAAGGGCTCGGGCTCACTGGTACCGCCACGGTACGCACGCAGCCGCGCGGCCAGGTCCGACACCGGCTTCATCACCTTCGACGCCGACCACCAGCCCAGCACCAGCGACAGCACGCTGAACACCAGCACCGACAACACCAGCGCGCGGTTGAGCTGCTTGCCGCCGCGCACGCTGTCGGTCATGTCATAGGCGAGGAAGAACCAGGCGTCGGGCGTCTTCCGCACGGCCAGCTTGTAGGAATAGGGTTCGCCGTGTTCGTCGCCGCTGACGCTGTGGATGCCATCGGAGAAGCCCGCCCACTGCGCGCGTTCTTCGCGCACCCGGTCGAACTTGTCCTTGGAATAGGCATACGCACGGATCTGCAGCACCGGCGCGTCCGGGTTGTGGCCCGGGTGTTCGTAGTAGCGCCGCGCGTACTCGTCGATGTTGCGGTTCATCAGCTCTTCCACCAGCTGGTTTTCCACGTGCAGGCGGGCCCAGTTGGTGGCGAACGCGAACAGTGTCGTCAGGCAGAAGCCCAACAACACGAACGAGACGATGATGCGGCTGCGCAGGCGCCGCCGGTATGGCGTGCGCCGGCGCTCCCCCTTGGCTGCCACGGAATCAGGCTTCCGGGGTGGCGATGCGGTATCCGATGCCATGGCGGGTCTGGATCAGCGGCACTTCAAACGGCTTGTCGACCACCGCACGCAGGCCATGGATATGCACGCGCAGCGAATCCGAATCAGGCAGTTCCTCGCCCCACACGCGGGTTTCCAGCTCCTGGCGGGTCACCACCGCCGGTGCCGCTTCCATCAGCGCCTGCAGGATCTTCAGCGCAGTGGGGTTGAGCTGCAGCAGCTTGCCCTGGCGGCGCACTTCCAGCGTATCCAGGTTGTATTCCAGGTCGCCGGTTTCCAGCACGCGGGTCTGCACGCCCTTGCCGCGGCGCGACAGGGCGTTCAGACGCACTTCCACTTCCTGCAGCGCGAACGGCTTGATCAGGTAGTCATCGGCACCGGAATCGAAGCCGGCCAGCTTGTTGTCCAGCGAATCGCGGGCCGTCAGCATCAGCACCGGGGTCTGCTTGCGCGCTTCATTGCGCAGTTTGCGGCAGACTTCGATGCCGTCCATGCCTGGCAGGTTGAGATCCAGCACGATCGCGTCGAACTCGTGCACCACGGCCAGATGCAGGCCGGTGACCCCGTCAGCCGCGAAGTCCACCGTATGCCCCCGGTCCTCCAGATAGTCGCCCAGGTTGGCCGCAATGTCGCTGTTGTCTTCGATTACCAGGATTCTCACTGTCACCTCTAATTGACTGTACTGCCGGCGCGCATGACCTGCCTCATGTCCTGCTGTGCCCGTTCCTTCTGCCGAGCGCGCTCGGCAACGGTCATGCACTGCGTCGTGGTCCGGTTGGAACCGATGGGCTTTTCACGTTGGCATATTAGACGACTATCTTCACGCGCCTGTGTCAAAACCGTGTTCACGACCTGCTGATCGTTGAAGACCTGGGTTTGCACCGGTTCAGGCATGGAATCGCGCGCCGGGTACTGCTCCACCGCTGCCCGCATGCGTGCCAGGGCGTCGTTGACGCGGGTGCGCTCGTCCTGCTTGAGTTCCGAATAGGTTTCGCCGTCCTTGAGCTCCACCTCGATACGCGCGATCTGCTGCTGCAGCGGCTGGCCGGGCACGAACACGTCCTTGCCCCTGGATGCCGATGCGGTACTGACCAGGGCGAGTCCTGACAACAGGACGGCCGACATCAAAGCCTGTTTCATGGCAAACAAATCCTTGTCTGTGGCGAATCCCGACTCTATTCGCACCCCCTTCACGCCAGCAAGTGCCAATGGTCGGGGCAGCGGAAGCCCTACCGCGAGCTGGCAGGGTTGAAGTTGTTGAAGGTGCGCTGGTCGTTCAACAGCGCCTTGCCCTTTTCCTCGATCCGGCGGCGCTCGGCCACCGTCAGGCAGCGGCTTTTGGGCATGTTGCTGCCGGTGCTGCGCGTGTGCTGGCAGATCTGCCGGCTGTCCTCGTGGGCACGGGTGAGCAGGGTATTGATCCGCTCCTGGTCGTTGAAGACCTCCCCCTGCACCTGCGGCGGCAGTTCCTGCACGCTCTGGTGGCCGCCCATCCGCGCGGTGATCCGGGCCAGCGCTTCGCGCACGGTGCTGCGGTCATCAGCGGAAATCTCGCTGTAATCGCCATCATCCAGGGCTTTTTCGACCTGGCGCACCTGCTCGGCCACCGGCGACTGCCGGTCCATCTGCACAACGGATTTCTCCGGCTTGGCCGCAGCAGATCCGGCCAGGCCCAGCAACAACGCGATCATCGTGATGCGGTACATCGCCAGCCTCCGATCCATCCAGGAACGATGGGGGCCACTCTACGGCCGTCACGCCACCTCCACAAGGGACAGCGGGCAGGCATAAAAAAGACCCAGGCGGTGCCCCCGCCTGGGTCTGAAGTTGTATCCCGATACCGATCCTGCTGAGAGGCAGAGCTGCGGTTCGCTGAAGCCTACGCGTGGGCCGATTAAAGGCTTGTTAAAGCCGGCCTCATCCGCCCGTGAGAATCTCAAGCCGCTGAATACTCAGGGTTTTTTAAGCTTCTCGACGTGCTCGATGATGCGCGTGGCCACGTCCACCCCGCAGGCGGCCTCGATCCCTTCCAGCCCCGGCGTTGAATTGACCTCCAGCACCAGCGGGCCGCGCGCGGAGCGGATCAGGTCCACCCCGCACACCGACAGTCCCAGCGCCTTGGCCGACCGCACCGCCACCTGCTGCTCGGCACGGCTGGCCTTGGCCGCCACCGCCGTACCCCCGGCATGCAGGTTGGAGCGGAAGTCACCTTCCGGCGCCTGCCGCTGCATCGAGGCAACCACCTGGTCACCGACCACGAAGCAGCGCAGATCGGCGCCCTTGGCCTCGCCGATGAATTCCTGCATCAGGAAATTGGCGTACAACCCGCGCAGGGCCTCGACAATGCCGCGCGAGGCGCTGGCCTTCTCGGTAAGGATCACGCCGCGCCCCTGGGTACCCTCATTGAGCTTCACCACATGCGGCGGTGGGCCCAGCATGGACAACAGGTCGACGGTGTCGTCGGGGTTGTCGCCGAACACAGTAACCGGCATGTCGATGCCCTTGGCCGCCAGCAGCTGGTGTGCGCGCAGCTTGTCGCGCGAACGCAGGATCGCGTCGGACGGATTCGGGGTGCGTGCACCCATCAGTTCGAACTGGCGCAGCACGGCCGTGCCATAGCGGGTGATCGAGGCACCGATGCGCGGGATGACCATGTCCACGCCGGTCATCGGCCGGCCCTTGTAATGCATCGAAAAGCCATCGGCGGCAATGCGCATGTAGCAGCGCAGCGGATCGAGGATGCGCACGGTGTGGCCGCGCGCGCGCGCCGCCTCGACCAGCCGGCGGGTGGAATACAGGGAACTGTTGCGGGACAGGATGGCGAGCTTCATCGCGGCAGGATCGGGCGGCAGGCGCGCAGCATAGCGCGGGCGTGTGGCGGGTGGATGATGCCCTGCGGCGTGGCTTGCTCCGGCGCAGGCGGCACACTGCGGGGGCAGGCCAGACCGCAAGGAAACCCGATGTCGATCACCGTATTCCCGCGCTTCTCCGAAGTGGATGTACTCGGCCACGTCACCAACACCGCCCTGCCCGTCTGGTTCGAGGAAGGCCGCCAGGAGATCTTCCGGCATTTCAGCCGCGAGGCCAGCATGCGCGACCTGGCACTGATCCTGCGCCGCTACGAGATCGACTTCCTGCAGCAGATACAGGCGGGACACGAAGTGCGCATCGAGACCCGGATCGAGAGCATTGGCCGCTCCTCGCTGTCGATCGTGCAACAGGCGTTCCAGTTCGAGGCCCTGGTAGCCAGCGGGCGCTGCGTGATGGTTCATTTCGACTACACGGCCAACGCCTCGCGCGAGATCGATGCGGAGCAGCGCCAGGCGTTGTCGGGGCTGTTCACCGAAGAATATGCACAGTCGCTGCGGGAAACGAGCGCGCGCGCCGCCGAGGCCTGATCAGCGCGAGGGAAGGCGCAGCCTGAAGTGCCCATCCCGGGCGCGCAGCGCCAACCCGGTTTCCCGCCATTCCACAGGCAGCTCCAAGGCTGTGTGGCGCGTGGGGTATCGATGGACGGCATCGGACTCCCAGCATTCCTCATAGGCTTCGCACTGGAGTGTGCCGTCATCGTCAGCATCGATCACATTGATCCAGGCCATGCTCCGGGCCTTGCCGAAGCCCCCCATCGCATGACGGGCAAAGGCTTGCCAACGACCCTGCCAGCAGACAAGCCACACGCCCTCGATGGGTCGCAGGTTCTCATCAAGCACACTGCCGGCCACCACCAGGCAGCGTCCCGACGGGCTCGCGATCACGGTCTCCAGATCACAGGCATGGCGACCACTGGAGGCCTCGTCAAGGTAAAGGGCATACGGGCAGATGCACGCGAACAGGGCCGGATGCGCAGTCACGCGCAGATCATCGGGAAGAAGCGGGACCGCGCGCAGCACCCGGGCATCAGGCAGGACGTGCCTCAGCTCCCGCGGCAATCCGGCGGCCAGCGCCGGATGTCCGTGCTCCAACCATAGGCCTCGGCAGGAATGCAGCTGGGTCACGCCGCCGGACTGGCTGCGCAGCCACGACGCCGCCCCCGCCTCCCCATCGGTCTGCAGGCGCTCGCCCAGCTGCTGCCGGAACTGGCCGGGATCAGCCGCAAGCACCTGCACCGTCTTTTGGCGCTCGTCGTAGACGATCACTGCTTCGCATCGATCAACATACCCGCTGGCCAGGCGCAGCGCGCCTCTCGGCAGGTCCTGCCATTCACCACTGGCATCACGACTGCCTCCAGTGGATACGCCTTCGACGATGGCGCCATCGCGCAGCATCTGCGTGCTGTACGCCGGTCCGCCCATGCCCAGCTCGCCCCAATCCAACAGCACATCATGTGCGGGCGGCCGTTCGGCAAAGGGCTTCATCGATTGCGAGCGCAGTCGTGAACCGCCCACGGCATTGCCGACCAGATCGATTCGCTGCAGCGCGCGCCCCAACGCAAGGCACACGGCAAGGCCGGCAATCACTCCCAAAGGCGACCACCAGGCCACACAGACGGCGACCAGGGCCAGGAACGGCAACCACTGGGTGTAGCGCCGCAGGGCGGTTCGATCAAGGGACATGCGGATGAGAGAGGCGCCCCAGCGAACCGTCGACGTCTTCAATGCCGATCCGATCGATTGCGGCCGATGCCGGTTCAAGCATCCTGCGCTCCTGGAACTGCGCCAAATCGATTCTCTTCCTCGCTCCCGGGAAGCAGCATGACCGGAAAGAGGACGAACTCCCCCAAGGGAATGAACGCGATCACGGTGTACCAGCCTGACTCGTCGATGTCGTGCAATCTCCTCACGGTCAGGGCCAGCATCGGAGGCAGGAAGACGAAGACAGCGCAGACGGTCATGACCCATCCCACCTTCCACAGGATCTCGGACGTTTCCCAATCCAACGACAGGTGCCCGACCAGCCAGTAACCGCGATCCATCACGCTGTAGCTCACCGCCATCACGAACCCGGCCAGCAGCGAATACGACCAGAACTCCCGCCGGTCGGATCGTCCGGAAAAAACAAAGCATCGCCTGATGGGCACAAGTGCAGCGATCATTCACGCTCCGGGCAACGGATGTTGGGCGTCAACAGCTGACGATCTTCTAGCATTGCGAAGCCAAGCATCAACTGAACCCCGCAGCTCGACCGGGCCCTGGAGGCCACAGCAGCCGCAGCTGCAGCGGGGCAGTTCCTGTCCTGCAGGCTCTGCGCAAGGATGCATTCGGACTCGACCGATCCGGCCAAGGGATGTTTGCGAAGCCACGTCCAGCCCCGGCATTCACCGGGCATCTCGACCGGGATCCATGCGCGGAAAAGCGGGGTTCGGATATCGCGGAGCGTCTGCCTGATGCAGACCGCTGGAGACATGGAGCGGGCGATGGGAATCGAACCCACGTCAGTAGCTTGGGAAGCTACAGCTCTACCATTGAGCTACGCCCGCGTTGCGGTGGGAAGTCTATGCGCTGGGCCCCGTGTTGCGCAATGGTGCCCATCGCATCAGGCCGGGGGTCAAAGCCCTCTCGTTGCCGAGAGGGCCGACCCCGCCTGGTTTCTGCTTAGAAGCTGCCGCTGAAGTTGGCGAACAGCGTTGCGTCCTGGGCACGCTTCTGCCCGGCCGAAGCGCTCAGGCCGAAGTTGCTCTGCAGGCCGAACAGTTCGGTGCGGGCGCCCAGCACGACGGTCGCGTAGTCCTTGTCGAACTTCAGGCCCGGCACACGGTAGCTGCCCAGTTCCGGCAGGGTCTGCAGCCACGCGCTGCCCTGCTTGGTGTCTTCGAACTCATGGTCGTAGGTCAGCTGCGCGTACGGCTTGAGGGTGCCGCCATCGAAGCGGGCCTGCCAACCGATGCGACCAACGGTCGAATCAACGTTCTGGCGGTCGTAGCCCAGCGCGGTGGCCAGGGTGCCGGCCGCAGCGCTTTCGGTGTAACCATCGATCTTCACCTTCTGCCAGATTACCGAAGCGATCGGGCCGTGGCGGAAGCCGCCTTCTGTGCCGAACTCGTAACCGGCGTTCAGGGCGGCGGTCAGGTTGCTGCCGTCCGGCGAACCACCGTGCTCGCGGGTGGCCGGGCCGAGCTGGACCTTGCGGTTCACGTCATACGACAGCCAAGTGTAGCTGACCTGGCCGTTCACCCAGATGCGATCGCCGTACCAGCCGGCGAACAGACCGGCGGTGGTGTCCTTCTGGGTGAAATCGCCACGGCTGTTGCCGAAGTCGGCGTTGAGGCGGCCGAAGCCGGCGAAGCCGCCGACCACCATGCCGTCGCGCGCCCAGTCGATGCCGAACAGGCCGGCCGGCGCCAGTCCGTCGTACAGATCCGCGTGGTCGTAGCGCTGCAGGTCACCGCGGACGCCGCCCCACCAGGACAGGCCGTCGGCCGGACGACCGCCCAGGTGCATGCTGACCTGATCGGCACGCGAACGACCGATGGTCTGTGCCGAGTGGCTCAGCACCTGCTGCAGGCGCGGGGCTTCCAGCACCGAGACCGCGTACTGGCCCAGCAGCTGGTGGCCCGCCGTGGTCGGATGCACGCCATCGGCGAACAGATAGGTGTTGGCCGCATCCGGGCTGACGTAGCTGGTCGGGTTGCAGGTCAGGATGCTCTGGGTCGAATTGGCCGGATCGATCTTGCAGGCGGTGCTGGTGACGTTGGTGAAGCCGTACATGGCCGGATTGGCGGCGACTTCGCCCAGCACGGTGAAGGTATCGAGCGGGATGAACTCGATGCCGGCCTGCTTCAGGCCACCATAAAGAGCCTTGTTGTGGCCGGCTGACAGCGCGGTGGCGGTGGCCGCGTTCGGGCCGCGGAAGGCCGGAGTCAGGCCGACATTCGGCAGGTTCGGCACCAGCACGTACTGCGCACCGGCCTGCTTCAGCGCACCCACCAGAGCGATCTGGTCGGTGACGGCGGCGCCGATGATGGCCTGTGCCTGCGTCGGCGCAGCTGCGGCGGCGAACAGGTCATTGGCGCCGCCCCACACCGTGTACAGGACATTGCCGTCAGCCTTGCCGCCGTTGGCGGCCAGATAACGGGCCGCCTGCGACTTCAGCGAGGGGATAGTCCCCATTGCGCTCGGCACGTCCACGCCAACGCGGGCACCACCGACCGCGTAATTGTCACCGTTCTGGCCGTTGCCATTGGCGGCGCCATTGAGGCCATAGTAGTTGGCGACCTGCTGCGACCACACCCAGCCCGGGTTGGTGGTGAACTGGCCGGTCACCGGACGCACATCGGCCGGCAGCAGCGGGCGGAAATAGCCGGCATCGGTCAGGCTGTCGCCGAAGAACACGGCCTTGGAATACGGGGATTCGCCTGCCATGGCCGGAAGCGCGGCCAGCGCGATCGCGGCCGCCATCAGGGTGCGGATCGGGCGTTTGCTGAGCAGCATGAAAAAACTCCTGTGGGGATATCGTTGAGGACCCGGCGGACGTACGCCGGCGCACGGTGAATGGTTTCACTGCGCCGCGTTTTGCTCACGCTGCGCCGCCGCATGGATTGTCGCCCGATCGCCGGGAAACCTGCTGTGCCGGAGCTGGCGCCCCGTTCAATTTGCAAGTGTTCCGATCCCGGCGGGCTATCGGCGACAATGCACGGATGAACATCCAGCTCAATGGCGAACCCCGCGCCCTGCCCGCTTCGGCAACCCTCCACGACCTGCTCGAGGCCGAACAGTTGCTGCAGCGCCGGGTGGCGGTCGAGGTCAACGGCGAGATCGTCAGCCGCAGCCGCCACGGCGAGCACGTCCTGGCCGAAGGCGACGTGGTGGAGATCGTGCACGCGTTGGGCGGGGGCTGAGACCTCCGGGTGGTGCCGGCCGCTGGCCGGCAATCCGACGCTGTCAGGCACCCTGCATGTGCGGGCCAGCGGCCGGCTCTACCCTCGCTCTCCTGCGGACAGCACCGCCTTGCGTGATCCCATCTTCAGGCGGATAGGCGATAATCGCGCCATGAACGTTCATGTCTCCCCCGATTCGCTGGTGATCGCCGGCAAGACCTATGGCTCGCGGCTGCTGACCGGCACCGGCAAGTTCAAGGATCTGGAAGAAACCCGCCTGGCCACCGAGGCCGCGGGCGCCCAGATCGTCACCGTGGCGATCCGCCGCACCAACATCGGGCAGAACCCGGGCGAGCCGAACCTGCTCGACGTGCTGCCACCGGAGCGCTACACCATCCTGCCCAACACCGCCGGCTGCTACACCGCCGAAGACGCCGTGCGCACCTGCCGCCTGGCCCGTGAGCTGCTGGACGGCCATAACCTGACCAAGCTGGAAGTGCTGGGCGACCAGAAGTCGCTGTACCCGGACGTGGTGCAGACCCTCAAGGCTGCCGAGCAGCTGGTCAAGGACGGCTTCGAGGTCATGGTCTACACCTCTGACGATCCGATCCTGGCCAAGCGCCTGGAAGAGATCGGCTGCGCTGCGGTGATGCCGCTGGCCGCGCCGATCGGTTCGGGCCTGGGCATCCAGAACAAGTACAACCTGCTGCAGATCATCGAAGACGCCAAGGTGCCGATCATCGTCGACGCTGGCGTCGGTACCGCGTCGGATGCCGCGATTGCGATGGAGCTGGGCTGCGACGGCGTGCTGATGAACACAGCCATTGCCGGTGCGCGCCACCCGGTGCTGATGGCCAGCGCCATGCGCAAGGCGGTCGAGGCCGGCCGCGAGGCCTTCCTGGCCGGGCGCATCCCGCGCAAGCGCTACGCCAGCGCCTCCTCCCCGGTGGATGGGCTGATCGGCTGATGACCAATCCATTCGACAGCGCCGGTTCCAAGGCTCCGCCCAAGCCCTTCACCGTAAGCGAGGGCCGCCGCGAGGTGCGCAGCTTCGTGTTGCGCCAAGGCCGCTTCACCCCCGCCCAGCAGCGCGCGTTCGACGAACGCTGGCCGCGCTTCGGCCTCGACTACACCGGCCAACCGCGTGACCTGGACGCCACCTTCGGCCGCCCGGCACACAAGGTGCTGGAAATCGGCTTCGGCAACGGTGCCGCGCTGCGCTTCGCCGCCCAGCACGACCCGTCACGCGATTACATCGGCATCGAAGTGCACGCCCCGGGCGTGGGCCGGCTGCTGAACGCGCTGGCCGACGACAACGCCGACCACGTGCGCCTGTACCACCACGACGCGGTGGAAGTGCTGCAGAACGAGATCGCCGATGGCGCGCTCGATGAAGTGCGCATCTACTTCCCGGACCCGTGGCACAAGAAGCGCCACAACAAGCGCCGCCTGCTGCAGCCGGCGTTCGCCGAACTGCTGGTGCGCAAGCTGCGCCCGGGCGGTCGCCTGCACTGTGCCACCGACTGGGAGGACTACGCCGAGCAGATGTGGGACGTGCTCGATGCCACCGCCGGCCTGGTCAACCGTGCCGGCCTGCGTGGCAGCGTGCCGCGCCCGGACTGGCGCCCGCAGACCCACTTCGAGACCCGCGGCCAGAAACTCGGCCATGGCGTCTGGGACCTGCTGTACGACCGCACCTGACGATCGCCTGAGGACGCCGCGCCCCACATGGATACCGCGCTGACGCTGACCAACGACATGAAGCTCGTGCTCGGGCTGGTCGGCTTCACGATGGCGATGTTCCTGTTCGAGCGCATCCGCGCCGACGTGGTCGCGCTGGTGGTACTGGTGGTGCTCGGTGTCACCGGGCTGATCGCGCCGGAGGAAATCTTCGGCGGCTTCTCCGGTAACGCGGTGATGAGCATCATCGCCACCACCATCCTCGGCGCCGGCCTGGACCGCACCGGGGCGCTGAACCGGCTGGCCGCGTGGCTGCTGCGACGCGGTCATGGCGTCGAGCAGAGGCTGCTGATGATGACCACGGCCATTGCCGGCCTGAACTCGTCCTTCATGCAGAACCCGTCGGTGATGGCGCTGTACCTGCCGGTGGCTTCGCGACTGGCAGCGCGCACCGGCCTGACCCTGCAGCGCCTGCTGCTGCCGATTTCGGCGGCGATCGTGATGGGCGGTGCGCTGACTATGGTCGGCAATTCACCGCTCATCCTGCTGAACGACCTGCTGGCCTCGGCCAACAACAACCTGCCCTCGGGCCTGGCCACCATCGAGCCGCTGCGCATGTTCGCGCCGCTGCCGATCGGCGTGGCGCTGCTGATCGCCTCGCTGCTGTACTTCCGCTACTACGGCGACCGCAAGCTGATCGAGGAAGAGAACCTGGCCAACGACGGGGTCACCCCGGCGCGCACCGAAAGCTACTTCGCCAAGACCTATGGCATCGAAGGCGATGTGTTCGAGCTGGTGGTCAGTGCCGAAAGCCCGCTGGTCGGCATGACCCTGGGCGAGGCCGAGAACCTGCACGATGCCCCGCTGCTGCTGGCCCTGAAGACCGGCAATGACACGCGCCTGGCGCCGCCGGCGGAGATGCGCATCTGGGTGGGCAGCGTGCTCGGCGCAATGGGTCCGCGCGAGCAGATCAACGACTTCGCGCAGAACCAGTTCCTGCGCATGTCTTCGCGCCTGAAGCACCTGGGTGACCTGTTCAACCCGAGCCGCGCCGGTATTTCCGAGGCGGTGGTACCGCCGACCTCGAACGTGATCGGCAAGAGCGCGGCCGACCTGCGCCTGCGCAAGGAGCGCGGCATCAGCCTGCTGGCGATCAACCGCGACAAGCAGGTGATCCGCGAGGACGCGCGCGACGTGCAGTTGCGTGCAGGCGACATGCTGGTCTTCCACAGCATCTGGACCGACCTGGCACAGGCGGCCAAGAGCCGCGACTTCGTGGTGGTGACCGACTACCCGACCGGCGAACAACGCCCGCACAAGTTCAAGATCGCCATGGCGATCTTCGCGTTGACCATCCTGATCGCGCTGACCAGCAAGCTGCCGGTGGCGCTGACGCTGATGACCGGCGTGGCCGGCATGCTGCTGACCGGCGTGCTGCGCATGGACGAGGCCTATGCCTCGATCAACTGGAAAACGGTGTTCATGATGGCCGGGCTGATCCCGCTCGGCTGGGCGATGGACTCCAGTGGTGCGGCGGCGTGGGTGGCCGGCCATACCATCGACAAGCTGCCGACCGGCATCCCGGTGTGGGTGCTGGAGGTGGCGCTGGCGCTGCTGACCACGGCGTTCTCGCTGGTGATCAGCCACGTGGGCGCGACCATCGTGATGGTGCCGATCGCGGTGAACCTGGCACTGGCGGCGGGCGGCAACCCGACCGCGTTCGCACTGATCGTGGCGCTGTCGGCGTCCAACAATCTGATGACGGCCTCCAACCCGGTGATCTCGATGATCACCGGCCCGGCCAACTACACCCCGCGCGAGATGTGGCGGGTCGGCGGACCGCTGTCGCTGATCTACACCTGCGTGGTGGTGCTGATGATCAACCTGATGTTCTGAGAGTTGGGTTTGTTGGCAGGGCTGCGCCCTGCACCCGCCGAATCAACGTCAACGTCAAAGGCTGGCAATCCGTGGGATGGCGGGGTGGGTCCGGTTGCGGGGGACGCCGTAAACCCGTCCGTGGGGGCTTGGCCGCGGCATCCATGCCGCGGACACCCCCGCAACCGGACCCACCCCGCCTTCGACAGTTTCACGCGGCTGGTGGTGGGTGCCGACCGTTGGTCGGCACCGATCTCGCTCTGGTAGCTGTCGACCTTGGTCGACACCGTAGATCCACGCCATGCGTGGATGAATCTCTGGATACCCATTGATGTGGATACCCATTGATCCTGTGGGTGCGAACCTTGGTTCGCACACCGGTTGCCTCAAGCCAGGTAAACCTGCCCGTCGCGCACGTCCACCGGCACCGCGCGCAGGCGGTCGCCCTTGCACGGGCCGGCGATGCAGTCGCCACTGTCCAGGGCGAACGAGGCACCATGCGCGGCGCAGACCAGGTGGCCTTCACGGCTCTTCAGGAACTGGCCCGGGGCCCAGTCCAGGCGGCGGCCGGCGTGCGGGCAGATGTTCAGGAACGCACGCACCTGCGCGCCGTCGCGGTACAGCACCAACGATTCGGCATCGCCATCAACCACCGCTTCGACCTCGGCAAACGCGCCATCGGCAATGGCATCAAGGGCGATCAGGGCGGCAGGGGCAGTCATGGCGAAGGCTCGGACAGTAAACCCCCATTGTCGCACGCCCACTCAGGTGACTGGCTGCGACATGAACACAAGTCATTGATCCGTAATAAGCACAGGCTATATTTAACGAGTTTTTCACTCAATGACAGTGGCGCGTCCCGATACTCTGGTTTCGCTGATCCCAGCCTATCGAGCCGCCATGTTCAATCGCGCATCCGCCTTCAACCAGTTCCGCACCCTGTTCGCGCCGCGCAAGCCGCGCCACCCGCTGGTGCGCGTTGCCGTGGGCCTGCTTGGCCTGGCGATCCTGGCCGCGATGGTGTTCATCGGCGTGTTCGTCGGTGCGGCGATGATCCTGGTGGGCCTGGCGTGGAAGCTGCTGGCCTCGCGCAAGCCGGGTGTTGCCCGTCCGGTCGACCCGACCGTGGTCGAAGGCGAGTACCGCGTGGTGCGCAAGCCAGTGCTGCCGGCCTCGCGCTGATCCAGGTCTTCCGCGCCCGCTGACGGCGGGCGCCATGCGTTCTAGACTGCGGGCACGCCCTTCCTGGATGCCCGAATGTCCGATGTCTCCGATGTGATCCCTGCCGTAGCCCTGCCGCGTGTCCCGGTAGTGGGCGGTGGCAGTTTCCCCGTGCACCGCATCTACTGCGTCGGCCGCAACTTCGCCGACCACGCCCGCGAAATGGGCGCGGCGGTGCCGGCGGCCGATGACCGTGGCCGCCCGATGTTCTTCAGCAAGCCGGCCGATGCGATCGTGGTCGGCCATGACGACGCCATCCCCTACCCGCCGGCGACCGCCAACCTGCACCACGAAGTGGAGCTGGTGGTGGCGATCGGCCGTGATGCGCCCGCAGGCGAACTGGCCGTGGCCGATGCCGAAGCACTGGTCTACGGCTACGCCGTCGGCCTGGACCTGACCCGCCGCGACCTGCAGGCTGCGGCCAAGGACAAGGGCCACCCGTGGGATGCCGCAAAGGGCTTCGATGCCTCCGCGCCGATCAGCGAAATCGTCCACGCCGAAGAGGTCGGCGACCTGGCCGCGCTCAACCTGTCGCTGGAGGTCAACGGCGAGGTGCGCCAGCAGGCGCTGCTGGACCAGATGATCTGGAACGTGCCGGAGATCCTGCATGAGCTGTCCAAGCTGTGGCAGCTGCGTGCCGGCGACCTGGTGTTCATGGGCACCCCGTCCGGGGTGGCCGCACTGAAGCCCGGCGACCGCTTCAGCGCGCGACTGGAAAACGTGGCCGAGCGCCACGGCGTGATCGCCGGCTGACATCACCTGCGCTACCCTGCGCGCTGTCCACTTCCCCACCGGAGAAAAACAACAATGGGAATGCTCACCGAGTTCAAGGAATTCGCGATGCGCGGCAACGTCATCGACCTCGCCGTCGGCGTGGTGATCGGCGCGGCCTTCGGCAAGATCGTGACGGCGCTGGTCGAGAAGATCATCATGCCGCCGCTGGGCCTGCTGATCGGCAAGGTGGATTTCTCGCAGCTGGCGTGGACGCTGTCACCGGCCCGGATCGGGCCGGACGGCAAGGAGATTCCGGCCGTGGTGATCGGCTATGGTGACTTCATCAATACGCTGATCCAGTTCGTGATCGTGGCCTTCGCCATCTTCATCGTGGTCAAGGCGATCAACCGCCTGTCGCGCAAGCAGGAAGCTGCACCGGCCGCACCGGCCGAGGAAGTGGTGCTGCTGCGCGAGATCCGCGACAGCCTGAAGAAATAAGGCGGCAGAACGGTAGTGCCGGCCGCTGGCCGGCAACATCGGAACATGCGGAAGCCGGCCAGCGGCCGGCACTACCGCAGCTGCGCGAAAGCCCCGCTCCGGCGGGGCTTTCGCTTTGCCGGACATGGCGGAAAACAGCGTTCGCGCCAGCCATGACCTCCCGCCCATGCGCCGGGCTGAACGACTGTTAAGCTCCAAGGCTTAGGTCCCTTCCCGGAGTTGTCCATGCGTCGCCGCGTCCTTGCCATCGCATCCTCCCTCGCCCTGCTGGCCGCCCCGGCCTTCGCGGCGCCGCATACCACCACCCTGCCCCCGGCGTCGCTGGCCACCGCCGCGCAGCTGCGCGACCAGGCGCTGGCCGATGACACCGGCTGGAAGGTGGTCGAATCGCTCACCACCGAAATCGGCCCGCGCATCGCCGGCAGCGAGGCCGACGCCCGCGCCGTGGCCTGGGCCGAAGCCAAGTTCAAGGCACTGGGCTTCGACAAGGTGTGGAAGGAACCTGTGACCTTCCCGAAGTGGGAGCGCCGCAGTGAACACGCTGCCGTGACCGGCAGGAACCCGCAGCCGCTGCAGATCACTGCGCTGGGCGGCAGCCCGGGCGGCACGGTGGAAGCGGAGGTGGTGCGCTTCGCCGATCTGGCCGCCCTGCAGGCGGCACCGGCCGGTTCGCTGAAGGGCAAGATCGCCTTCGTCGATTACCAGATGCTGCCGTTCCGCGATGGCCGCGACTACGGCCGCGGCGGTGCAATCCGCAGCAAGGGACCGTCAGAAGCGATCCGCAAGGGCGCGGTGGGCTTCCTGATGCGCTCGGCCGGTACCGACTCCCACCGCGTGCCGCACACCGGCATCACCCGTTTCGATGATGGCCTGACCCCGGTGCCGTCGGCGGCACTGTCGGTGCCCGATGCCGACCAGCTGGCGCGCCTGCTGGCCCGTGGCAGCACCACGGTGAAGGTGGCACTGGATTGCGGCTGGGACGGCACCGCCACCTCGTACAACGTGATCGGCGAGATCACCGGCCGCATCCTGCCGAAGGAAGTGGTGGTGATCGGCGGCCACCTGGATTCGTGGGACCTGGGCACCGGCGCCGTGGATGACGGCGCGGGCGTGGGCATCACGATGGCCGCCGGCCACCTGATCGGCCAGCTCAAGCAGGCACCGAAGCGCACCATCCGCGTGATCGCCTTCGCCAACGAGGAGCAGGGCCTCTACGGCGGCAAGGCCTATGCCGAGGCACACGCCAAGGACGTGGCCCTGCACCAGCTGGCCGCCGAGAGCGACTTCGGCGCAGGCCGCATCTACGCCTTCAATACCGGTTCACCGAATCCGGAAGGCTCGCGTGAAGCGACGAAGCAGATTGCCGAAGTGATGAAGCCGCTGGGCATCGAGTACCAGGCCGACAAGGGTGGCCCGGGCCCGGACGTCGGCCCGCTGGCCGCCAAGGGCGGTGCGTGGGCGTGGCTGGCGCAGGACGGCTCGGACTACTTCCACCTGCACCACACCGCCGACGACACGCTGGACAAGATCGACCCGAAGGCGCTGGCGCAGAACGTGGCCGCGTATACGGTGTTCGCGTACCTGGCGGCGGAAGCCGATGGCAGTTTCGGCAGCGAAGCCAAGGCGACCACGCCTCCGAACGAATGATGCGGTAGTGCCGGGCCATGCCCGGCGAGCGCAGCGGCAGGAGCGGTGCGAACCAAGGTTCGCACCCACCAAGGCGGGTCCTGAATCAGGAACCCGGCAGGGTCAGAGCCCTCGCCTGCGGCGAGGGATCCGACCCCGATCATGCGAGCCCGGATACGGGATCACCCGCGTCGACTGGCCCATTGCGCCAGCAGCACGGCCGTGGCCGAGGCCACGTTCAGGCTCTCCACCGCGCCACTGCCGGGAATCGAGACCTGCAGGTCGCACTGTCCCGCCAAACCGCGGTCCATGCCCTCGCCTTCGGCGCCCATCACGTACACCAGCCGCTCCGGCAGCGACGCACGGAACACGTCGTCGCCACCCTCAACGAGGGTCGCCGCCAGCCCGAAGCCGGCCGCACGCAGCTGCGCCATCGCCTGAGCAGTCTCCGGCAGCTGCACCAGCGGCACCGACTCCGCCCCGCCTTCGGCCACGCGTGCGGCAGCACCGGACAGTGCCAGCGTGCTACCGGCCGGCAGCAGCAGCGCCTTGACGCCGAAATGCGCGGCCGAGCGCAGGATCGCGCCGAAGTTGTGCGGGTTGCCGACACCATCCAGCCACAACGCCAGCACCGGGCCCTGCTCCAGATCGGCCAGCCACTGCGCCAGCGGCACGACCGGCGCACGCAGCACGTCAGCCACCAGGCCTTCGTGATGGGTCGTGGCAGCCAGCTTGTTGAGATCGCCCTCCTCCACCACGCGATAGCCCACGCGGTTGGCCACGCACCACTTCAGCACCGGCTGCATGCGCGGAATCAGCGCGTCCACCAGGTACAGCTTGCGCAGCGCCTGCGGGCGCTTGGCGAACAGCGCCTGTACGGCGTTCCAGCCATACAGGCGCAGTTCGTCGTTGCCGCGCCCCGGCGGCGGCGGGGTGCCGCCCTCACGCGGTGGCAGCGGGGTGGCCCGCGGCGGTCGCGACGACGGGCAGCGGGCATTCTTCCAGGGATCATTCACTACGGGACAACTCCAGCTTGCGTTGACGCCAGAAATCGGCGTTCTTGATGCCCAGGGCATCGGGGTCGAAGATTGGATCGAGGCCGAGCTTCTTCTGTCGTTCGTAATCACGCAGGGCGAGCATGGCCGGCTTCTGGATGATGAGGATGGCAATGATGTTCAGCCAGGCCATCAGGCCGACGCCGATGTCACCCAGCGCCCAGGCCAGGGTCGCATTATGGAACGCGCCGAACACCACCATGCCGATGATGCCCAGGCGCAGCACCAGCACGGTCAGCGGGCGCTTCCTGTTGTGGTTCACATAGCTGAGGTTGGTCTCGGCCATGTAGTAGTACGCCATGATGGTGGTGAAGGCGAAGAAGAAGATGGCGATGGACACGAACGCCGAACCCCAGCCCGGCAGCACGGCTTCCACACCGGCCTGGGCATAGCCCGCGCCTTCCGGAATGCCGGCCAGGCCCTGGAAGATCGGCGCGGCGCCGGCCCCTGCGGGCGAGTAGACGTTGTAGGTGCCGCTGGCCAGGATCAGGAACGCGGTGGCGGTGCACACCATCATGGTGTCGAAGTAGATGGCGAAGGCCTGCACGTAGCCCTGCTTGGCCGGGTGCGAGACTTCCGAGGCGGCCGCTGCATGCGGGCCCGAACCCTGGCCGGCTTCGTTGGCGTAGATGCCGCGCTTGATGCCCCACTCCACCGCCAGGCCCATCATCGCGCCGAACGCGGCGTGGGTGCCGAAGGCGCTGCTGAAGATGATGTTGAACATCTCCGGCACGCGGTCGTAGTTGATGATCATGATGACGATGGCCATCAGGATGAAGCCGGCGGCCATGAACGGCACCACCACTTCGGCGAAGTTGGCGATGCGCTTGACGCCGCCGAAGATCACCACGCCCAGCAGCAGCGCGACCACGATGCCGATGCCCAGCTTCAGCGCCTGCACCGATTCCATGCCGAAGGCCTGGCCATCGAGCGGCCCGCACAGCGCGGTGCCGCGGCAGGCGTTGATGATGCTGTCGGCGATCGCGTTGGCCTGCACGCCCGGCATCAGGAAGCCGGCGGCGATGATCGTGGCGATGGCGAAGGCCAGCGCGTACCACTTCAGGCCCATGGCCTTTTCGATGTAGTAGGCCGGGCCACCGCGGTAGCGGCCTTCAGCGTCCTTGGTCTTGTAGATCTGCGCCAGGGTGCATTCCACGTACGAAGTGGACGCGCCGAGGAAGCCCATCACCCACATCCAGAAGATCGCACCGGGGCCGCCGAAGGCGATGGCGGTGGCCACGCCGGCGATGTTGCCGATGCCCATGCGGCCGGCCATCGACATGGCCAGGGCCTGGAACGAGGACACGCCGGCGTCGGATTTCTCACCCTTGACGGTGAGGCGGCACATCTCGAGGAAGCCGCGGATCTGCATGAAGCGCGTGCGCAGGCTGAAGAACAGGCCGGCGCCCAGGCACACGAAGATCAGTGCCTTGCTCCAGATGATGCTGTTGATGAAATGTACGGTTGCTTCCACGCGCGCTCTCTCCAGTCGGCGGGTTGTAAGGACGTCCCGTCGGCTGGAAGGGACCGGTCGATTCTCCCTGATCGAAGGCCGCTGCGGTAGCGCCGGATCAATGGGGGCTGCGGGATGGGTGGGTGGGATGACTGCGCTGACGCCATGATGCCCGGTAGAGTCGACTGTTGGTCCACTGCCGTTGGCCCCGGTCGCAGAAGAGCCCGCGCTGCGCGCGATAGTCGACTCTACCCCTCCCCCTCCCCGGCTGCTCAGGGCAGCTGGGTGCGTACCCGGGCGAAGCGGCGCAGGTCGTGCAGGACGCCGCGCTTGTAGACCGCACAGCGCTCCACGCCCTCTTCCTGGAAGCCGCTCTTCTCCAGTACACGGGCCGAGCCGAGGTTGAAGTCGACCACGCTAGCCTGCAGCCTGAACAGGCGCAGTTCGTCCATCACCCACGGTGCAAACAGGCCGACCACGCGGGTCATCACGCCCTGCCCCCAGTAAGCCTGGCCGAGCCAGTAACCCAGTTCGGCGGTATGCCCACGCTCGGCCACGCCCTGCTGGGCACCGACGCTGCCGCAGGCCTGGCCGTCGATCTCGATGGCCAGGTTCAGGGTTCCAGGGGCCAGCACGCGGCCCGCCAGGAAGGCCTCGCCATCCTCGCGCGTGTACGGGTACGGATCACGCAGGCCCCGCGATACCTCGGCGTCGTTGGCATGCCGCAGCAGGGATTCCAGGTCTTCCGGGCGCCAGGGGCGCAGTCGGAAACCCTCTCCCTGTAGTGGCGGGGTCAGAGCCCTTTCCGTTCCGGAAAGGGATCCGCCCCCTGGTCCGACCCCGTCGGCAGGCCGGTCAGGCATGCCCGCCCACCGAGGGCGATTCGGCTTCCTGCTTCTCCAGCTCGCGCTTCACCGCTTCCGGCGAGCGGGTGTACGGGGCCAGCCGCGCGTAGAACGCCGGCACCACGAACAGCGACAGGAACGTCGAAAGAGTCACGCCGAAGATGATCACGATGCCGATCGTGCCACGGCTGGCCGAGCCGGGGCCACCGGCCACCACCAGTGGAATCGCGCCGACCACGGTGGCGATCGAGGTCATCAGGATCGGGCGCAGGCGCACCATCGCCGATTCGATGATCGCCTCGCGCACGGTTCTTCCGTCGTCGCGCAGCTGGTTGGCGAATTCGACGATGAGGATGCCGTTCTTCGCTGCCAGGCCGACCAGCATGACGATGCCGATCTGGCTGAACAGGTTCACCGTGCCGCCGCTCACCCATAACCCGACCAAGGCACCGAGCACGCCCAGCGGCACGGTCAGCATGATGGTGAGCGGGTGGATGAAGCTCTCGAACTGCGCGGCCAGCACCAGGTAAACCACCAGCAGGGCCATGGCGAAGGTCAGCAGCACCGCGCCACCCGCACTCTGGTACTCGCGCGATTCGCCCTTCCAGTTCACCTGCGCGTACTGCGGCAGTTCCTCGCGGGCCACGTTCTGCGCCCAGGCGATGGCCTCGCCCAGCGGATAGCCCGGTGCCAGGCCGGCGGTGATGGTGATCGAGCGCAGGCGGTTGAAGCGGTTCAGCGTGCCCGCCTCGGCCACTTCGCTGAGCGTGACCAGGTTGGACAGCGGCACCAGTTCGCCGGAGGTGGCACGCACACGGATCGCAGCCAGGTCGGCCGGGCTGGCACGGCCATCGCGACCGGCCTGCACCAGCACGTCGTACTCCTCGCCGTTGTCGACGAAGGTGGTGACGCGGCGCGAGCCCATCATGGTTTCCAGTGCCGAACCGATCGCGGTGACCGGCACGCCGAGATCCGCCGCACGCTGGCGGTCGATGTTCACCCGCATCTGCGGCCGGGTTTCCTTGTAGTCCGAATCCGGGCCGACCAGGCCCGGATTGTCGGCCATGCGCAGCAGGATGCGGTCACGCCACTGCGCGATCTCGGCGTATTCCGGGCCGCCCAGCACGATCTGGAATGGCTGGCCACCACTGCGCACCAGCCCGCCGCCCACCTGCGTACGCACGCGCACGCCGCGGATGGTGTCCAGCTCCTTCTGCAGTGCGTTGGCCACGTCCGGCGTGGCCTCGCTGCGCTGGCGCCACGGCTGCAGGAAGATGCTGACGCGGCCGGTGTGCATTTCCTCGCTGGCGCCGAAGCCGCCGGGCACGCGGGGGTTGGCACGCACGATCGGCTTGTCCGCGCCCACGTGCGGCGCCAGCAGCGCTTCCACCTGCTGTACCTGCTGCACGGTGTAGTCGTAGCCGGCGCCTTCCGGGCCGTCGATCATGATCTGGAACGAACCGCGGTCTTCGGCCGGCGCCAGCTCCGACGGCAGCAGTTTCAGCAGGCCCCAGCTGGCGGCCAGCGCGGCCACCATCACCAGCAGGTAGATCCACGTGCGGTCCACGTGATGGTCGAGCACGCGACCATAGCCGGAGGCCAGGCGCTCCAGGTTGCGGTTGACGAAGCCATGCAGGCCGCGCGGTGCCTGCCCGGTGTGCGGCTTGAGCAGTTTGGAGGCCATCATCGGCGTCAGCGTCAGCGCCACGAACGCGGACAACGCAACCGCTGCCGCCAGCGCCACCGCCAGTTCGCGGAACAGGCGGCCGGTATTGCCTTCCAGGAAACCGACCGGCAGGAACACCGCCACCAGCACGGCGGTAGTGGCGATCACCGCGAAGGCGACCTGCGTGGTACCGCGCTTGGAGGCCACCAGCGGGGGCTCGCCCAGGTCGATGCGGCGCTGCACGTTTTCCACCACCACGATCGCATCGTCCACCACCAGGCCGATGCACAGCACCAGGGCCAGCAGGGTCAGCAGGTTGATCGAGAAATCGAACGCATACAGCGCGATGAACGCCGCGACCAGGCAGACCGGCACCGTTACCGCCGGGATCAACGCGGCGCGGAAACTGCCGAGGAACAGCCAGATCACCGCCAGCACCAGGATCATCGCTTCCACCAGCGTGGCATAGACGCGGTCAACTGCGGCTTCGATGAAGGTGGTGTTGTCGAAGGCGACGAAGATCTGCGTGCCCTTGGGCAGGGTCAGTGCCACCCGCTCGGCTTCAGCGCGCGCGGTACGCGCCACGTCCAGCGAGTTGGCGGTGGAGGTCTTGACGATGCCCAGGCCGATGCCCGGCTCGCCGTTGCTGCGGTAGTACGCGCGACGCTCGGCCGAAGCCAGTTCGATCTTCGCCACGTCGCCCATGCGTACCACGTAGCCGTCGCGGCCCTTGCCCAGCGGGATGGTCGCAAAGTCTTCCGGCTTGATGTAGTTGCGCTCCACGCGCAGGGTGAAGTCACGGTCGGTCGACTCGATGCGGCCGGCCGGCAATTCCACGTTCTCGTTGCGCAGTGCGGTTTCCACATCGCCAGTGGTCAGCCCGCGCGCGGCCAGCTGGTCACGGTCCAGCCAGATGCGCATCGCATAGCGCTGGCGGCCACCGATGCGGACCTGGGCCACGCCATCGAGGCTGGAGAAACGATCGACCACGTAGCGGTCGGCGTAGTCGCTCAGCTCCAGCGTGTCCATGGTCGAGGAGACCATGTTGAACCAGATGATGGGGTCGGCATCGCTCTCGACCTTGGCGATTTCCGGCGGACGCGCTTCTTCGGGCATGCGGTCGGCGACGCGGCTGACCGCATCGCGCACGTCATTGGCCGCCGCTTCGATATCGCGGTTGGAGGTGAACTCGATGCTGACCTGCGAGCGGCCGTTGGTGCTGCGCGCATTGATCGTATCGATGCCTTCGATGCCGGCCAGCGCATCTTCCAGCACCTGGGTGATGCGGCTTTCGATGACCGCCGCCGAGGCGCCGGTGTAGTCCACCGACACCGACACGATCGGCGGATCGATGGCGGGCAGTTCGCGCAGGGTCAGGCGGGTGAAGGACATCACGCCCAGCACCAGCAGCAACAGGCTCATCACCACGGCGAACACCGGCCGCTGGATGGAGATGTCGGACAGCTTCATCCGCCGTGGCCCTCGGCCGCGACCGGCACCGGTGCATCCGCCGGCTTGGCACCGCTGGCCGGCGCCGCATCCTTGGCCGCGACCTTCAAGCCCGGGCGCAGCTTGCCGGTGCCATCGACCACGATACGCTGGCCGGCTTCCAGGCCCTGCTTGATCTCAACCACGCCGGCGCGGCGCGCACCGGTCACCACGTCCACGCGCTCGACGCTGTCGTCGCTCTTGATGCGGTACACGAACGTGTCGCGGCCCACCTGCACCACGGCGATTTCCGGCACCACCAGCGCCGGGCGCTCGGGGCGGAACAGGCGCACGTCCAGCAGCATGCCCGGGCGCAGCGCATGGTCGCTGTTGGCGAAATCGCCGCGCACGGTCACCGCACGGGTCGCCGGGTCGATGCGTGCGTCGATGGTACTGACCACGCCCTCGAAGGTGCGGCCCGGCCACGCCACGCTGGTGGCACTGACCTTGTCACCGACGCCCAGTGCGGCCAGTTCCACTTCCGGCACCTGGAAATCGATGTGCATGTGCTCGATGTCGTCGAGCGTGGCGATGACCGTGGTCGGGGTCACCAGCGAGCCCGGGCTGACCTGGCGGATGCCGAGCACGCCGGCGAACGGTGCGCGCACACGGCGATCACCGATGTCGGCCTGCATCTGCATCACGCGCGCCTCGGCGGCATCACGGATCGACTTCTGCGTATCCAGTGTGGCGCTGGACACCAGCCGCTGGGAGGCCAGCTCGCGCTGGCGCTTGTACAACTGGTCGGCCTCGTGAAAGGTGGCCTGCGCCTGCACCAGCGCCGCTTCCTGGGCCTGCCCGCGCAGCGTCACGATCGGTGCGCCGGCGGCGATGTGCTGGCCGCTTTCGAAATGCACCTTCTCGACGATTTCGCTGACCTTGGCGGTGACGCTGATCGACTCGCGCGCCTTGGCCGTGCCCAGCGCCTGCAGGGTGTCGTTCCACTGCATGGGCTGCACCACCTGCGCCGTGACCGGCACTGCTTCGCCCTGCCGACGCGCGGCGGCCTCCTGTTTGCCTGCGCACCCGGCCAACACGGCCAGGCTGAGGCCAAGGGCCAGGGTCGAAGCGATACGAGCCAACATGAATGGTCCTGATTGATCCACGGCCGCCGAGTGTAGGCAAGGCCCCGCAAAAGCGGTATGTGCCAAGCGTTTACCATCGTGGAACCGAAGCCGTGATAGCGCCTTGAACCCGTTCCGTGCAAGGCTGCCCTTGGCGGTGTCGGCGTGTGTCGGGTTGTATCCAGCCGTGCACCACGGGCGTTGCCATCGTAGAGTCGAAGCTGCCCGACAGAGGGCGTCGGGCGGGGACGGATCCTGGCGGGGATCCGGCCCCGGTTTTTTTTCACCCGGCGGATCAGTACCGGTAGTTCACCTTCATCCACAGGCTGCGCCCGGGCTCGTTGATGCGCACCGGGTCGGCCGGGAAGCCGAAGTCGGCACTGCCGGCCAGGTTCAGGTGCTCGCTGTAGGCGCGGTCGAACAGGTTGTCGACGCCCGCGCTGAGCTGCAGCTGCGAACTGAAACGGTACGCGGCGTTGAGCGCGAACGTGGCGAAACCTGCACTCGGCCCGAGGTCCTGTGCGACCACGTTGCCCTGGCCCTCGGCCACGCGGTGCTGGTGGGTCACCGCACGCAGCAGTGCCCCGGCACTCCAGCGCTGGCCTTCCCAGTTCGCGCTCAGGCGTGCTTCCAGTGGTGGCATCTGCGGCAGCGGACGCTACTGGTCGCGGTTCTCGCCCCAGGCATAGGCCAGCGTGCCGCCCAGCTTCCACTGCCCGGCCAGGCTCACTTCCAGGCCCGCCTCGGCACCGGCGATGCGCGCGTCGACATTGCGGGCCTGGCTCATGCCCATCATGCCGCTGCCGTGGTACGTGAACAGGATGTAGTCCTGGATCTGCCCGGCGTACGCCGAAACCCACGTCTGCACGCGCGGTCCCTTGTACTGCAGGCCGACGTCGAGCTGGGTGGTGCGTTCGGGCTGCACGCCGGTGAACGCGTTCACTGCGCCGGCCGGGCCATGGTTGGGCGAGAACAGCTCCCAGTAGTCGGGCATGCGTTCACTGTGGCCGAGCCCGGCGTACCAGGTCAGGCCGTCGGCCAGGTCCTGCTCGTAACGCAGGAAACCACTGCCGAGCCATTCCTTGCGGCGCTGGCCCGCAGTCGGATTGGGCCTGTTCCCCATCATTCCGCGGAGCGATTGCCGCTCATCGCGGACGCTGGCGCGGTCGATGCGCAGGCCACTGATCCACCGCTGATCGGTGCCGGCGCCGAGGGTCAACTCGGTGAACACGCCGTAGCGGCGGAACTTGGCATCGGTCTCCCAGGCGGCCTGGCGGTAGGTGTTGCGGCCCATGCCCATGCGGCCACGATGGCGGCTGTCTTCGCCGTCCACACCCGCCACCAGTTGCACGTCCTGCCAGTGCCACTCGGAACTGACCCGGCCGCCCTGGGTACGGCGGTCCACGTTCGACGCCATCGGCATCGGCATCATGCTGTTGGGATTCGGCGTGCGCAGCGTGTAGTTGTCCATCACGTGGTCGGCTTCGTTGTAGTACACGTTGGCCTGCAACGTGTCCCACGCACCGGGCAGATTTCGTTTTTCGAAGCGCGCGGCATAGCTGGTGCGTTCGAACGCGGCACCGTCCATGCCGCGCCCGGCGTAACGCGCGATGGCATCGCCGGCACCGGCGGAAATCTCCAGCAGCGTGTCGGCATCCGGCGTCCAGCCGATGGCTACGTCACCGTTCCACTTGCGCCACTTCGACGGCACCACGTCACCGTGGCCGTCCTTGTAGTCATCGGCCTCGGAGCGGTTGCCGTTGGCACGCACGTAGCCGGTCGGGTTGCCCAGGGTCAGGTCCAGCACCTGGTCATTGCGGTTGCGCGAACCGACCAGCGCACTGGCATCGGCACGCAGGCCGGGTTCATCGAAGCGCGGCGTGTCGCGCTCGAAGCGCACGGTACCGGCCGAGGCACCTGCGCCCCAGCGCACGCTCTGCGGGCCCTTGATGATGGTCAGCCGGTCGAAGCTCTCCGGCGCGATGTAGGACAGCGGATTGTCCATGCGCGACGGGCAGGCACCGATCAGGTTGCCGTCGTTGCTGAGGATGTTCAGGCGCGAACCGAACATGCCGCGCAGCACCGGGTCGCCGTTGGTGCCGCCATTGCGGATGGCAGAGAAGCCGGGAACGGTTTTCAGGTAATCGGCACCATCACTGGCCGGCACCGGCTGCCGCGGCAGGCGTGGGTCGGTCACCCAGTGCAGCGGCGAGGACGGTGCGGCGGCGGTGACCACCATCGTATCGAGGGTACGCGCCTCTTCGGCAGGCGCGGCGTAAGCCAGTGACGTGGTCACGGCCAGGCCAAGGGCAGCCGGCAGGCGCGCGCAGGCGCCCGCGGGGCGGGAAGTCATTTTCATCGGAACAGCTCCAAGGTACGCACGCGCGCACGGCGCCCGGTCAGGCGTCGTGCGGCAGATTCACGGGGATATCAGCGGACGATGGAGACGCGCGGTGGCCCACGTGCGGCATGTGCGGGCCAGTGCGGTGCGGGCAGCACCTGTTGCGACCACGGGAACACCAGGCGCGGCCGCCACAGCAACGGCAACAGCAGCACCAGCACCGCCAGCCATGGCAGCAGGCGCATGGCCAGTACACAGTATTCGCAGGCTTCGCCATGCATGGCGTGGGGATCGGCCGCGGGGCGGGGCACTGCCGGCGCGGCGCCGTGCTGATCGTGCCCGGCCATGGCCATGTCGTGCATGTCATGGCCCATGGTGGCGTGGTCCATGCCCGCCATTGCGGTGTGGTCCATCGGCGGCGCCTGCAGCGCGCGGCTGACCAGCGGCGCAAGCACCATCAGCAGCGTCGCCAGGATGGCGAGCTGGAGCAGAAGACGCTGCGGGCGGGACAGGCGGGTCACCCCGCTAGTGTAGAGGCGGGTCCAGGGTTGCCCGTGCGACGAACCGTCGCAGGAGGGGGTTTATCGGCAGGGCTGCGCCTTGCACCCGCTGCGAGCTGGAGCAACAGCAACAGCAACAGCCGAAGCAAAAGCGGGCTTCCTGTGGGTAGGCGGGGTGGGTCCGGTTGCGGGAGACGCCGTAAACCCGTCCTTGGGGGCTTGGCCGCGGCATCCATGCCGCGGACACTCCCGCAACCGGACCCACCCCGCCTTCGACAGATTCTCGCGATCTGCTGTAGATCCACGCCATGCGTGGATGAATCTCCATCGGAATCGAATATTTCGAACTGGAATCGAAAAGCATCCACGCATGGATCTATCGTGTCGACCAAGGTCGACACCTACCAACAGCCGCCGGAATCTGTCAGAGGTGGGGCGGTGTCGGAGTGCGGGGTGTCAGCCGCATGGATGCGGCTGCCAAGCTTACAGGGACGTACTTGCAGCGTCCCCGCACTCCGACACCGCCCCGCCAACCCACGGAATGCCGCTTCTGCTGTTGCTGTTGCCTTTGTCCGCAGCAGGTGCAGGGCTGCAAGCCCTGCTCGCCCCCCCTCACACCGTGATGGTCTGGGTCAGTGACTCCCACGTCGGGGGCACCGGCCACGCGGCGGCCTGGTTGCCATCCAGCACCCTGCGCAGATCGCGCGGATCAATCTGCGGTGCCAGCACGTGCACCAGCTCCAGCGCGTAATCGCGCAGCACCCGGTCGCGCGGCAACACCGCCCAGGCAATGCACTCGCTGATCGGGTCCGGCGCCGGCCACGAGCGCAGGTCTTCGTCGTTGGAACTGACCGCCATCTCGGCCAGCAGGCCCACGCCCAGCCCGGTACGCACATAGGTCTTGATCAGGTCCGCATCGAGCGCGGTCAGCGCCAGGTCCGGCGCCAGGCCGTTTGCAGCGAAGGCGCGCTGCAACGAGGAATTCGGGCGGGTCGAGGATTCGTAGCTGATCAGCGGCTGCCGGGCCAACGCGGCCAGGTCCGGTGCGCGGCCGGCGCGGTCCAGCGGGTGCCCCTTGGGTACCACCACCAGGCGTCGCCAGCGGAACAGCGGCACCGCGATGCCATCGGTGGGCTCACTGCCGGCGGTGCTGATGATGGCGATATCCGCGTCACCCTGGTTCAAGCGGTCCAGCGCGTCGGTTTCACCGGCCTGCTGCAGGTGCACGCTCACCTGGGGATAGGCCTGCTTGATCGCTGCCACCGCCGGCGGCAGCACGAAGCGCGCCTGGGTGTGGGTGGTGGTCAGGATCAGCTGGCCCTGGCTCTCGCGGCGCTGGTTGGCCGCGTAGGTGCGGATGTTGTTGGCCTCGGCCAGCACCGCGCGGGCGCGGGCGATGACCTCGGTGCCGGCCGGGGTGACCGATTCCAGGCTGCGGCCCTTGCGCACGAACAACAGGAAGCCGAGCTCGTCTTCCAGCTGCTTGAGCTGCTTGGACAGGCCGGGCTGGGTGGCGTGCACGCGCGAGGCGGCCAGCGTGATGTTCAGCTCGGCGTCGGCGATGGCGACCAGGTAGCGCAGCTGGGTCAGCGTCATGGGAGGCGGGCGGCGTGGGGCGGAGGTCCACTCTAGGGTCAATTGCCGTCACCAGCTTATAACCAAAGGTTGTTTAAGAAAGGTATCTGGTCATTTCCGGGCGTCATATGCCGGCGCTACGGTCAGCCGGCAGCCGCTGGCCTGAACAGCCAGCCCTCCCCTTCTGCCCGCCGGCGTCCGGCGCGGCCCTGTTTCCGGAGCGCTTCCATGGCCCTGTACGACTCCATCCTCGATACCGTCGGCAACACCCCCATCGTCAAGCTGCAGCGCCTGGCGCCGCCGCAGGTCAGCGTCTACGCCAAGGTCGAGTCGTTCAACCCGGGCGGCTCGGTCAAGGACCGCCTGGCGCTGGCGATCATCCTCGACGCCGAAGCGCGTGGCCTGCTCAAGCCGGGCGACACCATCGTCGAAGCCACTTCTGGCAACACCGGTGTGGCGCTGGCGATGGTCGCCGCCGCGCGCGGCTACAAGTTCGTGGCGACCATGGTCGAGACCTTCTCGGTGGAGCGCCGCAAGCTGATGCGCGCCTATGGCGCCAAGGTGATCCTGACCCCGGCCGCCGAACGCGGCAGCGGCATGGTGCGCAAGGCGCGCGAACTGGCCGAGCAGCACGGCTGGTTCCTGGCCAGCCAGTTCGCCAACCCGGCCAATCCGGCGTATCACCGCAACACCACCGCCGCCGAGATCCTGCGCGACTTCGCCGGCAAGCGGCTGGACTACTTCGTCAGCGGCTGGGGCACGGGCGGCACGCTCACCGGCGTGGGCGAAGTGCTGAAGGTCGCGCGTCCGCAGACCCGCATCATCGCCACCGAGCCAGCCGGCGCCGCACTGCTGAAGGGCGATGACTGGAAGCCGCACAAGATCCAGGGCTGGACCCCGGACTTCGTGCCCGACGTGCTCAACCGTGATGTGGTGGATGAACTGCTGACGGTGGAAGATGACCGCGCGATCGCCACCGCGCGCCGGCTGGCCGCCGAGGAAGGCATCTTCGTCGGCATCTCCGCCGGCGCTACCGTGGCCAGCGCACTGGACGTGGCCGCACGTGCCGAACCGGGTTCAGTGATTCTGGCGATGCTGCCGGACACCGGCGAACGCTACTTCTCCACGCCGCTGTTTGCCGACGTGAATGAGGGTTCCGACGACGACTGGCTGGCCGGCCTGCCGTGACACCCGGGCTCAGAGCCTCTTCCATCCGGAAAAGGATCTGACCGCATCCTGTTACATGCCCAGAGTCGGATCCCTTTTCCGCAGGGAAAGGGCTCCGACCCCCTTCTGCTTCAGCCTGCATGAAGGCGTCGCCCGCCATCGTGCGTGAAGGCCGTCGGATCGCAGCGCGTGAGACGGTCATGACGCAGTATCGATGCCCTGTCCCCTACCGTGGGAACAGCCGGCGCAGATGCTGCGCGGATCACCTCACAGGCAGGAGACGGACGCATGAAGATCGAAGTTTGGCAGGGCGACATCACGACCCTGGCGGTGGATGCGATCGTCAACGCGGCCAATGAAACGCTGCTCGGTGGTGGCGGTGTCGACGGCGCGATCCATCGTGCGGCCGGGCCCGCGTTGCTGGCCGAATGCGAGCAGCTGCCGGAGCTGCGCCCGGGCGTACGTTGCCCGACCGGCGAAGTGCGCGCCACCAGCGCTTACGCTTTGCCTGCACGCTACGTACTGCACACGGTGGGCCCGGTCTGGCACGACGGCCAGCGCGATGAACCGGCGTTGCTCGCCAACTGCTACTGGAAGTCGCTGCAGCTGGCCGAATCGCTGGGCGTGCAGTCGATCGCATTCCCAGCCATCAGCTGCGGCGTATACGGCTATCCGCTGTACCAGGCCGCGCAGATCGCAGTGACCGAAACACTGGCCTGGCAGCGCAGCCACGCGCAACCGATGCGCATCGTGCTGGTGGCGTTCAATACCGCTACGGCCAAGGCCTACCAGCAGGCGTTGAGTGCCGCCGGGCAAAGCGCCGACAACGAACCGCGCGGGTCGATGCTGCCGCCCTTGGGTGACGCGGGTTTTGCCGCCGCGCATTGAATCGCGACGCAGCGTGGAAAGGAAAAGGCCGGGCATTGCCCGGCCTTCTCAGTTGCACCGTTGATGTCATCCACGCGTGGCGTGGATCACGCTCAACGACTGGCAGCTTCCACCGCAGCGGCGTCATCGGCCACGGCGGCTGCAGCGTCGGCAGCGGCACGTGCAGCCGAGGCGGCAGCACCCTCGGCGCTGGCCCCTTCCACCTGCACGCGCACCTCGACCATGCCTGCGCCATTGTTCAGGCTGGACACGTCGACGGTGTAATGACCGGCCGGCAGAGTCTCCTCCAGGCGCGAGTTGGTACCGTTGCCACCGTCGTCGTCGGTCAGCTCGACATCGCCACCGACCACGCGCAGCACGGTATCGACCTGGCTGGAAATCGCATCCAGGCGCACGTCGGCCGGCCGGTCCAGGGTCAGCAGGAAGCGGCGACGGCCTTCGTTGTCCAGCATGGTGTACACGCTGCCCGACTTCGGCAGGGCGGTGCCATCGCGCTCGACCAGATTCCCCGGCAGTTCGATGCGGGTGGCAGACAGGGTCAACATGCCATTGACACCGCTGCCGAGGCCGCGCGCGGTCAGGGTGTACTTGCCCGGCTTCAGCGACAGGGTCAGCCGCGAGTTGGTGCTGTCGTTGCCATCGTCGTTTTCGGCTTCAACGCCCTGGCCCGACAGCTTCAGCACCGGATCGAAGACATCCGACACCAGGCGGATTTCGTACAGGCCGGCCTTGTCCACCTGCAGGGTGTAGTCCTGCGAGTCACTGGCCAGCATGTCCACGATTTCGCCACTGCCCGCCAACGGCTTGCCGTCGTAAGGTTTCAGCTTCTCGGCTCGCAGGCGATACGGACCAAAGGCGGTCGGGCCATCGGCATTGATCGCCACCTGGTAGGTGCCGCCGCCATTGGCACGGAACGCCAGCGAGACGTCGCCTTCGCGTTCGTAACCGGTGTTGCTGGTGGAAACAAGACTGCCGTTGTTGAAAACGGCGATCGAGCCGCTGAGGGCACCAGTGAGCTTCAGGCCGACCAGATCCTTGTCTTCCAGCTTGATCTGGTAGAGCTGGTGATGGCTGCCATCATTGAAGTTGATGCCGCTGCGCGAGGTGATCTCGCCGGACACCGGCTTGTCGAAATCGAGCGACGCGGCCTTGCCTGCCTCTGCGCCGCCGCCGATACGGTTGCACCCGCCGGCGACCAGGACCGTGGCTACGGCCAGTGTGATTGCTGCCAAACGCATGTTGTTTCTCCTTGGCCTTCCATGTGGTTCCCGCGTACCGGCCGGGCACGCGGGGGCGGAAAAGATACCCGCAAAAGCAAACGCCGGCGTGATGCCGGCGCTGCCTTGTTCATCCAGCGATGGGACGGATCAGCCGTTCCACTTGCCCAGCGCAGCCAGGCCGTTGTCCTTGGCACGCTCGTACACGGTCTTCTGGGCGGCTGCGTAGTTGCCCTTCATGTCCTTGGCCCACAGCTTCAGCGCGGCCTGCTGCATGGCGCGGCCGTAGGAGAAGCTCAGCGGCCACGGCAGGTTGCCCAGCTGGTTCATCGCGTTCAGGTGCTCGGTGGACTGCTCGTCGCTCTGGCCACCGGACAGGAACACCACGCCCGGCAGGATGGCCGGCACGGTGCTCTTCAGGCACATCACGGTCGACTCGGCCACTTCCTCGACGTCGGCCTGCTCATCGCAGTTCTTGCCGGAGATGACCATGGACGCCTTCAGGATGGTGCCTTCCAGCAGCACGTTCTGCTGGTACAGCGCGTCGAACAGCGAACGCAGGGTGGCTTCGGTGACTTCGTAGCAGGTCTCGATGTCGTGGTCGCCGTCCATGATCACTTCCGGCTCGACCATCGGCACCAGGCCGCATTCCTGGCACAGGGCGGCATAACGGGCCAGCGCATGGGCGTTGGACTCGATGCAGGTGCCCGACGGAATGCTCTCGCCGATGTTGATGACCGCACGCCACTTGGCGAAGCGCGCACCCAGCTTGTAGTACTCCTGCAGGCGCTCGCGCAGGCCGTCCAGGCCTTCGGTGACCAGCTCGCCCGGGCAGCCGGCCAGCGGGTGCGCACCCTTGTCCACCTTGATGCCCGGAATCATGCCGTGGTCGGCCATGTACTTGGCGAACGGCACGCCGTCCCTGGTCGACTGGCGGATGGTTTCGTCGTACAGGATGGCGCCGGAAATGTGCTCGTTGAGCTTCGGCGTGGTCAGCAGCAGCTCGCGGTAGGCACGACGGTTCTCCTCGGTGTTCTCGATACCGACGCCGGCGAAACGCTTGGCGATGGTAGCGGTGGATTCGTCGATCGCGATGATGCCCTTGCCCGGGGCGACCATGGCCTGGGCGGTTTCGGCCAGCTGTTCGATGCTCATGTATTTCCTGTGGCGGGTGCGGGAAAAACGTAAGTATAGCCCCGCTGCCCGTTGCCCCGGTGTCGAGGCCAGGATGGAAACGATTCCAATGTCCGCGCAGGACAAGGGATGTCCTGCGGCATGGGGTCAGAGCACCTTTGGGGATCTGACCCCGGGTCGGATCCGCGCAGCGGCTCCGACCCAAGGCCGACTGGGTTTACAGATCGCCCAGCCCAATGGCGCGGCCGTCTTCACCCACTTCCAGCAGGCGCAGGGTATTGGTGGCACCGTGGGTTTCCATGTGCTCGCCGCTGGTGAACACGACGCGGTCGCCGGCCTGCAGCAGTTCGGCTTCCACCAGCAGGCGGATGCTGCCGCGCGCGGCTTCGCGCGGGGTCAGGCCGCGGCTGTCGAAGTTGATCGGGAACACATCGCGCATCAGCGCCATCTGCCGGCGCGCGCCGTCATGGCGGGTCACCGCGAACACCGGCGCCTTGGCGCGGAAACGCGACAGGTAACGCGCGGTGCCGCCGGACTCGGTCATTGCCACGATCGCGCGCACGCCCACGTGCTGGGACAGGAACATGGTGGCCATGGCAATGGCCTGGTCGGCACGCTCGAGGTTGCGCGGCGAAGCGTTGAAGTCGGTCTCGGTCTGGAACTGGCGCTCGGCCCCCAGGCAGATGCGCGCCATTGCTTCGACCGCCTTGACCGGCCAGGCACCTGCAGCAGTCTCGGCCGACAGCATCACCGCATCGGTGCCGTCGATGACCGAGTTGGCCACGTCCAGCACTTCGGCACGGGTCGGAATCGGGCTTTCCACCATCGACTGCAGCATCTGCGTGGCGGTGATCACCACCTTGTTCTGCGCCAGCGAGGCCTTGATGATCTTCTTCTGCAGGCCCGGCAGTTCGGCATCGCCGATCTCCACGCCAAGGTCGCCACGGGCGACCATCACCACGTCGCTGGCCTCGACGATTTCTTCCAGGTTCTCGATGGCCTCGGTGCGCTCGATCTTCGACACCAGCGCAGCATCACAGCCATGCGAGCGGGCGATGTCACGCGCATCGTTCATGTCCTGTGCGTTGCGGCAGAACGACACGGCGATGAAGTCGACACCGATCTTGGCGACGATGCCGATCAGTTCCTTGTCGCGCTCGGTCAGCGCGCCCAGCGAGAGGCCTCCGCCCTGCTTGTTCAGGCCCTTGCGGTCGGACAGCACACCGTCGTTCAGTACGGTATTGATGATGCGTTCGCCCTGCACCTCCACCACCTGCAGCTGCATCAGGCCGTCGTCGAGCAGCAGGACGTCGCCCGGACCCACGTCCTGCGGCAGGCCGAGGTAGCTCACACCCACCTGGGTGGCATCACCCGGGCCGGCGCTGGTGCTGGCGATCAGGTCGAAGCGGTTGCCCGCCTTCAGCTGCACCTTGCCTTCTGCGAAGCGCTCGATGCGGATCTTCGGGCCCGGCAGGTCGGCCAGGATGCCCACTTCCACGCCGACGCGGGCGGCGGCGGCACGCACTTCGGCGGCACGCTTGGCCTGGCCGGACGGGTCACCATGGCTGAAGTTGAGGCGCACCACGTTGACGCCGGCGCGGAACAGATCCTCCAGCACGCCCGGCGGATCAGTGGCCGGACCGAGGGTGGCAAGGATCTTGGTGCGACGCTGACGCTCGAACATGGTGAATGGGCCTCTCCCGATAAAGAACGGAAATTAGCACATCCTTCACGCCGCATGTATACGGTTACAGCCTTGTGCTGCCTGACTTCGCGGGTCATGGAACGGACATCACCCGGACATACGCTGGCGCAGGGTGTTCTGTAGAGCCGGGCCATGCCCGGCTGCACCGTGGGCCGCAATCAGCCGAGCGTGGGGCCAGCTCTACAGGCAAGGGCGGCTAGGCCAACAGCGTCGTCAGCTGTGCCGGCTCGCGAGCCAGCTGGCCCGCACCGGCTTCGGTCAGTTCGGCCTCACCGCCAAAGCCCCACAGCACCCCCACGCTGCGCAGGCCGTGGTGGCGTGCGCCCTCGATGTCCATGCGGCGGTCGCCGATCATCCAGCACTGTGCGGGCTGCAGTTGCAGGCGGCGCAGTGCCTCCCCGACCAGCTCGGGCTTGTGGCTGCGCGAGCCGTCCAGGGTCGAACCGACGATCTCCTCGAACAGCCCGCCAAACGGCAGGTGCGCAAGGATGCGGCGCGCATGCGGCTCGTTCTTGGCGGTGACCACCGCCAGGCGGTGGCCTCGGCCATGCAGCGTGCGCAGGGTGTCTTCCACCTGCGGGTACACCGTGTGTTCGCGCCAGCCTTCGGCGTCGAAACGCTCGCGGTAATAGCCCACCGCCTGCTCCACCCGCGCTGGTTCGACGAACAGTGGCGTGAAGGTGGTACGCAGCGAAGGACCGATCCAGCCCAGCAGCGTCTCCTGCGGCGGCACCGGATGGTCCATCTTCTGCAGCGCATAGGCGATGCAGGCGGTGATGCCCACCTGCGAGTCGATCAGCGTGCCGTCCAGGTCGAAGAACAGGACATCCTTGCCGTGCCCGGCACTCATGCGCCGCGCGCGTCGAGTGCGGCCACCGCCGGCAGGGTCTTGCCTTCCAGGAACTCCAGGAACGCGCCGCCGCCGGTGGAGATGTAGCTGACCTGCTGGGCGATATCGAACTTGTCGACCGCCGCCAGGGTGTCGCCGCCACCGGCGATGGAGAACGCCTTGGAGCTGGCGATGGCGCGGGCCAGCGCTTCGGTGCCCTTGCTGAAGGCCTCGAACTCGAACACACCGACCGGGCCGTTCCAGACCACGGTGCCAGCCTTGTCGATCAGCTGCGCGTACTGCGCCGCGGTCTGCGGGCCGATGTCCAGGATCAGATCATCTTCGGCAACGGCGTCGACCGCCTTCACCTCGGCGACCGCGTCGGGCATGAACTGCTTGGCGGTCACCACGTCCACCGGCAGCGGGATGTCGGCGCCGCGCGCCTTGGCATCGGCCACGATCTTCTTCGCGGTGTCCAGCAGGTCCGGCTCGTACAGCGACTTGCCGACGTTGTAGCCGGCGGCAGCGATGAAGGTGTTGGCGATGCCACCACCGACGATCAGCTGGTCGACCTTGCCGACCAGGTTGGCCAGCAGTTCCAGCTTGGTGCTGACCTTGCTGCCGGCGACGATGGCCAGCAGCGGCTTGGCCGGTGCATCCAGCGCCTGCGCCAGCGCGTCCAGTTCGGCCATCAGCAGCGGGCCACCGGCAGCAACCGGGGCGAAGCGGATGACACCGTGTGTGGAGGCCTGCGCACGGTGCGCGGTGCCGAAGGCGTCCATCACGAACACATCGCACAGGGCGGCGTACTTCTTCGACAGGGCTTCATCGTCCTTGCCCTCGCCGACGTTCATGCGGCAGTTTTCCAGCAGCACCAGCTGGCCCGGCTGGACCTCTACACCGTCGACCCAGTCGCGCACCAGCGGAACCTCGCGACCGAGCAGCTCGGACAGGCGCTGGGCCACCGGCGCCAGCGAATCGGCTTCGCTCCACACACCTTCCTTCGGGCGCCCCAGGTGCGAGGTGACCATCACCGCCGCGCCCTGCTCCAGCGCGCGCTTGAGCGTCGGCAGCGAAGCGGTGATGCGCTGTTCGGAAGTGATGCGGCCATTCTCGATCGGCACGTTCAGATCCTGGCGGATCAGCACGCGCTTGCCGGAGAGGTCGAGGTCGGTCATGCGGACGATGGACATGGGCAACTCTTTGGCTCGGGGACGGGATGCCGGAATGCGGCAGGCGGCCATTGTATCGGGTGCGGGTGGTGGGAGGGTCGATGCCTGCGGCAGGCAGAGGCGCACAGCAACAGCAACAGCAGCGGCCAAAGCCAAAGCGCTGGCGCCTTGTGATGCTGTGGGTGGGCCGGGGCGGTGCGGGCTGGCAGGGGACGCCGTGAATCCGTCCGTGGAGGCTTGGCAGCCGCATCCATGCGGCTGACACCCCTGCCAACCCGCACCGCCCCGGCCTCAACAGGTTCATGAGGTAGAGCGGATGGCAAACGCAAGAGCAGTGTGTGGTGTCGGTTGAAGAAAGAAGGGGTGCGCGAAGCGCGCGACCCGCTTTTGCTTTTCTTTTTTTCTACGTGGGTGGACGCACACGGAAACTGTCCGTGGCCGGGCGGGTGGGTTGGCTGGGGGCGTGAGCCGCATGGATGCGGCGACCGAGCCTACAGGGACGTATTCACGGCGTCCCCCAGACAACCCACCCGCCCGGCCAAGCGCGGCTTTTGCTCGAAGAATGACCACCCACGAGGGGCTCCGCCGTTCGCCGGAAACTACGCCGAAGGCGCAGGCTTCTGCCGAAGCAGGCTGACCGCCAGGCCGCCAACAACCAACACACCCAGCCCCAGCAACGCCCACAGCAACCACGCCTTCCAATCGTGCTGCGGCTTCAGCGCCGCGTCACCGGCCAGCGGCTCCGGGCTGCCCTCCAGGCGCGCCAGCGTCGGCTGCCACGACGGATCATTGCGCTGCCGCAGTTCCTCGATCAACACACCAATCGGCGCTTCCATGCGGCGCGCGGTCGCGCTGCCCACTGCCAGTGCATACGGTGCTGCCCCCTGGCTCAGGAACACCAGTACTTCCGGCTGGTAGCCCAAGCGCAGGGTCGGTGCGGTCGCAGTTTCCGCCGGGTTCGCCACCAGCTTCCAGTAGCGGTCACGATGCACGCCCCCCAGCGGCTGGGCCGCTGATTGCTGGCGCTGGCCCTGCGCGCCCTGCTGCAGTTGGTACGCAATCCATGGCGCACTGCGGCGCTGCCATTCCGCACTCTCGTCATCGCGGCTGAACAACGTCCACTGCACCAGGCTGTTGTCGGTGCTGGCCACATCCGCGCGCGCTACCGGGAAACGGCCGTCGAGTTCGAAGGTGTATTCACCCTTGCCCTTCGAGGTCGGTTCCAGCGACAGCCACTCCCACGGCAGCGTGGCCGGCGCCGGCGGCAGCTCGGCCAGCACGCTGCGCAGCGTCGGCAGGCGCGTATCGCCCTGCGCCAGCACGCGCAGATAGCGCGCCTCGCCGTCCACCTGCAGGCGGCGCTGCAGCAGGCGCTTGCCAGCACGTTGCAGGTCGACCAGCGGGATGTCACGCCCGATCGGACGCCAGTGCTGCAGGTCGTCGCTGGCATCCAGCTGCACCTGCGCCTGCAACGGCTGTCCGCTGTCAGCCCAGTCCAGCACCAGTGCCGCCAACGGTTGCTGGCCGAGCACGCTGGCATCGATCAGCCAACCACCCTGCCCGTTCGCTGCCGCACCGCCGCTCACGCGTGCTTCGACGCGACGGACACGGCCATCGGTATCGCGCTCGGTCAGCAACTGCAGATCGTTGCGCTGTGCTTCGGCCAGCGGCGGCAGCGCGAACCACGGCAGCTCACGCTGCACCGGCGGCTGTGCCAGGGGCTGGTCCGGCGCCAGCAATGCCGATGGCAACGATTGGCCGGCGGCGTTGAACACCTGCAGGTCACCCAGGTCTGCGGCACCTGCACGGCGATAGATTGCCGGCTCCAGAACCACCCTGTACGCACCGGACTGTGCGCTGGACAGCGTCAGCGGCCACTGCTCGGCGTACTGCGTGCGGTAGTCGGCGGCCTGCACCGCGACGGCGGCCAGCATGCCGAACATCGCCGGCAGCAGCGCCCTGCTCCACTTCCTCATTGTTTTTCCTCCACGGACGGCGCCGCGCTGGGCGGTGCCGGTGCCAGATAACCCACGACCGTGCACAGCAGGCCGTAGGCGATGAACGATGCGATGCCCAGCAGGTTGCCCAGGTGCTGCCGATCGACGATGACCAGCTTGGCCAGCACCACGCCCATCAGCACGGCACCGACCATCCACAACACGCGCTGGCCACGGCGCGATCCCCACACCCAGGCAATCACGCCGAGCACGCTCCACAGCACGGTCAGGCTGGTCTGCGCCAGGCTGGAACGCATCATCGACGCACTCCACGACAGGCCGCCCCACTGATGCACGCCATGCAGCACCACGCTGGTCAGCGCGACGAACGTTGCCAGTGACAGCAGCGGCATGCGGATTCCCGACAGGGTCTTCGGCGCCTGATCGCTGTACAGCCAGCGCGCAAGCAGCAACAGGCTCAGCCACTGTCCGAGCTCGGCCGGATTCAATACCGGCAGCCAGAGCAGCGGCGCAGCATCGCCCGGCAGCAGCTGTCCGAACAGCCAGCCGATCGACAACAGGCCGAACAGCACGCACTGCAGCGGCTGGCGCACGCGATCGAACGCTGCACCCAGCGGCCAGCGCAGCGCATTCCAGCGCCACAGCGACAGCGCCGCCATCAGCAGCCACGGCACCGTCACCAGCAACGTGGTCCAGCCCTGTGCCAGCCCGGCCTCGCCACCGCCCCACAGGGCCAGCAGCGAAAGCAGAGACGGCCACAACAGCCACCACAGGAACTGCGCGATGCGCGCCACGCTGTCGCCCCCCTGGCGCAGGCAGAGCAGCGTGCGCACGCCCATCACCGCGAACACCGCCCAGGCCAGCGCACCGTAGCCGGCGAACGGCTGATGGTGCGCGTCGCTCTGCATCAGCGCCAGCGGGAAGCCCAGCGCCAGCATGGCCAGCGCGGTCACGCCCAGTGCGCATGCCGGCTGACGGCGCTGCATTTCGGCGGCCAGCCAGGCAGTGACGGCGGCCAGCACCAGCAACGCGTCCACTTCGGTGCGGTACGGGAAGAAGCGGGTGATCTCATGCACCATGCCGCCCAGCCACCACAGCAGGCCCCACAGGTAGTAGACCAGGGCGATCTCGTGGCGCGACCTGCGCTGGTAGCTCCAGGCCGACGCGAAGCCGGCCAGGGCCAGCAGCAGCGCCCCGATGGCAGTCGGATTGATCAGGAAGCGCAGGTCCTCATGCCAGTGATCGCCACCGGCCACGAAGGCGAACGCAGCGCCCATCTGCAGCAGCGCGCCGGACACCTGAGGCAGCCAGCGCTTCTGGCGCAGGCCCAACCAGGCCAGTCCGGCGCCTTCCAGCGCGAAGACCGCGCCGGTGGCCCGCGCCGACAAGGCCAGCGGCACCGCCAGCGTGGCAAAGCCCACCGCCAGCACCGCGTGCGACTGCGCCAGCACGGTGTACGACGCGCGCCTGATCAACGCCCACGCCAGCGCCGCGTAGATCGCGGCCAGGCCCAGTGCGCACAGCGCCAGCGTCATCGGCTGCTGGTACAGCATTCCCGCCTGCAACGAGAACGCGACCAACGGCGTACCGAACACCAGGCTGCCATCGACCAGGTCACGCTGCCCGGCGGGCTGCCGGCGTGCGTAGAGCAACGGGATCAGCAGGTAGAAGGCGAAGAACAGCAGCAGGAACGGCTCGGTGCTGTTGAACTTGTCAGGCGCGTACTGCAGCACGCCCCAGAACGTGCCGATACCGAAGGTGAAGGCGAAGCCCAGCAGGTTCAGCGCGCGCCACGGTCGGAACCAGGCAATGGCGAAGATGCCGGCGTTGAGCACGGCGTAGTAGCTGAACAACCCCACGTGGTTGCCGCTGCCGGTGGACAGCCACAGCGGTGCCATGAAGCCGGCGAGGATGCCCAGCACCGCCAGCGTGCGCGAGTTCTGCACCACCGCCAGCACGCACAGCGCGGCCACCAGTGCAATGGAGCTGACGAAGGCGAAGCCCGGCGGAATCAGCTCGAAACGCTTGAAGGCCGCGAAGATGGTCAACAGCAGCACGCCGATGGCACCGCCCTGCAAGGCCAGCGCAAACAGGCGCCGGCGCTCGCGCTGGTGCCAGCCGAACGCCAGCAGGCCCAGTGCACCGACGGTGACAC